>NZ_BOMG01000076.1 GCF_016862075.1 Actinoplanes couchii | reverse complement strand
CCCTCGCCCTCGCCCTCGCCCTCGCCCTCGCCCTCGCCCTCGCCCTCGCCCTCGCCCTCGCCCTCGCCCTCGCCCTCGCCCTCGCCGATTTTGATCAAGTGCGTCCGAGCCGGCGGAGCCCTTACCGGCGCGCCCACCCCAGCCAAAGCCGGAGGGCCGGCCCGGATATCTGTGACATACCCTGTGTGCCATTCGCTGTGATTTTCTCCGCATGATCGACATTGTCGACCACATGGGCGATACCAGAATCTCCGAGAGATACTTTTCCCATGCAAGGACAGATACAGCTATTCAGCAGATCCCAGATTTCCTCGGTGCGCGACTGGACCGCCTCACGGAAACATTCACCGAGCCGTGAGGAATTCCGCCGCGATCACGCGATTCGACGCTCGTGGGGGCTGAAACGCCGTCATGCCGAACGCCTGAGACGCATCCAGGAGGAACGCGACAGCCGGAAACCCTGCACCCCGAGCAAAGCCCCACCTCCCGGCAAGACTCCACCTCTCGGAAGGACCTCTCCTTCCGGCAGGACCCCACCCTCCGGAGAGACCTCTCCTCCCGCCATCACTCGGCCTTCCGGAGAGATCCCTCCACCCGGCAACACTCAGCCTTCCGTAGAGATCCCTCCACCCGGCAACACTCGGCCCTCCGGAGAGACCCCTCCACCCGGCAACACTCGGCCGCCTCGGGTGCCTGACACGCTCCGAAAAGCTGAAACTCCTCCACGGCCGAGGGTGTGCACCCCGCTGCCCACCGCCCCACGACCATCGCGAGCAGCCCATCCCAAACCCTCGACGGTCCGAGGCGGATCCACCTCGACCGACCAGGGTGGATCCGCCTCCGGAGTCCGTGCGGGATCCGCGCCGAGTGACTGAGCCGGACACCGGACGTGCCAGCCCGGCATGACGGTCACCGGGCTGGCACGTGGTTCGTAACGGCGCATCTGAGCCGCTCTTTCAGGAACTCCGTTGCGGACTATTTCATATTTTTGGGAGCGTGAAACAATGCGGCCACAGCGACGCAAGGAGGGGAACGCATGATCCGGGCGGCTTAATCAAATCTTCTATCGCACACTTTTCTGCGATTTTTATTGCGGGCGATGGTGGTACAGCCAAGCTGCCTGCCCGCCGTCGATCAGGAGGTCGGTGCCTGTTATGTAGAGGGAACCTGGGCCGGTCAGGAATGCCGCGGCTTCGGCTATCTCGGCCGGGGTTCCGGTTCGGCCGGCGCCGCATGCGTCGAGCATGGCCATCATGTGGTCGCCGGAGGCTGATTCCTGCTCGGCTCGGGCCATGGGTGTGGAGATGACGCCCGGGCTGATCGTGTTGATCCGGGCGCCCCGGCGGTTGTAGGCCAGTGCCGCCGCCTGTACCCGGACCTGGTTCGCGCGTTTGGCCAGGATGTAAGCGGAAACCGGGTCGCCCTCGAAGTCGGCGACCACGTCCAGAGAGAGGAGTCCGTCGGCAGGAGTGATCGCCAGAGCACGTTCGACATCGGGGCTGAGCTGGGCGTAGTGCCCGGCCATGCTCGCTACGCAGACCACCGACGTCGCACGGGTGGCCACGGGTTCGAAGGCGTCGATCAGGTAGGCGGTGCCGGCCAGGTCCACCTCCATGATCTTGCGAACGGTCGATGTCGCGGCCGAGACTCCGGCCGTGTGAACCACTGCGGACAGACGGCCCTCAGCGGCGGCCCGGTCGGCCAGCGCGGTCACCGATTTCTGATCGGCGATGTCGGTGACCTGTCCGTGAGCGTCGTAGCCCTCAGCCCGCAGGGCGGCGACGGCCCGATCGAGGTGTTCCGGAAACGCGTCGGCGAGGATCACGGTGCGCCCGCTGCCGATGCGGCGGGCCACGGCCGTGCCCATCCCGCCGGCACCGGTGACAACGACAACGTCGGAGGTGGTCATGACTTCTCCTTGACAGCTGCACCGCTCGGTGTGGGACCACCGACGGCGGTGCCCGACGTTGTGGAAGTGGCGCCGACCGCAGTAGCCACCGTTGTGGAGGTCGCGCCAACGGCGGTGGCCCCCGTTGTGGAGGTCGCGCTAACGGCGGTGGCCCCCGTTGTTGTGGTGGTCGCGCCGACGGCGGTGGCCCAGGTTGTGGAGGTGGTACCGACGGCGGTGGACCACGCTGTGGCGGTGGCTATGTGCTGGCGCCATGGGCGGATGGCCTTGGGTGGCATGCCTACGGCCAGGGCTCCTACCAGGCGGTCGTTCTTTCGGTAGGCGGCCAGGAAACGGCGGTCCGGGAGGGAGCCCTCGACGGTCTCCACCTGGTCGTGGTCGCGGAGGTAGCCGTAGGCGTGGATCTTCATGTCGTACTGGTCGGACCAGAAGTACGGCACCGGGGTGAACGGCTTGCCCTCGCCGGGGTTCAGGAGGTTGCGGGCTGCGGCCATGCCCTGTTCGGCGGCGTTCGTGCGGTGTTCGATGCGCATGGAGACGCCGAACAGCGGGTTGTGCCAGCGGGCCACGTCCCCGGCCGCGTAGACACCGGGGGCTGCGGCGCAGTACTCGTCGCAGACCACGCCGTCGGTGACCGTCAGGCCGCTGCCGGCGAGCCATTCGGTGTTGGGGTGGGAACCGATCGCGACCAGTACCTCGTCGGCTTCGATCACGGTGCCGTCGGACAGTGCCACGCCCTCGGCCACCGCCTCGGCCACCGAGACGCCGGTGCGCAGTGTGACGCCGTGGTCCCGGTGTGCCTCGGACAGGATCCGGCCGACCGGTAGGCCGACGGCGTGGGCCAGCGGGACGGGGGCGGGTTCGAGCAGGGTCACCTCGCAGCCGAGGCCCCGTGCGACGGAGGCCGCCTCCGCGCCGAGGAAACCGGCGCCGACCACGACCAGGCGACATCCGGGGGTGAGGCGTTCCCGCAGGCGCAGGGCGTCTTCCATGGTCCGCAGCACGTGGGCGGGCCGGCCGGGGAGTGTCCGGGGACGTACGCCGGTGGTGATCATCAGCGCGTCGAAACCGAACGTCCGGCCGGTGGCGGTTCGCACCACCCGGTTGACCGGGTCCAGCCCGGTGGCCCGGGTGGACAGATGCAGGTCCAGGTCGAGACCGGCGAACTGTTCCGTGGTGCGCAGGAGCAGACGGTCGGCGTCCCACACGGAGGAGAGGAGCTGTTTGGACAGAGGAGGCCGGTCATAGGGAGCAGACGCCTCGTCGCCGAGCAGAGTGATCGTCCCGGCGAAACCTTCCCGGCGCAGCGTCTCCGCGGCGGCGAGCCCGGCCGCCGACGCCCCCACGATGACGACCCGCCCGATCGGCGCCTCGACACCGGTGGCCCGGCCCGCCGGCGCAGCATCGGGAGCACCGACGGCCGAAGCGCGGACGCCAGCCCCGAGGCCGGAGGCGGTCGCCGGGTCGACAACCGGCTCGGCGATGGATACGGCCGGGGACCGGTCGGCAGACCCGGAGATGGATACGGCCGGGGACCGGTCGGCAGACCCGGAGGTGGATGCGGTCGCGGGACGGGCGGCCGGGTCGGGAGCGGGGGCGGTCATGGGGTGGTCAGACGGATCGCGGCGGCGGGGCAGACGGCTGCTGCCTCGCGTACCGAATCGTGTTGGTCTTCGGGTGGGGTGGGGTCCAGGAGGATCGCCACGCCGTCGTCGTCTCGCTGGTCGAAGACGTCGGGGGCCACCATTGCGCACTGGCCTGCCGCCACGCATTTGGGCTCGTCGAATTCCACCTTCATCGGTTTCTCCTTACACCGGGTGACGGGCTGAGGGGTGAGGTTTCAGGGCTGCGGCGTGCACGGCACAGCGGTGAACAAAAGGCGCGGCCGACGCGGCGGGAACGGCGGGACGAGCGGGACGGCGGGACGAGCGGGAACGGGTGGGGTCACCAGGTGACGGGGAGGGACTTGAGGCCGTAAGCCACTCCCTCCATCGCGAACTCGACCTCCTCGAACGGCACTGCCAGGGCCAGAGTGGGGATTCTGCGGTAAAGGGTCGAGTAAACGACCTGGAGTTCGACGCGGGCCAGCGACTGGCCCAGGCACTGGTGGGCGCCGTACCCGAAAGCGTGGTGTGACCGCGCCGGCCGGGTCAGGTCTAGGCGTTCGGGGTCGGGGAACGCGGCCGGGTCGTAGTTGGCGCCGGCCAGTTCGAAGATCACGCCGTCGCCCGCTCTGATCACCGTGTCGTGCAGCTCGATGTCCTCGACGGCGATGCGCCGGATGCCGCTGTGCACGATCGTCAGGTAGCGGAGCAGTTCCTCGGCGGCGTTGGCCACGAACTTCGGGTCGTCGCTGCGGGTGCGCAGCAGTTCCAGTTGTTCGGGCGAGCGGAGCAGCGCGAGCGTGCCGAGCGAGATCATCGAGGCGCTGGTCTCGTGCCCGGCGATGAGGATGGCGCTGCCCATGGTGACCGCTTCGGCGAACGTCATCTCACCGGCGGTGACCCGCGCGCCCATCTCGGACAGGACGTCGTCGGCGGGCGCGGCGATCTTCTGGGTGAGCAGCTCACCGAGGTATTCACCGAGGGCCTGACCGGACGGCGCGTCGTCGTCGGGGTCGGTGTCGTGGCTGATGGCGCGGCGGCTGGCGGCCTGGAAGAAGGCGTGGTCGGCGTAGGGCACGCCGAGGATCTCGGTGATCACCAGGGTCGGCACCGGCAAGCCGATGGCCTGCACCAGGTCGACCGGGTGGGGTCCGGCGAGCATGTCGTCGATCAGGCCGTCGATGACGCGCTGGATCTGCGGGCGCAGCGCTTCGACCCGTTTGACCATGAAGGGCGCGTTGACCGTACGGCGCAGACGGGTGTGTTCGGGCGGGTCGGTGTTGGTGATCAGTTCGGGGATGTGCGGGGCGATCGCGGCCCGCGCCTTGGTCATGTGCGGGTAGCCGGGCTTCTTCTCGTCGATGCTGAGCCGCGGATCGTTGAGCAGGTCCCGCTGGTCGGCGTGCCGGGTGACGAGCCAGGGTGTGCTGCCGTCCCAGATCCGCACCTTGCTGACGGGTTCCGCGTCACGGATCGCGGCGGCCGGCGCGAACGGGCAGGTAGCCTGGCGGGTCATCGGATAATAGGGCGTGTCAGACATGCCCGCTATGCAACCAACGTGGCCTGACGTGAGCCGGACACGAACCTGACAGAACCCTGACGTGACCCAAGTCACCACGGCCTCGTGAGAGCGAGGTCCTAGCCCAGGTGGTACCCGAAGCCGCGCTTGGTGTGGATCAGCGCCGGACCGGCCGCGTCCACCTTCTGCCGCAGCCGCGACATCAGCCGCTCGATCGCGTTGTCACCCCGCGACTCGCCCCACACGCTGCGCGACAGCTGCTCCTTGGAGAGCACCCGCCCGGCGTTGACCAGGAGATGGCGCAGCATCCGGTACTCCGCCGGGGTCACGTCGAGCTGCCGCTCCCCGCGCCACGCCTGGAAGACCACCTCGTCCAGGGTCAGATCCCGGTACTCCAGGACCGGCTGCCGCAGCTGCACCCGCACCCGGGCCAGCAGCTCGGGGATCCGGCAGGGTTTCGTCACGTAGTCCTCGACGTCGTGGCCCAGCTCCGGCACCAGCGTGTCCAGCGCCTCGCAGGTGGTCATGCAGATGACCGGTGGCCGGTCGGCGAGCACCGGCCGCTGCCGGGCCAGGTCGTAGATGTCCGGAATCTCCACGTCCACCACGATCAGGTCGTAGTGCCGGGCCCGCAGCTCCACCATCGCGTCAGCGCCCGTCGCGACCGGCGTGACCTGGTAACCGGCGGCGGTGAGCCGCACAGCCACCGACTCCCGCAGATCGCTGTCGGGGACACTCAGCAACACGCTCTGTTTGACCACATCGACAAGCATGCCGCCCATCGGGGGCCCGGACGTCATCCTGCCGCAGTATAAAAAGACCGTGACAGACACTGCGGTGACCGACGTGATGACGGAACTGGCGGCGCTCGCCGACCCGAAGGCGCTCGCGATCAACCAGCGGCACGGCGACGACCACGCGGTCAACCTGGGAGCGCTGCGGGCGATCGCCAAAAAGATCAAGACCGATCAGGAGCTTGCGGTACGCCTATGGCGGACAGGCGACTCCGCGGCGCGACTGGTGGCCCTGCTGATCTGCCGTCCCAAGGCGTTCACCAGCGACGATCTGGACCGCATGCTGCACGAGCCGCAGTCGCCGAAGGTGCGTGACTGGCTGGTCAACTACGTGGTGAAGAAGAGCCCGCACGCCGAGGAACTGCGCGTCGCGTGGATGGCCGAGTCGCACTCGGCCGGTTGGGGGCTCACCGTCGACCGGATCGCCAAGAAGCCGGAAGGGCTCGACCTGGACAAACTGCTCGACACCATCGAGGCGGAGATGAAGGACGCCCCGAAGGATCTTCAGTGGGCGATGAACCACTGCCTCGCCCAGATCGGCATCTCGCACGCGGAGCACCGCAAACGCGCCCTGGACATCGGCGAACGGCTGGCGGTGCTGAAGGATTACCCCACCTCGCCGGGCTGCACGTCCCCGTACGCGCCGATCTGGATCTCGGAAATGGTCCGCCGTCAGGAGGGTGACTGATCGGTTGCGGTCGCGGCCGGCGGTTCGAAGAATCAGACCCATGCGCGGTACGCCCACCGACGCCCGCAGTGTCGCCGCCCTCGGGGCGCTGATGCTCGCGGCGTTCAGTTACCTGACCGTGGAGACCCTGCCGGTCGGGCTGCTCCCGGTCATCGCCGCCGATCTCGGGGTGTCGCTGTCCGCGGTGGGGATGCTGGTCACCGGTTACGGCCTGACCGTCGCGATCTTTTCGCTGCCGCTGACCCGCCTGCTCCGCGGTGTCCCCCGCCGTCATCTGATCACCGGCCTGCTCCTGATCTTCGTGGTGTCCACCGCGGGCACCGTCGTCACCGGCGGATATCCGGTGCTGCTCGCCGGGCGGGTGGTGACCGCGCTGTCCCAGTCGGTCTTCTGGGCGGTGGCCGCACCCGCCGCCGCGGCCCTTTTCGCACCCCGGATGCGGGGCCGGGCCGTCGCCGCGGTCTTCGGCGGATCGTCGCTCGCCCCGGTGCTCGGGGTGCCCGCCGCCACCTGGCTCGGGCAGCAGGCCGGATGGCGGATCGCCTTCCTCGCCGTGGCCGGGCTGGCCCTGCTCGCGACCGCCGGGGTGGCGCTGCTGCTGCCGACCAGCTCACCGGGGGACGGGCACGCCGCCGTCGGCTCCGAACCCGACCCGCGCGCCTTCCGTCTGCTGATGGTGGTCGTCGCGCTGACGATCACCGGAGTGTTCACCGCATACACCTACCTCACCCCGTTCCTGACCGAGGTCGCCGGATTCGCCACCGGGTCGGTGGGTTTCCTCCTCATGTTGTACGGGGTGGCCGGTCTCGGTGGCGTCGCAGTCGCCGGGTACCTCTCGGATCGGGCGCCCCGCACGTCCGTACTGCTGCCGGTGGGTCTCCTCGCGGTGATCTCGCTGGGCCTCTGGCTGGCCGCGCACCATCAGGCCGCGGTGATCGTGCTGGTGGCCCTGTGGGGTTTCGCCCTGCCGCAGGTGCCGTCCGCGTTCCAGAGCCGGGTCCTGGTGATCGCGCCGGGCGCCACCGACATGGCGTCGGCGATGCTGTCGTCGGCGTTCAACCTGGGCATCGCCGGTGGCGCGGCCCTCGGCGGCGCGCTGCTCCCGCACGGCGGCATCCGCGGCGACTACCTGGCCGGCGGCCTGCTGGTGGCGGTCGCCTTCGTGGTGCTGGCGTTCTTCTCACGGCCCACGAAGCCGGCGCCCGGCCGCGAGAGCACGACGCCACAAGCGCCGGCCCGCGACCGGAAGAAGGCGCCGGCACGCGACCGGAACGAAGCGGTCACACGCGGCCCGAGGGAAGCGGTCACACGCCACCCGAAGGACGCCGCACCGGCAGCGCCGACGGCTGGGGCGACGCCCGATCGGGGCACCGCTTTGCCGCCGGTTACGGGCGTGGAGAAAGATGTTCCGGGTGAATCCCGTAGGCCGCGGCCGTAGAAAGTCTCCGTCCCGCCGATCCGGTGGGCAGCAGGTGTTGCGGGTCGTGGCGCCCGCTCCCGAAGCGTGCGACTGCCCCGGCTGCTCCGGCGCCGAACTGGACCCCGCCGAGCTGATCGACGACCTGATCGACGGCGGCGCTCACCTGCTCGGCTGTGCGGACCCCCTCGAGGCCGAGCTGTTCGCGGCCAACCTGCTCGCTCTCGGCAACCAGGCCGGCGAGGGGTTCGCCGAGGCCCTGGCCGGCGGCATCGTCCCCGCGCTGGAGGAGATCGGCTCCCGGGAGGCGCTCGCGGTCCTGCACGCGGTCGCCGCGCTGGAGGACGGGACGGCCGCCGCCGACGCCGCCCGCCGTCTGTCCGGCACCGGGGTGCCGTCCCCGGGGTGGGTCGCCGAGCTGGGCGAGCCCGTCGAGCCCGAGGTGTTCCTGCGGTTCGCCGACCACCGGGACAACCTGTCGGTGCTGGTGGTCACGTTCACCCGGGCGGGCCGCTCACACGGTTTCTCGGTCAACGTGGTGCACGGCGACTGCCACTCGGCGGCCGAGATCCTGCTCTTCCCCGGCACGGTCCTGGACCAGGTGACCGACATGATCCAGAGCGCCGAGGGCGTCAGCGACCTGGTGATCACCCGCTCGTCCCCGGACCCGGAGACGTTCCGCTGGGAGGTGGAGCGGGCGCTGAACGCCCGCGCCGACCACGACCGGGAAGCCGACGACCCGGCCGGCCCCACCGAGGACGACAACCCCGACTACCACCTCTCCGCCGAGCTGCTCCGCGCCCGCCTGCGCCTCCTCCCGGCCCCGTCCCGCCCACCGGCCCGACACGGCGACTGAGCCGGTCCCGCCCACCTGCCGGCTCGGGCCGGCCGGCTGAGCCCGGGCCGGCACGGCCCGGCAACCGAGCCCGGATCGGCCCGGCAAGCGAGGACGCACGACGAGCGGGGACGCACGACGAGCGGGGACGCACGACGAGCGGGGACGCACGACGAGCGGGGATCAGGTGGTCACCTCGGTGAGGTCTCGGATGATCTCGGAGATGGCCACCTCGTCCACAGTGTTCAGCGGGGTCTCGCTCCCGCCCCGCCACCAGTCGCCGGTCCCGTCGTGCAGGAACACCGATTCCAGCTTCTGGTCCTCGAAGTAGGTGACGTCACCGACCGCGATCCCCGGGTTCAGCTGGACCATCATGATCCGGTCCCGGGCCAGGGTCTTCTCGATCCGGGACTGGATGCCGCCGTCCTCCGGCGTCTCCCGTTTCCAGCCGCGTCGTTCCAGCCCCAGCAGTTTGGTCGCCGGAACGCTGAGCCCCTCGAACCGCAGCAGCCGGGCGCCCGCCGTCTCCGCCGCCGGCAGCCGGAAGACCGGGCGGCCGAGCTGCGGGAACGGCTGCAGGATCTCGTAGTCGGCGAACACCTCGGACCAGCTCGCGACCGTCGCCTCGCCCAGCCGCAGCGGATGGGCGATCCCGACGATCTCGTCGTCACCCAGCTCGGCCGGTTCGTCGTCGACGGTGGCGAGGGTACGGTCCTCGGCGATCCGCAGCGTCCCGGTGACCGTCCCGTCGGCGTCGAACCGGGCCCACACCAGACGGCGGACGATGTGCCAGAGCAGCGGATGCCCGGCGAACAGCTGCCGGAACTCGGCCCCGCTCCACCGGCGCCCGTCGACCATCGCCTGCTCCAGCCGGCAAACCTGATCGGCGGCGACCGTGCGCACGTCCTTCTTCAGCGCCGCGAACCGCTGATAGGCGGCGGGAGCCAACTCCGCGTCGTCCCGTACCCCGGGCTTGGGCAGCGTCTTGAGCCGCTTCCCGCCCTCCTCGGCCACGAACGGCCGCAACTGCTCGTCGAACCCGACCACGAACCGCCGCGGACCGTAGTCCAGCAGCAGACTGCCGTCGGCGTCCAGCCCGAAGTCGGGCACCAGCCGGTCGGCGAGCTGCTCGCTGCTGAGCCCGAGCCCGTCGGCGACCTCGTCCATCTTGGCCACCGCGGCCGTCTTCAGCCCCTTGAACTTGGCCCGCTGCGAGATCCGGTGCAGGTGTATGAGGGCCACGTCGGTGCCGATCGCGGCGAGCACGTTCACCCCGGTGACGGCCTTGGCGTGGCCGCCCTCACCGGGCCAGGTCAGGATCTGCGGGGCGAGCCGCCGGACCGTCTCGTCGTCGCCGATCAGCCCGAGGGCGTCGAGCACCCAGTTCTCCTTGGCGACGGCGCCGGCCGCCTGCCACATCCGGAACAGCTCCCACCCGAACCCGGCGAGATCGGCCGGTTCCACCGCGGCCCGGACCATTTCCAAACCGGCGTACGGCTCACCGGGCTTGCTGAGCGTCAGCACCGTCACCAGGTGGCCGGCCGCCTCGATCGGCAACGCCCCGGAACCGTCCCGCAGCCGCACCGGCGGCAGCAGCGCGGGCGCCGCCCAGGCCGGCACCACAGGCATCCGCGCGGGCAGCACCTGCAGCGGATCGGTGGCCAGCAGCGTCTCCACCGCGGCGGCGGCCTCGGGGCCGTAACCGGCGGCGGCGTCCCGGATCGGCCCGGCGTGGCCGTGCGACTGCAGGGTCAGCAGCGTCCGCTCGGCCTGCCGGCGCTCGGTGCCCGCCTTGCCCAGCGCCGCCGGGATCAGGGCGCGCGAAGCCTCCGCCGGGTGCCGGAGCAGCCAGGCCAGGGCGACCCGGCGCGCCGATTTGAGCCGGACCAGCCAGTCGGCCATCTGGATGGCCACCGCGGGTGACGAGAACGACGCCAGCAACGGCCCGTACTCGGTCGGGCTGGTCTGTGCCGCGGTCAACAGCACCGGCGTCGCCTCGGCGCCGAACCGGGCCGCCGTCAGCCGCAGCCAGGGCGTGGCGCTCCACAGGTACTGGGGTTTCTTCCACAGCGGCAGGACCCGGCGGACCGTCTCCTCCGGCCCCTCGGTGAAGAACATCTCCAGCTCGTTCCAGCGTTCCTTGCCCTGCAGGACACGCTGCGAGATCGTCGCCCAGCTGTCGTGCCGGCCCCGGTCGGCCCGCCACAGCCTCGTGCTCTCCCACTCCTCCCGCTCGCCGGGCCGCCAGCTCACCGACGGCTCGTCGGCGCAGACCAGCCCGGTGATCACCGGTGGTTTGGCGGCCTTGACCCGGCGCAGCCACGGCGGGTCCGCGAGCACTCCCGGCAGCGCCTCGGCGGGCGCCGTCACCACCGCACCGGCCGCGCCGGTGATCGCGTCGATCCGGGCCGCGGCCGCCGGGCTCAGGGCGGGCCGGACCTGCTCGATCAGGTCCGGATGCCCCAGCACGTGGGCGCGCAGCAGCTCGGCGACGGCCGGGGAGTGGCTCTCTTCGGCGAGGATCCGCATCGCCCGGGCCGGGTAGCGGCCGATCGCCTCCAGCAGCGCCGGTTTCACGTTGCGGGCGCCGATCCGCTCGACCAGACTGCGCATCACGTCGTCGCCGGGCAGGGTGGCCAGCACCGACAGCAGCCAGCGCTCACTGGCCACCCCGAGGAAGGGGCTGACGTCCCGGTCGTACCAGCGCAGCAGCGCCGGGGCGGCCCCCGCGCCCAGGCCGTCGACAAGCGTGTAGACCGAGCCGGGGCGGCGCAGCAGGTTCCAGTGGTCGGTGTGCTCGGCCAGCCGCTCGGCCTGCTCGGCCGTGCCGGCGGCGTGGATCAGCAGGTTCGCCCGCCACGCGTCGGCGTCGGCCACCGCGGCGGCCACGTCCGCCTCCACCCAGTCGGCCCGCGGCACCAGCACCGAACAGGCCACCCGGGTGCCCGGCAGCCCCGCCCGGAACGGCTCCAGTGCGGCCACCACCTGCTCGAACTCGTCATCGGAGGCGGCCGCGAGAGCCCGGCGAACCCGCAGCAGGATCAGGAACGGGCTGTCCGGCGCACCGACCAGGCCGGACTCACCGGCACGCAGCCGGCGGACCCCACGGTTGGCGGCACTCCAGTACACCTGGTGGGGTGGCGCGGTGTCGTCGGCCACCACCAGCGACAGCATCTCCACCGCCGCGACCGCCGCGAACGTCAGCCCGCGCTCGCTGATCCACAGGTCGGCGAACTTCACCATGTCCTCGTGGTGCCCCATGCCACCGCTCGCCTTGAGCACGGCGATCGCGGCCGCGCCCAGCGGCGGCGCGTCCCGCTGCCCGGTCCGCCAGGCCAGCGCCGCCACCCGCACATCCTCCGGGGTGGTGATCGACTCCAGCATGCCCTTGATGCCACCGGAGCGCTGATCGGGAAGGATCCGCCGCGTCAGGGTCCGGGCCTCCGGATCGGGCACGAACGCCGTGACCCGCGCACTCCCCCGCCGAGGCGTCCGCTCCCGCACCCACGCCGCCGGAACCACCAGCGTCTCCTCGTCCGCAACCCGCCCCATGCCCAGCCCTCATCCGCCCACGCCGATACGACCCTGCCGGCGACCACAGCCGCCGAGGTGCCACGCACGCTATAGCCAGGGTCCGACAAAAACCGGAACCCGAACCCCCGCTTGCCGGTACGCCCGGCAAAGGCCCCGTTCGCCCGTTCCCACCCACTTCGCCCGCCTCGCCCGCACGCAAGCCCGCACCTCCCGCCGCCCGCCGCCCTCACCTCCCGCACGCAAGCCCGCACCTCCCGCCGCCCGCCGCCCTCACCTCCCGCACGCAAGCCCGCGCCACCCGCCGCCCGCCGCCCGCCACCCACCGCCCGCCATCGGCTCCCTCTTTCGCAGCAACGCGGTGTATCCACCTCGCGTCTCGCCCGCGGTGGAGTTGCCGGTATGAATGGCGGGTGGCTATTCAACTCTGTGTGTTGTTGTGGGCTCGGGATCGACAGGAGGAAGCTCTCGCCGACTACGAAGACGCCGTCCTCGCGCTTCTCGCCGAGCACGACGGGCGGCTTCTGCAGCGCGCCCGCACCCTCCCCGGCGCCGCCGAGGGCTCCCCGGCCGAGATCCAGATGATCGAATTCGACGGGCAGACCGGATACGACGGATACATGGCCGACAAACGCCGTCTCGCCCTCGCGGATCAGCGGGACGCGGCCGTCGCGCGGACGGAGATCTACCAGGTCACGATCTAGACCTGTGAGGAGATTCGGCTACACCGCAGCCCCGGCCGCATTCAGAACGGGCCTAGCATCGGGGGGTGCTGCGGTTCGAGGTGCTGGGGCCGGTCCGGGTGTGCGCCGACGCCGGCGAGGTGGCGCTGCCGCCGAAACCGCGGGCTCTGCTGGCCGTGCTCCTCGCCGCCCGCGGCCGGCCGGTCACGGTGGAACGGCTGCTCAGCGAAGTGTGGCCGGACGGCGCCCCGTCGACGGCGGCCGCCACGCTGCAGATGCACGTGTCCGCGCTGCGCAAGGTCGTCGGTGATCGCCTTCGGACGACACCGGGCGGCTATCGGCTGGATCTGACGGGTGCGGAGTTCGACGCGGCCGAGTTCGAGGCGGACGGCCGGCTCGAGACGTGGCGGGGCGATCCCTACGACGGTGTGCCGCCCGGGACGATGGTCGCCGCCGACCGGGCCCGGCTGAAGGAGCTGCGGTGGAGTGCCCGGCTGAAGGCGGCGCAGCACCACAGCGACACCGCCGAGCTGGCAGGTTGGCTGGCCGAGGAGCCGACGAACGAGGCGCTGACCCGGGCCCTGATGCTGACCCTGCACCGGACCGGCCGCTCGGGCGAGGCGCTGGCCGTTTTCGATCGTACGGCCGCAGCTTTGAAAGACCTGGACGCCCGGCCGGGCGGTGAGTCGGAGGCGCTCGCCGCAGCCATCCGCCGACAGGATCCGGCCTTGGATCCGCAGATCCGCACCGTGGCGGCCCAGCGGGGCCGGTTCATCGGCCGCCGCACCGAACTGGACCACCTGAGCACCCTGCTAGGAACGAACCTGCTGCTCACCGTGGTGGGCCCGGGCGGCGCGGGCAAGACCCGGATCACCATGGAGCTGATCCGGGAGATCGCCGCCGACTACGACGCGATCCATGTGGTCGAGTTGGCCGAGCACCGGGACGGCCCCCTGGAGTCTCGGCTGGCGGCGGCCGCCGACATCCGCGAGGAGCCGAAACGGCCGATCACCGAGACCGTTTTCGCCCAGCTGACCGGGCGTGTCCTGATCGTTCTGGACAACTGCGAGCATCTGATCGAGCGGGCCGCCGCGCTGGCGCACGCGCTCACCGGCCGCAACATCCGGGTGGTGGCGACCAGCCGGGAGCCGCTCGGCCTGCCCGGCGAGGTGGTCGTCCCACTCGGTGGGATGACGACGTCCCCGGGGAGCGGTTCCGACGCGGTCCGGCTGCTGTCCGACCGGGTCGCGGCGGCCCGTGGTGGCGCCGGTCTCGGGCCCGCGGAGCAGGTGGTGGCCGCCGAGTTGTGCCGCCGTCTGGACGGGCTGCCGCTGGCGATCGAGCTGGCCGCGGCGCGGCTGCGGGCGCTGCCGCTGAGCGAGATCATGTCCCGGCTGGACCGGCGGCTGGATCTGCTGACCGGCTCCCGGATCGGCCCGGCGCATCGGCATCGGACGATGCGGGCGGCGATCGACTGGGGGTACGACCTGCTCGATCTGCCCCAGCAGAGGCTGCTGCGGATGCTGGGTGTGTTCGCCGGCGGTTTTGACCTCCCGGCCGCTGAGGCCGTCTACCACGATGATCCGCTCGACCCGCTGTCCCAGCTGGTGGACCGGTCGATGGTCGAATGGCGGGACGGCCGCTATCGGCTGATCGAGACGATCCGCGCGTACGCCCGCGAGCGCCTGGACGACGACGAGCGGGCCCTGGCGTACCGCAGGCTGGTTGATCTTCTGGATCGTCGCCTCGCGGTGCCGCCACCGATGGACGGCCCCGCGCACCAGACCTGGCTGACCGGCATCGCCGCTGATCACGACACCATCGTGGCGGCGATCGACTGGTCGTTGCGGCACGGCGATCCGGCCCGGGGGCTGTCGCTGGCGACCGGAATGTGGTGGTACTGGTGGGTCGCCGGCCGGATGATCGAGGGCCGTGGGTGGCTGGACCGGGCGCTCCGGGCCGGCGCGGAACCGACGCTGCTGCGCGGCAAGGCGTTACGGGCGGCAGCGGCGCTGGCCCGCAATTCGGGTGACCTCGCCGAGGCCCGCCGCGCCGGCGAGGAGTCCCTGACGGTCTTCCGCGCGCTGGACGAGCGGCCCGGTGTCCTCGCCGCCCTGAACAACCTGTTGATCACCGCGCAGGCTCAGGAGGACTACCCGGCGTCACTGGAGTTCGGTCACGCGGCGATCCGGGCGGCCGAGGAGGCGTCCGACGCGCGGATGATCGCCGCCGCGTCCAACAACACCGCCGGGACACTGCGCTGCATGAATCGCCTGGATGAGGCGGAGCCACTGTTCCGGCGGGCGCTGGACGGGTTCCGCGCGCTCGGCGACCGGCGTGGTGAGGCGGCCGCCCTGTCGAACCTGTCGACCACGGACCGTCGCCGCGGGTTCCCGGCGGAGTCACGGACGGCGATGCGGGCGGCGCTGGCGATCTACACCGAGCTGGGTCTGACCGAGGGGCAGCTCGACGCCGTCGAGGGGCTGGCGCAGCTGGACGTGCTGGCCGGCGACGCGGCGGGCGGGCTCCGGCTGCTGGCGGTCGCCGAGCGTGAGCGGTCCGCGCTGGGTGCGCCGAGTTTCACGCCCGACGAGATCGCCGACAAGGAGGCCGCCGAGGCGACGTCACGATCGGTGCTGGGTGCCACCGGAGTGGCCCGTGTCTACCGCGAGGCCGCCGAGTTGTCCCTGGCAGAGGCGGTTGACTCGCTGCTCGGCGACTGAAGACGGACGCCTTTGGGGTTTCTTTGGCGGCGGGCCGCATCCTCTGACCCACAGCCGCTTCCGCCAGACCCACAGCTGCTTCCGCCCGACTCACAGCCGCTTCCGCCGGAGGAGAAACCTGATGAAGCACCGCCTCGCCGCCCTGACCGCCGTCGTCGCCGTCGCTCTGACCAGCGGATGCGGGGCTCTCGGCGACGCCGCCGCCGGAAGCGCCCCGGACCTGGCCGGCGCGTCCCCGACCCCGGCGACGTCGCCCGCGGAGACCACCGGCGGGACGACCGGAACCGACATCCCCGACCCGTGCACCCTGCTGACCAAGGCCGAGGTCACCGGACTGACCTCCCGCGAGGTGACCCAGATCGACGAGGACGGCGGCGCGGAGGGCGCCCGTTTCTGCCAGTGGCAGCAGTCCGGCGGCCAGCTGGCGATCTTCCTGGCCGAGTCCACCCCGGCGGACTTCCAGGTGCGGACCGCCGACGCGGAGCGGGTCGACGGCATCGGTGAGGACGCCTTCTGGGCGACCGGGCACCTCTACGTGCTGCAGGGCACGACCCAGCTCGACGTCTACTCCCGCGGAGCCGACCCCGAGTCCGGCAATCTGACCGACGCGAAGGCAGTCGCGAAGGTCGTACTGGAACGCTTGAAGTAGGAGCTCTCGACGTAGGAAGAGTCAGGCGGCGTGACCGGTCTGAGCCGCGTGCGCTATCGCCCGCCGCAGCACCGCCACCGACACGGTCAGGTCACCGGCCATCTCGGTCAGCCCCAGCTCGATCCACTCCCGGACGAGCTGGGAGTAGGGCACACCGGCCTGATCGGCGGCGGCCCGGATCCGCTGGGCGAGCATCGGCGGCACCCGGATGCCGAGCGGCACCATCGGCTCGGCCTCCGGCGCCGGCGGGGCCTGCATGGCGACCGCCTCGTGATAGATGACGTCCCCGGCGGCGAACGCCGCCGACGCCGCCGAGATCTGGTCGTCCGAATAGTGAGAACTCATGACGCGTCCGCCTCCCAGGTCTTGAACCGCACCAGTTCCTCCGGGGTCATCTCACGGGCACCGATGATCTGCTGCCGGTGCCCGCCGAGAAGCCGAACAGCCACGACGAGCGGACGCCCGGTCCCGGTGCGACCACTGATCGTCAGGAAGTGCACTCCGGCGCTCTCCGCGGCCAGCGGCAGTCGCCGCTCCGCCGAGAGCACCTGGGTGACCTCCTGCGACTCGATGTCGCGCAGCCGCGCCAGCGCCTCCGTCAGCCATTCATAACCCACTCCCCCAGCGTAAGACGTTCGTCAGACGCCGTCGAACCCCGGTCGTGCCGATAATCTGACCGGATGCCGTTCAGCACAGGTCAGATCGTCCATCTCCGGCACGTCCAACGGGATCGGCTGGGGCTGGTCTGCCCGCTGCGGGTGGTCGAGGACCGGGGCGACGCGGTGCTGTTGTGGGTTCCGGCCGGCACGCGGGGCTGGCATTTCGACATGCCGGACGGGCGCGGGCTGGCCGCGACGCCGCTGCCGGAGTGGTCGTCGGCCCGGCGGGTGCCTGCGCCGTACACGATCGGTCACGGCATGCTCAGCCTGCAGTCCCGGGAGCAGGACTTCGCGATCCGTTGGTTCTTCACCCCGGAAGGACATTTCTATCGCTGGTACGGCAATCTGGAGGCGCCGTCGATCGTCTGGCAGGACGACGAGCTGGCCGGGATCGACACGGTCGACTGGGATCTGGACGTGGTGATCGAGCCGGACCGGTCGTGGCGCTGGAAGGACGAGGACGACTTCGTGACCCGGCTGACGATGCCCGAGTCGTACTGGGTCGACGACGAGAAACGGGTCCGGCGGGCCGGTCAGGACGTGGTGGCGCTGGTGGAGGCGGGGGTGTTCCCGTTCGACGGCACGTGGTGCGACTTCGTCCCGGACCCGTCGTGGGGTCCACTGCCCCTCGATCTTCCGGCCGGCTGGGACCGCCCGATCACACCACGGGAAACGTGACGACCATCGCCACACCCGGGTCGCGGGCCTCGGCGGAGGCCTGACCACCGTGGGCGGCGGCGAACTGGCGCACGATCCACAGGCCGAGCCCCACACCCTGCGCACCTTCGGCGGCGAACTGGCCGAACAGGCGGGGGCGCAACGTCTCCGGGATGCCGGGGCCGTGGTCGCGGACCTCGAGCCGGTCGAACGCCCCGTCCCGGACCACACGCACGATCACCGGGGCTTTCCCGTACCGCAGGGCGTTGGTGATCAGATTCAACAGGATCTGCTCGAAACGCTGCTTGTCGACGAAAATCCTCAGATCAAGGTCCACTTCCGCGCGTACGTCGGCGTCGTCCCGCACGTACGACAGCGCGTCCTTGACCAGGGCGTGCGCCGGATGGTGGGCGCGGTCCAGCTTGAGCTCGCCGGAACTGTCGATGCGGTGCACGTCGAGCAGCCCGTCGGCGAGCCGGGCGATCCGCGCCGTCTGACGCAACCCGGCGTCGAGCATCCGCGCCTGCTGACCGGTCGCGGTCTCCCGTAACTCCTCGAGGACGACGCGGACGGTGCTCAGCGGCGCCCGTACGTCATGGGCCAAGGTGTTGATCATCGCGGTCCGCCACTGCTCGATCCGGGCCAGCCGCCGCCGGTCGTCGCGCAGGTGGCGGGCGTGCGCCTCGATCAGGAAGGCGATCGCCAGGGCGGCCGGCAGCAGGATGAAGGCGCTGCCGAGCACGATCGGCGACTGACCGGTGATGATCAGCGGCACCAGGTAGGCGACGGTGGCCGGCACCGCGTAGGCGCCCAGGATCCAGCGCGGGAAGTGCAGGGCCGCCCAGGCGTACAGCAGCACCAGGAACGGCCCGGTGCCCGTCGCGATCCCACCGAACGACCAGGTGGAGAGCCCGAGCACGCCGAACGCCCCGATCCCGGCGACGGCGGGCGAGTTCGGGTGCAGCCGCTCCCACGGCACCAGCAGCGTGATCAGGGCCAGCGCCGCGTCGCAGAGGGCGACGAGCAGCAGCCGGTCGGAGTGTCCGGGATCGTTCAGGATCCCGAGCAGCGCCAGCAGCCCCGCCACGGTGAGCAGCACACCGGCCTGCCGGGCCGCGGCGCGCGGCCCGGTCCCCAGCAGTCTTATCGGCCCGTTTTGCACAGTTTTATGAGCATACCGCCCTCGGGGACCGCCGGGCACGGCCGCCGTGTGGTTAGGTATCGATGACGATCACCGAGTGGAGCAGCCCGTGCGCGCAGCCGTCATCGGTTCGGGAATCGGCGGGCTCACCGCCGCCATCGCCCTCCGGGCCGGGAACGTTCCGGTTCAGGTCTACGAACGCGCCACCACCCTGGCCGAGATCGGCGCCGGGGTCTCGCTCGGCGCGAACGGCTTCCGCATCCTGGCCTCCCTGGGCCTCGGCGACCGGATCCGATCAGTCTCGGCGAACCTGCGGCGCATCGAGTTCCACCACTGGCGCACCGGTGAGATCTTCTGTCAGCATCCGATGGGCGACTGGTACGAGGAGCGTTTCGGCGGCCCGTTCCTCGGCATCCACCGGGCCGACTTCCACCACGTCCTGCTGGCGGCCTTCGACGGCACCCCGCAACTGAACCACCACTGCACCACGGTCGAGGAGACCCCCGATGCGGTACGGATGACGTTCAGCAACGGCAGGACCATCGACGCCGACGTGGTGATCGGCGCCGACGGCGTGAACTCGGCGGTCCGCGACGACGACACGGCCCCGGTGTTCTCCCGGATGACCTGCTACCGGGGCCTGGTGCCGACGGATCGGATCCCCGGCGGCGACACGCTCGACCTGACGTTCTTCCTCGGCCCGAACCGCCACCTGGTCGCCTACCCCGTCCGGGACGGCTCCCTGATCAACTTCGTGGCGTACGTCCCCGGCACCGAGTGGACGCAGGAATCCTGGCACACCCGCAGCGATCCGGCTTCCGCCGTCGCCGCGTTCGAGGGCTGGACCCCGCAGGTGACGGCGATGCTGGCCGCCGCCCCCGAGGTGGGCCGGTGGGCACTCTACGACCGCGAGCCGCTGCGCCGCTGGAGCACACCGCGGGTGACCCTGCTCGGCGACGCCGCGCACCCGATGCTCCCGCACGCCGGCCAGGGCACCAACCAGGCCTTGGAGGACGCGGCGGTCCTGGCGGCGTGCTTCCCGGATTTCGCCCGCTACGAGCAGATCCGCAAGCCCCGGACCCGCCAGATCCAGCTGGGCGCCCGAGCGAACGCCGCCTGTTTCCAGGTCCCCGAGGGCCGCCCCACCACCGACCGCAACGCCCGCCTGACCACCCTCCCGGAAACGGTCGCCTGGATCCACGGCCACAACCCCCTGGATCTACCGTGACCCGGTGAGCAAGCCCACCACCACAGCGATCGACGCGCTGTACACCACCTTCGCCCGCGTCCCGCGCCCCCGCAGCATCGACTGGTGCCCCTGCTGCCGCACGACCGAGGATGCCCGGGCCGTCCTGGCCGACGTCCCGCTCCGGCAGTTGACCCCCGACATGCTCCGCCGGCTGGACGGCCGGGCCCGACCGCGAACGCGACGCCGTCCGCACGTTCCTGACCGCCCTCTGGGCCGAAGCCCTGACCGGCGACCGGGACATCGACGATTCCCTCTGCGCAATAGGCAACGCCGAGGACGACCTGACCCTTTACCTGACCGCATGGACCGACGCCCTGTCCCACCCGGAGGCAACGGCCCAGCTGGAGTTCCTACTGGACAATGGCTATCGCGCGGATCGCCGGAAGCTGACCAACGCCTTCTGGCAGGACCGCGAGACCCAAGCGGCTCAGGTCCTCACTTGGCTGCACCAACTCAACAGCCGGTGAGGAACCGATCCGCCCGCAGCCGGCCTATTTGACCGCCCCGCTGGTGATTCCGGAGATGATTTTTCGCTGGGCCACTGCGAACGTGACGATCAGCGGCAGGCTCATCAGGAGGACGTACGCGAAGATCAGGTGCCAGTTGTTCAGGTACAGGCCGGCACTCGCCACCTGGAACAGGTTCAGTGGCAACGTGTCGATGCGGCCGCCGATGACGAAGAAGGCGTAGAAGACGTCGTTCCACACGTACAGGCAGATGAGGATTGTCGCTGTTGCAAGAACCGGACGGAGCAATGGCAGAACCACGCGACGGAAGACCGCCAGCGGGCCCGCGCCGTCGATCTGAGCGGCTTCCTCCAAGGAGGACGGAATGGTCCGGACGAAACCCGCCACGAAAAAGATGACCGTGGACAGGTAAATTCCTACGTAGACGCCGATCATTCCGGTCACCGTTCCGGCCAGACCGAGCTGCCGCAACAGCAGGACGACTGTCACCACTGCGGGCGGCAGGATGATGCCGCTGATTCCGAGGGCGTAGAGGACGGCGGTCAGCCGGGACGTGCGGCGGGCCAGCACCCAGGCCGCCATCGAGCCCAGGACCAGGACGATCGCCACCGTCGGGACCACGATCAGCAGGCTGCCGAAGAGCGCCGCCGGGATGTCCGCGTCGGTCCAGACCCGGCGCAGGTTCTCCCACAGGTGCCAGGTTGTCGGCGGGGACAGGTCGGGGTCGACGGCCTCGCCCTGTGACTTGCCGGCGGTCGCAACAACGAGCCACAGCGGCACCCCGATGACGACAGCCACCAGAAGAATCGCGGCAAAAGGCTGCAAGCGGCGGGTCACAGCACCTCCTCCCGTTTGCGGAGCACGTAGATGACCGGGAACGCCATCACCGCGACCAGCAGGAACAGCATCAGGCTCATGGTGGTGGCCTGGGCGAACAGCCCCTGGCCGAAGGTCCGGTAGATGAAGATGTTGAGGATCTCGGTGGTCCGGGCCGGGCCTCCGCCGGTGGTGGCCTGCACGATGTCGAAGCCGTTCATCGAGCCGAGCAGTGCGGTCGCGACGTTGAACGTGACGGCCGGCGCCAGCAACGGCACCCGGATCTTCCAGAACGCGGTCCATCGGGAGGCACCGTCGATGTGCGCGGCCTCGGTCACGTCGAGCGGAATCGTCTTCAATCCGGCCAGGTAGATGAGCATCGACAGTCCCATCCATTTCCAGGCGTGGATCAGCGCGACCACCACGATCGTCCAGGTGGTGTCCGCCAGCAACGTGGATCCCTGGAACAGCGCCTGGAAGATGTAGCCGACGGCGAGCGCCGACATCAGCACCGGGATCAGGAAGAACGTGCGGGCGATCCGGTTCACCACGGTGTCCCGTTCCAGCAGCACCGCCAGCCCGAAACCGAACAGGTTCTGGAAAACGGCGACCAGAACCGCGTAAACGATGGTGATCCGCAATGCCCGGAACAGGGTGCCGTCCGACGTCAGCTGGTCGAAGTTCTCGAACCCGACCGGGTTGATCTCGGCTTTGAACCCGGACCAGTCGGTGAACGCGTACACGAAGTTGAAGACGGTCGGCAGGAAGAAGAAGACGAGCAGCAGCCCGTACGCCGGAACCAGGAACCAGAGGGGGTGGGTGCGCCGGTTGATCGAGCCCGGCGCACCCGTAACCATTGTCGTCACTTCAAGTAACCGGCGGCCTTCGCGAGCTGTTCGAACTGGTCCTGGGTGGCCTTGGCGACCTGCTCCGGCGTCATCGTCCCGGCGATCATGTCAGCCAGGTTGATGTAGAGATCGGGGTTCGCCACCGCCAGGGCCTGCATGGATCCGACCGCGGACGGCAGAGAGGCATGAACGTCGAGGAGCGCCTTCGGTACGCCGGCCGGGCTGGCGACCGCGGGCTGCAACGAGACGGTGTTACGGTCGGTGACGAAGCTCCGGTAGCCGGGGCCCATCCAGTAGGCGAGCAGCTGACGGGCCGCCGCTTCCCGCTTGGCGTCACCGGTCTTGAAGGCGACGAGCGCGTTGGACTGGTCCGGGATGAAGGTGCCGATGTTGCCGCCCGGCGAGATCGGGAAGAAGCCGATCTTGGAGTCCAGGGAGGCGGTGTCGGCCTTGGCCTGGAGCTGTCCGAAGAACGAGTTCACCTGCACGACCATTGCCGCTTTACCGTCGAGAAGAGCCGTACCCTGGTCCTCGAATTTCGCGGTTTTGATGTCGCTGTTGAACAGCCCTTCGTTGATCAGGGACTGGTAGGTCGCGATCGTCTTCACCACGTCGGGGTCGGTGAACTTGGCCTGACCGGTGTTGATCCGCTCCCACAGCCCGGCCTTGGCGGCGTCGGCGAGCTGCACCTGCACCCACCACTGGGTGGCCCAGCGGTCCGCGCCCATCTCGTAGAACGGCGTGACACCCTTGGCTTTCAGGTCACGCGCAATTTTGATCATGTCGTCGAAGGACTTCGGGGTCTCCGTGACGGAGGCAGAAGCAAATACCTCCTTGTTGTAGTAGACCCCCTCGACGGCCGGGCTGGTGATCAGCGCCGCGTACCGGGTGTCGTCCAACAGCCCGGTGATGTCCTTCAGCGCGGAATCCACTGTGGACAACCAGGGCGCGCCGGTGAGCGGCTGGAGGTTCGAGCGGGCGTTGATCGCGGTCAGCATCGAGGCGGTGGGCTGCCAGAACGCCAGGTCCGGCTTGTCACCGGTGGCGACCTTGGTCTGCACACTCTGCTCGTACGGGTCGGGCACCGTGACGACCTCGACGGTGGCGCCGGTGGCCTGCTGGAATCCGTCGACGACGGCCTTGGGCACGGTGTTGCTGTTCTGCGCGGCCCAGATGGTCAGCTTGACACCGTCCAGCTTGGCGGTCGGATCGGCCCAGGTCACGGCACCGGAGTCGGCGGACGTGGAGGTGGCGGAGGGGTCGGAACAGGCGGTGAGCCCCAGGGAGAGGACCGCGCCCAGTGCTATCCAGCGTTTCATAGTGATCCTTAGGGGTGGGAGGAGATACGGATCTCGAAGATCCGCGCGGCGTGCGGTGCGGGGGAAGCGGTGGTCACGGTCAGCGCGCCGGTTTCGCGATTGATGTCGTACGCCCACTCAGGCAGATGCCGCGGGTAGAGCAGAGAGATGTCCGAGATGTCGAGCGGAAGACAAACCGAGCGGGAGGCACCCGGCCGCCGCCAGAGCCCCAGATAGAGGGTGTCCCCGGCCCGGAGCCCGAGCGCCAGCCAGCCGTCGTCCCATCCCGGCAGTCCGAGCGGCCACTCCGGCACCGAAGACGCAAGATCCGAACGGATGCCATGGAAGACCTCGACGGCCGTACGCACGGAAGACGCCTGCGAAGACGACATCGCGTCGAGACGCCCGGAGAGGTAGAGCCGCCCGAGCAGCCCGGTGCACATCGTGAAGGCGATCTCCTCGTCGCTCATCTCCGGCTGCGGGTAGGCCCAGCTGGCAGCCTGTTCCGGCAGGATCGAGAGAGGCGCCGTGACGGCGATCGGCGGATATCTGGTGAAGTCCTGCTGGTCACTCGTCGACTGCAGGTGCATCCGGCTGAGCAGGGCGTAATCGGCGCGCATCCCGCCGGAGGCACAGTTCTCCAGGATCAGCCCGGGGTGCCGCGCGAGCACCCCGTCCACCCATGCCAGGTGGGCCCGGTTGTGATCGAGAAGACCGGCCCCGGGACTACCGGCGTCGAGGTCGGTGCCCGTACCCGGGTCGATGTTGTAGTCGAGTTTGAAGTAGCCGGCCCCGAACTGTTCGACCAGCCGGTCCACCACCTCGTCCAGGTGTGCCCGGGCGGCCGGGTGCCGCAGGTCCAGGTGGTAGCGACCGTGTTCGATCAGCCGCACCCCGCCGCGCTGGAGGAACGCCTCGGCGGGCAGTTTGTCGGCCATCGGGCTGCGCACCCCGATCACCTCGGGTTCCAGCCACAGCCCGGGTGTCATCCCGTGTGATCGGATCCGGTCGAGCACCTCGTCCAGTCCACCGGGGAACCGGGTCGTGGACGGCTGCCACTCCCCTACGCTGTCCCACCAGTCGGCGTCGTTGTCGTACCAGCCGGCGTCGATCACGAACACCTCGGCGCCGGCCGCCGCCGCGGCATCGATCAGGGGCAGCAGCTTCGCCGTGGTCGGGTCACCCATCAGCGTGTTCATGTAGTCGTTGAAGATCACCGGCAGGGCGGCGTCCGGTTCCCGCAGCCGCCGCCGGTGCTCGGTGAGAGCCGCCACGGCACCGGGCAACCCGTCTCCCACGACGATCGACGCGGGCACCGAGACGAACGACCCGCCGGGCTGCAACAGCTGCTGCCACTGGTGATCGATGTCGGTCGGGCCGGTCAGCGCCAGATAGCAGCCGTCGAGTCGCTCGCCGACCTCCCAGCGCCACGGCCCGTTGTGCTCGATCTGCCAGGCGATCGACGGCCCACCGGCCCGGCCGACGAGCAGACCGGTCGGCTGGTGTGCTCCGGTGGACCAGGTTCCGGTGCTGGTCACGGCAGTTCGGCCGCGCCCGTCCTGCCCGTGGGCGCGCAGGTTGAGGGACGGCACTACGGCACGCAGCGGCCGGCGGATCCAGCGGCCCTCGCCGAGCCACTCGCTGTCGCCGGTGACCAGGTCGAGGTCGTCGGCCGGGCCGATTCCGATCGCGATCGTGGTGATGCCGAGCAGCAGGATCGGCTCGGTTCCATGGTTGGTGAGGGTGGTCCTGGCCTGGAGACAGTGCGTCAGCACGACATCCGCGGACAGCCCGCTGACCCCGTCGTACAGCGAAATCCGCAGTTGATCCTCGGAGATCTCGGTGCCGGTGAGACGGAACCGGCGACCGATAGTGGTCTCGGAGAATCGTGCCGAGACGTGCCCCCGCCCAAACCCGGCGGCCAGCACCTCGACCAGCGGTTGCGCCGAAGCGGCGGTGCCGAGACGCAGGCTGACCGGTCCGTCGGCGGGGGTGTCGAGGACGAACGGTCCCCAGGCCAAGCTCACGTATGACTCCTTAACCGAGTACGGCGGCGATCTGGATGCGGTCGATGTTCGGCGCGTAACCCGCGGACGGGTTTCCGAAAGTGATCGTGTTGGCGCCGGCCACCAGATCGACGTCGACGATCGTGGTGCGGTACGTGTTCCAGGCGAGCGTGTTGCGGAAGTAGTGCTTCTTCACCGCCCCGCCGTTGACGCTGATCTCGGCGTACCGATCGACGATGTTGTTGTTGTACTGGTGTTCGCCGACGACCTCGGCGTTCGCGTAGCTGACCACCAGCCGGTAACGACCGGCGGCCGGCGCGTTCACACCGTTGAAGCGCAACGTGTTGGCCGATCCGGCGCCGATCCAGCCGACGTAGTTACCACCGGAGGCGGCACTGTCAGCGACCACCACAGCGGTACCACCCCTGGTGTTGGCCGAGCTCTCGCTCTCGTACGCGGTGACCGTCCCGCTGGTCGCCGCGAGATCGAGATAGTCGAGGTTGACCGCGTCCCGGTCGTCGCTCGCGTAGGCGTTGTACTCGATCCGGTTGATCCCGGCCGGCAGGTAGACCTTGGTGGTGGCGGTCTTCCAGGTGTTCCAGTCGGCGGTGCCGGGCAGGGCCACGTCGGTCAGGTCGGAGCCGTTGACGCGCAGCCGGATCGAGCGGTTCGCAGGCGCCCCGGTGTACGGGCCGGCGCTGTACCGCAGGCTCAGGTTGTAGTAACCGTCGGTAGGCGCCGTGACGACGAACTTCGTGGAGGCGGTGGTGCTGGCACCGTATCCCTCGGTGAAGTAGGTCCCGGCGATCTTCGCGGTCCCGCTGATCACCGCGTACTCGGCCTCGTAACGGCTGGTCAGCACTGCTGGGCGGGCGGTGTTCGGGGTCAGGATGACCTGATACGCGGAGCTGCCCTTGAGCCCGGTCAGCGGGATCGTCACCTGGCCGCTGCCGACGGTGAAGTCACCCTCGGTCACCTTGTACGGCCCACTGGACGGGTCGAGACCGGAGCTGTCCACACCCCAGACCGTCGCGCGCACCGTCGTACCGAGGTAGCTCGGAATGCCTTTGACCAGGACGTTCGTGTCGTACGAGCCGGAGGCCGGGTTGTTGCCGCCGAGGATGATCCGGGCCTGCTTCTTGCTCGCGTCGACCGCACCGAGCCCCTGCAGCGAACCACCCGGCGACGGCGGGGTGACCGCGACGGTGTTGCCGGTCAGATCGCCGTACCACTTGTACAGCCACCACGCGCCGGTCGCCTGGTTGTTGCGGGTGACCAGGTCGTTCAGCCCGCCCGCGGTGGTCCAGTAGGCAAGGCAGCCGTCGACCTTGCTGTTCTCGAACTTCGCGACGAACTGCACCAGATTGCCCGGCACACCCAGGTCACCGGAGGAGCGGCCGTATTCGTTGATGGTGATCGGCAGCGCGCTGATCCCCAGGCTCTTCTCCATCGCCCGGTAATCGTCGTAATGCTGCTGCCAGCTGGTGTAGAAATCGTCGCCGAGTTCGTGCCAGGCCATCACCTGCGGCAGCACGTTGTTGTCCCGGGCGTAGGTCAGGAACGCGCGCAGATCCGCGGAACGGTAGCTGGCGAAGTTCGGCCCGGCGATGCGTGCACCCGGATCAAGCGAGCGGATCCGCTGGTAGACGGTCTTCCAGTCGGCGAGCAGTCCACTCAGATTGTTCTGATACCAGATCCCGTCCGGCTCATTAAAAGGCACATAGACATAGCTGCTCCGGTACGGGTCGGCGATGACCTTCCGGACTTGCGCATCGACCTTGGTCAAGTAGTCGGCGAGACCGAGGTTCTCGTACGGCCACTGCTGGTAGATGTCCTGCATGTAGATCTGGATGTCACGTCCGCCGGCACGCTTGAACATCGGCGCGATCCGCAGCGCGTCACCGTTCGGATGCTGCAGCCCGTCCGGCGCTTTCTGGGCGGTGACCTGCGGTTTGAGGGCGGCGAGCATGGTCTCGTTGGGGATGCCCTCGTCGCCGAGGCCGTACAGGAAGCCGGTCGCGCCGTAGCGCAGTGCTCCGGTGCTGGTGGCGAGGTCGAACGAGATCTGGGACGGGGCGGCGCTGGCCGGCACGGCGGTCAGCAGGGAGACGGCCGTGGTGGCTACGACCGCGATGGCGAGTGTGCGTCTCATGGCGCTCCTGAAGTTCGGGGGAGTTTGACGCCTGTCCATGTGACCGGTCACACGAGTTGAGGACAGCGTTAGTGTGACCGGTCACACGGGGTGGCCGGAAGAGTACGTTACGGTTTTGTTACGTCGCCGGTCCGGCTGTCGACTCGCGCACCACCAGGTGTGGCGCCTGCGGGCTGGTCACCGGCACACCCGCCAGCGACGCCACACACGCCCGGCCCAGCCCCAGGAAATCCATCCGCACCGTGGTCAGCGCCGGAGTCCAGAACGCGGCAGCCGGCACGTCGTCGAAACCGACGATGCTCACCTCCCCCGGTACGTCACGGCCCGCCTCGTACAGCGCCCGCCGCACCGCCAGAGCCGTGTCGTCATTCCCGCACAGAATCGCCGTGACCTGCGGGTCCTTCGCCAGCTTCGCGCCTTCCTGATAGGCGTCACGCACATCCCAGCCCGCGGTCACCATCGGCGGCACCTCCCGGCCCGCATCGGTCAGCGCCTCCCGCCAGCCGGTCTGCCGGGCGCTCGACCGGGCCTCCGACGGGATCGCCACGTGGTGCACGGTCCGGTGCCCCAGGCCCAGCAGGTGCCGGGTCGCCTCGGCCGCCGCCTCCCGCTCGTCCAGGAACAGCATCGACCGGTCACTGCCCGGCAGGCCGCCCGCCTCGGTCGCGGCCACCACCGGCACCTCCGGCGGCAGCGCCCGCAACACCGCCGCGCCCGCCGGATCGAACGCCACCACCACCACGCTGCCGGCGCTCGGGTCGCTCAGGTGATCCACGGCCTGCCGCACGTCGGCGGCGGCCTCCGACTCCACCACCCGCACCCCCACCGCCAGGCCCAGCTGGCGGCCCGCCTCCTCGACACCCTGCAGCACACCGGCGTAGCCGTACAACGTCGTGTTCGCGGTGACCACGGTGACCGCGTTCGCCCGCCCGGAACCCAGCGTCTGTGCCGCCCGGTTCGGCCGGTACCGCAACTCCCGCATCGCGTCGAGCACCTGCTGGCGGGTCTCCGGGCGCACCCGCGGCGAATTGTTCAGCACCCGCGACACGGTCTGGTAGGAGACTCCGGCCGCGGCGGCGACGTCCCGGATCTGCGGCCGGCCCTCACTGTTGTCCACGCCAATACCTATAGCAGCACCGCGCGGAATACCGGCTTCGTGCCACAGGCGATCAACGGTGGCCCGCAAGCGCCATGATCCTTCGTAGACTTCCGCCGATATCCGGGCCCACCAGGGAGGATGCCGTGCCGGCTCCGAAATTCAGATGGTTCGTCACCGTGCTGATCGCCATGGTGATCCTGGGGGTGGCGGCCGGGCTGGCGCTCTCCCGCGCCCGCGACTCGGCCGCCGGGGCGCTGGGGCCGGCCGATCCGTCCCACCTCGTGGCACCGTCGGATGGCCCGGTGCTCGCGGGCCCGTCCGGTGAGCCCGTCGCCGCGTCGATGGCCGCCTACTCCGGAGCACCCCGATCCGAGAAATCGGTGATGTCGCCGGCGACGGGGCCCATCATCGCCGCTTTCGGGGTCACTCAGCACCCGTCCTGTCCCACCGGGAAGCCGGTCGTGCTGAGCTGGAGGGTCACCGGCGCGGAGCGGACCACGCTCTCCGTCGACGGCCCCGGCGTCTACGACACCTACGGGGCCGAGGCCAGCGCCACGATCAACTTCCCGTGTGACGACCAGGCGCACACGTACACCCTCGCGGTCGCCGGCCCGGAGGGCACCGAGTCGAAGACGCTGACCGTGACGGCCGGCGCCGGCGACCCGGCGACCACCTGAGCGGGACCGGCTGAGGCGCGGATCACGCCGGTTCGGGCACCGGCGGCTGGTCGTCCGGGACCGGTTCGGCGGGCACGGGTTCGGCGGGCACGGGCTCGACCGGGATCGGCTCGACCGGAGGCGGCGGCAGCGGATCCGGGCTGTCCGGCGCCAATTCGCCCGGATCGTCCGGGATCGGCACGCCGGGATCCAACGGCGGATAGCGGTCCGGGTCGCCGGGGATGCGTAGTGTCGTCATGAAGATCGACGTACCCGGACGGCGGGACCGCAAACGGTCAGCCCCCGTTGCGCCTCCGGTTGAACCACACCCCGAACGCGACCGCGGCCAGCACGCAAATGCAGGTCAAGGCCACTCCGGCGGCACCCCAGGCGACCATCGCGACGGACAGGCCGGCCCAGATCAGCCCGCCGATCACCGCCAGGATGACGACCTGCACCCGGCGCGTGAGCATCCGCACCGGGCGGGCGATGCCTGGATCCTCAGCCGCGAGGCGGCCGACGATCTCCTCGAACTCCCGGCGTGTGTCTCTGGTGGACAACTTCCCTCACCACCTATCGGTGCGCGAACCCCGTCCTAACGAGGTATACCCCGAAGACGGGGCTCTCCCCCATGACACTCTTGTCACATCCGTTTTCCGCGCCTCTGGCGAACACTTTCCGCTCCTCGTGCGAAGAGCGACGCCTTCCGCGCGGGCCGATCACACCGGCCCTATCAGCGAACGATAGTCGGCCGCGCGCAACGGGCTGCCCGACAACGTCCCGTCACCCCGCGGAACCTGCAGCGAACGGCCCTCCCGCTGGAAGGTGACCCCGGCGATGTCGGGGCGGGTGGTGAGCGTGCACACGATCTGGCCGTAGGCGAGCACCTCGTCGCTGCGGGCGGTGCCCTCGTCGACCTCGCTGATGTCGACGGTGGCGGTGGTGCTGCCCGGCGGCAGGGTCACCGTCAGAGCGGTGGTGGCCAGCGCCGTCGACAGGCCCTGCTGCTGCTCGGACAGGTTCGGCCCGGACACCAGCAGGTCGAGCTGCCGCTGCGGGGACGGCACCGCGTCGGCCCGCCGGACCGCCTGCACCAGACGGCTGTCGCGGGTCAGGCAGAGCACCTGGGCCACCTCGCCGACCACGTCGGTGGAGGGGGCCGGCGAGACCGACACGTTGAGCGGCCGCCGGGGCAGCTCCACCGGATGCGGCTCGTCCTGCGACGGCACACCGCACGCGGAGAGAGCGAGAAAAGACGAAAGGGCCACTGCTGTCAGCCGTACGATCATGGTGTCTCGAATCCGGGGAGGGTGAATCGGAACCGCGCGCCTCCACCGGGACGCTCGGAGACACTGGCGTCACCGCCGTGCGCGGCGGCATGCCCGGCCACGATGGCCAGACCCAGGCCGGTGCCGTCGGTGCCGCCACGGAAGTTGGCGGCCGGCCCGCGGACGAACCGGTCGAAGATGATGGTGCGATCCTTCTCGGCCACACCCGGTCCCTCGTCGTCGACCTCCAGGAACCCGGCGCCGACCCGGACCGTGACCGCCCCGCCGCCGTACCGGTTCGCGTTGTCGATCAGGTTGCCCAGCGCCTGCTCGACCCGGCGCTTGTCGACGTACCAGAACCGCGGGGTGCCGGGCGCCACCTCGACCAGGTCGGCGGGCAGGCTCCGGGACCGGCAGACCCGCTGCGCCAGCTCGGGCACGTCCACCTGCTCGCGGTGGGCCGGGCGGTCGCTGCGGGCCAGCTCGAGCAGGTCGTTGACGAGCGCCTGGAACCGGGCGACCTCGGCGGTGACCAGGGTGATCGCGGCCGCCGACCGGTCGTCGAGGGTGTCCCGGCGCTTGTGCAGCACACTGGCGGCGGCCTCCAGCGTCTGCAACGGCGACCGCAGCTCGTGACTGACGTCGGCGGCGAACCGGCGGTCCCGTTCCAGCCGTCTGCTGAGCTGATCGGCCATGTCGTTGAAGGCGTCCGACAGCGGGGCCAGGTCGGGTTCGGTGTCCGGGTTGATCCGGGTGGTCAGGTCACCCCCGGCGATCCCCCGCGCCGCCTCGGCGACGGCGGTCAGCGGATGCAGGGCGTGCCGGGTCACGTACCACCCGACCGCGGCGCCGGCCGCCGCCACCATGATCGCGACCGCGGTCAGGACCAGCGCCAGCGTCTGCAGCGTGCGCTGCAGCTCGGCCAGCGAGAAGATCTCGTAGAAGACCGCGCCGCCGAGCAGCGGGATCCCCACGATCAGGGCCGGCTGGCCGTCGCGGCGGATGCGCTGGGCGCCCGACTCACCGCTGGCGGTCATCTCCTGCAGACCCACCGGGACGGCACCGTCGGCGGCCAGGTCGGCGCTGCGCGAGTGCCACCGCCCCTCCCAGTAGACCAGCACGTACCGGTCCGAGCCGGTGTCCAGCGCGAGCATCGCCTCGAGGACGTTCGGGTCGGCGCTGTTGAGGCCGGCGCCCACCACCATCGCGTCGTAGTAGGTGGCCCGGATCGCAGCCCGCTCCCGCTCGCCGAACAAGGTGTTACGGGTCGACTCGTACGACACCAGGCTCACGCACGCCGACAGGATCAGCGCGCCCAGGGCGAACGCGGCGCTGACCCTGGCCCGCAGCCCGATCGGCCAAACTCTCACGGCTGCAGCTTGTATCCGAGCCCGCGAACCGTCACCAGGTGCCGTGGGTTGCCGGTCTCGTCCTCGATCTTCTGGCGCAACCGGCCGACGTGCACGTCCACCACCCGCTCGTCGCCGAACTCGTGCCCCCACACCCGCTGCAGCAACTGCTGGCGGGACAGCACCAGGCCCGGATGGTCGGCCAGCTCGCAGAGCAGGCGGAACTCGGTGCGGGTGACCGACACCGGCTCGCCGCGCAGGCGGACCTCACCGGCCTCCGGGCGAACCTCCAGATCACCGAAGGTCAGCACCGACGTGGTCGGGGCCGCCGGCACGGCGGTGACCGTGCGGGCCCGCCGGCGCAGTGCCCGCAGCCGGGCCGCCAGCTCCTTCACCGCGACCGGTTTGACCACGTAGTCGTCGGCGCCGGCCTCCAGCGCGGCCACGATGTCGTGGGTGTCGTCGCGGGCGCTGACCACCACGATCGGCACATCGTCGTCGCGGCGCATCTGCCTGATGCACTCGTAGCCGTCCATGCCGGGCAGCATCAGGTCGATCAGCACCGTGTCGGCCCGGTGGGCACGCTGCGCCGCCAGGCCCTCCTCGGCGGTGGCGACGGCATGCGCGGTGTACCCCTCGTCCTCCAGGGCCATGGCCAGGGACAGGCGGATGCGGTCGTCATCCTCGATCAGCAGTACGGCACTCATGACCCAACTATTGTCCCGTCAGTCGAGGGCGGATCGGGCGGAACCGGCCGGAGAGCCGTTTGTCACGCGATTGTCATGGGTGCGGGAAAGGTTCGCAGACCATGAGGGGCAGTCTGGCGGTTGTCCATCAAGCCTGCCCGCCGGGAGGAGGTCCGCCATGACGGGACTCAGTCTGATCGCCGCGGTGGCCATCGGTGCCGTCATCGGCGTCGCCGGCCGGGTCCTGACCCGCCGGATCCGCACCGTGCCGCTGTGGCTGCCGGTGGCCGCCGGGGTCGCCGCCGCGGTGCTGGCCACCGTGATCGCCCGGATGGCGAATTCGGACCGGCCCGGGCCGACCGCGCTGGAGATCGTGCTGCAGGTGCTGTTCGCCGGGGCCGGGGTCGCCGTGGTCGCGATGACCGCGGACCGGCCGTCGTCGCGCCCTTCGCGGATCACCCGGGAGGACGCCCGGTGACCGCGATCATCGGGGACGCCGAGGGCATGGTCACGGTGATCTGCGACGGCTGCGGGGCGGCCGAGCAGACCAGCGACGTGCTGCGCGACGAGGACGTGGTGTGGCCGTCGATCACCACCCTGGGCTGGAGCGGCTCGCCGTTCGCGACCGGCACCCACCGGTGCCCGCGGTGCGCGCAACCGGACGCCGTGCCGGCCGCGGCACCGTCGGCCTCTCCGAGGTCGGCTTCTCCCGGGTCGGCTTCCCCCGGGTCGGCTTCTCCCGGGTCGGCTTCCTCAGGGTCGGCTTCTCCGGGGTCCGCCTCTCTGGTGTCGGACGATGCCGCTGCTCTTCTGGAGGAGGCCTGCGACATCCGTGACGTGGGCGACGGTGCCCGGGTCGTGGTGCTGCGCAGCGACCTGGACCTGAATCGGGTCGACCAGGTGCGCCCGGTGCTGATGGAGGCGGCCGAGTCCGGCCGGGACGTGGTGGTCGACATGCACGACGCCGCGGTGATCGACTCGGCCGGGCTGGGGCTGCTGGTCCGCGCCTACCGCTGCACGAAACGCCGGGGTGCCGGGCTGTCGCTGGTGGCGCCGTCCCGCTTCGTCCTCACCGTGCTGCACACCATGCACCTGGACGGCATGTTCCCGATCTTCGAGGACGAACAGACCGCACTGACCTTCACCGATCCCACCGATGTCGCGGTGATTCCGGTGCAACACTCTCCGTAGGTCTCTACGGGGAGGACTTCCGATGAACGCTCATGTCCAATCGGCCGCGCAGGGGACACGCCGGCTGGTCGACGAGATGGCCCACACGCCCGGTGAGGTGCTGGTGCTCGTCGGCTTGTGGCTGACGTGCGCACCGCTGGTGCTGGACCACGCCAAGTCCGGGCTGATCTATCCCGGCCTCAACGACGTCGCGATCGGTCTGACGGTGGTCGTGCTGGCGTTCGTCCGGGTCTTGACACCCCGGCACCACACTGACCTACTTGCCCTGTTCAGCGTGCTGCTCGGCGGCTGGCTGGTGGCGTCCCCGTTCGTGATCTCCAACCGGGACCTGGCACCGGCCGCCATGGTCAACGACATCGTGGTCGGCGGCCTGGTGATCGGTTTCGCGGTGGCAAGCTGGCGGGGCCACGACCGCCACGCGTGACAAGGCCCCACCCACCCAGCCGCGCCCGACCCGGCCCGGCCAGCCGCGCCACGCCCGACCCGCACCCGGCCACGCCACGCCCGACCCGCACCCGGCCACGCCACGCGCGGCTCGCGCTACCCGCCCGAACCTCGCCCGGCCGCATGACGAGAAGAAGGACCGCCCAGCCCAGGCGGTCCTTCTTCGTTTCTCCGCGGGCCTTGCCCGCTTCGAGTGGTCCTTCTTCGTTTTCGCGGACACCGGACACCGGACACCGGGTGCCGGGTGCCGGGTGCCGGGTGCCGGGTGCCGGACGTCGTCACCTCAGCCGGATTAGACGCTGATGCCGTCACCTCAGCTAGCCGGACGCGGATCAGCGCCGTTTCTGCCGGTCAGACGCGGGTACCGTCGCGCAGTTGCTTCAGGGCCGTCGAACAGTCGTCGGCCATCAGGAACATCGCGTCGGCCTGGAGTCGCTCCAGCGCGGCCAGAAGAGACGGTGCCGGCTGCGCGAAACAGATCTCACTGTGCCGCAGGAAGGCCCGATCCTGACTCTGCAGCAGCAGCGCCAGCCCGTCCCGATCGATGCCGGTGGCCCCGGCCAGGTCGACGACCACTCCCGGGTGATTGTCGATGGCCCAGGACAGAACGTCGCGCAGCCCAGGCACCATCGCCCGCCCGATCTCCCCGCGAACCGTCACCACAGCGAAACCGTCGTGCTCGCCAACCCGAATCGAACTCGACCCGAGCAACCCCGCCACCGTCATGGCCACGGACACTCACCTCTTCCCGCCTAGGAATCCGACAGTCGCCGACCGGGGCAACGGATGCCGCACGGCCCCATGACAGTTCCTTGACGGTTTCCCACCTGCCCTTCCACCACCACAGCCGTCAGGTTCACCAGGCCGCCATCAGGTTCCGCCACGCCGCCGCCAGGTTTCGCCGCACCGCCACCGGGTTCCGCCACGCCGTCGTCGGATTCCGCCACGCCGTCGTCGGGTTCCGCCACGCCGTCGTCGGGTTTTGTCACGGCGTCGTCACACGACCGCGAGGAAACCGCCACGCCACCCGACCAGACTTCCTGGCAAGACCATGAGGAGGTCTTGACACCATCCGGGTGGGGTCGTTCCGGTTCGGGACGCCCTCACCCAGATGTGTTTCCACCGCAAGCACCCCCACATCCGCCCTCGAACGCCTCACCGTGGCGGCGCTCCTCGCGCTTCTCGCCATGGCCAGCCGCCCCACGGTCCCACCGTGGCCGAGCGGCCCCACGCCTCTCACCGTGGCGGTGCGCCCCGTGCTTCTCGCCGTGGCCAAGCGCCCCACGCTTCTCGCCGTGACCGAGCGTCTCCGTGTTCCTCGCCGTGGCAAAGCGTCTTCACTCCCTCTCACCCCGAGCCCGGCATTCCCACACCCTCGCCGTGGGCAAGCATCCCCATGCTCCTCGCCGTGGCCGAAGGCCAGCGCCTCTCGCCGCAGTCGAACGCCGCAGTCGAACGCCGCCTCAGCGGTTTCTCGCCGTGATCGGACGGGTCGGTGCTTGTCGCCGTGGGCGTCTGCGTGATCGTCTGCCCTTGCCAGAATGGGGTGGGCCTGGGCGACCACACACCGTGACAATCCGCGAATGTCTCGCGCTGGTGGTGACTACGAAGCGTGTCGTTCAATCTTTGGGAATGGGAGCGAGCCCATGAACCGGCCCGCCCGTGCGGCATTGATCGGTGGGTGGAAATTCGGCGATGCGATTACGGTCAGGGTGCATTTCAGATACTCGGTGTTGACATTGAATGTGTGGTCGCGTTCACTTCGTGACGAAGCGGTTCCTGCGTGTGTGCGCCGGGGGCCGTGAAGGGTTTCTGACGGTTTTCGGAGGCATGACTTGGCCGCGATGTCGCGATCACTTGGCCGGTCCGCCCGGTAGCTGGTGTCCACCTCGCCGGGGCCGTGATCCGCGGCGGTGTGGGAACGTGCACAGCCATTTGCGTCAGGAAAGGCAGGACTCGTCGGTGTCGCTCTCCCCCTCCGACGTCAACGGCGTCGAGTTCCGGCAGCCGTCGCCGGGCGCTCGCGGGTACCACGAGGCCGAGGTGGACACGTTCCTCGATGACGTGGCCGTCGAGATGCGCCGGCTGGCCGAGGAGAACGAGACCCTCGCGCAACAGCTGCAGCGCGACGACCTGGCCGGGCACCTGCGCCGGCTGGAACGCGACCGAGACCGGGCCGAGGACCACGCCCGTGCCGTGCTGGCCGAGTTGGAGCAGGCCAGGGCCGAGGCGGAGCAGGCGCAGGCACGGCCGGCGGGCCTGGAGTTCACCTGGAACAGCGGGCGCTCCGGCGAACTGGAGATCGCCTGGACCGCGGGCCGGGCCGGTTTCCCGGGGCAGGGCATGCCCGATGACAGCCTCGCGCCGAACCCGCACATCTTCGACCTGGCGCGCCGTACCGCGGAGGAGCATCTCGCCGAGGCCCACCGGGAGTCGGCGACGATCCTGCGGAAGGCGGCGACCGAGGCCGCCCGGGTGGTCAGCGACGCCGAGCTGCGGGCCTCGACGATCATCGCCGACGCCCGGCACGCGCACGCCGAGGCGATCGCCGGCCTCGACGCGAAGCGCGCCGAGGCCATGGACCTGATCGACGTGCTGAAGGACAGGGCCCGTCGCTGGCGTACGGCGATCTCCGACGATGTGGATCTGCGCCTGCGCGGCATGGACGGCGGGGCTCCCGCGATCAGCCGGCCTCGGGGTGCTCCGTGACGTTCTGCAGGTAGAGCGCCTCGCCCAGCTTCTCGATGAGGCCGAGCTGGGTCTCCAGGTAGTCGACGTGGTGTTCTTCGTCGGACAGGATGTCCTCGAAGATCCGCGCGGACGTGATGTCACCGATCGAGCGCATGTACTCCAGGCCCCGGCGCAGCCGGTCGACGGCCTCGACCTCGACCTTCATGTCGCACTCGAACTGCTCCTTGACCGTCTCGCCGATTCGCAGCGAGAACAGCTTCTGGTAATTCGGGAGCCCTTCGAGGAACAGGATGCGGTCGGTCAGGACCTCCGCATGCCGCATTTCGTCGATGGATTCGTGCTTGGTGTGTTTCGCCAGCACGGTGTAGCCCCAGTTCTCCTGCATCTTGGCGTGCAGGAAGTACTGGTTGATCGCGGTCAGTTCCGCGGTGAGCTGCTCGTTGAGAAACTCGAGAACACGGGCGTCGCCTTGCATGCCAAATACCCCCAGTTATGGCTCTAACTGGGGTCATCGTAACCGAGCGGTTACGCTAAGCGACGAGCGGTAGGCACGTGTCGGCGGTTTCCTCCTCGATCAGGTCGCAGATCCGGTCCAGGCAGCTGCCACAGCCGGTGCCGGCACCGCAGGCATCCCCGACGGATTCCTCGGTGTGGGCGCCGGCCCGGATGACAAGTCGGACCTCACGCTCGCGAACGTGGTGACAGATACAGACGAACATCGAGCGTGGATCCTTCGGTAGCCTAGCCTTACCTTCGTTAGGCTGCCCTAAAAACCACGAATCCCGCAAGAGTCCCTCGGGGACGATCTTGCGGATCCACTGTGTCCGAACTGTGCCCGGCCTACGATCCACATGTGCAACGCGCGGGTACGGCCGCGCATCGTTGACAGCGCTCTTGCCGTTTTCTTAATGTCTGGGCATTCCATTCGGCTCGGATTCGGAGAGCGCCATGTCGACGGACTCCCGGCAGGACCACACCCTTTTCGGCGTACGCGTGACCAGGCCCTGGTGGATGGCGTCCCCGCAGGTCAGCACCCCGGCCACGGAACCCGACTTCGACTGCGACGACCTCGACGGCGAATTCGACCCGGATGACCTGTACGAGCATTTCCCGCGCCCATGAATGGGCTGTGCCGGAGCTGAGAATCGAATATGTGAATACGTGGCTCCGTCACCGCCGGAGCGGGGGCGTCGTTTGACCGGCCATGAACCGGGTCAAGAAGGCGGCCGGACTGCTGGCCGCCGTGCTGCTGTCCGCCGCACCGATCTCGTGCGGAGCGCAGTCCGAGGCCGCCCCCGATCTGGCGGCCACCGCGGCCCAGCTCGACAAGCTGGCGATCGAGATCGGCGGCAACCTCGACGAGAGGAAGGCCGTCGAGCTGCTCAACTATCACCGGGTCGAGGGTGGCGTCGCGGATTGCATGCAGGCCGCCAAACGACCGTACGTACCCGTACCGTATGTAAGTTTCTTTGATATTTTCTCGCCGAAGGACCTCGGGTACGGGGACAGCCGGGCGACCATCGTCGACTCGCTGACCAGCCACGGCCGGCGCCTGGTGCTCAACCAGCTCGCCATCGCCCGGCTGGAGCGGGCCGGAGCGATCCAGCGCAGGGCCGCGAAGGCCGACGTGCCGGTGCTCAACAAGTGCGCGGCGGCGTTCCAGAACCGGGGTTATCACGACTTCGAGCCGCCGGCCGGGGTCATGGAACTCGGCGATTTCAGCGACCTGCTGGCGCCGGTGCAAGGTGATCCGTCGGTGGTGGCGGCGATGGCCGGCTATCAGAACTGCATGAAGCAGCGGCACGGTTTCACCGTCCCGGACCGCAGCGACTTCCTGCTCACGCCCCGGCTCGACCGCCGATTCGCGCCGCTGCCCGGCAAACCGGCCACCCTGAAATGGCGCACCGGACTGCTCGCGATCGACAAGGCGTACAAGGCGGACGCGGATTGTCGCCGTCCCGCCTACGAGGCCGCGATGACCCTGCTGGCCGACCGCATCCCGGAATGGCGCGCCGACAACCGCGACAAACTGTTCGCTGTCCGGGCCGGCTGGCGCAAAGCCGTCACCGAGGCCAAGAAGCTCGGCTGAGGCGGATCACGGAAGGCGCAGCCGGACCTGCACCGGCAGGTGGTCGCTCGGGTACAGGGCGTCCTGGCCGGTGGTGTTCATCATCGCGGCCGTCGTGGTGACGTCCGGGGTGGTCAGGATCCAGTCGATGCGGCGACCGCCGGGGACCAGCCGTTGATAGTCGTGGAACGTGCCGAACTCCGGGCCCCGGACCTGGGCGCCGACCCAGGCGTCCCGTAATCCGGCCTGTTCGGTCAACACCCGGTACGGCTCGCTGGCCGGGCCGGCCGGGCTGTTGAAGTCACCGGTCATCACCACCGGCAGTTTCTCGAACCCGGCGATCCGCTCGGTGATCAGCCGGGCGCCGCGGAACCGGGCGTCCGCGCTCATGTGGTCCAGGTGGGTGTTGACCGCGTAGAACCGGCGGCCGGTCTCCAGGTCGTCGAAGAGCACCCAGGTGACCATTCGCGCGAAGGCGGTCCCCCAGCTCGCCGAGCCCGGCACCTCCGGGGTCGACGACAGCCAGTAGTGCCCGAACTCGCGCGGGGCCAGCCGGGTGGTGTCGAAGAAGATCGCCATCTGCTCGCCCCGGTCGTCGCCGTCCCGGCCGAGACCGATCCGGTCGTAGTGGTCGCCCAGGTCGTTCTCGATGTCGGCGAGCTGGTCGGGCAGGCCCTCCTGGGTGCCGAGCAGATGCGGGCCGGCGGTGGTCAGCAGGTCGCGCATCACCGGGCGGCGCAACTCCCACGACCGCGGCGGCGCGTCACCGGAGTGCCGCAGGTTGAACGTCATCACCTTCAGTTCGGCGATCGGCTCCCGCACGAGCGTCTCCGTCACGATCGGCACCGTCGCGGCGCCCGGAATCTGGGTGCAACCGACCAGAAGCGCCAGAAGCAGCAGCGTTCGGACGATCGGCACGGTCCCGACGGTAACAGCCGCCCGGATAGCATCGGTCGGCATGACATCTGTGAGCGGTCCGGTTCGGGAGGCCGTCCGACGGGGTGATCTGGACTGGCTCGCCGCGCACGTGGACTCGCCGGGTGTGCTGGAGCTGCTCGTCGATCACGAGGACCCGCGGTTCCGGCGTCTGGGTCTGGAGCGTCTCGCCGCCACGACGGCTGAGGGGCAGGTTCTGCTCGCCCGGCTCCATCAGCGGTTCGGGTGGGAGGTCGCGCCGGGGTGGCGTACCGCAGCAACTGAAGTTTCTGTTCGTCTTGCCTGGCTCCGGGCCGCGATCGCCGGTGCGCCGGAGATCCTCTCGCACGAGCCGGGTGGGGAGATGCTCCGGCAGGCTGTCGGCGGGATCGCCGCCGTCGACACCGGGCGGCCCGCGGAGCTGATCGACGAACTGATCCGGCGGGACGATCCAGTGTTGCACGCGGCGGCGTTGCGGCTGGTCCGCGAGGCCTTGCACGGCGCGCTGCGGGCTCGGGAGCAGCTGGTCCGGTTGTTGGACAGTCCGGAGGTCGCGCCGGACGTTCTGTCGGAGCTCGCCGAACCGTGGGCCGCGTTCACGCCGATTCCCCGTGATCGGTTGCGGGTTCTTCTGCCCGCCGGGATCCGGGTCGCGGCCCGGCACGGGCACGGTGACCTGCTGTGGGAGGTCATCACGGATGCGGATGTGCCGCCCCGGGAACGGCAGGCGGCGCTCGTCGCGTTGGGTGACCTGGCCGGGCGGACGGAGATCCCGCGGATCACGGCCGTTGCGAACGGTGACCCGCTGTTGTTCGCCGGGGCGGCCGTCGGCTGTCTGCGGGCCATGCACCGGCGTGGGATCTTTCCCGGTGGCGACGATGCGGCGGGGGTTGTCGCGCTGGCTCTCGCGGACCACCGGGTGTCCGCGGCGGAGACCGCGACGATCCTGTTCACCAGTCGTCACCAGGCGTTTCATGCCCTGGTGGGCGCGAACGACTCCTGGCCTCGGCGGCTCGACCTTCTTGTCGCGCTGGAACGACAGGGCAGCGGTGACCTGGCCGTCGGTGAGTTCGTCACCCGGCAGCTGCCGTCGGCGGCCCGGCCCGAGCCGTTCCTGGCCGCGATCCGTGCGCTGCGTCATCAGCCGGCCGAGAACGCGGTCCTCGGCACACTCGCCCGGGCGCCGGAGGCCGCTCTCGACGCGCTCGAAGCCATCGGTGGGCCAGCGACCGCCGCCGTTCTGGCCGACGGGCTCGGTGGTGACATCGCGCCTCATCTTCGGTCGGTTCGGCATCGTGCCCTCGAACTGCTGTGGCACCTCACCGACGACCCCGTACAGCGGCGGTCGATCCTGGCCCGGCTGGATCCGCACGACCTGCCCGGCCGCATCGTGACCGACCTCGGCGCCGCTGATCCGCGGGAACTCGCCCTCCTCAGCGCGGGAATCGACGCCGGGAAGCCGATCGGGTCGCTGGTGCGGCTGGCCCGTAACGGGGACGCCGGCACGTTGCCGGTCATCGCTGACATCGTGCTGCGGATCGTGGCCACTCCGGCCGCGGATCTGACCGAACTCCCCGACTGGGACGCCGGTGATCCCGATTTCCCGGGCGAGGCGGTGACCGCCATCCGGGAGCTCGGCGCCCGGTTGCATGATCGGGGGAAGTTGCGGCCGTTCTGTCTGCGGGAGGCCGACAGCGCTGAGGAGGCGGGGCACGCACTCTTCGCGACCGTGGTGCTGGATCTGCTCGACCGCAACGATCTGTCCAGTGCCGAGCGGGCCGATCTGCTGCACCTGCTGCGGGGTGTCCGCTATCCGGGCATTCACGCCCGGGTGCACCGGATGTTGCGGCACCATGATCGGCACGTACGCAAGAATGTCATCGATCTTCTCGATGCCGACGCCATGTCAGCGAGCCTCGTCGTCGCGACCACCGCCCCTGATCCGGAGACCGTGCGGCATGCGCTGGCCGCCCTGGGCCGGGTCGGGGCCGGGTGGGCGGCTCCGGCCATCGCGACGGGTCTGGACCGGCACAGCATGAGCGTGAAGAAGGCGGCGGCCGAGGCGCTGGTCCACGCCGGTTCAGCGACGGCGGTACCGAAGATGCTCTTCTGGCTGGGCCGGCATGACAATCCGGGTCTGCGGGACGCGTTGATCCGGGCGCTGCGGGCGACTCTCGGTGACGCTTATCCGGCCACCGTCCTGGCCGCGGCCGAGGACGCCTTCTCTGCTGACCTCCTTCTTCTCGCGCTCGACCGGGTGCTGTCGGCGCGGGCGGTCGATGCCCTGGCCCGGCAGGGTTCGCCGGTCGCCCGGAGGCTGCTCGCCCTGGTGGCCGACGGCCGGGTGCGGCTCGCCGCCGGATCCGTCACGGACCTGTCGGAGCAGCTCGAGGCACACGGGATCACCGCGCCTGCCGCGACGGCGCCGACCTTCGACGACATCGACCTGCTGGAATCCGGCGGCTGGGACACCACGATCGCCCGCCGCGTCCTGAAGCACCCGCCGAAACAACTCACCCGGTTGCGCCCGATGCTCGCCGACTGGCTTCAGCTGGCCGATTCTGATCCGTCGGTCCTTCCGCTGATCCCACAGATCTGCCCGGCTCCGTGGTCTCCCGACGAGATCAAGACCTTTCACCGATTTGCCGGTACGTTCATCGAGGCGCTGTCCGCCGCCGATCTCCTACCGATCCTCGAAGCGGTCGTCCCCACGCTGAGCACCGTTCAGGCACTCGATGTCGCCGCTCGGGTCAGGGCTCTTCCGGTCTCCGCCCTGGGGCACCGCTCCGTACTGCCGCTGCTACGCCTGTGCGGAGCGGTGCTGACCCGAACCGACGTCGACCGGGCGCTGGCGGCAGCCCGCTCGGGCCCGGATCCGTGGCAGGCCGAACCCGCCGTCCTCCGCGACGTCTTCTCCCCACCCGATGTTTCCTCCCCATCCGGCACCCTCTCCCCACCCGGTGCCCTCTCCCCACCCGGCACCTTCTCCCCGCCCGGCACCTTCTCCCCGGGGCGACCTCCGGTGTCCGATCCTGATCTGGTGATCTGGCAGGACGCTCTGAAAGCCGCAGTCCGCACCCCGGAGTCCTTCACCGCCTTTACGATCTCTCCGCTGGTTCCTCCGCCGCTCTCCGGAACTGCGATGATCATCCGATCCCGGCCCGGGTTCGCCTGATATCTCTGATCGACGTGTATTCCTCCGCTGACCAGGCGGTCCGGCCCCGGATCGTGGATTGGCTGGAGGCTCTCCAGCCCATCGGTGCGCCGTCGTGGACCCACGCTCTCTCGTCTTCTCCCCCGCGGACCGCCCGGGACGGCGACCTCGACCAGCCCCGCTCAGCCACACAACGTGATCGTCTGCTCGCCGATCTCACCGGCCCAGCCGCCGACCGGCGTGACGCGGCGGCAACCGCACTCCGCGACTGGCCCGAGCCGGAGATCAGACGTGCCGTCCTGCACGCCTTCCTGCAGGGCCGCGCCGACCTGAAGGTCACCGCCGAATTGGCACGAGCCGGCTTCGCATCCGTCTTGCAAGACGAGTCCGTCCTGCAAGACGCTGATCCCGCCCGCCTCCTTCAGGTGGTCGCCGGCCTCGCCCATCCCGACCTGATCCGGCTGGTCCCGCTGATGTCGGACCGGCTGGTTCCGCTGATGCTGGAGTGGTGGGAGAGCGAAGATCCCCGTGCTCGTGCGACAGCCACCCAGGTCTTGCACCGCGTCCCGGCCGACGCTCTGGCCGAACGGCTCCACAGCCGTCTCGACTCCGGTTCCTGGGGCTTCCTCGATCTTCTGGCCGGCCAAACGCTGCTGCGCACCCCGTTCCTGGACAAAACGCGCCGTCGACTCCAGACGGAAGGCCGCCCAGATCTGGCCGACCGCCTCGTCCTCACAGACGGACCGTTCCGTACCAGGACAATCACCGGCGAAGGCGAAGGCACCACCTTCAACGGCGACACCACTGTCACCGCCGACACCACCGACACCGCCGACCTCGCCGGCACCGCCGTCCTTGCCACGCTCCGTGAACGGCCGGAACCCACCGCCGACACCGCCGGCCAGTCCCGCGCCGAACTGTTCGCTGAAGTTCGCACCGGACCCGTCGCCCCGGCCCGGCGGGCGCTGACGCGACTCGCCGAGGCCTATGAGGACAGTCGACCGGCCGACGGCAAACCGGATCCCGAGCTGGTGCAACTTCTGAACGACCTGATGCAGCATTCGGAATCACGTCTGCGCGCGCACGCTCACCGGTTGGGCCGCCGCTTGCTGGACCACCCCACTTATCTGCGGCAGACCACGATCCTGCTGGAGGACCCGGAACCCGACCTGATCCGTTCCGCGATCAAAACCCTGAGTCACGCGAACCACAAGCCGGCGATCCCCGCGCTGATCACCCTGCTGACGCACTCGCACCCCATCGTCCGCCGCGCCGCGACCGAAGGCTTGACCAGGTTCGGCCCGGCCGCAACCCCTGCACTCCGCTACGCGGCGGACCACGCCCGGCCGGACAAACGGCACCTCTACGAGGCGCTGCTGACCTGACGGCCGGTCTCCTCGGTGATCGCCTGGTCCAGGATTTGCAGGCCCAGGTCCAGCTCTTGCGTTGTGGAGGTCAGGGCGGGAGCGATGCGGAAGACGCCGCCCATCGCCGGCAACTGGACCACGTTCATGTGCAGGCCCAGTTCCAGGCACCGTCGGGTGACGGCGGTGCCCAACTCGTTGGCCGGCTTCCGGGTCGTGCGGTCGAGGACCAGCTCCAGGCCGACGAGCAGCCCGCGCCCGCGTACGTCACCAATGACCTCATGTTTTTGAGCCAGATCGAGCAGGCCCTTGCGTAGGTAGGCGCCAAGATCTGCCGCTTTCACGTCCAGTTTTTCCGACTCCAGGACGTCCAGGACCGTGTTGCCGACCGCGGCCACCAGCGGGTCCGAGACGTGCGTGGTGAAGAACAGGAAACCCCGGTCGTGGGCGGTCTGCTCGATCTCCGCGCTGGTCACCACCGCTGCCAGGGGCAGGCCGGCGCCGAGCGTCTTGGAGAGCGTGATGATGTCGGGGGTGACGCCGTCGCGCTGGAACGCGTACCACTCGCCGGTCCGGCAGAGACCTGTCTGCGCCTCGTCCAGGATCAGCAGACCGCCGCGCGCGTGAACCCGGTCACGCAACGCCGCGAGGTAACCGGGCGGCAGATCGATGACGCCTCCGGAACTGAGGATCGGCTCGACGATGCAAGCGGCCAGTGCGCCGACCGACTGGGCGTCGAAAAGATCGAACGAGAAATCGAGCTGGCGCTGCCAGTCCAGCTCACCGTCGGCGGTGGTGAAGTCGGGCCGGTAGGCGCTCGGCGTGGGGATGGCGAAGTTACCGGGCGCGGCCGGGCCGTAACCCTTGCGGCCCGAACTGTAGGTGGCACTCGCCGCCGCCTGCGTCATGCCGTGCCAGGACCGGGCGAACGAGATGATCTCGTGGCCGCCGGTGACCAGTTTCGCCATCCGGATCGCGGCCTCGTTCGACTCGGCGCCGGTGGTGAGCAGCAGCACTTTCTCCAGCGGATCCGGCAGTGTTTCGGCGAGACGGCGGGCCAGGTCGACGACCGGGCGGCTGAGCATGCCGCTGAACAGGTGGTCGAGGGTCGCGGCCTGCCGCTGGATCGTCTCCACCACGGCCGGATGCGAGTGCCCGAGGATGGCGCTCATCTGCCCGGACGTGAAATCGAGCAGCCGCCGGCCGTCGGCGGTGAACACAAAACTGCCCTCGGCCCGCTCGATGATCTCCGGCACGAAACGGCCGGCGCCGGAGTAGCGGACCAGGTGACGATCGGCGTCGGACCAGAAGGAATCAGTCATGCTCCGACGCTAGGCACCGGTGCTGATCGGGTCCATCTCACATTTTCGCCGATGCTGTTAAGCAGAGCCGTACAGTCGCGGCGTGACGCTCAACCCGTGGCGGCTGCGGCTGCTCGCCGACTTGGCGACCTACGGCACCGTGCGGGCCGTCGCGCAGCACGGCAACATGAGCCCGTCGGCGGTGTCGCAGCAGCTCGCGACCCTGGAGCGGGAGACCCGGACCGCGCTGCTGGAACGTACCGGCCGGAAGGTGCGGTTGACCGCTGCCGGAGTGCTGTTGGCCGGGCGGGCGCGGGAGATCCTCGCCGCGATTGACGCCGCCGAAGCCGAATTACGTGGGCTCGCCGAAGAACCGGTCGGGACGGTGACGCTCGCCGCGTTCCAGAGCGCGGTGCACACGCTGGCCGAACCGGCGGTGACCGCATTGGCCGCCCGCCATCCCGACCTGACCGTGGTGCTGCTCGAACTGGAACCGCACGAGAGCATGCCGGCCCTCCGCCGCGGCGACGTCGACGTGATCATCACGACGGCGGATTTCGCGGGCGCCGAGTTGGACCCAACGATCGACCTGGTACCGATCGCCGCAGACGAGATCGTTCTCGTCATGCCGTCCGGCAGTGCGCTGTCCACCGCTGATGCCGTTTCGCTGTCCGTCTGTGCCGACCAGCGTTGGACCTTCGACGTGGCGGGTTCGTACATGTCGTCGCTGGCCACCCGCCTGTGCCGCGAATCCGGTTTCGAACCCACGGTGATCTGCCGCTTCAACAACTACATGCTGGCGCTGCGCCACGTCGAGAAGGGCGGCTCGATCACACTGCTGCCCAGCCTCGCCGTCGACCCCCGCTACCAGGTGATCACCCGCCCTCTCGACCCACCGGTCACCCGCCGCATCACCGCCGCCGTCCGCCGTTCCCCGGTACTCCGCCCCGAGGTGAGCGCCGTCCTCAGCGCCCTCCGAGGCTGACGACCCGACCGCGGTTCCGGCCTGAAGCGCTGCTCAGCACCCTGACGGCCCTGGGCTCGTCCAGCAGTGGTTTCACCTGGTCACGCCCGGGGAAGCGGCCAACACCCGGGCCGCGTCACGGACCGCGCCGGTGTTCTTGTGACCTTCACGGGAACCGGCGAGCTTGGCGGCGATGTGCTCGGCGACCGTGATCGGCTCGTACAGCGGCACCCCACCCTCCGGCACGAACCGTGGAAGCGTCTCGATCAGAGCGTCGCCGTTGCCGTCGTGGAAGAACGCGGCCGAGCGGCGGCGCTCGATGGTCCCGCCGACGATCGGTGGCTTGACCCGGTGCAGCGTCGACATCCACACGTCGTTGGTGAGGCGGGCGGAGATGTCGCCGAGGTTGACGAGCAGGGCGCCGTCGGCCGGCTGCACGTCGTGCCAGACGTTGTCGGTGCCGAGGACCTGCAGGCCGGCGACCTGGTCGGCCCAGAGAACGGTGACGATGCCGAAGTCGGTGTGCTCGCCCATGCCGGTCAGGTCGGCGCCCGGTTCGATCTCGCCGGGCTCCAGCGCGTAGTTGTTCATCCGCAGCACGTCGATCGAGTTCCCGGCGATCCGGTCGAAGAAGTCCGGTTCGACACCGAGCGCCGCCGCAAAGATGCTCGTCAACGTCTCGGCGACCCGCCGCGCCTCCCGGAAGTGCGCCTCCACCTGTGGGCGGAACGCCGTCGGCTCGTCCGGCCAGGTGTTCTTCCCGACCCCGATGTTGTACGCCTCGAAGTAGTCGTTCATCCGGGCGACCGGGTCGACCCCGAGGCTGTAGCTGAGGGACTCGCTCTTCGGCGGGCTGTAACCCCGGTTCTCGCTCGCGGGCCGGATCCAGCGCTTCTTCGCCTCCAGCGACTGCCCGAAGAACCCGTCGATGGCATCGGCCAGACCGTCGGTCACCTCGGCCGGCACCCCGTGCCCGACGATCTGCACGAATCCGACGGTACGGCAGGCCAGGTCGAGTTCCCGGACGGTCTGCTCGTCCCGTTCACCGCTCACCCAGGCGCTGATGTCCACGGTGGGGACCACGAAATCGGAAACCATGATCTCAGTCTCCGCCGTGTCCGTTGCGCTCCGCCGCCCATGCGCAGATCGCGGCCAACGGCTCCTGAAGAGTCTTCCCGAGAGGGCTCAGCGAATACTCGACGTGCTGCGGCGGCGTCTCCTTCAGCACGCGGCGCTCCACGAGACCGTCGCTCTCCATGTCGCGCAACGTCTCGGTCAGCATCTTCTGGGTGATGCCGGCGATCCGGCGGCGCAACTCCGCATGCCGTTGCGGGCCGGCCAGCAGCGCGTAGATCACCAGCACCCGCCACTTCGACGCCAGCCGCTCGATGGCCTGCCGGGTCGTGCAGCCCTCCTCGATCACGTCCGGGATCACCAGCACGTCGTCCTCATCTCCAAGGGCACCCCGAAGTGCCTTCTGGTACGGGTGGACACCGGCCGCCTACCGTCGATCCAACGATAGACGTCGACAGACACGGGGCCGAAATGATCACTTTCACCGCCGATGGCATCACTCTCGCCGGAGACCTGTCCGTAGCCGGGCCGGACGCGCCCGCAGTCGTGCTGACCGGTCCGTTCACGGGCGTGAAGGAGCAGGTCGCCGGGCTGTACGCCGCACTGTTGCGGGACCGTGGCGTGACCACGCTCGCCATCGACCACCGGGGCTTCGGGCAGAGCGGCGGGCGCCGAGGCCACGAGGACACCCAGGGCAAGCTGTCCGATCTGCGCGCCGCGGTGACCGTTCTCACCGAGCACACCGACCGCATCGGCATCGTCGGCATCTGCCTCGGCGGCGGTTACGCGGTGCGGGCCGCCGCCACCGATCCGCGGCTGCGGGCCGTGGTGGGGATCGCGGGCGCTTACAACAGTCCCGTCCGGTTCAGCGCCGGCGACCCGGCCGGTTACCGCAGGTCGCTGGCCACCTTCATCGAACGGTATGACGAAGAACTCCCCGCGGTCGCCGCCGGCGGCGCTCCGGCCGCCATGGGTGGTGACGAGCCTTACACCTATTACGGCACCACACGGTCCACCGCCGAGCACTGGGAGAACCGCGTCACATGGGGATCGCTGCACTCGCTGATGACCTTCGACGTCCTCGGGGCGGCGCCGCTGCTCGGGGACACCCCGCTCCTGGTGGTGCACGGGCGCACCGACGACTACTGCTCCCCTGCTCTGGCCTCGGATGTTCATGATTTGGCGCCCGGCCCGAAGGACTTGCTGTGGCTCGACACCGAGCGGCACATCGACCTCTACGACGTGGAACCGCATGTGACGCGGGCCGCAGACGCCGCCGCCTCGTTCATTCACCGGCATCTTTCCCCCAGGTGATCGGACCCGACCGCGAGAAGCGGTCCGGAACGGCTGGTCATATCCTTGACTCATGGATGAAGATCTGGTGGGCGCCGATGCGGGATTCTCCGCCCTCGGTCTGCGTCCCGAATTGTTGAAGGCTCTGAGCGATCTGGGCTACGAGGAACCGACCCCGATCCAGCGCGAGGCGATCCCGCCGCTGCTCTCCGGTGGCGACCTCGTCGGGCAGGCCGCGACCGGCACCGGCAAGACCGCGGCGTTCGCGCTGCCGCTGCTGCACGTGCTCAGTGGCGGCACCTCGAACGACCCGGGCGCGCTGGTGCTGGTGCCCACCCGTGAGCTGGCCGAGCAGGTGTCCCAGGCGATCCACCGTTACGGGCGGGACCTGAACGTGCGGGTGCTGCCGGTTTACGGTGGCCAGCCGATCAGCCGCCAGCTCCGGGTTCTGGAGCGTGGCGTCGACGTCGTCGTCGGCACCCCCGGCCGGGTCCTGGACCACATCGAGCGGGGCACCCTCCGCCTCGACATGATCAGCACCGTCGTGCTCGACGAGGCCGACGAGATGCTGGACATGGGTTTCGCCGATGACATCGAGGCGATCCTGTCGGAAACCCCCACCGAGCGGCAGACCGTGCTCTTCTCGGCGACGATGCCGCCGCGGATCGACGCGATCGCCCGCAAGCATCTGCGTGACCCGCAGCGCATCCGGATGGGCCGGGACACCGCCGCCGCGGACCGGCTGCCGAAGGTCCGGCAGAGCGCCTACCTGGTGCCGCGTGGTCATCGGATGACCGCACTGGCCCGGGTGCTGGACGTGGAGGCCCCGGCCGCCGCGATCGTCTTCTGCCGCACCCGCGAAGAGGTCGACTCGGTGACCGAAGGCCTCAACGGCCGGGGTTACCGCGCCGAGGCGCTGCACGGCGGTCTCGGCCAGGACCAGCGGGACAAGGTGATGGGCCGGCTCCGCGCCGGTCACACCGAGCTGCTGGTGGCCACCGACGTGGCGGCCCGCGGCCTGGACGTGGACCTGCTCACCCACGTGATCAACTTCAACCTGCCGACGGCGCCGGAAGCCTACGTGCACCGGATCGGCCGGGTCGGCCGCGCCGGGCGCGAGGGTGCCGCGATCACCCTGATCGAGCCCCGCGACCAGCGCCTGCTGCAGACGGTGGAGCGGCTCACCGGTCAGCGCGTCAAGCCGGAACAGCTGCCGACGGTGGCCGATCTGCGCGCCAAGCGCCTGGAGCTGCTGCAGGAGACGGTGCGGGCCGCCGCCCAGCAGGACGATCTCGACCGTTTCCGGTCGCTGCTCGCCTCGCTCACCGACGAGATCGATCTGGAGCAGATCGCCCTGGCCGGTCTGCGGCTGCTGCACGAGAACACCCGGGGCGACATCGACGAGACCGAGATCCCGCTGGTCGAATCCCCGCGCGACCGCCGCCGCGACTCCCGCGATTCCCGCGATTCCCGCGATTCCCGCGATTCCCGCGATCAGTCGTCGTGGGAGTCCCGCAACCAGTCCCCGCGCGGCGGCCAGGGGCAACGTGGTGGTCCCGGCCAGCGTGACGGCCGGGCCCAGTCGTCCCGCCCGGGCCGCGGCACGACCCGGGTCTTCGTCGGCCTCGGCCGCCGAGCCGGTCTGCGCCCGCAGGACCTGGTGGGCGCGATCGCCGGCGAGGCCGGTCTGCAGGGCCGCGACGTCGGTGCCATCGAGATCACCGACCGTTTCTCTCTGGTCGAGGTCCCGGAGGCAGCCGCCGACCGAGTGATCAAGGCCCTTCAGAACGCCGCGATCCGAGGCCGCCGCCCCGACGTTCGCCGCGAGCGCTTCTCCCGCTGACCCCACCGGCCGGTGACGCCCCCACACTCCGGGCGGCGTCACCGCCCTCGGTCTATGCATTCCTTGAACAGCCACGATCCCGCTCCCCCACAGCCCTCGAAAGGCCCCGCGTTATCGGCCAGGCGGCCCGGCATTTCTTGGCCCAGCGGCCCAGCACATTCCTGGCTCGGCGGCCCAGCGGCCCAATACATTCCTAGCCCGGCGGCCCGGCGGCCCGGCACTCTTGGCCCGGCGGCCCGGCGGCCCAGCGGCCCAGCGGCCCAGCATTCTTGGCCCGGCGGCTCGGCGGCCCAGCATTCTTGGCCCGGCGGCTCGGCGGCCCGGCATTCTTGAGCGCTTCGAAAGCCCGCACCACGCGTTTACCGCCCGGCGGCGCCCCCAGTGACCGGTCCCCGGCACCCGGACCGCTCTTGCTCAGGAACCGCCATCGACGGCGATCACCTGACCGGTGATGCCGGTGTTCGCCGCGGATGCCAGGAAGACGACCGGGGCCGCGATCTCGTCGGCGGTCAGGAGACGCCCGAGCGGGATCTGGCCGTAGTAGCTCTCCGGCACCGAGTCGGCGATGTGCCCGTTGGTGACGGTCCGGGTCAGACCCGGCGAGACCACGTTGGTCAGGATGTCGCCGTAGCTGCCCAGGGAGAACGCTGCCGAACGGTTGAACCCCGCGAGGGCGGATTTGGCCGCGCCGTAGAACTCGCCGCCGGCCATGCCCTGTGTCGCGATCGATGACGAGATGTGCACCAATCGGCCCCAGCGACGCTCCCGCATGTGCGGAGCGACGAGCCGGCTGAGTGTCAGCGCACCCTCGATGTTGTCCCGCACGACCCGATGCCAGAGATCGTCGGGCGTCTCGTCGAAGCTCCCGCCCGGCTGCGCGGAGCCCCAGCGGACGGCATTGTTGACCAGCACGTCGATGCGGCCGGACCAGGCGATCACCGCCTCGACCAGGTCTCGGGCGGTGTCGGGATCACCGAGATCGTGCCGGGCGACGAGGGTCCGGCCGCCCAGGTCGGCAGCCAGCTTCTCCGCCTTGCCTCGGGCCTCGTGATAGGTCAGCACCACGTCGGCGCCCTCAGCCGCGAAGCGCCGGGCGATCGGGTCACCCAGCCCACCTGTCGCACCGGTGACGATCACGGTCCGTCCCGCGAGTCTCATGTCCATTGCTTCGTTCCTCCCCGTCGGATGCGTCCACCCTGCCCGGTTTTTCGGCCCGCTGGGAGGCCCTGTTGAAGCTGGTAACGGTGGGGCCAGGTTCCGGGAGCACGGCCCGATACCAGTACCGGTAAGGCTGGTATCGCCGATACCGGCCCCGGCGAACAGGCTGGTGGTAGCACCGACAGGGCCTCCTTACGGCGGCCGCCGGCGGCTAGGTTCGAACGCATGGCGACGACAGCGACCGACAACGAACTCGGGCGATATCTACGAGCCCGGCGCGAGGGCACCGCGCCGGCCGTGGTCGATCTCCCGTCCGGGAGCCGGCGACGGACTCCCGGCCTGCGGCGCGCCGAGCTCGCCACCCTGGCCGGGATAAGCGTCGACCATCTGACGCGGCTGGAGCAGGGGCGTGACCGGCGGCCGTCGCCGGAGGTGCTCAACGCGCGGGCCACCGCGCTCCGGTTCACCTCTGCCGACCGCAAGCACCTGCGTTTTCTCGGCAAGGTGCCGGCCGGGGTGATGTGCCCGTCCGGGCACACGCCGGCGGCCGAGGTCCGGCCGATGGTGCGGGCGATGCTCGACCGTCTCGAGCCAGGGCTCGCCGTGGTGCTCAACCGGCTCGGTGACGTGCTGGCGGCCACCGATGGTTTCGGGGCTCTGGTCCGGCCGCTCGGGTTGCTGGAGGGCAGGCGGGTCAACGTGGTGCGGTGGCATTTCGCCGACGATCGGGCCCGCACGGCATATCCCGACTGGCAAACGATCGCTGACGACCACGTGGCCCGGCTCAAGAGCGAGGTGAGGCGCGGTGACCGGCATGCCACCGAGTTGGCGGACGACCTGACGGTGCTGGCCGGCGGCGAGTTCGTCGACCGGATGGCAGCGCCGTCCGGGCCGGCGCCCCGGTCCGGGGTGGAGCGGATGACACATCCCGAGGCGGGCCGGCTGGCTCTGGCCTACGAGACCCTCGAACTCCCGGATGCCGACGAGCAGCGTCTCGTCGTGCATCTTCCGGCTGACGCGGCGACCGCGGCGGCGCTCGATCGCCTGACCGGCCGCCGATCAGGTGCCCTCAGGGCGGTCTGATGGTGGCCGGCCGACAGCACTTCGACTCGTCCGAAACGACGACCGGCCAGGACGCACCGGGGAGCGGCCGATGATCGGGGGTGCGCCGAGTCGGCCGAGTCGGCCGGGACGGGTGGCAAAGCAGTGCGACTCCGGGCTGTTCGAGAGTGACAAGAATTCCGGAAAGGGGCTGTAACGATTAGGGCGTGACCGGACATGGACCTGTCGTGAGTTCTGGCGACGAGCATGAGCAGCGCTTCCGGCGCGTCTATGCCGACAACTTCGAGGCGCTCCTGGCATACGCGTTACGGCGCGTCGACCAGCCTGACGACGCCTCGGACGTGGTCGCGGAGACCTTTCTCGTGGCTTGGCGGCGCAGTCGCGAGCTGCCACCGGAGGAGGAGATCCGGCTCTGGCTCTACGGGGTGGCCCGGCGTGTGCTGGCCAACCACCACCGCGGCGGGACACGCCGACAACGGCTCGGTGAGCGGTTGAGGCAGCGGCTGTCGGCTGTCGTCTCCCGGGATCCGGGTGGTGAGGTGCCGCAGCGGCTGGCGGTCCGAGCGGCACTGGCGCGGCTGGACGAAACGGACCGGGAGCTCATGATGCTGACGATTTGGGAGGGGCTGCAACCACGGGAGGTGGCGGAGGTGCTGAGGATGACCCCAGGGGCGGTGCGAACCCGCCTGTCGCGGGCACGGGCGAAGCTTCGCGAACTGGTCGGTGACGATCCGGGCTCACCCGGACATGAACTCGACGTCCTGACCGGAACCACCGCCCCGAAGGAGGGCCGATGACCGACGAGCAACTCGACCGACTGGTTCGAGACGCGGACCCCTACCGGACAGATCTGGCCACCCGACTCGGTGGGGCGGAGCAGACGCTCCTGGAGGAGATCATGTCGACGCCCAAACTCGAGTCGGTACCCACGTCCCCTGTCGTCGAGAGCGCCCCGCCGGCGCGCCGGGCACTCGGCCGCCGATTGGCCGGCGCGGTCGCCGCCGCTGCCGTCGTCACCGGTGTGATCGGTGCATCGACGTTACTGCGTGATCAGGGCAGCACCGGTAAGGACTGGGCCGGGCCGGTAGGACTGCCGGCCGAGGACACCGGTGGCACAGGCGGTGGTTACGAGCTGGACCTCAAAGCCGCCGAGAAACTGCCGCGACTGCTGGTCGAAGGAGGCGGTTGGAAGATCACGACGGTCTACGGTTTCGCGGCCGAGGAGGGCACGATCCGGTTCGACGACGGTTCGCGCCATGTCGAGATGAACTGGTACCCGGCGAAGACCTATGACGGCTATTACGAGGACCGTCTCGATGTCAGCGAGCCGGTTCCGACGACGGTGGCCGGCACGAAGGCGAACATCTTCACCTACGACTCCACCGACTTCGCGGCTCAGCTCGTACCGAGCGGGAGCGCTTTTGTCGAGTTGCGGATCTCGGGCCTCACCCGAGCCGAGGTCGACGAGGTTCTGACCCATGTGGTGCGGGTCGAGCCGGAGGAGTTCCTGGCCGCGATGCCGGCCGAGGTCATCACTCCGAGCAAGGTCCACGCCGCCGCGGCCAAGATTCTCACCGATGTGCCGATCCCCCCGGGCTTCGACGTGGAAAAGATCGACATTGCCGGGGCGAACGATCCCTATCAGTTCGGAGCGGCCGTGACCAGTCAGGTCACCTGCACGTGGATCACCGAGTGGATCCGGGCCGACAAGGCCGGTGACGCCGCCGCGACGGAGCAGGCCGCCTCGGCGCTGCACAGCAGCCACCAGTGGAAGGTCCTCAAGGACATGTCCGACGACGGTGGCTGGTCCGAGGTGCTGTGGGAGATCGCCGACAAGACCGCCGGCGGCGAGGTGCCGAAGGACTACAAGGACGCTATCGGCTGCCAGTAACGGGGTTCGGGGTGTCCCGGCGGTTCGCCGGGACACCCCGGCTGGTGGTGACGAACCCGCCCGCCCGCAACCGCGGTCGCGGCGGAAGCTCCGGCGACGCCCTGAGCAGGACGTCAGCGCGGGCACGTGCGGGCACCGGCGGCGCGAGCACGTACGGGCACAGGCAGCCCGGGCACGGGCGGCGCGGGCACGGGCGGCGCGGGCACGGGCGGGCACAGGCATCCCAGGCACAGACGGCACGTGCGGGTACAAAAGCAGGCCCGGGCGGCACGTGCGGACACAGAACAGCATGGGTCGGCGGTGTCCTGTATCTCGCTCATCAGGTGGCTGGAGCACGTGCGGACGCAGACAGCGCGGACACGTCAGGCTGGGCTGGTGGGTCAGCTGCGCTGGAGGGAACCGGTGGTTTGGACTGCCACGTCGCGGGTGTGGGCTATCAAGTGGTGTAGTTGTTCGGGGAGGGTTCTTCGGAACTGGTCTGACAGGCGGGCCCGGTCGCGAGGGTTGCAGGTGTCCAGCACGAACTGGTCCAAACCGGTGGCCAGGATCAGACCGGCCAGCATCAGGTCGGCGACGTCCAAGGGCTCGTTGTACGACAGGGCGGTTCGGATGCGGCCGGCCGGCTCGCCGGGGCCCCTCGGGTCGGTGAACACCAGTGACGACGTGGAGCTCAGCAGGCGGCGGCGGGTCTCTCGGCGCAGGGCTCCGTCGGCGGTCAGGCGCTGCTCGATCAGGTCGGTGACCAGGCCGGTGGTCGGCAGGTAGGCGATCCACTGGTGCAGACCGTGTGGGCCGGGCATCGCCACCAGCCGTTCCAGGATCCGGCTGGTGGCCGGGTCTGCGGTGGGCTGCTGGTCGACCACGTGGAGTCGATCGCCGGACCACTGCACCCGGCGCCAGAACAGCAGCTCGCCGAGCAACGCGGCGCCGAGGCCGACGGCCAGCACCTCCGGAGCGAGCAGGGCGCGACCGCCGATGCCATCGTGCGCCGCCATGTAGAGATCGTCGGCGGGTGGGCGCTTGGTCATCCGTTCGGCCTTAGCGATCGACGGTGAGGTGGCGCAACCGTAGCCGCGCCGGGTTGCCGGTGGGTTACGCGCCGTCGAAAGGTAAACGGTCGAGAAAGTCCCGGCTGCCATCGATCAGACGCCCGAGGAAGCCATGGATGATCTTCAAGGCATTTAGGTCGTATTCGCTGATCAGGCTGCCGGAGAAGGCTGCCAGAGACGCGAAGACCTCGGCCGGCTGCTGTTGGTGCAGTCGGTGAGGGGCACGAAAACCCGGCTGGGGTGACCGGGGGGCGAGCCGCGTTCGACGAATCCGCGATTCAGCAGCACGGTGACGCCGAGACCTCGGTTCGGTGTTCGGCCGGCCGGGTTTCGTCGGCGCGCTGGTCAACTTCACCGAGACGCCGACTACATCATCTTCACCGGCCCGAAAGTGTCGTACCCCTGTTCTAATGTGTCGGCATGAGGGCCATCCCTGAGGAGTTCGTGGACGTCGTCCAGGCCGAACGCGAAGCGTTGTGGCTGCTGGCGAGCCGTGCCCGCGCGGCCGGGGAGAGCGGCGAGCCGACGGCGCTGCGGGAGATCGCCGCCGAGATCCGCCGGCGGATCGCCCGGGGTGACGACCTGACGATCGGCAACCTGGAGCCACACCTCGACGACATCGTGGCCCAGCTGGACCTGATCTACGACGCCGCGTTCCCACCACCAGCCATCTCCCCCGGTTCGGCCGATCGCCGGACCGACATCACCGGGCTTCTGGACGCGCCGTGGCCGACGGCTCATCGGCGTGCGCTGTTGGCGACCGTCCTGGGGCGTGACACCAGGCACCACCTCAGGCTGGACGAGCCGGCCGACCTGGCGATCAGCACCGGTGACGTCCAGCTGGCACGGGTGCTGGTGTTCACTCCGCTGGGCCGCATGAGCCGCGACGACACCGGGCGGATCCTCAGGTCGCTCCACGAGGCCGGCCATCTCGACGCGGCGGTCGTGGAGCAGGCCGTCACCGACGACCGTTACCTGGGTCACATTCTCGACGACCGGCCCGGCGACGAGTTCGCCCGGGCGCTGCGCCGGCACGTCGACGAGCTGACCTGGCGGCTGGTCACCGCGGCCACGCCACCGGACTGGTCCGAGCTACCGAAGGCGCTGGTGCCCAGCGGGCTGCGTTTTGTCCTGCTGGCCATGGACTGGACCGGCGACCCACGGACAGCCGCCCATCTCGGCGCGGCCGATCTCTCCCCCGCCGAGCAGGCTGACCTGGTCGAGCTGTTGAGGGAGAGATCAAAGACCGAGCAGTTGCGGGTGTACGGGTGGAGGTCCACCGACGCACCCGAGTTCCTGCCGGTGTTCGGCCTGGAGCGGGCTGCCCCTCTGCTGCGCCTGATCCGCGCGATGCCGGCCCACGAGGCGTTCCGCGTGGACCGGGCAGAGGTCCTCGCCGCCGTCGACCGAGCAGGCCTGGACACCACCCGCCGCCTGCTGGAGCTGGAGCCCAACGAACTGATCTCGGCCGTCCTCGGTGACAACCGCCCGGCCGTGCTGAAGCGCCTCCGCAACAACGCCCTCCAGGGCATAGCCGCCTTCGGCCTGCTACCCCTCCCACCCACCGAAACAACAACCCCGACCACGGCAGATCCCTCAACCGCAAGATCCACAGTGGGGGTGATGGTTGAGGTTCCCACAACCGGACCCGCGACAGGAGCATCGGTGGTCGCGCCAGCGGTGGGGGTGCTGGCGGGAGCGCCTTCGACGGTGGTCGGGGTAGGAGCCTCCGTGACGACGTCGGCGGCAGGGCCGACAGCGGCGGGCCCGGGAGGACCAACAGCGGCGGGCCCGGCTTCGGAGGCCGGGTTCGCGGGCTCGGAGGCCGGGTTCGCGGGCTCGGAGGCCGGGTTCGCGGGCTCGGAGGCCGGGGAGAGTTTGCTTGATCGGTATCTGGTGATTCGGGAGGTGGGTAAGCGAGGGGCTCGGTTCGGGCCTGGGCGGAGGGTCTCGCACGCTGCGGCTGTTTCGGTTGCTCTGGATCATCTGGCTCAGGTGGCCGGGTTCGATGGGGCGGATCGGCTGGAGTGGGATTGTGAGGCTCGCCTGGCTGAGCGGGGGCCTGGTGAAGTCACGGTCGGTGAGTATCGGATCGTGCTTCGGTTTGACGGGGGCGATCCGGTGCTGGGGGTCGAGCGGGGTGGCCGGCGGCTCAAGTCGGTGCCGGGGGCGGTGCGGGCCGATCCTGCCTACAAGCAGATGCGGGAGTATCAGGAGCAGCTTCGTGACCAATGTCGGCGGATGCGGGCCGGGCTGATCGAACGGCTCGTCGCCACCGGTGGGAGCCTGGCGCCTGATGAACTGGAGCGGCTGCTGTCCCTGCCTGCCGCGGCGGCGCTGCTTCCGGGTCTGTTGTGGCGGGACGTCACCGGGCTTGTCGGAGGGCTCGACGAGGTCGATCGGAGCGGTTCGGTGACGGCGGTGCATCCGGTCGAGTTGCACGAGGCGGGCACGCTCACGGCATGGCAGGCCGAGATCGTGCGGCGCGGGCGGGAGCAGCCGGTCCGGCAGGTCTTCCGGGAGATCTATGTGCCGGCCGCCGATGAGCGGCGGGCCACGGTGTCGGCTCGGTTCGACGGGCGGGCGGTCGACGGCAGGGTCGCCGGTCAGTTGTTGTCCGGCCGGGGCTGGCGACTCCACAGCCGGCACGACGAATATCAGGTCACGTTGCCGATCGGTGGGCTGGTCGCGGTCTTGACCTGCGCGTTCCACGGCTACTTCGGCATGGGCGAGGTCATCGTCGGTGGCTTGGGCTTCCTCCGGGACGGTGTCCTTGTTCCGCTCGGCGAGGTGCCTCCGGTCGTGTTCTCCGAACGAATACGCGACCTCGACCTGATGGTCTCGACCGCCCACCCGGTAACGGAACGTTGAAGCCGCCCACCCGGTGACCGGACGTCAACGCGACCCACCCGGTGACAGGACGCCGACGCGGCCTACTCGGCAACGGGACGTTGAGGCCGCCGCCCGGTGAGCGGACGTCAACGCGGCCCACCCGGTGATGGGACATCGAGGCGGTCCAGTCGGTGACGGGATGTTGGTGGGGAGTGGGGTCAGGTGTCGATTCGGGTTACCGGGGACACTGCCAAGTCGTGGATTCGCCAGTCGAAGTCCTTGGCGAATCTGGTCAGGGCCTCTACTCGTTCGGGCAGGGGGCCCGCGTCGGGGGTGGGGACGAACAGGAGTTCGCCCACGAAGACGTGGCCCTCCTCGCGGAGACGTAGCCAGGCGTCGGCCACCCAGTCCTGGTCGAGGATCGCGGCGTGCAGCCGGCCGGGCAGGGGGTGCGGGCCGGCCCCGTCGACCAGGTAGGGGGTCTCGTCCATCAGGTCGGAGACCGCGGAGCGGGTGGTGCGTACGCCGTCGCGCACGATGTCGCCGCCGATGATCAGGGCGGCCACCGCGTCGGCCCACCACAGGCCGGCCGCGATGCCGAGGATGCCCAGGACGGCGGCTCCGGCGGTGAGCCAGTCGGCACGGTTCATCTCGGCGTCGGCGAAGAGGACCTTGTCGTGCAGGTCGCGGGCGATGCGCTGCTTGACCCGGCCCAGCAGGATCGCCGGGACCATGGTGGCGAGCAGCACGGCGATCATCAGCCAGCCCAGCCAGAAGCGCTGGCCGAAGAGTTCGATCATGCCGATCGGCGGGCGTTCGCGCAGGGCGAGCCGGACCAGCGAGTCGTAGACCACGTAACCACCGAGGCCCAGCAGGGCCACCGATCCGGTCAGGAAGGCGATGCTGACGCTGCGATGGTAGCCGTACGGAAACCGGGAATTGGGTTGTCGATTGCGGAAACGGGCCGCCACCAGGAACGCGGCGGGTGGGACCAGACCCAGCATGTCCTCGATCCAGGCGGCCTTCATGGCCTGCGACTGACCGAGGGTGGCGGCGAGCATCCCGATCGCGACCAGGAAGAACACGATCGTCCACCACTCGAGGCGGACCGCCCGGGCGTGCAGGCGCGCCATGTCCGGCGGCAGTTCGAACCGCTGGTAGACCTTCATGACGCACGCTCCGCGGCGACCAGCAGGTCCTCGACCCCGGTGTGCGACTGGGCGAGCAGGAACCGTTCGACCTCGGCCTGCCAGCCGTTCTCGCCGGGCGGCAGCGCCCACACGTGGTCGTGGGAGCCGATTTCGTGGTCGGCGTCCCCGAGGTCCAGTTCGTCGAGACGCCACTCGCCGACCACGACCGGCATGGTCTCACGCCCGGTGATCTCGGGGACCGCCACCACTGTGGCGTCCTCGGCGGCGAGCGCGGCGACGTCGGCGGTCCCGGCGCGCACGGCCACCTGCACACCGGCGAGATCGTCCGGTACGGCGACGCCCGGCGGTCCGGCGACAAGCGTCTTCATGGTGACGAACGGACTGGTCAGCGAGGCCTCGTCGGTCCACGGGGCGTCCGCGTCCAGGCCGCCGACGACCAGGTCCAGCACCCGGTCCTTGACGGCGGCCATCAGTTCCGACTCCGGCCCGGGGTACCACTCGACGGTGGTGTCCAGCTGCTCGGCGAGCCGCTGCACCAGCACGATCTCGGCCCCGGTCGGCGGCCCCTCGTCGGGGACGTCGGTCCACGGCGGGTTCTCGGTGACACCGACCCGGAGCACTCCCCCGCGCACGTCGTCGAGGGTGGTGCCGGCGTCCTTGGGCAGCCCGCACCCGGCCGTCCCGGCCATCAGCACGGCGGCCACCAGCACACCCGTCACCCTGGTCATTCGGAGCCTCCCGAGAGTCGTGTAAAGCCCACGGCTGCCTACCCCCGGATCACGGTCGGCATGCATCGCCGGGCGGTGGTCGTACTCCGTTCGGCGCAGGTGTGGTTGACAGTCAGAGGACGACGCGGGACGGCGGCATCGATTCGTAGCGTTCGGGTCTCATCGCCCCCGGAAGCCGGGCCGGGTGGCGAGGCTTCGTTGAGGAGGCTCGATGGACGGCATCTCGCGGCGACGGCTGCTGCGATGGGGTGCGGCGGTGGTCGCGCCGCTGGCGACGGGCGGTGCGGTCGGGCTAAGGCTGGCCGCCGACCTGCGGCATCGCAGTCCGGCGGTGCCGAAGTTCCGGGTCGCGCTGCCGATCCCGCCGGTGCTGCGGCCGACTATCGAAGACGGCGTGGATCGGTACGAGATCCGGCAGGCCGAGGCGGACGTGGAGATCATTCCGGGGCGGCCCACCCGGATCCTCGGTTACGACGGGATCTTTCCGGGCCCCACCATCGAGGCGCGCCGGAACAGGCCGGTGGCGGTGCGGCACGTCAACGAACTGGACGTGCCGACCGTCGTACACCTGCACGGGGGTGTGCTCCCGCCGGAGGAGGACGGTTATCCGACCGATCTGGTGCTGCCGAGAGGCGTACACCAGCAGGGTCATCATGCGGCCGGCCCGGGTGGTATCGCCCATGGCGAGCGGGTCTACCGGTATCCGAACGAGCAGAGCGCCGCCCTGCTCTGGTACCACGATCACCGGATGGATTTCACCGGCCGCAAGTTTATCGGGGGCTGGCCGGGCTCTATCTGATCCGGGACGAGATCGAGGACCGGCTCCCACTGCCCCGCGGTGATCGGGAGATCCCGCTGATGATCGCGGACCGGCTGTTCGAAGCGGACGGGTCGTTCCACTATCCGGCGGCGGGCGCCCACCAGCCGGGCGTGCGGGCGGTGCATCTGGACGGGGTACGCGGGGACACGGTGCTGGTCAACGGCGCGCCCTGGCCGGTGGCCGCGGTGGACGGGGCCCGGCATCGGCTGCGGATCCTGAACGCGTCGAACGCCCGCAGTTACGAACTGGGCTTCGACCCGCCGGTATCCCTCGATCTGATCGGCAGTGACGGCGGGCTGCTGGACCGTCCGATCGAACTGGCGAAGCTGGTGATCGCGCCGGGCGAGCGGTACGACGTGATCGTCGACTTCGGCCGGTACCCGCCCGGCACCGCGGTCACGCTGGTCAACGGCTTCGACAAGGACGGGCCGACCGGGCGGATCATGCGGTTCGACGTGGGCGGGCGGGTCGCCGACGACTCCGAGGTGCCGCCGGTGCTGGTCCCGGCGCTGGACGAGCCGGGAGACCCGGCGGAGCGGCGGAACTTCCGGTTCCTGGCCGGTCAGGGCGGGCTTCCGGCGACGATCAACGCGCGTACGTTCCGGATGGACCGTGCCGACGCCACGCCCCGTCTCGGCACCACCGAACACTGGTTGGTCAGCGGTGATCCGGAGCATCCGATCCATGTGCATCTCGGGCAGTTCCGGGTGCTGGAACGCAGCGGCGGCCCGCCCGACCCGCAGGACCACGGCTGGAAGGACACCGTGCTGCTGCGCGGCGGCACCGTGCTGCTGGCGGTCCGGTTCGCCGGTCACCGGGGCCGGTACGTCATGCACTGCCACAACCTGGAGCACGAGGACATGATGATGATGACGAACATCGAGGTGATCTGATGCGCGCCCGGATCGGCACCGTCCTGGTGCTCGCCGCCGAGGCCGGGCACCTGGCCGCGGCGTTCGAGGAGGCGGACACCTGGCCCCTGTTGAGCGGCTGTCATGTGCTGGCCGGCGCCGCGTACGGGATGGCGATCGGCTCGAGGAAGAACCGCCTGACCGTGACCCTCGCGGCGACCCTGGCCACCGTCTGGATCCTGACCCGGCTCTTCGGGCTGCCGACCTATCTGACGCTGACCCCACTGCCGGTGACAACGATCGGCGTGGTCACCACGCTGGTGGAGATCGCGCTGGTGATCACTCTGCGAGCAGAAGCCCCGCCCTCGGTGGGAACCGGAGGCGGGGCTTCTGGAGAGGGGATCAGTGCAGGGCGGGTTCAGCCGGTTCGGAGTGCGGCTGACGGTGGTGGACGACCGGGTGGGCGCGCTCCAGAGCGGAACCCTCCACGTCCACGTTCGGCAGGATGCGGTCCAGCCAGCGCGGGATCCACCACGCCTTGTCGCCGAGCAGGTGCATGACCGCCGGGATCAGCAGCATCCGGACCAGGAAGGCGTCGACCAGGACACCGAAGGCCAGGCCGAAACCGAGCGAGCGGATCATCGCCGTGTTGGAGAAGATGAAGCCGCCGAAGACCGCGATCATGATGATCGCCGCCGCGGTCACCACCGTGCGGCCGGCGTGCACACCCTGCTGGACGGCGAGCCGGGCCGGAGCGCCGTGGGCGTACGCCTCGCGCATGCCGGACACCAGGAACAGCTGGTAGTCCATGGCCAGGCCGAACAGGATGCCGATCAGGATGGTCGGCAGGAAGCTCAGCACCGGGCCGGGGTCGTGGATGCCGAACAGCGCGCCCATCCAGCCCCACTGGAAGATCGCCGTGATGCCGCCGAACGTGGCGAACAGCGACAGGATGAAACCGAGCGTGGCGGTGACCGGCACCAGGATGGACCGGAACACCAGGATCATGATGATCAGCGAGATGCCGATGACCAGGCCGAGGTAACCGGGCAGCGCGTTGTCCAGCTTCTCCGAGATGTCGATGTTGCCGCTGGCCGAGCCGGCCACTCCGAGGACGACGCCACCGGCGACCGGTGACAGGCCGCGCAGGTCGTGGACGAGCTGCTCGGTCGCGGAGGTGGTCGGCCCCTCGGTCGGGATGATCTGGAAACCGAGGGTCTTGTTGTCGGCCGACGCGCCGATCGGGGCGACCGCCGCCACGTGGTTCTGGTTCAGCAGCAGGTTGCCGATCCGGACCTGCTCGGCCTGCAGCTCGTCGCCGGTGCGGGCCTCGGGCAGGTCGGCGACGACGACCAGGGAGCCGTTGACGCCGGGACCGAACTTGTCGGCGATCGTCTTGAACGCCTGGTACTGGCTGGAGTCCTCGGCCTCGGACGAGCCGTCCGGCAGCCCGAGCCGCATCGACGCGGCCGGGATCGCCACCGTGATCAGGGCCGCGAGCAGCGCCAGCACGGTGATGACCGCCCGGGGAGTGCCCATCGGCTTGACCGCGGCCGGCTTCGCGGCCTGCGCCTTGCGGTTGAGGACCCGCTTGCCGATCAGCGCCAGCAGCGCCGGGGTCAGGGTGACCGCGATCGCCACGGCCACGGCGACACAGATCGCGGCGACCGTGCCCATCAGGCCGAGGAACGGGATGCCCGTGACGTTCAGCGCGAGCAGGGCGACCAGCACGGTGGATCCGGCGAAGACGACCGCGTTGCCGGAGGTGCCGTTGGCCAGCCCGATCGACTCCTCGAACTCGACGCCGTCGAGCAACTGCCGCCGGTGCCGGTTGAGGATGAACAGGCTGTAGTCGATGCCGACCGCCAGGCCGAGCATGACGCCGAGCACCGGGGTGATCGACAGCATCTCGACGACGCCGGAGAGCGCGAGCGAGGCGGTGACCCCGATGCCGACGCCGGTCAGGGCGCTGAGCAGCGGAAGGACCGCGCCGATCAGGGTACGCAGCATGATCAGCAGCGTGAGGGCGGCGATGACCAGGCCGGCCACCTCGCCGACACCGAGGATCTCCGGCACGTTCTGGGTGATCTCGTTGGAGAACTCGACCTTGACCCCGGCCGGAACCCCGGCGCTGACGTGGGCGATCAGGCCATCCTTGATCTCCGGGGTGATGTCGAGCTGCGGCAGTTCGAACTGCACCTGGGCCACCGCGGTGGACCCGTCCTCGGAGACCGTGCGGATCCCGGACGACATGGTGAGCAGCTGCTGACCGCGGACCAGCTTGGCGTAGCCGGTCTCCAGCTCGGCGGTCTTCTCGGTGATGAGCTTCTGGTTCTCCTCGACCTCGGCCTTGGTGGCCGCGTCCAGGGTGTCCCAGACCTGCCGGGCCCCGTTGATCTGCCCCTGGCCCTCGGCGATCTGCTTGCGGCCGTCGGCGATCTGCTTCAGACCGTCCTCGACCTGCGCCTTCTGGTCGGCGATCTGCTTGCGGATCGCGAACGGGTCGGTGGTGGAGCTGATGCCGTCGAGGTCGGCGGTCGTCTTCAGCAGGTTGGTGATGCCGGCCTGCTGGCTGTCGGTCAGCGGCTTCTGGTCGACGGTGTGGAAGACCAGTTTGCCGTTGCCGCCGGCCGCGACCGGCAGCCGCTCGCCGAGACGGTCACTGACCTTCTGGGTCTCGGTGCCGGGGATGTCGACGACCGGCGACAGTTCACCGCCGGCGACGAAATAGCCGGTGACGGTCAGGCCCAGGACCACGAGCCAGGTCGCCAGGACGGCCTTGGCGCGCCGGGCACAGAACCGGCCCAGGCGATAGAGGAGCTCGGCCAACGTTTCGTTCCTTTTGTGAGAGGTTCTAGTACCCGGTACGGACGTTGTGGATCATGCGTTCGAGCAGTCGGTTCCAGAGGTCCCGGGAGGCGTCGTCGGTCGCCGCCTCGGTCGCCGCGATCCAGTGCTTGGCGACCACGACTATCCCGTTCATCAGGGAGCTGACCACCACGGCGGCGTCGAGCGGGTCCACATCGGGGTAGCGGACCGCCAACTCCCGGGCCATCTCGTCGGAGGTCCGGGAGAACGTGGCGAGGAAGATCTGGTTGGGGCGGGGGTCGTCGGGGGTGAACCCGCCGAGGGCGTGCCAGATGAAACCGATGATGCTGGGTACGTCGGTGCTGCGCAGCGCCTCGACGATGTCGTCGAAGATCGACGCCCGGCCACCCGCGGTGACGGTGTCCCGGAAGCCGCAGATGATCGGTCCGAGCTCCTCGCTGCAGACGGTCGTGACGACGTCGTCGACCGAGACGAAGTGGTTGAAGACGGTGCGCCGGGAGATGTCGGCGCGGTCGGCGAGCTGGTCGACACTGAACCGGACACCCTCGGTGATCAGAGCATGAGCCGCGTCCAGGATCGCCTGCCGGTGGCGGGCCTTGAGCGCGGCTCTCCTGTCCAGGGGGATGGTCACGTTCCTACACTAAGTGCATCGTTGCACTAGATGCAAAGCAAGCCGCCCTCCACCACGAAGGGTGAAGGGCGGCTCGACGCCGGGTTCCTGAAAAACCAGCCGAGTGCTCTCAGAGACGCTGCGTCTCGGTGGTCGAGGAGTGCAGATCGGCGGTCGTCCCGGTCACGAACTTGCCGGTGCTCGCACTCCGGTGCACCTCCCGGTCGCCGTCCCGGTCGTCGCCGCCCACGGTCTCGGTGACGGTGCCCTTCGGGTCGCGCTCGGTGGTGCTCTCCTTGACGAACCGCCCGCTGCGGGCGCTGCGGTTGACCTCGTGCTCGTTCCCAGCCATCGGGGGGCCTCCTCATCCGGTGATGCTTTTAGAACTGCCCACCGGATCGGCCGGAAAACATCGGAGGCGTCAGCGGGCCAGCCAGCCGCCGTCGACCGGGAGTACCGCGCCGTGGATGTAGCGGGACGCGTCCGAGGCCAGGAAGACGACCGCCCCCTTCAGGTCGTCCGGGTCGCCCCAGCGGCCCGCCGGGATGCGGTCCAGGATGGCCGCGTTGCGGGCCGGGTCCTCGCGCAGCGCGGTCGTGTTGTCGGTCGCCATGTAACCGGGGGCGATCGCGTTGACGTTGACCCCCCGGCCGGCCCACTCGTTGGCCAGCGCCTTGGTCAGCCCCAGGATCGCGTGTTTGCTCGCCGTGTAGGCGGGCACCCGCACCCCGCCCTGGAACGACAGCATCGACGCGATGTTGATGATCTTCCCGGAGCCCTGGGCCAGCATCCGCCGGCCGGCCGCCCGGCTCAGCCGGAACGCCGCGTCCAGGTTGACACTCAGCACGTCGTCCCAATCAGAATCGGTCACATCGACGGCGTCGGCCCGGCGGATGATCCCGGCGTTGTTGACCAGGACGTCCAGCCGGTCCAACCCGTCCACGTAACCGTTCAGGTCCGCCGTGGCCAGGTCGAGTTCCCTACTGCCGACCGCCACGACGGAGGCGCCCGCCTCGGCCAGCGCCTCGGCGGCCGCCCGGCCGAGACCACGATTACCCCCGGTGACCAGCGCGACCTTGCCGTCCAGGCGGAAGTCGACCATCAGAGTCCCAGGTTGCGCAGCGTGGGCACGGTCTGGCCGACCCACTTGAGGTCGGTGTCCTCGTGGGCACCCTGGGTACGCTGGGTGCCGGCCAGGAACCACAGGTAGTACGTGGTGTAACCGGGCGCGCTGACCACGGTGTGGTAACCCTCGGGCATCATGTGCATCCCGTGGTCACGAACGGTGAAGTTCTCCTCGTAGCCCTCGTCCGTGTAAAGGCGACAGATCCCGAAGCCGCCCTTCGGCGCGACCCGGAAGTAGTACATCTCCTCGTGCGCCGCCTCAGCCGGCAGAGCGTCCGTCTTGTGCCGGTGCGGAGGATAGGTCGACCAGTTGCCGGACGGGGTGAACGTCTCCCCCACGATCAACCGTCGAGCAGGCAGGTCCGGCTGGGCGATCTCGGTCAGAATCTGGTGGAAGTTACGCCCGAAGTTGGCCGCCCCCCACCGCCCGCCGGCAACCTGATCCGGGGCGATCACATAGGGATCGACTTCCAGATCGCTCGGCGCACTGGGCAGCGCGATCTCCACATCCGAAACAGCGGTGATGGAGATTTCCGAGTTGATCGGGATGTAAACGGAGTGAGGCTTCCCCGAAAAGACGTCAGCCCGTCCACCGACAGCATCAAAACTGACCCCACCGATGGTGAAATCAGCGGTTCCGCCCAGAATGACGGCCAGAATCTCACGGTCCTCGGAATTACCCGACCACGACTGGCCCGCGGCGAGCGTCAGAAGCTGGAAATCGAGCAGCGAACAGGGATTGAACGGCAGCGAGTTCAATCCGGGAGAAGCCGGGATGTTGGTGTGAAACTTGTAGTCCACCATGGATGACGCTCCTTACCAGGGGTGTTTCCAGCCGGGCCGGGTGACGCGGGCGAGGGCTTCCATGTAGAAGTAGTCCCCCCACAGATTCCCCTCGTCCACCCCGACGTTCTTGGGTTTGTCGTACACGCCGTGCAGCAGCAGGGCGTTGGAATCGGGCCGCGACGCCGTCGAATAGCCGTCGATCAATGACGCCAGGATTCGCAGGGCGGCGTCCCGATAACGTTCGCCCAGCGCGGGCGGCACCAGCGGCGCGAGTTCCAGCAGACCGTCGACAGCGATCGCCGCCGCCGAACTGTCGCGTTCCTCGACGGTGTCCGCAACGGTCGAGAAGACCAGATCCCAGTGCGCCACCCCGTCCGCCGGAAGGTGCGCGAGGAAGTAGTCGGCGCACCGGATCGCGGCGGTGAGCAGGGTCGGATCCCCGGTGTACTGGTGGTTGAGCGTGAACCCGTAGATCCCCCACGCCTGCCCGCGGGCCCAGCACGACTCGTCGCCACTGCCCTGCTCGGTCTCACCGCGCAGCGGTTCGCCGGTGACCGGATCCCAGTAGAACGTGTGGTACGTGGTGTCGTCGTCGCGCAGCAGGTGATCGCGCACCTGGGCGAGGTGCCGCCGGGCCGCCGCCGCGTATTTCGGATCCCCGCTGGTCCGGCTGGCCCAGAACAGCAGCGGCGTGTTCATCAGGCTGTCCACGATGGTGCGGCCCTGCTGCCGCGGATCGTTCAGATCGCCCCACGCCTGGATGATCCCGGCGGACGGCAGCACCCGCCGGAGCAGGTGGTCGGCGGCGGCCAGCGCGGCCCGTTTCGCCTCCTGGTCCCGGGTGCGGCGCCAGGCGGTCACACACGAGAGCGTGTAGAGGAACCCGAGGTCGTGGGTGTCCAGGTCGATGCCGTCGTCGACGCGGTCCACGAATGATCGTACGTGCGCAAGGGCCGCTTTCCGGTATTGCTCCTCGCCGCTGAGATCGTGCGCGGCCCAGAGGATGCCCGGCCAGAAACTGGTGGTCCATCCGGTGTTCGCGGGCCGGGGCGGATAGCAGTCGTCGGTGGTGGTGTCGGCCGGATAGCGCTCACCGAATGCGGCGATGTTGGCGTCGATGGTGCGCAACGCCGCGCTCACCGCGGTTCCGGTCTGGTCGGCGATCGCCGTCATGGGTTCCTTTCGATAAGCGGGTTGAGCGTGAACCTGCTGTTCGCCCCGACGATGTAGATCAGGGGGCTGGCCGCGATCCCGATCGCCAGGGCCGGTTTCGCCGCCAGCAGGGCCTCGAAGAGGGCCAGCACGAACAGCGAGAACAGGCTCAGGTACCAGCGCCGGACACCCAGGAAGACGGCGGCTCGAACGGCGTCGCGCAGCCGGATCCCGGGTTTCTCGGCGAGTGCCACCAATACCAGAATCGTGGTGACCGCGATCAATGTCATCGCCACCACGATCACCGGCAGCAGCGCCGCGCCGATCGGCTGTCCCCAGGCCCACGCCGCGTCGACGCCGAGGACCAGCAGTGCGACGGTGGCGACGGCGCCGGTGGTCAGCGCCGGCCGGGCCGAGGCGCGCCACGCTCTCCAGAAGCCACCGGCCTCCAGAGTTCGCAGCACGGTGAACGACGCGACCAGCGCCGGGCCGGCCAGCGGCGCGAACAGGACCAGCAGCGGCCAGGTCCGGGACGGGTCGGTGGTCAGCACGATCAGCACCAGCGGCGCGCAGGCGATCGCGAGCAGCACGTTCGTCATCAGGGCCGCGTAGACGCCCTGGAAGACCCGCTGGTACTTCATCCCTTGAGCCCGGTGGTCGCGACGCCCTCGACGAAGTAGCGCTGGCCGAACAGGAAGATCACCACGACCGGCAGGATGGACAGCACCGAACCGGTCATGATCAGCGCGTACTCGGCGTTGTACTGGTCGATGAACGACTTGAGCCCCAGCTGGATCGTCCACAGGTCGGGGCTGCGCAGGTAGAGCAACGGCCCGAGGTAGTCGTTCCAGGTGTTGACCAGGGTGATCAGGGCGAGGCTGGCCAGGGCCGGCACCGACAGCGGCAGCATGATCCGGCGGTAGATGCCGAACTCGCTCATCCCGTCGATGCGGGCCGCGTCGAGCAACTCGTCCGGGATGCTCTCGTAGAACTGTTTCATCATGAACACGCCGAGAGCGCCGAACGCCTGCAACGCCACGATCGACCAGATGGTGTCGGTGAGTTCGAACTTCGTCATCAGCACGAACTGCGGGACCATGTACGACGCCCACGGCACGGCGAGGGTGCCGATGTAGGCCAGGAACAGCACGTCCCGGCCCGGGAACGTGATCTTGCTGAACCCGTACGCCGCGAAGCTGCCCGTCAGCAGTTGCAGGAACGTGACGAGAGCCGACAGGAAGACGGTGTTGCCGAGCCACGTCGTCATGTCGGACTCGGTCCAGATGTCGGCGTAGTTGTTCCACACCGGATCGGTGGTGATCCACTGGACCGGGATGGTGAAGACGTCGTTGTTGGTCTTCAGCGACGACATCACCATCCAGTAGAACGGCAGCAGCACCAGGACCCCGGCCACGGCGAGGCACACGTAGGCGACGATCCGCGGGACGCGTCGAATGCTCATCGGGTCGCCCGCCTGTTCACCATGAACTGGATGATCGTCACCACGAAGCAGAGGGCGAACAGCACGATGGAGACCGCCGACGCGTAGCCGAACTGGTTCTCCTCGAAGCCCTTCTGGAAGATGTACTGCGACAGCACCAGCGTGGACTGGCCCGGTCCGCCGTCGGTCATCACCAGGATGATGTCGAAGACCTTGAAACTGTTGATGGTGAGCAGCACGGTGACGAAGAAGGTGGTGGGCCGCAGCCCGGGCAGGGTGACCGCCCGGAACCGGTCCCAGGCGCCGGCCCCGTCGACCATCGCGGCCTCGTGCAGCTGCTTCGGGATGGTCTGCAGCCCGGCCAGGAAGAGCAGCATGTAGTAGCCCATGTCCCGCCAGGTGCTGACCACGATGACGGCCGGCATCGACCAGTCGGCCGAGGTGGTCCAGCCGGGCGGGTTCGCCACCCCGATGAACCGCAGCACCTCGTTGACCGGCCCGAATCCGGGGCTGAGCAGCATGTTCCAGATCTGCGCGATGGCCACGATCGAGGTGATGTACGGGAAGAACGCCACCGTCCGGAAGAACGCCACCCCGCGCAGCTTGCGGTTGAGCAGCAGCGCCAGCCCGAGCGACACGGCCAGGGTGAGCGGGATGTGGAAGGCCGCGTAGTAGACGGTGTTCCCCAGCGCGGTCCAGAAGCTGTTGTCCCGGACCAGCTGCTGGAAGTTCTCCAGCCCGGTCCAGGTCGCCCCGCCGAAGACGTTCCACTCGGTGAAGGCGTAGTAGAACAGCAGACCGACCGGCACCAGCGTGAGAAGGGTGAACCCGGCGAAGTTGGGCAGCAGGAACGCCCAGCCCAGCGCGGTGTTGCGCGCGACGACCCGGCCGCGCCGGCGGCGGGTCTCGGCGACAGTTGTGGTCATGTACGAGCTCCAGAGGTAGGTCCGCGGGCCCCTGACCGGGGCCCGCGGGGTGTCACTTACTTCAGGACCTCGTTCTTGGCCCGGTCCTGGGCCTCGGTGATGGCCGCGTCGATCGGCTTGCTGCCGGACAGGACCGCGGTGTGCAGGTCGTTGAGGATGTTCTGCAGCGGGGCGGTGTGCTTGGAGACCGGATTCTCCGGCTTGGTGTCGTGCTTGGTGAAGGTGAACTTGGACAGCTCGTCGGTGGGCACACCCTTGAGCGCGAAGATGGTGTCCGCGGCGGCGGCGGTGTCGGCCGGGGTGGATCCGATCCCGGCGAGAGCCTTGGCGGCGTCCGGGCCGGCGGCGTACGCCAGGAAGTCCTTGGCCGCCTGGATCTTCCGCTCGCTGATCTTCGGGTTGACGCCGAGACCGGTCGGGTCGCCGAAGGTGACCGGCACGGCCGAGGTGCCGGTGGTGTCCTTGGTGAGCTGCGGCATCGGCGCGATGCCCCACTCGAAGGTGTCGGCGTCGCCCTTCTCCTGCTGGCTGAGCAGGGTGGCGATGTACCAGCTACCCATGATCATCATGCCGGCCGACTGCTTGCCGAACTGGGCCTGGTAGGTGAGGCTGTTGGTGGTCACGTCACCGAGGCCGACCTGCGCGCCGGCGGTCTGCAGGTCGAGCGCGGTCTCGTAGTAGGGCTTGAGGAAGGCGAAGTTCCCGCTGTCCAGGCTGGCGCCCGCGGTCTGCGCGAGGGCCGGGCCCTGCACGGTGGACTGCCAGTTGTGCTGGTACGTGCCGAGCGCCTTGTCGCCGGCCGCCTTCAGCTTGGTGGTCAGCTCCTTGGCGGTGGCGGCGTACTCGGCCCAGGTCCACGACCCGTCCGGGTGCTTCACCCCGGCCTTGTCGAACAGCGCCTTGTTGTAGTAGAGCACCCACGAGTCGGCGCGGTACGGGATCGCCCAGGTCTTGCCGTCGACCTGGTACCCGCTCAGCCCGCCCACCTCGGAGCCCAGCTTGGCGGCCACGTCGGACACGTCGAGCAGCTGCTTGCCGTCCTGGTACGTGTAGAAGTTCTTCAGGTTCTTCTGCACGTAGATGTCCGGGGCCTTGCCGGCGGCCAGGTCCGCGATCATCTGGGTGTCGTAGTTCTTCGCGTCGTACTCCTTGAGTTCGACGGCGATGTCCGGGTGCGCGGCCTTGAACCCGTCGGCGAGCTTCTGGAACTCCGGCGTGGTCGCCAGGCTCCACCCGGCCAGGCTCAGCGAGATCGGGCCGGACTCGTCGGCGTCGCCACCGCTGCTGCAACCGGTCAGTGCCAACATGAGCGCCGTGACAGCGGCAAGGGAGCGTTTCATTCTTACTCCTCTATTTCCAGGGGGATGAGTGTTGCGACAGCGTCCGGCCAGACCACCCGGACATGCTCTTGGTGCAGCTCGATGCGGCAGATCTGTGGCGCAGCGGGCCCGATCAGCGCGGCGACCCAGTCCCCGGTGACCGGGAATTCGGCCCAGGGCACCCGCACCCGGTCAGCCAGCGGCGACGCATCGACGAAATCGGTGCTGCCGGTCTTCCCGTCACCGAGAAGCGGCACGACCTGGCCCTCGTCCTCCGCCGCCCAGCCGCCCATCCGGAGCGCGACGGCTTCCGGCGCGGGGTCCGCGACGCGCGCCAGGCGGACCTCCCACGGGCCGCGGACCAGTGAGAACACGGTGATCCGGCCGGCTCGGCGCAGCTTTCCGGGCAGGCCTTCGCCGTGGTTGCGGCCCGGCGGATCCGGTTCCAGCCAGTGCGCCTCGGCGACAGACCCACCAACCCCATTGGCGTGTACGCCCAACGACCGCATCCCGGTCCGGTGCGAGCGCCGCCCTTGCGTGTCGACGAGCACCACCGACTGGTCGAGCGGGTCGGTCCAGCCGCTGTCGTCCAGGATCGGGGCGGTGGCCGTCGAGTAGCCGATCCGGGCGTACAGCGGCGAGTCTCCGCCGGGCACACCCTCGAACCCGTGGTCGGTGCCGTGGTTGATCACCCGGACCACGCCGTCGGCCCGTGTGCCGGAGATGATCCAGCCGGGCGCCCGGACAGCCCGCAGCACGTCGCCCTTCTCCACCGGCAGCGGCTCGGGGTCGGCCGCCCACACCGGATGGTCCGCCGGGAGGGAGATGCCGAGCAGACCCTTGCTTGCCCAGTACGGGGATCCGGGGCCGGAGTAGGACTGGGCCAGCCGTGGCCACTCGTGGTGCCAACCGAGCGTGAGCAGGTCTTCCTGCTGGAAATGCCCGACGATGCGGCCCGCGGCGTGTTTCAACTGCCCGAGCGAGTGCGACGGTACGCCGGCCAGCACGCCCGCCCAGAACGGCGCGGCGGCGGCGAACCGGTAGATCAGGCTGCGCCCCTGGATCAGGGGTGATCCGTTCGCGCCGACCAGGGCCAGGGCGTCGTCCAGGAAACGGTCGAGATCGTTTACGTCCTGCGACCCGAGTGCCGGCGCTCCGGACATCCGGGACCACAGCACCGGATACAGGTGCAACGCCCAGCCGGTGTAGTGGTCGTAGGCCCGGGACGCGCCGTCGGCCAGCCAGCCGTCGGCGCGGCGGAACGTGTCGTGGGTGGCCAGGTCGGCGGCCATCTCGGCGTCCGAGTACGGGCCGCCGACCGACTTCAGGAACGTCTGCACGACCAGACGGAACCAGACCCAGTTGATCCGCGGGTACGTGTCGTCGCCGACCGCCGGGGACAGGTAGTCGACGATCCGCTCCCGCACCCCGCTGTCCAGCCGATCCCACAGCCACGGGCGGGTCATGTCCAGGATCAGCGCGATCGAGGCGGCCTCCACTTTGGCCTGGGCATGCTCCTCCAGGCGTACCCACCGGTCGGCCGAACCCGGATCGGTGCCGGCCGCGAGCCCGGCCGCACAGCGTTCGAGCAGCTCGTCCTGCCCTTGACCGCGCTCGCCGGCCAGGCGGAAGCCGGCCGTCAGGAACGTCCGGGCGAAACCTTCCAGGCCGTCGACCGCACGCCCGTACCCGCCCTCGGCGCCGGGCAGCAGGATCTGCGCGCGGTTCGGGGACGAGTGCCGGAAGGCCGCGGCGAGCAGCCGGTCGGCGTAGCCGGTCCAGTCGGATCTGGTCACGAGGGCAGGGTTCAACGCGGGCACATCACGCTCCGAATGCGATCGGACGGGTACCGTGATCGGTTTCCGGGAAGTAAAACGCTCACAATCGACCATGTCAATGAGTTGTTCACCCACCACGCGACAAAAGTCGTCTCACCCGGCCTTGACCTGGACTTACTCTCTCCCGCCGGACGCTCCAACCAGGACTTCCGATGTCACGAACTGGTTAAAGTGATCTGATACGATCGCGATCGATCACAGGGAGAGACATGCGCGTGGGCCCCGCCGGCACCTGGGAGACCGTCGACCAGCCGACCCTCCGTGCACTGGAGGAGCGCGCCCGCGCCACCCTCGGCACCCCCTGGCCCACACCGCTCGCGCACGACTTCGCCCGGGTCTTCCGCGACGGCGACCGGGACACCTACGAGCAGGCGATCTGGGGCCGGCACGAGCGACTGGACCGGGCCGTGGCCCTGGCCGCCGCCACCGTCGATCCGGTGTGGATCGACGAGGTCGCCGACGGGGTGATCCTCTTCTGCGAGCAGAGCACCTGGTGCTGGCCCGCGCACGACGACACGTACCGGCGGCACGGCTCGGTGCTGCCGACGGTGACCGATCCCTGCCTCGACCTGGGCGCCGGTGAGGTGGCCGCCGAACTCGCCTGGACCGATCACGTGCTCGGCGCGGTCCTGGACGAGCGATACCCAGGCCTACGAGCCCGGATCCGGTACGAGGTGAAGCGCCGCGTCTTCGACCCGTTCATCACCCGGCGGGACTGGCACTGGCTGGGCCTCGACGGCAACGTGCACAACTGGAACCCGTGGATCCACGGCAACATCCTGATCGCCGCCCGGTTGCTCGCCGACGATCCCGCGCCGCTGGTGGCCCTGGTCGAGGAGGGACTCGCGCTCTACGCGGCGGCCCTTCCGGCGGACGGCGCGATCGACGAGGGTTACCACTACTGGTGGCACGGGGCGCTGCGCTACCTGGAGGCGATGGAGTCGCTCGGCAGGCCGCTGGACCCCTCGCTGATCAACTTCCCGCATCAGGTGCACCTGGGCGGGCCGTGGTACCTGAACCACGCGGACGGCCCGGCGCGACCGTCACCCGACCAGCCGTGGCACGTCCTGCACCGGCTGGCCCGGGCGGCCGGCTGCGAGGACGCCGCAGCACACGCGGCCGCCCAGCGCCGGCCCGGCTTCCCGGTGGCACACGAATCGCAGCGGCTCGGCCATCTGTTGCACGCGCTGACCGATGCCGACTGGATCGCGGCGGTGCCCGTCTCCTCCCCACTCCCCCGCGAGGTGTGGTTCCCGTCCACGCAGGTGCTGCTCGCCCGCCGTGCTCCCGGCTCCGCCGACGGGCTGACCCTCGTCGTCAAAGGCGGTCACAACGGGGAGAACCACAACCACAACGACGTCGGCAGTGTCATCGTCGCCCGGGACGGGGTGCCACTGCTCGTCGACCCGGGGCGGCCCACGTACACCGCGCAGACGTTCGGCCCGGGCCGCTACGACATCTGGACCATGCAGTCCGCCTGGCACAACACACCGACGATCCGGGGCACCCAGCAGGCGGCCGGGCGGTCGTACGCGGCCCGGGTCCTTTCCCGTGACGACGGCGCCGTCAGCATGGACATCGCCGGGGCCTATCCGCGCGACGACATCCGCTCCTGGATCCGGACGGCACGGCTGGACCGCTCCACGGGTACCGTCACCATCCGTGACAGCTGGGAACTCCTGCCGACGGCCGGCTCCGCCCGAACCGTGATCCACTTCATCGTCGCCGGGGATCCCGACCCGGATCTCCTGCCGGCCACGCTGCCGTACTCGCTGGTGGTGAAGGATCTCGACGACCCGATGCTGTCCGCGGTGTGGGGCGCGAAGCTGACCCGGATCGACATCGACGTCACGTCGCTCGGGCCGGTCGGCACTTTTGAACTGTCTGTTGAGGAGAACCGGTGAGCACATCCGACAAGCGCGGGCCGTTGCAGGTGGCCCGCCGGGCCCGTCTGCTGGAGCAGTTGCAGCGCGACGGCGTGCTGCGGGTCTCCGACCTCACCGACGCGCTCGGCGCCTCCACCGTGACGATCCGGCGGGACATCGCCCAGCTCGCGTCCGAGGGCCTGGTCCGGCGGGTGCACGGCGGGGTGGCGCTCCCGTCCTCGTCTCCTTCCGAGTCGTCGTCTCCCTCTGAGCAGGACGATCAGTTCACCGGCAGCATCGGCATGCTCGTCCCGTCCCTCGACTACTACTACCCGCACGTGGCCCGGGGCGCCGAGGAGGCCGCCCGGGAACTCGACCTGCGGATCGTGCTGCGCGGGTCGTCGTACCAGACCGAAGATGATCGTCCGCAGTTGAACCGGCTCGTCGACCAGGGGGTGGGCGCGCTGATCGTGGCGCCCCGGCTGGACACGCCGACCGCCCAGGACACCATCGAGTGGCTGGCCGGCATCGGCATCCCGGTCGTCCTGCTGGAACGCACCGCCACCGCCGGGCAGCACCACGCCCACCTCGAATCGGTGGTGTCCGATCACGCCCAGGGCGCCGGGATGGCCGTCCGGCACATGGCCGGTCTCGGGCACCGCAGGGTCGGCGTTGTCCTGGCGGCACTCAGCCCGACCAGCCCGCACATCCACCGGGGCTGGCGGGAGACCGCCCTGGAACTGGGCCTGGACGTGACCGGCACGGTGGACGTGCGGGTGCCCGACGCCCGCTCCCCCGAGTCGGAGGCGGCGCTGGACGCCGCCCTGGACCGTGCCCTGGCCACCGGAACGACGGCGCTGCTGGTGCACGCGGACGCCGAGGCGATAGCGCTGGTCCAGCGCTGCGAGGAACGCCGGCTGTCGATCCCCGGCGACCTGTCGGTGATCGCCTACGACGACGAGGTGGCCGGACTGTTCAGTCCGGCCCTGACCGCGGTCCGCCCACCCCGGCGCTCCATCGGCCGGGCCGCGGTCCGTCTGGCCGCCGACCGCCTGGCCGACCCGGGCCGCCCCACCCACCGCATGGTGATCAGCCCGTCCCTGCGCATCCGGGCCTCGGTCGCCGCACCCCGCTAGGGTGCGCTTCTCGGTCGCCGCACCCCGCTAGGGTGTTCCGATGATCAACGCCCCTGTCGCGCCCCCGGCCCGCCGCCGCCGGCTCCTGGTCGGTGTCTCCGCGGCTCTCCTGCTCGCCGCCGGAGGTGTCGTCGGCGCCACCACCTACTTCGACAGCGTGCCCCTGGCCGAGGACACCGTGGCATATCCGGCGGTGCCGGACCCGGTGGCGACCGTGTTCGTCGCCGCGGTCGACCCGGACTTCTACGAGAGCAGCGACTCGTTGATCACCCGCCGGTACGTGGAGATCCTCTCCGGCGAGCCGTCCGGCCTGCGGACCCGGGTGATGGCGCGCAAGGCCGAGTCCGAGTACTCGAAGGCGGAGATCCTGGCCCGCTACCTCGGCCGGGCCGACTTCGGCGACGGCACGGCAGGCCTGGAAGCCGCCGCGCAGGCAAGGTTCCAGAAGCCGGCCGGGCAGCTGACGGTCGCCGAGGCGGCGGTGCTCGCGGTCGCGCTGCACCCCGACCGCCCGTCCGAGCGCGCCGGCTGGGAGCAGGTGCTCGACACCATGGTGGAGAACGGCTGGCTGACAGCGGCCGACCGCAACGGCCTGTTCTTCCCCGGCTGACCCCGCGGTCAGGGGCGGACCCGGCAGCCCCGCTGACTCGACAGCGACGACTGCCGGACCACCAGTTCCGGGGCCACCAGCACGCCCTGGGTGGGGCGGCGATCGCCGTCGAGCAGCCGGGACACCATCATCTCCACGGCCAGCCGGCCGACGTGGTTCTTCGGTGGGCGGATCGCGGTCAGCGACGCCAGGTGGGCGACCTCGTCGTCGTACGACACGATGGCCAGGTCGTCGGGGATCCGGATGCCGCGGTCGGCGCAGTTCTGGGCCAGGGCGATCGCCTCCGGGTCGCTGTGCACGATCAGGGCGGTCGGCGCGTCCCCGGAGTCGGCGTCGATGCCCAGGTCGGCGCAGGCCCGGCGCCAGCCCCGCAGCAGGTACGCCGAGGTGGGGCTGCCGTCCGACAGCCGCAGCCCGATCCGCCGGTGGCCCTGCTCGTACAGGTGGTGCACGGCGATCTCCATGCCCAGCTCGTGGTCGCTGCGGACCCACTCGATCTGCCGCGGGGTGCTGGTCCAGCGGCGCGGCTGGCGTTCCACCAGGATCGTCGGCACCGGCAGCCGGGTGATCCAGTCGATCATCCGGTCCGCGTCGTCGCCGTCCAGGCTGGGCGCCAGCAGCAGGCCCTGCACCTGGCCGGCGTCGACCAGCCGGGCGATCTGCCGCCGGTCCTCCTCCGGGTCGTAACTGGAGCCGCGGAGCTGCACGTTCACGCCGAGGGCGGCCCCGGCGGCGCGGGCGCCGGCGACGATCGGCGGCCAGTAGAAGTCCAGCGACGGCACCACCATGCCGATGGTGAAGCCGGTGCGGCGGGCGGCCGGGGCCGGGCGGGCCGGTGCGGGCAGGGTGGCGCCGCCGTGCACCCGGTGGCAGAGGTTGCGGGCGGCCAGGGCGGCGATGTCACGGCGGATGGTCAGCTCGCTGACACCCAGGTCGCGGGCGAGGTCGCTGACCCGGACCGCGCCGCTGCGGCGCAGTTCGGAGAGCAGGCGTTCGTGCCGCTGGACCTGGAACATCGCTGTTCGATTGGTTGCGTTTCCGACCGACCGCGATCGCACCATGGCCTCACCGTTTCCGACCGTTTACGAAGACGTTAATACACATTCTTACGCATCGATCGGGGCTTGAGGATGAGACTTCTTTCCGCCGTCGCGGTGTTCCTCCTGCTGCTGGTGCTGCCCGCACCCGCACAGGCGGCGCCGCTCACCATCAGCAACGGGGTGCAGTTCACCGACACGTCCGGCGCCGGGTTGCACGCCCACGGCGGCGGCGTGCTGAAAGTCGGGTCGTACTGGTACTGGTTCGGCGAGAACCGCAACGCCGACGACACGTTCCGGGCCGTCTCCGTCTACCGCTCGGCGGACCTGCGCAACTGGGAGTTCCGCAACAACGTGCTGACCTCGTCGTCGGCGTCCGAACTGGGCAGCGCCAAGATCGAGCGGCCCAAGGTGATCTACAACGCGTCCACCGGGAAGTATGTGATGTGGATGCACAAGGAGAACGCCTCGGACTACGGCGAAGCGCGCGCGGCCGTGGCGTCGTCGGACACGGTGGACGGCAGTTACACGTACCACGGCAGCTTCCGGCCGTTCGGCACCTACATGTCCCGGGACATCACTCTCTACAACGACAACGGCACCGGGTACATGATCTCCGCCGCGGACGAGAACAAGGACCTGATGATCTACCGGTTGACCAGCGACTTCCTCAACGTGTCGACGGTCGTCGGGAACTTCTGGGACAACGCCACCCGGGAGGCGCCGGCGATGTTCCAGCGCAACGGGGTCTACTTCCTGCTCACCTCCGGCACGTCCGGATGGAACCCGAACCAGTCGAAGTACGCCACCGCCACCAGCATCAGCGGCCCCTGGTCCGGCTGGACCAACGTCGGCGACGGCACGTCGTACGGTTCCCAGCCCGCCTACGTCCTGCCGGTGCAGGGCACGTCCGGCACCAGTTACCTCTACATGGGTGACCGCTGGGCCGGCGCCTGGTCCGGGCCGGTCAACGACTCCCGGTACGTGTGGCTGCCGATCAGCTTCCCGTCGTCCACGTCGATGTCGCTGTCCTGGTACCCGACGATCACCGTCGACGCGGCGGCCGGCACCGTCACCGGCAACCCGGCCACCTATTACCGGCTGATCAACCGCAACAGCGGCAAGGTGGCCGACGTGGTCAGCAGCTCGCAGGCCAACAGCGCCGAGGTCAAGCAGTACACCTGGAACGGCGGCGGCAACCAGAAGTGGGAGTTCCGCGACGCCGGCAGCGGCTATTTCCAGATCGTCGCCCAGCACAGCGGCAAGTGCCTGGACGTGGCGTCGGCGTCCACCGCGGACAGCGCCAACGTCGTCCAGTACACCTGCGGCACCGGCACCAACCAGCAGTGGCAGTGGGTCGCGACCGGCAGCTACTACCAGCTGAAGGCCCGGCACAGCGGCAAGTGCCTGGACGTCGTCTCGGCCAACACCGCCGACGGCGCCGACATCACCCAGTACACCTGCGGCACCGGAAACGACCAGCAGTGGAGCCGCACCGCGTCGTGACATCCCGGTCCAGCGGCTCCGGCACCGGAGCCGCTGGACGACCCGTTCATCCATCCGCACATCGCGCTGGGGCCGGACGCGCACCTCGGCAAGGGCGCCACGGTCGGCTCGGTCATCCCGACCCGCGGCCCGCTGATCCCGGCGGCGGCCGTCCCCACCTCCGCCGGCGCCTACCACGGCAGGCTGACGGCCACCGCCGAGCCCCGTATCGCCGAGCTCCGTGATGTGGCGACCTCGCAAGACCTTCACCCGCGACCAGCTGCGAACCGCGATGAAGGGCATCGAGTACCGGGACACGGGCGCTTTCCTGGACGGGATCCCCCAGGCCTACAAGCCCATCGACGTGGTGATGCAGGACGCCGACTCCTTGGTCACGATCCGCCACACCTTGCGCCAGCTGGTGAACGTCAAGGGCGACTGACCCGCAGACCCGCCGCGCGCCACCGCCGGCCAGGAATGCGAACCCCTCACGTCTCGACAGCCCTTCGGATTTCCGTCTGCCCGTCCCCGTTGCTGCGACCGGGCTGCGACCGGTGGGTTGTCAGGATGGGAGGGCGTCACGGGGCCGGGTGTCCGGGACGGACGCATGCGGCCCGGCGGGCGCTGGGCGGTCCGGGCGGGCCGCCCACCTTGCGGGGTGGGGGCGGGACTTTTGACGGGCGTACGAGAAAAAGGGTTGTTGCTTTAGAGATTGTCGGGGTGGCCGAACTGATGAAGGGACGTGTGTCACAGGGCGGGAGAAACGGGCATGGCGGGGCGGTATCGAGGGCGGCATGCGGAGGGGGTGCACGCGCGGCGGCGGGGGCGGCATGTGCGGCGGGCTGATCCGCGGGAGCTGCTGGCCGCGGGGGCTCTGGGGCTGCTGGCCGCCGGTGGGGTGGTGGTCGGGTGGGCGCTGTTCCCGGGTGGGGCGGACGGGACGGAACGGGCTGATGTGCCGGCTGCGGTCGCTGTTCCGGAGACCTATGACGCGGTCGGCTATCGCAAGGCCGTCGAGCAGGAGGCCGGGCACAAGCTGACCGATCTGAACTTCGCGAAGCTCGAGGAGATCGCGGCGCTGGCCTGCGGGTGGGACGACGACCAGTTCGTGGACTGGGTGGCGGCCAACACCGACGACGACACGCTGAACAAGGTGTACATCGACATCACGCACCGTTGTCCGCAACGGGAGAAGGACATCACCGCGGCGATGCAGCGGATCGACGCGGCCCGGTCGTGTGTGCTGCCTGCCGACGCCGACCCGGATCTGCGTGCCCTCGCCGACACCAAACCCGCCCAGGCCGCTCTGACCTGCGCCTACATGCAGGCCGTCGATCATTCCTGAGCGGCCAGCACCAGCCGGCGCAGCAGGTCGGCCAGGGTGCGGCGCTCGTCCGGGTCGAGGGCGGCCAGCAGAGCGGTCTCGGCCCGGTACTCGGCGCCGATGTGCTGCTCGAACGCGCGGTGACCGGATTCGGTCAGGGTCACCCGGACCCGGCGGCGATCGGTGGGGTCGGCGCCGGTCCGTTCGATCAGGCCGGCGGTCTCGATCGGTTGCAGCCGTGCGGACAGGGCGCCCCGGGTCAGTCCCAGCCGGTCGGCGAGTTCGGACGGGCTCGCCTGGTACGGCGGGCCGCCCCGGCGCAGCATCAGCAGGACCTTGAACTGCCAGTACGCCAGATCACCGGCGGCCAGCGCGTTCCTGCGGGCCTGGGTCAGGTACCGGCCGAGCACCGACAACCGCACGATGATCGCCTCCTGGACCGGGTCCAGCCAGTCCAGCTCGCCCACCCACACATCGACGTGATCGTCCGCCTTGTCGCGCATCGCCATCCCCCAACTAGTTTTCTGGTGGATAGTTTTTCGGATAACTAGCGTCGGCGCCATGACGTACATCGATTCGGCGCTGGCCCTCTCCCATGCCGCCCGCTGGGATCTGGCTCTCCGTCTGCTGGATTCCGTTCCGCTCGACGAGGCGACCGCCCGGACCGCGGCCGAAGTGGCGGCGGAATGCGACTGGCACACCGGTTCCGACCTCGGCCCGGCCCGTCGGGAGATCGCCGAGAAGATCTGCGGGCCGACCTGGGATCTGGCGTTCCTGCAGCTCAAACACGACTACATGACGGCTTTGCGCGGTCCCGGCGGTTACCTTTTCGGCCCGGCCGGCAAGGACCCGCAGGTGCTCACCGAGATGCGCGCCCGTTGCGATCGTCTGGCGTCGACTGCCGATTCGCCGGTACGGCGGGGCTGGGCCCACATGTATCTGGGCTTGATCGCCGACAACCATTTCGCGGAACGTGACGTGGCGCCGGAGCATTACGCAATCGCGCTGGCCGCCGGCGAATCGGGCGATCCGTTGCTGGAGCGGGAGGCCCTCCGGCATCTCGGCGACCACGACCGCGACCGCGGCGACCTGGACTCGGCACAACAGCGCTGGGAGCGGGCCACCGAGGTGGGCGCCCGGGCCGGCCTGGTCTGCGGCACCCTGGCCCAGCAGATGCTGCTGGCGGTGCTGACCCGGGACCGCGGCGACCTGGCCGGCGCCGACCGTCTGGCGACCGAGATCGCCCGCTGGGCCGGGGCGCTGGGCCTGCCCCGCCTGACCGAACAGGCCCAGAACTTCCTGGCCGGCCGCAGAGTGGCCTGACCCGGACGCGGCGTCCGAATCCCGCCAGCTTCAGCACGAAACCGCTGGCCGAGGGCGGGCATCCGCCAGCCCTCGACCGGCCGGACTCAGGCGTCGTACTCCTGGAGGAACGCCAGTAGGTCGGCGCCCAGCTGGTCCTTGTGGGTGTCGGTGATGCCGTGCGGGGCGTTCGGGTAGACCAGCAGGCGGGCGTCCTTGACCAGCTCGGCCGAGGCCCTGCCGCCCACCTCGAACGGCACCACCTGGTCGTCGTCGCCGTGGATCACCAGGGTGGGCACGTCGAACCGGGCCAGGTCGTCGCGGAAGTCGGTGGCCGAGAAGGCGGCGATCGACTCGTAGGCGTTGCGGTGCCCGGCGGCCATCGACTGCAGCCAGAACGCCTGGCGGATGCCCTCGGAGATCTCGGTGCCGGGGCGGTTGTTGCCGAAGAACGGGCCGTCGGCGAGATCCCGGTACAGCTGGGAACGGTCGGCCAGCGAACCGGCCCGGATCCCGTCGAAGACCTCCAGCGGCACGCCGCCCGGGTTGTCGGGGCCCTGCAGCATCAGCGGCGGGACCGCCGACACCAGGACCGCCTGGGCCACCCGGGCGCTGCCGTGCCGGCCCAGGTAGCGGGTGATCTCGCCGCCGCCGGTGGAGAAGCCGACGAGCGTCACCTCCCGCAGGTCCAGGTGGTCGATCAGGGCGGCCAGGTCGTCGGCGTAGGTGTCCATCTCGTTGCCGTTCCACGTCTGGGTGGACCGGCCGTGGCCGCGGCGGTCGTGGGCGATCGCCCGGTAGCCGTGTGACGCCAGGAACAGCTGCTGGGCCTCCCAGCTGTCGGCGTTCAGCGGCCAGCCGTGGCTGAGGACGACGGGACGGCCGGCACCCCAGTCCTTGTAGTGGATGCGGGTGCCGTCGGCGGTGGTCACGAAGCTCATGCCGTCGATGCAACCGGTCCGGCCGGAACCGGACCAGGCAGGACTACCGGCAGAACCTCAGTAGCGGACCCGGGCGTTCTCGGCCCGGTAGTCGAACCAGTCCGGGCCGGTGCCCTCCGGGTACCAGTCCGGGTCGGCGGCAGCCCGGTCGAGCAGCCAGGAGATCTCCTCCCGGACGGTGGTGGCGTAGTCGCCGGCCGGGCGGTACCCGAGCCTCTCCCCGGCGGAGGTGTCCAGGACGATCGGCGGGATCCGGTGCCACGGGTGCCAGCCGTCCGGGTCGTCATCGTCCGCCTCGATCTCGTCCCACGTGTGACCGGCCAGCCCGGCTATCACCCGGGAGATGGTCCGGCCGTCGGGCGCGTCCGGGTCGGCGGCGTTCAGGATCCGCCGGCCCGGGTTGTCGGCGACACACGCGACCAGGGCGGCGATGTTGGCGGCGGCCGACGGGTGGTCGACGCCGCGACCGTTTCCGGCCAGCAGCACGAACGGGCGGCGGTCCAGGGCCCGTTTCAGGAACCACCACTCCCGGGGCGGTTTCGCGCCGATGCCGTGCACCTTCGACGGGCGGAGCACCGTCACCGGGGCGTCACTGTCCAGCAGCACCCGCTCGGCGGCGACCTTGTTGGATCCGTACCCCAAGGGTGAGTCGTAGGGCATGTCCCCCGGCGCCATCGTCGGCTGGTCCTCGGTGATCGGCCCGGTGAAACGTGGTGGCCGCGGCGAGTTGACGTGATTGCCGTCGGCGTCGGCGTAGACCGCCTTGCTGGAGATCATCACCGCTGATCCGGCGGCAGACATCAACGGCAACACCTGCCGCGCGTGTACGGCGGTGTAACAGGCCGCATCGACGACCAGGTCGAACTCGCCGCCGGGCAGGGTGCCGTGGTCGGCCAGGACCAGTCGCGCGCCGTCCGGAACCGGTCGCGGGGTACGGCCGGTCACCGTCACCCGCCAGCCGTCGCGCAGCAGGTGCCGGGCCACGGCGCCGCCGATCATCCCGGTGCCGCCGATCACGAGTGTGGATCTCATTCGCTACCTCCGTGCATGATCTACCGCATGATGATCCCGCACCGGTGGACCCGGCCGGAGGCGATCGACGTGTGCCTGGAAGCCCTGGCCACCGGGCGCGTGCACGGGGTCTCCCCCAACCACGACCCGGACCTGCTGGCCTGGAACTCGACGTTCGCCCAGAACGGCCTCGGCCCGCACGCCATGGTCCGGGACTGGGGCCTGTTCGAAGCGCACTTCGTCGACCGCCGCTGCGAATTCTTCATGGTGCAGGCACACCGGATGAAGAAGCCGCCGAAGTGGAAACGGCTGCTGCCACACCTCGAGCAGTACGGTCTGGCGCCCGGCGCCTTCACCGCCCCCGATCACGAATATCACCGGGTGGTCGCCTCGGACAGCGAGGTCTGCGTGGACAGCACGACCGGCCGCGTCATGAAGATAACCGTCCCGGCCACCCCGCCGCTGCCCCGGACCGGCGCCCCGCTCCCCCGGAACCTGCCCCGGGACATCCGCGCGGTCGCCACCGGCCCGCGCTCGGCGTGGGACCGCTGGCTGGACCGGCGGCCGGTCACCGACTGGCCGAGCTATCCGGGGCTGCTGTCCAACCTGCACCGGGACCATCCGGCGCAGCGCGAGACGTGGACGGCGTTCGGACTGTGGCTGCTGGACCGGGCGCGTGCGGTGTGGCCGGCCGACGAGTGGGCGTGGCGGTGGTCGCGGTTCGTCCTGGACCGGCCCGGCACCGTTCCGGCCGGCACGGTGGCGCCGGTCTGCCTGGCGGCGCTGCCCCTGACCCGGGCCGAGGCCGCGGAACTGCCCCGGGACTGGCGGGGCCGCACCCCATCGGAGATCCGCAACTCCCGGATGACCCTGGCCCTGCTGCGCAACGCGGCCCTCGACGTGCCGGCCCCACCCGTGGACCCGGAACTCGCCGCCTGGCGCCCCCTGATGCGGGGCGTCGGCTGATGGCGGTGGTCTTCTTCGATGTGGACGGAACCCTGGTTCCGCGCACGTCCAGCGGGCAGCATCTCGCGGATCGGCTCGGGCATGCCGCGGTGCTGCGGGACGCCGAAGCCGCCTACGCCGCCGGGACCATGAGCAACCGGGACGTCTCGGTCGTCGACGCGCGCGGGTGGGCGGGGTGGGCTCCGGGCGACGTGCTCGGGTTTCTGGACTCCATGCCGCTGGTGGACGGGATCGCCGACACCGTCACCTGGTGCCGGGACCATGACCTGGAGCCGGTCCTGGCGACCCTGGCCTGGGACGTCGTCGGTGGATACCTGTGTGAGCGGTTCGGGTTCGGGCAGGCTTCCGGGCCCCGGCTCGACGTCGCCGGCGGGCGTTACACGGGGGCGGTCGCCGGGCACTTCGACGAGTACGGGAAACGGGACTGGGCCCGCTCGGTGGCCGCCGGCCACGGCGTCGAGCTGCGGAACTGTGCGGCCGTCGGGGACAGCCGGTCGGATCTGCCACTCTTCGCCGAGGTGGGGCTGGCCGTCGCCTTCAACGCGTCACCGGCGGCCGCGGAGGCCGCACACGTGACCACCGAAGGCGACGACCTGCGCGCGGTACTGCCACTACTGGCGTCCTGGCTCCACTGAGTCACCAGCGGAGCCAGGCCCAACCGTACTTTCGTCACCACCAGCCGGCCGTCCCCACACTTTCGTCAGCACCAGCGAGGTGCCGACGTGCTTTCGTCAGCACCAGCCGGATGTCACTGTGCCTTCGTCACGACAACCGGCTGTCGCCGCGCTTTCATCAGCGCCAGCCGGGTGCCGACGTACTTCCGTCAGCGCCAGCCGGGTGTCAGCGAGTTTTCGTCAGCGCCGGCTGGCTGTCACCGCTGTTGGAGCCGTGGCTCCGGCAGTCTTGTCGCCGGGGTGGTGGCGTGCAACAGCGCCGACGACGCCGTCAGCACGGCGGCGACGGCGAACAGCAGGCCCGGTTCGCCGTACGACAGCAATCCGCCGAAGGCGACGCCCGCCGTGACCGGGACGACCGCCTCGGCCATCGCACCGACGCCGGTCAGCGCGCCCTGCACCGTGCCCTGCTCGTCGGGGCCGGTGGCGCTGGTGATCCACGATTGCGCCGCCGCGCCGCCGAAGACGCCGAGCGTCCCCACCGCCATCGCCGTGTAGACCATCCACGGGCTGGACGCGGCCGCCATCCCCAGGTACGACACGGCGCCGATCACTCCACCGGCGACCGTCGCCCGCTTGTCACCGAGCAGCCGCACGATCGGGCCGGTCACCCACGCCTGCAGCATCGCACCGCTCAGCGCGCCGGCCGCCATCACGACACCGACGTGTGCGGTGCTCCAGAGGAGGTGGACGGTCAGGAAGAACGCCCACATCGACTGGTGGATCATCCGCCCCACGTCGGCGCACAGCTTGGCCCAGGTGAGCCGGCCGAGCACCGGGCGGCGTAGCACCACGGTGATCGCCGTGACCGGGTTCGCCATCCGCAACGACAGCGGAGTGACCCGGTCGCCGGGGCGGGACTCCGGCAGCACCAACCAGCCGTAGGCGGCGTTGGCAAAACAGAGCACAGCCGTCACCAGGAACGGCAGCCGGACGTCGACCGCGCCGAGCAGCCCGCCGAGCACCGGCCCGGCCACAAAACCAAGACCGAAGGCAGCACCGATCCGGCCGTACGCCCGGGCCCGCCCCTCCGGCTCCACGACATCGGCAACATAGGCGTTGACCACGGTGTCCGTACCGGCACATGCCCCGGCCAGGGCGTGGAAGGCCAACAGCACCCACATGCCACCGGATGACGCATGTGCCAGCCAGTCGACCCCCAGACAGATGAGGGAGACCAGCAGCACAGGCCGCCGGCCGTACCGATCGGAGAGCCGTCCGAGCAGCGGTGACAGCGCGAACTGCAATACGCCGTAGGTAGATCCGAGGATCCCGGACCAGAGAACAGCGGTCGCCGGATCATCGGTCACCGACGTCAGCAGGGCGGGCAGGATCGGAACGATCAGACCCAGGCCGAGCATGTCGATGAAGACGGTGACGAGCAGGAAGTTGAGGGCGGGTGCCCGGTGCATCTAGGACTCCTGTGGTCGAGAAGGGCAATGCCCCCCTCGCTTCCTCAGGCCGCCGAACTGCCCTCTGGCACGGAGGATCAGATTATCGGTAGCGTCAACCCCTTTTCGTAGTAGGAATTCACAGCGGGCTGTCCGGTGTAGTTCGGCCCCGCCTTGTCGTCGGCCCCCAGGTAGCGGTAGGACAGGTCGAGATCCCGCGGCCCGACACAGCTGATCCGCCGACGACGGGCGTCGTACTTGACGCCGGCCGCTCGCAGCGCACCCCGCACATCACCGTCCACTTTCACCGATGCGAGATCCAGGTCGGCGACAAAGGTCCCGGTCGGCGTCAGCCATTTCAGGACCCGCGCGAGTACGCCCAACTTGTCCCCCACGTAATGCAGCCCATGCACACAGGTGATCAGGTCGAACGAACGCCCCGGTTCCCAGTGCTCCACCGCGACCGCAACAAACGTCACCCCCTCCACCGCGACCGGCACATCCACCAGATCCACCCCGACCAGGACAACGTCCCCCACAAACCGCCGAGCCCCACCCTCCCGCCCCGCGGGACTCGCCGGCTGGCTGGGGCTCCCGCCCGTCGCCAGGCTCTGATGCTGGACGTCACCGTCTCGTTGTGTCTCGCCCTCGCGCCGGGAATCGCTCACCCGCTGCGCCGCTTGAGCCAGCGCCCGGCCGCTGCCGCAGCAGAGATCCAGCCACGCGCCACCGCTCTCCGGAATCCGGCTCAGCGGATCGAACCCGAACTCCTTGGCATAACTGTTGACCCCGGTGAGCTGTCGCTCCCGATTCATGGCGTTGTTCGCGACAACAGACGAGGCATGCAGTCTCACATCATCAAGCAGCACCGTCCCATCCTTCCGCACCCACGCCTCTCCATCGATCTCTCATCCCCGCCCACCGCCCGCGCTACCAGGTGCCTCTTCCAGTCCCCTGCCGGCTCACCATCACGAGGCGTCCTCCTCCGAACACCACGCAAAACTCGCCTCCAGGAGGCGCTCCTTCTCCAGGCCCTACGCTGACCTGCCTCCAAGAGGCGTACCTCCATCAGGCACCGCGCTGACCTGCCTCCGAGAGGTGGTCCTCCTTCAGGCACCGTGCCGGCTTGGTGCCGTGCGACGCCCTCGTTCGGGCGTCCTACCGGGTCGTCACCCGGTTGGGCCGGGCCGGGTTGTTACGCTGCTGCGCACGCCAGCCGGGTTCGTGAAAGAGGCCTCACCCCATGTCCAAAATCAGAAACGAAACCCGGGTGGAACGGCGCAATGCCCGCTTCCAGCAGTGGGAGGCCCTGCTGACCAACCGGAACACCAGGCACCGACTGGGCGAGTTCCTGGTCCAGGGCGTGCGCCCGATCAACGAGGCCATCGCCCACCGCTGGCGGATCCGAGCCCTGCTGCACGCCGGGAACCTGAAGTCGCAGTGGGCCCGCGACCTCGTCGAAGGCCGGGTGGCCGACGAGGTGATCCGGGTCTCCCCCGAACTCCTGCGCGAGCTCTCCGACAAGGACGACGACACCGCCGAACTGACCGCCGTCGTAGCGATTCCCCCGGACGACCTGTCCCGGATCCCGCTACGCACCAACGGAGTGGTCGTGGTCCTCGACCGCCCGATCAGCCCCGGCAACGTCGGTTCGCTACTGCGCTCGGCCGACGCGCTGGGGGTGGACGGTGTGGTGCTCGCCGGCCGGGCCGCCGACCTGTACGACCCGAAGACCATCCGGGCGAGCCGCGGCTCCCTGTTCGCCGTCCCCACGGTCCGGGCCGAAACCCCGTCAGCCGTGCTGAGCTGGGTGCGCTCGGCCCGAGCGATGACCCTGGTCGGCACCAGCGAGGACGCCGTGACCGACATCTGGTCCCACGACTTCACCGGACCGACCGCGGTCGTGGTCGGTAACGAAACCAACGGCATGAGCACCTTCTGGTCCGAGGCCTGCGACGCCACCATCCGCATCCCCATGGTCGGGTCGGCGAGTTCCTTCAACGCCACGGTGGCCGCGTCGATCACCCTCTACGAGATCTCCCGCCAGCGAGCCTGATCCTCACCCCGCCCGGGGCCGGCACCTGCTTCGACCTGGGGCGGCTTTGGCCTGGACCGGCTTTCGGGCGATCCTGCTTCGACCCGGGCCGGCTTTCGGGTAGCTCTGCTCCGACCTGGGCCGACATCCGGGCAGCCCTGCTCCGACCCAGCTCCCCATCTCCGGTCGTCCCGTCACCCGCGAAGGTCGGCATGCATCTCCCAGGGCGCTTGTGGCAGCACCTGTCCGGTCTCCAGCAGCGACTTCAGGTTGGCCATGACCGCCGGCCAACCGAGCGAGATCGCTGCCAGGTCCTCGTCGCTCGGCAGGTTGGCGTGGGTGACGGTGAGCCGGACGATGTCGTGGTACCGCTCGATCAGAAACGTCACCACCGAGGCCTCCGGGCCGGCCGCGGCATCCGGCTCCCCGAAGGTCATGACCAGGCGGGTAGGTGGTTCGGCCTCCAGGACGACCCCGCTACCGTCCGAAATCCCGGAGCCGTCGGCGCGCTCATGCTCCCAGGGCGATCCGGGCCGCCAGTCGGAGACATTCCGGTGGCCCCAGAACTTTCCGGTCAGGTCGGCTGAGGTCAGCGCCTCCCAGACCCGATCCGGAGTGGCATGAACATAGGTCACGTATACGTAATCAGGTCTCACCGCTAGCTCCTCCACCGGTCTTCGGCCCCGCGCTGTCGCTGGGCCCTGGGTCTGCTCCACACCTTGCTGCCTCGGCCGCTCCGCTTCGCTGCGGATCATGTCGAGAACCCCCAACCGGGGTTCTTCGAAGGACTCGATCCATCGCTGCCGTACGTCATGGATCGGGATCGGGTTGAGGTAGTGCAATTTTTCCCGGCCACGCCGCACCGTGCTGACCAGATTCGCCTCCTCCAGCACGCCGAGATGCTGGGTGACGGACTGTCTGGTCATGGCCAGCCGGGCGCAAAGCTCGTTCAACGTCTGCCCGTTCTCCGCCCGCAGGTCGTCGAGCAACCGTCGTCGGGTCGGATCGGCGAGCGCCTTGAACACCTTGTCCATGTCACCGTCCACGACCAGCATTATGCAGGCATCTGCCTGCATAATGTCAACGCTCGGTGTTGGCGACCATCCGTAGCAGCACCTTCAAAGTCGTCACGTAGTCCGCGTCGTCGATCCCGTCGTGAATCCGAGCCCGGATCCCCGGAGCGGCAGCCTTCATGTCGAGCCGGGCTTCCTCACCCGCCGCGGTGATCTTCAGGCGACCTTCCGCTTCGTGGGTTATCCACCCCTTGGCCAGTAGGTCCTCAGCGGTCTGCTCCAGATCGTCCTCGGCCCGCAGATAACTGCTCATCGCTTCGGCCAACTCGGGAAGCGTCCGCCCGCGCCCGCCGAGCAAGAGGTCGTTCGCAGAAAGGTTCCGCAACAACCAGAACTGCGGCTGAGTGAAGCCCTGCTCGGCCTGTTTAGCCCGGGTGAAACCGATCAACGCTTCGTAGGCCACCCCGGTCCAGTAGGCGGCCGGCTGCCCCGCCAGTTCCTCGTCGGTCATCTCGTCAACGCCCATGGCCCCGGACCGTAGGACTTCGAGCTCACTTGAGGTCAACACTCGCCCTCCCCGAACTCTGATCTGTCTCGGCACGACGCCGTTGGCCGGTCGTCGGCACCCGGTTGATCCGGGCCAGTTCAGCCTCCCGGACCGGGCGGTCCGGCGCAGTGGGGCCAGCACGCTCGCGAAGGTACGGCCAGCACGAAGAAAAGTGTGCGGCCAGCACGACTGTGCCGGGCCGCCGGCACGGGCAGGATGGAGGCACAACTCCACAGGGATTCAGGGTCCGCAGCCGGATAACCTCGCAAACATGATCAAGGCTGTCGTTGTCGACGTGGATGACACGCTGTGCCTCACCGAGGCGACATCATTCGAGCTGGAGAACGAAGTGCTGGCCGCGATGGGCCGGCCACCGATGCCGCGAAGCCTGCACCTCGCGAACTGGGGCGAGCCTCTGCTGGAGGCCATGCCGAAACGATCACCAGGGATCGATCTGGAGCAGTTCGGGCCGCTGTTCCACGAATTCATGGGGCGACACATCACCGAAGGGCGGATCGATGTGATTCCGCCGGAGAACCTTGCCGCGCTGGACGAGCTGGTGCTGTCCGGGCGCACCGTGATGCTGCTGACGTCCCGCACCGAACCGGAGATCCGGCACATGCTCGCGCCCGACCATGTGCTCACCAGCCGGATCAGCGGGATCTACCACCGGGGCAACACCCGTCACGGCAAACCCGATCCACGGGCATTCGACGAACTACTGACGCACACCGGACTGTCACCCGATCAGTGCGTCTACGTCGGGGACTCCCCCGGTGACGCGAGCGCGGCGGGCGGGGCGGGCCTGGCGTTCATCGCGTGCCTGCAGAGCGGGGTCCGGCGCCTCGACGAGTTCGACGAGCGCTGGGTCACCGCATCGATCGCCGCGTTCCCCGAGGTGGTGGCCGCGGTAGAGAGGCTCGGTAAAGCCTCTAATCCAGCCGGCTGACAGAGCGCGGCGGATATCGACACTCTCGGTGCCGAACGATGGGGCCGTGGGAGATGAAGAGTGCGTGGCCTGCCTGAACGATTGCCCACGATGACCGTAGTGGGATCGAATGACTCCGTGCGGCAGGCATGGCGGCTCTTCGATCGGATGGCCGGGGACTACGACCAGGTCATGCCGATCTTCCACGAGTTCGGCAAAGCGATCGTGGCCGCCGTCGATCCCCCGGCGGGCTGCCGCTTCCTCGACCTGGGTGCGGGCCGGGGTGCCCTGACCTCGGCCGCGCTACACCGGGGCTGTGCGGTCACGGCGGTCGATGCCGCGCCGGAGATGGCCAGGCGGCTCGTCCATGACCATCCGGGTGCTGCCGTCTGCGTGATGGACGCCGGAGCCATGGGCTTCAAGTCAGGCGAGTTCGACCTGGTGATGGCATCATTTGTGATCCATCTGCTGGACGATCCCGGAGCCGGTGTCACCGAGGCGTTCCGGGTTCTGAGGCCGGGTGGGCGGTGCGTTCTGACCGGTGGCAGTGCCCGGCACCACGACGAGGCGCCGGTGGTGTGGTCGTCGCCGCTCACCGACCGGGTCGACATGTTGTTCCTGGAATTCGCGCCCCTTCTGCCACCAGGTGGCGGGATCGGTCGGCCGATCGATGCGGCCGGTCTTCTGGAAGCGGCCGGATTTGTGGACCTTCGCGAGGACCACGCCACCGTCGAGATCACCGTTCCGCACACTCAGGCTCTGTGGCGGTGGTCGATGACCTCGGGTTACCGGGGCTTCGTCGAGGCGCTGCCCGGGGCGCACCGAGCCGAGTTCGAGCAGCGGATGCTCGGCATGTCCATCGGCGACGGCCTCCTGCGACGGCGCACCTGCCTGTGGTCAGGCCGACGGCCCGCCTGACCACCTCACCCCGGACCGAGCGGCCCGGGAGCAGGCCCGCCCAGACACCGTCAGGAGATGTCACCTGCTCCGGCCAGATGTCAGTTTGCGGCTGGGGTCAGTTTGCGGCCGGGGCCCTTGGTCAGCAGGGCCCAGCGCGCCAGCAACAGGACGGTGATCACCTCGGCCAAGCCCAGAAGGCGTTCTACGGTTCCTAGAGGGATTGCGCGCCACCAACGTTCCCCGGTCCACGGTTCGGACGCCACAGCCCACAGGATGGGCATGAAGCAGAGCAGGGACACGATTCCGCCGATCATCACCCAGCGGGCCGCTCCGTCGAGCCCGCGAGCCGACCCGTCGAGCCCGCGAGCCGGCCCGCCGAGCCGTTGAGCGGGCCCGTCGAGCCCACGAGCGGGGCCGGCCGGGCGGCGGGCTGCCAGCAAGGCGCCGATCGGCAGGCTCAGGAATGCCACGACGCTGGCTACACGGTGGACGTCGCCGCTGATGGACGGGCCGGCCTGCCAGTTGTGCTTTTCGAACCAGACGACACCCAGTAGGCCTACGACCCAGAGGCCGAGTGTCACCAGGGCGGCCCGGGACAGGACACCAGCCTGGAACAGGGCGGCCAGGATCGCTGCGGAACCGGCGGCCAGCAGCAGGGTTGCCGCGTCGAACATCCAGCCGTTGGGCATCAGCGCGTACTGGCTGATGGTGCGGCGTGACCAGTCCAGATCGGCTGAGGGCGGCACCACGTGCAGCGCCAGGTACAGGGCGAGCGAACCGATCACGCAAGCGACACCGAGGCCGGCAAGGGCTTTCATCCGCCAAGGGTGCCCGAAGATCCTGTGAGCCATCTGGGTCCGCTTCCCATGTGTTCGGGGTCTGCTTCCCACGTGTTCGGGGTCTGCTTCTGGCGGGGTTTCAGAGGGCGCTTCCCATTGGCCCCGAGGGTCCGTAGTCGTGTTCCGGTCCGGGCTCCGGGGTTCGCTTCCTGCCGTCGGGCGCGGTTGACATCGATGGCTATCGTGACCGCGATCGACCTCCTGATTCGTAGGGTTGCTGATGCTCCGGTTGTGGAGCAGCGTCCTGGGTGGCGTTCTCGTCGTTTTCGGGTTTCTATTTGCTGCCGTTTTCGTGCTGGAGATTTTCAATTTGATTACCGGGCTCAGCGTCTCGGCTTTCGACCTGGTGAGTTTTGGAGGAAACTCCTTTTTCGGCGGACTTGTTCTTCTCTTTCTGGTTCCGCTCTTCGTCACGGCGGTGGGCTGGCAGGTGGCGGCCCGGGAGACGGGACGGCGGGTCGTGGTCGCGGGCTGGCGGGCCGTCGACCCGGGTGACCGGGAGTGGCCTCGGACCGGACTGCGGCGGAACGGGACGATCCGGGTGGGGAAGGCCTGGGCGTTCGAGGCCGGCGGTTTTCCGGTGATCGCCGAGGAGATCTCGTGGACCGGCAACGCATTGTCCGGGGCCACGGAGGAGACTGACGGCACCGGGAGCTTTGTGGTGATCCGGCTGCCGGTTGACGCGCCGTCGATGGCGTTTCGGCTGACCTACCGGCTTCTCGGCGAGGTGCCGCCGGGTATCGGTTCCGCGGTGCGGCGGGCGTTCGCGGCCGAGCGGATCCCGGCCTGGACCGTCACCGGGCCTCACCTGTTCACGGTCGAGTCACATTCGGACTGGGCCGGGCCCGACCGGCTCGACGTTTGCGTCCGGCGGGCGCTCCTGGTACCGGAGACGGCAACGGTCGCGGTGAGTGCTGGGGACAACGGCGGGCGGCCAGGAAAGCCGGGAACAACAGCGGGTCGCGGTAGGCGCCGGGGACTACGAGCAGCAGGGCCGGGAACAACGGGCGGCAGGGCCGGGAACGACCGGCGGCGGGGCCGGGAACGACGGGCGGCGGGGCCGGGAACGACGGGCGGCGGGGCCGGGGATTACGGCTGACAGGCCGCAGGGCCCAGGGCTGAGGCGGGCTGGGGTGGTTCCGGGGTGGATTCGGGTGGGGTGGCCTGCGGTTGTGGGGGTGGGGGCGTACCAAACTTTGGGGTTGACCTGGGGTTTGGTGATGCTCGACACGGGAGCCTCGGTCCGGGGCGCAAGACTCTGGCGTGCTACGTTCCGTGTGGGAGGACGCATGCAAAGGCGCACGGATCTCATCGAAGATCTGATGGGACGGTTCCCGCACATCCCGCGTGAGGCGGTGATCAAGGAAGACCTGCTGCGGGGCGGGCTGGCGTTCGATGACTCGGCGCTCACCGACAACGAGAACGGTGACGTGAAGCCGAAGTCTTACTTCATCTTCTCGTTCGACCACCGCACGCTTCCGGAGCTGGGTGAAGCGGCTCTCCGGCGTCCGCCGGAAGAGATCGTGCTCACCGGCGGGCCTTACGATCTGCGGCGGACCGTGGTGTCCGTGCGGATCAACCCGTCGTCACCTTACGTGGTGAAACCGACCGAGGACGGGAAGCTGATGCTTCACCTCGACGGTCGGCCGATCGCGGATGTGGGGCTGCCGCCGATGCCGGATTACTACCGGCACACACTCGACAACGGCAAGTCGGTGATGGAGGTCGCGCCCACCATTCAGTGGGGCTATCTCGTCTATCTCACCGTTTTCCGGGTCTGTCAGTATTTCGGCGCCAAAGAGGAGTGCCAGTACTGCGACATCAACCACAACTGGCGTCAGCACAAGGCGGCCGGGCGGCCCTACACGGGTGTCAAGCCGGTCGACGAGGTGCTCGAAGCGCTCGCGATCATCGACAAGTACGACACGGCGAAGACGTCGCACGCCTACACGCTGACCGGTGGCAGCATCACCAGCAAGGTCGACGGGCTGGCCGAGGCCGACTTCTACGGGCGGTACGCGCAGGCGATCGAGGAGCGGTTCCCCGGCCGGTGGATCGGCAAGGTCGTCGCGCAGGCACTTCCGCGTGAGGACGTGCAGCGGTTCTACGACTACGGGATTCGGATCTACCACCCGAACTTCGAGGTGTGGGACAAGCGGCTGTTCGAGCTCCACTGCCCCGGCAAGGAGCGTTATGTCGGCCGCGCCGAATGGCACCGTCGTATTCTCGAATCGGCTGAGGTGTTCGGGCCGCGGAATGTGATCCCGAACTTCGTGGCCGGCATCGAGATGGCCGAGCCGTTCGGGTTCCGGACCGTCGACGAGGCGATCGATTCGACCACCGAGGGCCTGGACTACTTCATGTCCCGGGGCATTCTGCCGCGCTTCACCACCTGGTGCCCGGAGCCGACCACGCCGCTGGGCAAGACCAATCCGAACGGCGCTCCGCTGGAGTACCACATCCGGTTGCTCGAGGCGTATCGCGCGACGATGGAGTCCAACGGACTGTCGACGCCGCCCGGTTACGGACCGCCCGGTGCCGGTAACGCGGTGTTCTCGGTCAGTTCTTTCATGGACACGCTGCCGGCCGACGAGTGATCGAAGCGTTCCGCGAGTTGGTTCGCATTCCGACGGTTTCCACGCGGGACGCGGACTCTTGGGATCATGCCGCCTTCGACGCCTTTCACGAGGCGTTGAGGCGGCATTTTCCGTTGCTGCACAAGCTTTCCATGATCCAGGTCGGCAGCCACGGCCTGCTGTTCCACTGGCCAGGCAAGGCCTCCGAGACACCAGATCGGGCTTCGGAGAAAGCGGGCCAGGCCCTGGAAAAGACGGCAGGAGCGGGCCGGGCCTCTGAGAAGGCGGCCGAGGCAGGCGTGGCCACGGAAGTCGCGGCGGGAACGGGACGAGCCTCGGGCACGGCGGGCGACGCGGGTCTGGTCACAGGAGTGGCGGCGAGTGCGGGACGGGCGCCGGGGACGGCGGGTGAGGTGGGCCGGGAACTGGCGGGGCCGGTTGTGTTGATGGCTCATATCGATGTTGTTCCGGCTGTGGGTGAGTGGGTGCATCCGCCGTTCGAGGGCGTCGTTGCGGACGGTGTCGTCTGGGGGCGGGGCACGCTCGACTGCAAGGGCAGCCTCGCCGCCATCTGTCAGGCTGTCGAGGATCTGCTTGCGGACGGGTTCGTTCCGGCTCGGGACGTGTGGCTGTCGTTCGGGTGTGATGAGGAAGTCTCCGGTGACGCGGCGCGGCTCGCCGTCGAGGAACTGCACCGGCGGGGTGTCCGGCCCTGGTTCGTGCTCGATGAGGGCGGCGCGGTCGCCTACGACGCGTTCCCCGGCGTGCCGAAACCGATGGCCGTCATCGGCGTCACCGAGAAGGGCGTCACCTCGCTCGAACTGCGTGTCGACGGCAACGGCGGTCACGCTTCCACCCCCGCGAAGTTCGGGCCGACGGTGCGACTGGCCCGGGCCATCACCCGCCTCGACCGTGCGCCGATGCGGGCCGCCGCACCGGACGCGACGGTTGAGCTGCTCAAACGGGCGGCACCCCACGCCAGACCACCCATCCGGTACGCGTTGACCGCCGGAGTCCGCAACCGCGCCCTGCTCACCCGGCTGCTGCTGGCGGCCGGCCCGGAGGCGGCGGCGATGGTGCGCACGACGTTCGCGGTCACCACCCTCAGCGGTTCTCCGGCACTGAACGTGATCGCCGGGACCGCCACCGCGGGCGTCAACATCCGCATCCTGGTCGGTGACACCGTCGACGGGGTGATCCGGCACGTCCGGCGGGTGATCAAGGATCCCCAGGTGCAAATCCGGGTGCTCAGCGCGGGCGAGCCGTCCCCGTCCGCCCCGCTCGACGACGCTTTCGCCCTGTTGACCGCGGTCACCGAGGAGCGGTTCCCGGAGGCGGTGACGTCACCGTACGTGATGATGGCCGCCACCGACGCCCGCTATTTCACCCGCATCTGTGATCGGGTCTACCGGTTCACGCCGTTCGAGATGACGAAGAAGCAGCGCGAGTCCATTCACGCCAACGACGAGAACATCACGATTGCCGCGTACGAGAAAGGTGTCGCCTGGTATTCCGCCCTCCTGCGACGACTCGGTAAGTTCGATCGGTGACGCTGCCGATCGATCTTGTCGAAGCCGGGTGGGATGCCGAGGAGCTGGAGCACGGCTCGGCGAACGAGACGACCGGCGGGGTGTGGCGGGTTCGCCGCGCGGACGGCCCGGCGGTGCTGAAGGTGGCGACGCCGCGGCGGGACGGGGCTGTCGCACACATGGCGGCCAGCCCGGATCCGGGGCATTTCAACTACTGGCGGCGTGAGCCGTGCGCGTACGAGGCAGGCCTTCCGCAGTCGCTCTTCGCCGAAGGCGGCCTGTCGGCGCCGGCATGCCTGTCGGTGCGGGAGCGGGCGGACGGCTCGGTGGCGATGTGGCTGGAGGACGTCGCGGGTACGCCCGGTTCGGCCTGGACCGTCGCTGATCTGGGTGATGTCGCCGCTCGTCTCGGTGTCGCGCAGGCCGCGTGGACCGATCGGCCGCCGCCGGATGTGCCGTGGCTGCCCCGGGACTTCCTGGCCGACGCGACCCTGGCGCAGCCGGTTCCCGAGGTGCTGGACTGGGAGCATCCGATCGTGCGGGAGGCCTGGTCGCCGCAACTGATCTTGGGTCTGCGCCGGCTGTGGGACCGGCGTCTGGCGGTGCTGGCGGCGGCGCGGGCGCTGCCGCAGACGATGTGCCATCACGACGTGTGGGCGATGAACCTGATCGGCGCCGAGCGCGGCCCGGTGCTGCTGTACTGGACGTTCGTGGGCCCCGGCGCGATCGGCGGGGACGCCGCGAACCTGGCTCTGGACGGTTTCCTGGACGGGCTGATCGAGCTGGATCTGCTGGATGAGGTCCTGGAGACGGTCACCGAGTCGTACGTTCGAGGTCTGCGCGGAGTCGTGCCCGGCGACGTGGTGCGCCGGGCGATCCGGGTGACCGGCGCGGCCCGGTTCTTCTGGCTGGCCCCGCGGATGGTCGCGTCGGTGGCGCAGGCGGTGAACAACAACGGTTACACCTACGACAGCCGCGATCAGGCCGAACGCTTCGCCGGCCGGGCCCCGATCCTGCAGAAACTAGCCGATTGGGCCGACATCCTGTAGTCATCTCCCGTCCCGATGAATCAGCGCCTGCCCGGATCGGGCCGGGGCGGCGAGGTAATCTTCCGGGCGTGAGAAGTCGTCGGTTCGCGCTGGTCCGGGCGGACCTCGAGAGCGCTGTGTGCCCGCTGCCCGAGGATCTCGTCGAGACGCTGCGGCAGCGTGAGTCGGTCACGGTCGTGCTCGATCACAAGGCTTTCGGGGTCACGCCGGCGCACGAGTCGTTCGAGTCGGCGGCCGTGCAGGATCCGGGCTGGCACCTGGTCGACGTGCCCTGGGCCGCGGATGTGCGGCCGGGGGTGCTGGTCACCGTGACGTGGAAGTCGGCCGAGGACTACGTGCACGTGCGCACCACGGTTCTCGACGAGCCGATCCGGGTCGACGGGGTCGACTACTACCACGACTACGACCCCCGGGTGATCACTCGCGAGTTCGATCCGGGCCTGTCCAACCGCGGGCAGGTACTCAAGGCGGTCCGCCGGCTGGGCCGGGTGTTCGACGACGGCAGCGCGGTGTTCCCCGAGGCCGAGCTTCCGGCGAACTGCGGGCTGGGCCGCGGCAAGAAAGGCACGTTCCTGCTGCACAACGCGGTGGAGCAGCTGCTGCGCGAGGGCTATGTGACCCGGGTGACCGGCAGCACCGGCCCGGACGGCGAGCTGAACTATCCCGCGGTCGACGACCAGGAGCCGGTCGAGCTGCTGTTCTACGCGCCGCTGCTGGAGGAGGCCCCGCTACCGGGCGAGGCCGGTGAGCACGGCGACGGCGACGGGGCCGACCGCCGTGATCACTGGGTGAACGGTTTTGTCCGCCGCCTGCCCGCGGGCAAGAGCGCCTCGAAGAAGCAGCAGACCCTCCATCAGCAGGCGATGGAGAAGGAACAGATAGACGGTTTCACGCTGGAGCCGGGTTACACGTTCGTGAAACGGCACCACCGCAACGGCTGAGTCAGTACCTGAGGTGCTGACGGGTCAGCTTGGCGACCTTCTCCACCAGGGTGACGCCGGCTTTCATCGACTTGTTGTTGTGGGACAGCACCGCCACCGACACGTCGACCGTGCCGCTCTTGGTGGTGACCCGGCCGATGGAGTTGACCGCCCACAGGCCGCCGTCGGCGCTGCGGGTGTCCCAGCCGTTCTTGACCGTGAAGATCTCGCCCTTCCTGACGACCGCCGGCACACCCCAGTCCTGGGCCTTGGAGACCGTGTTCATCAGGGTGAAGGCGGTCTTGCGGGACGACGCCTTGAGCGGGCCCTTGGTGTCGACGAGTTCTTCCAGGAGCCGGATCTGGTCGGACGCGGTGGTCCGTGTGAGACCCCACCTGGTGTTGACCACGGTCTGGGTCAGGCCGAGCCGCTTGTTGCACTTGGTGACGGCGGTCTTGCCACCGATCTTCTGGTACAGCGTCGTGGTGGCGTTGTTGTCGCTGAGCCGGATCATCGGGCGGGCCAGCTTCATCTCGGCGCTGGTCGGGGTCCGGCCGGCGTCCTGGGCTTTCAGCAGCATGCAGGCCAGGATCTGGGTCTTGACGATGCTGGCGGTGTCGAATTTGACGGCGCCGCGGTAGGCGTACCGCTGGCCGGTCTTGCGATCGAAGACCGCGACCGAGAAATCGGGCGTCTTTCCCGCGAGTTTTTTCAATGCCGCGTTCAGTGCTTTCACCTGAGCGGCGCGGTCTGCGGCGGCTTTCGCGGAAGCCGAAGCAGCCGCGGAGGCCGCCGAGGACGCCGAAGCAGCTGAGGAGGCCGCGGATGCCGACGAGAAAACGGAGGCCGACAAGGTGTTGCTCGCTGAGGACACCGGCCGCATCACGAACCTCGGCGCCTGATCATTTCCGTTCACCCGGGCCAGGATCAGACCCCCGCCGCCCAGGCTGACCGCTACCGTCCCGGCCAGAACCGCCACCCGTAAGGACTTCATGAGCGCCCACTCTAGGCCCTGAGCGTCGGATCGGCAGGGGCGAGAGCAGCGGGAACAGCGGACCGGGCCAGGAAATCGCCGGTCAGGGTGATCAGCGCGCGGGCGGCGGCGCTCGGCGCCCGGTCGTCGGGCACCGCGAGCGACAGCGGCCACCGCAGGTCGGCGCCGGTGACCGGAATCGAGGAGAGCCCCGCATCGTCAGCGAGCAGGAACCGGGGCAGAAGCGCCACCCCGAGACCGTTGCGTACGTAATCCACGCTCGTCCCGATGTCGGTCAACTCGATGGTCACGTGCCGCCGCACACTCGCCTCGGAGAACGCGCGGTCCGCCACGTCCCGGTTGTCGTAGCCGACCGGCAGGTCGATGAAGTCCAGCCCGCCCAGTTCCCCGATCGGAATCGACGGCAACCCGGCCAGTGGATGCCCGATCGGGACCGTCAGGTCCATCACCGACGAGGCCAGCTCGGTGAGCCGCAGCCCGGCCGGCCGGGGCCCCGGAACCGAGACGAACGCCAGGTCGAGCCGGTGTTCGACGAGCATGTCGACGAGCCCGCCGGAACCGGCCGGGGAGACCACGGTCTGCAGGACCACCCCGGGGTGACGGCGGTGGAACTCGCCGAGCAGCGCCGGCAGGTCGATGATCCGGATCGAGGTGAGCGTCCCGATCCGCAGTGTGCCGCGCAGTCCCCCGCTGACCTCGGCGACCGCGTCCCGGGCGTCGCGGGCCGCGTCCAGGGCGATCCGGGCGCGTGGCAGCAGGGCCTCGCCGGCGTCGGTGAGCCGCACCCGCTTGGCGTTGCGGTCGAGCAGCGCGGCACCGAGGTCGCGTTCCAGGGTGCGGATCGCGGCGGAGACCGCGGACTGGACCACGTGCAGGCGGGTGGCCGCCCGGCTGAAGTGCAGTTCCTCGGCGACGGCGACGAAGTATTCGAGCTGGCGCAGTTCCATACATCGAAGTATCAACGATGGCGATCCTTTCCAGCTGGAACTTTCGTTGGATTTGATACTCAGGGAGGCGCAGAGTCGGCTCATGTCACTTGTCATGGAGCGCCCGGCAGTGCGGGCCCACACCGGTTTCTGGTCCGTGGCCGGGGCTTTCCTGATCGCGATGGCGTTCTCGACCGTCCCCGCGCCGCTCTATCCGCTCTACGGCCTCCCCACGTTCACCGTCACGATCGTCTTCGCCGCGTACGCCGTCGGGGTGGTGATCAGTCTGGTCCTGGCCGGGCACGTCTCGGACCGGCTCGGTCGCCGCCGCGTGATGATCCCGGCGCTCGCGCTGGAAGCGGTCGCCGCGGTGCTGTTCCTGACCGGCACGTCGCTGCCGGTGCTGATCGCCGCCCGGGTGATCACCGGCCTCGGCGTCGGCATGATCACCGCCACCGCCACCGCGCACCTGCACGAGCTGCACACCGCCGGCCGTCCGGGCGCATCCGGCACCCGGTTCGAGGTGGTGTCCACGGCCGCCAACATCGGTGGACTCGGCCTCGGCACGCTGGTCGCGGGTTTCCTGGCGGAGTTCTTCCCGGCCCCCTTGCGTACGCCGTACCTCATCTTCCTCGTCCTTCTGCTCGTCGCCATCGGTGCGGTGGCCGCCGCGCCGGAGACGGTCCGCCCGGACCGTGACTACCGTTACCGCCCGCAGCGGGTCACCACCGGGTCCGGGCCGGCTTACCTGGCCGCGGCGACCGGGGCGTTCGCCGCGTTCTCGGTGTTCGGCTTCTTCACGTCGGTCGCGCCCGGTTTTGTCGCCGGCACCCTGCACCACCCGTCCCGTCTGCTGGCCGGTGTGATCGTCTTCGCGGTCTTCGGTGGGTCGGCCGCGGCGCAGACCCTGACCACCCGGCTGCCGGCCCGCACCCGGACCGTCCTCGGGCTGGCCCTCCAGGCCGTCGGCGTGCTGACCCTGGTCGTCGGCATGCACCTGACCAGCCTTCCGCTCTTCCTGGCCGGCGGTCTGCTGGCCGGCATCGGCGCCGGGGTGCTCTTCAAGGCCTCCGTCGGCACGGTCGCCGCACTGGCCGCCCCCGCCGAGCGTGGCGCGGCTCTGGCCGGGATCTTCCTGATCGCTTACGTGGCGCTCGCCGTTTCGGCCCTGGCGATCGGGGTGGCCGCCCTCGTCACCGGCGTGATCACGGTGATGACCTGGTTCGCCGCGGTGCTGCTGCTGATGCTGGCCGCGGTGGCGGTGCTGACCCATCGATCGGGCACCGATCTGGCCCGGCGATGAATGCCGCCACGTCGGCAACGCGTCAGCCGAGCCGATAGCCCTGTTTCTCCACCATACGCCGCAGATTCTCCCGGCCGTCCAGATATGGGCGGCCGGTTCCGACGACCACCGACTCGGCCCAGGAGCGCTCGCGCATCCCCGACTCGGCCCGGAACCGCCTGGTCGCCGTCTCGTACTCCCCGAGCCATCCGTCGCCGCGCGTGGCGTCGTAGCGGTCGTGGTGCAGCACGACGCTCTGCGCCGGGCGGGGGCGGATGTCCGCGCTCCGGGCCGGATCCGGCCGGCCGACGGCGAGGCCGAAGACCACGAAGCTGTAGGGCGGCAGCCGCACGAGGTCGGCCAGCTCCCGCGCCCGGTTGCGCATCGCGCCGAGGTAGCAGACCCCGAGGCCCATCGCCTCGGCGGCCACGACGGCGTTCTGTGCGGCGATGGCGGTGTCGGCCGTCGCCATCACCAGCGCGTCGAGGTAGTCGAGGGACACCGGCTCCACCCCCAGCGCGGTGGCGACGGCGTGGTTGCGGGAGTTGTCGGCCACCCACAGCAGGATCGCCGGGGCCTCCTGCACGAACGGCATGCTGGAACCGAAGTAGTCGCTGCTCGACAGCCGGGTCAGCTCCCGTTTCACGGCCGGGTCGGTCACCGCGATGACACTCCAGTGGTGCAGGTTCGACGAGCTGGACGCCGACTGGGCCGCCGCGACCATCGTCTCCAGCGCGCCGTCGGGCAGGGGATCGGGCAGATAGGCGCGCACCGACCGGTGCCCCAGGAGCTGCCTGGTGTGGTCGTTCCAGATCAGGTTCGCCGGCTGGTCCTGCGTGCCGTACCTACTGTTCAGCAGCTCGTTCGTCATGCCTGTATCGTCGCCACCGCCGACAGACGGGTCAAGGCGCGGATATGCTGCCGGAGCCGCCTCGCTCCGCAAAATCGCCGTCGCACGAGAGTAGATTGTCGATAAGGAGTCCGGAAGCCATGATAGGGCCGCAAATTCGCGTACGCCGGAAGACGTTTGGAGGAACTTCGGAAAGATGGACGCGCTGACCGAGGGCATCATCGCCACCCTGCGCCGGGACGGACGGGCGTCGTTCTCCGCGATGGCCCGGGACCTGGGCACCAACCGGGAGATCGTCGCCGGCCGGGTGAACACCCTGATCGCCGACGGGCGGCTGCGGATCGTCGCGGGCATCCATCCGTACGCGGCCGGTCTGCCGGTCACCGCCCACCTGTCGCTGCGGGTCTCCGGCAGCACCGCCCCGGTGATCGAGGCGCTGACCGGAATGGATTCGCTCCGGTTCATCGCCGAGACCACCGGAACCCACCAGATCGGCGCCGAGACCCGGCTGCCCGGCGCCGGCGCGCTGCAGTCCCAGCTGATGGCGTTGCGGGCGATCCCCGAGGTCCTCGACGTGGAGGTGCACCTGTACGAGCAGATCATCGAGAGCTTCTTCGGCGGGCGGGCCCTGGCCGACGACCGGCCGGCCCTGGACGGTATCGACCTGGCGATCATGACCGCGTTGCAGCGGGACGGCCGGGCCACCTACGCCGAGATCGCCGCCGCGGCCGGGCTGTCGATCAGCGCCTGCCGGACCCGGACCGTGCGGCTGCTCGACTCCGGCGTCCTCAAGATCGGCGCGGTCCACCAACGGGCCGACATGACCAGCGAGTTCCTGTTCGGCATCGGGGTGAACGCCCGCTACGAGTGCCGGGAGGCGCAGAACGAACTGCGGGGCGACCCGGGGCTGGAGTTCCTGGCACGGTGCCTGGGCCGTTTCGACATGATCGCCACTGTCGGTTTCGGATCACTGCGCCGCTACAACGCCCTGGTCGACCGGTTGCGTGCCCTGCCGTCGGTCCTGCACGTCGAGACGTGGCTGCACGTGCGGATCGCCCGCGAGGCCTACGACCACGACCTCGGAACGATCCCGGTACACCCGGCACGCCCCGGCCCCGACCTGCACGTGGAGTGTGTGGGTCAGCCCGAGTGAACCCGGGCGGTCCGGGATGCCGCCGGGCCTCGCGTGACTGCCACGGGACTTTACCCACCCGTACGAAAAAATGGTGTGTGTAAAGGAAAAGCCGGCGCGTCCTGACGAGACTGGGAGGGTGCCCGTCACCCCGTTGCTGGCCGGCGATCCGGAGCGGCTCGGTGAGCATGTCGTGGTCGGGCGGCTCGGAAGCGGCGGCATGGGCACGGTCTACCTGGCCGAGGATCCGGACGGGCGGCGGGTCGCGATCAAGGTGGTGCGGCCGGAGCAGGCGGCCGACCCGACGTTCCTGGCCCGGTTCCGCAGTGAGGTGCGAAGGGCGCGGCAGGTACCGCCGTTCTGCACGGCCGCGGTGCTGCACGACGATCTGGAGCACGATCCGCCCTATCTGATCGTCGAGTTCGTCGACGGCCCGAGTCTCGCCGAGGTCGTGCACGAGCGAGGACCTCTACCCCCTTCCGAGTTGTACGCGGTGGCGGTCGGCGTGGCCACCGCCCTGGTCGCCATCCACGGGGCGGGGGTGGTGCACCGGGACCTCAAACCGGCGAACGTGCTGCTGGCCGTCGGCCTGCCCAAGGTGATCGACTTCGGGATCGCCCGGGGTGTCGATCTGACAGCCGGGCTGACCGGTCCTGATCAGGTGATCGGCACCGTCGGCTACCTGGCGCCGGAGTGTCTGGACACCGCCGCCCGGGGCCGGGTCGGACCGCCCGCCGACGTGTTCGCGTGGGGTGTCCTGGTCGGGTTCGCGGCGACCGGGCGGACCCCGTTCGGCGGCGACTCCCCGCTCGCGACGATCGGCCGGATCCTGACCCGTGAGCCCGATCTGGACGGTGTCCCGGAGCCGTTGCGGGCACTGGCCGCGGCCGCGCTGCAGAAGGATCCGGCCCGCCGTCCGGCCGCGCCCGAGTTGCTGGACGCGCTGTTGTCGGCCGGTCGCCCGGCCCCCGAACTGCGTAGGGCGGCCCTGGCCGCGCGAGCCGTCCGCCGGCCGAGACGGAAGTGGATCGCCGCGGCGCTGGTGCCGGTCCTGCTGGCCGGGGCGGCGTTCGCCTATCTGGACCGGGCCGGTGACACGGTGGCCCGGCAGGACCGGGCGCTGGCGCAGCGGGATCTGCTGGACCGGTCGGCGCAGGTCCTGAGCGGCGATCCGGGGCTGGCGCTGCGGCTGGCGGTGAGCGCCGAGCGGATCAGCCCGTCGGCGCGCAGCCGGGCGGCGATCGACGCGGCCCTGGCCACCGGGTACGACGGGGAGCTGAGCCCGGACGAGGCGGTGTACGCGGCCGAGTTCCGCCCGGACGGCGCGATGGTGGCGACGGCCGGGGCCGGTGACGTGGCACTGTGGTCGGCCGGGGGCGGCCGGTTCGAGCGGGTGGGCGCGCTGGCCGTGGACGGTGAGACGGCCGACCTGTCGTTCAGCCCGGACGGCCGGACGATCGCGACGGCCGGCGCCCGGTTGCAGCTGTGGGACACCTACGGGGCGTACCCGCTGGCCGAGCTGACCGGGCAGGCGTGGGACGGGGTGCAGTTCGGCGCCGGCGGGCAGCGGCTGCTGACGGTGTCCGACCGGATCGAGTTGTGGGACGTCGGTGACCGAAAACGACCGCGGTCGGTGTGGTCCGCGGCGGCCGGGACGGCGACCCGGGGCGGGGCCCGGCTCAGCCCGGACGGGCGGCTGCTCGCCGGGGTGGCCGAGGGTGAGCTGCTGACCGTGTGGTCGGCGTCCGGGCAGCCGGCGCGGCTCTCGGTGATCACCGATGCGGACGCGGTGCTGAACCTGGCGTTCAGTCCGGACGGCACGCTGCTCGCCGCGGCCACCGTCACCGACGGGGTGCGGCTCTACGATCTGCGGGATCCGGCGAAACCGCGGCTGCTGTCCCGGTTCGCCGGCGACGGTGGGGCGGTCACCGCGATGGCGTTCGATCCGGACGGTGAGATCCTCGCGGTCGGCGGCGACCAGCGGACCGTGGGACTGTGGAGCCTCGCCGACCCGGCCGCCCCGCTCGCGGTGCGCACGCTGCGCCGGGACACCGGCTGGATCTCCTCGATCGACTTCACGCCGGACGGGGAACGACTGCTCACCGCGGGCTGGCAGGGCGCGGCCCGGTCGGCGGCGCTGTGGCGGGTGGAACCGTTCGCGCCGCTGCTCAAGGCCCGGATCGACGGCGTACCGGACCCGGAGCGCACGGTCGGCGTGCACGGTGGGGTGCTGGCGGTGACCTCGCCGGGCACCAGGCGGATCGAGTTCTGGGACCTGGCCCGGCTGGACGAGGCCCGGCCGGCACTGTCGGTCAGCGGCATGGTCCAGGCCCGGCTCGCCGGTGACCTGCTGTACGCGACCGGCGCCGTCTACGACCTGTCCGGGCCGGCGCCCCGCAAACTGCTGGAGCGGGTGATCGCCGCCGATCCGGTGCACGGGCTGGCCACCGTCTTCTCCGACCAGTCCCGGATCCGGGTCTACCGGCTGGCCGCCGGCGCCGCGGCGGAACCGGTGGCCGAGCTCCCGGCGTCGTGGGTGGCGGCGGCGACGTTCGACGAGGTCACCGGCGATCTGGTGGTGGCCGGGGACAACGGCGGATCGGAGTCGTCGCTGACCGTCTGGTCCATGATCGACCCGGCCGCGCCGCACCGGGCCGGCACGCTCCCCACCCGGGGCGGTTTCCAGAGCCTGGAAGCGCGGGGCGGCACGATCGTCGCCGGGCAGCGGGAGGTGGTCGTCTGGTCCGGCGGCACCGTCCACACCCTCCCGCGCGGTGACGGCGGCCCGGTCACCGTGAGTATCGCCGCGGATCGCAGCCTGGTCGCGGTCACCGGCGACTCCGGCACCGTGCTCTGGCACCTCTCCCCCGACGCGGCGCCGCTGCGGGCCGCGGTGCTGCCGGGCCGGGCGATCTCCGGCGGGTTCAGCCCGGACGCGCCGCTGCTGACCGTCGGCGATCCGCTCGGCACCACGGTCTGGGACGTCAGCGCGATCCAGATGACGCTGCGGGATCCGCTGGCCGAGGCGTGTCTGCGGCAGGGCGGCCTGACCGAGACCGAATGGCGGGTCCATCTGCCGCGGTCGCCGTTCCAGCAGGCGTGCCGTTAGCGTGGCCCCATGCTCGATGACATCGAAGTCTCCGAATTGATCAGGTCGCCCGGGATCAAGTGGGCGCGGGCCGGCGGCGCGATCCCGGCATGGATCGCCGACATGGACTTCCCGGTGCCCACGCCGGTGCGGGACGCGATCGCCGGCGCCGACCTCTGCTATCCGCCGTGGGAGGACGACCCACAGGAGAACCCGTTGATCGGCGCGTACGTCCGGCGGACCGCCGGGAAATGGGGGCACCGGCCGGATCCGGGCGCGATCCGGCTCTTCACCGACATGATCCACGCGCTGGAGGCGATCCTGTGGGTGGCGACCGAGCCGGGTGACGCGATCGCCGTGCACACCCCCGGATATCCACCGTTCCTGGCCGCGGTCGAGCGGATGGGCCGCCGCCTGGTCCCGATCCCGATGGTCGACGGCGGTTCCCGCTGGACGTTCGACATCGACCGGCGGGCGCTCGCCGGGTGCCGGGCGCTGATCCTGGTGAACCCGCAGAACCCGACCGGGCGGGTGTTCAGCCGGGACGAGCTGTCCGCGCTGGCCGCGGTCGCCGACACCCACGACCTGCTGGTGATCGCCGACGAGATCCACTCGGAACTGACCTACGAACCGCACCGGCACCTGGCGTTCGCCCCGTTCGCGCCGGACCGGACGATCACCCTGGCGTCGGCGAGCAAGGCGTTCAACCTGGCCGGGCTGCGGTGCGCGGTCGCCGACGTGGCGGTCCCCCGGGTCCGGGCGGCGCTCGACGCCCTGCCCGAACGGCTGCTAGGTCAGCCCGGCACCACGGGTGTGCTGGGCACCCTGGCCGCCTGGGAACACGGCGAGCCGTGGCTGGCCGAGGTCCGCGCCCTGCTGGCCCGCAACCGTGACCTGGTGGCCGCCGCCTTCCCCGGCCAGCACGTGCCGGAGGCGACCTACCTGGCCTGGCTGCGGATCGACGCCCCGGACGGCGCCGGCGTGAAACTGAGCCCGGGGCCGTCGTTCGGACCGGGCGGCGACGGATTCGCCCGGCTCAACTTCGCCACCTCCCGCCCGGTCCTGGACGAGATCCTGCGGCGGCTCACCAGGCGATAGGACCATCCTCGTCGAAGAACGCGCCGGTCGGGCCGCCGTCCGGCAGGGTCGCCAGGCGCACCGCGGCGACGGCGCCCTCGGCCGGGGTGCGGTGGCCGCGGTGCCCGTTCAGGTCGGTCTTGACGAACCCCGGGCAGGCCATGTTGATCAGGATGCCGGTGTCCCGCAGGGCCTTCGCGTACTGCACGGTGACCGCGTTCAGGAAGGTCTTGGACGGGGCGTAGGCCATCGACAGCGGCCCGGTCGTGTCACCCGGCTCGTTCTGCCGGGTCAGCGAACCCACCGAACTGGACATGTTGACGATCCGCGGGGAGGCCGAACGGCGCAGCAGCGGCAGCATCGTGTCGGTGACCCGGATGACGCCGAGCACGTTGGTCTCCATCACGGTCCGGACGACGTCCAGGTCGGTCTCGGTGGGCGCCTGCGCCCAGCCACCGGTGATCGCGGCGTTGTTGATCAGCACGTCGAGGCGGCCGGCCCGCTCGCCGATCAGGGCGGCCGCGGCGGTGACACTGGCGTCGTCGGTGACGTCGAGCGGGACCTCGAACGCGTCGACACCGGCCGCCCGCAGGTCCCGCACCGCGGCCGCCCGGCGGGTGTCGTCGCGGGCGCCGATCCCGACCGTCCAGCCGAGCCCGCCGAGTGCGGTGGCGATGGCGTGTCCGATGCCCTTGTTAGCGCCGGTGACCAGCGCAATGGTGTTGTTGTCGGTCATGCCGTCGATCCTGGCCGGGTCAAGAGCGAAGACCAACACCACTTGGGTACGGACCCATACCGTACGGGTATCGAAGCGGCGTTACCGTTGCCGGTGTGGAGACGCGGGAGTTGCGCTACTTCGTGGCGGTCGCCGAGGAACTGCACTTCGGCCGGGCCGCCCTGCGCCTGGGGATCGCCCAGCCGCCGCTGTCCCGGGCGATCCGGCAGCTGGAGCACCGGCTCGGCGTGACCCTGCTGGAGCGCACCAGCCGGGCGGTGGCGCTGACCGAGGCCGGCGCCGTGCTGCTGGACGAGGGCCGGGCGGCGCTGGACGCGATGGCGGCCGCCGAACGGCGTACCCGGCGGGCGTCGAGTCCCGGGGCACCGGGCCTGGTCCTGGTGTCGAAGGCGGGCGCGGCCGGTGAGGTGCTGGCGAAACTGCTGGACGCCTACGCCGCCGAGCCGGACGCGGTGCCGGTCGAGGTGATGCTGTGCGGGATCCGCGAGCAGGAGCCGGCCCTGCGTGACGGGCGGGCCGACGTGGCGCTGCTGCACCTGCCGTTCGACTCGGTGGCCGGTTTCGACACCGAGGAGATCGCCACCGAACGGCAGGCGGTGATACTGCCGGCCGGGCATCCGCTCAGTGTCCGGGAGTCGATGACGGTCGCCGAGGCGCTGAGCATCCCGGGGCTGCCGCCGGCCCGCTGGCCGCTCGGCGACGGCAGCTATCCGGACGGGCCGGGCCCGGAGATCCACGACCACGCCCAGCTGCTGCAACTGGTGGCGCTGGGCCGGACCGCGGTGATCCTGCCGGAGTCGGTCCGGTCCCTGGTCACCGGGCTGGCCGCGGTGCCGGTGCCGGACGCCCCGCGGGTCACCACGGTGGTCGCCTGGCCCCCGCACAGCCGGTCCCGGGCGTTGGCTAGTCTCGTGCGGACCGCGACGCGACTGTAGGCAACACTTAGCATACGGTTGCTGATCTATCACTATGCGTGGAAAATTCCGGACAAGACGTGCCATTGGATTCGTCCTTTTGAGACACTGCCGGGCATGCCAACGACGGATCTTCATCTGGTCGTCGACATCGCCGCATGGTGGATCACCGCGGTGTACGAGTCCGGGGATGTGCTGCGGCCCGTGCTCTTCGACGGACGGGCACGACTACCCAGCGGGGTCTTCGACGACTCCGGCACCTGGACCGCCGGGCGTGACGCCCTGACCGACGGCCTGCGACATCCGGAGTCGTACCGCCCCGACCCGATGACCCTGCTCCGCCACGGCGGGCCGGTCGAGGCGGTCGCCGCGATCCTGGCCCACGTCGCCGCGACAGCCGACGGCCGGGTGGGTGCGCTGACCGTGATCACCGCGCACGCCTGGGAGCCACCGGCCCGGCACCGGCTGGAGAACGCCGCCGCCCTGGCCCGGCTGCCCCGCCCCCGGGTGGTCAGCACCGCCGCCGCGGCCGCCGCGCTGACCGGTGCCGACCTGACCATGGTGTGCGTCTCCGGCACCGCCTGGCCGGAACTGACCCTGGTCGACGCCCGGGACGGCTACCGCCATCTGGGCACCACCGCGGTCCGGGCACCGGGGGTGCCGGCCGTCGACGAGGCCCTGCTCCGGGTCGCCGCGACCCGGGCCGGCACCGATGCCGACCCGGACAACTGGCAGGTCAGCCGGGAGGTCGAACAGGCCCGGGCGTTCCTCGCGGTGCAGCCCCGGGCGTCGATGCTGCTGCCCGAGCCGCACGGGGCGGTCGAGTTGAACCGGGCCGATCTGGCCGCGGCGACGGCCGTGCACCTGACGTGCCTCGCCGACGCGGCCAAGCAGCTGCTCGCCGACACCGGCACCGATCCGGCGCAGGTCGGCGCGGTGGTGCTGGTCGGTGAGGACGCCGGCCAGGTCGGCACGGCGCTGACCGAGGCCGCGCTGACCCCGGCCGTCACGGTGCGCGACTCGCACGCCCTGCTGCGCAGCGCGGCCGGCACCCGATCGCCGGGCCGCCCGTCCTGGCGGCTCTGGAACCGGCGGCGGCTGTGACCCCCTACTGGAAGACGATGGTGTGGTTGCCGTGCCGGATGACCCGGTCCTCGGCGTGCCACAGCACCGCCCGGGACAGCACCGCCCGCTCCACGTCGGCGCCCTGACGGCGCAGCTCGACGACGGAGTGGGCGTGGTTCACCCGGACCACGTCCTGCTCGATGATCGGGCCCTCGTCCAGGTCCTCGGTCACGTAGTGGGCGGTCGCCCCGACGAGCTTCACCCCTCGCTGCGCGGCTTTGGCGTACGGGTCGGCGCCGATGAACGCGGGCAGGAAACTGTGGTGGATGTTGATGATCGGCACACCGACCCGCTCGATGAACTCACCGGACAGGATCTGCATGTAGCGGGCCAGCACGACGAAGTCGACGTTGCCGGTGAGCAGCTGCAGGTGCTGGGCCTCGGCGGCGGACTTGTCCTTACCCTGTGACGGCACGTGGAAGAACGGGATGCCGAACGAGCGCACCTCGTCCGCGGTGGTCGCGTGGTTGGAGATCACCATCGAGATGTTGATCGGCAGCTCGCCGCGCCGGTGCCGCCACAGCAGGTCGAGCAGGCAGTGGTCGGCCTTGGAGGCGAAGATCGCCACCCGCTTCGGGACCGACAGGTCCCGGATCTGCCACTCCAGCTCGAAGTCGCCGGACAGCTCGGTCCGCAGGTCGGCCTCGATCGCCGGGAGCGCCGCCCGCAGGCCGGCCCGGCCGAAGACGGTGCGCTGGAAGAAGGCGCCGCCGTGCGGGTTGTCCGAGTACTGGTCCAGCGAGACGATGTTGGCCCCGTGCCGCCCGAGCACCGCGCTGATGGCCGCGACGATCCCGGTCCGGTCCCGTCCGTGCACGATGAGCACCGCCTGGTCGGCGGCGGGCTGCACCGAATGCTGGTCGGGGGCGTTCTGGGTCAAAGTCACGGCGGTGCGTCCTTCCGAAGCCTCGAGAAACCACTGAGTCTAGAAAGCCAACCAGATCCCGGGACCGGGTGGATCACCTCGTGAGATAACCCTCGGCCTTGGTGACCACGTCGTCGACCGCGGCGCGCGGGTCGGCGCCCAGGCTGGCGATGGCGACGAGCGCGGCGAAGGCCACGTCGGCCAACTCCTTCACCACATCGTCGGTGGTGTGGGTCACACCCTTACGGGGGTTCTGGCCGAGCACGCCGATCCAGGCCTGTGCCGCCTCCCCCGCCTCCTCGCTGATCTTCATGATCCGGCAGGTGAGTTCGAGCGGGTCGCTGCCGTTCCGCTCGTCGAGGAACTCGCGCCAACGGGCGGCTGCTTCCCAGACCTTGTCGTCCATACGTGCGAAACCAATCTCGTAGGGTGTCCGGGTGCGGCGAACAACCACCCCGACGGCACCGATCGTGCCGGACGACCTGCAGGCGGCCGAGGCCGGGATCGACTCCGAGGAGTTCTACGAGAAACGGCTGTTCGACTCCGCCGACCTGATCGGGGCGTTCGCCCAGGACACCGAGTTCGCGCAGTGCCGGTTCCGGGCGTCCCGGCTGGCCGGGGCGGTGCTGCCGAAGGTGCGGCTCACCGACTGCCTGGTCGACGGCTCCGACTGGTCCAACACCCGGGCCGAGAACGGCACGATGGAACGGCTCGCGTTCACCGGCTGCAAGATGACGGGGCTGGCCTTCAACGGTGGCCTCCTGCGGAGCGTGACGTTCACGGATTGCAAGGTCGACCTGACCAACTGGCGGTTCGGGCGATTCGACACGGTCGTGCTGACCGGCTGCAACCTGACCGGCGCCGACTTCACCAACACCGATCTGCGCGGGGCCTCGTTCGTCGACTGCGACCTGACCGGCGCCCAGTTCAACAACGCGACCATGCGCGGGGCCCGGTTCCAGCGCTGCGAGCTGTCCGGCATCGGCGGCATCACCAGCTGGGAGGGTGCGATCGTGCACCCCGACGACCTTCTCGGCCTGTCGTACGCGCTGGCCGGAGCCCTCGGCATCGTGGTGAAAAGCTAGGCCAGTCCTGCTTCCCGGGCCAGGATGGCGGCCTGGACCCGGGACGAGCAGCCCAGTTTCGACAGGACCCGGGAGACGTGGGTCTTCGCGGTCGCCTCGGTGATGGTCAGCTCGGCGGCCAGCGCGGCGTTGGAGAGCCCGCGCCCGAGGGCGGCGAGCACGTCGCGTTCCCGCTGGGTGAGGCCGGTCAGGGCGGGTGGCGCCGGCGGGACGGCCGGGATCGCCACGAACGCGGTCAGCAGACGCCGGGTCACCTCGGGGGCCAGGAAACCGTCCCCGGCGGCGACCCGGCGGACCGCGTCCACCAGGGCGGCCGGCTCCACCGACTTGAGCAGGAAACCGGCGGCACCGGCCCGTAACGCCCCGAACAGGTACTCGTCCAGGTCGAACGTGGTCAGGATCAGCACGTCGGCGTACCCGGCCGTGGTGATCTCCCGGGTGGCGGTGATCCCGTCGGTGCCGGGCATCCGGATGTCCATCAGCACCACGTCCGGGCGCAGCGCCGCGGCCTGGCGGACCGCGATCGCGCCGTCGGCGGCCTCACCGACCACCACGACGTCGGTGGCCTGCTCCAGCATCAGCCGCATCCCGGCCCGGATCGCGGCATGGTCGTCGGCGAGCAGGACCCGGATCATCGCGGCACCAGCGGCAGGCTCGCCTCGACCTTCCACAGGCCGGCACCCGGCCCGGCGGTCAGTTCCCCGCCCAGCAGGGTCGCGCGTTCGCGGATCGACCAGAGGCCGGTGCCGGCGCTCAGCACCTCGTGGTCCAGGGCGGTCGCGGCGGTCAGCGTATTGGTGACGGTCACCAGCACCCGGTCGCCGGTGGCCCGCACGTCCAGGGTCACGTGCGAACCGGGCGCGTGTTTGCCCGCGTTGGTCAGCGCCTCGCGCACGATGCCGTAGACGGTGTGCTCGACGACCGCGGGGGCGCCCGGGACCTCGCGGACGCGTACGTCCACCTGAAGTCCGGCCGCGGTCGCGGCCGCGACCAGATCGGGCAACCGGTCCAGGCCACCGGGCAGGGAGGGGTCCTCGGCGGCCCGCAGCAGCAGGATCATCGAACGCATCTCCTCCAGGGCGGCGAGGCTGCTGGTCCGGACCGCCCGCAGGGCGGCCCGGTCACGGTGGGTGTCCGGCGGCGCGGCCAGGGCGGCGCCGGAGTGCATGGCGGTGGTGGCCAGGTGGGCGGCGATCACGTCGTGCAGGTCGCGGGCCATCGTGGCACGTTCGGCGAGAACCGCCTCACGGGCCGAGCGCTCGGCGTCGAGCAGGCCGAGCTGCTGCTGCCTGCGGATGTTCGCGGCCCACCACAGCGGCACGAACAGCAGCGCGGTCAGCTGGAAGGCGATGAAGACGGCCATCCGGATCTCGCCGGCCGCCAGCCCGCCGACCACACCGGCCGTGCCGATCAGCACGAAGACCACGGTGGTGACGGCGTTGCGGGCACGGGCCGACCCGTACAGCCCGACCGCGAAGATCACGTCGAACATCACCAGGATCATCGCGATGCTGCCACCGAGCAGCAGATCCGCCGCGAACACCACGGTACCGGCGCCGAGCGCGGCCGTCGGGAACCGGCGCTTCACCAGGGTGAGCAGGCAGCCCACGGCCAGCAGGGCGGTGTGCCAGCCGTCGGCCAGACGGTCGAACGGCGGGAGCACCGGCAGTGCCGACCAGACGTCGGTCAGGCCGACCGCGTTCAGAACCGCGCCGCCCACGAGGATGCCGGCGGCGTTGGCGGCGTCCCGCACCAGCGCGCTGTCCCGCCATCGTTCCCGCAGATCCACCCGGTCATCCCATCACGCGCGCGGGGCCGGGCTCGTCCGCCGAAAGATGTACGTCCCGGTCGCGGGCACATCCTTCGGCCGACGCGCGCCCGCCCGGCCGCGGCCCATCGTGACGGGTATGGATGTCGCCCTACTCGCCTCACTGGCCGTGCTCGCCCTGATCGACTCGACAAGCTTCGGAACCCTGCTCATCCCGATCTGGCTGATGATCCACCCCGGCGCGGTCCGGCCCGGCAAAATCATGATCTTCCTGGGTACGGTGGCCGCCTTCTACTTCGCGGTCGGGGTGGCCGTGGCACTCGGCGCCGGGGCGCTGCTCCCGGCGATCACCCGCGTCCTGGACACCCGGCCCGCACAGTGGACGCTGCTGGTCATCGGGGTGGCCCTGTTCTTCTGGAGCTTCCGGCTCGGTTCCCACTCCGGTAAGGGACAGGCTGGTGCCGGGGGCCGTCTGTCCCGCTGGCGGCAGCGGGTGCTGGCCGAGGACGGCGGGACGGGCGCGCTGGCCGGGCTGGCCCTGGTGGCGGCGCTGATCGAGGTGTCCACGATGCTGCCCTACCTCGGGGCGATCGGCCTGGTCACCACCGCTGAACTGCCGGTGCCGCAGATCGTGCTGGTGATGGCCGGATACTGCCTCGTCATGATCGTCCCGGCGCTGGTGCTGATGCTGTTGCGGCTGGCCGGCGGGCGCCGTCTGGTGCCGGCGCTGACCCGGATCAGCGACTGGATGACCACCAGCGACACGGTGGCGTGGGTGGTCGGCATCGCCGGATTCCTGCTGGCCCGGGAAGCCGCCGCCAACCTCTACCTGATCGGCGCCTGAGGGGACAAATCGCCTTACTCTTTTTGATTCGGAGAGGACGGAATGCGTCACCGAATAGGCACCGAACGTCAGGTTTGAGAAGCTCCGTCCAACATATATATTCTGATCTTGAAGTTGCGGGCCCCGGACGCGGGAGAACCGTTGCCGCGCCGGCTCTGCATGCGAGTGTTGCAGCGCGGTTTCGTCCTGGCGTTTCCGGAGGTCACCGTGGGTTATTTCATCAGTCAATCACTGCTGTTCATCATCCTCGCGTTCATTCTGGGGGTGATTGTCGGAAGACTGTGGAAAAAGGCGCCCGAGAAGCCCACGGAACCACCGGTGGCCGACGACCCATTGGAACGGATCGAAGGTGTCGGCCCGGCCATGGCCAATGCGCTGCGGGCCGCCGGAATCCGCACCTTCACCCAGCTCGCGGAAAGCGACGACGACACCAAGCGCAACGCCATCAAGGCGGCCGGCCTGTCCTTCGCCCCGAGCATGGTCACCTGGAGCCGCCAGGCCCGCCTGCTGGCCGACGGCGACGAGGCGGCCTTCGCCATCCTGACCGCCCGCCTGATCGCCGGCCGCGACACCGACCAGCCCACCACCCGCCCGGCCCCGAAACCCGCTGCGCGCGCCGCCGGCCGCCCCACCGGTACGTCACCCACCGCGCCCACCTCCGGGGCGGCGCCCTCCACCGCGCCCACCTCCGAGACCACGCCCTCCACCGCGCCCACCTCCGGAACCACGTCCTCCACCGCGGCTACCTCTGGGGCTGCGCCCTCCACCCCGTCGCCGGTCCCCGCCCCGGCCGATCCGTCCTCCTGGTCTGCCATCCCTTCTCCTCCGGAGCCGAGCCGGCCGGACACGTCGTCGTCGGCCCGGTCCACCGATCCGGAAGCTCACGCTGCCGGACCGCGCACCATGGCCGGACCCGACGCCCTCAGCGCCGGCCCCGACTCCTTCAGCGTCGTCTCGGCTCCGGAGTCCGTTGTCGAGACGAGGACCGTCGCCGTTCTTGACCGGCCCGAGGCCGCCACGGTCACGGCCGACATCGTCCGGGCCGAAATCGCTCCGGAAAGTGACGTCAAGGAAAGCGACGTCAAGAAGAGCGAACCGGAAACCGTCGCGGGTTCCAAGAAGTCGGCGCAGAAGAAGAGCGACAGCAGGAAGAACGACGGTAAGAAGGGCGATCGTAAGAAGTCCGGGCGCGGTTCCGAGGCTTCGGCGCGATGACCACCACTGTTTCCCGGCGTCCGATCACGACACCGTTGTCGCGGCGGTGGATCGCCGTGCTGGCAGCCGTTCTCGGGCTGGCCGCGATCATCGCCGGTCAGCTCGGGCCCAACCGGTACCGGCTCGAGGACGATCTCGCTCAACGGGCCACCACCGCCCTGGCGCAGGCCGGTCAGCCACAGGCGAGTGTGTCGTTCGCCGGGCAGGACGGTCTTGTCACCGCCGGTTCACAGGCCGACGCCGACCGGGCCCGGGCCGTGGTCGCCGCGGTGCCCGGCGTCCGGACCGTCGAGACTCGCGTCATCACCCCGGGCCGGGCCACGCCGGCCACCGCACCGGAACAGGGCACTTCGGTCGCCGCCCCCGGACAGACCGCTACGGGAACCGAACCAGGGCAGACCCCGGCAGGCACCACACCAGGGCAGACCGCCGCAGGCACCGCGCCAGAGCAGGTCCCCTCGGGCACCCTGCCAGGGCAGACCGCCGCCGGCACCGCGCCGGGGCAGATTCCCGCGGGCAGCGTGCCGGGGCAGAGCGGGTCGGCGGATCAGGCTGCTGACGCTGAGCGGCGGGAGCGGTTGGCTGCGGCTGCTGAGGCGGCCCGGGCTCGGCTTGCGGTGCGGCAGAAGGCGTTGGCCGTACAGCAGCAATTGAATGATCTTGAGGCTTTGACCTTTGAGACCGATGGGGCCCGCCTGACCTCGGCGTCCCGTGCGGGATTGCGGGAGGTCGCGGCGCTGCTGGCGGCCAACCCGGAGATGGGGCTGCGGGTCGGCGGGCACACCGACTCGCGGGGGCCGGCGGCGACGAACCTGGCGCTGAGCCGGGAACGGGCCGATGCCGTGAAGGACGCCCTGGTCGAGTACGGGGTGGCCGCCGACCGGCTGACCGCCAAGGGGTACGGCGAAGCCCAGCCGGCGGTGCCCAACGACACCGCCGGGCACCGGGCCGAGAACCGCCGGGTGGAACTTTCCGTCTACAGCTGACTGATGTTCTCCGCCGTCCGGGACGCCAGCGCCATGATGGTGATCATGGGGTTGGTCCCGGACGGTGTCGGGAAGGCCGAGGCGTCGCCGATCCACACCCCGGGCGTGTCGTGCAGTTCGCCGCGCGGGTCGGCGACGCTGGTGGCCGGGTCGGCGCCCATCCGGCAACTGCCCATCTGATGTGCCGAGAAGAGCGTCGCGCCACCGGCCCCCAGCGGCACCTGACGGGCCCGGCCGATGTACGCCTCCAGGTCGTCGCCCCGGGTCCACGCCGGAATCCCCCGGGCGAACAGCTGGATCGCCCGGGCGCCGGCCGCGTGGTGCAACCGGATCTGCGACTCGATCGCCCGCTGCATGGTGCGGATGTCATGCTCGTCGGTGAGCGCGTAGTGGTGGACGGTCTCGCCCCGGCTGTCGAGAGTCACCCGGCCGTGGCCCCGGTCCCGGATCAGGCCGATGAACGAGCCGTTGTTGCGGTAACCGGCCATCGCCTCCTTGTGCCCGGCCGGGGTGATGAACGGCAGCGCCGACGCGCCCAGACCTGTTGCGTACTGCACGCTCTCGATCAGGAAACCGTCCTCGGCGAACTCGTCGACCAGACCGGACTGGGGTGCGCCCCACCAGGCCTGCAGATCCGTCCCGTAGTCACCCATGGTCACCGTGCACGGGTGCAGGCGCAGGTAGTCGCCGGTCGCCGGGCCGCCGATACCGGAGCGCAGCAGCACACCCGGTGACTCCAGGGCACCGGCCGCGACCACCACGACCGGGGCGCGCACGGTCACCGTTACGGTTCCGTTCTCGCCGGTCACGGTGCCTGTCACGCCGGCGGCCCGGCCGTTCTCGACGAGCACCCGATCGACCCGGCAGCCGTCGACGAAACGGGCGCCGTGCTCGCGGATCGCCGGTTCCAGGTAGACCTTGAGCGTCGACTGTTTCGCCCCGGACCGGTCACCGAAACCGAGGTATCCCGCGACCGCCGGGTCGTGCCGTTTCGCGTCCCAGTTCCGGAAGATCGTCGCGAACGACCAGCCCAGCGACGTGGCGCCGCGTTGCATCGCCTCGTGGACCCGGTTCAGCTCGGAACACTTGTCGGTGACGGAGAGTTCCCGCCACACCGTGTCCAGGTGCCTGTCGAACGTGTCGGCGGCCAGATCGGTGAGGCCGTGCTCGGTGGCCCACTCCCGGCGTACCCGATCCTTGGTCCTCAGGCAGTTGGTCCAGTTGATCACGGTGCCGCCGCCGAGTCCCGCGCCGGCCATCAGAGTCACGTTGGCGTCGGCGGTCGGGGTCGGGCCGCCACGCCAGTAGAAGTCCCGGTAGGCGTCGAGTTCCCGCTGGTGGAAGTCGCTGTCGGCACGGTAGCGGCCGGCTTCCAGGACCACCACGCGCGCTCCGGCGGCGGCCAGCCGGCCGGCGATCAACCCGCCTCCGGCGCCGGATCCGACCACCACGACGTCGGCGTCCAGGTCCAGGTCGCCGTCGATCTTCAAAGGATTGACGGTACGCCCGTCAGCGGGCATGTCGACCGGCCCCGGATAGCCGAGGGTGGTCCAGTTCGGGTTGCGCCCGTTCGGGTCGGTGATCCCGTAGGTGATCAACAGGATCAGGCTGGTCAGCGACCCGATCCCGGCCGCCGCCTCGGGCGAGGCCTGGGACAGTCCGGTGAGGATCTGCTCGCGGACCGCCTGCGGGGCCTGTGGTGTGAACCCCTGCGCGGCGAGCACGTCGAGCAGTCCGCCGATCGCCTGGCGCTGGTCGGCGGGCAGTCCCGCGAGCATCCCCGATACGCCGAGGTCAGCCCCGACATCGGTGGCGGTCCGGTGCCAGAATCCGTCGGCGTCGTCGGCCCGTTCGATCGAGGGCACCAGGGTGTCGCAGAGCAGCCGCAGAGTCTGCGTCTGCCCAGAAGAGAGAACATCGATCACGGTACGTTCCTCCTACCTCGGTGGAGAAGTATCGGTGGCCGTGCAAGCCCTCAATGTAAATCCAGAATCACAAACTTTCGACAACCCGGGGGGCTACGTCCCCAGTGTCCTGCCATCCGACGGCGCCGGAACACGCCCACCCGCAGGCCACCACCTACCGGACGGATCCGCCGACACGCCGACACGCCACAGATACACGTTCCGAGAACACGCCTGGAAGCGGCCTGAAGAGAGCGCCCCAGGAAGGCGTCCCGGGAAGACGTCCCAGGAAGATGTTGGAGGCACACTCCAGGAGCACCGCGCGGGAGGGCCTTTCGAGAGCCCCTCTCAGGAACGCGTCCCCAGTACACCCATGCCCACCGTGCCGTCTTCGTCGCCGCGAAGCCTGAAGTCGCCAGCCTTACAGGCCCGGGTATCAACCAGACCGCACGGCCGGAAATTCTCACCAATCACCAGCGCAGGCCGAGCCGCAAGACGAAGGCCGCAAAGAAGAAAAAACCTCGTGGTGCCCTCGAGGTATCCGCAACGGCGCAGCGCCCGCGCGGGGGACCGCAACGCGGCAACCGCGA
>NZ_BOMG01000075.1 GCF_016862075.1 Actinoplanes couchii | reverse complement strand
ACCGCGAGTTTCCGGGCGTGGCAGGGCGCGGAGTCGGGGAGGTCGCGCCCGGGAGGCAGGGTCTCCCGAGGGCAGGGATCCGGAGAAACCCGGTGCCCCAGAGAATCCCAGGGCCGAAGAGGTCGGGGCCGAAGAGGTCGGGGCCGAAGAGGTCGGGGCCGAAGAGGTCGGGGCACAAAAAGTCGGGGCACAAGAGAAGCCAAGGGGCCGAAGATGCCAGGGAGCCAGCGCGGGCAGAACCGGCGGTGAGTGACGTCGCTGCAGCTTGGGACGGTTTCTGTGGGCTGTTAGGGTCGCCGGTCATGGATGTGCCGCCGATACCCGTGTATGCCGATCAGACTCGTGCTCTGCTCTGGATTCAGTTGGTCGTCAATATGATCGGGATCCTGCTCTTCCTGGTCGTCGCGATCAACTTTCAGCCGGTGATGCCGGCGAACGGTGATCTTTACGCCTGGGCGGTTCTCGTCGGGCTGCTGTTCGGCGGGATCCAGGCGGGCTGGGCCGGCAGATACTTTCCGCGCGGCTGGGCGGTCGCCTGGATCCTCGCCGTCAACGCTCAGGTCCTCACGGCCGTCGCCGTCTGGGCCGGCTGGCAGTTGGGGTGGCCCATGGGTCTCGGCATCGTTTACACGCTCGGCATGGTCGGCTGGATCTCGGTCAATCTGTCCAGGTCCGAGGTCCGCAGGTTCTGTTTCTCCAGGAACGGCTGAATCCGCAGCGCCTCGACCAGACTCCGGTACAGGTCGTCGGACTCGTACAGCTCGGGGTGTGTGCCCTGGGCCCGGATCTGCCCGTCCTCGACGACCACGATCCGGTCGGCGTCGAGCACCGTGGACAGCCGGTGCGCGATCGTCACCACCGCGCCGCGCCGGGCGTGCTCCTGGATGCAGGCCTGCACGGCGGCCTCGGTCAGCCCGTCGACCTGTGCGGTCGCCTCGTCGAGCAGCAGCACCTCGGGGGTGCGCAGCAGGGCCCGGGCCAGGGCGATCCGCTGGCGCTGACCGCCGGAGACGTCGGTGGCGTGCAGGGCCGGCTCCAGCTCGTCGAGGCGAACGGAACGCAGCACCTCCCGTACCTCAGCGTCGGTCGCGTCGGGATGGGTGAACCGCACGTTGTCGCCGACCGTGCCCGGGACCACCGGGGTCTCCTGCTCGACGTAGGCGAGCCGGCCCCGCACCTCCCGGTGGCTCCACTCGGTGTAGGGGCGGCCGTCCAGCAGGATCCGGCCCTCCTCCGGCTCCAGGAAGCGCAGGAGCAGCGAGAACAGTGTCGTCTTGCCGGCGCCGGACGGGCCGACGATCGCGGTGTGGCCACGGCGCGGGATCTCCAGGTCGAGACCGTGCAGAACCGGCGAGGTGTCCGGACCGTACCGCGCGGTCACGCCCTGCAGGGCCAGCACCGGGCCATCGTCCTCACTGGCCGGACCGGTCGTCTGGGCCGAACCGGCCGGAACGATCGCCTCGGTCGAGCCGGCCGGAACGGCAGCCTCGGCCGAGCCCGGTGACGACGGCTCCAGGGCGATCGACTCCAGCTCGTTGATCCGGCCGGAGGCGGCGATGCCGGCCTGGAGGGCGGTCAGATTCTGGGTCAGCTCGCCGATCGGGCCCATCAGCTGGAAGACGTAGAGCAGGAACGCCACCAGGCTGGACACCTCGAGCAGCCCCTCGCTGGCCCGCCAGGCGCCGACGGCGAGGATCAGGATGACCGCCAGGTTGATGCCGGACCAGGCGATGGTCCACACCGCGGCGGCGACCCGGGCGGCACGGATGCTGTGCCGGGCGGCGTCCTGCGCGTTGCCGACGATCTGGTCGCCCTGGCGGCCCTCGGCCCGGGACGCCTTGACGGTCCGGATCGCACGCAGCGCGCCCTCCAGGTTGGCGCCCAGGTTGCCGACCGACGCCTGGGCGGCGGTCTGCGCCTGGCCGATCCTGGGCAGCAGCAGGAACATCAGCACCCCGACCACGGCCACCGCGCCCAGCGTGCAGGCGAGCAGGGTCAGGTCGAGGACTGCCATCAGCACCAGCGTGCCGATCAGGCCGATGCCCGCGTTGATCAGGCCGATGATGCTGCTCGACGCCTGGTGCAGCAGGCCGGTGTCGGCGGTGACCCGGGTGACCAGCTCGCCGGTCGCGCGGGCCTGCAGGTCGAGGACCCGGGCCCGGAAATAGCGTCTGATGATCGAGGTGCGGGCGTCCAGGACGATGCGCTCGGCCAGTGTGCCGAGCAGGATCGACTGCCAGAGGGTGATCACCGAACCGGCCACCACCAGGGCGGCGAGCACGGCGATCGGGGTGACCAGGTCGACGCCGCCGCTGAAGCTGTCGAGCACCCACTTGGTGACCATCGGCGTGGCCAGCCCGGCCGCGCTGGCGATCAGGCCGAGGAACAGCCCGAGCGCCATCGTGCGCCGGTGCGGGCGGAGCACGGCTAGAAGGGTTCCCAGTCTCGTGGTAGCTGGCATGCCCGCAATGGAACACCGATGTTCCAGAAAGGGCAACTGTTATTCTGCGACGGTGAGAAGCGTCCGTGCCCGGACCCGTCAGGCGATCCTCGACGCGGCGATCGAGGTGCTGTCCCGCAACCCGGCTGCCCCGCTGGGTGAGGTGGCCACCGCCGCCGACGTCGGGCGCACGACGCTGCACAGGTATTTTCCGGAGCGCACCGATCTGATCGAGGCGCTGAAGGAGGAGGCCGGGCGCCGTCTGGACGAGGCGCGGCTGCGGGCCCGGGTCGGCGACGAGACCGGGGCGTCCGCGATCCGCCGCCTCTGTCAGGAGTATTTCGATCTCGGCGACGTGCTCTCGCTGCTGTTCCGCGAGCAGATCGCCTTCGAGGACGAGGGCGACTGCGACGACGGCTTCACCGCGATGATCGAACGCGGTCACAGTGACGGCAGCATCGACCCCGAGCTGCCCGCCACGTGGATCTCCAACCTGATGTGGTCACACCTCTACGGCGGCTGGAGCTACATCTCCGAGGCCCAGGTCTCCCGGCACGAGGCGCTGCGCCTGGTGCTGCGCAGCATCGAGGGGGCGGTCACTCCCCGGTGAAGACCGGGGCCCGCCGGCCCAGGCTGGCGGCGATCCCCTCGGCGCTGTCCTTCGTCGCCCAGTGGATCTTCTGTTCGGCCAGTTCGTGCTCCAGGGCGGCGCGCACCCGCTCGGCCAGCCCGTGCCGCAGCGTGGCCCGGATCGACCGGACCGCCAGCGGCGCCGACCCGGCGATCTCGGCGGCCAGCGCGCGGGCGGTGACCCGCAGCAGCCCCGGTTCGGCGAGCCGGTCGGCCAGCCGCAGGCGCAGCGCCTCCTCGCCGCCGACCCGGCGCCCGGTCAGCAGCATGTCGGTGGCGGCCTGCCGCCCGACGATCTCCGGCAGTGTCACGCTGACGCCGAAGCCCTGGTGGAAACCGAGGCGGCCGAAGTTCGCCACGAACCGGGTGGACGCCTCGGCGACCCGGAGGTCCGCGGCGCACGCCAGGCCGAGCCCGCCGCCCACGGCGGCCCCCTGGACCGCGGCGATGATCGGCGTACGCACGTCGAACAGCTCCGCCGCCCGCCGGTAGAGCCGCTCGGCCGCCACCACGTGATCCTCGGCGAACGAGCCGGCCCCGAAGTCGGCGCCCGCACAGAAGTGCCTGCCCTCCGACGCCAGGACGATCACCCGGCAGGCGGGGTCGTCGTCGAGCGTCTTGGCGGCGTCCACGATCCGCCCGATCAGCACCTCGTCGAAATGGTTCGCCGGCGGCCGCCGCATCTCCAGCAGCGCCACCCCGTCCGCGACGTCGACGGACAGCTCGTCACTCAGCACCGTCGTACCGTACCGGGCGTCCGTTCCGTGCGAACAGCGGAGACGCCTCTCCCCGCGGTTTCGCCTTCTGCGGGTAGAGAGTCTCGTGCCGGGCCAGCATCGCGACGAATTCGACGATCTTCCGTTCCCGGGTCTCGGCGCGCTTGACCGCGTTCAACCGGTGCACCAGTGCGAACAGATTCGTCTTGGTGAGCACGTCGAACATCGCCTGGGCGGCCGGTTCCGCGGCGATCGCGGCGGCCAGGTCGTCGGGCACCACGGTCTCCGACGGCGGGGCGTACGCCGCGGCCCATCGCCCGTCCGCCTTTGCCGCCTCGACCGCGGCCTGCCCGGCCGGGAACATCAGCCCGGCCGCCTCCAGCCGGGCCACGTGCTCGACGTTGCGCTGGGACCAGGAGCTGCGGGCCCGGCGCGGGGTGAACCGGATCCACGACGACTGCTCGTCGCGTTTGCGGGCCTGGCCGTCGATCCAGCCGAAACACAGCCCCTCGTCGACGGCCTGCTGCCAGGTCAGGGTGGTGACGGTGCCGCCCTTGCGGGTCAGGGCGAGCCACACCCCGGCCGACGAGGCGTGGTTCCCGATCATCCACGCCCGCAGCGCCGCCGCATCCGCGACGACCAATTCTTGCAGCTCAACGCTCACCATAGAGCGCAGCGTACGGGTAGCAGCCCGGGGTGCGGCCGAAGGTACGGCGGAAGACGTCGATGAACGCGCTCGCCGACTACCAGCCGCACCGGTGCGCCACCGCGGGAACGTCATGCCCAGATCGGCTACGTGGGCCGCGTGATCCGCTCGGCGATCAGCACGCCGACCCCGTCCAGGATGCGCGCCAGCCCGAAGTCGAGGGCCCGGTCACCCCCGGTCGACTCCAGCGCCGCGGCGACGGCCGGGAACCGCTCCTCCCGGCCGGCCAGCAGCGCCTGCAGGCCCATCGCCTGCTCCGGGTCCGCGCCCGGCGGCATCGCGGTGACCTGCTGGGCCAGGTTGCGGACGTGCCCGGTGAGCAGCACCGCCACGTCGAGCTTCTCACTGCCGTGCAGACCGGAATCGGTCAGAGCGGCGACCGCGGTCTCCAGCCAGCTCAGCTCGTTCGGCCCGATCACCCGGGCTCCGACAGCGGCCTCGAGGGCCCACGGGTGGGCGTGGAATCCGGTGAACAGCGCCCGGGCCCAACCGTCCAGGGTCGCCCGCCAGGTCGCGCCGGGAACCGGATCGGGCGGGGCGCCGATGGCCGTGTCCAGCATCAGGGCGACCAGCTCGGCCTTGCCGGGGACGTAGCGGTAGAGGGCCATCTTGGTCACCCCGACGGCCTCGGCCACCCGCTGCATGGTGACCGCGGCCAGGCCCTCGGCGTCGGCCGCCGCGATGCCGGCAGCGGTGATCGTCTCCAGGGTCAGAGTCGGTCGCGGGCCGCGGCGGGGCGGGGCCGCCGGCGTCCACAGCAGTGTCATCAGGTCGCGCATGGTTGCCCTCCCGTAAAAACTGTGTCTAGCATAATCTGTATCCGACGGACACAGTTTGGAGACGGACCATGCGCGTACTGATCAGTGGAGCCGGAATCGCCGGGCCGGCCCTGGCCCTGCGACTCGCCGGGGACGGGGCGGCGGTCACCGTCGTCGAGATCGCCCCCGGGCTCCGCACCAGCGGTTTCGCCGTCGACTTCCGCGGGCCCACCCATCACGCGGTGCTACGACGGCTCGGCGTGCTCGACGACCTGCGCGCCATCCAGACCCACGGCAGCGCGATGATCTGCGTGGACGAGCACGACCGGGAGATCTTCACGCTGCCGGCCACCTTCACCGGCGGTGAGCTGGAGGTTCGTCGCCGCGACCTGTCCCGCCTGCTGCACGACCGCGGCGCCGGCCGGGTCGACTACCGGTTCGGTGACACCATCACCAAGATCGAAGAGACAGCCGATTTTGTACGGGTGGAGTTCCGCGATGCCGGGGCCGAGGAGTTCGACCTGGTGATCGGCGCCGACGGCATGCACTCCACGGTCCGCCGTCTGGTGTTCGGTGCCGAGAGCCGGTTCCTCACACCGCTCGGCTACCACATCGCCGGGTGGGAGCTGGCGTTCGACGGCCTCGACTCCAGCCGGTGGTTCAACGTGCCCGGCCGGATGGCGAGCGTCAGCCCCGGAGCCGTCGCCATGCTGATCTTCCGGTCCACCGGGGAAACCGTCGGCTGGCACGATCAGGCGGCGCAGAAACGGCTGATCAGCAGCACTTTCGACGGGCTGCCCTGGCACGTGCCGAGGCTGCTGGACAGCCTCGACGGCGTCACCGACCTGTACTTCGACGCCATCGCCAGGATCGACATGCCGTCGTGGACCCGGGGCCGGATCGCCCTGGTCGGTGACGCGGCGTGGGGCGTGACCCTGGGCGGCATGGGTGTCGGCACCGGGCTGGTCGGCGCCCACGTCCTCGCCGGTGAGCTGGCCTCCACCGGCGATCATCGAGCGGCCTTCGCCGCCTACGAGACCCGGATGCGGGCGTACGCCGGACGATGGCAGAAGGGCGCGAACCCCGGCCGTTTCCTGGCGCCGGCCACCCGGTACGGCCTGACGCTGCGCAACCGGCTGCTGAGCACCCGCCCGGCCCAGCGGATGCTCCTCAGCGGCACGAAGAGCCTGGCCACCGACACCGAACTGCCTGCCTACTCCTGATCGCCGCCCCAGGTCCCGTCGTCCCGGACCCGGTATGTCCGGCGTCCGACGATCAGGGTCTCCAGGGCTTCCAGATAGGTGTCGGCCACGAACCACTCCCCGGCCTGGTCCAGGTCGAAGACCCGGCCGTGCTCGTCGATGGCCAGCACCGATTCGCCGTTCACCCGGCCCAGCGGGAGCAGCCGGGCACCGATCACCTGACCGAACTCGTGCAGCAGGTCAGCGGTGTGGGCGGCGTCCACGGGGTTGATCGCGAACAGGCGGGAGCGCTGGGACACCCCGGGTGCACGACGCCCCAGCAAAGCCAGCGCCGTGTGGCCCATCGCCGCGGAAAGCGCCGGAAACTCCTGGTGGCGGAACTCCTGGCCGTTGACTGGGAGAACATCGTCCTCCAGCATGCTCTCGGCGATCTCGACAGTCAGGTCATAGGGCGCGTCCGGCCACCAACCGCCGTGGAGCAACTCCGCGGCGACCGTGTCGGAGAACCTGGCCGGATCGGGACTTGGCTGCGGTGAAGCGACGAACTCGTGCAAGGCGCCGGTGCTGGCCCACGGCAGCAACGCCAGCTGGGTGAGCACGTAGACGCAGGTCTCGCACGGGTCGTTCGGCTGACCGGACTGCGGATCACCGGAAGCGTGGATCTGGAACGTCTCGAACAGCGAGTCCCCCAGCAGCACCCGGGCCTCGTCGAGAGCGATCGGCCCGAGACCGTCCAGGGCCCGGCGCCGGTCCACGTCGTGCAGGGCGTCGGAGCAGGCGATCAGCTCGGCGTGCCGCTCGTGCCCGCGGACCTGCTCGTGCGGCGCCTGCTCGGCTAGACGCTCCAGGACCAGCGGGTGGTGGTTGAGCTTCTGGTCGCCCTTGGCGCCCCGGCCGATGTAGACCCGGCCGCCGACCGTCGCGTGCGCCGCGATCGTCGGCGCGATCCGGCGACGGATCTCGCGGCGCAGCTGCACCTCGGGATCGGCGGTCCGGGGCGGGCCGACGATGTCCGCGTGTCTGTCCCGGTACATCTGCGCCACGGTGTCGAAGGGCAGGTTCGGCCAGGTCGACACCCGGCCGGTCGCCCGGTCGATGATCTGGGCGGCGGCGCCGAGCTCGACCGACGTCGCCGAGATCAGGGCGACGACGAACCCGAGGTCGAACTCGTCGACCCGGGCGGTCCGTTGCTGTCCGGCGAGCGTGTAGCCACGAGCCCAGGTCGCCGCGATGGCGTCGGCCTCCGCACGAGTGATCACTGTTCGTTCCTCCAGGTGCCGTCGTCACGGACGCGGGCGTTCGGCAAGCCCATGACCAGCGCGATGATCGCCTCGTCGAGGGTCTCCCCGACGAACCACTCCCCGCCCTGGTCCAGCGAGAAGACCCGGCCGCGTTCGTCGATCGCCAGGACCGCCTCGTCGAAGCCCTCGGTGCCGAGCGGGTACATCCGGGCGCCGACGACCTGGCCCAGTTCGTGCAGCGCGTCGGCCAGGTACACCACGCCGTGGAACGGGCCGATGTGGAACAGCCGGACACGCTGCCCCAGGCCGGGGCCGTTGCGGTGCGGGGCGGTGTCGTGGAACTGGAGGTACGCCGCACGAGCCGCGGGGAACTCCTCGATCAGGTGCTCGGTGCCCCGGTGCCGGCCGTCCCGGACGTACGCCAGATCCTTCTCCGCACGCCGCGACTCGCCCCAGCCGCCCGCGGCGAGTTCCCAGGCCACCTCGGCCGGGAACCGGCCGGGTTCCGGGTCGTCACCCGAGGTACGCCGCCGGATCACCTGGTTGGCCCGGTGGAAGTCGCCGGAGGCCGGGATCACACCCAGCTCGACCAGGATCGCCGAGCAGGTGGCACACGGGTGGGTGGGCTTGCCGCCGTGGGAGTCCTCCGCCTCGCGGATGTGGAACGTCTCGAACCCGCCGTGGCCGAGCAGGACCTTCGCCTCGTCGAGGCTGAGCGGCGCCTGGCCGGCGTCGGTCCGGGTCCGGTCGGCGTCGGTGAACACGTCCGACAGCACCAGCAGCTCGGCGTGCCGCTCGGCGCCCCGGATCCGGGCCGGCCGCGGGATCGCCTCCAGCAGCCCGGCGATCAGCGGGTGATGACGCAGCTCCTGGTCACCCTTGGCGCCGCGGGCCCGGAACAGCCGGCCACCCAGCGTGATGTGCGCGGCCGTCGACGGGCTGACCCGGCGGTGCGCCTCCCGGCGTAGTTCGGCGATCGGGTCGGCGGTCCGGTGCGGGCCGACCACGGCGGCCCGGCGCTCGCCGTACGTCCGGTCCAGCTCCTCGGCCGGGGCCGGTGGCCAGTGCGAGAGCCGCCCGGTCTCCCGGTCGATGACGGTGGTCAGGTCGCCACCCGGCTGCGTGTGTGTCCGTGGCGGTAGCCGCATCCACACCGCGAACCCGTCGGTCAGCTCGTCGACGTGCGGCACACACTCGTAGCCACGCTGGAACGACTGCCGGTGAGCCCATCCCCGGGCGATGTCCTGTGCCTCGGCCAGCGTGATCATCCAGCCCGCCCCCTTCGGTCCGTCCGTGCGAGCTTAGAGCCCCTGGCCAACGCCGGTCGGTGGAGGCCCGGGGTTGATTCCTGCTGGTAGGTTCTGTCAGTCAAATCGCGAGTCCTGGGGGAGACAGCCGTGAGCAGACAGGCCGACCGCGACGCGAACCACGCACTTCGCGCTCGTTTCGACGATGTGGTGTCGCAGTACCAGCGCCTCCGACTGGGCCTCGACGACCTGCAGGAACGCCTGTCGAGCATGTCGGTGACCGCCGAGTCGCCGGACCGGATGGTCAAGGCCACCGTCGGACCGCGCGGGCAACTCGTCGACCTCAGGTTCGACCCGGACGCCTATCGCCGGCTCACCCCGGAACAGCTGTCCCGGACCGTTCTGCGCACCGTCGAGCAGGCGGTCGCGAAGACCACCGACCAGGTGCAGGAAATGGTCGGCGAATATCTTCCGGCCGACTCCGGCGCGGCCCGGTTCATGCGCGACGGTAAGTTCAGCAGTTTCCTCGACCGCCAGGACCGGGTCATGCGCGAGGCCGGTGAGAACGATGGCCGGTGAGCAGCTCTATCTCGACCCGCAGCGGGCCTCCTCGGGCGGGCGCAAACTGACCGCGGCCGGCAACGAGATGGTCTCCCTCAACAACGGGACCGTCGCCGAGATCAAGAACGCCAGCTCGACCAATCCGTGGGGCAACGACGACATCGGTGCGGCGTTCCAGAAGAACTACACGCCACTGATGGAGAAGTTCACCGAGGCGTTCGGCAACATCGGTCAGTTCCTGGAAGGCCTCGGTGAGTCCGCGGTCGCGAGCGTCGACGACAACATGAACGCGGACGCGCGGGCGGGAGAGACCGTCTACCAGGCGTACCGGGCGCCGCTGACATGACGATTCTGCCCAGCCCCATTCCGCACCCGCTCGACTTCTCCCCCTGGGACCTTCCCGGCTGGGCGTACGAGGCTCTCGAATGGGTCGTCGGTTTCGACTGGCCCGAGGGCAACGAGGCCGCGACCTGGGACGTCGCCGACCAGTGGTACGCCCTGGCCGATGCGATGGTCGGCCCGCGCGAGGACGCCGTCCTGGCCGCGCAGCAGGTCATCGACGGGTACGGCGGTAGCGGCACCACCATCGAGGCGTTCATCGCCGCGTGGAATCAGGTCGCCGCCGGCGGGGACGAGGCGCCGCTCAATTCGCTCATCGCGTTCGCCGACGCGATGGCGCAGATGGTGTGGGAGTGCGGCGGTGACATCGAGGCCGCCAAACTCGAGGCCTGGATCGAACTCGGTCTTTTTGTCATCGAGCTGATCGCGCTGGCGGTCACCGTGGCGCTCACCCTCGGCGCGGCCTCTCCGGCGGCCGGCGGCCTGATCGCGGCCACCCGGTTCGCGATCCAGCAGATCTTCAAGAAACTTGTCGCCCAGCTCGCCAAGAAATCGATCAAACAGGCTCTCAAGGACCTCGGCAAGCGTGCGGCCAAAGACGTACTGACGAAAAAGGGTCTGAAGAACCTCGGCAGGAACGCGCTGCACTCGGCCAAGGACGAGGCCCGTGAAGAGGCCATCACCAACAGCCTGGTGCAGGGTTATCAGCAGGCGGCCGGGCACGGCAACTTCTCGTTCAGCGAGCTGGGGATGTCCGCTCTCGGCGGTGCGGCCGGTGGCGCCGCGGCCACCGGTGGCGGAATCGGCGGGAACGGCAAGGGCGGCGTTTTCCGCGGCGCCGCCTCCGACATGCTCGGCGAACTCGGTGGATCCGCGGTCAGCGGCCAGCTCCCGAGTTTCGAGGACCTGGCGAAATCGGGAACGTCCGGCGCGGTCGGCACTTCGGTGTCCAACTCCAAGGACTCGTTCAGCGACATCAAGAACAGCCTCAACACCGGCGACCTGAAGCTCGGCGGCTCGCTTCCGGCCTCGTCCGGCCCATCAACCTCATTCGCCGGTACGAATGGCGGAGGGCCGAGTCTCGATTTCTCGGGCGGTGCGGACTCGGGGTCGTCCGGCTCGTCGTCCGGTTCGTCCTCGTCGTCGTCCTCCGGGGGCGGGTCGTCCTATTCGGGTGGCGGTTCCTCCTCGTCCTCGACATCTTCTTCCTCGACGTCCTCGTCCTCGTATTCCCCTTCGTATTCCGCCTCGTATTCCTCCTCCGCCTCCGACGGCGGGGTGTCGACCACGACCGCTTCCCATTCGTCGTCCTCCTCGCCCGCGTCCTTCTCCTCCTCGCCCTCGTCGTCTTCGCCCTCTTCCTTCTCCTCCCCCTCGGACTCCGGGGCGTCCTCGCCGGCCACCTCGCCGGTGTCCTCGTCCCATGCGGACAACGGATCCTCGGCGGCCGCCTCCGACCCGGGTTCGACCTCCCCGGCCTCCCACTCGCCGCAGTCCTCCCCGGTCAGCCACAGCCCGTCGTCGTCGACGGACAACGACGTCAGGCTATCGTCGTTCGCGCCGCCCGCCGAGGCCCCGGCCCACACCGGGCCCGGCAACACCGGCATGACCTCACCGGGACCGAACCCGTCGACTGTCAACACCCCGCCGCAGGGCGGTAACCCCTCGACCAACGCGCCGATGGCCTTCGCGCCCAACACCGGCAACAACGGCCCCCTCGGCGGAGCGCCCAACCCGAACGTGTCACTCGCGGGCGGCGGCCCCACGCCGACGATCAACCCATCGACCACTTCACCCGGTTCGCCCGCGGGGCCGCCCATCAACCCGGCGCCGGCAAACACGACACCGACCAGCACACCGCAGGGGCCAACACCGGCCACGACAACACCTGGCCCGAACACACCGGCCGCCAATAGCCCCAACCCGGTGACCACCAACCCGACGACGCCGGCCTCGACGAACCCGGCCGCCGCGTCGCCGAGCAATCCGGGCGGTCCTACGACGACGAACCCGAACACATCGTCGCCCAACAGCCCCAGGCCGCCGGCCGCTGGACCGAACCCTCACAACCCCACTGCCGCCGGTGTTACCCCGGCACCGGATGCCGGCCGCAACGATCCGGCCGGGCCGGGGGTCGTGCACGGAATGCCGAGTCCGGCCTCACGGCCGACCCCTGCCGCGAAGTTCGAGCAGGATTACTTCGATCAGGGTGCACGGAACAAGCAGGCGGTCAAGACCGAGGTCGAAAGGCGCGAACTCGCCTACTACAACCAGCGGATCGCGCAATCCCAGCAGTGGCAGGACGCCGCCCGGCGCGCGGCCCGCAAGGCAGCCCTCCGCCTTGACTTCGCCCAGCGTGACCATCATCGGAACGTCGAGGCTTACCACCGGCAGAAGGAACAGGCCTATCAGCAGGCCGCCGCGGACCTGAGCAATCCACGGAGATTCGACCTCACCCACAAGCCGGACTTCGACAAGGCGAATGACGAATCGGCTTTCGGGGTCTCCGACAAGCCGATCTGGCACAACGACCAGTCGGCGCTGACCGGGAACGCTAATCCGCCCAACGTCCGGCACACCCGGACGTACAACAAACCGGGTTTCCTTCGCCGTCCGCTGCCCATGCACCAGGCCGATCTGGAGTGGGGCTTTCCCAAGGACCACAACAATCGTCCGGTGCGGACCGCGGATCCCCGGCTGCCGTACTTCGGGCTGATGAACGACGGCGGGCCCAGCGCCGACCCGACCCGTGGTGTCAACTGCGTGGACTGCTCGATCTCGTTCATGGAGACCTATGTCCACGGGCGACCGACCGTGGCCGCGCCGCGAACCGTCGACTCGTACGGTTTCGGCAAGCCCGACGAACACTTCGGGGAGAAAGACGGCTCGATCCGGGCCGAGGAGGCGACCGGCAGCGGTTTCACCGATCTCACGCCCCAGTATCACGCGGGCGCCCGGTCGGACGCCGATGTCAAGGCCGACGTCGACGCCGGTTTCCAGGCGCTCATCGACACCCTCCGGATGGGTGGGCACGGTTCCGCGGCGATCGTCCTCAACTCGTGGCAGGGCGGCGGCGGGCACGCCTGGAACGCCGTCAACCACAAGGGGGACATTCTCTTCGTCGACCCGCAGACCGGTGAGTACACCGATCTCACCAACATGACGACCAATTCCTCCAGTCCGCGGTTCGCCACCCATTACGGGCACAACGGTCTGCCGAGCAACACCAATGTCGTCGATCTGAGCGCCCTGGTCATCGACGGCCAGGGGAATCCGGTCTCGGTTCCGAATACGCCGAAGTCGCGCTGGAGCGGCCCGAACACCCAGGTTCCGCCGCCGCCCGTGGCCTATCAGCAGCAACAGCAGGCGTTGCAACAGCAGCAGCAGAATCCGCTGCCGCCACCTCCTCCGTTGCCGCCTCTGCCGCCGCCGCCTCCGCTGCCCGGGCCGACGCCACCGGTCACCACCCAACCGGCACCGCCTGCTCCGCCGGTCACGACACAGCCGACGCCGCCGACGCCGCCGGCACCTCCGGCTCCGCCGGTCACCCCGCCGCCGGCCCCACCGGTCGACACCATGCCCGCCCCGGCCCCTCCGGTCGAAACCGCACCCGCCCCGGACCCGGCGGTCGACACTCAGAACATCACTGTGCCGCCGGTCGACACTCAGGACGTCACCGTGCCGCCGGTCGACTCTCAGCCGTCGCCGACTCCGTCGCCGGAGACCAAGCCCTCGCCGCCGGTTTTCGATCCGCTGTCCGTGTTGGATCCGGAGTCGATGAACCGGCCGCCCGAGGTCGACCCGCTCTCGGTTCTCGACCCCGGGCCGAAACCTGCTCCCACCCCGGTCGTGGAGATCGACACCGCCACCGGGCCCGACAACGACGTCACGCTCGCGGACGACCGGCCGGACCCCGTACCGCAGCCGTCTCCGGTTTCTCCGGTTGTGGATCGCAACGCCGAGCAGCAGGTCAAGGACAGCTACCACTTCGAACTCGACAGCAAGCGCCGTGGCTTCGACACCGAGCACCGCGACAACCTGGTCCGTGACATGCGGCGCGAGGCCCGGTCGAAGCGTGAGGCGGCGGACCACGACGCCCAGACGAACCGGGTCGCCGACGCGCTGGGTGACCCGGAGGTGGTGGCCCGGCGTCAGCAGGCGCGCGAGCAGTTGTACACCGACGCGGACATCATGGACCGGCAGGCGCTGGACATCGAACGCGGCGGCCCGATCGACGACGACGTCGAGGTGACCGGCGCGGACTGGGAGCGGGTCAACGAGACCTGGGCCGACACCACGCCGGGCCCGGTGGAGACCGACGACCGGTCGGCGCTGACCGGTGACGGCAACCCGCCGCCGATCGACACCACCCGCCGCTACCACGAGCGCGGTGGCCTGCGCCCGCCGCTGCAGATCCACCAGACCGACCTGGAACGGGCGATGCCCCGGGACGAGGACGGCCGGATCATCCGCCTGGCCGACCCGCGCGAGGGCGACTGGTTCAGCCTGCAGAACGACGGCGGTCCCGAGGCGGACCCGACCCGCTCGAACAACTGCGGCGACAATGCCCTGTCGTTCTACGAGTCGTACATGCACGCCCGCCCCCGGGTGTCCGCGCCGCGCACGTTCGACGGTTACCAGAACGGCGACCCGAACCGCCCGATCAACCCGGAACGCGGCGTCATCAACCGCATCGAACAGGCCACCAACTCGAATTTCGAGGGCTTGACGGACGTCGGCGACCTGTCCCCCGACGACGCCCGAACCCAGATCCGGATGGCCGAGAGCCGCCTGCACCACCACCTGCTGAGCACGGGTCACGGCTCGTTCGCCTTCATCACGACCCAGGACCAGGCCGGCCGAACCCACATCCACCAGGCGATCAACCAGAACGGAACGATCCTCTACGTAGACCCCCAGACGAGGGCGGTACGCGAGGGTTCCCCCCTGTACACGAACACGGGCCGAGACGTCGGCCCCGACGTGGTACGCATGGACGCCCTGACCTTGGACGGCCAGAACCGCCCCCGCCCCCTACACACCGGCGACGCCCCCACCATCGCCACCGACCCCTCCGGTCCACATCGACCAAGTAGAGAGCCGGACTGGGTTGATTCCGCCTGGTCGGAGGAGGAGAAGGTTCTGAAGATGATGGAGCGGTACGAACTTCTGGGCGACGTTCCCCCAACGTTCGACATCGTCACCAACGACGCCATGCACCATGCCCAAAGAGCGCATACGCTCTTGAAACACGGCCCCCAAGTCGAGTTGCACCGATCGGCGGATCCACACCAGAGTCAACTTGCGAGTAGCGATCCGGCTGCACCCGACCCGGTCAGGACGATCGAAGGACGCATCTACGGCGATCTGCCCTGGGGGCTGGGAGACCAACAGAACAAGTCATTCAAATGGATCAGCAAGTCCATCATGAACGACGAGATCAACAAGTACGTTACGGAGAAATGGCCGGCGATCCGTTCCGATCTTGCACTTCGGGGCAGGCATGAAGGATTTCATGATGCCAAGCGCCTCATCGGTGATGGTTTCTACAATAAGGGTTGGCACGGTCTGGGTGACCGTGAAGCCGAGCGGATCAGAACAAGCCTGGCCACCATCGTCATCAGGACCGTTCCTGGCTCGGATCCCCCTGAGCCGTACATCCACACATCTTTTCCAGCCGGACTAGGGAAGACAAATGGACATAACGCAACTCCCTGAGCCACTGCGCTCCCGCGCCATGGAGCTGACGGCTCGCCCGGACATGGAGAAGGTGAAATCACTACTCCGCTCGCGGGTTGCCGACAGCTCCGGCCTCGACGAGGTTCGAGAGGATTTTCGATCATCCGCACGGTTCGAGACCTTCTTCCTTCGGCAGGACCTAGTGGCGTTGGAAACCATTCTTGCCGAGCCTCAAGCCGCCGGGACTTTGCTTGAGCTGGTGGAAGACGACGCCAACTGGGTCATCGACGAGGACCAGACCGACCGCGGTGCGGCTGCCTTCCTGCGCGGGATCGCCGACATGCTGCGGGCTGCCATCGAAGAGGCGGAATCCGCGAGGTGACGATCACTGGGACCGCCCCCATCATTTCGCGGCTACCGGAATGGTTCTGATGGTGATGGACGCCGGGATCATCGCCACGGTCCAAGGGCGCCCAGTACTGCAGATCACCTGCTGAGATGTGTCTGCTCTGGCTGCACGGCGACCCGGATCGGGAGCGGCTCGTGATGGCGTTCGCTGAGGTGATGTCGATGCCGGTGGAGTCCGTGGACGTTCAGTCGCATGAGGTCATCGAGCGGAATGGGGAGGCACCGGTTCTCTGCACGGTGACTGCTCTCATCGGTGACGTGCGGCAGCATCTCGACATCTACTTCGCGGAGTCCGTCGGCGAGAGACCCTCCACCGAGAAGCTGACCGCTGCCCTGGCCGAGCGGCTGGGGTGCGCCATCGCCTACGAGATCCGGCTCCCGAGCTTTCCCGACTACTACTGGCTTGTCGGGACTGACGGCCGGCGGGCGCGGGCCGACATCAACGAGGTCGACCACGGGGACGACGAACAGTCGTCGTACTGGTTCTCAGCCGTCGAGCACCCGGTCGCCGGTGCACCCGGACTGGACCCGCTCCCCTGGCAGCACATGCCCGGCGGCGATCGCCGATGAATCCGCTGGAGAGGAGGCTGGTCTGGCTCGGGTATGAAGAGTTCACGCCGCTTCCGCAGTTCGCCATCGAGGTGGCCGGCGAACCCGGGGACGACCCCGCGAACGGGCCGCTGGCGTTCGCTCGGCGCATTCTCGGGGAGTTGCTGGAGCGCGGTTGGGTCGAGCTCTACCGCTCCGACCCCTGGCTGGACGGCCCGGTCACGCTGATTCCGGTGGAGGATCGGCAGCGGTATCTCGGTGACGATTCCTGCTGGCACTGGCGGGAAGACGACGAGGAAGACCTGAGCATGGTGTGGTACGGAACAACCGACGAAGGATACGACGCCTACACCGCGGGGTAGGCCCTGGTTTCGGTGGCTTTGACGGCTACCCACAGGGCACGGCCCGGGGAGAGGTCGAGCTGGGCCGCGGCGGCTGGGGTGATGTCGGCGGATACCGTGATCGGGCCGTCCAGGCGTACCCGCAGATTGTCGCCGTGGTGTTGGATGTCGGTCAGGACGGCCGGCCAGGTGTTTCGGGGGCTTCCGGACGGCTCGGAAAGGTGCAGGGCCACGGCTGACGGCGGGAACGCCACAAAAGCATCCCCCGAGACCGTGTCGGTGCTGGTCAGCGTGAAATCGTCGGCCACCACAACGGTGTGGCCGTCGCCGGAGCCGCGGTACAGGTTCAGGCCGACCAGGCGGGCCACGTAGTCCGTGCGGGGGCGGGCCGTGATCGTCGCCGCGTCGCCCTCCTGGACCACCCGGCCCTGCTCCACGATGACCAGACGGTCCGCCAGCACCAGGGCGTCCAACGGATCGTGAGTGACCAGCAACGTCGCACCCGGATGATCGGCCAGGTGACGTCGCAGCTCACCGCGGGTCTCCAACCGGGTACGGGCGTCCAGCGCCGCCAACGGCTCGTCCAACAGCAGCAGTTGCGGATCGACGGCCAGAGCCCGGGCCAGCGCCACCCGCTGCGCCTGCCCGCCGGACAGCTGCCGGGGCTTGCGGGCACCATGCGAACCCAGCCCGACGCGGTCCAGCCACTTGTCGGCCACCGCGTGCGCCGATCTCCGGTCCATTCCGTGCCGGCGTGGGCCGAAGGCCACATTGTCCCGGGCGGAAAGGTGCGGGAACAGCAGATAGTCCTGGAACACCACCCCGATCGGGCGTTTCTCCGGGGGCAGGGCCGTCAGATCACGACCGTCGAGACGAAGATGGCCGCCGGTCAATGCGGTGAGCCCGGCCAACGTACGCAAGGCTGTGGTTTTGCCCGCGCCGTTGGGGCCGAGGAGCGCGACCGTCTCGCCGGGCGCGATCTCCAGATGAATGTCCAGGGTGAACGCGCCGCGGGACGCCACCAGGTGTGCGTCGAGGAGGGCGCTCACGGTGTGGTCAGCCAACGGTCACGCAGGCCGGCCAGAATGGCCACCGAGACGACCAGCAGGATCAGGCTCAGCACGACCGCTCCTTCCAGATCGCCGCTCTCCATCGTCTGGTAGACGGCCAGTGGCATGGTCTGGGTGATGCCGGGATAGTTTCCGGCGAAGGTGATGGTGGCGCCGAATTCGCCGAGCGCCCGCGCCCAGCACAGCACCGCGCCGGCCGCGATGCCGGGGGCGACCAGCGGCAGCGTGACGTGGGTGAAGGTGGTCCAGCGGGTGGAACCGAGGGTGGCGGCGGCCTCCTCGAACCGGCTGTCGGCGCCGCGTAACGCGCCTTCGACGGCGATGACCAGGAACGGCAGCGCCACGAACGCCTCGGCGATGACCACGCCGGCGGTGGTGAACGGCAGCGTGATGCCGAACGTGGAGTCGAGCCACTGGCCGACGATGCCGCGGCGGCCGAGGGCCAGCAGCAGGGCGATGCCGCCGACCACCGGGGGCAGCACCAGCGGCACGGTGATCAGGGCGCGGACCAGGCGCCGGCCCGGGAACGTGACCCGGGCCAGCATCCAGGCCAGCGGCACCCCGAGGACCAGGCACACCACGGTGGCCAGGGTCGAGGTGATCAGCGACAGCCGGAGGGCTTCGACGACCCCGGGCTCGGCCAGACGGTCGAACAGGGTCGCCCACGGCGTGCGCACCAGCAACCCGGCCAGGGGCAGGATCAGGAAGATCAGACCCAGGATCGCGGGAATCAGCAGGGGTACGGGTACACGAGCCGTTTTCATGATCAGGGAGCCTGGAATCCCGCTTCGGTGAGGACCTTGATCCCGTCGGCGGAGAGCACGTAGTCGATGAACTTCTGCGCGCCGGTGGGGTTCTCGGCGTCCTTCAGCACGATGATCGGGTAGTCGTTGATCGCCTTCGCCGACTCGGGGAACTCGATCGCGTCGACATCGGACGCGGACGCCTTGGCGTCGGTGCGGTAGACCAGCGCCGCGTCGACCTCACCGAGCTTCACCTTGGACAGGGCCGCCTTGACGTCCTGCTCCAGGGTGACCGGGGTGACCTTGACGGCGGACGCCTCGAGGGCCGTCTTGGCGGCGGCGCCACAGGGCACGGCCTCGGCGCAGAGGGCCACCTTGAGGTCCGGCTTGGTCAGGTCGGCGAGTGCGGCGAGGCCCTTCGGGTTGCCCTTGGCAACCGCGATGACCAGCTGGTTCTTGACAAAAGTGGTAGGCGAGCCGGCGCCGGTCACGGCGGCCATGTTCTTCGGCGAGGCGGAGGCGAACACGTCGGCCGGGGCGCCCTCGTTGATCTGGGTGGCCAGGGCCGAGCTGCCGGCGAAGTTGAAGGTGACGGTCGTGCCGGGGTTCGCGGTCTCGAAGCTCTTGCCGATCGTGGTGAACGACTCGGTGAGCGAGGCGGCGGCGAAAACGGTGACAGAGCCGCCGGCCGAATTCCCGGTGTCCGATTTATCCGACGAATCACCACACGCGGTCAGCGCAACCAGCGCCGTGAGACCGACTGCCGCAAGCCGAAGTGCCCTCAACTCGATCTCCCCTTTGAACGTTCCACGACTACCGTCGTCGATTTGATGACCGCCACCGCGACCGAGCCGACCTGGAGATCCAGCTCGTCGACGGCCTCCCGGCTCATCAGCGACACCACCCGGAACGGTCCGCACTGGATGTCCACCTGAGCCATCACGGTGTCCTTGACCACCGCGGTGACGATGCCCCGCAGCCGGTTGCGCGCCGACGACTCGTCGGCCCGCTCGTCCGGATCGTTGCCCTGGTCCCGCACGAACGCCGCCAGGTCGGGCCCGTCGATCACCCGGTGACCACTGTCGTCACGCCCGGCCGGGAGTCGACCCGCGTCGATCCACCGGCGCACCGTGTCGACGCTCACACCGAGCAGTTCCGCGGCCTCACCGATCCGAAACACCGTCACGCCGCGGACTCTATCGGTTGCGCAGATGCGGCCGGAACCCGCCTCGATCATGGGCAGATTCGACTGTCTGGTGCGGAACCGACCGCACATGCATGATGAGTGCATGGATCGCTGGTCAACCGTGCTCGATCATCTCGCGAGCGCCCTGCCGTACGGCGGCCGCATGGTCTTGATCGAAGGATCGTCGCTGGTGGCGGACCGTCTCGCCGACCGGATCCGGGATCGGGGCCTGCCCTGTGTGCGGCTGAGCGAGGAGAGCGAGACCTGGCGCGACCTGACCGCCGGCGCGGTGGTGATCGCCGACGGGCCGGGCTGGCGGGAGCGGCTGCCGTCCGGCGACTGGGACCTGTCGGTCCGGGTGCGCACCAGCCGCGAGCATCCGCACGACGAGGCGCACGTGGTGATGGACCTGCACGACCCGGAGTGGCCGGTGATCCGGCACATGGATCCGCTGCTGGTGCCGGGTGATTTCTGGTATCGGATCGAGTCCCGGGCGTTCTTCGCCACCCGCGCCGCGACCTGGGACTCCAAGTTCGGATCGGATCTCCCGGCGTACGCGTCGGCGATGGCACCATCGCCCGTTGCGGCACGACGAGCCGCTCGCCGAGCCGGTGCTCCGGGCGACGACCGCGGAGACCGGCTGGGAGCTGCTGACATACGAGGACGGGGCGTCCCGCTTCTACGCGGTCGCGGTCCGCAGGTGATGCTCGGCCGGTTCCGGTAACGCCGCGGCCAGGCGCTCGGCCTGGGAGCGGATCTCCGGTACGGCTGTCGACTCCCACAACCGGCCCCGGCGCAGCGGGCCGACCAGCCAGAGACCGGGGCGGGCCTGACCGTCGTCGTCGGTGTCGACACCCAGCGCGTGCGGGCCGGTGCGCAGCAGGCCGTCGTCGAACATGCCCTTCAGCAGCGGGCCGCCGGAGCAGGGCAGCGGGCCGGGGCCGGTGCAGGTGATCACCGCGCCGTACCGTTTCGGCTGCTCCCCCTCGACGCGCACCAGCAGGCCGCCCCGCGGGTCGGGTTCGACCGAGGTCAGCCGGCCGGAGCGGACCCGGAGGGCGCCGCTGTCGCGCAGTGCGGTGATCCGGGCGGCGACCGGCGGGGCCATCCGGTGCCGGTGCACCTCCCAGTAACGCTGCGCGTGCCGCAGGAACCGCTCCTGCGCGGCGGTGTCCAGCCCGGCCCAGAGCCGGTCGGCCTGGTGACGCACCGTGTCCATCACCGCGCTCCAGTGCGCGCCGTCCGCGACCGCCTGACGCAGCCGGCGGATCAGCGGCGACAGCGACTGCGTCGCCTCGACCTCCAGATCAACTGCCGGCGCCGGTACGGCGGGATGCGCCCGTGGCAGCATGCCGCGCCGTGACAGTGCCTCGAGCGGGGCCGCCCGCGGATCCCGGGTCAGCGTCAGCGCCACGTCGATCGCGGTCAGGCCGGTGCCGAGCAGCAGGACCGGCTGGTCGGCGGGCACCGCGTCGAGCGCGCCGGGCGCCCACGGGTCGGCCACGAACGCGACGTCGTCACGTGCTTCGTCGCCGACCGCGGAGGGCACACACGGGGCGGGGTTGCCGAGGGCCAGGATCAGGTGCTCGGCCCGGGTCTCGGCGCCGGTGTCGTCGGTGACGATCCAGCGGGGGCCGTCCGGGCGTACCGCAAGAGCCGTGGCCCGGTGGTGGGACAACCGCGGGCCGGCCGCGGAAGCGAACTGGTCGGCGAGATAGTCGCCGTAGACCGGCCGGGGCAGGAAGCTCGCCGCGTCGGCCGGAATGCCGCGCTCGCGGCACCATCGCAGCAGCTGCTGCGGATCCGTGGAATCGGCGCTCATCGCTGCCGCACGGGAGTTGAGCAGGTGCCATTCCTCGGCGGGGCCGTAGGCGACACCTCGGCCGGGACGGCTCTCCGGGGAGATCAGGACGGTCCGCCATGCGGAATTCCGGGCGATCGCGCGGGCGGTCAGCGCGCCACTGGCGCCGCCTCCGATGATCGCGACGGTTCCGGGCTCACGTCCGGTTCGGGCGGCGGCGACCGAATCACGGACCACGGTGCTGGTCACCGGGTCGGCTCCGCGTTCAGTGGCCGCTTGGTACAGCAGGTTGGCATCGCACACTCCTTTGGGCCGGTACCGACACAGCAAACCATATATCCCGTCGGCTTTATAGGCTATCCGGCCTGGAGTTCAGCAGATGTTCAGGGCCACAACTCGTGCCGCTGCCAGGTCTCCCCGTCGCGCAGATACTGCAACCGGATGTGCCGGCGGTCCTTGTCCGCCTGCCAGAACTCGACCTGCTGCGCGCGTACGGTGTACAGCGTCCACTCGTCGACCACCAGATCCGGCTCCACGGCGAACCGCTCGGCCGCCTCCTCCGCCGCGATGACCAGCTGGCGCCGGTCGTGCAGCGGCTGCGACTGCCGGCCGGCCAGGGCCTCCGCGCGCCCCACCGGCGACCGGGCCAGGAAATCGGCGGCACACTCCTCGGGCGGAGCCGTCACCACCCGGCCGCGCACCCGGATCTGCCGCCCCTGCTCCCGCCACAGGAAGGTGAGCGCCGCCGCGGACAGCGCCTCCAGCTCCAGGCCCTTCGGGCTGCCGCGGTGACTGGCGAACTGCCAGCCGTCGGCGTCCACGTTCTTGAGCAGCAGCACCCGGGCGTCCGGGATGTCGTCCACACCCAGCGTCGACAGCGTCATCGCGTGCGGTTCCCGGACCCGCGCCGCCACCGCCTCGGTCAGCCACTCCACGAACAGGTCCTCCGGCCGCTCCGGCGCCACCGAGGTGTCGAAGTCCGGCATGTCCCCGGCGAAGACCGGCAGACAACGGAGAAACTGGCGCAACTCGCTCATGATCTGATGATCGCACCGGATATAACTGCCGCGTGGATTTGAACGAGTATCAGCGGGCGGCGCTGCGGACCGCCGCCCCGAGAGACAAGCACAACGAAGTCTTCCACCTGCTGCTCGGGCTGGTCGGGGAGACCGGCGAGGTGGCCGAGAAGGCCAAGAAGATCGTGCGCGACCACGGCAGCGACTTCTCCCGGTGGGACACCGAGGACCTGAAGAAGGAACTCGGTGACACCCTCTGGTACGTCGCCGTGCTCGCCGATCACTTCGGGCTCACGCTGGCCGATGTCGCCGCCGGCAACGTGCGCAAGCTCGCCGACCGGCAGCGACGCGGCGTGCTCGGCGGCAGCGGCGACGACCGGTGACCGTCAGGACGTGACCGCGGGGTCCTCGTGGGTCAGGGCCGGCCGGTTGCCCTGGCCCGGCCGGTACGTCAGCACCTGCGGCCCCGCCTCGGTCACGGCGATGGTGTGCTCGGAATGAGCGGTCCGGCAGCCGTTGGCCGAGCGGATCGTCCAGCCGTCCTTGTCGAACTTGATCTTGTCGGTGTCGGCGCAGAACCACGGCTCGATGGCGATCGTCAGACCCGCCTCCAGCTTCATGCCCCGCTTCGGCCGGCCGTCGTTGGCGATGTGCGGCGCCTCGTGCATGGTCCGGCCCAGCCCGTGACCACCGAACTCGCCGTTGATGCCGTACCCGTACCGCCGGGCGGTGTCCCCGATCGCGGCCGAGATGTCACCGATCTTGTTGCCGACCACCGCCGCGGCGATGCCCGCCTCCAGGGCGACCTCGGTGCACTCGATCAGCACCAGGTCGGCCTGGTCCGGGGTGCCGACGACGACGGAGAACGCCGAGTCGGCGACCCAGCCGTCGATGCCGACCGCCATGTCGACGCTGAGCAGGTCACCGTCGCGCAGCACGTAGCTGTGCGGCAGGCCGTGCAGGACCGCGTCGTTGACCGACAGGCAGAGCACGTTGCGGAACGGTCCCCGGCCGAACGAGGGCGCGTAGTCCCAGTAGCAGGATTCGGCTCCGCGCTCCTTGATGCGGCGGCGGGCGTAGTGTTCCAAGTCCATGAGGTTGACGCCGACGTCGGCGACCCCCTTCAGCTCGGCGAGCAGTTCGCCGACGAAATGGCCGGTCACGGCCATCCGACCGATCTCCTCCGGGGACTTCAGCTCGATCACACCGGTTCCTTCCTCTCCAGACCGGTATAGTTATACCACCCCGTTCGCCGGGCTATCCTGCACACATGGTTCGCCCACCCCTCACCCCCGAACAGATCGCCGCCGGCCAGCGCCTCGGCGCCGCGCTCCGGGCGGCACGGGGCGCCCGCGCCCTCGCCGAGGTGGCCCTGGCGGCCGGCATCTCCCCCGAGACGCTGCGCAAGATCGAGGGCGGCCGCCTGCCGTCCCCCGCGTTCGGCACCGTGGTCTGCCTGGCCGGCGTGCTGCACATCCCGGTCACCGAGCTGGCCGAGGTCTGGCTGTCCGACACAGCGATGCTGCAGGCTTCCTAAAGGCTTTTCAAAACCGCCTTTTCGGTACGTCCGGCCACGGTCGTTTCCGGGGTGACCCGGACCACCGTTTCTCGCCCGGCGGTCGCGGGTCGGTCCGGAGCTCCGCGGGCCCCGCGTGGTGGCCACGGTTCCTTCAGTCACTCGTACCGGAAAAGGGGTTTGCTCAGCCCCAGACCTCCTCGGCGGTCTCGGCGATCAGGCGGAGTTTGGCGACCTGGTCGTCGTATGTCAGGACGTTGCCCTCGACCGTCGAGGAGAAGCCGCACTGCGGGGACAGGCACAGTTGTTCCAGGGGGACGTAGCGGGCGGCCTCGTCGATGCGGCGTTTCAGGGTGTCCTTGGATTCCAGAGTGCCGTTCTTGGTCGTCACCAGGCCCAGGACCACCGTCTTTCCCGGCGGGACGAAGCGGAGTGGGGCGAAATCGCCGGAGCGGTCGTCGTCGTATTCGAGGAAGAAACCGTCCACCGCCAATTCGCTGAACAGCGCCTCGGCCACGAAATCGTAACCGCCGGAGGCCGCCCAGGAGGAGCGGAAATTGCCCCGGCACATGTGGGTGGTGACGTTCAGCCCGGCCGGGCGGTCGGCGATCGCGGCGTTGATCTGGCGGATGTAACGCAGGTGCTGGTTCTCGGCGTCGTCACCGCGTTCGGTCAGCAGGCGGCGCTGGGCCGGGTCGTTGAGGTAGGCGAGGCTGGTGTCGTCGAGTTGCAGATAGCGGCAGCCCAGTTCGGCGACCCGGCGGACCTGTTCGGCGTAGGCGGCGCTCAGATCGGCCCAGAACAGTTCCTGATCGGGGTAGACGGCCGGATCGATGGCGGCCCGGCCACCCCGGTAATGGACCATGCTGGGCGACGGAATGGTGAGTTTCGCGGTCGTCCCCGGCGCCACCTGCCCGGCCAGGAACGCGAAATCGGCCCCGAAGATCGTCTCGCCGAGTGTGATCGGGGCATCGACGGCCAGCGCCGCCGATTCGAAGTCGAGTTCGCCCTGTTCGTTACGGAAATGGACCTGGATCTTCTCGTCGGTGGGGCGGATGCCGCCGAGCCGGTAGATGAAGTCCATGTGCCAGGAGGTGCGCCGGAACTCGCCGTCGGTGGCCGACCGCAGCCCGATGTCGTGTTGCATCCGGACGACGTCGCGGATCGCGTCGTCCTCGACGGCCCGCAATTGATCGGCGCTGATCTCGCCGAGCGCTTTCTGCTCGCGGGCGCGCAGCAGCTGGGGTGGACGGAGCAGACTGCCGACGTGGTCGGCCCGGAACGGAGGCTCTGCACGGAAAGTCATGGCAATCAAGCTACGCCGGTCAATCCGTGTCGTCGCCCGTCAGCGTCCAGGTGAGATCGCGGGACGGGTCCTCGATCGCCAGATGGAGATGCCAGCCGTATTCGGCGGAACGGGTCCAGGTGACGCACCGGAGCCGTTCCACGAACGGGGGCACCGGCTCGCAGTCGGCCATCATCCCGAGCGCCGCCCACAGCCGCTGCCGTCCGACGGCCCGGCCGGCGATGTCCACGTTGTAGGGGGCGTCGCCGGCGGCCAGGTGGATCAGGTGCGGGTAGGCGGCGGCGAACGAGACCTCCGCGCCCCGGCTCCCAGGGTGGGCGACCGTCGCCGCGGCCTGCCAGGCGGTGCCGCGGAAGGCTTTCGCCTCGACCCGGTCGTGCCAGCTGCCGAGCACGGGGACCGCCGGGTGATCAACCTCCAGCAGGCCACGCTCATGCGATAAGTCGGACATGTCGCCTATCTCAGACGTAGGCAGATGCCAACCGCCGCTGGTCGCGCTGCCGCTGAGGTTGTAGCTCGGCATCTGCCATTCCGGATCCCAGTGCGCCACCTCCCACGGCGCCACCGGAAGGACGTCCTCGCCGTAGAGGACCCGGGAGTGCGCGACCATCCGCCGCACGTGCGGATCGGTCAGGTGCGGCTCCAACTCCCGCCACGGCCGGTGCGCGACGACCTCCCACAACGGCCCGGGAAACCCGGTGTCCTGCGGAAACGCCTGCGCGGCCGCCACCGCGAACGCGGGCGGGGCCAGCAGCGCCACCGCGTGCGCGACCTGGCGGCGCTTCTCCGTGTCCGGATCGTCGCGGGTGGCCAGGTCCAGCAGGTCGGCCCAGCGCCCGGAATCCACCAGAAGCGACACATTGCGATACGACACGGCGACCACACCGACATTGTGCCGGACGGTGTCAGTCGACAGCGGACTGGAGTTCGAGCACGAACCGGGAGCCGCCGCCGGGCCGGGGCTCGTACCGGATCTCGCCGTGGTTCGCGTGGGCCAGCCCGCGCACGATGTAGAGGCCGAGCCCGGTGCCGGCCACGTTGCGGGCGTCCCGGTCGGCGCGCGCCAGCCGGTCGAACAGGCGGCTGCGGAACTCGTCCGGCACCCCCGGCCCGTGGTCCTCGACGGTGATCCGGATCCGCCGGCCGGTGTCGTCGATCCGGATCGAGGTCGCGCCGCCGCCGTACTTGGCCGCGTTGGAGAGCAGGTTGATCAGGATCTGCTGCAGATGCCCGGGGTGCACCACGACCCGCGCATCCTCGCCGAGCACCGGGACGATCTCGTCCAGGAGCGACAGAGCACGGCCGATTTCGGTACGGACGGAGAGCGCCTGCCGATCGGCATGGATCGTGCCGGCCTCGATGGTGACCATCGCCAGCACCTCCTGGACGATGTCGTCGAGCCGCCCGGCCTGCCGGTAGATCGCGTCGATCGCCCGCCCCCGGCGCTCGTCGGTCAGGCGCGGCCAGTCGTCGAGGAGCACCTCGGCGTGCCCGCGGATGGCGGTGAGCGGGTTGCCGATCTCGTGCCCGAGCATCCCGATGATGTCGAGTTTGAGCTGGTTGGCGGCTTCGAGTTCGGTGGCCCGGCCGGCCAGGGCGGCGGCCGCGTCGTCCCGGGCACGTTCGGCGGCACGGCGCGCGGACACGTCGGTGACGACGGCGATGAAGTGTTTCGGACGGCCGGTGGTGTCGCGTACCAGAGAAACGGTGGCCTCGGCGTCGATCCGGTGACCGTCGGCGTGACGCAACCGGCTCTGATGGGTGTAGGCCTCGGCCTCGCCGGCGAACAGCCCGGCCGAGAGCCGGGTGTGCTCGATCAGGTCCTCCGGGTCGAGCAGATCGGCGACCCCGAACGAGGCCAGCTCGTCGACGGACCGGCCGAGCATCGCGGCGTACGCGGCGTTGGCGGTCACCAGGCGCCCGTCCAGAGCCTGGATCACCTGACCGACCGCCGAGTTGGCGAACTGCCCGCGGAACCGCTGTTCACTCTCGGCCAGGGCGAGTTCGGCGGCCCGTGCCGCGGTCACATCGGTGTTGATCTCCAGGATCTGCGGCGCGGACTCGCCGTCGGCCTCGGGCGCGGGCTGGTGCAGGACCTGCCGGCTGAGGACCGTGACGGTGCGCCCGTCGGCGGTCAGGTGATCCAGCGGACCGTCCCAGCGCCCGTCCCGCAGCATCAGCCGGGCGTGCTCGTCCCCGGTCATCGCCCCGGGGAAGACGGTGGCCAGCAGCTGGTGGGTGATCTTGCCCTGGACCGCGGCGAGCGGCCACCCGTACAGGTCCGAGGCGCCGGCGTTCCACCAGCGGATCGTGCCGTCCAGTTCGCGGACGATCACCGCGTCCGGGATCAGCTCCAGCGCCCGGGCGTGCCGGCGCAGTTCCGCGTCGGCGGCCCGGCGGGCGGTCACGTCCTCGATCTGGTTGACCACGTACCGCGGGGCGCCGTCCGGCCCGCGCACCACCGCGGCCCGCACCGCCACCCAGATGGTGCGCCCGTCCTTGTGCCGGTAGCGGCGCTCGGCCAGCCCGGCGTCCCGGTGCCGTTGCAGGTCCGCGTCGGTCATCGTGACCAGCTCGGCCGCCGAGTACCCGGTGATCACCGTCATCGCCGGGTTGACCTGCACGAACCGGCCCACCTCACCGGGCTGCAGGCTGCACAGCGCCACCCCCAGCGGCGAGTTGTCGACGGTGAGCCGGAACCGGTTCTCGCTGACCTCCAGCTCGCCCAGCGCCCGGGTGCGCTGCACGGTGTCGTCGGCGTGCCGCATCGCCGAGCTGAGACTGTCGGCCAGCAGGGCGAGCTGCTGTTCGTCGGCGTCGTCGAAAGCGCCCGGCCGCCGCGAGGTGACCTTGAGCGCGCCGGCGCCGCCGTGCAGCGGGGCGACGAGCGTCGAGGCGATCCCGACGGCGACCCCCTGGGCCAGGGTGGTGCCGTCGGCCAGCTCGATCGCGGCCCCGTCGGCGGCCGGGAACAGGTCGACAGCGCGTTCGGCCACCACCCGCATGGTCGCGTCCCGGTCGGCGGCAACGGCAAGGATTTCCCGCTGTACGGCCAGGGTGTGCCGCAGCCGGCGCAGCTCACGTTCGGCGGCGGCCTGTGCCTCCCGTTCCGCGGTCATGTCCAGCAGCTGGATGACCGCCCCGGTGACACCCTGGTCGTCGACGATGGCGGAGGTCGCCGACATCACCGCCAGGTGCGAGCCGTCCCGGCGCACGAGCACCGATTCACGTACGCCGCGCGTTTGTGTTCCGCTCTCCAGGATCCGCATCGCCTGTTCGAGTTCCTCGATCGGGCGGGTGGTGACGTCCCACAGTCGCAAGCCGAGCGCCTCGGACTCGCGGTAGCCGAGCAGCCGGCAGAACGCCGGGTTGGCCAGCACGATCCGGCCCCGGTCGGCGCCGTGCAACCCGATCACGATCTTGGCGATCGGACTGTGGTCGAACACCTCGGCGAACTGCCGCTCGCTGCGGGCCAGCTGGTGCAGGGCGGTCATCACGGCGGCGCGTTCCTGCTCCAGCGACCGCAGCGCGGCCGTCGACCGCGCCAGCGATTCATCGCGGGCCGCGATGTCCTCGGCGTGCCGCAGCGCCGCGCCGAGCGCGTCGGCCAACAGGGTCAGCTGCTGCTCGTCGGCCTCGGTGAACGCCGCCGCGCGGGCACTGCCGACCATCAGCACCCCGAGCGGCTCGCTACCCGGCGCCCGCAACGGGGCCAGCAGCAGCGACCGCATCCCGGTGGTCCGCGACGCCGGCCGGTTCACCCGCGGATCACTGCCGGTGTCGTCACAGCGCACCGCGGAACCCGACGTCAGCGCGATCCCGGACAGCGAATCCGCCGGCCGCATCTCCGGCACCTCCCGGCCGGCCAGCCGCCCGGTGGCCACCGCCGACCGCAGCAGCCCGGTCGCCCGGTCCAGGATCTGCACGCCCGCGCTGTCCCCGGCGGTCAGCACGTCCAGGGCCCGCTCCACCACCACCCGCAGCAGCGCGTCCCGGTCGTTGCCGACCTCGGCGATCTCCCGCTGCACCGCGATCGTGCTGCGCAGCCGTTCGGTCTCCCGGGCGGTGACCCGCTCCGCGACGGCCGTCTCGGTGACGTCGACGATCTGCACCAGGATCTGCACCGCGATCCCCGGGCCACCCCGCAACGCGGTGACACACAGCAGGCAACTCAACTGCCGGCCGTCCCGGTGCCGGAACGTGCGGCGGCCCCGGAACTCGTCCCGCACCCCGGCGACCATCTCGGCGAGCGCGGCGACCACCTCGGCCCGGTCGTCCGGGTGCACCATCACCGGCAGCGGAACCTGCGCCAACTCCAGCCCGGTGTAGCCGAACAGCGCCGCCACCGCCGGGTTCGTGCGCAGCCAGTCACCGTCCGGGCCCAGCACGGCCATCGCGATCGGCGATGAATCGATCATCGTACGAAAGCGGGCCTCACTCTGGGCGAGCGCCTTGCGGCCGCTGCTGTCCACGATCTCACCGACGGCGTACGCCCGGCCGGCGGCGTCGTTGACCACCACGGTCTGCGCGCGCACCCACACCGGGGTGCCGTCGCTGCGCAGCAGGATCCGCTCGATCGAGGCGTACCGGGCCCGGCCGGCCACCATCGAGGACAGGGCGGTGTTGAGCGCCTCGACGTCCTCGTCGGTGACGAGCCCGCGCCAGGACCGCCCGATCAGCTGGTCGCGCCGGTATCCGAGCAGCTCGCAGAAGGCCTCGTTGACCTCGGAGAGGGTGCCGACCTCGCCGGGGGCGAGACTCGTGACGACCTTCGGCACGGGGCTGCGCGCGAAGGCCTCCGCCAGGACCGGCCGGTCGACCAGCGGCTCGAGGAATCCGACACCCACACAGACCTGATCGGCCGGGCCCGCTCTTTCGTGAGGCCCCGTCGCCCCGGCTTACGGTCCTGCTCTCTTCGGCCGCTTCCGTATCCGCCCCTGGCCGGTCGTCGCCCCTCTTCCGCCGCGGCCGGCCCTCCCGCTTCCGCTTCCGCCAGCCTCACCCGCTTCCGCTTCCGCCAGCCTCGCCTACTTTCGCTTCCGCCGGCCCTCCCGCTTTGGCTGCCGCCGGCCTCGCCCGCTTTCGCTTCCGCCGGCGTCCTGGCGCTCAGCGGGCTTTCTCAGCTCTCGCCGGTTTCCTTGCGGCGCATCTCCTCCTCGCGGCGGCGAAGATCCGCCTCCCACTTCTTCATCAGGTCCTCGTCGTCCTTCTTGTTGATCCCGTTCAGGAACTCCGGGTCGTCGTCCGGTGCCCGCGGCCGCTGCTTCTCGGGAAACCCACTACCCGGCCGCCAGACGGTCCCGTTGCTGAGCGTTATCGGACGAGCGGGCCGCCCGGCAACAAACCAGGCGATCCCACCGATGGGAGAGAACAAAAGGATCAGAAACACCCAGACGACCCGTGGAAGCGCCCGGATCTCGTGTTCCTCAGCAGAAAGACAGGAGATCAGCGCACACACGATCAACACAAGGTCGACCAGCACAAACAACGAGTAGAGACGAATCACGCGCCGATGATGCCAAACGATCCCCAATCCCGTGACCCCGTTCCCCCCAATCCTGCTCCCCGCTCCCCGCTCTCCGCCCCCAGCGCCCCGTTCCCCGCTCCTGGCGCTCCGTTCGCCGTTCCCGATTCCCGGCGCCCCGTTCCCCGCTCCTAGCGCCCCGCTCCCAGCTCCCAGCTCCCAGCTCCCAGCTCCCGGGCTCCCGGCTCCCGGCTCCCGGCTCCCGGCTCCCGGCTCCCGGCTCCCGACCTGAGGTTCTACGCCTCGGACCATCGCCTTTCCTTTCGCCTTAACCCTCCGCATGGCCCTCCGCCGCAGACCACCGCTTGGTCCTCCGTCTTGGTTCTCTCTCTTTGCCGCCTCCCCTCTTTGCCGCCTCCTTTTTTGGTTCCCGACTCGATCTCCGCCACGGCTTCCCACAGCCGCCTTTAAACCCCGGCCCCGGACTCCCGCACCGCCCACGTCCCGGCTCCGCGCTGTCGCCCGTTTCCCACCACCGGCCGGTCCGGGATGATCATGTGATGCCTCCCGCCGCCGCGCTGCGTGTCGACCGGATCCTCGGCGACCGTCCGCTGACCGAAATCGGACGCCCCACCCTCGCCATCCGCAACCGCCCCGGCCCGGACCGCCGCGAGATGCTGGCGGTGGCCGGCGCCCACCAGTCCGGATTCGCCCCGGTAGCCGTCTACAACGCCACCGATCTCCGCTGCCGAGCCGTGGTGAGATCACGCTTCCCGGTCCACACGATGGCGTTCCACCCCGAACATCCACTGCTGACGATCGGAACCGGCAGATACGACGGCGGCTACTTCTTCGAGGGCGAACTACTACTGCTGAACTGGAAGACCGGCACCACCCACTCCCTGATCGACGACCACACCGGCCGCCAGATACTCGACCTGGAGTGGCTGAACAGCCATGAACTACGCATCCTCAGAGCCCCTTCCGACGATGGGAAGGACCCCGCCGCAAGATCCGAGGGCTACGTGAGCACCGTCATCCGCAAGGATTGGCGCAAGGTCGAGCCCCACCGGCTGAAACTGACCGAACTGGCCGGCCCCCGAGTCCCCGCACCTCGCGATCCGTACAGCCCTCAGGTCCTCGCGGCTCGCCTGAAAGCCCTGCCCTCCGCATTCCCCGGCTACCTGACCACAGCCGCGAAACCACGACGTGAGGTCCGCGCCGTCGAAATGCTCCCCGACGGCCGGATCCTGGCCGCCCTCGACGGCGTGATAGCCGAAGCGTGGTCACGGTCCGGAGACCTGCTGTGGTCCGTACCCGACGCCGAAGGAGGCCGAGACCTGGTGGTCACCACCGAAGGCGTCTGGGCAGGCGTGGTCCACCCCGGCTGGGAACAGAGCCCACGAATCCTGCTCCGCCTGGCCCTGGACGACGGCGCAGAACTGGACCGCATCGACCCCGGCAGCCTGGTAACCCTCGTACCCAGCGCCGACGGCCAGCCGGCAACCGCCCCCATCGTGACAGCCGGCAGCCGCGCCGATCTACGCATCCGCCGCGGCTCCCGGATCTACACCCGAGCGGCCAAACGCCCCCACCGTTCGAAAAAATACTGGCTGGCAGCCGCAGAATTCCCCGGACCGTCCGTTCCCCGCCTCCCATCGCCCTCGGAGTTCCACCGCCTGTTCCCGTTCTCCTGGGAACCGAACGAGACCCATTTCGCCGGCCCCGGAGTAGAAGCAGCAGACGGCAGCCTGATCCACGCCGGAACCGTCTACAACGGTCTGGGTCTACAGCCAGGCGGCGCTTTCGTGGTGAGCCGAAACCTCCAAACCGGCACCCCGAACTGGGTCTTCCGATCCGACCACCCCGCGACGGCGCTGGACGCCAACGAGAAGACCATCTACATCGCCTACAACGACGGCGAGGTGGTAGCCCTGAACCTCCGATCCGGCACCCCCGAGTGGCACCACTACGTGACACTGTCCGGAGTTCCGGTGGTCAGCACAGCCCTGACCACCCCGTCCCCGGGCCGTCTCCTCCTGGGAACCACCGATGGCCGAATCCTGGACTGCTCAGTCCGCTGACCGCCCGCCCCCCGACCACCCACACCCCTGACACCTCCAGCCCGCCTAAGCCCAGTGACAACCACAACTCCCACCAACAACCGCCACCGGGCCGCCTCAGCCCAGTGACCAACAGCCGCCCCAGGGCCGCCTCGACCCGGCAACCAACCACAGCTCTCGCCTGCAGCCGCCTCGGGGCCGTTTCAGTCCGCGGACCATCCACGGCCCCTCACCAACCGCGCCTGCGGACCGCCTCAGCCCAGTGGCCGGCCGAGGTGCAGGCGTGGCCAGGTGGACAGATCGCTGAGCAACCGACGGTCGTGAGTGGCGATCACGACCGCGGCCGGGGTACTGAACAACGCCTCGGTCAACTCGTCCACCAGAGCCGACGACAGGTGATTGGTCGGCTCATCGAAGATCAGCAAGTCCGGCTTACCGCTAAGCCGTAAAGCAAGATCCAGCCGTCGTTGCTGCCCTTGCGACAGCAACCGCACCGGAGTCCGCAACGCCTCCGCGTCGAGCAGCCCCAGCGTGCCGGCGCCTTTCAGCAGCCGGTGCGCAGTGGTGTCGCCCGGCCGCTCGGGCACCTCTTGGGCGATCAGCTCCACCCGCACGTCCACCGCGCGGTGAACCGCGCCGGAACCCGGTGCCAACCGCCCCGCGAGCAACGCCAGCAGGGTGGACTTGCCGGCACCGTTGCCACCGGTGACGAGCAGCCGATCCCCACCGGACAGAACCAGAGTCACCGCCTCGTCCAGTCGTCCCGAAACCCGTACCCCCTCAGCTCTCAGCAGTGGAACCCCCTTGCGCGTGCCCAGATCCGGCCAGCGCAACGCCGGCGGCGGAACCGGAACCGTGATCCGATGCGCCTCCAGAGCCTCCCGTTCCCGGTTCAGCGCCTGCACCACACCGGGTGTGTGGGACTGGCGTTTGTGCTTGTTGACGCCCTTGTCCGGTCGCCAGCCGGTGGTGAGCCGGTTCCGTGCCCGGTCCACGGCCGCCGTCAGCCGGACGTGCTCAGCCTGCTGCTCGGCATAGTCCTGTTCCCATGACGCCCGATCCCGTCGCCGTCCTTCCTGCCATTCGCCGTACCCGCCGGTGTAGACGTGCGCCCGCCCGTCCGCACTCGGGTCCAGGTCGAGGAACTGCCTGCCGATGTCCCGCAACAGTTGCCGGTCGTGACTGACCACGGCCAGCCCGCCCGGATGGGCCCGCACCCGGGCGGTCAGGAAGTCCAGACCGTCCGCGTCCAGGTGGTTCGTGGGCTCGTCGAGCAGCAGGATGTCGTGGTGTGCCCCGAGCAGGCACGCCAGCCGAACCCGGTACCGCTGCCCCACCGACAGGCTCCGCAGTTCCCGGCCCCGATCGGTGCACGCGTTCAGCGCCTCCAGCGCGACGTCCACCCGGCGCTCGGCATCCCAGGCGTCGAGCTGCGTCGCCACTTCGAGCGCGGCCGCATACCGTTCCTCAACTCCACCTCCCGAGGCGTCGTCTCGTGTGCCGCCGGCTGCCGCTACGGGCCCGCCGGCTTCATAGGTCGCCGACAGTGCGGCAGTCGCTTCGTCCAGCTCCGCCAATGCCGTTCGCGAGTCGGCCAGGGCGGCATTCGTCAGGGTGCCCACGGTGTCACCGGGGGCGGCTTGCAGTGCCTGGGCAGCCAAGCCGATGGTTCCGGACCGGTGCACCGATCCCTCGTCGGGAATCAGCAGGCCGGCCAGGACGTGCAGCAGTGTGGTCTTACCCCGGCCGTTCTCGCCTACGACGGCGAGCCGTGTGCCGGGTGAGACGGTGACGGAAACGCGGTCAAGGATCTGACGCGCTCCCAGTCGGACAGTGACGTTATCGGCACGCAGGTGCGCGAGAGACATGATCGAAAAGCTCCGCAGCTCGAGATGAGCCGGGTAGCCATGTGGGGCCGCCCGGCAGGACACCGAGACGGCGGGGCAAATCCGCAGGTCGCGCCGCCGTCAGCGGCTGCTGCGGATCCTCATGAAAGCGAATCCCTCGTACATGGCGGCAACGTTAGCGGTCCCCGCACTCCCGAGCCAACCCATTTTCAGATGTTCTCATCATCCAGATGTCGGGTGTATCGTTCGCGGCATGGTCCGGTTGACACGCGCACAACAGCAGGCACGCACCAGAGCCACCGTGCTCGGCGCGGCCGTCGAGGAGTTCGCCGAGCACGGCTATGCCGACGCCAAGATCGACCGGATCGCCTCCCGAGTCGATCTGACCCGCGGGGCCGTCTATTCGAATTTTCCGAGCAAGCGCTCGCTCTACCTGGCGGTGCTGCTGGATTCCTGGCCACACACCCAGCACCGGTCCGCCGAGTCGCTGATCACCAACGTGACAGGTGCCGCCGAGGCGTTCGCGCGGTCCTGGATCGAGCGACTACCGCTCACCACCGACAACGTCGCCGTCGCCCGGCTGCGATCGCGATCGGTGACCGGCGTGTTCGACGACGACCCGGGCCGTGCCGTCCTGGGCGAGCTGACCCGGCTGGAGGCGCTACTGCTGGCCCTCTCCCTGGAGTCCTGCCCACCGGTGGCGACCCGCCGCGTCCGCCTCGCGGAGCTGATCCTCACACTCCTGCACGGTGCCGATCACCTCGCCGAGGCTGCGCCCGGCTTCGGTGACCCATTCGACGTGACGAAGGCTTGCGGTCACCTGGCCGGCCTCGACCTGGACGATGCCTGGGCTCCCCCACACCTCGATTTTGTACGGGGGGCCGAGCTCTGCGACGACCCCTGGCCCGAGCCGGAGGACGGCCTGGTCGTCGTGCTGGGCGCGGCCCGGCTCGGTGCCGCCGAGGAGGCGGTCCGCGCCGCCACCGACGGGGAGCGCGTGACGATCGCGGTGGTGACCGACAATCCCGCCGAGACCGGCGCCCTGGTCCAACTACGCCTCAGTGGCCTGGCGGCCTGCCTTCGCCAGACATTCCCGGCCGCTGCCGCTCCCCCCGTGCACGTCGACCTCGACGACGGGCCCGCTCTCGCCGCCGCGATCGGCGCCGAGATCTCCGACAACACCGAGGCAGCCGTCCGCATCCGAGCCGGCCGGGTCGTCGCCCGGGCCCACGGCCGGGGCGCCGGTCACGCCGTCGCCAACGCCCACCCTCCGACCGAAGCGGTGCGATCATGACGGATCTACTGGTGCTCCACACCCTGCGCTGCATGGGCTTCACCGATTTGGAGCGGGTCGCCGAGGCCACCGGTTTGTCCATACCCGAGACCGAGTCCCATTTGATCGACCTGGCGGTGGCCGGCCTGGTGACGAAGATTCCCAGCCCGTTCGGCGGCTGGGGCCTGACCGAGGCGGGCAAGGCCGCGGATGCCCGCCTGGTCGCCGAAGAGTTGGCGGCTTCGGGTTCACTGCCCGAGGTGGCCGACGCTTACGAGACCTTCCTCGGGCTCAATCCCGAGTTGCTGGACCTGTGCTCGGCCTGGCACATGCGCCCGGTCGGCGGCGTGCCCGAGGTCAACGACCACAAGGACGCTGCGTATGACGGCCGGGTCCTGACCCGTTTCACCGACCTGGATCGCCGAGCAGCCCCGGTCTGCCACTCCCTGACCGAGGCGCTGCCACGCTTCAGTCGCTACCGTCCACGCCTGGCAGCGGCCTTGGCCCGCGCCGAGGCGGGCGCGATGGAGCATCTGGCCGACACCACCACGTCGTATCACGCAGTGTGGTTCCAACTCCACGAGGACCTCCTGGTCACACTGGGCATCCCGCGATGACGACCACCAGCCGGCCGCGCACCCCCATCCCGCCCGGCACAGACCAGGAGCACCCCAAAAGCCAGAGCCACAGCGGGCAAGACCACCCGCGGCGAGGCCGTCACAAGAGACGAGTCCACCCCCGAGTCATCCGCCAGGAAAGGCAGGGCCATCTCCGGCGCATCCACCACGACAGAAGCGGTCATCTTCAAGGCATCCGTCATGGCAGACAACATCGCCTGCGGGGCTTCCGGCAGGGCAGACATCTAGGGCCGCCGCGATGAGGTTCATCCATCCACTCACGCCGACCACACCGCCACCTGATCCCGATCTGGTCGGCGCCAAAGCCCACGGCTTGTTCACGCTGCTGAACCTGGGTTTTCCGGTCCCGTCGGGTTTCGTGATCTCCACCGAGGCATGCCGCACCTTTCTACACGATGGCCGTTTTCCAGAAGACCTGAGTTCTGAACTGTCCGAGGCCTTGTCGGATCTGGCCGCATCTGCGCCGGACCGTCATGAGACCGGTCAGCCATACCGTGGGGCCGGTCAGCCGCCGACCGTTGATGGCCCGCTCTTGGTATCGGTGCGTTCCGGCGCGGCAGTCTCGATGCCCGGCATGATGAACACCCTCTTGAACGTGGTCAGTACCGCCCTCACCGACCTCGCCCCACCACCACACGCGGCACCCTCATTCGAGAGAGCGAGCCCCAAGGTCGCGACCCGGGGTTCCGACAAAGCTGACATCACGGATGCTGTCAGCTTTGCCGAGACCTCCGACTCCGAGACCCCCGACCTCGAGACCTCCGATCTCGCGGATGCTGCTGGCACGAATGCGGCGGCCGGCAAGGGAGACAGCGCGGTTCGGTCTGCGGTGGAGGCGGTCTTCTCTTCCTGGAACACGGCTCGCGCTGTCACCTACCGCGAGTTGCACGACATCTCGCATGACCTGGGAACCGCGGTGATCGTGCAGGCCATGGTCTTCGGTGATCGTGACAGACACAGTGGGAGCGGGGTCGCTTTCAGCCGTGATCCGAGCACCGGCGAGAGGGTTGTCTACGGCGATGTCCTCTTCGGCCACCAGGGGGAAGACGTGGTGTCCGGGCGCTTTCCGACTCGCCCGTTGATTGATCTGGCCGGGCGGGAATCCCTCGTCTGGGCCGAACTCGTGGGTGCTCTGGAACTGCTGGAGCGTCACTTCCGGGATGTGTGCCATGTCGAGTTCACCTACGAGTCCGGGCGGTTGTGGCTACTTCAGGTCCGGCCGGGCGGGCTGTCCGGGCGGGCGGCGGTGCGAGCGGCCGTCGAGATGGCCGACGAGGGGCTGATCGATCGCCGCACCGCCCTGAACCGGGTGACACCACGGCAACTGAAAGCGGCGCATACTCCACGGATCCGCTTGGACGGCACCGTCGATGTCGTCGCCCGGGGTGTGGGTGCGAGTCCGGGGGTGGCCACCGGGCGAATCGCGGTCACCGCCGATCAGGCCGCCCGGATGGCCGCGCACGGACCGGTGATCCTGGCCCGGCCACACACCTCCCCACTGGACATGCACGGCCTGGCCGCCGCGGCTGGCATCGTCACCACGGTAGGCGGCCCGACCAGCCACGCGGCGGTGGTCGCGCGTTCCATGGGCAAACCATCGGTGGTCTCAGCCGCAGCGATCGAGGTCGATACCACCGCCGGATGCGTCCGCACCTCAGGCAGAGTCCTCACCGAGGGCACCGTGATAACGATCGACGGGTTAGGAGGCGAGGTGGTACTCGGAAGCCCGGAAATCACCACCGGCGACACCGATCCCCACCTGGCCCGTTTACTCACCTGGGCAGAGGAGGCGATCGACAAGGGAACCACCTGACCGGCCCACCCACGACACCACTACCCGAATAACACCCCGCCGACCAGCGGGTCGCGGCCACTCCGCTATCCATGAGGCGCGGTACAGCTCAGCTACGAAGTGCGGTGGAGCCGGTCACAGATCTGGGCGGCGAGCTCGAACTGGGGCGCAGGTTCAGGCCCAGACGCGGTGTCGGGCTCGGGGCCGGGACCGGTGCCGGGACCGAGGACCGAGGACCGAGGTCGAGGTCGGGGCCGAGGTCGAGGTCGGGGCCGAGGTCGAGGTCGAGGTCGAGGTCGAGGTCGGGGCCGAGGTCGAGGTCGAGGCCGGAATCGGGCTGCGGGCGGGTAGTAGAGATCGATAGCGTTGATCCATGTCGGAGGAAAAGTCTTCGGGTGGGCGCTGGGCACGGTCGGACTGGTGGGGTGGGGTGCTGGATGCGCCTGATCCCGGGGTTCTGGCTCGGTTTTATGCCGAGCTTCGCGGGTGGACTGTCTGGCGCGAGGAACCGGGAAACGTTGTCCTTGACGCGGGGGAAGGGGTGGCCTATTTGACGGTTCAGCACAATCCGGACTACGTGCGACCGGCTTGGCCGGCCATACCAGGGCAGCAGCAGATGATGGTTCATCTGGACTTCGAGGTCCCCGACCTGGCTGCGGGTGTGGCTCGGGCCGTTGAGTTGGGTGCGGAAGTCCCCGAACATCAGCCCCAAGAGAATGTCCGGGTCCTTCTCGATCCGGCCGGTCACCCCTTTGCCTTTACATCTCTTGAGGAAGGGCAGAACGAAACTGTGGAATGCCGAGCGAGGTGCGGTTGACCGGGCGCGGACCCGACGCGCCGCAACAAGCCTGAACACGGACATGGGGCCTGAACACCGGCACGGGCCTGAACACCGGCACGGGGCTCAAGGCCTGGGCGCGGGGCTTCGAGCGCGGCCAAAGCCGCACGGACCGCAGCATCGGCGCGGGCGCAACCACGCGGACCTTAGGCGCGAGCCGCAGCCCGTCCGATGCCCTAAAACGACCGGGACGCATGCGCGGGGAACAGGCGGCGTCCCTGCCCGGCGTGGACGCCAGCGCGGTGGACCGCAAGCATGGTGAACCGCAAACATGGTGGATCGCAAGCGTGGTTGTCGACCTGGGCTGGGGTGCAGCGCTGGCACGAGGCCAGGCATGATGCGGGCCTCAGCTCCGCCGTAGTGCAGACATGGAACCTCGTCGCTGACCCGGCGTCTATGTGAACCTCGGCAAGGGGCGCGGCAGCAGGTGCGGGTGCGGGGCTCGCCGCCAGCCCTCTGCACAGGTATGGGCTCGGTGCGGGCGCTGATGTGAAGGCTCAGCGTCGAACCGGGAGCGGCGCGGAACCGGAACCGGGAGCCGCGCGGGAGCGGGAGCCAGCGCGGGAGCCGGAGCAGGCGCGGGAGCCGGAGCAGGCGCGGGAGCCGGAGCAGGCCGCGGGAGCGGCGTGGTGCGAAGCGGGGGTGGTGGGCCGACTGGGAGCGGCTGTTGTTGGGGGTGTGAGGCTGGGTGGGGAGAGGAGAGGGCTGCGGGAGAGCTTGGGCGGGGGCAGCGGGAGCGGGAATGGTTTGGGGGGATTTCTGTTCCGGTTGGGATGTGGGTTGTTTTGCGGCTGGATGGGCGGGGGTTTTCCCGGGTTACCTATTCTCATTTTTCTAAGCCGTTTGATCGGCGGTTTGTTGATCTCATGGTTGATGTTTCTGGGGGTCTTCTTGACGAATTTTGGGCTCGGTATGCCTACACCGTCAGTGATGAAATCTCTTTAGTGTTTTCTCCTGGGTTTCGGATGTTCGGGCGGCGGGTGGAGAAGCTTGTTTCGGTATCGTCCGGGATGGCCAGCTCCCTGTTTTCGCTTGGGTCCGGGGCTATGGGGCACTTTGACTCTCGGGTTTGGATGGGGACCTCGGTTGAGGATGTTCTTGACTACTTCGACTGGCGGCAGGGTGATGCCGGGCGGTCTGCTCTGCATGGGTGGTGTTATTGGACATTGCGTCGGGAAGGGCTTTCCGGGGCGGATGCCACCTCGGCTTTGGCTGGGGCCAGCACCTCGGACAAGAATGAGTTGTTGTTTCGGCGTGGGATCAACTTCAATGAATTGCCGGTCTGGCAGCGGCGTGGGGTGGGGATCTGGCGGGAATCCGGTGCGAGACGAGACGCCCGCAACACGCGCGACGCCGGGGAGACAGGGAACGCAAGCGCGGTGCGGGAGGACGGCACGCCGCGGGACTTGGGCGAGAGCCGGGCGGGCAGCGCGACGCGGGACTTGGGTGAGGATCGGGCGGGCAGCGCGACGCGGGACCTGGGTGAGAACCGGGCGGACGGGGCAGGGCGGGACGGCATCGACAACGGGGTGGGCGGTAAGGCGCGGGACTTGAGTGGGGACCGGGCGGGCAGCGCGACGCGGGACTTGGGTGAGGACCGGGCGGACGGGGCAGGGCGGGACGGCGCCGGCAGCGAGGTGGACGGTGCGGCGCGGGACCTGCGTGAGGGGCGGGCGGGTGGCGGGGTGCGGGGCCTGGGTGAGGGGTGGGTGGGCGGTTCGTGGCGTGGTGGGCTGCATGTGGAGTGGGGGCTTCCCGGGCGGGACGCGGGGCGGGAACTTCTTGTCCGGGTTCTCGGGGTGGCGGGGTGAAACTACGATCGGGGTGTGATCGATTTTTCCAGTCCCTCGGTTTTCAAGCTCAGCCCGGTTGATCCGGGGACCGTCTACTCGCAGGTGGCGCCGCTTCTCATCAATGGGGAGCAGCTTGTCAGCGCGTTCAAGACGACCCGGGACTTCGTGGCGTTCACCAACAAGCGGCTGATCGCGGTGAACGTGCAGGGGATGACCGGTAAGAAGGTGGACTTCACGTCGCTGCCGTTCAGCAAGGTGCAGGCGTTCTCGGTGGAGACGGCCGGCAACTTCGACCGGGATTCCGAGCTGGAGCTGTGGTTCAGCGGGCTGGGCAAGGTGCGGCTGGAGTTCAAGGCCAACGCGGATGTCCGGCAGCTGGCCCAGCTCATCGGCACCTACGTGCTGTGATGCGGATGATCGGGCTGCTCGGCGGCATGAGCTGGCAGTCGACCGCCGAGTACTACCGCATTCTCAACGAGCTGGTGCGGGAGCGGCTGGGCGGCCTGCATTCGGCGCGGCTGGTGCTGCATTCGGTCGACTTCGCGGAGATCGAGGTGCTGCAGGCCGAGGGCCGCTGGGACGAGGCGGGCGCGGTTCTGGCCGCGGCGGCGCGGAGTCTGGAGGCGGCCGGCGCGGATTTTGTGGTCCTGTGCACGAACACGATGCACAAGGTGGCCGAGCCGATCCAGGACGCGATCGGCATTCCGCTGCTGCATCTCGGGGACGCCACCGCGGATGCCGTCAAGGGGGCCGGGATCCGGACCGTCGGGTTGCTCGGGACGCGGTTCACGATGGCCGAGGAGTTCTATCGGGGACGGATGGCTCAGCACGGTCTGACGGTTCTCGTCCCGGGCGACGAGGATCAGCGGATCGTCAACGACGTCATCTATCAGGAGTTGTGTCTCGGGGTGGTGCGCCCGGAGTCGCGGGAGGCCTATCGCCGGATCATTCAGCGGCTGATCGACGACGGCGCCGAGGGTGTCATTCTCGGGTGCACCGAGATCGAGCTGCTGGTCGGCCCGGACGACAGTGCGGTCCCGCTGTTTCCGACCACCCGTCTGCATTGTGAATCGGCGGTGACCACCGCATTCGGCCCGGCGGCCGCGAATCGGCGCTGAGCCGCGCGGACCTCGCGTGGTCGAGACGGGGCTCAGCGTCGATCGTACAAAAATCTGGTTCTGTTCTCCTCGATCTGTGGGACGTGATCGATGGCCCAGCTCGCCAGCGCGAGGGCCGGTGGGATCAGGCTCTCGCCGATCGGGGTGAGCGCGTATTCGACGCGCGGCGGGACTTCGGCGTAGATGGTGCGGCTGACCAGTCCGTCGCGTTCCAGATTGCGCAGTGTCAGGGTCAGCATCCGTTGCGAGATGCCGGGGATCCGGTGGTGCAGGTCGCTGAATCGCAGCGTGCCCTGTTCGAGGGTGGCGACGATCAGCAGCGTCCATTTGTTGCAGATCTGGTCGAGGATCGCGCGCAGTGTCTTTCCGCCGTCGCCACGGATCATGCAGGTGTGTTCGTATTCCACGCGGTGACAACTCCCTGTGCCTGAGGCACATCCGTGTGCCTTTTGTACGCCCCCCGATAGTGCCGCATGATGGGGCCACGCACCACCGGTAACCATCCTGTTCAGGGAGTATTTAGCATGAACATCGCCTACTGGGTGCTCGCTGCCCTGCTCGCGCTCTTCTACGTCTACGCGGGCGGCAAGAAGGCCACGCAGAGTAAGGATCAGCTGCTGCCGATGATGGGCTGGGTCGATCGGACGCCGATGCCGCTGGTCCGCGTGATCGGCGTGCTGGAGGTGGCCGGCGGGATCGGCCTGATTCTGCCGCCGCTGACCGGGATCGCGGTGGGGCTGGCGACGGCGGCCGCGATCGGGCTGACGCTGATCCAGGTGGGCGGCATCGTGGTGCACGTGTCGCGTGGGGAGGCGCGGCTGATCGGCCTGAACGTCGGCCTGCTGGTGGCGGGCATGGTGACAGCCGCACTGGTTCCATAAAACACAGCCGCACTGGTTCCGTAAAACGAAGACCCATGGCGGCGGCCGCACTGGTTCCGTTAAAAACGGTAACCCAAGGTCATGGTCTGGTTACGCTCGCGAACATGAAAAGCGCTGCCCGTACCTGCCTGGCGTGTGCCGCAACCACCGTCCTGGCCGTGACCGGTCTCGCCGGCCCGGCCAGCGCCGCACCGCAGACCCTGACGTTGAACAGCCCGTTCGGAGTGAGCGGCGGTGGTAACACGCTCATCGGCACGGTCCCCGCCACGGCGGCGGGGACGTTCCCCAGCAAGCCGTTCGTGCAGTTCCAATCCGGCACGTGTTCCAACCAGTCGAAGGTGGTCTCGCAGATCACCGTCGGAGCGGGCGGTGCACTGACCTCCGGCACCCAGAGTGTCCCGCCGGCCGACGTGACCCGCATCTCCACCACCAAGATCGCGTTCAAGGTGCCGACCAAGTCGTACCCGGAACTCGACGACGACGGCAACGCCAGCGTGATCAACGACAAAGGCCTGGTGCTGGACGCCGGGCAGTCCTCGGTGAAGTGGTCGGTCTGTGTCTACGACAACGACACGGCCTCGGGCAACCTGCTCGCGACGACCACCTACACCCTGATCCAGAAGCCGACCATCACCAGCATCTCCCCGACCGCCAGCCAGGCCAGCGGCGGCACCACGGTCACCGTGACCGGTAACGGTTTCGCCCCGTTCACCAGCCCGAACATCCCGATCACCGCCTCGATCGGCGGGGCGCCGCTGACCAACATCAAGGTGGCGGCGAACGGCGCCAGCTTCACCGGTGTCACCGGGCCGCGCGGGGCCGGCGCCGGCCTGACCATGACGGTGACCGCTCCCGGCGGCAAGGTGGTCAGTTCCGACCCGGACAACAACCCGGCCACCTTCGAGGCGCCGTTCCTGTTCGACTACAGCAACGGCATCACCGTCACGCCGAACCTGGCGGCCGGTGGCAGCACCACCATGCTCGACATCACCGGTGGCGGGTTCAACGACCTCACCTTCGACGCCAACAACAGCCCGACCAGCGCCAACGCGCACGTGTTCCTGGTGCAGGGGACCTACGCGCCGGCCGGTAACCGGGGTATGGCCGAGTGCTCGAACGTGGTGGTCGTGGCCGACACCGAGCTGATCTGCACGCTGGACCTGGCGACCGGCTCGCTGAACAAGTCGACGGGTGCGGCCCAGCCGAGTGTGCAGGTTCCGGACGGGGCCTACTCGGTGGTGATCGTCCAGAACGGTTCGATCACCGCCGGCTCGGACGCTCAGCCGACCATCATCAGCAGCGGGTCGACCTTCACCATCGCCCCGTACTAGGAGAGCATCAGTACTAGGAGAGCGTCAGGAAGGGGCCGCCCGGAGGGGCGGCCCCTTTTCATGCGGTCGGCAGCGTGAGCGTGAAGGTGCTGCCACCGGAGATGCCGGGGCGGAACCCGGCGCTGCCGTGATTGGCCTCGGCCAGCCCGCGCACGATGTAGAGCCCCAGCCCGGTCCCCTTGATCGTCATGCTGGTGTCCGGGTTGCGGGTGTACCTGTCGAACAGCTGCGGGCGCAGCTCCTCCGGGATGCCCGGCCCCGCGTCGTGCACCGCGATGGTCGCCGTGTCGTCCCGGAGTTCCACGGTGATCGCGGTGG
>NZ_BOMG01000074.1 GCF_016862075.1 Actinoplanes couchii | reverse complement strand
CCCGCGCCAGCCTGGCCGCGTTCCGCAAGCTGGCCGCCAACCCGATCTTCAACGTCAAGATCGGCTGACCCGCACCACCGAGCCGCCACCCCACTTCCCCGTGGGTGGCGGCTCGTCGCGTTTCCGGGTCGGCTTCAGGCGATGTCGATGGCGTCCAGTTCGACGAACGCCGCGCCCTTGCCGTACGAGACAGTGTTGGTTCCGGCCTTGAGGGTCACCGCGCGTTCGCTGGTCTGCCAGTTGTCCCAGCCGGTGACCGGGTAGTCGACGGTTCCGGCAGCCGTGTTGTTGACGGTCAGGGTGTGGGTGGCCGGGTCGGAGCCGTTCGCGAAGCGGGTGTGGAGACGGTACTCGCCGGCCCGGGGCACGTGCACGGTGAAGGTGACCGTGCTGTCGGCGAAGTCGATGCCGCCGACGACCACACCGTTGCTGGCGCCGCCGGCCGCGTACCGCGCGTTGGCCCTGGTGAAGTTCGCGTCCTCGGCCTCGTAACGGATCTTCGCGCCCGCCACGACCGGCCGGCTGCCCTGCCAGTCGAGGCGCTGCGAGTAGACCGCCCGGTAGGTGAAACCGGGGTTCCAGCCGTGGAAGACGATCCGGTCCCGGCCGTCGGGGCCGGTCACGATGTCCTGGCCGCCGGGGCCGCGCACCGCGCCCGCGAACGCGTCGGTGGTCATCAGCGGGGATTCGGCCTTCGTGTACGGCCCCCGCAGGCTCGTCGCGGTGGCGTAGCTGCTCACGTAGCTGCCGTTGCCGAAGAAGTTCGCCGAGTAGAACAGCACGTAGGTGCCGCCGCGTTTCCACAGCGTCGGCGCCTCGACCAGTGTCCCCTCGAACGGCTTGTTCTGCTTGATCAGCGGGGTCTCGGCTCCGGTCCGGCGCAGCCCGTCGCTGCTGACCTGCTGCAGGCGCAGCCAGGTGTCCTGCCGGCAGCAGTTCCCGTCGTTCTTCCACAGGATGTAGCGGCGGCCGCCCTCGGTGTACGACGACGCGTCGATGGCGCCACCGATCTCCGGCGTGCACACCAGCGAGGTGTCCTTCGGCACGAACGGCCCACCCGGCGAGGTGGCGGTGGCGGCGCCGATGCACTGCTGCCCGGAGGCCCGGTCATGCGCGGTGTACCACATCACGAAGCTCTTCGGCCCGGTGGCGAACACCTCCGGCGCCCACACCCCGTGATCCCCGGGCCCACCGGGCGGGAACGACCAGCTGGGATCCGCCCAGGCCCCCAACGTCGGCAGAGCGTCCCCACCCTGCACGGTCCAGGAGACCAGGTCGGTGGAGGTGGCCCACTTGATGTTCCGCCCGTCACTGTTGGTGGCGTAGGCGTAGTAGGTCCGCCCCACTTTCAGCACGTCGGGGTCGGCGAAGTTCTGATCGATGACCGGCGCGATGTCCGGTGCGGCCACCGGTGCGGCCTGCTGCACGGCGACCGGCTCCGGCGTCACCGCGGCGGTGGGCGCGGCCGAGGCGGCGAGGAGGAACGAGGCGAGTCCGGCGGCGGCCCCGAACCGGGCCGGGAAACGGTGACGGCGCATCCCCCATCCTCATCATCATGATCGATTGAGGTCAATAGCCCCCGGTTCCGGAACCACCTCAACGCTGCCAGGCGGCCACCACGTCCGCAGGCCCCCAGACCACGTCCACGGTCGGGTCCGGAAGATCCACACCGGACCGGCTCACCACGACGAGTCCGGTCCGCTCCGGTTCGAAGCCCGGCACCTGGATCACGCCGTCCCGAAGCCGGCGCAGGTCCTGCGCAGGTTGGTGTCGGTGACCCGGTACCGAGCGGGCTTGCCACCGTTGGTCGCCAGCGACTGTTCCGGCACGGTGAACAGCGGGGACGACGGGCCGTCCATTACCCGTTCGGGTGATGTGGTCGATCCGGCGGTTGAGCAGCGACGACGGTATCCACCTCATCGGCTCTACAGTGGCCGTCATGCGAATGCGAGAAGTGGCCGTGACGGTGCTCGCCGCGATTCTGGCCGGGGTGGGGTGGGCCGATGTGGCTTCGGCAGAGACGGTGTCGTTGCGGGAGCTGGCGCAGAGCCGGGGGATCGCGTTCGGGAGTGCGGTCAGTGCTGCCTCTCTGGCCGGGGACGCCTCCTACGCGCGGACGCTGGGGAGCGAGTTCGGGGTGGTGACTCCGGAGGACGCGATGAAGTGGGCGGTCCTGCGGCCGGCCCGGGACACGTTCCGCTGGGGCGACGCGGACGCGATCGTGGACGCCGCGGTCGCCAACGGGCAGGGTGTTCGGGGGCACACGCTGGTCTGGCACAGTTCGCTTCCGGCCTGGCTCACCGGCGGGTCGTTCACCACGACGGAGCTGCGGGACGTGCTGAAGGAGCACGTGCAGACCACGGTTCGCCGGTACGCGGGGCGCGTCAAGTTCTGGGACGTGGCCAACGAGGTGCTGAACAACGACGGCAGCCCGCGTGCCGGCTTCTGGCTGGAGCGGCTGGGGGAGGAGTACATCGCCGACGTCTTCCGCTGGGCGCACGAAGCCGACCCGGCGGCGGTCCTGTACCTGAACGAGTACGGCGCCGAAACCCACGGACCCAAGGCCGATGCCCTCTACGCCCTGGTCCGCAGCCTGAAGGAGCAGGGCGTCCCGATCCACGGTGTCGGTCTCCAGGCGCACCTGACCGGGTCGAGCCGGCCCGATCAGCTGCCCGCCCTGCTGCGCCGTTTCACCGGTCTCGACGTCGACGTCGCGGTGACCGAACTGGACGTGCGGATCCCGGTCCCGGTCACGCCGGCCGGGCTGGCGAGCCAGGCCGAGGTGTACCGGCAGGTCACCGCCGCCTGCCTGGCGGTGGCCCGATGCGTGTCGATCACGGTGTGGGGTTTCACCGACCGCCGCAGCTGGATCGGGGCGACGTATCCCGGCTGGGGCGCCGCCACCCTCTTCGACGACGATCTGGCGACCAAACCGGCGTACCGGAGCGTGGCCGACGTTCTGACCAGGACGGACCCGAACGCTCCGGTGGGGCACTGGCCGCTGGACGACCCGGCGGGCACGGTCGCGGCCGACGTGTCCGGAAACGGTCACGACGCGACGGTGCGCGGGGCGAAGGCCGACGGCCGGGTGCCGCACGTGACGGCGTTCGCCGGGGACGGTGCCACCACCGAGGCGAGCACCGGCGCGCCGGTGCTGAACACCGACGGCAGCTTCACCGTCTCGGCGTGGGTGTCGATGTACTCGACAGGCGTCCCGGGCGTGGTCGCCAGCCAGGACGGCGAGACCCGCAGCGCGTTCTACCTGATGTACCAGAAGAGCACCGGCCGCTGGGAGTTCACCGTCCCTTCCGCCGACGGCACCGAGGTCACCTGGCTGACCGCCCGTTCGGCGAGCGCCCCGGTGCTGAAACGCTGGACCCACCTGACCGGTGTCTACGAGGCTCCGACCAGGCAGTTGCGGCTGTACGTCGACGGAGTCCCGGACGGCACCCGGGACGGTGTGACGGCCTGGCGGTCCACGAAGCCGTTCCGGATCGGGCGCAGCCTCTCCGGCGGCCGGTTCGACGGTGCGATCAGTGACGTGCGGGCCTGGAACCGGGCGCTGCCGGCCGGCGAGGTGACCGGGATCAGCGACCGGACCGTCGCCGCCTGGGGTTTCGACAACGCCGCGATCGACTCGTCCCCGTTCGGGCGGGGCACGTCATTGAACAGCAGCGGGGCGACGTACGACAGCAATGCCCTGAAGTTGGACGGCACCGGCTGCGCCGAAGGATATGGCCCGGCCCTGCGCACCGACCGGTCGTGGACGATCACCGCCCGGGTGAACCTGGCCGCCAAGGGCGCGGCCCGCACCGTGATCAGCCAGTCCGGCACCGTCCGGGACGCGTTCTACCTGCAGTACCACCAGAGTTACGACAGGTGGGCGGTGATCGTGCCGTCCGCTGACGCGACCGGCTCGGACTGGCAGCAGGTGCTGTCCACGGCGCCGCCGGCCCTGAACACCTGGACCACCCTGTCGGCGGTGTACGACGCGCAGGCCGCCACCCTGGCGCTCCACGTCGACGGCGTGCGGCAGGGTGACCCGCTCCCGGCGGTGAAGTCCTGGCCCTCCACCGGCCGGATCCACATCGGATGCTCCGGGACCGGCGGCCGCTTCAACGGTCTGATCGACGACGTGAAGGCCTACGTGCCGGCAGCTTGAGAAGCAGAGCCGGCCAGTTGGGACAACCGGGCCGAGGCGCCGCGGGACCGCTTGACCGCGTACATCGCGGCGTCCGCCTGGGCCAGCAGCTCGTCGGAGTCGCCGGTGCCGTACGGGGTCCAGGCGACACCCAGGCTGGCGTGCGGCACCAGGGTGTTGCCGCCGATCCGGACCCGGGCCGCGCCGAGGGCCGCGAGCAGGTCGGCGCCGATCCGTTCGGCGTGCTCGCGGCCGGTCACGTCGCGGCAGACGGCCACGAACTCGTCGCCGCCGATCCGGCCGACCACGGCGCCGGGCGGCACCGCGCTGCGCAGGCTGACCGCCACGTGGCTGAGCAGCAGGTCACCGGCCGCGTGCCCGTACCTGTCGTTGACGGGTTTGAAGGCGTTGAGATCCAGGAAGATCACCGCGGTGCCGGCGTGCCGTTCCCCGGTGTCGAGGGCGTCCCGGAGCGCGGCCATCGTCGCCGCCCGGTTGTGGCAGCCGGTCAGCGGGTCGAAGGTGGCCTGCCGCCACAGCCGCTCGCGCAGCAGCGCCTCCTCGGTGACGTCGGCCAGGCAGGCGATCGCCCCGGTCACGGTGCCGGCGTCGTCGGTGAGCGCGCGCAGGTTCGCCCGGATCCGGCGGTTTCCCGCACCCGGTTCGCGATGGCCGTACTCGAAATCGATGTCCTGGCCCGTCAGGACCCCGGACAGGGCCTCGGCGACCAGCGGGCGGTCGACCGTCTCGGTGACCTCCAGCAGCGCCTCCGCCAGCGGATCGCCGACCTGGGCCCTCACCTGCCGCGCGGCGCGTTCGTTGAGGAACGTGATCCGGCCCTCCGGGGTGGCCTGCAGGATCGCGAGCGGGATCGTCTCGGTGAGCCGGCGCATCAGCTGCTCGGCGGCCCGGACCGCCTCCTGCGCGGCCATCTCGTCGGAGATGTCGAGCATCTCGGCGACCACCCGCGGGTCGTCGGGGTCGTTGAGGTGGTTGTGGTTGGTCACCTCGAACCACACGGTGTGCCCGTCGCGGTGCAGGTGGCGCAACCGGACCCGGCGGGCCGAGCCGGGCGGGGAGCCCAGCATGTCGACCCAGCTCGCGATGGCCCGTTCCTGGTCGCCGGGGTGCACCAGGCCGAGGGTGCGCTGCCCGACGAGTTCCTCGGGGGCGTACCCGAGCAGGGGGTTGATCTCCGGGCCGACCTCGGTGACCACCGAGATCTGGTTCTTGACCATGGAGACCAGGCGGGGCCGGACGTTCTCCGGGAGCAGGGTCACGTCGGCGGCCAGCGCCGAACCGGTGATGATGCCGAGGTAGACGCCGTACCGGTGGGTGGCGTCGACAAAATGGATCCGGGTCAGGTTCTCCGGCGCCGCGGTCAGGTGGACGCGGCATCCCGCGACCCCTTCCAGGACGACCTGGGACCAGGCGTCCACGGCCGGCCGGTGGTCCTCGGGCACGATCAGGCCCAGCATCGAGGAGAACCCCTCGATCGGCCGCAACGTGATCTCTGCCGTCGCCGCGGCCGGCATCGGGACGAACAGCCCGTTCAGGCCGATCGCGGCGATGAAGGCGTCCGGGTTCTTGGCCAGCAGAGCAGCCAGGACGGCGTCCCGGTCGTCGGGTTTCATCATCTGTTCGTCGGCCACGCAGTCTTCCATCGTCACCCGCGGCCCGGAACTGAGGTGTTCGGTTGTGAACGGTCCTGAGCGGGCCTGCTCGGTTCGTGGACTTGTCACAGCTTGTTGAACATCCTGCACACCATGCGTATTCGTGTGCTGGTCGCGATGGTCGCTCTTCTGCTCGGCGGGCTGATCGCTCCACAGCCGGCGTCGGCGGCCACGACACTGATCTACGCCACCTTCAAGGGTGACGGCGCCGCCGACCAGGAGCTGTGGATCTATCAGTCCACCGACGGCGGCCTCAACTACAGCGTCCTGTACGACACCAACTTCCGTGGCCCGACCGGCGTGCTGCGGGATCCGAGCATCATCAAGCGGGGCAGCACGTACTACATCGCCTACACGGTGCAGTCGTGGACGACGAACTCGACGTACTTCGCCGTGGCCCGCAGCACGAACCTGCTGAACTGGACCGACGTCACCACCATCCCCTCCGGGATCAGCAGCACCGCGTACACCTGGGCGCCCGAGTTCTACGTCGAGGGCAGCACCACCTACCTGATCACCAACGTGTCGCAGACGACCTGCTCGGCGTGCTTCCGCCCGTACGTCTACACCGCCCAGAACACCGACCTCACGTCCTGGAGCGGCCCGCAGCAGATGTGGGGGCTCGGCACCAACCACATCGACGCGTACGTGGTGAAGTCCGGCAGCACCTGGCACTCGTTCGTCAAGAACGAGACCACCAAGTACATCGAGCACTGGACCAGCACCGACCGGCTCACCGGCGGCTGGATCAACCGGGGCAACCTGTGGGCGTCCGGGTACGAGGGCCCGTCCCTGGTCCGTCTCGACGACGGCCGCTGGCGGATCTACGTCGACAAGTACACCAACGGCGGCCTGTGGACCGCCACCAGCTCCGACCTGAACACCTGGACCGGTCTGAGCGCCGTCGGCTGCTCGGGCTGCCGGCACGGCACCGCCATCCCCCGTTGATTGGACATCCCATGACCCCGATCCGCAGACTCCTCCTCGTCCCCCTGGTGGCCGCGCTCGCCGCGTTCGGCGCCGTCGCCGTCACCTCGTCCCCGGCGGCCGCCGCGACCAACTCGTTCCGTGGTGTGAACTGGGCGGTGCTCGGTGACAACTTCAGCACCGGGCCGCTGGTGATCTCCGGCCTCAGCTCGTCGGACAGTTACGCCACCGTGCAGGCCAAGGCCAACGCGCTCTACGACGACATGGCCGCCATCGGCGTCAACACGGTGCGACTGCCGATCAACACCCACACCGTCGGTACGGCCTGGTGGAGCGCCTACCGCGGGGCCATCGACGCGGCCACCGCCCGGGGCTTCAAGGTCATCCTCGCCTACTGGGAGGACGGCGCGGCCTCCGGCGGCCGGATCACCAACACCGCCGCGTGGAACACCATGTGGTCGAACGTGACCTACCTCTACGGCGCCAACACCAACGTGTACTTCGAGCCGATGAACGAGCCGCACGGCTACACCTCGGCCGAGTGGCGCAACGTGGCCGCGGCGTGGATGAGCTACCACTACTCGGCGGTGCCCGCGCGCACCCTGATCGGCGGCACCGGCTACAGCCAGGACCTGCGCGACGTGTGCAACGACAGCCGCTTCAACGGGACGCTGCTCTCGTTCCACCACTACGCGTTCTTCTACACCGCGATGACGTACGACGCCTGGCGCACCCACGTGCAGACCCGCCTCGGCAACTGCGCGTCCCGGGCGGTGGTGACCGAGTTCGGCGCCCCGATGTCGACCGGCCTGAACTACGCCGACGCGAACAGCACCGACAACTTCGTCCGCCACATCCGCGCGGTCACCCAGGTGATGCGCGACAACCAGATGGGCGGCACGTACTGGCCGGCCATCGGCGGCAAGCCCACCGGCACGTCGGGCTTCGACTACTACTCGATGTTCGCCCTCTCCGGCTCCGGCACCAACCTGAACCTCACCGTCCGCAACACCTCGGGCAAGGACCGCCTCCGCCACGGCTGGGGTCTCTGACCGCTCCGGATCACGTGGGGGCCACCCGGCGACGGGCGGCCCCCACGCCGTTGCCCGGCCGGGTCTGGACATGGACTGTTAACATACTTAATAATTTGACCTCCCTCGATCTATGCGGAGGTTCCGTTCATGCGCCGCACCCGTTCCCTGTTCCGTATCCTGGCCGCGATGACTGTCGCCGCCGGGCTCTCGCTCGCCGCGGTTGATCCGGCCGCGGCCAGTCCCGTTTCCCAGAACGGGCAGCTCAAGGTCTGTGGGCTCAAGCTCTGCAACGCCCAGGGCAAGCCGGTCCAGCTGCGTGGGATGAGCACCCACGGGCTGCAGTGGTATTCGCAGTGTGTCAACGACGCCTCGCTGAACGTTCTCGCGAACGAGTGGCGGGCGGACGTGCTGCGGATCTCGATGTACGTCCAGGAGGGTGGTTACGAGACCGACCCGGCCGGGTTCACCGCCAAGGTCCACGACTACATCGAGAAGGCCACCGCCCGGGGCATGTACGCGATCGTCGACTGGCACATGCTGTCGCCGGGTGATCCGAACGTCAACCTCGCGCGGGCCAAGACCTTCTTCCGGGAGATCGCCGCACGGCACCGGAACAAGACGAACATCCTGTACGAGATCGCGAACGAGCCGAGCGGGGTGCACTGGAGCGCGATCAAGTCGTACGCCGATCAGTTGATCCCGGTGATCCGGGCCCAGGATCCGGACGGTGTGGTGCTGGTCGGGACCGAGGACTGGTCGTCGCTCGGCGCCTCCGGCGACGGGCAGGGCGTGTCGAGGATCCTGGCGAACCCGGTGAACGCCGGCAACGTCATGTACACGTTCCACTTCTACGCCGCGTCACACGACGACTGGTATCTGGACACGCTCCGGGATGCGGTCGGCAAGCTGCCGGTGTTCGTCACCGAGTTCGGCACCCAGGAGTACACCGGCGACGGCCCGAACGACTTCGCCCGCTCCCAGCGGTACCTGGATCTGCTGGCTGAGCACAAGGTCAGCTGGGTGAACTGGAACTTCTCCGACGACATGCGCTCCGGCGCGGTCTTCACCGAGGGGACGTGCGCGGCCGGGGCGTACTCGGGCACCGCACGCCTGAAGCCGGCCGGCGCCTGGATCCGCGAGCGGCTGCGTTCCTGACCGGGCCGCCCTCGGGAGAAGCCCTTGATACCTAGAAGTACTATGCCTCGTACTTCTAGGTATCAAGGGAGGTGACCGTGCGCGTCACCAAGGATCTGGTCGCCGCCTCGGCGACGCCCATCGTGCTCGGCATCCTCGCCGAGGGCGACAGCTACGGGTACGCCCTCCTGCGCCGCATCAGTGACCTGTCCGGCGGCGAGCTGGACTGGACGGAAGGCTTCCTCTACCCCCTGCTGCACCGGCTGGAGCGTCTCGGTCACGTCGAGGCGTACTGGCACGCGGCCACCGGGGAGCGCCGCCGGAAGTACTACCGGATCACCAGGCAGGGCCTGGCCGAACTGGCCGAACAGAAACGTCAGTGGCAGACCGTCGTCGAGGCTCTCACCCAGGTCTGGCCGCTGCTCATCCCGCAGGAGGGCACCGCGTGACCGTCACCGACGGCAAGGACGAGCTGGAGACCCAGTTCGCGCAGTGGCGGGAGCACGTCCGCCGGCGGCCGGAGATGGTCGAGTCGGACGCCGACGAGCTGGAGGACCATCTCCGGAACTCGGTCGACGAGCTGGCGGGCCTCGGGCTGGACCGGGACGAGGCGTTCCTCGTCGCGGTGAAGCGGATGGGCGGCCTGGACGAGTTGTCCCGCGAGTTCGCCCGCGAGCACTCCGAACGGCTGTGGAAGCAGCTGATGTTCACCGAGGACGACCCGGCGAAGAAGAACCGGTCCCGGCGTGACCTGATCGCCATGCTGGTCTGCGCGTTCGGCGCCGCCGTCTCGATCAAGATCCCCGAGCTGTGGAACGCGGACGGCCACTTCTACCAGAAGAACGCCGCCCTCTTCGCGCTGCCGTGGGTGGCCGGTTTCCTGATGTGGCGACGGCGGACGACGGGCTGGGTACCCGGGCTGCTGGTGGGCCTGTTCGGGCTCGGCGCGGTGGTTGCCAACGCCTATCCGACAGGTGACGACGGCCAGTCCGAGGGCCTGATCGTGTCCCACCTGCCGCTGGCGCTGTGGATGGTCGTGGGGCTGGCCTACGTCTCCGACGACCTGCGATCGGCCCGGCGGCGGATGGACTTCGTCCGCTTCACCGGCGAGTGGTTCGTCTACCTCGTACTCATGCTGCTCGGTGGTGGGGTTCTCACCGTCTTCCTGTACGCCATCTTCGAGGCTGTCGGGATGTCGCCGGACACGTTCATCAGCGAGTGGCTGGTGCCGTGCGGCGTGGTGGCCGCGACCGTCGTCGGCGCCTGGCTGGTCGAGGTCAAGCAGGGTGTGATCGAGAACATCGCGCCGGTTCTGACCCGGCTGTTCACTCCGTTGTTCACCGTGGCGCTGCTGGCCTACCTGGTCGTCATCGGCTGGGGTGGCCGGGGCATCGACATCGACCGCAGCGCGCTCATCACGTTCGACCTGCTGCTCGCGGTGGTCCTCGGGCTGCTTCTCTATTCGCAGTCGGCCCGCGACCCGCTGGCGCCGCGCGGCCCGTTCGACGTCATGCAACTGGTTCTGGTGGTCAGCGCGCTGGTGATCGACGCGCTGGTGCTGTGGGCGATGGCCGGCCGGATCCTCGAGTACGGCATGACCCAGAACAACGTGACCGCGATCGGTCAGAACATCGTGTTGCTGGCCAACCTCGCCGGGGCCGCGTGGCTGCTGCTGACCTTCGTCCGCCGTCGTACCGGCTTCGCGGCCGTGGAGCGCTGGCAGACCGCCTACCTGCCGGTTTTCGGCCTGTGGTTCTGGATCGTGGTGCTGATCCTGCCGCCGGTGTTCCGGTTCGACTGAGTCTCCGCTGTGCACCGGTCCGGCCACTGTTGGACCGGTGCACTACATTCTGCGGAATGTCGCTCACGGCTCTGGCCCGCAAACACCATGAAGCAGCGAAGTTCCTGGTGGTCGGGGGAATCTGTTTCGTCGCGACAGCCGCGATCAACTACGCGCTCAAGCTGACCGTCCTGTCCGGCAAGCCGGTGACCGCGCTCGCCATCGCCACCATCCTGGCCACCGTGCTGTCCTACGTGCTCAACCGGGAGTGGTCGTTCCGCACCCGCGGCGGCCGGGAGCGCCGGCACGAGGCGGCCCTGTTCTTCTCGGTCAGCGCGGTCGGTGTGGTGCTGAACTCGCTGCCGCTCTACATCTCCCGGTACGTCTTCATGCTCAGCGTCCCGGACGTGAGCCGGTCGACACAGGAGATCGCCGACTTCGTCAGCGGCATGATCATCGGTACGTTGGTGGCGATGTGTTTCCGGCTCTGGGCCTTCCGGACCTTCGTCTTCCCGCACGCCGACGCCCGGGTCCGCCCGCCGCGCAAGGCCGGTCGTGGGCCGCGCAGCAGTGTCACGCGTCACGAGGCCGCCCCCGCGCCGACACCTGCCGATGATTAGGCTAGGCTAACCTCAGATTCGAGTGTCCAGGACGGTTCTGGGCACTCTTCTTTGGTTTTCGGAAGGTTCTGTAAATGCGCTTCACCGTTCCCGTCGTACTGGCCGCCGTCTTCCTGGCCGGCTGTTCCACCCCGGAGTCGTCCACCTCCGCGGACGGCGCCACCCGCACCGTCGAGCACGCCCGCGGCACCGCCCAGGTGCCGGACGCCCCGCAGCGGGTCGTCGTCCTGGAACCGCTCGAACTGGACACCGCGGTCGCCGTCGGCATCACCCCCGTCGGCGCCGCCGTCGCCAGCAACACCAGCGGCCTGCCGAAATACCTCGGCGTCGACGGCATCGCCCCGGTCGGCACGGTCCCCGAGCCCGATCTGGAGGCGATCGCCGCCCTCAAGCCCGACCTGATCCTCGGCACCGAGTCCCGGCACTCCAAGCTCTACGACCAGCTCGCCTCGGTCGCGCCCACCGTCTTCATGAAGACCCAGGCCGACCCGTGGCAGGACAACGCCAAGCTGATCGGGACCGCCCTCAACAAGTCCACCGAGGTCGCCGGGCTGCTCGACACCTACCAGCAACGCTGCGCGGCGATCAGGAGCAAATACCAGGTTTCCGGTACGGCCAGCCTGGTCCGGCCCCGGGACGAGACGACCCTCAGCCTGTACGGTCCGGTCTCGTTCGCCGGCAGCACCCTGCAGTGCACCGGCTTCACCATCCCGGAGCAGGAGTGGGAGGACGGTCTGCAGGCCGACATCTCACCGGAGAACGTCCTCAAGGCCAAGGCCGACCACGTCTTCGTCACCACCGCCGACGTCGCCGACACCGGCACGGTTCCCGCCGCGATCCGCGACAACCAGGCCGCGTTCCCGTCGGTCACCCTCGTCGACACCTCGGTCTGGGTGTCCGGCGTCGGACCGAAGGGCGCCCAGACGGTGCTCGACGACATCGAGAAGTTCCTCGAAACGGCGAAGTGACCTTCCGTCGTCTCGGCTACGTCCTCGGTGCGCTGGCCGCCGTCCTGCTCCTCTCGCTGGCCGTGGGCGCCAACATGCTCTCCCCGGCCGTCGTCCTGGACACCCTGCGCGGGGGAGGGGACGCGCAGTCCCAGTACGTCGTCACCGGACTGCGTGTCCCGCGGACCGTCACCGGGATCTGTGCCGGGGTCGCCCTGGGGATCGCGGGCACGCTCATCCAGGCGTTCACCCGCAACCCCCTCGCCGACCCCGGCATCCTGGGCGTCAACGCCGGGGCGGCGTTCACCGTCGCGGTCGGCGTGGCGTTCTTCGGCCTGCGCGACATCGGCGGTTTCGTCTGGCTGGCCTTCCTCGGCGCGCTCATGGTCACCCTGGCCGTCTACGTGATCGGCTCGGCCGGCCGCGCGCCCGCCGACCCGATCCGGCTCACCCTCGCCGGGGTGGCGATCGGCGCCGTGCTGTCCGGCATCACCACCGGCCTCACCCTGAGCAACCCGGACGCCTTCGACGCCATGCGCGGCTGGAACGCCGGATCGCTGCTCGGCCGGGACTTCGGCGTACTGCTGCCGGTCCTGCCGTTCCTGCTGGCCGGCGTGGCGATCGCGATCGTCGTGGCGCCCGGCCTGAACGCGCTCGCCCTCGGCGACGACGTGGCCCGCGCCCAGGGCGCCAACGTCGCCCTGATCCGGGTCGCGGTGATCGTCGCGGTCACCCTCCTCTGCGGTACGGCCACCGCGCTCGCCGGCCCGATCTCCTTCGTCGGCCTGATGGTCCCGCACGTGGCCCGCTGGCTCTTCGGCGTCGACCAGCGCGCGATCCTGGCCGCGTCGCTGCTGCTCGCCCCCACGATGATCCTGCTCGCCGACGTGATCGGCCGGGTCCTGATCGCCCCCGCCGAGATGCCGGTCGGGATCGTCACCGCCTTCGTCGGCGCCCCGGTCCTGATCCTCCTGGCCCGCCGCAGCCGGGCGGCCGCCCCGTGACCGCCCCGTCCTCTCCCGAGATCGATTTCGGACATGCCCGCTACCTGCTGCGGGTCGGCGCCCTGACCCTTCCGGTCCGGCGGCGCAGCCTGCTCGTGGCGACCGGCCTGGTCACCGTGATCCTGGCGCTCGCGGTGCTGGCGCTGGGCCTCGGCACCTACACCCTCACCCCGGACCAGGTCGTCCGGGCACTGCTCGGCCAGAGCACCGGGCTCGACCGCACCGTGGTCCTGGAGTGGCGGCTGCCCCGGACCCTCGCCGCGGTGGTGATCGGCGGCGCCCTCGGCATCGCCGGAGCCCTCTTCCAGACCGTCACCCGCAACCCGCTGGCCAGTCCCGACGTGCTCGGGCTCGGCAACGGCGCGTTCACCGGCATGCTCACCGCCGTGGTGATCGGCGCCACGAGCTGGTCGCTGCTCACCCTCGGCGCCGTCCTCGGCGGCACCGCCGCGGCAGCCGTGATCTGGCTGCTGGCCAGCCGCAACGGGGTCACCGGATTCCGCCTGATCATCGTCGGCATCGGCGTGTCCGCGCTGCTGTCGTCGGTCAACACCTGGCTGCTGCTGCAGGTCGAGCTGGACACCGCGATGTTCGCCTCGGCCTGGGGCGCGGGTTCCCTCAACGGCGTCGGCGCCACCGCGGTCCGGGGTGCGGCGCTCTGCACCCTGCCGCTGCTGGTCCTGCTCGCGTTCGCGATCCCCAGGTTGCGCCAGATGGACCTCGGCGACGACGCCGCCACCGCACTCGGCGCACGCCCCGGCACGGCCCGGCGCACGGTCCTGATCATCGGCGTGGCCCTGGTCTCGATCGGCACCGCGGTGGCCGGCCCGGTCGCGTTCATCGCCCTGGCCGCCCCGCAGATCGCCCGCCGGCTGGCCCGGACCCCGTACCTGTCCCTGATGCTGTCCGCCCTGGCCGGCGCGGTCCTGCTGCTGGCCTCCGACGTGATCGCCCAGCACGTGCTGCCGATCGCCCTGCCGGTCGGCGTGGTCACCGTCTCGGTGGGCGGCCTGTACCTGATAACCATGATCATTCGGGAGATCCGCCGATGAGACCCTGGGAATACAGCGCCTTCCCGGTACGAGTGACGCGAACCCAGCGCCTGAGCCCCGGTTTCGTCCGGGTGACCCTGGCCGGAGATTCCCTGCGCCACTTCGCGTCGTGGGGTCTGGACCAGCGGATCAAACTCGTCCTGCCGATGCCGCATGGCGGTACCGCCGAATTCGGGCTGCTCGACGAGCCGACACCACACCCCTCGCACTGGTACGCCCGGTGGCGCGCTCTGCCTCCGGACCAGCGCAACGTGCTGCGGACCTACACTCCCGCGGCGATCCGCCCCGAGGCGGCTGAGATCGACGTCGACTTCGTCATCCACGAGCCGGCCGGCCCCGCGTCGGCCTGGGCGCTGGCCGCCCGCCCCGGCGACGAGCTGGTCGTGACCGGCCCCGACGCCCGGATGGGCTGGACCGGTTACGGCATCTGCTGGACCCCGGGATCCGCCCGCGACCTGCTGATCATCGGCGATGAGACGGCGTTCCCGGCGATCCGCAACATCATCGGCAGCCTGGACGGCGACGTGCGAGCCCAGGTCCTGATCGAGGTGGGCGCTCCCGGCGACGACCTGGTGTCCACATCGGCCCGCGACAACGTCACGGTGCGGACCGTGCTCCGGGACGGCGTCCACGGCCGGGCGCTGGAGGACGCGGTCCGGGCCGTGGACCCGGGCGACGACCCGTACATCTGGATCGCCGGCGAGTCCGGTTCGGTGACCCGGATCCGCCAGCACCTGACCCGCGACCGGGCCATCCCCAAGGACCACATCTCGTTCCTCGGTTACTGGAAACTCGGCGGCGCCCTGGTGATCTAGGGTGTTTTCATGGGGACGGACTTCGATTACTCGCCGTGGGATTTCTGGAGTGTGGCGAGTGAGGAGGAGCAGGACCGGCAGCATGCGGTGCGGGGTGAGCTGAACGCCCGGCCCGGCCACGACGTCGCGGACGGCTGTTTCGTCTCCGAGAAGGCGTCGGTGCACAACGACGAACTAGTCCTGGGCCCGCGCACCTACGTGGCGGCCGGGGTGTACACGACCGGTTCCGTGCGGGCCGGCCGGGACTGTTCGATCAACGTCTACACCGTGGTCCGGGGCCGGGTCGAGATCGGTGACGCGGTCCGGATCGGCGCCCACACGTCACTGCTCGGCTTCAACCATGTGATGGCCGACCCGGACGTGGAGGTGTTCCGGCAGCCGCTCACCAGCAAGGGCATCCGGATCGGCGACGACGTGTGGATCGGCTCGCACGTGGTGGTCCTCGACGGTGTGACGGTCGGCGACAAGGCGGTGCTGGCGGCCGGCGCGGTGGTGACCAGGGACGTGCCGTCCGGCGCGGTGGTCGGCGGCAACCCGGCCCGCGTCCTGAAATGGCGCGTCCCGCGCGAGCAGCCAGGCCCGGCCCGGGGCGGGCCGGCGGCCTTCGCCGACGCGGTCCGGGCGGACGCGGTGCCGGTTCTGGACCGGTGCTTCGACGGCGAGTTCTTCGTGGACCGTCCCGGGGCCGCGCGCACGATCCGGGCCCAGTGCGACGCCGTCGAGATCGCCGACCTGCTGCTCGGGACCGCACCACCGCAACTGCCCGCCGACCTGCAGCGGCACCGGCTCCGCGACTGGCAGGACCCGGAGACGGGACTGATCGGCACGCTCGGCCCGGACGGTACCCAGACCACTGCCGGGCCGGGGTTCACCGATCCGGACGCCGGCTACCACGTGCTGGCCGTGGGCTACGCGCTCGACCTGCTCGGCAGTGCGCTCCCGCACCGGATCCGGCTGCTGGAGGCGGACCTCCCCGCCGAACTGACGGCACTGCCGTGGGGAGACCGGGCGTGGCACGCCGGGCACTGGGTGGACATCCTCGGCACCGCCCTGCACCGGAACGGGGACGGTGCCGAGGAACTGTTCGGCTGGTTGCTGCTGAACGCCGACCCGGCTACCGGCATGTGGGGCGCCCCGTCGCTGCCGGACGGCCGGCTGCAGATCGTGAACGGCTTCTACCGTGCCTCCCGGGGCACGTTCGCCCAGTTCGGGATCCCGTTGCCGTACCCGGAGCGGGTGATCGACACGGTTCTGGCGCATGCCCGCGATCCCCGGGTGATCCGCCCCGACCGGCAGAACGCCTGCAACATCCTGGACATCGCCCACCCGCTCTGGCTGACCCGGCACACCGGCTACCGGGCCGCCGAGGCCGAGGCCCTGGCCGCGACGTTGCTGAACGACGCCGTCAAGCATCGAGTCCCGGGCCAGGGCTTCGGCTTCCACCCGTCCCGCACCCCGCCGGGCCTGCAGGGCACCGAGATGTGGCTGGCCACCATCTGGCTGCTGGCCGACCTGACCGGCACCGCCGACGACCTGGGCTACCGCCCCCGGGGTGTTCACCGCCCCGAGCCCGCACCCCCGAGGCCGGCCCGGGGGATGACCATCGGGGCGCCGGTCTCCGGGTCGGGGAGTACGCGGCACGGGAGTTCGTAGACCTTGTCGATCAGCTCTTCGGTGATCACCGCGGCTGGTGGGCCCGCGGTCACCACGGCGCCGTCCTTCATCACGATCAGGTGGGAGGCGTAGCGGGCGGCCTGGTTGAGGTCGTGCAGCACCACCACGACGGTGCGCCCCATCGAACGGCGCAGCTTCCCGAACAGCTCCAGCAACCCGTACTGATGGGTGATGTCCAGAAAGGTCGTCGGCTCGTCCAGCAGGAGTGTGGGTGTCTGCTGGGCGAGGACCATCGCCACCCAGACCCGCTGCCGCTGACCGCCGGAGAGTTCGTCGACCGGCCGGCCGGACAGTGCGGTGACGCCGGTCGCGGCCATCGCCTCGGCGACGATCCGTTCGTCGTCGCGGGACCAGCGGTCGAATCGGCCCTGGTGCGGGTACCGGCCGCGGGCGACCAGGTCGGCCACCCGGATCCCGTCCGGCGCGATCGACGACTGCGGCAGCAGCCCGAGCCGGGTGGCGAGTTGTCTCGTGGGGACGCCGGAGATCTCCCGGCCGTCGAGCAGGATGCTGCCCGCGCGGTACGGCAGGATCCGGCAGCGACTGGGACGAGCGGATCCTGCGCGCGGTCGCCCTGGACGACGTGATCGAGCACCTCGGCTCACCCGGCGCGCACCCCGGCTCATCCGGCGCGCGCCCGGGCTCGCCGGACGTGCAGCTGGGTGAGGGTGGGCGGCGGCTCTCCGGTGGCCAGTGTCAGCGGGTGCTGCTGGCCCGCGCCCTGCACGACCCGGCCGAGGTGATCGTCCTCGACGAGCCGACCACCGCCCTCGATCCGCTGACCGAACAGCGCGTCGCCCAGGGGCTGCGGGACCTGGGCCGCACCATCGTCGTGATCACTTCCAGCCCGGTGCTGCTGGCCGCCTGCCACGAGGTGACCCGATGAGCCACACCCTTCCGGTGGCGGACGCCCGGCAGAGCCGGCGACACCTGGCCGGTCTGCTGCGCCCGCGGTGGCGACTGCTCGCCCTGATCACGTTTCTGCTGCTCGCGGGCTCGGCGGCGGCGCTGCTGATGCCACCGGCGCTGGGGCGGATCGTGGACGCGGTCCTCGCCGGAGCAGGTCCCGGCAGGATCGCCGCCTGGTCCGGAGCGGTCGCCGCGGCCGGGCTGGTCTCCGCGCTGCTGCTCCGCCAGGGCGGTCTGCTCCTGGTCCGCTGCCTGCAGCAGGTGCTCGCCGCGCTCCGCGAGGAGATCTTCGACGCGGCGGTACGCCTGGACCAGGGCACCGTCGAGGACGCCGGAACGTCGGACGTCGTCTCCCGCGTCACCGGCGACGTCGAGGCGATCACCGCGGCCGTCTCCGGAGTGCTGCCCCGTTTCGTGCAGGGCGCGTTCACGATCACCCTGACCTTCGCCGGGCTGGCCGCACTCGACCCGTGGCTGGCGCTCGCCGCCCTGGTGGCGGTGCCGGTGCAGGTGTGGACGACGGTCCGGTTCCTGCGCCGGTCCCGCCCGCTGTACCGCCGGTTGCGCCGGCAGGAGTCCGATCGTGGTCAGGCCATCATCGAGACCGTCTCCGGCGCCGCCACCGTGATCGCCCACAGCCGCCGGCGGGAACGCCTGGACCTGATCGCCACCCGCAGCCTGGCCGCCGTCGAGACCGCCCGGGAGGCCACCCGGGCCCGCAACCGGTTCAACGCGGGCCTGAACACGGCCGAGTTCCTGGGGCTGGCCGCCGTGCTGTCCGCCGGATACTGGCAGGCCACCACGGCCGGTCTCTCGGTCGGCTCGGTCACCGCCGCCGCCCTGTTCTTCCACCGGCTGTTCAGCCCGATCGCGGCCCTGCTGTCCAGCCTCGACGATCTGCAGCGTGCCGCCGCGGGCCTCGGCCGGCTCGTCGGCGTCCTGCTCGCCGGTGCCGACCGCGCCCCGCGCCGCGACGTCGACGGCCGGTCCGTCCGGATCCACGCCCTGACCCACCACTACCGCCCGGGCACGCCGGCCGCCCTGTCCGGGATCGATCTGGACATCCCGGCCGGAACGGTCACCGTGCTGGCCGGAGTCTCCGGCTCCGGCAAGTCCACTCTGGCCCAGCTCGTCGCCGGAGTGTTCGCCCCGGCCGGCGGCGAGGTGCTGATCGGCGGTGTGCCCGCCACCGAGGCCGGCCATCGGGGCCGCCGGGCGGTCCTGCTGGTCACCCAGGACACCCACCTGTTCACCGGAACCCTGGCGGGCAATCTGCGCCTCGCCGCCCCGGACGCCACCGACGACGCGCTGCTCGCGGCCCTCGACACGGTCGGCGCGGAGTGGACCCGGGACCTGCCGGACGGCCTGGACACCGTCCTCGGGCACGACCTGGACGACGCCCGGATCCAGCAGATCGCCCTGGCCCGGGTGCTGCTCGCCGACCCGCCGGTGGTGGTGCTGGACGAGGCCACCGCGCACGGCGGCGCCGGGGGAGGGCTGGACGACGCGGTCCGGGCGGTGATCCGGGGGCGGACCGCGATCATCGTGGCGCACCGGTTCACCCAGGCCGCGACCGCCGACCTGGTCGTCGTCCTGGACCGGGGCCGGATCCGGGAGCAGGGCAGCCATGCCGACCTGGCCGCCCACGGGGGCGCCTACGCGCGACTCCTTGCAGTCATCGAATCGCATCGATAGCATCGGCTTCCCGGGCGATGTTACGAGCCGGTTAACCACAACTCGATAATGAAAGCTTTCAATCGCCCGGATCCCCAGTCCCCGTCCTCACGTTGGGATCCCCCATGTCCAGCAGAGTGCTCACCGGGTTCGTCGCGGCGGTCGCCGCGGTGTCGGTGGCCGTCGTCGGCATCCCCACCGACACCGCCCCCGCGGCAGCAGCCGACCCCACCTCGACCACCAACACCGAGAACCTCGACCGCGGGCTGATCAGCCTGCGCACCGGCGGCGGCAACTTCCTGTCCTGGCGGCTGCTCGACGCCGACCCGGCCGGAACCACCTACGCCGTCTACCGCGACGGCGCCCGGATCGGCGTCACCGGCACCACCAACTTCACCGACAGCGGTGCGGCCGCCGGCGCGGCCTACACCGTCCGCCCGGTCACCGGCGGCGTCGAGACCCTGGCCGCGGCCACCCCGACGGTCGCGCTGGCCGCCGCGTACCAGGACGTGCCGATCCAGATCCCGGCCGGCGGGACCACCCCGGACGGGGTCGCCTACACGTACTCCGCCAACGACGCCTCGGTCGGTGACCTGGACGGCGACGGCTCCTACGAGATCGTGCTCAAGTGGGATCCGTCCAACGCCAAGGACAACTCGCAGTCCGGGTACACCGGGCCGGTCTACATCGACGCGTACAAGCTCAACGGCACCCGGCTGTGGCGCATCAACCTGGGGAAGAACATCCGGGCCGGCGCGCACTACACCCAGTTCCAGGTCTTCGACTACGACGGCGACGGCAAGGCCGAGGTCGCCATGAAGACCGCCGACGGCAGCACCGACGGCACCGGCGTGGTGATCGGCAGCTCCAGCGCCGACTACCGCAACTCGTCCGGTTACATCCTGTCCGGCCCCGAGTTCCTGACCGTCTTCAACGGCCAGACCGGTAGGGCGATGGCCACCGCCGACTACGTCCCGGCCCGCGGCACCGTCTCGTCGTGGGGTGACAGCTACGGCAACCGGGTCGACCGGTTCCTGGCCGGTACCGCCTACATCAACGGCAGCTACCCGAGCATCATCATGGCCCGTGGCTACTACACCCGCTCGGTCGTGGCCGCCTGGGACTTCCGCAACGGCACGCTGACCCGCAAGTGGACGTTCGACAGCAGCTCGTCCACCAACGGTTCGGCCTGGACCGGGCAGGGCAACCACCAGCTGTCCATCGCCGACGTCGACAGCGACGGCAAGGACGAGATCATGTACGGCGCGATGGCCATCGACGACAACGGTTACGGCCTGTGGACCAACGGGCAGGGCCACGGCGACGCGTACCACGTCGGTGATCTGATCCCGTCCCGCGCCGGCCTGGAAGTCTTCAAGGTCAACGAGAACACCAGCAAGCCGGCCGCCTGGATGGGCGACGCCCGCACCGGCGCGATCATCTGGTCCAACCCGACCTGCGGCTGCGACAACGGCCGTGGCGTGTCGGCCGACATCTACGCCGGCAGCCCCGGCGCGGAGTCCTGGTCCAGCGCGTACTCGAACCTCTACAACACCAGCGGCGCCAGCATCGGCCGCAAGCCGTCCAGCGCCAACTTCGTCATCTGGTGGGACGGCGACGCCCAGCGCGAACTGCTCGACGGCACCCACATCGACAAGTACGGCACCAGCGCCGACACCCGCCTGCTGACCGCCGACGGCGTGCACTCCAACAACGGCACCAAGGCCACCCCGTCGTTGCAGGCCGACATCCTCGGCGACTGGCGCGAGGAGGTCATCTGGCCGACCACCAACAACACGGCCCTACGGATCTACTCCACCACCGACGCGACGAGCATCTCGCGGGCGTCCCTGATGCAGGACAGGATGTACCGCGAGGCCGTGGCCTGGCAGAACACCGCCTACAACCAGCCCCCGCACCCGTCCTTCGCCATCTCCTGACCCCACCACGCCCCGAAGCCATACCCGGAGCCGTCCCCGCCGAGCGCACACCACGCCCGGCGGGGCCTGCCCGGCACCAGCACGTCTCCTCACCCGGCATCACCTCCTCTACCGGCAGCGGAGAGAAACAACCTGCCCGAACCATCCCCAGAACCACCGGCAGGCGGCTCCGGAGACACCGAACTTCGCGGTGAACGGGAAGCTCCAGCGCGGCCCGGCCATCGGATCACTCAGGTTTGGGAAACTCGGGAGCGCCGCAAGTGCCCCGGGACCAACGGCGCCAGGTGTTCCCACCTCTGATCCGTCACAGCCTGATGCGGGTCGCCCTGTGCTGACGGGAGCCTCTTCCCGGAGCGCCCGCCGGAGGCGCTGTTCTTGACGGCTGACCGCAGGCCGCCCTCGGCAGAGCCGCAGGCGGGTAGACCGCGCCTCAGTTCACTTCGACCTCACGTCGGACCAGGCCCGCGTCGAACCACGCGACCAGCGTTACTGCCAGGTTTACTGCCACCTGGGCTTCCTCCATGGATACATCACCAGGAGCTGAGGGCTGCCCTCCGTGGCGGTCGTGCTGCCCATGCCAGAGCAGACGCATCATATTGATGACTACTTGCAGTGACGGTGCAGAGTCGTGCTCGCGGAGCATCGGCAGCGACCAGCCAGCTTGATTTTCGAGCTGCTTCAACACCGTTCCGAGCGTCGCTCGCGAATTCTGAGGGGATACAACCGGCACGGCGGCGTCCTCCACGGCTAGGATCGCCAACCGGTATGCCGTACTGGCGTCCGGCGTAAGCCCATAGAGTTCCTCCCAGGCTTTGGCTAGTCGCATTCCGGCCCGTCCGGCGCGCCCCATTATCGAGTCGGCGGCGACTTGCACACCGATTGGCACCCGGCGGATCAGGCCAGGTCGACCCGCGCGTTCACCGATCGCATAGGCGGACTTACTCAGCCCCAAGATGAGACTGAGGGTTTTCGCTATGCCGTCCTGCCTGCTGTGAGCGAGGAGGAAATCAGCTACCTGCAGCGGGCCGTGATGCTCTTGGAGAGTTTGGATCGCTCGGTCCAGCTGGTCGCCGCCGACGTTGGCATCGACGAAACTTATGCGCAGATTGCTCGTGGTAATTCTGAGCATCTGACACATAAATTCCCATAATGTAACGTTAAGCATCGCTGCCCTGTCACCGAATACGTCTCCTCGGAACGTTGTCAGAGCTTCGCGCACCCAAGCCCAGTACGGCACAGCCATCCAAGCAGGGATCCCGTCATGGAGAGCGTCATACTCGGCAATCTCTTCGTCACTCTCGACACCGAGCGGTCGCCAAACTTCAGTCACGGATGGATTGTTTCACTATCTCTCGAACTAGAACCGCCCGGACATCCGCTAGGGGCCAGCCCGGCGCTTCGTTGTGTCCAGCAGTTAGTGCCTCGTCATGAGGCCTTGAAGGGGTAGTCCGGGTGGCGGATCTTGGACTTAGTCGCGTATCCGGTTTTAGGTTTGGCTCGCTGGTTGTGCCATCGGATGTAGTTGCCGATCGCGGTGTCCTGTTCGGCGTGTGACTGGTGGTCGGAGCCGTTGAGGGCGAAGTAGCGCAGGGCGGCGAAATTCGCCTCGATCCAGTTCAGCCAGGAGCTGTAGGTCGGCAGGAAGACCAGTTCGACGGCGTTGGCGGCGCACCAGGCCCGGATGCTCGGGTGTCTGTGCGGGGAGAAGTCGTCCAGGATCAGGGGAGAAGTTGTCCAGGATCAGATGCAACGTTTCGTCTGGCCAACGCCGTCGCAGGCTCTTGAGGAAGTTGAGGAACTCGCCCGAACGTGTCCGGTCCCGGATTCGGCAATTGGATTCTGCCGGTGGCCAGGTCGAGGCTGGCGACAATGTGCCGGACCCCGTGGTCACGGTGGTAGGTGGCCCGCAGCCGGACCGGCTTACCCTGCGGTTTCCAGGCATTGCCGGGCCGGTGGTTGCAGGTTCGAGGGTCCGAACTCGCCGACGCCGACGACGCGGCCGCCGGCGGGCGGGTGGTCGTAGGGATCCAGGATCGCTCGCATCTCGGCGACGAACTCCGGATCGTCGCCGCCCTTCCACGTCTACGACGTCTGCCAGCTCACCCCTTGTTCGTACAGGATCCGCCGGACGGTCTCGATGCTGATCGTGGTGACGCAGCCGGTGGCGATCCGGGGGTCACACCGGGCTATCACGTAGATCCAGTCGCGGGTCTGCTCACTTATCCTGTTCGGTGTGTCCCTTCTCCATTTTGGGTCCTGCGCGTGGAGGCCCCTGCCGTGGACCGCGTGGATCACATCACGGACGTAGGCGTCGGTGGCCTTGAGCAGGTACGCGATGTCCGCCGCGGGCTGGCCCTGGGCAGACGTCAGCACCACGATCGCAGCTTGACCGGATCCTTCGCGGTACGGGTGATCCGCTTCAGCCGCTGACCTTCCGGCATCGACAGACCCCATCGGCGAGCGGCTGACTGCCTGGTGAGCCGGCGTGATCGTCATGTCCCCCTGCTCAGCTCGTCAGGTAGTGCAGGTCTCGGATCGTCTCTGAGCGGGGGATCGGTGGCAGGTCGGACAGGGCGGCCGGGTGGATCGTGGTCAGGGTTTGTGGGGCGTCCGGCTCCTGCCAGTGGTAACCGGGGGCGCAGCCCAGCTGGACCACGGTGCCGTCCGGCCAGTCTCGCCGCACGCCCCGGTTGTCGTCGTCGAAGGTCCAGCTCTGGGCTGTCAGCGAGTACAAGCGGCCCGACGGGATGGTGCGGCCGATGAACCCGGCCGGGTCGGCTGCGGTGAACAGTTCGCGGCCCACCTGCGGGAACGGCTGGATGATCGCGTAGTCGGCGAACACCGTCGACCACACGGACCGGGCGGTCCCCAGATGCCAGGGGTGCGGCAGGCCGACCGTCGCCTCCGGGTCCAGGGTCCAGCCGTCGTCGGAGGCGTCGGCGAACGTGCGGTCCTCGGCCGGGCGGAACGCCGTCAGCAGCTCCCCGGACGGAGCGAACGTCGCCCACAGCAGCCGGCGGGTCAGGTGCCAGGTCAGCGGGTGGTCGACGAACAGCTCGGTGAACTCGGCCGCCGACCAGCGGCGCCCGGTCACCATCGCGTTCTCCAAGGCGTACCGGCGCTCGGAGATCATGGTTTTGAGGTCTTTGCGCAGTGCGGTCCAGCGGGCGCGCGCCGACGACGCCGACGAGGGGTCGTCGGTCGCGGCGATGCGCGGGATCCGGCTCAGACGGCTGCCCCGCTCGTCGCTCAGGGCCGGTTGCAGCTGGTCGTCGAGGGTGATCGTGAAGCGGCGCGGGCCGTAGTCGAGCGGGCTCAGGTCCATCGCGGGCACCAGCCGGTCGAGGAGCTGCGGCACCGTGACGCCCCGCCGTTGCGCTACCGCGCCCAGGGTCTCCGCGGCGGCGGATCGCAGGCCGGGGGTCGGCGCCTTGCGGCTCGACTCGAGCAGTGACCGGAGCGCGGTGTCGGTGCCGATCCCGCCGATCGCCTCCATCGCGTGCCGGACCCGGACGTGCGTCGACGACGCCCACTGCGGGAAGTACCCGGTCAGCGCCGGCACCGTGCCGTCGTCACCGAGGGTGGCCAGGGCGAGCATCGCGAAGTCGCCCTTCGGCGGGTACTCGGCGGCCCGCCACTGCTCGAACACCGCCCACCCGAACGCGGCCGACCCGGCGGGATGCCGGTCACCGGGCGAGGACGCCGCCACCAGCTCACACAGGGCCTCCCGGGTGATCGACTCAGGAGCAGGCAGCGCACCGACGACCAGCCACGGCGGCAACGTGCTGCTCTCGGCGCCGCCCATGACCAGCAGGTGATCGCGGAGCAACTCGGCGGCCACCGGAGCGCCGGCCCGGGATCGGAGCGCGCGCCGGGGGACCTCCGGATGTCTACGGGCGGCGGCGAGGAACGTACCGCGGAAATGTTGCCTGTCGATCCTGTCGATGAGCAGGCCGAACGATTCCTCGAACGGGAGCGCCGCGAGGGCCTTGACCGCACGCTTGAGGTCGTCGGTGGTGTCGAAGCGGGCGTGGTCCAGCAACTCGGCCCAGCCCCGGCCGACTCCCGTCCCGTCGACCTGCACGCCGCGCATGCCGGCCAGCAGATCGCGATGGATCGGCGCGTCCAGTTCGGCCAGCAACCGGGCCGCCCGTTTCGGGAAGCGGGTCAGCACCCCGGACTTCAGGAAGGCGGCCGGCCGGACCGGGTCACCGTCGAAACACTCCCGGCACAGCGCGCGGAACGCCTCGTCGGTCGGGATCACCGCGAGCATCCGGATGCCCTCCGGGTCGAGCCGGCCGGCCCCGGAACCCCACGCCGGGTACGCCAGCCGCACCAGCTCGGCGAAGAACGGCGTGGCCAGGATCGCCCCCGCCTCGGGCCCGACACCGTCCAGGACCGTGCCGACCAGACCATCGCTGTCGTACGGGTACAGATCGTTGACGACGTGCCCGCGCAACAGTTCCAGGTGTGTGGTGGTGCTCGCCGCGAACAGCAGCAGCGCGCTGAACCAGCGGTGGTCGCCGTCCGCCATCTCCTCGCCACCGGAGTCGTCGGCCGCCCACCCGGCCGCCGCGGCGCAGTCCTCGTCGACCCAGGCGATCTCGGTCGGCAGCAGGAACGAGGCGAGGATCCGGCCGATCGGGGTGGTCCGGCCGGCGGCGAGAACCGTGCGGGCGTCGTCGTACTCCGCGCCGGGCGCGCCGGCCAGGCGGGCCCGGACGAACGTCGCGGCGTCCCGGAGCCGCTCCAGGTCGGCGGCGCGCCAGCCCCGCTCGAACGCCTCCGGATCCGAGGGGTCGACAGTCCACAGTTCCCTCGTCGCGACGAGCGTGCCCATCTCGGCGACCATCCGCACGCCGAAACCGGTGCCGAAGAGGCCGACGGCCAGCTCGGCGACATCCTCCGCGTACATGGCCACCGTCAACACCACCACCCCGGCGCCGCGGGGATCCGCCGGGCCGGGCTCCCCGGTCGCCAACCACGGCCGGACGAACCGGTCACCGGCCACGGCCAGGTCCGGGTCGTGGATCACCGCGCGGTCGTCGGCCAGGAACTTCTCGTCGTCGATGAACCGCAGCGAGCTGCGCAACTCCTCGGCCGGATCGTCCGCCGCCTCGGCCGGCACGGCGAAACCACCCCGCCTGGGCAGGATCTCCCGGTATCTCACGGGCAGCACCCAGGCGTTCTCGTCCGGCATTCACAGCTCCTTATCCAGGAAAGTCCCACAGCAGGTAGTCGCCGACCGGGGCGAAACCCATCGCGGTCCAGACCGGGAGTCCCGCCGGGGTCGCCTGCAGCACCGCGGTGCCCGCTCCCCCCGCGGCGCCGTCCCCGATCACCCGCGTGGTCACGGCACGTCCGAAGCCACGGTTGCGGGATTCCGGGCGCACCCCGACAAAATAGACGCCTATCGTACGATCTTTCGGAACGGTCACCCCCACCGCCACCGCTGCGACGCGCCCCTCGGCCCGGCCCAGGTACAACCGGAAGCGCTCGTCGGCGATCGTCTCCGGCCCGCAGATCGCGTCGAGGAGCTTCGGCTCGTAGCCGTAACTCGCCGCCGCGCAGTCCACGAACTCCCGCACGGCCTCGACACTGCGGGCGACGTCGATGGTCAGGCCGCCGGCGACCGCGGTGGCGTCCTCACTGGCGACCGCATCCCGGCTGAGGATCGGGTACAGCGGCTCCCGCTCGACGCCCCGGACCGTGGTGACCGTCGCCGGACCGGAGCTGACCAGCCGCCAGGGCAGTTCCCGTTTCCCGAAATAGCCGGCCGCCTCGGCGATCGACTCCTCGTCGTCGGCCCGGCAGTGCACCTGATTGAAGGCCGGCCCGGCGATCCCGGTGTCGACCATGACCCCGCGGTCCAGCTTCCAGTACGTCCCGCCGGTGCAGCGCGCGAGGTGGAGCCAGAAGGACAGGTGGTTCGTGTGTAGTTCCCGTAGCACCCCAGCATGCTACTGGCCTGGTCGAGGCCGTCCGGCGGCTACTTCTTCGCGGCCTTGGCGGCGCGGCGGCGGTCGATCGAGTCGACCAGCTTCTCGCTGACGTCCTGCCGGGCCTTGCGCAGCAGAAAGACCGAGAGCAGCATGCTGACCGCCATGGCGATCAGGGCCCGCAGAAAGATGTCCATCCCCAGCGGTAGCAGGGTCAGCACGAGAAAGACCACCAGAAACAGCCCGAGCCGGGCAGTACCGAGGAACAACACGGAACGCATGCCCCCCATCATGACCGACCGGCTCGGGCCGAGTCTCAGCTGGTGCGGCGGAAGGTGGCGTCGGACCGGGCCGAGGTGGTGGTGATGGGGTCCATGCGTAGTTCGTAGTTGCTGTGCCGGATGTAGCGGTCCGGGAAGTTGTAGGACTGGAACGACTGCCAGGACGCGTCGGCCAGGCCCGCTGTCTGGCGGAACGTGGCGTCCTGGCGGAACGTCGCGGTGCCCGGGTTGGGGTCCAGGCGCAGGACGTAGTTGCTGTGCCGCAGGTAGTGGCCGGGGAAGTTGACCGATTCGAAGCTGATCGCGGACGTGTCGGCCAGGCCCGGGACGACGCGGAACCGGGCGTCCAGCGCGGGACTCACCGACGGGTCGATGCGGACGGCGAAATTGCTGTGCCGTACGAAACGATCCGGGAAGTTGTAGGACTGCAGCCGCTGGACGGTGACCGCTCCGGGGTTGCCGGACTCGCCGGACGGGCCGGCCAGGACCGTCGCGTTGGAGACCGGGACGCCCAGGTCGGGGGTGCCGTCGGCGTTCCACGAGATGCGCTGCGCGCGACTGGTCCGGGTGGTTCCGCAGCCCTGCGACGCCGCGTCGTTGGCGTGGTAGACGATCCAGTCCTCGGTGCCGTCGGGGCTCTTGAAGAACGTGTGGTGGGCCGGGCCGTACACGCCGTTGCTGTCGCTGCGCTGGAACAACGGGGTGGCGGTCTTGGTCCACGAGCCGCGGGCCAGCGGGTTGGCGCCGGTCAGCTCCAGGGAACCGATCTTGTAGTCGGGGGTGCCGCAGTAGCTGGCCGAATACGTCAGGAAGGTGCGCCCGCCACGCTGCAGCGGGTACGGCCCCTCGTTGACCGGATTGCCGACCTTCTCCCAGGCGTACGTCGGTTCGGAGATGATCGTGCCGAGCGCCGCGGGCGTCCACGGGTTGGTCAGGCGGGAGATGAACAGGCTCTGCAGGCCGCCGTTCTCGAAGCCGCTGTTGTTGTTGAACGCCGAGAACACGAAGTAGTTGACGCCGGCGACGGTCAGCACGCTGCCGTCGATCGACCACCCGTTGTTCGGCATCAACACCAGGGCGCCCTTGTACGTGTACGGGCCCATCGGATCGGTCCCGGCGCTCTCCAGGACGTGCTGTCGTTGCCCGCCGCAGCAGGCGGCCGGCCCGGCCGAGTAGTAGAGATACCAGCGCTGCCCGTTCGGCCCGTCGAGCAGGTGCATGCTGGGCGCCCACATGTTGGAGACCGCGTTCGGCTGGGACATGGTGAAGACGGTGGTCTCGGCGGCGGTGCGCAGCCCGGCCAGGGTGGCCGACTTGCGGATGTAGATGCGGCCGGTCCACGTGGTGGCGGTGTAGTAGTAGCTGCCGTTGTAGTAGCCGAGCCACGGGTCGGCGCTGTTCGGCGTACCGACGACCGGGTTCTGGAAGTTGGCTCCTGGTGCCGCGCGCGCGGGAGTGGGTGCCGGGGCCACTACGGCGAGGACGATCATCATCAGGAATGCGGCGAAGGCACGCATGCGGCTCCGTTCGGGGGCACGTTAGCGCTCACATGGTTGGCCGGAATATTACAAGCATCGATATCCGTACGCAACGAACTGATTTCCTGGATGTTTCTTGACGTGACATCGCATCGACGGGCATGTTAGCGATCACACGTCCCCGTACCCCCGAGGAAGTCACCGATGAGAAGACTCGTCACGGCCGTGGTGGCCGTCGCGGTGATGATGCTGGCCGGATTCGCCGCCCCGGCGTCGGCCCAGTTCATCACCGTGAACAACCCGGTCGTCAACCAGCGCGCCGACACGGCGATCTACAAGCACACCGACGGCTACTACTACATGACCGCGTCCGTCCCCGACTACAAGCGGGTCGAGCTGCGCCGCGCCACCACCCTGCAGGGGCTGGGCAGCGCCGCCACCAGCAACGCGTTCGTCGCCCCGAGCAGCGGCGCGCTGAGCGGCTGGATCTGGGCGCCGGACATCCAGTACGTGGACGGCGCCTGGTACATGTACTTCTCGGCGTCCCCCGGCACCGCCCGGTTCGACCAGCGGCTCTACTGGATCCGCAACACCAGCGCCAACCCGATGACCGGGACCTGGAGCGCGCCGGTGCGGTTCAACACCGGCTGGGAGTCGTTCCAGCTGGACGCGGCGTCGTTCGTCAACCGTGGGGTCCGCTACTTCACCTGGGCGCAGGACAGCCCGTCGACCGACTTCAACAGCCACATGTACATCGCCCGGATGAACGGGCCGACCGCGATCACCGGCACCGCCGTGGAGATCGCCCGGCCGACCGTCGCCTGGGAGAAGGAGGGTGTCGCCGGAGTCGTCGAAGGCCCGTCGCCGCTGGTCAAGAACGGGCGGGTCTACATCGCCTACTCGGCGTCGGCGACCGACTCCCGGTACAAGCTGGGCCTGCTCTCCTCGTGGGACAACGTCGACCTGCTGAACCCGGCGTCCTGGTACAAGCACCCGAACCCGGTGTTCCAGACCGCGAACGGCGTCTACGGCCCCGGGCACGGCAGCTTCACCGTCGCCGAGGACGGGGTCACCGACATGCTGGTCTACCACGCCCGGGACTACGCCACCCCGACCCCGGACGCGCTCACCGACCCGAACCGGCACACCCGGATGCAGCAGCTGCTGTGGCGGGAGAACGGCGACCCGTTCTTCGGCCAGCCGATCCCCAGCACCGTCGTCAACCCCGGCATCCGGGGCCAACACAGCAACCGCTGCGTCGACAACTACAACCGGGACACCACCCCCGGCGCGCTGGTCCGGCTCTACGACTGCAACGGTGGCACCGCCCAGCAGTTCGAGCTCAACTACAAGGCGGGTACGTACTACGAGATCCGCAACCGCAACACCGGCACCTGCCTGTCCAACGTGAACGCCGGCACCGCGCTGAACGCCGACGTCGGCCTCTCCACCTGCACCGGCTCCACCGCCCAGCAGTGGATCGTGCAGGACCGGGGCAGCGGCTGGTTCTCCCTGAAGAACGTCGCCGGAAACATGTGCCTGGACAACTTCGAGTGGAACGCCGCCAACGGCGCCCGCCTGTCCCTCTACACCTGCAACGGCCTGGCCGCCCAGAACTGGCGCCTCGGCTGACCCGCCTGTGAGGGCCGGGGCTTTCCACGAGTCCCGGCCCGGTGTCTCCTGCGCTCATGTCCACAACCAGCGCCGCAGCGGCGATCGCATAGCGCCCCGGGTGCTGTAGGGCGTTGGGAGCGCTACCGCCGAGGATGCGACTCTCCCCGATTCGTGCCAACGGGTATCTATTTCACAGGAAACTCATAGGTGTCCGATTTGGATGGTCCGGCAGCGGCCGGAGCACCGCCGGCCGCACGACCGGAAGGACAGCATGACCGATCCGACGAACCATCGTCGCCGACGTTCCCGCCTGCTGACCTTGGGTGCCGTCACCGGCACGCTCGCTCTCACCGCCGCCGGAGTGGGGGTGGCCCAGGCCGCCGCCGCCCCGCCGGCGCTCTCGTTCCGGGCCTCGACCAGCGCGGTCACCGCCGAACGGTACGAGTACGAGGGCACCTCCTGGCTCTCGTTCGACCTCGGCCTGCACGTGGTCGCCGGCCAGGACGCGTTCGAGATCTGGGCGAAGCGCACCGGCTACGACAAGCCGATCACCGCCGAGCGGGTGGTCACCCAGAACGGCAAGAAGAAGAAGGTGGCGCTGCCGGCCGGCACCGTCACCGACTTCTGGGGTCTCAAGGACTTCACGAAGATCACCATCGTGGACGAGGCCGGGAAGCCGGTCACCGAGTACACGACGGCGTTCTGCGGCAACGCGTGGACCTCCGCGCGTACCCGTCCGGACGCCCCGGCCGCCAACCCGTACCCGACCAGCTGTGGCGGTTACAACCCGTTCACGCTCGGCCAGGTCTGGGGTGTGCAGGCCGGCTGGAGCGCCAACGTGCCGGACCAGCCCGTGTACGACGGCACCGGCCCCGAGTTCGACCTGGCCCCCGGAAAGTACACCGCCACGGCCACCGTGAACCCGGCGTACCAGCAGATGTTCGGTATTCCGGCCGCCTCGTCCACCGCCACCGTGGCGGTCACCGTGGTCGACGAGTCCCGCGGCGGTGAGGCGGGCCTGCTCGCCGCCCGCAAGGCCGACACCGCCCGGGAGCCGTCCAGCGCCCCGCCGCTGGAGGACGAGCACGCACTGCACGCCGGTCAGGGTGACGCCGCCCGCCAGGTGTCGTCGTACCTGCCGGAGTTCCGGGCGCCCGCGAAGCGCCCGGCCGGCACCCTGAAGGCCGCCCCGGCCAGTGGACCGAAGCCGGACCTGCGGTCGCTGCCGGCCTGGGGCATCTCGCTCTCCGAGGAGGAGGGCCGGACCTTCATCAACTTCGGCGCCACCGTCTGGAACGCCGGAACCTCGCCGCTGCTCGTCGACGGGTTCCGCCGCTCCGGCGCCGACTCCGGGCTGATGGACGCCTACCAGTACTTCTTCGACGCCAAGGGCAACCAGGTCGGCTCGAAGGAGGCGGGCACCATGGAGTGGGACCCGCGGGAGGGCCACAAGCACTGGCACTTCACCGACTTCGCCCAGTACAACCTGCTGGCCGCCGACAAGGCCCTCGCCGTGCGCAGCGGCAAGGAGGCGTTCTGCCTGGCCAACACCGACGCGGTCGACTTCACCATCGCCGGCGCGAAGTGGCGTCCGGAGAACACCTCGCTGGAGACGTCGTGCGGCGCGGACACCGTCGTCGCGGTCCGGGAGGTGCTCGACATCGGCAACGGTGACACGTACACCCAGGACCGTCCCGGCCAGTCGTTCGAGATCACCGATCTGCCGAACGGCACCTACTACATCGAGGTGCTGGCCAACCCGGACAACAAGCTCGCCGAACTGAGCACCAGCAACAACACGGCGCTGCGTGAGGTCATCCTCGGCGGCACGCCGGACGCGCGGACGCTCGTCGTCCCGCCGGTGCACGGCATCGATGGTTAGTTGAGGCGGGCGGGGGTGTGAGAGCCCCCGCCCATCCCCTTAGGATCTGCGCCGTGACCTTCGACAGGCTCGACACCGGCGTCGCCCACCCGGCCCGCCGCTACAACTACTGGCTCGGTGGCAAGGACAACTTCGCCGCCGACCGCGAGTCGGGTGACCTGCTCGCCAAGTCGTACCCGGCGGCCCGGATCGCCGCCCGGGCCAACCGGGCCTTCCTGCGCCGCGCCGTCGCGCACCTCGCCGGTGAGGCGGGCATCCGGCAGTTCCTGGACGTCGGCACCGGCCTGCCGACCGCGGACAACACCCACGAGGTGGCACAGCGGATCGCGCCGGACAGCCGGATCGTCTACGTCGACAACGACCCGATGGTGATGGTGCACGCCCGGGCGCTGCTGACCAGCTCCCCGGAGGGCGAGACCCGGTACATCGAGGAGGACCTGCGCGCGCCGGAGAAGATCCTGGCCGCCCTGGAGATCCTCGACCTGACGAAGCCGGTCGCGCTGATCCTGGTCGCGGTGGTGCACTTCCTGCCGTCGCAGCAGGAGTCGGTCGGCATCGTCCGGACGCTGCTCGACGCCCTGCCGTCCGGCAGCCACCTGGTGATGACACTGGCCACCACCGACCTGCTCACCCCGGAGCTGAAGGCGAACTGGGACGAGTCGTTGCGGTCCGGGCGGTCGGACGTGTACCCGCGTACGCGTACCCAGGTCGAAAAATTCGTCGTTGACCTGGAACTGGTCGAACCGGGCATCACCGCGATCAGCGAGTGGCGCCCCGACCCCGCCGACGAGGAGCAGCCGACCCCGGTCGAGGCGTCGTTGTTCGGCGTGGTGGCGCGGAAGCCGTAATTCGCCGTCACAAACGGCGGTGCTGCGTCGTCCCACTCTCGTACAGCGTCTACGAGAGTGGGAACGACCATGAGGATCGCGGTTGCCGGTGGCACGGGACTGACCGGGCGGCTGGTGGTGCAGGCCCTGGAAGCGGACGGGCACACGCCGGTGCCGCTGTCCCGGGCCACCGGCGTCGACCTGACCACCGGCACCGGGCTGGACGCGGCGCTGGCCGGCGCCGGCGCGGTGGTCGACGCGAGCAACGTCACGACCATGAGCAAAGCGGTCGCGGTGTCGTATTTCGATCAGGCCGGCCGGCACCTGGCCGACGCCGCGCAGCGTGCCGGGGTCCGGCACCTGGTCAGCCTGTCGATCGTCGGGGTGGACCGGGTGAAGCTCGGCTACTACACCGGCAAGCTGCGGCAGGAGGAGATCGTCCGGGCCGGTGCGGTGCCGTGGACGATCCTGCGCGCCACCCAGTTCCACGAATTCGCCGGTCAGACGCTGGACCGGGTTCCCGGCCCGGTCGCGGCGGTCCCGTCCGGCAAGATCCAACCGGTTGCGGTACGCGAGGTGGCCGCGTTGCTGGCCACGCTGGCCGCCGGGGAGCCGCACACCGCGATCCTGGAACTCGCCGGCCCCCGGGTGGAATCGCTGCCGGACATGGCCCGCCGTCTGATGGCCGCCGGGCGCGCGCCGCGACGGCCGGTCCTGCCGGTGTACTTCCCCGGCGGCATGAGCGGTGGCGGCCTCCTGCCGACCGGGGACGGCCCGCGCGGCACCCAGACCTTCGAGGACTGGCTGGCTGACCGGTAACGATCAGAGTTGGACGGCCTTGGTCTCGAGGAACTCCTCGAGGCCGGGCCGCCCGAACTCCCGCCCGTTACCGGACTGCCGAGGACCGGTGTCAGGCCAGCCTCGACCGCCCGCCGGAGGTACCCGCCGACCTTCTCCCGGTGCTGTTCGGAGGCCATCGGCCGGGCTGCCGCGGGGCCCGCGCCGGCGCACCGCGGACTGCGCCGGGAGGACGTCGCGAAGCTGTCGGGCACCCCGCCCGGCCGGTCGCACGCCGGCCACGTCAACCCGGCATGCGGCGCATCCTCGACGGTCTCGGCGACGCGGCCGCGACGGTGGTGAACAACGTCGGGGATCAGTCACAGGCCCTGGTCGTGCACACCGCCACGCCCGGCACCGAGAGCCACCGCGCGCTGGTACGCCTCCAGAACCAGGCCGTGGAAATGGTGCACCCCGTGCTCGGAGAGACCGGACTCGTCCGGGTCGTGGACGATCCGGCCCTGGTCGAACGCCGGGGTCGACATGCCGCGCTGGACACTCTCGACGATGGTGATGTCCTGCTGCTGTAGCACCTCGTCGATGTATTTGACCGCCTCCACCTCGGCGGGCTCCAGCTCGGGTGTCTCGAACCAGAAGTCCCAGGTCTCCCGGGTGCGGTCGGGGCCGTCCGGCAGGATCTGCAGCACCATGAAGTTGCCGCGGCCGGGGTAGCGCAGCAGGCAGGTGTTCGGCCACAGCCACCACACGGCGTGCTCGGTCACGGACGCGCCGGTCACGTCGTACGCCGGATTGTCGGCCTTGCCCGCCTCGGCGAAATGACTGGACCAGATCCCGTGCGTGCGCACCTGGTAGGTGCTCATGTCGACGAGCGCGACGAACTCCCGGTGCGCGATGTGGCAGTGGTAGCACTCCAGGAAGTTGTCGACGACGTTCTTCCAGTTGGACCGGATGTCGTAGGTGAGCCGTTTCGCGTGCGTCAGCCCGGCGACGTCCGGCGCCCAGCGCTCGATCTCGGCGGCCAGGTCGGGAGCCTGCTCGATCAGCGGCTTCGCGCCCGGATCCAGGTTGACGTAGACGAACCCACCGAACTCCTCGACCTGGATCCGGTCCAGGCAGATGCCGCTCTTGTCGAACTTCGCCAGCCGGGCGTTGCGCAACTTCCCATCCAGGTCATAGACCCAGGCGTGGTACGGGCACACGATGGTGCCCGTGGTGCCCTCGCCGCTGAGCAGCTCGTGGGCGCGGTGCTTGCACACGTTCCAGAACGCGCGCAGCACACCCACCCTGTCCCGGACCACGGCGATCGGCATCCCGCCGACGGTCGTCGCGAGGTAGCTGCCCGGCTGCCGGAGTTTCTCCACGTGACAGACCCACTGCCAGGTGCGGCTGAAGATCGCCTTCTGTTCCAGCGCGAGCCACCGCGGATCGACATAGGCCTCGGACCGTAGGGACATCGATCGTGCCGGGTCGGGGTCGTAACCTGCCGCGATCGCTTCGACATCCATACCGATCAACATAGATGAGTTTGTACGATCGTTCAAACACTAGGATGTGCCGGGTGGATGACGGTCGTGGAAGTCGGATCCTGGACGCCGTCCTGGCGCTGCTCGCCGAGAACGGCATCTCCGGGGTCAGCATCCGGGCCGTGGCCACCCGGGCCGACGTCGCCCAGGGCCTGGTCAACTACTACTACGGCGACAAGGTGGGGCTGATCCGGGCCGCCCTGGAACGCATCGAGGCCCAGGACCTGGCCCTGGTCACCGCCGACCCCGAACTGCCGCCCGAGGAACGCCTGGTCGCGGCGCTGCGCCGGATCGCCGCCCCGGAATTCCTGACCCCGGCCTACCTGTCGCTGCGGTTGCAGCTCTGGGCCCTGGCGTCCGCCCACCCCGACTACGCGGAGATCAACACCCGGGCCCAGTCCCACTACCGCGCCGAACTGTCCGCCCTGATCCGGGCGGCCCGCCCCGGCATCCCGATCACCGAGGCGAACCGCCGGGCCGCCGACGTCGACGTGACCCAGAACGGCCTGTGGCTGACCGCCCTGCTCGGCTTGGACACCCCGTCCATCCAGCGCACGGTGACCCGCTGCGAGGAGATAGCCCTCGCCGGCGCCTGACCGGTCACCCCTGAGGGCGATGATCGATGCGCTGGGTGGTGGAGGCGAAGCCGAGCCAGGTGTGGCGGTTGCCGGCCCAGCACCAGCCGACCTTGGGGGCTCCTCGGTTCTCCTTGCCGTCCCGGCCGGTGCCGCCGCTGATCCACAGGGCGGGGGTGCGGGCGTCGGACGGTTTGCGGGACGCGATGGTCATGAAGCAGTGGTTGGGTTCCAGGATCGTCGGGTTCTGCAGCAGCCAGCTGATGCCCTCGTGGATGGTCAGCGGGGTGCGGCCCCGGTCGCGGATCGCCGGCAGGGCCTCGTCGGGGCTCCAGTTGCGCATGTCGTCGCCGCGGTCCGGTTCGGTGATCAGATAGAGCGGATTCTGCGGTACGTCCACCCCGGTGATCGGCTGGAACTGATCCAGGTCGGTCATGTCCTCGACCACAAAACCGGGCTTGCCGCTGCGGGACAGCAGTGGCGCCAGCTGGTGTGCGGTGGCCAGTGCCGGGTGCACCACCAGCACGCCGCCGGGGGTGTCGGGCAGGTCGGCCGTGCAGGCGGTCAGCTCTGCCGGGGTGCGGCCGGTGACGTCGGCCAAACCGATCTCCAGCAGGCGATTCAGCTGTTGGATCAGAGTCATCTGCGGCTCCCACTGTAACTCCGTGTGGCGTACGGAAAAGGCGTCTTGAAACACCGTACACCCAACGGGGTATTGTCTTGAAATGCCGAACGACGACATCGACCGCACGCTGGGGCTGCTCTGGCGGCGCACCCTCGGCACGCCACAGGGCTCCCGCGGGCCCAAACAGCGGTTCAGCGTGGACGAGGTGATCCGGGCGGCGATCGTGGTGGCCGACGACGAGGGGCTGCCGGCGTTCTCGATGCGCAAGGTCGCCGACCGGCTCGGGCTCAAGCTGATGTCGATCTACACGTACGTGCCGGGCCGTTCGGAACTGATCGGTCTGATGGCTGACGAGGTGGCCGGTGAGCGGGAGCTTCCGCCGCACGAGGGTGCGCTCCGCGGGCGGCTCACCGGGGTGGCGCTGGAGATGTGGGACCGGTTCCATCGGCATCCGTGGCTGCTGCAGGTGGAGGACAGCCGGCCCTGGATCGGGCCGAACAGCTCCGATCTGTACGAATGGCAGCTGTCCGCGATCGAGGGCGCCGGGTTCACCGACCTGGAGATGGATCAGGTGATCACGCTGCTGACCAGCTTCACCGCGGGCGCCGCCCGGACCTCGGTGGACACCCGCCGCACGGCCCAGCGGTCCGGGATCTCGGACGCCGACTGGTGGGCGATCAACGCGCCGGTGCTGGAACGGGTGATGCCGCCGGGCGCCTACCCGATCTCCGGCCGGGTCGGGCAGGTCGCCGGGGCGGAGTACGACGCGGTGGACGATCCGGGGCGGTCGTTCCGGTTCGGCCTGGACCGGGTCGTCGACGGGCTGGAGCGGCTACTCGAGAGGTGAGTACGTCGCGTCCAGATCACCGTCGTACAGGCGGTGGTGGAACCTGTTCATCCGCTCGGCGGCGGGGGAGTGCCGGGCGATGATCGCGGCGTTGGCGGACGGGTCGGCCAGCAGGGCTGAGGCATCGGCGGGCAGGTGTTGCAGGAACAGCACCAGGCTCGCGGTGGCGCCGGCCAGCGCCTCCAACCTGGCCCGGATCGCGCGGTCGCCGCCGAACTGGTCGACCACCGCGTCGATGTCCCGGTGTTCGGGGGCTACCGGTGGGCGGCCGGGGAGCACCCGCCAGTGGTACAGCAGCGGGAACAGTGCGGGCTCCCCGGCGAGGATGCCTTCGGTCACGATCTGGTTCGCGGCCAGTTCGCGCCAGGCGTTGAAAGCGGGGACGGGGAGGCGGTACATGCCGTACTGATGGCGTACCGGCAGATCGAAAAGGTTTGTGGTGTGGCGGGGTGCGGCCAGCTCGCGGTCGGTGATCGGGATGCGTTTGAGGAAGACCGGCACGCCGTCGACGTCGGCTGTCGCGGTGCCGCCGCCCACACCTGTGCCGTCGGGGGTGGCGGCTTGCACCAGATGCAGCAGGTCGCGGTCGCTGTGTGCGGCCAGTGCCGCCGTCGTCGGTAGTCCGGGCATCGGTTCACAGTAGATCCCACTCGGCGGTGCCCAGGTTGCCCTGCGGGTCGAGGCTCACCCGGAGCCGGACCGGGGCGGCGCGGGTCGTGGTGCCGAAGGTGACGGTTCGGGTTGCGTCGCGGCCCGGTCTCAGCCACAGCCAGGGGAAACGGGCCGCCGTCGCCGGTTGCCAGCCGCCGGGGCGGAACGAACCCCAGACCACCGGGCGTACGTTCAGGCCGAAAGGCTCGATGCCCTGATAGGTGAAGCGGAGGCGGAACGCGTTCTTCGGCAGCCGGGTGGCGGTCACCTCGACCAGCTGGCCCGGGCCGCCGTTGGAGAGGAGCGCGGTCTCGCCCGGGGTGCCGCTCCAGCAGGCCGGGAAGCCGAGTTCGCCCGGTGGGATGACGCCTTCGGGTGGCAGGGACGGTTGCTCTTCCCACGACAGTGGCTCGCCGGTCATCCGGCACGGCGGGTCGGCGGGGTACGACGGCGACGGGAACGGGCGGACGGACGGGGAGGGCGCGGGTGCGGGGCGGGCGGTCACCGGGACCGGTGGAGTCCGGGTGAAGACCAGGGCGATGGCGGCCGCGATCGCCGTCAGGGCCAGCGCCAGAGCGAGAAGGCCGACCGGCTGCCTCGCGGGTTTCTCGACGGCGACGGGTTCGGGGTCGACAACCACGACCTCAGCGGGTGGCGGCTGCCGGAAGAACCGCATCGCCGCCGCGGTGCCGACGGCGAGAGCGATCACGATCGCGGTTGCCCACGCCCATGCCCGGACCCGGCGTCTCCGCGACGACGTCACCATGACCCGATCGGCAGAGCGCCGCCCGGGCTGAGGGTCAGCGCGGGCGGGGCACCGGCGCCGGGGTGATCACCTCGACGCCTGCCGCGTCCAGGGCCTCCTGCAGTGACGGCGGCGGTGCCGCGTCGGTGATCAGGTAGTCGGCCGCGCTCAGCTCGCTGACCTGGGCGAACAGCCGGCGGTCGAACTTCGAGGAGTCGGCCAGTATCGCGACCCGGGCGGCCCGCGAGATCATCTCCTGCATCATCGCGGCCTCGGCGATGTTGCTGGTGGTGAAGCCGGCGTCGGCCGCGACCGCGCCGACCCCGATCAGCGCCAGGTCGCAGGTGATGTCGAGGTCGGCGCCCCCGGCGGTGCGGAAGCTGACCGGCCCGACGGTGGCCAGGGTGAGTTGCCGGACGGCGCCGCCGAAGACGTAGATGTCCCGGACGGCGGTGACCGGCAGCGCGCCCGGAACCAGCAGGTTGTTGGTGGCGATGGTGAGGTCGCGGTGCTGCCCGAGCCGGCGGGCGGCGGCCAGCGTCGTCGTACCCCCGTTGATCATGATGGTCGAGGCGTCCTGGACCAGGTCGGCGGCCAGTGTTCCGATCTTGTCCTTTTCCTGCTCCATGAACGCGAGCCGCTGATCGACGGCGCGGTCGGTGCGGGAGGCGGTGGAGAGGCTGACGGCCCCGCCGTAGGTGCGCACGAGAGCGCCGTCCGCGGCCAGCTGATCGAGGTCGCGGCGCACCGTGTCGATCGAGACCTTGAAGCGTTCGGCCAGCTCAGCCACGGTGACCTGGCCGGCGTCGGCGACGAACGCGGCCAACTGTGCCTTGCGCCCGGCGGGCAGGTGACGCTGACGCTCGTCTTTATCGACGGCCACGGTTCCCTCCTTCGTCAGTGCGGCAGTATGCCACAACTTCGCACACGATACGCACACTACTCGCACAAAGCTGCAAGGAACCGCAAGTTGCAGCAAATGCCTGGTGGATAGCGGTGCAGGCGGCACATCTTGCAGGATGATGGCCCTACAGGGAACCCCGCTTCCGGACCCCTGCCGCCGTAGTATGCGGTAGTCCGCAGTTTTTTGCAGTTCTTCTCTTGTTTACGCCGGTAACACGCTGCTAACGTGGCCGACACCACAGCAAAGAACAGAAAGACTTAGATATAGAAGGAGCTGGCCATGGCAGTTCGTTCCACCCGGCTGAAGAAGCTGATGGCGGCACTGGCAGCGGCAACTCTGGTCGGATCGATGGCCGCGTGCGGCGGATCGAGCGACGAGAGCTCGGACGGCACCGTCACCCTCGAATTCGCCCAGTGGTGGGGAGCGGAACTCCCCGCCGGAGATTTCGACGAGATAATCAACGACTTCACCACCGCGAACCCCAACATCAAGATCAAACTGCTGAGCGCGCCGTACGCGTCGACCAAGCAGCAGCTCGTCACCGGTGCTGCCTCCAAGACCCTGCCGGACGTGGTGGGACTGGACGGCGCCTGGGTCAACGACTTCGCCAAACAGGGCGCCATCGCTGACATGTCCGCGCTGATGACCGAGGCCGGCTACGACCAGAGTCAGCTCGCGAGCCAGATTCAGCTCGACGGCAAGACCTACATGGTTCCCGTCGTCAACTTCGTCTACCCGCTCTTCGTCAACAAGGACCTGCTGACAAAAGCGGGAGTCGCCGCGGTGCCGACCACGCGCACCGAGTTCTCCGACGCCGCCAAGAAGATCACCGCGACCGGCTCCGACGTGAAGGGCTGGGCCCTCCCGCTCGACACCGCGGTCCCGAACGGGATCCAGAACGACGTGATGTCCTGGCTGTGGGCCTCCGGCGGCAGCATGCTCGCCGACGGCAAACCGAACCTGACCAGCCCCGAGGTCAAGGCCACCGTCGAGTACGTGAAGAGCCTGAACGACGCCGGCGTGATCGCTCCCGGCGCGCTCACCATGAAGGAGCAGGACAAGGTCGAGAAGTTCACCAACGGGCAGGTCGGCATGATGATCGACTCGCTGGCGCACATCAACCTGATCAAGGAGGGCAAGCCGGACCTGAACTTCGAGGTCGCGGCGCTGCCCGCGGTGGACGGCTACTCCGGCAAGCGTGGTATCCCGTACGCCTCCTGGGGCATCGGCATCTCCGACTCTACCGAGCACAAGGCCGAGGCCTTCAAGTTCGTGTCGTACCTGATGGACCAGAAGACCAACGCGAACCTGGCCACCATCGCGAACGGGTTCCCCGGCAACAAGAACGCCAAGCCGGACTTCAGCAACTCCGACCCGCTGTTCGAGAAGGCCTTCGAGATCTACCAGGCGGGCACCCCGGCGAACGAGTTCGTCGGCCTGCCGAAGTCCGAGGAGCTGATGCGCAGCTTCGACGAGCAGCTGCAGCTGGTGCTGACCGGTAAGACCACCGTCGACGAGGCCCTGGCCAAGTCGCAGGCGAGCTGGTCCGAGGTCATCAAGTAGTCGGTTGTTCGGCAGGGCGCCGCACCGGTCTCGCCCGATGCGGCGCCCGATCAAGGAGACAGCAATGACTACGAAGGCCGCCCCCGCCGTGCCCCGTTCCGGCCGGCTCCGGAGCCTGATCCCCTTCGGTTACCTGTCACCGACGCTGCTGCTGATCTTCGTCCTGATGGTCATCCCGATCGTCATGGTGATCAGCTACTCGCTACGGGACAACGTGATCGTCACCGCGAACCCGGTCTTCGCCGGTTTCGCCAACTACACCAAGGTCCTCACCGACCCCGACTTCATCGCCGCGCTGAAGAACACCGCGATCTTCATCTCGGTCAGCACCGTCGCGCACCTGGTCCTCGGGCTCACCTTCGCGATGATGCTGAACACCAAGCTGCTCAGTGGCGTCACCAAGGCGATCTTCCGGATCGTCTACATCCTCCCGTGGCTGTTCACCATCGCGGTCATCGCGGTGATCTGGCGGCTGCTGCTCGACCCGGCCGGCGTCGTCAACTACATCCTGCAGACCCTCGGTGTGGTCCAGGAGGGGATCGGCTGGTTCTCCGACCCGGACATCGCGCTCTGGGCGGTCACCTTCGTGAACGTCTGGTCCGGCTACCCGTTCTTCATGATCAGCCTGCTGGCCGGTCTGCAGGGCATCCCGGCCGACCTGTACGAGGCCGCCTCGGTCGACGGCACCACCTGGTGGCAGCGGTTCCGGCACGTGACCCTGCCGCAGCTCAAGCCGGTGATCATCAGCATGGCGGTGCTCGACCTGATCTGGACGTCCCAGCAGTTCGCGCTGATCTGGATGACGACCGGCGGCGGACCGCTGAACACCACCGAGATGCTCAGCACGTACGTCTACAAACAGGCCTTCAGCGAGTACGAGTTCGCGACGGCGTCCGCCGCGGCGGTGATCGTCCTGCTCCTCACCATGATCCTGGCCTTCTTCTACGTTCGTTCACAACGGGAGCGGTGAGACATGGCCTCCGTCCAGACCCGCCGCACCCTGGCCAAGGCCGGCGTCATCACCGGGCTCGTGCTCGGTGGGCTGTTCGCCGCACTGCCCGTGCTGTGGATGCTGTCCACCTCGCTGAAGAGCAACGGTGAGGTGTTCCAGAACCCGCCGCAGCTGATCACCGACAGCTTCTCGTTCGACGCGTACACCGCGATCCTGACCGATCCGGCCCAGCTCCAGTTCTTCCTCAACAGCTACATCGTCGCCGGCTCGGTCACCGTCCTGACACTGCTGGTGGCCATTCTCGCCGGGTACGCGTTCAGCCGCTTCACGTTCCCCGGCTCCAGGACGATCAACGCGGTCATCGTCAGCGTCCAGGCGGTGCCGCCGATCACGCTGGTCATCCCGTACTTCGGGCTCGTCGTCGCGCTCGGCCTGTACGACACCTATCCCGGACTGATCCTCACCCACATGGTGTTCACGCTGCCGTACGCGATCATCATGATCACCGCCTATCTGAACACCCTGCCGAAGGAACTCGACGAGTCCGTCAAGGTCGACGGCGGCAACGGCTGGACCGCACTGTGGCGGATCCTGGTGCCGATCTCGGTTCCCGGGCTGATCGCGGTCGGCGTCTACACCTTCATGATCTCGTGGAACGAGTACCTGTTCGCCCTGGCGCTGACCCGTACCGACGAGATGCGCACCGTCCCGATCGGTATCCAGCTCCTGATGGGCCAGCACTCGTACGAGTGGAACCAGATGATGGCGATGAGCATCCTCGGATCGATTCCCGTCCTGGTCCTGTTCCTCATCTTCCAGCGGCGATTCATCGGCGGCCTGACCGCCGGCGCCGTCAAGGCCTGACCCCGCACACCCCTAGTAACAAGGAGAAACACGAGATGCTGACCACCGGCAAGGCGATCCTCGACGTCGCCAACGAGCACGGTTTCGCCGTGCCCGCCTTCAACATCAGCGACTGGGCGATGTTCAAGGGCATCGTGGAGATCAGCGAGGAGACGAACGCTCCGCTGCTCGTCGCGATCCACCCGGACGAGGTCTCGCACATCGGCCGCGACCTGGTCAAGGCGATCGCCGAGCGCGCCCACCGCTCGAGCGTGCCGATCGCGATCCACTGGGACCACGGCGCCACCTACGAGCAGATGCTCGAGGCGTTCCAGTTCGGCTTCACCTCGGTGATGATCGACGCCTCGATGAAGCCGTTCGACGAGAACGTGGCGATCTCCAGGAAGGTCGTCGACGCGGCGCACGTCCTGGGCGTCTCGGTCGAGGGCGAGCTGGGCACCATCGGCGCCAACGACAGCTACGCCGAGGGTGGCTCCGCCACCATCATCTACACCGACCCGGACGACGCGGTCACCTTCGTCGAGCAGACCGGCGTGGACAGCCTGGCGATCGCGATCGGCACGTTCCATGGCTTCTACCCGGCGCACCTCAAGCCGGAGCTGAAGCTGGACCTGCTCAAGGAGATCAAGAGCCGGGTGCAGATCCCGCTGGTCCTGCACGGCGGCTCGAACAACCCGGACGACGAGATCCGGGAGGCCGCCCGGATCGGCATCAACAAGATCAACATCTCGACGGACATCAAGGTCGCCTACCACCAGAAGATGCGCGAGATCCTCGGCGACGACCCGAAGACCCGCGAGCCCAACGCCATCCAGCCGGCCTGCATCGAGGCGATGAACGTGGTCGCCGCGCACAAGATCGAGCTGTTCGGCGCCGCCGGCAAGGCATCGCTGTACTGAGATGGCTGACGCGTCCCGTGTAGTCCTGGGCCTCGGCGGCTGTGTCGACTACGAGCTGAGACTGACCGCCGGCGTCCTGGAACAACTGGTCACCGAGTACGGCGTCACCGCCGCGGAGCTGTCGTCGCCGACCGCGGTGACCAGTGAACGGGACCTCGTGGTGTCGATCCTCTCCTACGTGGCCCGTGGTGGCGGCGGCGAGCACTACGTCGCCTCCGCCGCGGCCCTGGAAAGTTTCGCCAACCGTTACCCGCACCGCGCGACACTCGGGGGCACGTCGGTGCGGGCCGGAATCCTGATGAGCCGGCTGGGTGTGCCGTCCACGATGCACCTGGTCAGCGTCAACGACACGTTCCGGCGCCTGCTGCCGGCCGGCACCGAGTGGATCAACAGCGGCACCGAGGACACCACCTACCCGCACCTGATCGTCCAGTACGACCGGGGCCTGCACGTCCGGGCCGGTGACATCGACGTCACCGCGCCCTTCCCGAACCGCCTGATCTACGTCAACGACCCGGCCAACAGCGCCATGCTGCTCACCGACGAACTCGGGCCGCGGCTCGCCGGCGCCCACGTCTTCCTGATCTCCGGCTTCAACGCCATGCGCGACCGGGACGAACTCGACAAGCGGATGGCCCGGCTGCGCGCGCACATGCTGCACCTGCCGGCCGGGGCGGTGACCTACTTCGAGGACGCCGCCTACCACGAGCCGGCCTTCAGCAGCCGGGTCCGTTCGGCGCTGCTGGACACGATCGACGTCTACGGGCTCAACGAGGACGAGATGCAGAACCACCTCGGCCGTACGGTGGACCTGCTCTCGCCCACGGACATCGCCGACGCCCTGGCCGAGCTGTCCACGCTGATCCCCGCGCCGACGCTGGTGCTGCACACCAAGTACTGGGCCCTGGCGTACGGCGACCATGCCGTGACCTGGGCCATCGCCCTGGACCTGGGCACCGTGACGGCAGCCGTCCGCTACGGCCACGGCGACGACTTCACCGACGCCGACGTGGCCGAGCTGCGCAGCCGCCCACGCCGATCCGCATCGGTCACGTTCGCGGCAGATCTGGAGCAGCTGCTGGGCAGCCGGGTCCACTGTGTCCCGGCATTCGCCCTGGACGTCCGGAACCCCACCACGGTCGGCCTGGGCGACACTTTTGTCGGCGGCTTCCTGACAGCCGTGGCCCGGTCATCGTCGGAGGAGACCCCGTGAGCATCCTGAAACTGCCGGCCAACCAGCCCGAGACCTTCTACTCCGGTGCCGGCCGGATAGCCGCGTTCCGTGGTGAGGAGGGTCTGCCCGACCGCCCCGAGGACTGGGTCGGCTCCACCACCGCCCGCCACGACCTGCACCCGTCCGGCCTGACCACCCTGCCCGACGGAATCCTGCTGACCGACGCGATAGCCGCCGAACCCGCCCGCTGGCTGGGCCCCGGCCGCGACGACACCGGTGTGCTGGTGAAACTCCTGGACGCCGGCCAGCGACTGCCCCTGCACGTACACCCCGACCGGCGTTTCGCCACGGACCATCTGGCCAGCCCGTACGGAAAAACCGAGGCCTGGGTGATCGTGGACGCCAGACCGGACGCCTACGTCCACCTGGGTTTCGCCCGGGACGTGGAGCCGGAGGAGCTGGCGGGTTGGGTGGCAGCCCAGCAGACCACCGAGATGCTGGCCGCCACCAACCGCATCCCGGTGTCCGCCGGCGACGCCATCCTGTGCCCCGCCGGGGTGCCACACGCCATCGGCGACGGAATCCTCCTGGTGGAGGTCCAGGAGCCGACAGACTTCTCGGTCCTGCTGGAGTACGAGGGCTTCGCCCTGACCGGAGGCCACCTGGGCCTGGGCTACGACCTGGCCCTGCAGTGCGTGGACCGCACCGCCTGGACCCCCACCCGCCTCGAAACCCTGAAAGGCACCGACCACCTCCTACCCGACTCCGCAGACCCGTTCTTCCGCGCCACCCGCTACCGGGGAGGCGACCTGGTCCCGCAGTCCTTCGCGATCGCGGTGGCCGTCTCCGGCCGGGGCCGCCTGACCACCCCCACCGAAGGCCTGAAGATCAAGACCGGAGAAACCCTGCTCATCCCGTACGAGTCCGGCCCGGCACGCCTCTACGGCGACCTCGAACTGATCCACCTGACCGGAGCCCTCTGACAGTCGTCAGTGGTGGCAGACGGCTTCCAGGTTGATGCCGTGTGGGTCGAGGACGAAGGCTCCGTAGTAGTCGTCGTGGTATTCGGGGTGTACCGCCGGTGGGTGCAGGTCGGTGGCTCCGGCTTTCAGGGCCGCGTGGTGGAAATCGGTCACCGCTTCTCGGGTCTCCACCGTGAAGGCCAGGTGCATGTTGGAGCCGACCGTGCCGCCGTCGATGAGCCAGAAGTAGGGCTTCACCCCGGCCAGGCCGAAACCCGTCATCGCGGTCGGCTGGTGGGGCCTGGCGTTCGGCGGGATCTGCAGCATCTTCGTGATGCCGATGGCGGCCAGCACCGGTTCGTAGAAGGCGACCGCGGCCGCCAGGTCCGGGACGGCGACGTTGAGGTGGTCGATGCGGGAACCCGAGCGATCAGGAGTCATGCCCCCAGCCTGCCCACGATTGCGGTCAGAATCGGTCCGTTATGGTCCTCCGGTACCGCATCGAACGGGGGAATCGTGGCAACTGTCAGTGTGGCGGTCGGGGTTGCGGCTTCGGCTGCGGTGGTCTGGGACGCCGTCTCGGACGTGGGGAACGTGCACCGGCGGATGTTGCCGGGGCGGGTTGCCGACGTCGTCATGGACGGGGACGTCCGGGTTCTGACCATGCCGGACGGGCATCTGGTCCGGGAGCTCGTTCTCGCCGTCGACCATGAGCTGCGGCGGATGGCCTACACCGTCACCGATGGGCAGCGCCTTCCCCTGACGTACCATCATGCGGCCTTTCAGGTTTTCGAGGACGGTGAGCACAGCCGCCTCGTCTGGACCACCGACGTCCTCCCGCACCCGGCCGCCGCCCTGGTCCGGCCGCGGGTCGAGATCGGGATCCAGGAGATCAAGGCCGTCCTGGAAGCCGGGCGGTAGACCGCCGGGCGCCGGACTGCCGGGCGGTGGACCGCCGGGTGGTGGACTGCCACACCAGCAGCGCGACCAGGGCGAGGGCCACCGCCGGGAGCGCGATCAGAAACGGTAAGGGCAGGAACGGGAAACCGGGGCGGTCCGACGTGGTGTCGGCGATCCAGCCGGCCAGGGTGTCGACGCGCGCGCTGAAGTCGGGGCCGGGGTGCGGGCAGCCGGGGCCGGTGCTGACCACCGCCACCAGGGCCGGCTCGCCGCCGGGCGTCTCGCGGAAGTACGGGCCGCCGGAGTCGTGCGGGCACGGGCTGGTGTCCGGGCGCGGCGCGGTGCCCGATGCCTCGACCAGGGTGTCGCCGACGGCGTTCACGGTGAACAGGCCGGTCTGCATCCGGGTCGCCGGGACCAGGCCCGACGCGTCGGTGACCAGACCGAAACCGGTCAGCCGCAGCGTCTCGCCGGAGACGGCCGGGGTGTCCGACAGCCGGATCGGGGTGATGCCGGTGATGTCGGCGGACAACTCCGCGAGGGCCACGTCGGTGTCGTCGGCCTGGTGGACGTCGACCACCTGCGCCTCCTGGCCGCCGGTGCCGGACAGGTCGGACCGGCCGACGACGGCGGTGGTCTTCTCGGCGACGGTCCGGCTCACCTTGCGGCCGTCGGCGTCCCGGAAACAGTGTCCGGCGGTGATCACCCAGCGCGGTGCGATCAGGGCCCCGGAGCAAGAGCTGTCCCGGGTGCCGCCGTCGTCCGCGGGCAGGCCGGTCATGGTCAGCAGGACCGAGAACCGGTAGTCGCCGTCCCGGGCGTCCTCGCCGTTGGCGATCGCCGCGGCGGGGCGGGGGAAGGCCAGCGTGGTCACGAGTACGGCCAGGAGAACCGTGAGATTCTTGATCAAGGGGGCCATCCGTACGGTCGATCGGCAGGACGCATCGATGGTTCCCGGTGGACCGTCGGGGGAACGTCATCGCCGTCCTTATCCACCGTTGACGAACGGTGTGCGAGCCTGAACGACGGGGAGCCGTCGAAAAGGGGACGAATGCGCGTGCTGGTGGCCGACGACGAACGACTGTTGGCCGACACGGTGGCCCAGGGCCTGCGGCGGCTCTCGATGGCCGTCGATGTGGCGTACGACGGCGAAGCAGCCTTTGACCGTCTGGGTGTCAACCGTTATGACGTGGCCGTCCTCGATCGGGACATGCCGGGGCGCACCGGGGACGAGCTGTGCCGGTGGATCGTCGACTCCGGCGCCACCACCAAGATCCTGCTGCTGACCGCCGCCGCCGGCATCCGCGACCGGGTCGAGGGGCTCGGGCTCGGTGCCGACGACTACCTGACGAAGCCGTTCGCGTTCGCCGAACTCGCCGCCCGGGTGCTCGCGCTGTCCCGGCGCAGTGCCCCGGCGCTGCCGCCGGTCCTGGAACAGGACGGGATCGTGCTGGACAGCACCCGGCACACCGTGTCCCGCGACGGGCAGGTGCTGTCGCTGTCGTCGAAGGAGTTCGCCGTCCTGCACGTGCTGATGCGGGCCGGCGGGCGGATCGTCAGCTCCGAGGAACTGCTCGAACAGGCCTGGGACGAGAACGCCGACCCCTTCACCAACACGGTACGCATGACGGTGATGACGTTGCGGCGCAAGCTCGGCGATCCGCCGCTGCTGCACACGGTCCGCCGGGCCGGATACCGGCTGGGCGCATGAGACGCCGGCTCCTGCTGCTCTGCGCGATCGTGCTGGTCCTCGCCCAGGCGGTGCCGACCATCCGGAACCTGCTGATGACCCTGCTCCGGAACGTGATCACGCTGGACTGCCCGTCGACGCTGTTCGCCCCGGACCAGAACACCTCACTGCCCTGCACACTGCTCTACATCTACCCGAGCATCCCCGAGACCGTGGCGCTGCTGCTGGCGCTCGCCCTCGCCCTGGCACTCTGCTACCCGCTGGTGCGCTGGGGGCTGCGCCCGCTGCGCGACCTGGGCCCGGTGATCGCCGCCGTCGGCCCGCAGAACCTCGGCCACCGGCTGCGCCCCGGCCCCGGACGGGACGAACTGGCCGAACTCGGGCGCGGCATCGATGAGATGATGGACCGGATCGCGGTCGGGTACGAGGCGCAGCGCCGGTTCGCCGCCGACGCCTCGCACGAGTTGCGCACCCCGCTCGCGGTGCAGCGTGCCCTGATCGAGGTGAGCATGGCCGAGGAGCTGACCGCCGAGCAGCTCGCCCTGCTCACCGAGCAGTTGCTGGACACCAACGTGCGCAACGAGCGCCTGATCGAGGGCCTGCTGGTGCTCAGCGAGAGCGACCGCGGGCTGGTCGCCCGCACCCCGTTGCGGCTCGACGAGATCACCGCCGACGTGCTGCGCGCGCACCGGAGCCGGGCCGCCGAGGCGGGCGTGACGGTGACCAGCGAACTGGAGCCACGGCTGGTCCCCGGCGAGCGGATCCTGCTGGAACGCCTGGTCACCAACCTGGTGCAGAACGCGATCAAATACAACAGGCCCGGCGGTACGGTCGACGTCCGGGTCGGCGTGGACCCGGCGCTGGTCGTCGTGAACACCGGTGAGGACGTGCCGCCGGAGGAGGTGGCCGCCCTGTTCGAGCCGTTCCGGCGGCTCGCGGGCACCCGCATCGACCACAGCGGCGGGGCTGGGCTGGGGCTGTCCATCGCCCGGTCGATCACCCAGGCCCACGACGGCCTGATCACGGCGACCTCCACCGGCCGGGACGGCCTGACGGTGGAGGTCGCCCTGCCGGGCGTCAGCGCCTGACGAAGACCGGCATGGTGTCCAGGCCCGTGGTGATCGTGGCGGTGGTGCCGCCCCGGTATCGCTTGCCGGTGAAGTAGTCCTGCCAGGTGTCGCCCGGCGGGAACCACACCGTGGTGGCCGCGGTCGTGCCCGGTGTGGTCACCGGGGCGACCAGGAAGTCCGGGCCGTAAAGGTACTGGCTGCCCGCCGTGGCGTAGGCCTCCTGCTCGTTCGGGTAGGCCAGATACATGGCCCGCACGATCGGCGTGCCGGTGCGGGTGGCCTCGGCCGCCGCGGCGTAGGTGTAGTTCTGCAGCTTCTTGCGCAGGTTCAGGAACTTCTTCGCCGACGCCTGCGCGGCCGGGCCGTACTGCCACGGCATCCGGTCGCTGTGGTTGGAGTGCAGCCGGTCGATCGGCTGGAAGGTGCCCGCCTGCACCCACCTGGCGTAAAGATCGTCGGGCAGTTTGGTGGTGCCCGGTTCGGCGCCGGGCTCCTGCAGGCCGCCGGTGTGGCCGCCGATGTCGTGGCTGACCGCCGCCAGACCGGTGGCCGCCGACTCACCGGGGGTGTAACCGACGGTGAAGCGCAGGGTCGCCCAGTTGGCGATGGTGTCCCCGGTGAAGTGCAGGGTGGTCCGCTTGTCGGCCCACGGCCCGCCGGCGACCGGGCCGGGGTTGGCGTAACCGCCGGTCTGCAGCGCTCCGTAGGCGCGGGAGAACGCGAAGCCGGTCCGGTCGGCGTACTCCTTGTTGATCAGCGCGTCCGAGCCGCGGGAGGCGTCGCAGCACCAGTCCAGCCACCAGAAGTCCAGGTTCGCGCCCATCTGTTCGTGCAGCCAGAAATAGGCCTTGAGCTGGTCCGGGTCGTCGAAGTCGAAGACATGACCGCGACTGGACGGGGTGAGCTTGCCCTTGGCGATCTCCTGCGCCTTCGCGAAGAGCGGATCCGACTCGGAGATGCTCGGGTGGATGTTCAGCCCGGTGTGGACGCCCTGCTTCTTGAGCCGAGCGGCGAAGGCGTTCCAGTCCGGGAAGCGGGTGGTGTCGACCGACCAGCCGTTCCACTTGTCCGGCGCCTTGAAATCGGTGTCCACCACCAGCACGTCCAGCGGCACACCCTCGGCCTTGAACTTCGCCACGATGCCGTCGAACTCGGCGGCGGTGCGGTCGATGTACTCCGAGTACCAGACGCCGTAAGCCCACTTCGGCAGCAGCTTCGTCGGCCCGGTCAGCACCGACAGCTCCCGCAGCGCGTGCCGGTAATCCGTGCTGTAGGCGAAGACGTACCCGTCCTGGCCGGTGCCGGGCGAGTAGTGGGAGTCGTCGAGCAGCGACCAGCCGTCCTGGTAGAGCAGCCCGGCGTAGGTGCGGGCGCCCCCGTCGACGTTGTCCAGGCCACGCCGGTAACCACCGAGCGGCGCGTGCGGGGACAGCAGCGCCGCCTTCTCGGCGGTCACCGCGATCGTGTCCACGTTGACGTGGCAGGACTCCGCCGTGGGACAGCCCAGGGCGACCGTGTTGGTGCCGGCCTTCAAAGACACCTTCACCGCTTGGGTACGCCAGAAGTCCCAGCCGCTGGTCGGTGCCAGGGTGGCGGTGGCCGTTCCGACCGAGACCGTGCGCGCCTGCAGGGGCGCGTTGCCGGCCGGGCCGTTCGCGTACCGCAGCTGCACCTGATAGGTGCCGGCGGCGGGCACCCCGGTCACGGTGAAGGCGGCCCCGTCGCCGGTGCCCTCCAGCCCGGCCAGGAAACCGTCACCCGAGTGACCGTTGTGGTCGTCGGCGAGCTTCGCCCGGCCGGTGAACTGCCCGGTCTCCGCCTCGCACAGCGTCCCGAACACACACGGCACCGGAGCCGGCGGGGTCGGCGCGGGATAACCGGCGCCCGGCTCGACCACGGCCAGGCTGTCCACGTTCACGTTGCCCGAGTCGGTGGCGGTGCGGACCAGGCTGACGTCGTGCCGCCCGGCGCTCAGCGGCAGCGGCAGCGAGGCGAGACCCCAGGTGTCCCAGTTGCCGGTCGGCGGCAGGGTCAGGGTGCCCGCGACGGTGCCGTCCACGGTCACCGACAGGGTGCGGGCCACGTTCTGGCCGTCGCCGCCGGTGCTGTTGGCATAGCGGACGGTCAGCTGCCGGGCGCCCGGGGTCGCCGCGGTGACGGCGAACCTCACCGCGGCGCCGGTGCCCTCGAAACCGGCGGCGAAACCACGCCCGGTGAAGTCCCGGTGGTCGGTGGCCACACTCGGGCCGTCGAGTGTCAGCGACTCGGCCTCGCACAGCGCGCCAGGCGTGCAGACGGGACCGCCGGTCCAGGGGGAGGCGGTCGTGTTCTTCACCCGTACCGACAGATTGTCCTCGGTGAACTGACCGGAACCGACCCGGTACCGCACCGTCGCCGCGCCGGTGTCGATGGTCAGCCAGCCGCGCGAGATCGTCGACGTGAAGCGGGTGCGCTTGAAGTCGTCCCGGCCGATGACGTTGAACGTGTCCGCGTTCGTGAACCTCCCGGTCGGGGAGTACTCGGTGCGGATCAGGGTGGGGGAGAGGACCTGGAAGCGGGCGTTGCCGGAGATCACGTCGCGGGACGCGGCCTGTGCCGGGGCGACCGGTGTGACCAGGAGGAGGGCCGCGGATACGGCGAGCCCCCGGATTATGCGCTGGCGCACGGGGTGTACCTCATCGATCTGGTAAGAAACCTGACGATGATCAAGCTGTCATCCACGGGTAACCGAAGTCAATGACCCATCTGCATGTGCGGATGTGGTGTACCTTCCCGCAGGATCGACTGTCCATCCACATAGGGGGAGCTTTGTCCAGCAGCATGTCCCGTCGCGCCGCCCTCGGGCTCGGTGCCGCAGCCGCTGTCGCCGGAGCCGGAGTGAGCAGTCCCGCCCAGGCCGCGGTGACCGGAAACGCCGCCATCACCAAGGTCTACAACAAGGAGAAGAAGAAGGCCGGCGGCGTGTGGCACACCCACATCGCGGCCCTCGACTCGACCGGTGCCATCGCGCCGATCGTCGAGGACGACGCCGACCACGTCACCTACGGGTACAGCGTTCAGAAGCTCTTCGTCGCCACCGCCGTCATGGACAAGATCGACCGTGGTGAGCTGACCCTCGGCACCAAACTGGACCTGCCGGCCGGCATCATCCTCGGCGGCTCCGGCATCTACCACCTGCACCGGGTGTGGGGCGACGACATCACCGTCGCCAACTTCCTCACCGCGATGCTGCTGGTCTCCGACAACACCGCGGTCCGCATGTGCGGCCGGGTGGTGCCCGCCCTGGAGATCAACCAGATCCTCGCCGCCAAGGGCTGGACCCACACCCGGGTCGAGCCGGTCGCCAACCCGAACCGCTTCTACCTCGGCACCACCACCCCGCGCGAAACCCACGACATGCTCTGGCGGCTCGCCACCAAGACACTGCTCAGCCCGTCGTCCTGCGACTTCCTGCTGAGCATCACCCGGTGGCTGAACGGCTACCACGACGGTGTCCGCCGGGTCATGTCGTCCAAGGAGCGGGAGCGGGTCGCCACCAAGTACGGCGCCGACTTCAACGACCTCGGCGAGTCCCGCCACGAGGCCGGCATCATGTTCAGCGCCGACGGACTGCCCCTGCTGACGTACGCGATGTTCGCCGAAGGACTGGGCGAGCCGGAGAACTACGGGGCCACCCACCCGGCCGTCGAGGCCCACGCCAAGATCGGCCGCACCCTGTTCGACAACCTGCCGGCCGTCCCGGCGACCCTGTCGACGGCCCGCAGCGGTTCGTCGCTGCCGCGCACCCTGCCGAAGCCGTTCGCCCCGGTCAACGGCGGCTGATGTCTTTCCGGACCGAGGCGCTCGCCCTGCTGCTGGTGGGCGTCGCGTGCCTGGCCTTCGGCATCCTGGTGCTGGACAAGCCGTGGCCGCTGGCCCTGCTGCTGGTGGGAGCGCCGTTCGGTTCCGCCGCTCTGGTCCTGCTGGCCCGCAGCCGCCGAGACAAGTGATCGGGCGGTGTGCTCCCGGCCGCCGGGAGCACGCCGCGCGGTTCACCGGATCGTCACCGGGCCGGGGTCCAGGCCGCCTGCCTTACTGGATCGTCACCACACCGGTGTCCAGCTCGCCTTGCTTACCGGAACGTCGCCGGGCCGGTATTCAGGTCGTCTGGCTTACAGGATCGTCACCAGGCCGGTGTCCAGGTCGTAGCGGGCGCCGACGACGGTGGTGTGCTCGCGGATGATGTCGCTGCGGGACTTCAGGGCGGCCACCTGGGCGAGGACGTTGGCGCGGACCGCTTTCTCCACGCCGTCCGGGTCGGTCACGAACGGTTCGACGATCGGGGTCAGGGTGTCCACGATCGACTGGATGTGGCCTGGGGCGGTGGTGCCGGTCGTGATCGCGTTCAGGGTCGCCGATATCGCGCCGCAGCGTTCGTGGCCCAGCACCAGCAGGATCGGGGGACGGAACTCCTCGACCGCGTACTCCATGCTGCCCAGCAGCAGATCGTCGACGATGTTGCCGGCCACCCGGTCGTCGAACAGGTCGCCGATGCCCTGATCGAACAGCAGCTCGGGGGACACCCGGGAATCGGCGCAGCCGAGCAGCACCGCGAACGGATGCTGGCCGGCCGCCACCTCGTGCAACCGGTCCACCGTCTGATGCGGATGCCGCGCGCGACCGCTGACGAACCGGCGGTTGCCGTCGAGCAGCGCCTTCACCGCGGTGTGCGCCGTGGTCGGAGCCGGAGCCGGAGCCGTGGTCGGGGTCGTGGTCGGCTTGGTCATGGGAGAGGCACCGGTAGAGGCACCAGAAGAGGCGCCGCGCGAGGCTGCGGGACCGGCGGCGCCCGGGAGGGCTGCCGAGGCGGGGGCGGTTCGCACCGCACCGGCCGCGATCGAACCGATGGCGGCCCCGCCGGCGGTGAACAGCGCGCGCCGGCGGAGGGATGAGTTGATCATCGAGGCTCCTCAATATTGACAACGGTCGGATCATCCTCTCGATCGCCGTCACCCGGAAGGCCGTCATGAGGGCCGCCAGGAAGGGGACTGGGTCGAGGGTCGGGCTTGTGGTGAGGTGCGGACCGTGCGTGACCTTGGGATGCGGTTCGGGGTGGGTGGGTTTGCGCGACTACGCTGCCCGCGTGCGTTGGTGGAGAGGGCTGGATCCGCTGATCAGGGACGCTGCCGGGGCGGTGTCGCTGATCGTGGCGGCGTTTGTGCCGGGAGTCGCGGAGCTCGGGCTGGAGATCGGCGAACTCCACCTTCGGCCCGACGATGCGGTCAGCCTGGCGCTGCTGCTGGTCCAGGCCGGTGGGCTGACCCTGCGGCGACGCTGGCCGGCGATCTGTCTGGCCCTCGTCGGTAGCGCGTTCGTCGCCCATCAGGTGATCGGCTACCCGCCGACGGTCGCGGGGATGGCGCTGCTGGTGGCGCTCTACAGTGCGGGCGCACACCAGGACCGGTTCCGCCGGACCACGGCGGTCGTCGCCACCGGCGTCTACGCCGGGCTGGCCGTGACGTTGCACCTGCGCGGCGCGGCCGAACGGCCGGTCGACTTCCTCACCTTCGGGGCGGTGCTCGCCGCCAGTGCCGGGGCCGGTGCCTGGGTGCGGTCGCGGCAGGTCGAGGAGCAGCGCAAACGGCAGGCCGTGGTGGGCGCGGCGATCACCGCCGAACGGGCCGGCATCGCCCGGGAACTGCACGACGTCGTCACCCATCACGTGACCGCGATGGTGGTGCAGGCCGACACGGCCGGGTTCCTGATCGGGCCGCAGCCGGAACGGGCCGGGGAAGCGGTCGCCGCGGTCAGCGGGGCCGGGCGGGAGGCGCTGACCGAATTGCGGCGGTTGCTGGGCGTACTGGAAAGCGGGGATCTGTCGTCCGAACCGGCCCAGGGGCGCCTCGCCGACCTGGTGGAACGCATCCGCCGCGCGGGTCAGCCGGTCGAGTTCAGCGAGGAGGGCGGGCCCGGGCCGGAAGGTGGGCTCGGGCTGGCGGTGCACCGGGTGGTCCAGGAGGGCCTGACGAACGCGATGAAACACGCGCGCGGCCGGCCCACCCGGGTGCGGGTGCGGCACGGTGGCACGGGCACCGAGATCGAGGTGGTCACCGAGGGTTCGCTGCGCGGGGCGGTGCGGCCCGGTCGCGGCCTGACCGGCCTCGGCGAAAGAGTCAAGATCTTCGGCGGTACGTTCGATGCCGGCCGTGGCTCCGGCGACGATTTCGCGGTACGCGTCTTCCTCCCAGCCGCGGGGAACGCCACGACGAATGCCGCGGGGATCGCCACGTCGAACGCCGCGGGGAATGCCACGACGAATGCCGCGGGGGTCGCCACGTCGAACGCCGCGGGGAACGCCACGACGAATGCCGCGGGGAACGCCACGACGGACACCGCGGGAAGCGCCACGGCGAACGCTGTGGAGGGCGCCTCGTGATCCGGGTGCTGGTCTGTGACGATCAGGCGCTGATCCGGGCCGGGTTCGTGACCGTTTTCGGTCTGCAGCCGGACATCGAGGTGGTCGGCGAGGCGTCGGACGGGGAGGCCGCCGTCCGCCAGGCGTCGCGGCTGCGCCCGGACGTGGTGGTGATGGACATCCGGATGCCGGTGCTGGACGGCATCGAGGCGACCCGCCGGCTGGCCGGCCCCGGTGTCGAGCAGCCGGTCCGGGTGCTGGTGGTGACCACGTTCAACCTGGACGGCTACGTCTACGAGGCACTCCGCGCCGGCGCTAGCGGCTTCCTGCTCAAGGACGCCCAGCCGGCCGAGCTGATCGAGGGCATCCGCACGGTGGCGCGTGGCGACTCACTGCTGGCGCCCGCCGTCACGAAAGGCCTCGTCGGCCGGTTCGGTGACCGGCTGCGGCCGACGAAGTCCGGAAACGATCAGAAGCTGGCGGCGTTGACCGCACGCGAGGCGGAGGTGTTCCGGCTGATCGCCGAGGGGCTGTCGAACGCCGAGATCGCCGCGTCCCTGGTGATCAGCCACGAGACGGTGAAGACCTACGTCTCCCGGATCCTCACCAAACTGGACCTGCGGGACCGCGTGCAGGCGGTGATCCTCGCCTACCAGACCGGGCTTGTCGCGTGACCATCCCTCGCGGGAGCCACCCCGGGTGTCCACCGCGGGGCGATGAGAGTCGATGCGTGAGTTCCTAGATTCGTACTCATGACATCGATCCGGCCTTTTCTGCTCCTCCCGCTCTTCCTGATCCTCGACATCGCGATGGTCTCGCTGATCGGCGCCATGTCGGGCAGCGCGATCCTGTCACTCGCGGCAGGCTTCCTGGGCGCGGTCGCGACCATTCTCCTGTACGGGTGGGCCTCGCGCCGTCTCGAGGGGCGGAACCCGGACGACGTACCGAAGAAGGGCCGTTGGGGTGCCCTGGCCCGGGGAACGCTCGGCGGCATCGGTCTGTTCACCACCACCGTCCTGCTGATCGCGATCTTCGGTGGTTTCGGCATCGACGGCTGGGGCTCGTTCGGCGGCATGCTGTCCGTTTTCGGTCTCATGATGGCGGTGGCGACGGTCGAGGAGGTGCTGTTCCGCGGCCTGCTGTTCCGGATGGTCGAGGACCGGCGCGGCACCTGGTTCGCGATGGCCGTCTCAGCGGCGGTGTTCGGCCTGCTGCACCTGGTCAACGACCCGACCGCGATCGGCGGCGCCCTGGCGATCATCGCCGCCGGCCTGATGGTGGCCGCCGCCTACGTCGCGACCCGCGCCCTGTGGGTGCCGATCGGCCTGCACCTGGGCTGGAACTTCGCCGAGGGCGGCCTGTTCGGCGTCGAGGTCTCCGGCTCCGGCGACGGCGCCCCCGGCCTGCTGAACGGCGTCTTCGACGGCCCGGCGATCCTGACCGGCGGCGCGTTCGGCCCGGAGGCCAGCATCTTCGCGGTCCTGGTGAACCTGGCCGCTTTCTGGTGGTTCCTCCGCCTGGCCCGCCGCCGCGGCAACCTCCGCACCCGCCCGGCGGCCGAGCCCACCACCATCGGCTGATCAAAACGGCGTCAGAGCGGACCCAGGGCCTCGGCCGGATCGGCGTCCAGGTTCAGGGTTTCCAGGACTCCGAGGATCTGGCGTTCCTCGTAGCGGAAGTGGCTCTCCATGATCGCGCCGATGCCGTCGATGTGCCGGCGCAGCTCGTCCGGGTCGGCGTTGTTATGGACGGCGTGGTTCAGGGCGCCGATCAGATACCCGATCATGGAGTGGTCCTGTTCCAGTTTTCGCAACACCGGGCGTAACTCCGGGTGGGCGGCGGCGATCGCCGGGAACAGCGTGTGGTCCTCGCCGCGGTGATGGCCGTCGAGGGCCGTGCAGAAGCCCCGGCAGTACAGCAGCAGCTCGTCGAGGACGGCGTGATCGTCCTGGACGAGGGCCAGGGCCCGGCGCAGGCGGGAATGCACCTGGCGCATCTCATGACTCCAGGCCACCAGCCTGGTCGTCTCGCGCTCAGACACGCGCGGACGAAGGTCGCGACGACAGCACGCCGGTCTCCTTCGAATTCGGCGCCTCCATACCTGACACGGCCTGCCACCGGTACGCGACGCTGACCCGACCCTACCGCACCGCGAACCCGGCCATCGCCTCCACGTAGCCGGGCACCATCAGGTCACGGGGCCGGAAGATCGCGGTGAGCCACAACCGGGCCCGGTTGTCCTCCACCTCGGAGCGGACCATCGAGTGGTTGGCGTCGGCGAACCAGCGTACCGAAAGCTGTTTCTCTCCCAAGATTTTCTGGTACGTCTTCTCGGTCTCGTGCGCGTCCACGTTGCGGTCGTTCCCGGCCAGCAACAGCAGCACCGGTGTCTTCGCCTTGGCCAGGTCGTGCAGCGCCGGGGTGGCGTCGGACCGGAAGTTGCGCAGCACGAAGTCCCACCGGGCCCGGCTCATCACCTCGCCGTACGGCTGGGCCAGCAGGTAGTCGTCGTAGCTGCGACTGCCGGACAGCACCCGGTCCACCCGGTCCCGGGCGGCCAGCGCCTCGGTGCGGGTGCCCTGGTCGGCGCCGTCGTGGGCGAGCGTGGCGGTCAGGTTGAACTCGCCCTGCCGCATCCAGTTGATCGCCGGCGAGACCGCGATCACGAATCCGATCCGGTGATCCGCCGCCGCGACCGCGGGCACCACCCATCCGCCCTGGCTGGCGCCCCACAGCCCGATCCGGTCGGGGTCGATCTCGGCCCGCTGCCGCAGCGCCTTCACCACGGCGGCGGTCTCCCGGGCCCGGTCGGCCTGATCCTGTTTCAGCCAGTCGCCGTCGGATTCGCCGACTCCGGGTTTGCTCCACGACACCGAGGCCACGCCGGCTTTCGCTAGCGCCTCGAACTGCGGCCGGTACAGCCCGTCGTGGGTGGCGTCGACCGCGCCGTCGCCGTGCACGAACACCACCGCCGGAACCGCCGCGCTCTGTTTCTCCGGCAGCACCAGCACCCCGTCGAGCGCCCCGTCCGGCCCGATCAGGGTGATCGCCTCCTCCTTCATCGCGAAGTCGTTGCCCCACACGGCGAGCCCGCCGAGCCCCGCGACGACGAGCAGCACCGCACCGAGAAAGACAACCCACCGCCGCATGATCTATCCTTTCGCCAACGACCGTTTCTCGAACGATAGGTTATGCAGACGAGTCCCGGATCCCGGCCGGGTGCTGGGCGCGACGACGGTGCGTGCGCCGTTCCGGAGCTTCGGGCCGCGAGCCCTGGCTCCATTACCCCTCGCCCGGCCCCCTCGGCGGGGCGAATTGCCGCTCCACGGCATCGTCGCTCGTCCCGAGGCGCCAGGTCGGGGCGCCGGGACCGGGGTGATCGGGTGGCTCTACGGTGGCTTCGGGTCCGGCACGGGGATGGTCGGGGAGGTGCCGTCGTGACCGAGGTGACGAGCCGGTTCGTGGTGGAGGGTCTGCTCCGGGCGGACCGGACCGCCGCGCTGGCCGAGGTCTACGACGTGGGGAACGCGCTCGGGATCGCCGACCAGCCGATGCGCCTGACGATCCGCCGGCTGGTCGCGGGCGGCGACTGGGTGCAGGAGGGCCGCGGGCGGGCCGGAGTGCTGCGGCACGTCGGCGAGGCCGGGCGGCACGACCCGGAGTTCGTCCGGTTCGCCTACCGGCGTGACGCCGGGGAGCACCCCTGGGACGGATGGTGGCACCTGGTCGTCTTCACGGTTCCGGAGAGCGAGAGAGCCAGACGCGATGCGGTACGCCGGAACCTGCTCCGTCTCGGCGGCGCACCCCTGCACCCCGGCGTGTACGTCAGCCCCGACGGTTTCGCCGACGTGCCGGAGGGCGCGTGGACCGCGAGCACCAGGGACCTGCGCCACGAGGGCGTCCACCACCCGCCGGAGTTGGCCGCGCGACTGTGGCCGCTGGACGAGATCGCTCTCCGGTACGAGCGACTGGCCCTGCTCAGCGCCCAGCCGCCCCCCACCGGCCGGATCGAGTCGTTGCGCCGGGCACTGGAGCTGGCCGCCGCGTTCGACCACGCGATGGTCCCCGACCCACTGCTCCCTCGCGAACTGCTGCCCGAGAACTGGCCACCGGCGACGGCCCGGGCGGCCTTCCGTGACAGGTGGGCGGCGCTGCGAAAGACCGGGGGCCACCGGCTGTTCGAGAACTACGACGTCTCGTGAGGGTCAGCGGGATCTCGGGCCGTTGTCGGCGTACTCGAAAAGGCGGTTGAAGTCGACGTCGTCGAGGTCTCGACCGGGGGAGACCGAGGCGAGGAACGGGCGGCCGGTGCTCTGGACCGGCGCGGCCTCTGCTGTCGACAGGATCGGCCGCGCCGGTGTACCCGGTGGTGTGCGCAGGGACAGTGCCACAGTGGTTACCACGGCCAGGAGATTCCTGCGTCGTCCCCCCCAGGAATGCGTTTTCCCGGGAGGGGTCCTATCGATGAATCACGATATCGCGCGAGCGATCTGCTTCCGGCCGCGGCGGGCGAAACCGGGAGCCGCCGGCCGCGAGCTGCCGGACCGGGTGAGGATCTCGGCGGACCCGGGCTTGGTGCGGTTGACGGTCCGGCGCAGCCCCGGATGCTGGGTCTCCCAGGCCTCCCGGATCCGGACCGGCAGATGCAGGTCCCGCCACACCCGGCGCAACGTGCCCGGGTTGATCAGGTCCTCCACCTCACGCGGGCCGGCGGCCTCGCACAGCACCTGCTCGTACGCGTGCCGTAACTGGGCCGGATCGTCCAGCTCGTAGCGGCGACGGCTGGGATGCCCGGCGGCCATGTGATGTGGCACCTCGAGGACCCCGAGGCTGTTGCCGTGCAGGTCCTCGATCCGGTCGGGGATGGCGGGAGCCCGGTTCGCGGCGTCGCGGTGCTTACGGCCGTCTCGGGCGGGGACGAACGACATGCCCATCAGGCTAGGCCCGCACATGCCCTGCTCAGGGCGTTCTCGCGGCGACCGGTGACACGAGAACGCCCGAGTGGAAAATCGGTGGCGGAGTGGCGGGTGCGGTGCCAGGGTGGGCCGTAGACCTGTCATCCGATCCGAGGAGAGACCATGCGAGCAGCTTCCACGCTCCGGACCCCGACCCGTCTGACCGTGGAGACCTGCTTTGTCATTGTTGAACCTCGGAATCGTCGCCCATGTTGACGCCGGCAAGACCAGCCTGACCGAGCGGCTGCTGTTCGAGGCCGGAGCGGTCTCGCGCCCCGGCAGCGTCGACGACGGCACCACCCGCACCGACTCGATGGACCTCGAGCGGCAGCGCGGCATCACCATCCGGGCCGCCGTCACCTCGATCCGTCTCGGTGACCTCACCGTCAACCTCCTCGACACCCCGGGCCACCCGGACTTCATCGCCGAGGTGGAGCGGTCGCTCGCCGTGCTCGACGCCGCCGTGCTGGTGGTGTCGGCCGTGGAGGGTGTCCAGCCGCAGACCGTCGCGATCTGGCGGGCGCTGCGCCGGATCGGTGTGCCCACCCTGTTCTTCGTGAACAAGGTGGACCGCCGGGGCGCCGACGTGGACCGGGTGGCCGACCAGATCCGCCGTCGCCTCGGCACCCGTCCGGTCGTGCTCACCACGGTCACCGGCCAGGGTGACCGGGAGGCCCGGGTGCGGGCGCTCGCACTGGACGCCGAGCCGATCGTCGAAGCAACTGCGGAGATCAACGACTTGGTCGCCGTACGGTGGGTGAACGGTGAGCCGGCCCGGATCCGTGACGTGCGGCGTGCCGTCCGCCGTGCGGTCCGGTGCGGTGACCTCAGCCCGGTCGTGTGCGGTTCGGCGATCACCGGCGCCGGTGTGCCCCAGCTCCGCCGTTTCCTGGCCGATCTGCTGCCGCGCTCCGCTGCTCCGGAGGCTCCGGCCGCCTCTCCTGTTGCCCCTGCCGCCGGCACGGTGTTCGCCGTCGATCGTGACGGGCAGGGCCGCCGGGCCTGGGTGCGCCTGTGGTCGGGCAGTCTCCGGGTGCGCGACCGGGTGACGATCGGCGCGGGCCGTCCCCAGACGGTGACCCAGATCGCGGTCAGCGAACCCGACGGTGTGCGGGTGCGACAGTCCGCGTCGGCCGGTCAGATCGTCGCCGTCCGCGGCCTGTCCGCGCGGATCGGCCAGCACGTCGGCGAGCCGCCCCGGCGCTCGTTGTACGCCTTCCCGCCGCCGACCCGGCAGGCCACCGTCGAACCGGTCGACCCGGCCCGGCGGCTGGCCCTGTTCGCCGGGCTCGCCGAACTCGCCGACGAGGACCCGCTGGTCGATCTTCGACTCGACGAGATGCGATCGGAAGCGGTCATCCGGCTGCACGGCGAGGTGCAGAAGGAGGTGATCGCGGCACTGCTGGCCGAGCGGTACGGCGTCGAGGTCCGGTTCTCCGGCACCCTCACCGCCTGCATCGAACGGGTCGCCGGGACCGGCAAGGCTTCCGAACGTGTCAAGGAGCGCGGCAACCCGTACCTGGCCGGGCTCGGTCTGCGGATCGAGGCGGCGCCGGTCGGGCACGGCATCGAGTTCCGGCCCGGCCTGGAACCCGGGCGGCTGCCGGCGGCGTTCGTGTCCGCCGCCGAGGAGGGCGCACGGGCCGGGCTGCGGCAGGGCCGGTTCGGCTGGCCGGTCACCGACTGCGTGATCAGCATGACGTCGTCGCAGTACTGGCCCCGGCAGAGCCGCCCGCACCAGAAGTTCGACAAGTCGATCTCGACGATCGCCGCCGATTTCCGCAATCTGGGCCAGGTGGTGGTGGCCGCGGCGCTGCGGGAGGCGGGCACCCGGGTGTGCGAGCCGGTGGAGCGTTTCGACGTGAACCTTCCCGAATACGTGGCCGACGCGGTGACCGCGCTGCTGGGCCGTTCCGGCGCCCTCATCGACGACACCACGGTGGCGGGCGGTTACCTGGAGGTGGCCGGAACCCTGCCGTCGGCCCGGATCCCGGCACTGGTGGCCGCCCTCCCGGACCTGACCGGCGGCGAGGCGGTCCTGACCACCCACTTCGACCACTACGCCCCGGTCCCGACCGCCCACCCGCCGACCCTGCCCCGGCGCGGTCCCGACCCGGCGTGCCGCGAGGAGTACTTTCGCGCGGTGCCCCGCTGACACCGGCCACCAGCCCTCGGGGGCACGCCGGGCTCCGGACCAGAGCCGGCCCGGCCTCCGTGTCGCCGGATCCGGGCGGTGCGGGATCGTAGGGTGGACGAGTTCGTGAGGTGTCTGCCGTCGAGGGGGATCACATGTGCCGGAGCATCCATCAGCTGCACAACTTCGAGCCGCCGGCGACGGAGGACGAGGTGCACGCCGCCGCGCTGCAGTACGTGCGGAAGATCGCCGGGACGACCAAGCCCTCGCAGGCCAATCAGGCGGCCTTCGATGCGGCGGTGGCCGCGGTGACCGCGGCCACCGCGGAGCTGCTCGCCGCGCTGGTCACCAACGCGCCGCCGAAGAACCGGGAGGAGGAGGCGGTGAAGGCGCGGGCCCGGTTCGAGGCGCGCAACCGGGGGTAGACGCGGGCGGGTGACAACGGACGGTAAACGACGCCGTCACACACCCGATCTATCATCCTTCTTCTATGGGATCACGGGGATTTCCGGTACGCCGCACGCTCACCGGCTACGCGTTCCTCGCCCCGAGCCTGCTCGGCGTGATCGGGTTTCTGCTGGTCCCGGTGCTCGTGGTGATCGGCATCAGCCTGCACCGGTGGGATCTGGTCAGCCCGGCCCGCTGGGTGGGGCTGGACAACTACGCGGCGCTGCTCGACGATCTCGCGTTCTGGCAGTCGCTGCTGATCACCGGCATGTTCGTGGCGCTGGTCGTCCCGGCGCAGGTGGTCCTCGGGCTGCTCACCGCGGTGCTGCTGGACCGGCGGCTGCCCGGTTCTGTGGTCTTCCGGACGGTCTTCGTGCTGCCCTGGATCAGTGCCCCGCTGGCACTCGGCGTGGTCTGGCGGTGGATCTTCGACCCGTCGGACGGCGCACTGAACGCGTTCACCGGCGTACGCGTCGAATGGTTGTCCGATCCTGATCTGGCCCTGCCGGCCGTGGTGGTGGCGACCGTCTGGCAGCACGTCGGCTACGTGGCGCTGTTCTTCCTGGCCGGACTGGCCGGCATCCCCGCCCAGTTCCCGGAGGCGGCCCGGATCGACGGCGCGAACGCGGGGCAGGTGTTCCGCCGGATCACCCTGCCGCTGCTGCGCCCGACGATGTTCTTCGTGGTGGTCACCGGTCTGCTGACCACGTTCCAGACCTTCGACACGGTGTACGCGATGACCCAGGGCGGACCGGCCGGCGCCACCGACGTGATCGCCTCGCTGATCTACCGGGAGGCGTTCACCAACTTCCGGATGGGCCGGGCCGCGGCCATGTCGGTGGTGCTGCTGCTCCTGTTGATCACGGTGACGGTGGCGCAGCAGCTCTACTTCCGCAAGCGCACGACGTACGAGGTGAGCTGATGTCCCGCCGGATCGCGAACGTGGTCACCTACCTGCTGCTGGGCATCGGCGCGGTCATCACGCTCGCGCCGTACCTGCTGAGCGTGCAGACGTCGCTGAAGACGCCGGAGCAGTTCGCCGCCGCGTCCCCGCTGGCCCCGCCGTCCCCGGTCAGCGCCGGCTCGTACGCCGAGTTGGTCGTCGGCGACCACACCCTGGTGCCGCCGTTGGTGATCACCGTGCAGGTGGTGATCCTGGTGGTGCTCGGGCAGCTGACCTGCTCGGTGCTGGCCGCGTACGCCTTCGCCCGGCTCGACTTCCCCGGCCGTGACCTGCTGTTCTGGGTCTACCTCGGCACCCTGATGGTCCCGCTCGCCGCGACGTTGGTGCCGCGGTTCGTGCTGGTCAGCGGGCTCGGGCTGCGGGACACGTTCTGGGGGATCGTGCTGCCGACACTGTTCGGTTCGCCGTACGCCGTCTTCCTGCTCCGTCAGTTCTTCCGCGGCATTCCCACCGAACTGCTGGACGCGGCGCGCATCGACGGTGCCGGGCATCCCCGCGTACTGCGGCATGTGATCCTGCCCCTGAGCCGTCCCGTCCTGGCCACGCTGCTGATCATCACGGTGGTGGCGCACTGGAACGAGTTCCTCTGGCCCCTCGTCGTCACCAGCAGTGAGCGCTGGCAGGTGCTGACCGTGGCGGTGTCGGCGCTGCAGAGCCAGTATCACGGCAACTGGACCCTGGTCATGGCCGCCACCACACTCGCCACGCTGCCGCTGCTGGTCTTGTTCGTGCTGTTCCAGCGGCACATCGTCAAGTCGATCACGATCACCGGGATGAAATGAGGTCGATCCATGCGCGTGCTCGTCGTGCTCCTTCTCCTGCTCTCCGGCTGTTCGATCGCGGGCGGTGCGACGGACGGTGACCGGACCACCGTCACGTTCCGGCTCTGGGACGAGCAGGTGGCCAAGGCGTACGAGGAGTCGTTCGCCGCCTTCGAACAGCGCAACACCGGCATCGACGTGACGGTGCAGCTGGTGCCGTGGGCCGACTACTGGACCAAGCTGCCGGCTGACATCGCCGCGGGCACCGCCGCCGACATCTTCTGGACCAACACCAGCAACTACGGGTTGTACGCCGACAGCGGGCACCTGTTGCCGATCACCGACGGGCAGCGCTCCGGGTGGACAAGATCGGTCGTCGACCTCTACACCCGGGGCGGCACGCTGTGGGGCGTACCGCAGCTGTGGGATTCGATCGCGCTGTTCTACAACAAGGAACTGGTCGAGCAGGCGGGCGTCGATCCGGCCACGCTGACCTGGAACCCGTCCGGCAACGGTGACACGTTCCTGCCCGCCGCCCGCAAACTGACCGTCGACCGGGCCGGGAAGAGCGCGGACCAGAGCGACTTCAACCCCGGGACCATTTCCCGGTACGGGTTCAACGCCAGTTTCGACAGTCAGGCCGTCGGCTGGAACTTCGTCGGCTCGAACGGCGGCACGTGGCAGAACGGTGACGCCTTCGACTATGCCGACCAGCCGAAAACGGTCGAGGCGATCCAGTACGTCGTCGATCTGATCAACAAGCACCACGTGGCCCCGTCGGCGGCCGACACCAACACCAACGGGGACAAGACGCTGCAGCTGTTCACCCAGGGCCGACTCGCGCTGTTCCAGTCCGGCCCGTACCACCTGAAGAACGTCCAGGAGGGCGCGAAGTTCCGATGGGGCCTCGCGCCGCTGCTCACCGGCCCGTCCGGGCGGGTCGGCGTGGTGCACGGGGTGGCCGCCGTGGCGTCCGCGAAGACCCCGCACCGGGAGGCCACCGAGAAGGTGCTGTCCTGGATCGGCTCCGCCGACGGCGCCCGCCCGATCGCGGCCGGCGGCTTCGCGTTCCCCGGGGTGGTCGCCGCCGAACCGGACTTCACCGAGTACTGGCGCCAGCAGGGCGTCGACGTCACCCCGTTCCGGGACGCGGCGAACGGCGTCACCTTCCCGGCCCCGGTCGGCCCGCGGGTCCAGGCCGGCGCCACCGCCGCCCAGCCGATCCTGCAGCAGATGTTCCTCGGCCGGCTCCCCGTCCCGGACGGCCTGCGCCAGGCCCAGGCCGCCGCGAACAAGGCGATCGAACCCTAGCGGCCAACGGCCATCCGTAGCGTGGCTAACCCACCGCGAGGGGTGATCCCTGTGCCATACTCGCCCTCTTGATCGAGTGCCGCGGTGCTGGGAATCCGGAGTGGGCATGCGGTTGCGGACGGCGTTACCGGCGGCCCTGGTCGTCGCCGCGGGGATGCAGTTGCTGTACCCCCTCCTGCCCGCCTGGGGACAGTTCGTGCTCTCCGACACGGTCATCGCCGTGGCCAGCGGATACGCGGCGTTCCACTACCGCCGGCGGGCCGCCGACCCGGAGACGATCCGGCGGATGCGGATCGCGTTCGGCTGCGGCGCGGGGGCGTGCGCGATCTGGTCGATCGGCAACGTGGTGCTGCTGCTCTCCACCGTCGGCGTCGACTTCCTGGCCGGGGTGGGCGGGCTGCTGTCGACGGTGGCGGCCGGGTTCGTACCCATCGCCCTGATCCTCGCCGCACCCCGCCCGCGCGGGCTCGCCGCGGTCCGCCTGCTGATCGACGTCGCCGCGGTCTTCGGCGCCGTGTTCGCGCTGGCCTGGGAGTTCGTGCTGTCGTCCGGCCCCGGGCTGACCGGCGAGATCGGCGGCGAGGGCTACCGGGTGACCATCGTCGGGCTGCTGGTGCTCGGCGCGGTGATCGCCCTGGTCACCCTGGCCTCCGCCGAGCCCGGGCAGAGCGGCAGCGCCCAGCAGTTGCTGGCGATGGCCGCGCTGGTCCAGGCGGTCACCCTGCTCGCCGCCACCCGCAACGACCTCAACGACCTCCTCTGGTACGCGGACGGGGTCGGCGGCGGCTACATCCTGGCCGCCCTGATCATGGCCGCGTCCAGCCGTCTCGCCACCTCCCGCCCCGGCGTCGAGCGCGGCGGGGCGCTGGTGTTCCGGGGCTGGGCGCTGCTGCCGTACGTCCCGGTGGTCTTCGCCGTCGCGACCGCGGCCGCCCGCCAGGCCGGGAGCGGGCAGCTCGACCCGGTGCTGGTCTGGACCCTGCTCGCCACGTTCTCGCTGGTCCTGGTCCGGCAGTTCCTCACCCTGGCCACCCTGGGCCGGATGACCGAGGTCCTCGAGGAGCAGCGCGACGCCCTCGAGCACCAGGCCAGCCACGACGCGCTGACCGGGCTGCTGAACCGGGCGGCGTTCGACACCCGGGCCGCCGAGATCCTGGCCTTCTCGTCGGACGGGGTGACCGCGATGATCCTCGACCTGGACGGGTTCAAGCCGGTCAACGACACCCTCGGGCACGCGGCCGGCGACGACGTGCTGGTCGTGGTGGCCCGTCGGCTCGCCGCCGAGCTACGCGCCGGTGACCTGGTCAGCCGGATCGGCGGGGACGAGTTCGCGATCCTGCTGACCGAGGCGGCCGACGCCCCGGAGGTGGCCGGGCGCCTGCTGCGCCGGATCGGCGAGCCGATGCGGGTGCACGGCCACACGGTCACCGTCGGCGGCAGCATCGGCCTGGCCGCCGCCGAGGACGGCGACCTCAACGGCCTGCTGCGCCGGGCCGACACCGCGATGTACGAGGCGAAGGCCGCGGGCAAGGGCACGGTCCGCCGGTACGACCGGGCCGCGGCCTGACCCGGCTACTTCTCGACGATGTCCAGTGGTTCGGCGGTCAGGACATCGCTGCGGACGTACGCCAGGTCCACGGTCACGTCGGTGAACCAGAGGACCGGCAGCGTCAGTGGCGGCGGGGACTCCGGGGTGAACACCACCGGGATCAGGCCGAACAGCTTGCCCTCGAAGCGGGGGGTGTAGAACTCGACGGCGCCGTCCAGGATCAGTTCGCCGCTGTCGATCACCGTGGTCGCGTCGCCCGGCTCGTCGATGGTCAGCTGGAACGGCTTGTTCACCACCTTGTCCATGCTGAACTTCAGCGACCGGATCGGGCCGTCGCCGGTCGGGACCTCGGCCACACCGTCGTAGGACGACTCGTACATGGTCATCGAATCCGCCTTGACGATCCCGGGTTTCGCCCCGGCGCGGGGGAGACCGTCGTCGTCGGCGAGCAGGCCGAGCTGGCGTTCGCCGAGGCAGGGGATCTCCTCGGCCTTCTTGCTCCTGCTGGGGGACGGGGAGGCGCTGGGCGTCTTCTCCGGGTCGGGGGTGGCGGCCGGCGGTTGCGGCGAGGGCGCGGCGGACGTCGACGGTTTTCCCGCGGGCGTCTCCCGGTCTTCCTTCTCGTTCCCGCCTTCCTCCTTCTCGTCCCCGCCGCCGATGCCGATCAGGTCGCCGACGCCGTCCCAGAAATCGTCGATGCCCTCGAGTATCGGGTTCCCGCCCGCCGATTCGCTGACGCTGGGGGAGACGTCGCTCGCGCTGGGAGAGGGTGAGGGCTCGGCCGATGCGGACCCTGAGGTGGAGGGAACCGGATCCGTGGTGGGTTTGTCCGTGGTGGGCGGTTTCGGGGAGGCGGAACTCGAACTCGGGGAGGCACTCGGCTTGCGGGACGGCAGCCCGGCCGGGCACTCGGCCGCCTCGGCGGGCCGGTTCCCCGCGACGATCACCCCGGTGGCCAGGAGCAACGGCGCCAGGATGATCAGCGCCTTGCGAAGTGGTGCGGTCGAGTCCCCGGTCTTTGTCGCGGGTGGGCCCCAGGCGATGGCCAGGGCGCCGCCGATGATGCCGAGCAGCATGCCGGCGATCCAGCCGCCCAGGTTCAGACCGATGAACGAGTACAGCGCCGTGATGATCCCGACGACCCCGTAGAACAGGCGTTGCGCGGGGGAGTACCAGGTCAGCACCCCGGCGGCGATCAACATCACCGGCAGCAGGTACGAGTAGAAGCCCTGTGGCCCGATGTGGATCTGGATGTCGTCCAGTTCCATGTTCGCGCTGCCGAACATCTCCAGCCCCGCCAGCAGCAGGAACAACCCGCCCCAGAACGGGCGCCCGCGCCGCCACCGGCGGAACCGGGCCCTGACGTCAGTCACGGATCCCCCGCTCAGTAGCACTCGTGGTCGCCGCCGATGTGCAGCTTCAGATCCATGCCGTTGAGCGTGAACGTGGAGGCGGAGGTGTAGTACGCCTCCTGCCGCAGCCCTTCGATGGTGACGGTGCGGGCCTGCTGGCCGAAGGAGAGCGGGGCGCCGTGGGTCTCCGCGCCGTCCCGGGTGAGGGTGGAGCCGTCCAGGCCGATCTGGATGTCCTCGAAGGTGGCGTTGCCGCTGAGCGTGGACATGCCGATGAGCAGGTCGTCGGCGTGCACCGGGTTCGCCGGATCGTTACCCGCCTCGATACGCAGGGTCACCGGCCCGACGGCGACCGACTGGCAGAGCCCGAACAGGTCGGCGCTGTGGATGCCGGACATCGCGGCCGGGACCGTGCCGCCGGGGTGGTTCTCCGTGTCGTCGGTCGACAGCTGCCCGCTGTACTGGGTGAAGCCCTCGCCGACGAGTTTGTCGGCGGACAGTTTGAACTGCTTGCCGGAGACGGTGAAGTTCGCCGCCAGAGCCCCCTCGGCCAGCGCCAGGACCAGTCCGCCGGCGACGACCGCGGGCACGCCCACCGCGACGGCGAAGCGCCGCCAGTTGGTGCGCCCGCTCTGCGACTCCTCCACGGAACCTCCTCAGGGATGGGGCCGTCGTAGCGAGAAGCGTCGATGGCCCCGGTCGTGATGTGCCGGAGATGTTGCTCCTGAAGGAGGCTGCGGACAAGGGCTTCGTTTACCCGTCAGTAACCCAGGTCACCGAGATCAACATGACGCTCGGTGATGCTCGCCACCCTGGTGTCCGATATTTCGGATATTGAGATCAGTTACCCGTTACCCGGGGTACGCAAGGCTAGATTTATTGCGGTCGGATAACGAAACTAAATCAGGGCGGGGTGACTTAGGTCGCGACCCCAACCTGCCGAACTGAGAGGCATGACCGCCCGCGAGGTTCGCCGCCGATGAGTGTGCAGCGTCGCCTCAATGTGGGCTCCCTGGCCATGCTCGGGCTCTTCATGGTTCTGCTGCTCGTCCAGTTCGGGTTCGGCACCCTGCTGCGGGCCGAACAGGACAGCGAGGCGGCCGGCTCCACCCGCGCCGAGATCGCCAACGATCACGTGATGCAGGAGATGACCGACGCCGAGATCGGGGTACGCGGGTACCGGCTCACCGGGGACGCGAGCTTTCTGGGACCGTACGAGAAGAGTCGTGCGGCAGTGATGAAGGCCCTCGACGAGATCAGTGCCGGCAACTCCGGCTCCCGGGTCGCCGCCCTGATCGGCAGGCAGCGCGAGGCGGTCCAGGCGTGGCTCGACGGGTACGCCGTACCGATCGCCACGGGCAAGGAGCCCCCCGCCGATGGGGAGCAGCTCTTCACCGAACTGCGCCGGATCAACACCGCCATGGACGAGGCGCTCGCAGCCGACCGTACCGACATGCTCGCCGCCGCCGCCGGGGACCGCCGTGAGATGACCATGCTTGCCGCACTCCTGGTCGTGGCGATCCTCGCCATCGGGTACAGCGTCGCCCGCACCGGCCGCCGCCAGCTGCTCGTGCCGCTCGGCGACCTGGCCGTCACCATCCGGCGGCTGGCCTCCGGCGACCGGTCGATCCGCGCCGAACCGGCCGGCTCCACCGAGCTGCGCACCGTCATCGAGGCGCTCAACGACCTGGCCGCCCAGACCGAGACCCTGCTCGTCGCCGAACACGCCCGCGCCGCCCGGGCCGGACTGCGCCAGGCCGTCGCCGCCGAGATGCAGGAGCTCGGCGACATCGACCACACCGCCCGCCGGATCACCGAACTCGTCGGGATCGCCGTCGGCGCCACCGCCGTGCACTGCGAACTGGTCGTCCCCGGTCGCGGCGAGATGCGCTCCGGCTGGCCGGACGGCACCCCCGACCTGCCCGCCGAACGCACCGTCGAGCTGCTCACCGGCCAGTCCTGCACCCCGCGGTGCGGCTCCGGCGGCAACGTCTGGATGACCGTCGGCGGCGACGCCGAGTGCATCCCCGGGTACCTGCACCTGGACCGGCCCGGCAACCCGGTCTGGACCGACGCCGAACAGCGCCTGCTCGCCGGGGTCGGCCGGGAGATCGAACGAGCCCTGCGCCAGCTCAACCTGCAGAACAACCAGGCCCGCCTGATCACCGAACTGCGGATGCTGGACCAGCGCAAGGACGTCTTCATCCAGACCGTCACGCACGAGCTGCGCACCCCGCTGACCAGCATCCTCGGCTACACCGAGATGATCGCCGACGAGGACGGCGCCGCGCTCACCTCGGTCCAGCAGCGCGCCCTCAACGCCATCCTGCGCAACGCCCACCGCCTGCACGACACCATCGGCGACCTGATCCTGCTCGACCGGCCGGACAACGGGGCCGCCGTGACCGCGGAGACCCTGGACCTGGGCACGGTCGCGGTCACGGTCCGGCACGAACTGGACAACGCGGCCCGCGCCAAGAACCTGACCGTCACCTTCGACGCCGACGAGGGCTGGGTCCGCGGCGACCGCACCCAGTTGCAGCGGGCCCTGCGCAAACTCCTGGAGAACGCGATCAAGTTCACCCCGTCCGGCGGCAGCGTCACCTGCCGGATGGCCGCCGACGCCCGCACCGTGGCCATCTCGGTCACCGACACCGGCATCGGTATCCCGGCCGAGGACGTGCCCGGTCTGTTCACCCCGTTCCACCGGGCCGGGAACGCGATGGACCAGGCGGTTCAGGGCCCCGGGCTGGGCCTGGCCATCGTCCGCGACATCGTCCGGGACCACGGCGGCACCATCGCCGTCCAGTCGGTGGTCGGCCGGGGCACCACCTTCACCCTGACCCTCCCCGCCGCCCCGGCCCCGGCGAAGACGGTCGCACTCACCGCCGGCGTCCTCACTTCCAGCGGATGACGGCCGTCCTCACCGCCGACGTTCTCACTTCCGGCGTTCTCACTTCCAGCAAATGACGGTCGTGCTCACCGGAGGCGGGTGACCGCCAGGCCGGTCAGATCGGTCCGGTGGGTGATCAGCAGAACCGTGCGCTCACCGGCCGCCGCCATCAGGTCGCGGGTCAGCGCGGCGGCGGTCTCGTCGTCGAGGTGCTCGGTCGGCTCGTCGAAGATCAGCACCCGGGCGTCGCCGAGCAGCAGCCGGGCCAGGGCGAGGCGCCGCCGCTGCCCGCCGGAGAGCGCCATCCCGTGCTCGCCGACCAGCGTGTCCAGCCCGTCCGGGAGAGTCTCCACCCAGTCCAGCAGCCGCGCCTGGCGCAGCGCCTCCCGCAGGTCGGTGTCGCTCGCCCCGGGCCGCCCGATCCGCAGGTTGTCGCCGATCGTGGTGTCGAACAGGGAGGAGTCCTCCGGCAGATAGCCGACGACCCGCCGCACCTCGTCCGCCGGGATCTCCCGCAGATCCCGCCCGTCCATGGTCACCCGTCCTTCCCGCGGGTCCAGGAAGCGCACGAGCAGCGCCGCGACGGTGCTCTTGCCGGAGCCGCTGGGCCCGACCAGAGCCACCCGCCCTCCGGAGGGCAACACCAGGTCAACCCCGTTGATTGCGGTACGCCCACCGACCCAGCCCGCGGTGACCCCGTCGACCCGCATCTCCGGCACGGCCAATCCGCTGTTTCCCCGCGCAGGCCCGGGGCTCGCGTCGTCGTTCTTCCGCGCGGCCGCGGCCGTGGGCGTGGAACTCGGGTCGTCGTGGATCGGGTCCGGGGTCTGCCAGAGTTCGGTCAGGCGCCGCAGCGAGACCCGGGCCGTCGCCCAGCGCTGCGCCGCCGTCGGAAGCGGTGCGGCGATCTCGAAAACCGCCAGCGGTGTCAGCACGATCAGCGCCAGCAACTCGCCGGGCAGTGATCCGGAACGGACAGCGACGGCACCCGCGACCAGCCCGGCCAGTACCGCGGCCCCGGTGCTCAGGGCGGTCACCGCGGCGCCCAGCCCGGCGGTGGCGGCGGACCGGCGGGACGTGTCGGTGAGCCGGGCGTCGACGGCGGCGAGGCGGTCGAGACGGTCGCGGGTGGCACCGTACGCGGCGAGATCGGGCAGACCGTGCAGCAGATCGACGACCCCGGTGGCGAGTTCGGCCCGCAGCGGCGCCAGCCGTCCGTCGGCACGCCGGGCGGCGGCCCGCTGCAGCACCGGCACACCGGCGCCGACCACCAGCAGCGCGACGGCCAGGGCCAGCCCGGCCACCGGGACCAGCACCCCGACGACCAGGACCGAGGCGAGCCCGATCACGCCGGCCACCGCGTACGGCAGCACCACCCGGGTGATCAGGTCGAGCACCGCGTCGACGTCGGCGGCGAGCCGCCGGGCCAGGTCGGCGCGGCGGAAGTCGGCGAGCCCGGCGGGCGCGAGGCGTTCCAGGCGGGTCCAGAGCCGCACCCGCACGTCGGTCAGGATCCGGAACGCGGCGTCGTGCCCGACCAGCCGTTCCAGGTAACGCAGCACACCCCGGCTGAGCCCGCAGGCCCGGACCGCGACGATCGCCACCATCAGATGCAGGACCGGCGGGTGCAGGGCGGCCCGCGAGATCAGCCACGCCGAGCAGGCGGTCAACGCCACCGCGGCCCCGGCGGCGCCCACCCCCGCGAGGACGGCCAGACTCAGCCGCCCGGCGGCCGGCCGGATCAGGGAGCCGACGGAGATGGCCGCGCCACTATCAGGTCGTCGGTCCGGGGCGACGGTGGAGATGACCATGCCGGCACCAGGGTGGCGGTCAGAGGGGACGGCGGAGACGGTCATGCCGGCACCAGGTTCTCGGTCAGGGGGACGACACGGTCGGCGAGAGCGATCAGTTCCGGACGGTGCGCGGCGATCAGCACGGTGCGTCCGGCGGCCAGCCGCCGGATCGCGGCCATCACCTCGGCGGCGGTCCCGGCGTCCAGGTTGGCGGTGGGTTCGTCGAGCAGGACGATCGGCGCGTCCCGCAGAAAAGCCCGGGCCAGCGCGATCCGCTGCCGTTGCCCCGCGGACAGCCCGGTCCCGTCGTCCCCGAGCACCGTCGAATAGCTCTCCGGCAACTCCCGGACGAACCCGTCGGCCCCGGCCGCCTGCGCCGCCGCGACCACTTCAGGAAAGGGAACAGGCGCGGCCAGGCCGTCCGGCAGCGCGATGTTGTCATAAACCGACGACGCGAAGAGATGCGGTCGCTGAGGCACCCACGCGATGCGCCGCCGCCAGGCTTCAAGATCAAATTCCTGTTGCGGTACGCCACCGACGGTCACCCGTCCCGCCGTAGGACTGACGAAGCCGAGCAGCACGTTCAGCGCCGTGGACTTCCCGCACCCCGACGGCCCGGTGAGCGCGACGATCTCCCCGGTCCTGATGGTGGCGTCGAGCCGCAGAGCAGTCCCCGACCGCCCCGGAAACCGAACCTCCACCCCGTCGAACACGATGTCCCCCGAGACCGGCGCACGTTTCCCGAGGACCGGGAGCGGCGTCTCCAGCACGGCGAACACTTCTTCGGCAGCGGCCAGTCCTTCGGCGCTGGCGTGGAAGTGCGCCCCCACTTCACGAAGGGGCCGGTAAGCCTCGGGGGCAAGGATCAGCACGAGCAGGGCGGTGGCGAGATCAAGGTTCCCGGACACGAGCCGAAGCCCGATCCCCACGGCGACGAGCGCAACGGACAGGGTGGCAAGCAGTTCCAGAACAAGCGAGGACAAAAAGGCGGTCCGCAGCGTACGCATGGTGTGCCGCCGCTGCTCATCACTGATCCGCCGAATGATCCCGGCTTGGGCTCGTGCCCGCCCGAAGAGCTTGAGCGTGGGAAGCCCGGCGACAACATCAAGAAAGTGATGGGAGAGCCGCGAGAGCAACCGGAACTGCCGCCGGTTCTGAGCCTCGGTATGCATCCCGACCAGAGCCATGAACAACGGAATCAACGGCAACGTGACCGCAATGGTCCCCACTGCAACAAGGTCAGCAGGCAAAAGCCGGCTCAGCAGAATCCCCGGAACCAGAACAGCAAGCACAAGCTGCGGAAGATACTTCGCAAAGTAGTCGTCAAGCGCATCCAGCCCATCCCCAGCCAACGCCACAACCTCCCCAGCAGCAAGCCGCCCAGCCCCCCTCGCCTCACCGTCCGCGGAAAGCTGCCCGGCGCCCCTCGTTTTGCCGTCTGCGGAAGGCCGCTCGCCGTCCTTCTCTTTGGCCTCCGTGGGAAGCCCCGCGGTGTTCCCCGCCTTGCCTTCGGTGAGCGGTCGGTCGATGCCTTCTTCCTTGTCCCTCTTTTCGGTATTTATCGGGTCAGGGTGTGGGGCGAGGGCGGCGACGTGGGCGAGGAGGCGGTTGCGGAGCTGGCTCTTGACCGCGGCGGCCGAGCGAGCCGATGCGACCTCCTGGAGCCAGGCGACCGCCGCCTTCGCGGCGATCACCGCGACCAGCGCCACCAGCACCGGAGTGGTGAATCCGAGGATCCCGGTGGTCAGGTCACCGATGCCGGCGCCGTCCAGGAAGACCGCGGTGATCGCGTCGGCGAGCAGGACAGCCTGGGCGATCAGCAGCACGGCATGGATCCCGCCGAGGACGACGGTCGCCGCGAGGTAGGTCCGGGTGGCACGCGCATACCTGAGGAGCCGGGGGTCCAGCGGCTTCATCGGGTTCCTTCCGGAGCCCCGCCCACCGAACAACGGCGAGCGGGAAGGGGCGAGGCGGTCAGGTGTGGCGGCTGGAAGGTGAGGAGCTGGGTCGGTGGGTCAGGCTGGGATGTCGCTCAGCTTCAGGCGTTTGCGGAAGACCCAGTAGGTCCAGGCCTGGTAGAGGAGGACCAGTGGGGTGAACAGGACGGCCACCCAGGTCATCACCTTCAGGGTGTAGGGGGTGGAGGACGCGTTCAGGACCGTCAGGCTGTTCGCGGGGTCCAGGGTGGACGGCATCACATTGGGGAACAGGGTGGTGAACAGGGCCGCCACCGCCAGGACGATGGTGGCCGCGGTGGCGGTGAACGCCCAGCCCTCGCGGCGGATCCGGGTCAGCTGGACCGATGCCAGCAAGGTGAGGGCCGCCAGCACGGACAGGGCGATGCCCCAGTCGTCCGGGTCGGTGATGGCGGTCCACGCCAGGAAACCGGCGGCGATCGGGACCGCGGCCAGGGCCAGCCGGGTGGCGAGTCTGCCGGCTTCGGCGCGCATCGGGCCGTCCGTCTTCAGGGCCAGGAACACCGCGCCGTGCAGGGTGAACAACGCGAGGGTGGTCAGGCCGCCGAGCAGCGCGTACGGGTTCAGCAAATTGACGAAGCCGCCGACGTATTCGTGCTGGGCGTCGATCGGCACGCCGCGGACGATGTTGCCGAACGCCACGCCCCACAGGATCGCCGGGACCAGGCTGCCCCAGAAGATGCACAGGTCCCAGCCCTGCTTCCAGCGTGCCGACTCCCGCTTGTGGCGGTATTCGAAGGCGACCCCGCGGACGATCAGCGCCACCAGGATCAGCAGCAGCGGCAGGAAGAAGCCGGAGAACAGGGTGGCGTACCACTCGGGGAACGCGGCGAACGTGGCGCCGCCGGCGACGATCAGCCAGACCTCGTTGCCGTCCCAGACCGGGCCGATGGTGTTGATGGCGAGCCGCCGCGACCTGTCGTCCCTACCGAGGACCGGCAGCAGGATGCCGACGCCGAAGTCGAAGCCTTCGAGGAGGAAGTAGCCGGCCCAGAGGACGGCGATCAGGATGAACCAGAAGGTGGTGAGTTCCATGTCAGAAGGCCCTCAGTAGGCGAACGCGAGCGGTTTGTCGGCGTCGTCGTCCGCGGCCGGTGGCTCGATCGACGGGGCGCCGGCTTTGGCGTACTTGATGAACAGCGCGAACTCGACGACGGCCAGCGCCCCGTAGACCACGGTGAGCACGATCAGACCGGTCGCGGCCTCCGCCGTGGACACCGACGGCGACGCCGAGTCGGCGGTCTTGAGCAGCCCGAACACGCTCCACGGCTGCCGGCCCATCTCGGTGAAGATCCAGCCGAACGAGTTGGCCAGCAGCGGCATGGCGACGGTGGCGACCCCGGCGATCCAGAGCCAGCGGGACTGCGGGCGCCGGCCGCCGCGGGTGAACCAGAGGACCGCGGCCGCGATCACCATGGCCAGCGCGCCGAATCCGATCATCAGCCGGAACGACCAGTACGAGACCGGAACGTTCGGCACGTAGTCCCCGGCTCCGTACCGTTGTTCGTACTCCCGCTGGATGTCGTTGATTCCTTCGACCTCTCCGGACGGGTCGCCGGTCGCCATCAGGGACAGCAGGAACGGCACCCGGACCGACCAGATCTCCTCGGAGCCGTCCAGCGAGCCGACGGTGAACGCGGAGAACGACGCCGAGTCGGTGGTGTCGTAGAGCGCTTCGGCGGCGGCCATCTTCATCGGCTGCTGTTCAGTCATCACCCGGGCCTGGATGTCGCCGGTGATCATCACGCCGAGCCCGGCGATCAGGGCCACCCACGCGCCGAGTTTGAGCGACGGCCGGAACACGTCGTCGGAGTTGCCGCGCTTGACGTGCCAGGCGCTGACCGCGATCAGCAGCGCGCCCGCGGTCAGGAAACAGGCGGTGACGGTGTGCGGGAACGTGACCAGGGTGGTGGAGTTGGTGAGCACCGCCCAGATGCTGGTCAGCTCGGCACGGCCGTCGCCCATGGTCCAGCCGACCGGGTGCTGCATCCACGAGTTGGCGGCCAGGATGAAGTAGGCCGACATCAGCGTGCCGGTCGCCGCGATCCAGATCGTCGCCAGGTGCACACGTTTCGGCAGCCTGTCCCAGCCGAAGATCCACAGGCCGAGGAACGTGGATTCCAGGAAGAAGGCCAGCAGCCCCTCGATGGCCAGTGGCGCCCCGAAGATGTCACCGACGAAGCGGGAGTACGCCGACCAGTTCATGCCGAACTGGAACTCCTGCACGATCCCGGTGACGACACCGATCGCGAAGTTGATCAGGAAGAGTTTGCCCCAGAACTTGGTGGCCCGGAGGTATTTCTCCTTACCGGTACGGACCCATGCCGTCTGAATACCCGCTACCAGGAAGGAGAGCCCGATCGTTATCGGAACGAAGATGTAGTGATACACGGTGATGATGCCGAACTGCCACCGCGAGATATCGAGCGCGTCCACCGCTGTCCTTTCCCCAATGTCATGCCCACTCTTGACCAGGCACTTCACCCGTGATCAGGGCCGAAGGTCCCGACCGGTGGGAGCGGACGGCAGGTTCTGCCGGGGCTCGAAAAGATCGCCGGGAACAGAAACATGAGGCGCGTAGCGTGTTTTTGTGGATCTGCACACGGTCACCGAAGTGGTCAGCCCCGCCACGCCCGGCCAGTGGCGGCCCGGGGACGCCTGGCTGGGCGGCGGCACCGCGCTGTTCGGCGAGCCACGACCAGAGATCAACCGGCTGCTCGATCTGACCGCCGCCGGATGGCCACCACTCACGTTCCGTGACGATCATGTCGAGGTCGCGGCCACCTGCACCATCGCCGAGCTCGCCGAGGGGCTGGCGGCCTATCCGCTCGTCGGGCAGTGTTGTCACGCGTTCCTCGCCTCGTTCAAGATCTGGAACGTCGCCACCGTCGGCGGGAACCTGTGCGCGGCGCTGCCGGCCGGGCCGATGATCTCGCTGAGCGTGGCCCTCGACGGCACGTGTGTGCTGGTCGGGCCGGATGCGGTCGAGCGTCTGGTGCCGGCTGCCGCGTTCGTGACCGGGGTGGGGACCACGGTGCTGCGGGACGGCGAGTTCCTGCGGGCGATCCGGTTGCCGCTGGCCACGCTCACCGCTCGGACGGCGTACCGCCGCGGGTCGTTGTTTCGTCATGGCCGGTCGGCGGCGCTGGTGATCGGGCGGATCGACCCGGGCGGTGGGGTGTCACTGACGGTGACCGCGTCCACCGAGCGGCCCCATGTCACGCAAAATCTGGACGAATTGCGCGATTGGGTTGACGACGTGCACGGCAGCCCGGCCTGGCGCCGACATCTCACCCGGCTCTACGCGGCACAGATCATCGCTGAACTCTCGGAGACCGCATGACGATCGAGATCAATGGGACTCCGCACGAGCGGGCACCGAAAGCCGGCCAGTGCCTGCGCACCTACCTGCGGGAAGAGGGCTGTTCCGGGGTCAAGAAGGGCTGCGACGCGGGGGACTGCGGGGCGTGCACGGTGCATGTCGACGGCAAGCCGGTGCACTCCTGCGTCTACCCGGCCTTCCGCGCGCTGGGGCATCAGGTCACCACGGTCGAGGGCCTGGCCGGGCCCGACGGTGAACTGCACCCGGTTCAGCAGAACTTTCTCGACGCGCAAGGCTTCCAATGCGGGTTCTGCACCGCCGGCATGATCATGACAACCGCTGCTCTGACCGATGCCCAGCGTGACGATCTGCCACGATCCTTCAAAGGCAACCTCTGCCGCTGTACGGGATACCGAGCGGTCCTGGACGCGGTGGAAGGCCGGGCGGCTCCCGCTTGCACACGCGGCGGCCCGGTCGTCGGCTCCAATCTCGGGGCACCAGCCGGGCCACAGGTCGTGACGGGAACCGCGCGGTACACGTTCGACGTAGACGTACCGGAGCTGCTGCATTTGAAGGTCCTGCGGTCGCCGCACGCGCATGCCCGGATCGTCGACATCGACACCAGCGACGCGCTCGCGGTGCCGGGGGTGGAGGCGGTGCTCACCCACAAGGACTCGCCGGACCGGCTGTTCTCCACCGGGCAGCACGAGCGGGAGGCGGAGGACCCCTACGACACGCGCGTTCTCGACGAGGTGGTGCGCTTCGCCGGGCAGCGCGTCGCCGCGGTGGTCGCGGTCTCCGAGGCGGCCGCGGAGGAGGGGGTGCGAAAACTGCGGATTTCGTACGACGTACGCGAAGCCGTCCTTGATCCCGCTCTTGCCATGCTGCCGGGGGCGCCGCTGGTGCACGGGGACAAGGGCGCCGGTCAGGGGATCGCGCGGGCGGACGCGAACGTGGTGGGGGAGTTGCACGCGTCGATCGGGGACGTCGCCGCCGGGTTCGCCGAGGCTGATGCCGTCTGGTCCGCGACGTTCCGGACACCTCGGGTGCAGCACGCGAGCCTGGAGACGCACGGTGCGGTGGGGTGGCTCGACGACGACGATCGGCTGGTGATCCGGTCGAGCACGCAGACGCCGTTCCTGACCCGGCGGGCCGTCGCCCGGCTCTTCGGCTTTCCTCTCGACAAGGTGCGTGTTGTCGCCGGGCGGGTGGGCGGTGGATTCGGGGGCAAGCAGGAGATGCTCGCCGAGGATCTGGTCGCGCTGGCCGTGCTGCGGACCGGGCGGCCGGTGAAGTGGGAGTTCACCCGGGCGGAGCAGTTCCACGGGGCTACCACGCGGCATCCGTTCGTCGTTTTTGTCAAGGCCGGCGCCCGCCGCGACGGGACCATCACCGCTCTACAGCTGAACGTGCTGGTCAACACGGGGGCATACGGCAATCACGGCCCTTCGGTGATGCACCACGGTTGTCACGAGACGGTCGCCGTGTACAAGTGCGGAAATATCCGGACAGACGCGTATTCCGTCTACACCCACACCGTGCCCGCCGGGGCTTTCCGTGGCTACGGGCTGGGGCAGGTCACGTTCGCCGTCGAGCAGACCCTCGACGAGGTGGCCCGGATGATCGGGATGGACCCGGTCACGTTCCGGGAGATCAACGTGGTGCGGCCCGGCGACGACCTGACCGCGCCCGGCGGCCACGTGCCCGACCTCGGCATCGCCAGCTACGGCCTGGACCAGTGCCTGGACCGGATGCGTGCCGCCTACGCCACCGCCGACGAGGGCCCGCCCGGCTGGCTCGTCGGCGACGGGATGGCGATCGCGATGATCGCGGCCGGGCCGCCCGGCGGGCACTACGCCGACGCCTCGGTGGCGCTGCTGCCGGACGGCCGCTACGAGCTGTCCGTCGGCACCGCCGAGTTCGGCAACGGCAGCACCACCGTGCACGCCCAGATCGTCGCCGACGAACTCCGCACCAGCCCCGACCGGATCGTGATCCGCCAGTCCGACACCGACGTGGTCCGGCACGACACCGGGGCCTTCGCCAGCACCGGCGTGGTCGTCGCGGGCAAGGCGGTGCTGCTGGCCGCCCGTTCGCTGCGCGCCCAGCTGCTGGCGCTCGCCGACCGCACGCCCGCCGAGGCGCACTTCCTCAGCGCCTCCGGCGTCGGCCCGATCCCGCTCACCGACCTGGTGGTCAAGGCAGGCGGTCCGGTCGTCGCACACGGCCATTTCGACGGTACGCCCCGGTCGGTCGCGTTCAACGCCCAGTTCTTCCGGGTGGCCGTCGACCCGGAGACCGGCGAGCTGCGGATCCTGCGGTCGGTGCACAGCGCCGACGCGGGGACCGTGATGAACCCGCTGCAGCTGCGCGGCCAGATCGAGGGCGGTGTGGCGCAGGCGCTGGGCGCGACCCTGTCCGAACACGTCGACCTGGACTCCTCGGGCCGGGTGACCACGGCGGCGTTCCGTCAGTACCACCTCCCGACGATGGCCGACGTTCCGTACACGGAGGTCCACTTCGCGCGGACCACCGATACGATCGGGCCGCTGGGCGCCAAGTCGATGAGCGAGTCCCCGTACAACCCGGTGTCACCGGCCCTGGCCAACGCCCTGCGTGACGCCCTCGGCATCCGCCTGACCGAACTCCCCTACACCGCCGACCGCATCTGGCAGGCCTTGCAGGACTGACCGTCCCGCCCACCGTTTCCGGCCCGGCCGGCCGTTCCCCCGCCCACCGCTCGCCCTCCCGGCCCGCCGCTTCGCGCCCCGCTGGCGGTTTCCCCTC
>NZ_BOMG01000073.1 GCF_016862075.1 Actinoplanes couchii | reverse complement strand
CCCGCCAGCCGTTTCCCCCTCCTCACCCGCGGCTTTCCCGGCCTGCCTATCGTGGGTCGATGATCAATGAGCGGCGGGTGCTCTACGTTCTGGTCTGTGCTTCCGGCGCGGCCGGTGAGGTCGGGCGGCTGGTGACGTTGGCCCAGGCCGACGGGTGGGAGGTGCAGGTGGTGGCCACGCCGTCGGCGCTGGCCTTCATCGACGCGGCGGCGCTTCAGGAGCAGACCGGGCGGGCGGTGCGCAGCAGATACCGGGCGCCCACCGATCCCCGGCCACCCCGGCCGGACGCGATCATCCTGGCGCCGGCCACTTACAACACGATCAACAAGTTCGCGCTCGGCATCGCCGACACATATGTGCTGGGGCTGCTCGCCGAATCGCCCGGCCTGGGGATTCCGGTGGTGGTGCTGCCCTACGTCAACCGGGCCCTGGCCGTTCGGGAACCGTTCCGGCGCAGTGTGGAACAGCTGCGCGCGGAGGGCGTGACGGTCCTGTTCGGCCCCGGTGAGTGGGAGCCGCACGACACTCCCGACGGCGCCGAGGCGATCGCGGCCTTCCCGTGGGAGCGGGCTGTGCACGCCTTGCGCTGACGCTCGGCACCGCGGCCCCTCGACACCGCGACCCCTTAACACCTCGACCCCTCAACACCTCGACCCCTCAACACCTCGACCCCTCGGCACCGCGACGATCGCGGCACTGCGGCGATCGCCAAGTTGCCAAATGACTAGTCTCCTAGGATGCTCTAGGGGGTATGGCGTTGACTACGCGACCGCAGAAGACCTCTATCTCGTCGATCAAGCGGGTCAGGACGTCGGCTGCGTAGTGCGTAGGATCCCAGCCCGCGTACATCGGGATGCGGACCGGTTGTCCGGTCACCGTCACCGGGACCGTGGCCAGGTCGAAGCGGGGCCAGTTGGTCAGCAGGGCCACGCCCCGGCCGGACGCCGCCACGCCCTGGGCCAGCAGCGACGACCGCATCTCGATCAGGTGGGCGGGGCTGCGGTCGAGGGCGGCCAGGGCCTCGTCGACGACCAGGCGGGCCATGTTGGTGCGGTTCATGACGATCAGCGGGTCGTTCAGGAGATCGGTCAGTTCCACCCGGGGCAGTCCCGCGTACGGGTGGTCGTGCGCGACCTGGGCGTACAGCGGGATGTCCGGTAGCCGCCGGGACCGCCAGCCGGCCGGTGGAGGATAGGTGGACAGGCCGAGGTCGGCGCCGAGGGCGTGGATCTGGTCGAAGACGGCGGCCGGTTCCATCTCGATGCCGTCGATCACCGGCAGGGACGCGCCGCGTTCGGCGATCAGCGGCGCGAGCATGTCGTGCAGGGTGGCCAGCGGCGCGACGACGGTGAGATCGGGGGTGCCGCTCAGGTCGGTGTGGTCCTCGATGCGCAGGATCTGGCGGGCCATCGCGTCCCGGCGCAGCAGGTCACGGGCCACGACGAGCATGCGGTCCCCGGCGCGGGTCAGCCGGAGCGGGCCGTTGCCACGTGTGAACAGGTCGGCGCCGAGCTCACGTTCCAGGGCGCGCAGTTGGCGGGAGACGGCGGGCTGGCTGATGCGGACGGCGTCGGCACCGGCGGTGAGGCTGCCCGCCTCGGCGACGGCGACGAAGTAGCGCAGGACGCGGAGTTCCATGCCGGCATCCTCGCATTGCCTCAGAGGCAAGGAGACCGCAACCATCCGGCATTGGACGGCAAGGGCCGGGCCGTCGAGGCTGAACCGGACACCTCGCCGAACAGGAGAAACACGATGGCGACACTGGATACCGCCCCGGAGCGCGCGGCGCGTGCCCGGCGCGCGGGCATAGCCTCCTTCGTCGGCACCGCCGTCGAGTGGTACGACTTCTACATCTTCGGCACCGCCGCCGCGCTCGTCTTCGGGACGGTCTTCTTCCCGTCGGCGAGTCCGGCGGCCGGGCTGCTGGCGTCGTTCGCGACGCTGTGGGTGGGGTTTGTGGCCCGGCCGCTGGGCGGCGTGATCTTCGGGCATCTGGGTGACCGGTTCGGCCGGCGCGGCACGCTGGTGACCACGCTGGTCCTGATGGGCGCCGCGACCACCTGCATCGGCCTGCTGCCCGGGTACCACACGATCGGGGTGGCCGCCCCGGTCCTGCTGGTGCTGCTGCGGTTCCTGCAGGGTGTCGCGGTCGGCGGCGAGTGGGGCGGCGCGGTGCTGATGGCGTCGGAGAGCGCCGAGAAGGGCCGGGGCATCTTCGCCGGCATGTTCGTGCAGCAGGGCTCACCGGCCGGCAGCATCCTGGCGACCCTCGCGTTCCTGGCGGCGTCGCAGTTGGACGACGCGGCGTTCCTGTCCTGGGGCTGGCGGGTGCCGTTCCTGATCAGCGCGGTGCTGGTGGTGATCGGCCTGGTGGTGCGGCTGAAGGTGGAGGAGACGCCGGAGTTCACCGCGCGGGTGGAGGAGCGGAAGCCGGAGCGGGCGCCGATCATGCAGGTGCTGACCCGGCACCCGGTCGCGGTGGTGTTCGCGCTGATGGCGAGTGTGAGCGGCATCGGGGCGGCGTACTTCACCAACACGTTCATGCTGTCGTACACCACGTCGGAGCTGGCGGTGCCGCGGCAGACGATGCTGAACATCCTGCTGGTCCTGGCGATCGTGCAGTTCCTGTGGCAGCCGTTCGCGGCGCTGATCGCCGAGCGGGTCGGCCCGGCCCGGTTCATGACGGTGGCGCTGCTCGGCAACGTGGTGGTGGCCCTGCCGATGTTCCTGCTGGTGCAGACGGCGCAGCCGGGCGCGATCCTGCTCGGTCTGGTGCTGAGCATCATTACGGGTTCGGCGTACTACGCGGTGCTGGCGGGTTTCCTGGCGGCGGCGTTCCCGCCCGAGGTGCGGTACACCGGGATCTCGGTGAGCTACCAGCTGTGTTCGACGCTGATCGGTGGCACCACCCCGTTCATCGCCCAGTTCATCGTGAACCGGACCGGTGGCTGGGGCGGGATCGCGGTCTTCTACGTGATCATCCTGCTGGTCACGGTCGCCGGTGTGGTGGGTCTGGCCGCCCACAACCGCCGCCAGGTCCGGAGCGCCTGATGAAACTCGACGTGATCTTCGAGAACGCGCTGTTCCGGACGGTGGACGACGCCCGGCCGACGGCTCGCCGGGCCGGGGTGTGGCGGGGGCGGATCGCCGCGCTCGACGACGACCTGGACGGGGTCACCGCGCACCGGGTGGTGGATCTGGGCGGCGCGACGGTGGTGCCCGGTTTCCACGACGCGCACCAGCACTTCTCCATGGTCGGTAGGGAGAAGCTGCAGCTGGACCTGTCGGTCTCGGTGGCGCCGACGCTGGAGGCGCTGCTGGACGCGGTCGCCGAGCGGGTGGGGCGGGTGCCGGCCGGCGCGTGGGTGATCGGCAACGGCTACGACCAGAACAAGATCGGCGTGCATCCGACGGCGCAGCAGCTGGACCGGATCGCACCGGAGCATCCGGTGTGGCTGGTGCACACGTCCAAACACATGGCGGTGGCGAACTCGGCGGCGGCACGGGCGGCCGGGTTCACCGGGCTGGACGCTCTGCCGGACGTGCCCGGCGGCACGGTGGTCCGCGACCGCGGGGTGCCGACCGGGCTGCTGCAGGAGACGGCGATGAACCCGGTGTCGGCGGTGCTGTTCCCGGTGCCGTTGCCGCAGATGGCGCAGGCCCTGGCGGCGGCGTCGGAGCACTGTCTGGCCGAGGGGATCACCAGCGTCACCGAGCCGGGGATCGGCGGGGTCGGCGGGCTGGGCAGCACCCGGGCCGATCTGCGGGCGTTCCAGGACGCCCGGGACTCCGGACTGCTGCGGGTACGCGCGACGGTGATGCCGTACATCGAGGCGCTGCACGACTTCGGGCCGATCGGGGGCGGGGAGAACGGGTTCGGGCTGGACCTGGGCCTGCGGTCCGGCCTGGGTGACGACTGGGTGCGGGTCGGCGGGGTGAAGATCGTCTCGGACGGGTCGCTGATCGGGCGTACCGCGGCGATGTGCTGTGACTACCACGACGCGCCGGGGGAGCGGGGCTATCTGCGGGTGGACGCCGGTGACCTGCGGTCCCAGATCGTCGGGGCGCACCGCAACGGCTGGCAGGTGGCGACACACGCGATCGGGGACGCGGCGCTCGACGTGGTCCTCGACGCGTACGCCGAGGCGCAGCGGTCGTTCCCGCGGGCGGACACCCGGCACCGGATCGAGCACTGTGCGGTGGCGAGCCCCGGGCAGGTGCGGCGGATCGTCGAGCTGGGGCTGATCCCGGTGCCGCAGGGGCGGTTCGTGTCCGAGATCGGGGACGGGCTGCTGGCGGCGATGGGGCCGGAGCGGGCGGCCGGGCTGTACCGGATGCGGACCTGGGTGGACGCGGGGGTGGAGCTGCCGGGCAGTTCGGACGCCCCGGTCGTGGACTCGCCGCCGTTGTGGGGGCTGCACGACATGGTGAACCGGCGTACCGCGTCGGGGGCGCCGTTCGTGCCGTCCGAGGCGCTGACCGCGGCGCAGGCGCTGCGGGCCTACACCCATGGTTCGGCGTACGCCACCCATCAGGAGCACGTGAAGGGCCGCATCGTGCCGGGGCTGCTGGCCGATCTCGCGGTGCTGGACCGGGATCCGGTGGCGGTGGCGGCCGAGGAGATCCGCGACCTGCGGGTGCTGGGCACGATCGTGGGTGGCGAGATCGCGTACCAGGTGTAGATTGCCGTAAAGGTGATCGACGAACCTGGATGGCTGCCATGTTCGAACAGTTCACGATCGTGACCGACCCGGTCGGCGGCTCCGTCGCGCTGTCGGCGATCTTCGCCGCGCTGCCGTTGCTGACGCTGTTCCTGCTGCTCGGGGTCCTGCGGATGCGGGCCTGGCTGGCCGGGTTGATCTCGCTCGGGGTGTCTCTCGCCGTCGCGATCGCGGTCTACTCGATGCCGGCCGGGCAGGCGCTGCTGTCCGCGACCGAGGGTGCGGCGTTCGGGTTCTTCCCGATCCTGTGGATCGTCGTCAACGCGATCTGGGTCTACAACCTGACCGTCGTCAGCGGGCACTTCGACGTGCTGCGCCGGTCGATGGAACGGGTCAGCCCGGACATGCGGATCCAGGCGATCATCGTGGCTTTCTGCTTCGGGGCGCTCCTGGAGGCGCTCGCCGGGTTCGGCACGCCGGTCGCGGTGACCGTGGTGATGCTGATGGCGCTCGGGTTCCCGCCGCTGCGGGCCGCCGCCGTCGCGCTGATCGCGAACACCGCGCCGGTCGCGTTCGGCGCCCTGGCCACCCCGATCGTCACCCTCGGCACGGTGACGTCCGGCGCCGTCGCCGACCCGCGCCTCACCACCGACACGCTCGGCGCGATGGTCGGCCGGCAGACCCCGATCCTGGCGGTGATCGTGCCGCTGGTGCTGGTCGCCGTGGTCGACGGCCGGCGCGGCGTGCGGCAGACCTGGCCGGCCGCGATCGTCGCCGGCCTGGTCTTCGGGCTGGCCCAGTTCGTGGCCTCCAACTACATCTCGGTCCCGCTGACCGACATCATCGCCGCCCTGCTCGCCGCCGCAGCGGTCGTCCTGCTGCTACGGGTCTGGCGCCCCACCGAGTCCCCGGACCTGCACGCCTCCCCGGCGTCCCCGACCTCGGCGGCCTTGTCGGTCGGCGCGGATCGGCCCGACTCTCCGTCGTCGCCGGACTCACCCACCACCACGGATCCGTCGATCAGGTCGGCCGCCGGGCAGGAGGGGGTGCCCGAGCGGGACGCTGCGGTGGAGGGAAGGCCCCAGCCGGTGCGAGCGTCTGCGTCGGCCGACGTGGCGACGGCGGCGCCGGAGCGCGACTCGCCGGTTGAGGTGCTCCGGGCGTACGGGCCGTATCTGATCATTATTTTGATCTTTTCGATCGCCAATCTGGGGCCGGTCAAGAAGGCGCTGGCCGCCGAGCCGTGGACGGTCGTCTTTCCCTGGCCCGGGCTGGACGTGATCGGTGCCAACGGCAAACCGCTGTCGTCGATCAACTTCACCTTCGGCTGGCTGCCGGCGGCCGGCACCCTGATGATCTTTGCGGGCATTCTCACCGCGATCGTGCTGCGGGTTCGGCCCGGGGCCGCGGTTCGGGCCTATGGTCGTACGTACGCCGAGTTGCGCCACGCCATCGTGACCGTGATGGCGGTGCTGGCCCTGGCGTACGTGCTGAACCAGTCCGGGCAGACCGCGACCCTCGGCGAGTTCCTGGCCGGGGCCGGCACCGCGTTCGTGTTCCTGTCGTCGATCCTCGGCTGGATCGGCGTGGCCGTGACCGGTTCCGACACGTCGGCGAACGCGCTGTTCGGCGCCCTGCAGGTGCAGACCGCGGCGCAGGCCGGCCTGGACCCGCTGCTGCTGGCGGCGGCGAACTCGTCCGGCGGTGTCCTCGGCAAGATGATCAGCCCGCAGAACCTGGCGATCGCCGCGTCCGCGGTCGGCATGGCCGGCAAGGAAGGCGACCTGTTCCGCCGGGTGGTCGGCTGGAGCCTGATCCTGCTGCTGTTCATGTGTGTCCTGGTCACCCTGCAGGCGACCCCGGTGCTGGGCTGGATGGTCCCGTGACGGGTCAATCGGGGTAGGTGTCCGCGGCCGGCGGCACCTTGACGTCGACGGGGGTGCCGAACTCGGAGAAGGTCACGGCGTGGACAGCGGAGGCCGTCGTGACCCGTAGCTCGGCGAGCCGCCCGCGGCCCTCGATGTCGGCCTGGAACGCGACCATCCGGGGCGGCTGCGGGTCGATCCCGGCGGGGGAGGGCCCGAGCGACTCGGAGAACGTGGTCAGGTCGATGACGCCTTCGACCGTGTCGTAGTCGGCCCACCGCGGCTCGGCGACCGTCGCGAGACTGCCCAGGATCGAGGAGGCGTCGAAAGAGGCCAGGCCGCCGCCCTCAGGCGTCCGCACCGTCTCCCACTTCCGGTCGTCGCCGCCGGCTTGCTCCGGCGGGAACCGGACGTAGTTCACCCCGTCGATCCGGCGGACGGTGGTGTCCTGCCGGGCACGGGTCCAGACGGTCTCCGAGTTCCTGGTGACGGGATCCACCACGCCGGTCATCAGAACGGTGGTGCCCAACGCCGTGGTGAGCCGGTAAGTGTCCTTCTCCAGTTCGGTCCGTGCCAGGGTCAGCGCGCCGGCCGGGTCCGCCCGGTTCCTCGGCGGACCGGCCGAACACCCGGCCAGCAGCGTCGCCAGCGCCGCACCGGCGGCGGTCCCGGCGGCGATCCGATGGTTCACGAACGTCTCCCCGTGCGGCGTCCGGTCCGATCAGGACTTCCGCGAGCGGCACTATAACCGCGGCCGTCGATCGGTGTCGTGCCGGGTTCCGGGTGGTGCCAGGTCGGCGAAGTGGCCGGGGGTGACGCCGAGGATGCGTTTGAAGTGGCGGTTCAGGTGGGGCTGGTCGTGGAAACCGGCGTCGGCCGCCACCTGGCGCAACGGGCGGCCGGTCAGGATCAGGTGGCGGGCCAGGTCGACGCGGCGGGAGATCAGGTACTGGTGGGGGCTCATGCCGAACTCGCCGCGGAACGAGCGGACCAGGTGGGCGGCGTCGAAGTGCAGCGTCGCCGCCGCCACCGGCAACGGCAGGCCGGCCACCACGTTGTCCTCCAGCAGGTCGCGCAGCGCGTGGGCGGCGGCCCGGCCCGGTGGGCGCGGCGGTTCCGGGGCGCCGAGCCGGACCCGTAGCCGATCCAGCGCCAGGACCAGCAGACTCTCGGCCAGCGGGGCGTCACCGGGGTCGCGGATCAGGCGGTGCACGCGGGAGATCGCGGCGTGCAGGGCCCGGTCGGCGATGGCGGGCGCGTCGACGCTGGCGCCGATCAGCCCGGCGGGCAGCTGGTCGGCCTCCAGGTAGAGGACCCGTTTGCGGAAACCACCGGGCCGGGCCGAGGTGCCGTTGTGCGGAACCCGCGGGGGCAGCACGGTGACGAGATCACCGAACGCGCCGCGGGAGTGCCGGTCCAGGTCGTAGCGGACGGCACCGGAGTCGACGAGCAGCACGGCCCACGTGTCATGGGCGTGCATGGGGTAGGCGTGCTCGTCGAAGCGCGCGTGCAACACCTCGGCGACCCCGTGCAGTGGCGGCCGCCAGGCTCGGAGCTGGGGCACGTCAAAATCGTACAAGACCCGGGCGGCGGAGCCGGGAAACGATGGGCGCATGAGGTTCGACACCAAGATCGCCGTACTGCTGCGGGACGACCTGCTGACCTGGCAGCGCCTGAACGTCACCGCCTTTCTCGTCTCCGGGCTGGGGTCCACGGTTGCGGAGGTGGTCGGTCAGCCGTATGCCGACGCCGACGACGTCGAGTACCTGCCGATGTTCCGCCAGCCGGTGATGATCTTCCAGGGCGGCAAGGAGCTGCTCACCGCGGCGCACGCCAAGGCACTGGGGCGCACGAGTCTCGCGGTGTTCACGTCGGATCTTTTCGCCACCGGGCACGACGCTGCCAACCGGGACGCGGTCCGGGCCGTGCGTACCGCCGATCTGGATCTGGTCGGGATCGCCGTGCACGGGCCGCGCAACACCGTCGACAAGATCTTCAAGGGCGCGACGATGCACCCGTGAACAGGTAGGACGTCGTCTCCGCCTCCGGTCGCCGTGCTGCGGCCGGGGGTGGTTCGTCGTCGACCGGGTAGCCGATGCGGAGCACCAGGTACGGGTGGATCGTCCCGCCGACCAGGGTGGCGAGCAGGCCGCGCGGCCACGGCGCCTCGACGAGTTCGGTCATCGGCGAGCACGCCACCCCGCGGACGGTGGCGGTCAGCAGCAGCGCCGACAGGGCTTCCCCGGCGCGCAGCCAGTCGTCGGCGACGGTGCCGTGCAGGACCAGGTAGCGGGCGCCGACGTCGCCGTCCCCGGTGGCCGGCCCGTGCAGTGCCCGCATCGGCACCGGCCGGATCCCGCCCGCCGACGACCCGCCGGACGCCCATCGGACGACCTCGGCGGTGTGCCCGGGACGGCGGGCGGCGTCCGAGGCGGCCCGGGCGGTGGCGGCGGCCAGCAGCGGCACTTCGTCCCGCCGGACCGGATGCGTGTCGAAGCCGTGCGGCAGCACCACCCGCCGCAGCTCGTCGACGATCGCGTCCCCGGGTGGTTGAGCGCCGAAGGCCCGCCTGTCGGTACGCCGGTGCGGGACAGCCGCGGCCAGGTCCCCGAACGCGGCCGCCGTGACCCCGGCCAGCGTGATCCGGGCGAGCGGCCGATCCTGGCGGTGCGGGCCGGCGGACCGTTCGACGGTGGCGTCCCAGCCCTGCGCGCGGATCGTGACGACGGCGTGGTGCAGGGCGGCGCCACAGCTGAGCAGCGCCAGGTGCCGATCCGGGTCGACGTGGTCGAGCAGCCGCTCGGGGTCGAAACGCAGCTCGGCGGTGTGCCGCCCGATCCGCCACTGCCACGGCTGGGTGTTGAGAATCGACGGCGCGTGCCGTGCCTGCCGCGCCGCGTGGGCGAGAACCGCCGTCCGCGAGGTCATGCCCCCACCCTGGCCCTCCGAGGGTCGCACCGTTCAGGGCCAGAGGTCCCGTCCCGCCGGGGTGACCGCGCCGGACGCATCCGGCCCGGCGGTCGCGGGTCGGTCGTGGCGGGCCGCCTGCCCCGCGGCGACGAGGCAGAACGGACCGGATTGTGGCGGGACGTCTTGGAACGTACCGGCAAAGGGTCGGAAAACGACGACTGCCGTGAGCCCCGGGGAGAGAGTCAGCGGGTCAGCCAGGGGAGGGGGTTGGTCAGGACGTTGTGGATCACCGAGCGGGCCGCGCCCATCGCGGGGGCCTCCGGGCCGTATGTCGAGACCTGGACCGTCGGGCTGGCCCAGGGGGCGCCGAGGAACTGGGTGGACAGCTCGTGTTCGATCGGCGGGGCCATCCACGGCGCCAGCTCGCGGTAGATGCCGCCGAGGACGACGTGGGTCAGGTCCAGCAGGTTCAGGCAGCCGGCGAGGGTGTCGCCCAGCACCTGGCCGGCGGTGGTCAGCGCGGCCAGGGTGGCGGGGCAGCCGGCCCGGGCGCGTTCGGCCAGGACGGCGACGGTGGGGCGGACGCCGAAGCTGGTGCCGGCGTCGGCGGGGATCCCGGCGGCCCGCAGTATCGCCTCCTGGCCGGCGTACCGCTCCAGGCAACCCCGGCGGCCGCACGGGCACTCGGGGCCGTCGCGGTCGACGGTGAGGTGGCCGATCTCGCCGGACCAGCCGTGCGCGCCGCGGTAGAGGGTGCCGTCCAGGACGATGCCGGCACCGACACCGATCTGACCGCTGACGAACAGGTAGCTGGCCCGGCGGCGCAGCAGGGCGGATTCGGACAGGGCGGCGTAGTTGGCCTCGTTGTCGAGGGTGGTGCGGCCGTCGTGGATGTCGGCGGGCAGGACCTCGGTGACGTCGAGCTGGCGCCAGCCCAGGTTGGGGGCCAGGGTGACGGTGGCGTGCGCGCGGTCGACGATGCCGGGGACGGCCACCGCGCTGCCGCAGACGGTGAGGCCGTCGGCGGCGGCGGCCTGGCGGGCGCCGCGGGCCAGGTGGGCGATGCGGTCCAGGATCTCGCGGGTGGTGTGGCCGCGCTGGTCCTCGGCCAGGACGTGCTTGTAGCGCAGGGCGCCGGTCAGGTCGACCACGCAGACGGCGGTGTAGTCGACGTTGACGTCGATGCCCATGCCGGCCGGGCCGTCGTTGCGCAGGGCCAGGGCGGTGCCGGGACGGCCCGGTCGCGCGGCCCCCTTGTGGAAACCGGTCTCCCGGACCAGCCCGCCGGTGATCAGCTCGTCGATCAGGCTGGAGGCGGTGGACCGGTTGAGACCGGTGCGCGCGGCGATCCCGGCCCGCGAGATACCGTCTGCGGAGTCGGCGACGTGGCGCAGCGCCAGGGACAGGTGCGCGGCACGTGGATTGACCGTTCCGGTCTGCATCGTCCTCCTTCGCTTGCGTGACGCCACGATAGCGGTCCGTTGAAGTAGGCCCTCGACATTAGTCGCCGGGGCCAACAAATAGGATCCTCGCGGGTTCGGTTACGGGCTGTGGGGACTTTCGCCCCCAGGTACTCGTCTGATGGCCTCAGCGGTCACGGGGAGTGTTACACAGCCGTTACGGACCCCCTCGTGAAACCCCGTCGTAAAGACCGTATGTTGTCCGCAGCAACAAATCGATAGCCACCACGTGGCCCGCACCCCCCGGGCCCGATTGAAAGGAGACGCCGAGGTGTCCAAGAAATTCCGGGTCCTCGCGTCGGTCGCTCTGGCTGCTTCCCTGGCCGCGACTTCCGCTTGCAGCAGCACCCGCGACGCCGAGGAGTCCACCTCCGGTTCGTCGGGTTCCGGTGGCGGCCTGGTCGGCATCGCCATGCCGACCCGCAGCCTCGAGCGCTGGAACAACGACGGCGCGCACCTCGACGACCTGCTGAAGAAGGCCGGTTACACGACCTCGCTGCAGTTCGCCGACAACAAGGTCGACCAGCAGATCACCCAGATCGAGAACATGATCAACCAGAACGCCAAGGTTCTGGTCGTCGCCTCGATCGACGGCACCGCGCTCAGCCCGGTGCTCGAGAAGGCCGCCAACGCCAAGATCAAGGTCATCGCGTACGACCGCCTGATCAACGGCACGCCGAACGTGGACTACTACGCCACCTTCGACAACTACCTGGTCGGCAAGCTCCAGGGTGAGTTCATCGAGGAGAAGCTGGGCCTCAAGGACGGCAAGGGCCCGTTCAACCTCGAGCCCTTCGCCGGTTCGTCGGACGACAACAACGCCAAGTTCTTCTTCAACGGCGCGTGGGACGTTCTCAAGCCGTACGTCGAGAGCGGCAAGCTGGTCATCCCGTCGGGCAAGAAGATCGCCGGCGAGGAGGACTGGAAGACCGTCTCCATCACCGGTTGGAAGTCCGAGACCGCGCAGGCGGAGATGGACAACCGGCTGAACTCGTTCTACACCGGTGGCAAGAAGGTCAACGTCGTTCTCTCCCCGAACGACTCCCTCGCGCTGGGTATCGCGCAGTCGCTGGACTCCAAGGGCTACAAGCCGGGCGCTGACTACCCGATCCTGACCGGTCAGGACGCCGACCTGGCGAACGTCAAGAACATCCAGGCCGACAAGCAGTCGATGACCGTCTGGAAGGACACCCGCACCCTGGGTGACCAGGTCGCCAAGATGATCGACGCGATCGTCAAGGGCACCACGGTCGAGGTCAACGACGAGAAGACCTACAACAACGGCAACAAGGTCGTCCCGTCGTACCTGCTCCCGCCGGTCGTCGTCGTCAAGGACGACATCAAGGCCAAGCTGGTCGACTCCGGCTTCTACACCGCCGACAAGCTCGGCCTGTAAGTCGCAACCGGCCGGGTTCCCGCAAGGGGGCCCGGCCGTTCCGGTCGGACCTCAAGAGCAAGCGAGTCGTACGATGGCCAACGACACGACCCCGATCCTGGAGATGCGGGGGATCACCAAAACCTTCCCGGGCGTCAAGGCGCTTTCGGACGTCACGCTGAGCGTGGCCCGCGGGGAGGTTCACGCCATTTGTGGCGAGAACGGTGCCGGCAAGTCGACGCTGATGAAGGTACTCAGCGGCGTCTACGGGTACGGCTCCTACGAGGGCGACATCGTCTTCGAAGGCGAGACCTGCAAGTTCAAGACGACCCGTGACTCCGAGGAGCGCGGCATCGTCATCATCCACCAGGAGCTCGCGCTCAGCCCGTTCCTCTCGATCGCCGAGAACATCTTCCTCGGCAACGAGCGGGCCTCCGGCGGCGTGATCAACTGGGCGCAGACCAACCGGCAGGCCGCCGACCTGCTGACCCGCGTCGGTCTGAACGAGCAGCCGGACACCAAGATCATGGACATCGGTGTCGGTAAGCAGCAGCTCGTCGAGATCGCCAAGGCGCTGTCGAAGAAGGTCAAGCTGCTCATCCTCGACGAGCCCACCGCGGCTCTGAACGACGAGGACAGCGCTCACCTGCTCGGCCTGCTGCGCCAGCTGAAGGCCGAGGGCATCACCTCGATCATCATCTCGCACAAGCTCAACGAGATCGCCGCGATCGCCGACAGCACGACGATCATCCGGGACGGCCAGAGCATCGAGACCCTCGACATGCACGGTGCCGAGCCGGTCTCCGAGGACCGCATCATTCGTACGATGGTGGGCCGTGACCTGGAGAACCGCTACCCGGATCACACGCCGACCATCGGCGAGGAGATCCTGCGGATCGAGAACTGGACCGTGCACCACCCCAACGACCCGAGCCGGGTCGTGGTGGACAACGCCGCTCTCGACGTGCGGGCCGGTGAGATCGTCGGGATCGCCGGGCTGATGGGCGCCGGGCGCACCGAACTGGCGATGAGCGTGTTCGGGCACAGCTACGGCACCGGGATCTCCGGCCAGCTGTACCTGCACGGCAAGCCGGTCGGCATCAAGACCGTGTCGGCCGCGATCGAGAACGGCATCGCGTACGCCACCGAGGACCGCAAGCACTACGGTTTGAACCTGATCGAGGACATCAAGCGCAACACCACCGCCGCGCGGCTGCAGAAGATCGCCCGCCTCGGTGTGGTGAACGCGGCCAAGGAGATCACCATCTCCGAGCAGTACCGCAAGGACATGCGCACCAAGACGCCCAGTGTCGACGTGCAGGTGGGCAAGCTGTCCGGCGGCAACCAGCAGAAGGTGGTGCTCAGCCGGTGGCTGTTCGCCGAGCCTGAGGTGCTGATCCTGGACGAGCCGACCCGCGGTATCGACGTCGGCGCCAAGTACGAGATCTACGAGATCATCAACAAGCTTGCCGACTCCGGCAAAGCCGTCATCGTGATCTCCTCCGAGCTGCCCGAGCTGCTCGGCATCTGTGACCGGATCTACGCGATGAGCCAGGGGCGCATCACCGGTCAGCTGCCCCGCGCCGAGGCCTCACAGGAGAGCCTCATGCGTTACATGACCATGGAGAAGAGCGGAGCGACCCGGTGAGCACGGCCACCCAGACCAAGAAGGCCAAGACCGAGGGCGGCTCGCTCGCCGGCTACCTCGGCGGCAACCTCAAGCAGTACGTCATGGTTGCGGCGCTGGTCGTGATCACGCTGTGGTTCCAGTACGACACCAACGGCCTGATGCTGCTGCCGAACAACGTCGTGTCGCTGATCCAGCAGAACGCGTACGTGTTCATCCTGACCATCGGCATGGTCATGATCATCGTGGCGGGTCACATCGACCTGTCGGTCGGTTCGGTGGTCGCCTTCGTCGGCGGCATCACCGGTCTGATGATCATGCAGTGGGACATCGCCTGGCCGGTCGCGGTCGTGCTGGCCATCGTCCTCGGCGGCGTCGTCGGCGCGTGGCAGGGCTTCTGGGTCGCGTACGTCGGCATCCCGGCGTTCATCGTCACCCTCGGTGGCATGCTGCTGTTCCGCGGTCTGGCGATCTACTTCGTCGGCACCACCGTCGGCGGTCTGCCCAGCGACTTCAACGCCCTGGCCAACGGAGCCCTGCCGAACTGGCTCGGTTTCGCCGGCAATCTGGACGTGGTCTCCGTCGTGATCGGTGCGGTCGCCGCGCTCGGTCTGCTGATCAGCCAGGTCCGCACCCGCCGTGAGCTGGTCAAGAACGACCTGCGCACCGAGCCGTTCGCCGCGTTCCTCGGCAAGCTGGTCGTCGGCGTCGCCGCCATCGGTTACCTCACCTGGCTGCTGGCCAGCAGCGCAGGCGGCATGCCGATCGTCCTGATCATCGTGGGCGTGCTGGTCCTGCTCTACTCGTTCATCATGAACAACACGATCTTCGGCCGGCACATCTACGCGATGGGTGGCAACCTGCCCGCCGCCATGCTGTCCGGTGTGAAGACCAAGCGGGTCAACTTCCTGCTGTTCGTGAACATGGGCCTGCTCGCCGGTGTCGCCGCGGTCATCACCACCGCCCGCGCCGGTTCGTCGGTCGCCGCGGCCGGCCAGAACTACGAGCTGGACGCCATCGCCGCCGCCTTCATCGGTGGCACCGCCGTCACCGGCGGCGTCGGAAAGGTCACCGGCGCCATCATCGGCGCCCTGATCATGGGCGTGCTCAACATGGGCCTGTCCATCACGAACGTCGTGCCCGAGTGGCAGATGGTCATCAAGGGCCTGGTCCTCATCGTCGCCGTCGCGTTCGACATCCTGAACAAGCGTCGCGGCAAGTAAGACCTTCTTGGGGGGAGATGAGGGGGGTGCCGCCTGGGACGGCGCCCCCCTCATCTGCGTTTCACCGGCGTTTGAACAGGCCCAGCATGGCGGCGTGCATCTGCTCGCGGATCAGCGCCGGCTCCGGCAGCGGGGACGCCGCGCCGGCCCGGAGACCGTCCAGGATGATGCCCAGCGCCCGCCGCCAGTTCTCCGGCGCGACCTCCTGGGTGGCCTGCACGATCATCGACGTGGACCAGGAGCGCGAGGGCGAGAACCCGGTCCCGCACTACTGGGAGCACGTGCTCTGGGTGTGGGGCGCCCCGGACATCCCGTCATTCATCGCCGACGCCGACTCGACCACCTCCCGCACGTCGGCGCGTTCACCGCCGACTGGATCGAGGACACCCTGCGAGAAATGGACGCCGGTTACCGCTCAGTCCAGTAGCCCCTGGATGTCGGCGGCGGTCATCTCCGCCGAGGCGAAGTCGCCGCCGTCCAGGACACTGCCCGACAACTCGGCCTTGCGCGCCTGCAACGCCATCACCTTCTCCTCGATGGTGTCGCTCGCGACCAGCCGGTAGACCATCACGTTGCGGGTCTGCCCGATCCGGTGGACCCGGTCGACCGCCTGCGCCTCGGTCGCCGGGTTCCACCACGGATCCAGCATGATGCAGTAGTCGGCCTCGGTCAGGTTCAGCCCGAACCCGCCGGCCTTGAGGCTGATCAGGAAGACCGGCGCGGTCCCGGACTTGAACCCGTCGATCACCTCGGTCCGCCGCGAGGTCTTGCCGTCCAGATAGGAGCAGGCGATCCCGGCCGCCTCCAGCCGTTGCCGGGCCGCGTCCAGGAACCGGGTGAACTGGCTGAACACCAGGATCCGGTGCCCCTCGGCGACGATGTCGGTGACCCGTTCGGCGAGCGCGTCCAGCTTGGTCGACGGGACACCCTGATGCTCGTCGTCGACCAGCGCGACGTCCAGGGCCGCCTGCCGCAGCAGGGTCAGCGACCGGAAGATCTCGAACCGGTTCCTGCGCAGGTCACCGAGCAGCCCGAGCACCTTGCGCCGCTCCCGCTGCAGATAGGCCTGGTAGACCCGCCGCTGCCGCGGGTTCAGCTCCAGCTCCAGGATCTGCTCCTGCTTGTCCGGCAGATCGGCGGCCACCTCGCTCTTGCGCCGCCGCAGCATCAACGGCCGGATCCGCCGCCGCAGCTGTGCCAGCCGCTGCTGGTCCCGGTCGCGTTCGATCGGCCGACGGTAGTGGTCGGTGAACCGGTCGAGACGCGGCAGCAGCCCCGGCGACGTGATCGACAGCAACGCCCACAACTCGGCCAGGTGGTTCTCCACCGGGGTGCCGGTGATCGCCAGCTTGAATCCGACCGGCAGATCCCGGGCACATTGGTACGCCAGCGAGCCAGCGTTCTTGACGAACTGGGCCTCGTCCAGGATCAGCCCCGCCCACGGCATCGCGGCGTACTCGTCGTACTCCAGCCGGAACAGGGTGTACGACGTGACGACGATCCGCGTACCGGGCGCCACCGCGGCCAGCTCGCCGGTCCGGCGCACCGCGTGCACCGCCAGGTCCGGGGCGAACCGGGCGCTCTCCGCCACCCAGTTGCCGACCACACTGGCCGGGGCCACCACCAGGAACGGGACGTCCGCGCCGGCGTGCACGATCATCGCCAGGGTCTGCAGCGTCTTGCCCAGGCCCATGTCGTCGGCGAGCACCCCGCCGAGACCGTGCCGGTACAGGGTGGCCAGCCAGGCGAACCCGTCCTCCTGATAACCGCGCAGGGTGGCGTGCACACCCGGCGGCACCCGCGGGGTCTCGCCCGGATCCCGGATCGACTCCAGCCAGGCGGCGGCCGGACCGCTCAGCTCACCCAGATCGGTCACGTCCTGCCACACCCCGGGCTGCAGGCGGCCGACCCGCAGCACGCCCGGCGGGGTGTCGTGCAGCGACAGCGACTCGACGATCAGCTCGTGCAGCCGGTGGAACTCCGGCCGGTCCAGGGTGACGTAGCGGCCGCTCGGCAGGATCAGGAACTCCTGCTCCCGGGCCAGGGCCACGAACAGGTCCCGGAACCCGACCTCCTCGCCGTCGACGGTCACCCGGATCGCGAGATCGAACCAGTCCCGCTTGCCGTCCCCGTCGGTCTGGTCGCTGAACGTGACCACCGGGGCCTCGGTCGTCTCGACGTAGCCGGTCTCGTCCAGATCCAGATCCACCACGACGTCCGGGATCTCCCGCAACCGCGGCACCAGCTCACGCAGCACGCGCAGCATGACGTCCCCGGCGACCACTGTCTTTCCCCTGGTGGTCAGCCCGTACCGGGGGTCGGTCACCAGCTCGTCGACGCGCGGGTTCGTCGCGGTGGGCGGATCCCACTCCCAGCTCAGCTCCAGGCGGTGTCCCGGCAGCAACCGGCCGACCAGCGTCACCGTCGACCGGTTCGGGTCGGGCAGGGTCACCGACTTGTCGACCGCGACCACGGTGGTGTGCTTCGCCAGCCCCGGGTAGTACTGCCGCAGGAACCGCGGCTCGTCCGCCACCGGCACCACGATCGGCGGCTCGGCCAGGGCTTTCACCTGCTCCGCGCGGACCGGCCGGGCCAGCGGCGCGAGATGCAGCGACACCGGCTTGCCACGGGCCAGATCCCACCAGGCGACACCGTGCGCCGGATCGCCGGCCAGCGCCAGCCGGGCCGGATCCAGGGCGGTGTCACCGGCCGTCAGGACCGGGCGCAACCGCAGATCGGCGCCCTCCCGGCCGGCGTGCACGGCGAATCCCACCGGCTCCGGCCGGACGGTCACCGGTTCGGCCGCGCGGCCCGTCGTCACCAGCGGCAGCCCGGTCTGCTGCGCTTCCAGGAGCACGTCCCACACCCGCCGGGTGGGGAACTCGTCCAGGTGCAGCAGCCGCTCGTCGACGTAGAAACGGTAGTGCGGGCCGCTCTGGAACTGTGCCCGCAACTCCAGCAGCAGCTCCAGGTGCGGATGGCTGCGGAACACCCGTTCCAGGGTCCGCCACGACACCCCGCCCTTGACCCAGCCGTTGTAGCCGGGCAGCACCGGGCGCATCCCGACCCGGCCCGCGGTGGTCACCTCGAACTGCAGGCCCAGCCCCAGGTTCTCGCCGGAATCGGCGGCACCGCTCAACGACGTCAGCGCCGCTTCCCACACGTGATCTCCCCCTCCGGCCTCCGGGAACGCTACCCGCCGCTCAGCGCGTCCCCCAGGGGAGTGCGGTGGTAGAGGACGCTGCGGCCGGAGCGGGCCCGTTCCACCAGCCCCGAGCGCAGCAGGACGGCCAGGTGGTCGCCGGTGGCGCCGGTCGCCAGGTCCAGGGCCCGGGCCAGCTGGCTGGTGCTCGCCGGGTCGGCCAGCATCACCAGGATCAGCGCCCGGGACCGGCCGATCAGCGCGGTCAGGTGGTCCGGGGCGCGCGGCGGCCCGTGCTCCAGCAGGGTCGCCACCCCACGGGCCGGGTAGACGATCGCTTTCGGCCACGGGTCGTCGTCGAAGACCGCGAACTCGGGCCAGATGAACACCGACGGCACCAGCAGCAGTCCCGCGCCGCCGAGGTCCAGGGTTCCGCCGCGCCGCCCGATCAGGTCGATGCCGCCGTCCCGCCAGCGGATCTTCGGATGCAGCCCGGTCAGCGCCGCCTGCCAGCCGCCCCGGCCGAGTTCCGCGGACCGGTGCACGATGTCGCGCTCACACAGCAGCCGCAGCCGGGGCCAGTCGTCGGCGACCAGTTCCCGCCACGCCTGCCGCAGGAAGTCGGCGAGCCTGTCCTGGACGTCCGGCGCGTTCAGGAAGTCGTCGGGTTCATCCCTGGTGTAGAAGTCGATCTCGGCGCGGACCGTCTCCGGCGGAGCCCGGCGGATCGCGGCCAGGTCGTCCTCGATCGTCTGACCGGGTTTTCGGGGTGGGGGACAGATGAAGTTCGCCCCCGAGTTACCCGTGTGCAGGCGTTCGATGGCCTTCGCTGCCCGACTCGTCGCGAGATGACGGTATCTGTCGCGGAGGCGATCCTGCCACTCCTTCGGCACACCCCGCCCGTGCGGACTGGCCAGGGCCCGCAGCAGATTCAGCAGCTCGAAGACCGGAGACAGGGCGAACCTGGTCCGGGCCATGTCCTCCGGGCTCGTCGCGAATCGCAGCACGCCCTCGACCTTACGTTCCAGAGCGAAACATTGGTTTGCCGTACGCGGGGAAAGCAGTCTCGTGGCATGTCCGTCACCGACCGCCCCGCCACCTACCGCGAGGTTTTCGCCGAACCGGTGTTCCGCACCCTGTTCGTGGCCCGCGGCGTCTCCATCAGCGCCAACAGCCTGCAGATCTTCGCCCTGTCGGTGCTGGTCTACGGCGCCACCGGATCCCCGCTGCTGAGCGCGCTCGCGTTCGGCGCCGGTTTCCTCCCCCAGTTCGCCGGAGGCCTGCTGCTGGGCTCGCTGACCGACAGGTTGCCGGCCCGCCCGCTGATCGTCGGCGGCTACCTGCTGGAGGCGGCCCTGGCTGCCACCCTGGGCCTGGCCGACCTCCCGGTCCTGGCGAACCTGCTGCTGGTGGCCGCGGTGGCCTGCTTCACCCCGGTCTTCGCCGGAGCCGCGGCCCGGGTGATTGCCGACCGCCTGACCGGCGACGCCTACGTCCTGGGCCGGGCGCTGACCGGAATGTCCTCCTCGGTGGCCCAGTTGCTGGGCCTGGCCGGCGGCGGGGTGGCGGTGGCCGCCCTGGGCGCCGAACACGCCCTGCTGTTCGCGGCCGCGGCCCACCTGCTGACGGTCCTGCTGGTCCGTTTCGGACTGCCCACCTTCCCGCCCGCCACCACCAGAACCGGTGGAGCAGTCCGGGACAGCTGGACCGGAGCCGTGAACCTGCTGGGCGACCGCAGACTGCGCGCCCTGTTCCTGGCCCAGTGGCTACCGTGCGCGTTCGCGGCCGGAGCCGAGGCCCTGCTGGTCCCGTACGGCGCCACCAGGGGTTTCCCACCGGGAACCGGAGCGATCCTGATGGCAGCGTCCCCGCTGGGCATGCTGCTGGGCGAGTTCCTGGTGGGCCGTTTCGTCCGCCCGAGCATGCGGGAACGTCTGGCGGCCCCGCTGGTGGTACTGCTGGGCGCCCCACTGCTACTGCTCGGGTTACCGCTGCCGCTACCCGCAGTGGTGGCGGTCCTGGCCGTGGCCGGCACCGGCTTCGCCTACAGCCTGGGCCTGCAACGCGAATTCCTGGAGGCGTCCCCACCAGAACGCCGAGGCCAGGTCTTCGCCCTGCTCTCCACCGGCATGATGGCCCTGCAGGGCGCCGGCCCCCTCCTGTCCGGCACCCTGGCCGAACTGACGTCCCCCACCCTGGCGATGACCGCGGCCGGAGCAGCCACCTGCCTGGTGGCCACCACCATCCACCGCGCCCGCCGCTAGGCCCGGCCGAGAACGCGGACGGCGTGGGTGAACCCGAGACGCCACACTGGTGTTAATCCTTGTGAGTACCGGTCTTTTTGGTCGTCCGGAGGTAGTCAGATGTCACGGGAATCGGTCGGACCGGAGAACATCGGAGGGCTGGCGTTGTTCCTGTTCGTCACGCCGGCCGTGGTGGAGCCGGGTGTGACAGCGCTGGCAGCGGTGATGTTCCCCGAGGTGGCCGACGCGTCGCCGGTGGGTCGTCTCGGCACTGTCGTGGTGGGCATCGCGGCAGCCGTGCTCGCGGTGGCCGGGGCGGTTCTGGCTCTGCGCCGGACGAGCGGCCTCCCGGCTTCGGTCGTCGCCGTTCTCCTGAGCGTGGCCAGCGGGCTCCTGGCATTGACCGCGTTCTTCTTCCTCTTCTCCGGCGGCGCGCTGCTGATCCTCGCTGTCCTGCTGGTGCACGCGGTGTTCTCGATCGTGATGATCGTGCGCGCCGTGACGAGGTCCCGGCCGGCGGGAGTGGAGCGGTGAGCGGCGAGACATGGCTGGGGGACATGCAACGACTGCACCAGCGGGCTGATCGATTCGGGCGCCTGGCGGCCGGCCTCACCGCGGCGATTCCCCAGCGGTCCGAGGGCTGCGACCCGACGGGCCGGGTCTCCGTGATCCTCGATCCGGCCGGGTTACCGGTCGAGATCACGGTTCGAGGGGGATGGGAGGACCGGATCGAACCGGAGGATCTCGGTGCGGCGGTCATGGGCGCCTACCACGACGGTGTCCGGCAGGCCCTGCGAACCTGGGCCGACCGGCTCGACGACGAACACTGGTGGCGGCGTCAGCGGGACTCGGAACAGGCGACCTTCGACGAACCTGCCGTAGGCCGGGCGATTCCGTCCAGCGGACGCGTGCGTGACGACGCCGAGTTCAGCGAACCGGTCCTCAGAGCACTGCACACGGCCGGGGATCAGCCGGCGAATGCAGTGGAATCGACAGCGGGAGCCGACAGCGGAGACCCGGTCGTCATCCGTCTCGGCCCGGGTGCGCTGCTCGGTTGTGAGATCGATCCGAACTGGGCGCGCCCACGTGACGGCGCGACGATCACGGCGGCTCTCCGCACCACGCTCACGTCCGCCCGGCATCGAGTCGCTGATGCGGTCCCGAAACCGGATCCGGGTGTCGATGCGGCCCTCCATGATGCCTGGGCCACCCTCGCGGCTTTGACCGGCGACCTGCCGGATCGAGGTGATCGGTGATGGGTCTGCCCACTCCGGAAGAAGTGTCGGTCGCGACGAACGCGCTGCGCAGCGAAGCCGGGCTGTGGGAGCAGCAAGCCGGATGTCTCGGTGCCCTGAGCCGGACGGCGGCCGAGATGGATTTCGGCCGGTTGGAGGCGGGCCTGTTCCAGATGATGGTCGGCCCGTACAACGACGTCGTCCAGGCCGTCTCGGCACGATGCGCCGAGGGTGCTACCGCGATGACGGAGGTGGCCGCGACACTCCGCGCGGCTGCGGACACCTACGACGCCGAGGACGAGGCCGGCGCCCACCGGATCAAGAACATCTACTGAAGGGGATCAGCGATGTTCAGCCAGGCGCAGTACGAGGCGGTCATCCGGGAGATCGAGGACGGCACGACGACGCTCCAGGCCAAGCTCGCCGAGGTCGAACCCGCCGCGCAACAGGCCACCGACCACTGGTGGGTCGATCCGCTGGCCGCCAAGGCGATCAGATGGACCGCGGACAAGACGGTCGAGATCGGGACCGCGATGCTCGACTGGATTCTCGACGTCCTCAAAGGCGCTACCGCTCCGATCTGGATGTTCCTCGACTCGTACGACTGGATGGACCTGCGGGGGACCGCGAACGGAGTCTCCACGGACGTGTCGGCGCAGAATCTCGTCATCGACGACTCCGACTGGTCGGGTAGAGCTCGCGAGGCCTACCTGGCGGTCGCCGGTGCTCAAGCCGCGGCCGCGGCCCGGGTGGGTTCGATCGCGACGACCACGTCGGCCACCCTCGCCGGATGTGCGGCAGCCGGCCTGCTCTTCTACATCGCGGTGGCCGCGGTGCTCGCCAAACTCATCGCCGCGACGGTGACGGCGATCGCGGCGTTCGGGTCAGCGGTCTTCTCGTGGGCCAGCGCCGCGCTGGTCATCGAGGAAGCGGGTTTCAACACCGCCGTGCTCGGCGGGGCGGCTGCCACTCTCGCCACGTTCCTCACCGCACAGGTCGCGGCCATGGGAGTGCTGCACGGCGACGCGGTAGACCCCGGGAGTTTCCCCGGCGGAGTGTGGCCGGTCTCGAACAAGGCGCATTTCAGCGATGCCACGGTCAGCGACGGGGACGCCGACTGGTCGCTCGGCGGGGAATGACCGGTGACCACGAACCGGTTTACGTAGGCTGGGAGGGCTGAAGCTCTACGTATCGAGTAGGAGAAGGCATGACGGGTGTGGCTATTCCTGAGGACTTCAAGGATCTGCTGGAGCGGCCGCTCTTCGCGGACCTGGCTACGGTTCGGGAGGATGGGACTCCTCAGGTCAATCCGATGTGGTACGCCTGGGACGGGGAGTTCATCAAGTTCACGCACACCAACTTTCGGCGTAAGTTCAAGAACATCACGGCTAATCCTGCCGTTGCCATCTCGATCATCGATCCGGAGAATCCATATCGGTATCTCGAGGTCCGGGGCGTGGTCGAGCACATCGAACCTGACCCGACCGGGGCGTTCTTCGTCGAGCTGGCCACCCGGTACAACGCTCCGTTCGGCACCGAGGTGCCCAAGGACGCGCCGGACCGGGTGGTGCTGAAAGTGCGGCCCACCACGGTCAGCAAGCACTGACCTCGCCGGCTGAGGACACGGCCGGAGACGCGGCCGACGATGTGGCTGGAGGCTCGGTCATGACGCTGATCAAACCGGGAGTCGCCTCGGCTATCAGCGTCATGGCCTGGTCCACGCTCACATCGGGGGCCTCGTAACTGCGGGAACCGGCGGCCGTCGCGATGCCCACCGTCATCCGGCCGGCCCAGCGCTGGAACAGCGACTGCTCCAGGCTCCAGCCGATCACGGCACGATTCTGCAGGGCCACCGTTCGTCTGGTCAGGGCTCCATCGCGTACGACCAAGTAGTCGTCTTGAACGGTGTGACCCAGCGACCGGTAGGCGATCGCGGCCAGCGGCACCGTCACCGGGATGAGCAGGAACGGTAACGGCCACACCCAGCCGGGCAGCGGGAACGGCAGCAACGCGGCGGCCAGCAGGACGGGGGTGTAGACCGCCCAGCCGATCCGGCGGACCAGAGCGCCCCGGGGGTGCCGGCGCAGCGGGGCCTCCAGCGGGCGGGCGCCGTCGGGAAGGATCTGCGCGGCCAGGTCGCGGGCCTCCTCCAGACGGGTGCGGGGGAGGATGTCGCCGCCGCCCTCGCCTGCCGCTGAACCGGTGAGCAGCAGTTTTGTCTTCGTCACCCGGAGCCGTCGGGTCAGTAGGGGTTCGGCGAAGGCGATGCCACGGGTGCGTTCGTCAGAACGTTGCACGGTGGTGGTGGTGAACAGGCCCTTGCGGGTGATCAGGGCGCCGCCGGTGCGGACCAGTTCGAAGTTCCAGTTGTCGATCACGAAGGCCACGGCCGCGACGGCGAATCCGAGCGGCACGGCGATCAGCAGGATCAGCACGATGCCGCGCAAGTCGGTGCCGAACAGGTCCCGGGCCGTGCGGAACAGGTCGACGCCGAACGGGCGCAGCGCCCAGTGCAGGGCGAACACCGGTGCGATCAGGGCGAAGGCAGATTCGATACGGAAAGCGTTCAGCCAGATCCAGGGCCGGCGGAGGCGGGCGATGACGGTCTCCGCCTCATCCGACATTCCGGAAATGTCGGAAATGTCCTCATGGGGAGGCGCGGAAGGCGCGGAAGCCTCACCGGGCGAGGCGGGCGCGGAAGCCTCACCGGGCGAGGCGGGCGCGGCGGTTGAGGCGGGCGAGGCGGGCGAGGCGGGCGCGGCGGTTGAGGAGGTCACGGCGGGCGAGGCGGGCGCGGCGGTTGAGGAGGTCACGGCGGGCGAGAAGGTCGCGGAAACCGCGGAACCCCGGCCGGGCATCAACTCCCGCTGAACCCGCTCGGCCTCCCCCCGATCAAGAGAATCCAACTGGAACGAGGTCTCCGCATCCCCCGACCCGATGTTGACGGTCCGCAACCCCAACAACCGAGGAATCAGCCGAGCCGAACTGTCCACCGATCGAATCCGGTCACGAGCAACAGTCCGATGCTTCCGGGAGATCCACCCGGTACGCATCTCCACCCGCTCCGGCGTGATCAGGAACCGGGTGGTCTGCCACCGGCTCAGATCGGCAGAGGCCCCGATCAGCCCACCCACCGCTCCCAGCACCAGCGGCCACACCGGATCATCCCGCCAGGCCACCCCGAAATACCCGGTGACCAGCGACATGGCCAGCCGGATGAGTCCCAGATAAACGACCCGGATGCTGAGCCGCCGCCAGGTCACGTGGCATCACCCACGGTGGTCGCGGTGACCTCACGCAACCGGTCCACGGCGTCCGCGGCATCGGCCGCCGACACCCCTTCGATCTCGATGTTCCCCTCCGACGACGCCGTGGTGACGGTGATCGTGGCCAGCCCGAACATCCGCTGCAACGGCCCGATCTCGGTGTCGATGCTCTGGATCCGGGAGATCGGCACGATCTGCCACTTATGGGTGAGCCAGCCGGTCAGCGCGTACACCGCGTCATCGGTCGTCTCCCACCGGTGCACCCGGTACCGCCAGGACGGCATCACCGCGACGTGGACCGCGTAGACCACCGCGAGCACGATCAGAACCGGTCCCACCCAGGGGCGGGTCACCTCGGCGAAGAACCAGACCGCGCCCAGCGCGCCGAGCACCACGGTGGCCCAGATCAGGGTGTCCACCGTGCGCCACAGGACGAACCGCCGGTCGAGCGGTCGCCGGGGTGGCCGGGGCAACGGGGGAGAGTTGTTCATGATTCCATGGTGACCGGTTCCTTCAAGCCCAGGACCAGCGTGGTGCGCAATTGCATCACCACGGTGCCGCCGAAGTCGTCGATCGTGCGGCCGAGCCGGTCCAGCCCGTACCGCTGTTGTTCCGGGGTGTGCCGCAGGAAGGGCCCGAAGGTCTGCATCAGGCCCAGGTAACCGGCCCGGTCCAGGGGGAGCGGTGTCAGCGCGACCTGCTTGCGTACGTCGCCGAACAGCCCCGATGCGAGCACGTCGTCGTGGAACCAGTCGACCGGCCGGTCCGCCACGTCCGGGTCCACGTCGTCCAGGACCGCCTGGATCGCGGCACCCTGCGCCGCGTCGGCATACCCGTACCGATGTCCGAAAACGGCCAGCGTCCCGCCCGGCGCGAGCGCGTCGAAGGCCAGCCGGTTGCGGGTCGCCGGGTCGAGCCAGTGCCAGGCCATCGCGCACGCGAGCACGTCCACCCCACCGGCCGGCGGCGTCCACTCCTCGAACGTCCCGATGTGGACGGTCGCGTCCGGGAACCGTTCGGCGAGCACCGCCGCCATCCGTGGATCCGGTTCGAGGCAGGTGAGCGGCGCGTTCAAATCGGTCAGGACCGCCGTGCCCTTCCCGGTCCCGGCGCCGATCTCGGCCACCGACCGCGGCGTCCGCCCGTGATGATCGGCGATCGCCGTCCCGATCCACGCCGGATAGCCGGGGCGCGCCGTGTCATACAGTCCGGCGACCGTACCGAAAAGCCTCACCGTGCACCTCCGCAGCGACCATGGCCGCCCACTGCCGATAGCCGGCGGCCGATGGATGGAAACTATCGGCCGCGAAGAACCCGTCGGGCACCTCGTCGAACTCCGAGCGCACGAACATCGCACGCCCCCGGCAGACCTGGGTGGACACGTTGTCCAGCAGGGCCGCCCGATCGGCCAGATAGTGCGCCAGCCGCGACGGCAGCGCCGGGAAGAGTGTGAACGGCGGGATCCCGGTCACCACGATCCGGGTGGTCCGCCCGGCCAGGTCGCCGACGAGCGCGCTCAGATCCTCGCGCCACTGCTCCGGTCGGCGCCGGGTGAGCACGTCGTTGACGCCGGCCAGCACGACCACCATGTTGAGATCGGTTTCGGTCGGCAGGAGGTCCTGCCGAATCTGTACCGCGGTCGCCCCGTACCGCCCGGTCGCGGTCCAGTCCACCGCCTGCCCGGTGCGCGCCGCGACCTCCCGCGCGAACGCCGCCGCGAACCCCTCGTCGTGCCGGCCCACCCCGCACCCGGCCGCCGTCGACTCCCCGGTCACGGCGATCCGCAGCGCCGGTAACGTCCCCGGCACACTCCCGGACGGTTCCCCGGCGGGTTCCGGCAGCCGCCTGGTGACCGTTTTGACCCACAGACCCTGAAGAGCGACAACACCATTCATCGGGTACGCCTACACCTCTCGCCGCAGTCGTCAGGTCCCGTAGCGGCCACGCGAGCCGGGCGCGGCACCGGACCGCCCGGCGACCGCCGGGCCGGATGCGATGGTCACCGGAGAACCCGTCACGGGAACCGCCGGGTCAGCACGTCCAGTGCCAGTTCGGCCCAGGCGATGTTCTCCCGTTCGAAGCTGATGCCCCGGTGCAGTGTCAGGTAGGGTCCGATCCGGGTGCCGGTGGCCAGGAACTCGGCGTCGGTCCGGCTCCCGAGGATGTCGGCGAGCCGTTTCTGGTACCCGTCCAGACGGACCCGGCTGGCGGCCAGCTGCGTCCGGATCGACTCGCGGATGCTGGCGACGTCGCCGTGCGCCAGCGACTCGACCTGGATCAGCAGCTCGTCGCGGACCGTGGTCGGCTTGGGGGAGCGCCTGGTGAACGCGTGCAGGGCGGCCCGGCCCTCCGCGGTCACCGAGAAGATCCGTTTGTCCGGGCGTTTGTCCTGCTTGACGACCCGGGCCGAGAGCAGCCCCTCGGCTTCCATCTTCTCCAGCTCGCGGTAGAGCTGCTGCGGCGTGCAGGTCCAGAAGTTGGCCACCGAACTGCGGAACTGCTTGGCCAGGTCGTAACCGGACGACTCCCGATCGACCAGAGCTGCCAGCAACGCGTTCCTCAGTGCCACGACCGCATCCTACGGACGTGCCCGTTCGCCTTTCCCGGACGTGCCCGCTCATCCGTCACGGACGTGCCCGTGGCCGGAACTCCGGTGTGGTCCGCTTCAGCACCGCTGTGCGCAGGATCGCGGTGTTCGGCAGGGCCAGCAGCCGGAGCTGTTCCCGGCGTTCCCGGGCGAACGTCCGCCGGGCGCTGCCCGTGACCGCCCCGTTGATCAGGCGTTTCGCGGCGGCGAGAGCGTCCGGCGACCGGGCCGACAGGGTGGCGGCGAACTCCTCGGCGGCTTTCACCGGCTCGTCGTGCAACGCGGTGACCAGGCCGAGGCGCTGTGCTTCGGCGCCGTCGAACTGCTCGGCCGTCATGGTCAGCTTCTTGGCCACGTCGGCGCCGAGCAGCTCGGTCAGCGTCCGCATCCCGGACATGTCGGGGATGATGCCCCATTTGCCCTCCAGCACCGACCAGCGCGAGTCAGGGGTGGCGAACCGGAAGTCGGCGGCCAGCGCGATCTGCAGCCCGCCCCCGAAACAGTGCCCGTGCACGGCGGCGATGACCGGGACCGGCAGCCGGCGCCAGGCCCAGCACGCCTCCTGGAACAGGTTGGTGCCCCGCCACGGGACCGGCACGAACGCCTTCGCGATCCGGGCCGGAGTGCGCATCGCGGCGGCGATGTCGAGTCCGGAACAGAACGAGTCACCCGTACCGGAAATGATCACGCTTCTGATCTTCCGGTCCTTCTTCAGGCTCCGGGCGGTGCCGACGAGTTCCCGGAGGGTGTCGAGCGCGAGGGCGTTCAGCTTGTCCGGCCGGTCGAGGCGCACGTGAGCGACCCCGTCGACGACCGAGATGTCCAGATATTTCATCAGAGAAGCTCCTAAAGCCGCGCGGCCAGCTCGGTCGCCTGTTTGATCGCCCGCTTCGCGTCCAACTCGGCGGCCACGTCCGCACCCCCGATGACGTGCGTCTTCACACCCGCGGCGGTCAGCGGCCCGACCAGATCCCGCACCGAGATCTGCCCCGCGCACAGCACCACGGTGTCCACCTCCAGGACCCGGGCCGCCCCGCCGACGGTGACGTGCAGCCCGGCGTCGTCGATCCGCACGTACTCGACACCGCGCAGCATGGTCACCCCGGAGTCCTGCAGCGTCGCCCGGTGCACCCATCCGGTGGTCTTCCCGAGCCCCCTGCCGTGCGCGGTTTCCTTACGCTGGAGTAAGAAAACCTCCCGCCGAGCCGGCGCTTTGACCTTGACGCCCAGCCCGCCCCGGGCCTCAGCCGGATCGACGACACCCCACCGCTTCATCCAGTCGTCGAGCGACTCGCCCGGCGTGTGCAGCAGGAACTCGCCCGCGTCGAACCCGATCCCGCCGGCCCCGACGATCGCCACCCGCTGCCCGGCATCACGGGAACCACTGATCAGCTGCTGGTAGGTGAGCACGCTCGGATGCTCGATCCCCGGGATCGACGGAACCCGCGGCTCCACCCCGGTGGCGATCACCACGTCGTCGAACCCGGCCAGATCGGACACCCCGGCACGCGCCTTCAGGTGCAGCGTCACACCCCGGATCTCGATCAGGTGCCGGTAGTAGTCGAGCGTCCGCGCGAACTCCTCCTTGCCCGGGATCCGCGCGGCCAGCCGGAACTGCCCGCCGATCTCCTCGGCGCCCTCGAACAGGTCGACCCGGTGCCCTCGCCCGGCGAGTTCCACGGCCGCCGCGAGCCCGGCCGGCCCGGCGCCGACGACGGCGATCCTTTTCCGGGTCCGGGTCGGCGACAGGACCAGCTCGGTCTCGAACCCGGCCCGGGGGTTGAGCATGCAGGAGGCCCGCTGGTTCTTGAACGTGTGGTCGAGACACGCCTGGTTGCAGGCGATACAGGTGATGATCTCCCGTTCCCGCCCGCCGACCGTCTTCGCCACCCACTCCGGGTCGGCGAGCAGCGGGCGCGCCATCGACACCAGGTCGGCCTCCCCGGCGGCGAGGATCTGCTCGGCCGCCTCCGGCCGGTTGATCCGGTTCGACGCGACGACCGGCACGGTCACCTCGCGCCGCAGCTTGCCGGTGACCCAGGTGAACGCGCCGGCCGGCACCGACGTGACGATCGTCGGCACCCGCGCCTCGTGCCACCCGATCCCGGTGTTGAAGATCGAGACGCCCGCCTCTTCCAGCCCCCGGGCCAGCTCGACGGTCTCCTCCCAGGACTGGGCGTCGTCGACCAGGTCGAGCAGGCTGATCCGGTACTGCACGATGAAGTCGGCGCCGCACAACTCCCGCACCCGCCGGACGATCTCCAGTGGGAATCGCATCCGCTTCGCGGCAGAGCCACCCCACAGATCACTGCGATTGTTCGTACGGGCGGCGAGGAACTGATTGATCAGATAGCCCTCGGAGCCCATGATCTCCACGCCGTCGTACCCGGCCCGCCGGGCCAGCAGCGACGCCCGTGCGAACGCGGTGGCGGTCCGGTCCACCTGCCGCGCCGACATGGCCCGCGGCGCGAACGGCGTGATCGGCGACTTCTTCGCCGACGCCCCGAGACTGAACGGGTGGTACGAGTACCGCCCCGCGTGCAGCACCTGCAGCAGGATCTTCCCGTCGTGCTCGTGCACCGCGTCGGTGACGATCCGATGCTGCAACGCGTGACTCTCCCGCGTCATCCGGCTCCCGAACGGCGCCAGCCACCCCCGCCACACCGGCGCATAACCCCCGGTGACGATCAGCCCGACCCCGCCCCGGGCCCGCTCGGCGAAGAACGCGGCCAGCTTGGGCAGATCCCCGAGCCGATCCTCCAGCTTGGTGTGCATGGACCCCATGACCACCCGGTTGCGCAGCGTCGTGTGCCCGAGGTCGAGCGGGCTGAGCAGATGCGGATACGTCGTCACGCCCGGAGCATATGAGCAAAGAAGTGCATAGTAAAGAAGTTGACTATGCCGCCGCTACCGGGACCACCCCACCCTGTGGGCGTCCTTCATCCACACCGGCCCCTGACGTCCCCACCGCCTCGGATGCCGTGGCCTGCGTCTTTCCCGGTGCTGGCCCTTCCGGGCCTCCTGGGCGGTGGTCTTTCCGGACCCGAGCGAGCGTTAAAGTGATCGAATCGTAGGGTTAACGCCGATGATTGAGTCGGTGCTGCCTTCTAGGGTCTTCTGGTGATCTCCAAGCCTCTTCGTGTCGCCCTGTTGTCGTATCGCAGCAAACCGCACAGCGGGGGCCAGGGGATCTACGTGCGGCACCTGTCGCGGGAGCTGGCCGCGCTCGGGCATCGGGTCGAGGTGTTCTCCGGCCCGCCGCTGCCGGAGCTGGACGAGGGTGTGGAGCTGACGGTTCTGCCCAGCCTCGACCTCTACCGCGATCCTGATCCGTTTCGGACGCCCCGGCGCGAGGAGTTCACCGACTCCATCGACGTTCTGGAATGGCTGTCGATGTGCACCGGCGCGTTCCCGGAACCGCTCACGTTCTCCCTGCGCGCCTGGCGGCATCTGAAGACGCGGCTCGGCGACTTCGACGTCATTCACGACAATCAGTGCCTGGGGTACGGGTTACTACCCCTGCGACGACTCGGCACCCCCCTGGTGGCGACCATCCACCACCCGATCACCGTGGACCGGGACCTGGAACTGGCCGCCGCCCCGAACTGGAAACGGCGGGTCTCGCTGCGGCGGTGGTACGCGTTCACCCGCATGCAGAGCCGTGTCGCCCGGCGGCTGCCCCGGCTGACCACGGTGTCGCACGCGGCCCGGGATGAGATCGTCCAGTCGTTCGGCGTCTCCCCGGAGCAGCTCACCGTGATCGGCGTGGGTGTCGACACCGACACGTTCCGGCCGGGTGGGGACAGCGCCGGCGGTAAGGCGCGGATCGTCTCGGTGGCCAGCGCCGACGTACCGCTGAAAGGCCTTCCCGAACTGATCGAGGCGGTCGCCAAACTGCGGGCCGAACGGGACGTCGAACTGGTCGTGGTCGGCTCGGCCCGCCCCGAGGGCGCGGCCGCCCGCTCGATCACCCGGCTCGGGCTCGGCGCCGCCGTCCGCTTCGTCTCCGGCATCAGCGACGACGAACTCGCTGATCTCTTCCGGTCAGCCACGGTGGCGGCGGTGCCCTCCCGGTACGAGGGTTTCTCGCTGCCCGCGGTCGAGGCCATGTCGTGCGGGATCCCGCTGGTCGTCACCACCGCCGGGGCGCTGCCGGAGGTCACCGGGCCGGACGGGCTCGCGTCCCTGCACGTGCCACCCGGCGACGCCGGAGCGCTGGCCGCCGCGATCGGCCGGCTGCTCGACGACGAGGAACTACGCCGGCGGCTCGGAGCCGAGGGGCGTCGCCGGGTGGTGGAGCAGTTCACCTGGCGGCGCACCGCGCTCCGGACCGCCGAATGGTACGCGCAGGCGATAACAGGAAGGTAGAACGACATGCTGACCGTCGACTATGACCGGCTGGACGTGCGGCCGGGGATGCGGGTCCTCGACCTGGGATGCGGCGAGGGGCGGCACACCTTCGAGGCGTACCGGCGTGGCGCTGATGTGGTGGCCCTCGACCTGAACGTCACCGATCTCGGCACGACCCGCAAGTGGTGTGCGGCCATGGCCATGGAGGGTGAGGCTCCGGCGACGGCGAGTGCGACGACCGTACAGGGAAATCTGCTCTCTCTGCCTTTTCCGGACGCGGGCTTCGACCGGGTGATCGCCTCCGAGGTGCTGGAACACATCCCCGACGACGTGACCGCGATCAAGGAGCTGGCGCGGGTGCTGCGCCCCGGCGGCCTGGCGGCGGTGACCGTGCCGCGGTGGCTGCCGGAGCGGGTGTGCTGGGCGCTGTCCGACGAATACCACGCCAACGAAGGCGGACACGTCCGGATCTACAAGGAGGACGAGCTGGCCGGACGGCTGCGTGACGCCGGGCTGACAGTGACCGGTAACGGTTTTGCGCACGCGCTGCACAGTCCGTACTGGTGGCTGAAATGTGCCATCGGGGACGCGGCGCCGACCCGGGCGTACCACCGCATGTTGGTGTGGGACATCGTCGACAAACCGGTCTTCACCCGGGTGCTGGAGCAGGCACTCAACCCGCTGATCGGCAAGAGCGTCGTCATCTACCTGAAGAAGGAGGAGGTGCTCGCGGATGTCGGTGCCTGATCTGCCGGGCGTGCTGAGCGCCGACGACATCAGAGCCACCGTCACCACCATCGCCGCCGACCAGGAACCGGACGGCCTGATCCCGTGGGAACGCGGAAAACAGGCCGACCCGTGGGACCACGTGGAGGCCGCGATGGCCTTGGACGTGGGCGGCGAGCACGAACGAGCGGCCGCCGCCTACGACTGGTTGCGCCGCCATCAGCGCCCGGACGGGTCGTGGGCTTCCCGGTACGCCCCGTCCGCTGTCGCCGCTTCTCCGTCCGCTGCCGTCGCTGGTCCGGCTGCTGTCGCCGCTTCTCCGTCCGCTGCTGTCACTGGTCCGGCCGTTGTCGCCGTTGGTCCGGCCGTTGTCGCTGCTTCTCCGGTCGCTTTTGTCGCGGATCCGACCGCCGAGAGCAACCATGCCGCGTACCTGGCTGTCGGCTGCTGGCATCACTGGCTGAGCACCGGGGACGACGATTTCCTGGCCCGAATGTGGCCGTCGATCCGGGCCGCCCTGGATTTCGTGACCGGTCTGCAAGCCCCCGAAGGCGAGATCTGGTGGGCGGCCGGCGACCGGATCGCCCTGCTCACCGGCTCGTCCAGCATCTATCAGGCCCTGCGCTGCGGAGTGCTGATCGCGGACCGGGTGGGCGAGCCCCAGCCCGACTGGGAACTGGCCGCAGACCTGCTGGGAACCGCGATCCGGGACCGCCCCGAGGCCTTCGCGGACAAGGGCCGCTACTCGATGGACTGGTACTACCCGATCCTGGGCGGCGCGATCCGGGGCCAGGCCGCCCACCAGCGGATAACCGATCGCTGGGATGAGTTCGTGGTCCCCGGAAGGGGAGCCCGCTGCGTGGCGGACCAGCCATGGGTGACCGGAGCCGAGACATGCGAGCTGGCCCTGGCACTGGACGCGATGGGCGAGAGATCAGCCGCCGAGGAGATGGTGGCGGCGATGCAGCACCTGAGGGAGAAGGACGGCTCCTACTGGACCGGCCTGGTCCTGAAGGACGGAGTCCGCTGGCCGGTGGAACGAACCACCTGGACCGCAGCCGCCGTGGTCCTGGCCGTAGACGCCCTACACGCAGCCCACCCACGTTCCGCAATCTTCCGAGACGCAGCCCACCCACACCCCCGCCCTCTCGGAAAGGCCGCACACCCTTAGCCGACCGGGCCCGGGGACGAGGCACTGCTGCGGCCTACCCACAGCCCGGCTCTCTTGGGAAGGCCGCGCGCCCCGCCCACAGCCCCGCTTTCTTGGAAGGCCGCGCGCCCTGCACGCAGCCCCATTTTCTTGGGGAGGCTGCCGGCATCCCCGCCCCTTCTGGGGAGGCTGCGCGACCTTCCGCAGCCCCGCCCTCTTGGGGAGGCAGCGTGCCCTGCCCACAGCTCCGCTTTCTTGGGGAGGCTGCGCGCCCTTGGCCGCGTCTCATCCCAGGCCCGAGTCTCCGGGCCACGGGCGCGGAACCGTGCGCTTGCGGGGCAGTCCTCCGTATCGATCACCGCCGCCCCGCCGCCCCGCCGCCCCGCCGCCCCGCCGCCCCGCTGTCCCGCTGTCCCGCTGTCAGACGGTCTCCGTGGACTCCCCGAACCGCTCCCGCCGCAGCAGCCGAAGCGACCCCTGCCCCTCGATCTCGGTGAACTCACCGGATTCGAGGGCCCGGCGATAGATCCGGTAGGGAGCCTGCCCACCATCAGCAGGATCAGGAAAAACATCGTGGATCGCAAGAATCCCACCAACGGTCAGGTGCGGCGCCCAGGAGGCAAGATCCCGCTGAGCCGACTCGTCGGTATGGCTGCCGTCAAGAAAAAGAAAAGCGAGCGGCGAGCCCCAGATAGCCGCGAACTCCTCAGCCCGAGCAACAACAGCGACCACCACATCCTCGGCCCCCGCAGCAGCAATGGTCCGCCGAAACCCGGGAAGCGTGTCGATCAGCCCAACCGAAGAATCCACCAGTCCCGGATCGTGATACTCCCATCCCGCCTGGTGCTCCTCGGACCCCCGATGATGATCCACGGTGACCACTTTGCCGCCCCGAGCACGAGCAGCCGCAGCCAGATAGAGAGTGGATTTCCCCAGGTAGCTGCCAACTTCCAGAATCACCCCACCCGGAGCCGCAAGAGCAGCAGAAGCAAGAGCCCGCCCCTCATCCTCCGGCATAAACCCGTCAGCCCCGACAGCCGCCTCGAGCAACCCAAGATCCATCCCAACATCCTATTTCGGTACGCCCACCAGCCCCCACCCCACCTATCCGCCCAGCCCAGCCCTGGTCAGCCCAGCCCTGGTCAGCCCAACCGCATCCAGCCCGACGCGTCCGGTCCAACCGCTGTCCAGCCCGACGCGTCCGGTCCGACACGATCAGCACAACCGCGTTCAGCACAACCGCGTCCAGTCCGGCTGTGTCCAGTCCGACGCGTTCAACTCGGCAACGTCGAGCCCAGCCAACGTCGAGCCCAGCCAACGTCGAGCCCAGCCAACGTCGAGCCCAGGCCACGTCGGGCCCAGGCCACGTCCAGCCCAGGCCACGTCCAGCCCCGGAACCGTCTGGAGCAGGGATCGCCTGGTCTGTCTGCCCGCCCCCGGAGTGGCTTCCGCCGGAACCCGTCCAGGCGAAACTCGCCCATCCCGGCCTGTCTGTAAAAGCCGCGCTCCACACAGCCGCGGCCCGCCCGACCAGTCTTGCCCAGGCCGCAGCCCTCACCCAGTTCGTGTCGCCGCGCGATCTCCGGGCTGCAGCCCTTCCCGAAAGGGACAGGCCTCAGCCCGCTCCGATTCGGATCAGCTGAAAGTCCAGGTCTGGTTCTTGCCGCCGGAGCAGAGTGTCACGGTTACCGCCCGGGCCGGCCGAGTACCGGAGTTCGGATCAGTGAGGCACTGCCCGTTGGACATGTTGATCAACGCCCCGTTGTCGAAGAGTTGCCATTGAGCAGTCAGCCGTCCATCACATCGAGTCAACTCAGCCGTACCGTCGCCGACCAGGTACGCGCACATGTTCGACACTTCCAGTGTCCGGTCCGAGCGCAGTTCCCACCGCTGCGGACTGGTCCCGTTGCAGGTGTCGACGTGCACGTCCCGCCCTTCGCCGGCCCGCCCGCCTCGGAGATCCAGACAGAGCCCACTGCCGTTGACCAGCAGCCCGCGGCCGGTAGGAATCGCACTGGGCAACAACCCGATCACCGGCCCCGAAGACACCGAAGCCGCCGGACTGCCACTGGCTGCCGGTGATGCCGATGCCGGCCGGCTGACCGTCCCACTCCCAGCGGCAGGTGTGGGGGAGCCGGGCCGCGTCTGCGTAGAGGATCCACGTTCCCCTCCGGTGCCACCGGCCTCCGTGCCGGACTGCTCGTCGACGGAAGCACCGTCCTCGGTCGCATCGGCCGTGACGTCCGGACCGACCGCAGCCGGCAATGACAGCCCCGGTTGCGAGACCCACTCGACGCCCCCGGTGGCCGGCCGAAGCAACGCGTACCCAGCGACACTCACTATCGCGGCAACCCCCGCCCCGACCAGAATCAACGGCCGCCACCGTCGCAGCCCGCCCGTTTCATGCGCCACAGAGGCAGCCGCCGGAACCGTCGGAAGCAACTGCGTCGACTGATCATCGGACTGGGACCGAGCCGGCCAGGTGGACGCGGACGGCACCGACTCATGCCGGTCCCCATCAGGCAAAACGAACGGCCGAACCAACAATGGATCCGGCTCGTCGCCCAGTCCATCCCCCACGTGGCGTTCCCATCCCCAAGGTCCAACACCGGTGCCCCAACTTACCGGCCCACACCTACCGATGTGGTACCGAGCCCACCCCTCCGAACCCACCCACCCCCTCCAGTAAGCACTCCCAAACCGCTCGATCTCGCACCCCAAACCACCAACCCCACCCAGCCCAACACCCGAAACCGCCTCGCCCAAACCGCACGGCCCGGAACCGCACGGCCCGGAACCGCACGGCCCGGAACCGCACGGCCCGGAACCACAGCGCCCAAAACCGCGCGGCCCGGAACCGCAGCGTTCAGAACCACAACGCTCAGAACCGGAGGGCCCGAAACCTCACGGCCTGGAACCGCAACGCCCGCGCCCTTGCGGCCCGGTGGCGCGCAGTGCAGAGCCTGCGCATTGCAGAGCCCGCGCAGCGCGCCGGTCTCGCTGCCGGGGCGTCGGAGTCTCGGGGCTCATGGCCCGGCCATGGAGGCGTCCATGAACCCCGAGACGGTGGTGAGGGTCAGGCCTTCCAGAAGGGGCGCTTCTTGGTGGCCTTGCCGCCGACGAACTCATCGAGCACCCGGATCGCGGTCGACCAGCGCTCGTCGATGCTGGTGTCTCCCCGAAGGAGCTTCACCAGATCGCGGATAGGGTCGACTGCATCGTCGGTCACCGGCTCCAGCAGCACGGACAGGCGGCTGGCGAGGTCATCGAGCAGGTCGCGACGGTCGAGCGCCGACTGCTGTGCGGCCTCCCGCAGCCGGGTCACCTCGACCGCGGCCAGCTCCCGCAACTCGTCGACAGCCAGTCCGCTGTCACCCGCCGCGGAAGCCTGGCCCCGCCGCGATCCCCATCGACCCGCGGGCCGAGGGCGATTCAACGGCCCGGCGATTCCCCGCGCCCCCGGCCCGGTTGGTGCACTCGGCCCCACGGGCGCGGCCGACGCTGCCGGCGTGCCACTGCTGGGAGCGGCCCCAGCAACCGATTCCGGGTGCGCCCCATCGGCTGCGGGCGGCGCCCCGGCCCTAGGCTGAGCTCCGGCCTCGGGCTGAGCTCCGGCCTCGGGCTGCGCCCCGGTCATGGGCTGTGGACCGGAGGCAGACGGCGCTCCAGTCACGGGTGCGGCCCCGAAGCTGGCCTCGTCCACCGGTACCTGGTCAGCGGCACCGCTACCCGGCGCTCCCCAAGGAGCGCCACTGGTGGGCGGCTCGAAGGCCGGTGCTCCCGTGGGCGCTCCAGAAGTCGGCGGCACCGGGGGAGGAGTTCCGGGGCCGGACTTCGCCACGAACGAACTGCGTGACCGCGGCGCGCTGCCGGCCCGGCCTGCCCAGGGCGGCATACCTCCCGGACGACCCGGAGCGGGCGCACCGGGCGCTGGCGGAGGCGGCGGGACGGCCATCGGCGCCGCCATGGGAACGGCCCCTCCCGGGAACGGCGAGGAGGCAGCGAGCATGTGGAAGGCCGGTGGTGCCGGCGGCGGCGTTTCCCACCCGGACGGCATCTCGACCGGCTGGGTGACCTTTCGCGATCGGCCCCCCTCGTTCACCACCCGCTCGTCCACAGCCACGAAGGAGGTGAACCGGCACAGGACCCCGAACCGCAACGAGGTGCCGACGATGTCTGTCTCCAGCGAGTGATCCCCCGAGGTGTACGCGTCCTCGAGATCACGCAGCCGGGCGCGTGCCCACAGCGAGGTGACCGCCGTCTCGGAGCTGCTCCGCACCGTCACGGAGGTCAGGAAGTCCTGGTCGTCACGTGTCCGCCCGGCCACCGACAGGGAACCGGCGGCCGCGCCCGAGTAACGCCCGGTGATGACCAGCGGCACTCCAGGGTACAGGCCCGGCAAGCGAGCGGGGCTGCGCGTCCCGTCGATCGGTGTGAACCCGTCGCCGCTCACGGTGAGACCCGTGACGACGGGTGCGCCGATTCGCCGGTGGATGTGCTCCATTGCCTCGTCCAGCCGATCCTCGCTCTCCACCAGCTCCGCACGCCCGGCACCGATCGCGGCGAGACGGCCGAGGAAGCCGGCGTTGACCGCGCGGTCGATACCGACGGTGTGCACCCGGATCCCACCGATCAGCGGGCTGACCTGCTTGACGATCTGGTCCTCGTTGCCGACCTGGCCGTCGGTCACGAGCACCAGCACACGATCGCGGCCGGGGTTGTCCGACAGCATGGCGAGGGCGGTGGTGAGCGGGCTGAGCAGCTCGGTACCACCACGGGCGTCAGCCCGGGCCAGGTGTTCCACAGCCCGGTAGCGGTTGCGGTCGGTCGCCTCGACGAGCCCGTTGCCGAGACGCTCCGGCCACTCGACGACGTGGTCGAAGGTGATGACGGAGAACCGGTCGGCGGCGGTCAGGGTGTCGATGACACGAGCTGCGGCCCGCCGTGCGGCCACCATCTTCCAGCCGCCCATGCTGCCGGACCGGTCCAGCAGCAGCACCACGTCTTTCGGGCGCGGTGCGACGGCGGCCTCCGGAGGGAGAACCACCAGCTGATACGTTCCCTGCTCGCCGTCTTCATCGGGGACGGCCACGGCGGTCTCGGACCCGGGCGCATAGGCCAGCCGGAGCACGAAGTCACGGTCGGCGCGCTCACCGGGCGCGATTCGCAGAGTCCCGCCCTGCTCGGTGACAGTGTGGAGGCTGGAGCGCACCTCGCCCAGCTCCAGCCCGGCCGGGTCGATGTCGACACCGATGGACAGGCGCAGCGGGTTGGGGAAGCCGGGCAGAAGCACCGGCGGGGAGATGCGGGAAGCGTCCGGAACGGCGTCGGTGTCCGGCTCCTGGCCGTCGCCGGCCTGTGGCCCACCGAGCGGGATGCCGGGGACGTATCGGGGTGCGACGACCAGCGGGAACCGGAAGGTCGCGGCACCGTCCTCGTATGCCAGGGGGCCGACGAGCCGCAGGCGCACGACGACGCGCTCGCCCGGCGGGATGTTGCCGACTCGCATGGTGAAGACGTCGGGCCGCTCCTCCTCGGCGATGGAGGCGCGTTGGCCCGCGGCGATGGCTTGGTCGTACTGCTCCCGGGCGGCGCCGCGCTCACGCAGCTCGGCGGTGACGACACGGTCGTCGGCGGTCATCGTCATGCCGGTGACCGCGGCGCGATCGGGCAGTGGGAAGACGTAGGTGGCCTCGAGCGCGATGTCGTGAGCGTTGACGAATTCGGTGGTCAGCTCGGTGCGCACCAGCAGACCGCTGACGGACGCGCGCACGTCGAGTCGGTCGAGCGGCAGGTTGCCGCGATCGGTCAGCAGAGCGCCGAGACCGGCGTCGTCCGCGGGCCGGTGACGTTCCAGTTCGGCCGGTCCCATCGGGTTCACAGAAATGATCATGCGTTTCTCCCATCGGTGAGCCCGCGGGAAGCGAGCAGGTCTAGCAGGGGCCGGGCGGCTTCGGTGAGGTCGGCGATGTCGATGTCGGCGGTGTGTCGGGGCAGCAGCAGGACCACGCCGCTGCCGAGTGGGATGCCCGTGATCAATCCGGGGATCGGTGTCGCGGGCTCGGCCAGCTCCGCGAGAGTGGCTGCCAGAGCCCTGCGGGTGGAACCGGGCGGAGCGGCGGCGGTGTCGGGCGAACCGGCGTCGCCGGCGGTGCGATCGACATCGGGTGCGGCGGGAGCGGCCTTCCAGAACAGCGGCCGTGCCGCGGATTCGGCGTGTGGAGTCTCGGTGGCGAGAAGCTCACCCGGAATGCGGGCGACCTCGGCCAGGATCTCCTCGGTGGCCCCGGCCAGCTCGGTCTGGATCTCGGCCAGTGTGAGCCCCGCCGCCTGCCGTCGCTTGATCGCGACGAGCTGCAGCAGGTGACGCGGCCCGTAGAAGACGGTGCGCCCCCGGGTGCCGAGCGGCCGGTCGACCAGGCCGATCGTCGTATACCACCGGATCGATCTGCGATCGGGTACCTCCCGGATGCGGCCGTTGGGTGCGCCCGGGTACTCCGCGGCCAGTGCCGCGCTGACCCTCTCGACCAACTGCTCCATCGTCCACATGCCCAGAGAATGACACTGTCACCGTGACACTGTCAATGGGAGTATGGTGGCCGAACGGGAACACGGCCGGGCCGGGCTCCCCTCGGACGAAGCTGCCCTCGAGTGCTGACGACAGGTGGGATCGCTGATGAGCAGGATGGGTATCACCAGGGACGATGTGCTGGGAAGACTGCGGCTGATCACTCTGTCTCACGTCAACGACCCAGCCCGGGTGAGCGTTTATCCGGGCGATCCACCGCCACGGCTGGAAACCGTCGCGACCCTGGAGAAGGAGGGCTTCTACCTCCAGACGGTGTTCGCCGGCGAGCACACCGGCACCTACTGGGGTGCACCGGGCCATTTCACCCCGGGTGGGCTGCTCGCCGACGAGATGACCCCGGAGGATCTGTTCCGTCCGGCCGTCTGCGTCGATGTCCGGGCGGAGTGCACGGCCGACCCGGGTCATGCGGTCAGCGTGGCCGACCTGCGGCGGTGGGAGCGGGCGTACGGTCGCATCCCTCGTGAGTCGGTCGTGGTGATCCGGACCGGATGGGCCGAGCGGTTCGGCACCGGGGAGTTCCTGCCACATCCAGGCTTCGCCCCGGAGACCGTGCAATGGCTGATCGACACCGGCCGGCTGGGCGAGCGCGGCGGCACCGGGACCGACGCGTTCAGCCCCGACGTCAGCACCGATACCGATCTCACGGTGTCCCGGCTCGTCTACCGGCAACGGCGGATCAGCCTGGAGCTCCTCACCAATCTGGGGGAGCTGCCGGCCACGGGTGCGTGGGTGCTCTGTGGTGGACAGATCAACCGAGCCGGTTCCGGCTCGACCGCTCTGATCTACGGAGTCCTGCCGCCGGGGTGAACGCGGGAGCAGGTCCCGATCGGCGCCTGCCCCGGCCCTGCCGGCTCGGGCCGGCATCGGTGGTCGGCTGAGCCGGGGCTTGTGAGCGCCGCGAGAAGAAAGTGTGCTGGTTACGGCTTCGGATTCGAGGCGGCAGGCGGGAACGGCTTGCCGTCGACCTTCAAGGTGTAGGGGGCGAATTGAGTCACCGTGCCGGTCGGTTCGTCGTACGCGATGATCGCGACCACCTTCGGATAATGACTGACCTCGGCGAAATCGGTCAGCGGGACGACCTTGGCCTTCGTGCGGGTCAGGCCGACCAGGGTCACGTGCCACTTGTCGACGGCCACCGGGCGGATCTGGGTGGGCGACTTCCAGCCGTCCAAACTGTTGCGCCCGATCGCGGTCGAGCCGATCTTGACGTCGGAGACGTGCCAGCCGCCGATACTGACGGCGCCGTCACTGACGTAACGGAACCCGATCAAAATACGCTTCTTGGCGTACGCCTTGAGGTCGAAGTTGAGAGCGACGCCGGTGGCCTTGCCGGTGAGCGCCGGGCCGAGTGGGCCCTCGACCGTCGTGTCGCCCTTCACCATCTGCCAGGTCTTGCCGCCGTCACCGGACACCGTGACGTACCCGTAGTCGAACTTCTCCTCCAGCCCGTGGGTCGACTTGAACCGCAGAACCGGATCGGTGGCCGGCACGTCGACCTGCCTTGCCGCCGTCGTGTCGGTGTCCGGGGTGTTGCCGGAGAAGAGAGCCCCGGCGTCGAGAGTCCAGGCAAGCGGCTCCGGAGGCAGGGTCTTCGCCCCGTCGAATCGGAGGGTCTGCCATTCCTTCGGCAGCTTGATGTAATCGGCGCCGTTCGGAGCGGCTCCGGCCTCGCCGTACGACGCCGGGTTGTCCAGGTTCACCGTGCTGTTGAGGCTCGGCGAGATCACCCGCTCGCGGGGGACACCTTTCACCACTCCGCCCGGCCGGCTGACGATCTTGTCGACCAGGGCGGTGAGCTGGAAGTCGTGGAGGACGTCGTGCACCTTCACGCCCGTCGGCAGCGCTGCCGCGATCGCCGCGAGGCCGTGGTTCTTCTTGTCCTTGTGCAGTGCGGTGAGCGCCTTCGTGCCGAAGCGGTCCCGCAGATAGAGCATGAAACTGTAGACGATGCCGTAGTCGGCGAGAATCTCGTCCGGCTCACCCTCGGACCAGAGGTTGAGCGAATTCGACGGGCCGCCGCAGTCGCGCGGGTTCGGGTTGAAGGTGGTCTTCGTGAGGCCGAAACCCTGATAGCAGACGATGTGGTTGTCGAAGCCCTGATGATGCACACCGAGGCCGGCGTCCACATAGCCGGTGAGCGACTGTGCGTAGTCGGCGAGGCCCTCGCTGACCCACACGTCCTCGTCCGGGTCGGTGTAGTAGGCGAGCAGGTGCTGCCACTCGTGGGCGAAGGTCGACTCGTACATGCGGGGCCGGGAGGGGCGGCTCGTGCAGAGGTCGTCGGAGGGCTGGTGGGCGGGATTCGCCCCGCTCCGGTGTGCCCAGTCGAAGGCGTCGAGCGTGATCACGTTGCGGTCGAACAGTTCGTTGAGCTGTTCGGAGAAGAAGCCGGAGATGTACGTCTGCCGCTGCGGAAACTCGAGGTAGTTCTCGTCGCGGACGTTGTCGATCAGGGTGACGGTCCGGTTCCCCGCCCCGGTGAAGTCGCCCGGCAGCCCGGCGTTGGTGCCGTTGCGGTCCGGTGGCGTACTGAAAGCCTTGGTCTCTCTGGGGTAGATGGTCTTGTCGAAGTCGCCGACCAGCGCGGCCACCTGAGCGTCGGTGATCTCGGTGGAGGTCTTGCCGCGGCAGTCGCCGTCCGGGAAGGTGGCGTCCTTCGCGACCCAGACCTCGATGTGCTCGCCGATTCCACGGAGCGTGTAGTCCTTGCGATACACGTCGTCGTCGATCATGTTGAGGCCGACCCAACTGCGTACAGTGCCGAGCTCCGGGCTCTGGACCGAGATCCGCGGCCCGGGTTTCCGCATCGGGCGAGGTACGTAGCTGGCGGGCGGAAGTGGTTCCCCGTGCATTTTCAGCCTGGTCGGGGCATGCAGCCGGCCCTCGAACGGCCAATCACTGTTGGGCGGCGTCTCGCTGGCGGTCGGATACGGGCGGGGAACGGTCGGTGGCGCGGCCGGCGCCGGGCCAGCGGACAATGGGATGGAAGCGATGATTGCCGCGAAGCTGGCAAATAGGGTACGCGTCACGTCTCGGGACGCTACCGCTGATCGCCGGATCGTGACGCCAACACCAGCCGTTGCGGATCAGGAAACCTCCCGCCGGAGCACACGAACCGTGCCGAGGAGGAGCGGAAGCAGCACCCAGAGAGCGGTGGACACCCCCAGCCGTGCCCACTCACCCGACGCCATGTCCGGCTGGCCGAGTGCCTGCGACGTCACGTTGATGTCCAGCCACGCGGCCACGTCACGCAGACCGCTGATGGTCTCACCCAGAATCGTCCAGACCGTGGGGAGCGCGAAGAAGATGACGATCGCCAGCGGCGTGTTCAACAGCAGCGCGCCGAACCCGACGCCCATCAGCACGAAGATCACCTGGAGCAGCAGGCTCTGCCAGATCAGCGACGAGTCCATGGTCCATGTGCCGTCACCACCGAGCGCGATGGCCAGCAGATTGGCGGCGGCGGCCCAGACCGCGGTCGCGGCCGCGGAGCCGATCGCAATCAGGACACCTGCCGACACCTTCGCCGCCAGTACCCGGCCCCGCGCCGGGACCAGGGTGAACGTCGCCAGCGCGGTCCGTTGCGACCATTCGCTCGTCACCGACAGGATGCCCAGGACCGGCAGCAGCACCGACGACGGGAGCAGGCCGAAACCGTACAGCGCGCCGAAGGTCTGCCCGCTCGCCTCGGCCCAGCCCAGCACGATCGCGGAGGTCGCCGCGGTGGCCACGCCGATCACGATCAACAGCCACATGCCGGCTCGGGTGTCGGCGAGTTTGCGCAGTTCGACGAGCGTCAGGCGGGTCAACGGGACCGGTGCGACGGCGCCCGCCGGCAACCCGGCCGGGGGAGCGGTGGCGAGTGCGGTGGTCGTGGTCATCGAGCAGCTCCTTCGAAGTCGGATCCGGCGGTCAGCCGGAGGAACATCTCTTCCAGACCACCGGCGCCGGCCGGTCGCAGCTCCAGCAGCACGACTCCGGCCGCCGCGGCCGCCTGGCCGATGGTCTGCGGGTCCGACGGCACCAGGACACTGCCGTCGACGGAGGGCGTCCCGGTGATCCCCATGCGTTGCAACAGAGCCGCCAGCGCCGCCGGATCGGTGGTCCGGACCAGCGTCCCGGCGGCGCCCAGGAGATCCTTCTTGTCACCCTGGGTGAGGATCCGCCCGCTACCGATCACCACCAGACGATCCGCGATCACCTCGACCTCGCGCAGCAGGTGGGAGGAGAGCAGGACGGTGCCACCCCGGTCGGCGAAATCGCGCAGCAGCCCGCGCATCCAGTGGATGCCCTCCGGGTCCAGACCGTTCGCCGGCTCATCCAGGATCAAGACCGCAGGATCACCGATCATCGCGTACGCGAGACCGAGCCGCTGCCGCATGCCCAGTGAGTACGCCCGCACCCGCCTTTTCGGCGCGGCGCCGGTCAGCCCGACCCGGGCCAGCCGCTCGGGCACCCGGGCCGTGTCCAGCCCCATCGTCATCGCGGCCAGGGCCAGCACCTCCCGCCCGGTGCGGCCGGCGTGCTGGGCGGACGCGTCGAGCAGCACGCCCACGTGCCGGCCCGGGCTGCCGAGACGCTGGTACGGCACCCCGCCCACGGTCGCCCGGCCGGACGTCGGCGGGGTGAGACCACAGATCATCCGCATCGTGGTGGACTTGCCTGCCCCGTTGGGACCGAGGAAACCCGTGACCGTGCCCGGCTCACAGGTGAACGACACATCGTCGACAGCGCGCTGGGCGCCGTACGTCTTGGTGAGGTTCCTGACTTCAATCATGTGGACCAGCGTGCGGCTCGCGAGGCGACCGTCGCTTCGGCCATCGGTCGATGTCCGCAAACCTTGGTCTAACCCACAACCGCTACTTTGGTCGGTATCGGGGCGCGTGCGCCCGCCCGTAAAGTCACGTCATGAGGACGTCGTCGCCGGAGTACCGCTGGCTGTGGCCATCCGCGCTGGCCGCGGACCCGGCCGGCCCGGTGCCCGCCCGACGGTCTACGCGGGACTGGATCGTCGACACCGTCTGCTTCGCCCTGGCGATCACCTTCGCCGTCTGGATCACGAGGGACCTTCTGCACGGCGTCCCACCGACGACGGCGGCGCAGTGGTCGCCGAGCCCGGCCTGGCTGGCCGTCACCGATGGTGTGGCCAGCGTGATCGCCGCGATCGGGCTGTGGTGGCGACGCCGCTTCCTCACACCGCTCGCGCTCTATGTGGGCCTGCTGGCCTACTTCTCGCTGGCCAGCGGCATGGCCCTGCTGATCGTCGTCTTCACCGTCGCCGTGCACAGGCGTTTCTCGATCCTTGCGGTGTACGTCGTCTTCGTCGCGTTCGGCAACCTGACCTTCGCCATGCTCCGCCCCGAGTCCAACGCCGGCATGTGGGAGACGTTCTGGTGGGGGATGGTCCTGGTGGTCATCTGCGCCCTCTGGGGCATGCAGGTGCGTGCCCGGCGCCAGTTGATCGTCTCCTGGCGGGACCGGGCGGAGCGTGCCGAAGCCGAGCAGCGACTACGGATCGCTCAGGCCCGGGTTCTGGAGCGCACCCGGATCGCCCGGGAGATGCACGACGTCCTCGCCCACCGGATCTCCCTGCTCAGCCTGCACGCGGGCGCGCTGGAGTTCCGTCCCGGAGCGCCACCGGAGGAGATCGCCGGTGCGGCGTCCGTGGTCCGGGCCAGCGCACACCAGGCGCTGCAGGATCTGCGGGCGGTGATCGGTGTGCTGCGCACCGGCCAGCCGGAGGACGAAGACACCCCGGAACGACCACAACCGACCCTCAGCGCCCTGCCCGCACTGGCCGAGGAGTCCCGGGCGGCCGGCATGCGGGTGCGGCTGGACATCCTGGCCGACCCCGAGACCGTGCCGTCGGCGACCGGGCGGGCCGCCTATCGGATCGTTCAGGAGGCCCTGACCAATGTCCGGAAGCACGCGCCCGGGGCAGCGGTGCGGGTCGGCGTCAGCGGGTCTGTCGGCGATGGGCTGACCCTGGAGATCCGCAATCCGATGCCGGTCACCGTCCCGGTGACCCCGATCCCAGGGACCGGGGTGGGGCTGATCGGTCTCGCCGAGCGGGCACTGCTCGCCGGAGGGCGGCTCGACCACGGCCGGGCCGACGACGACTTCGTGCTCACGGCCTGGCTGCCCTGGCCACCCTGACCGGGCAGCCGGAGGACGTGAAGCTGATGCCCGCCGAGATGAGAGACGGTCATGACGGGGTTGCGAACGTAGGTGTAGTCCGGGCCGGCAGGTGCGCGGTCGGGGAGGAGACGAATGAGGGGACCGGGGTCACCGGTGGGAGTGAGGGTTCAGTGAACGCGGTTCGGGTGCTCATCGTCGATGACGATCCGTTGGTTCGGGCTGGGCTCTCCATGATTCTCTCGGGGGACGAGGAGGTCAGCGTTGTCGGGCAAGCGGCCGACGGGGCTGACGTGCCGGAAGCGGTGGCTCGGTGGGCGCCGGACGTCGTGTTGATGGACATTCGGATGCCCAAGGTGGACGGGCTCGCGGCTACCGAGGCGTTGCGGCGGCAACCGGGGGCGCCCGAGGTTCTGGTGCTCACCACGTTCGACGCGGATGAGTTCGTTCTGCGGGCGTTGCGGGCCGGTGCCAGCGGGTTTCTGCTCAAGGACACGCCACCCGGGCAGATCCGGGCGGCGGTGCTGAAGGTTGCACAGGGGGAGGCGATGCTGTCGCCCAGCGTCACCCGGCAACTGATCGCGCATGTCGCGGGTGGGGCTCCGCCTGAACGAGGGCGGTCGGCCGAGATGCTGGGAATGCTCAGCGTCCGGGAACGGGAGGTGGCGCTGGCGGTCGCGCAGGGGTGTTCCAACGCGGAGATCTCCACCGAACTGCGCATGTCGGTGGCGACGGTGAAAGCGCACGTCTCCCGGGTTCTCACCAAACTCGACCTGAACAACCGCGTGCAGGTGGCGCTCTTGGTCCATGACGCCGGCCTGGCCTGACGATGCCGACCTGACCCACGACACCGGCCTGGCCTGACGATGCCGACCTGGCCCACGATGCTGGCGTGGCCTGACGATGCCGACCTGACCCACGACACCGGCCTCGCCTGACGATGCCGACTTGGTCAACGACGCTGGCCTGGCCTGACGATGGAGGTCAGCTGACCAGCTGGTCAGTGGAAGCGGAGCGGTTGCGGTGGGCTGGGCAGCTGGAAGAGCGAGGGATTGCGGTGAGCTGGCCTGTTGGACGGGGTGAGGCGGGATGGGTTACTGAAGGTGGGAGTGGCTGCGGCGGCCTGGGCTGCTCGAAGCGGGCTGGGCTGATCGAGGAAGCGGGCTGAGCTACTCGAAGAGGGAGTGGTTGCGGCCGGACGCGGTGCGGGCTCGGGCTCGGCGGCGGAGTTGGATCACCACGATGTCTACGAGGGCGGCTAACGCCCATGCTGCTAGTAGCCAGCCTGGGATGGTCCAGCCTGCTCGGAACAGCAGGGCCGACAAGACCGTGCACACCACCAGACCGAACGCGGCCAGGACCAACCGTAGGTTGAGAGGGCTGTAGGGCTCCTCCACCGTGCCTCGGCGGCCTTGAGGTTGAGGTCCTAATGGCATCCGGGAAAAGTACCCCACGCCTGAGCGGGTGAAACTCTGGGATCCGGCTGCGCTAGGAGATCCGGCTGCGCTCGCCCGGAGCGCGCCGAACACCGGAGCGCGCCGAACACCGGAGCGCGCCGAACACCGGGGCGCGCGGAACACCGGGGCGCGCGGAACACTGGCGGCGCTCGGAACGCTCGGAACGCGCGGAAAGCCCGGAGCGTCCGGAGCGGCTGAATCGTGCTGATCTTTGAAAGCGGCTGCTGAAGACGTCTGGGTGAGGGTGTTCGGTTGAAGTCGGGTGATGAGGGCGCCCGGGTGGCGGTGGTTGCTGAAGACGTCTGTCCGAAGGTTGCTGGCTGAACGCGGGTGGTGAGGGCGTCCGTCTGGGAGGCGGTGGCCCTGGGGTGGCTGCGTCCGGGTGGCGGTGGCCGTAGCCGTGCGGGTGGCCTCGTCCCTGCGGGTGGCCGTGCGGGCGGCGCGGGCGTCCGCACGGTGGCAGGACGTGCGGGTGGCCGTGCGCGCGGCGGCGGACGTCCGGATGGCGGCGGACGTGGGGTGGCGGTGGCCGTAGCCGTGCGGGTGGCCGCGTCCGTGCGGATGGTGGTGGTGGCCGTGTGGGTGGCCGCGTCCTTGCGGGTGGCGGTGGCCGCGTCTGTGCGGGTGGTGGCGGACGTCTGGGCGGTGGCGGATGGGTGGGTGGCAGTGGGGGTGGCCGGCGGCGGTGTTCGGTTGAAGATCCTTTTGTGTGGGGTGGTTGGGCGCCGGGGCGGCCGGGTCACGGCGGGCCAGGGCGCGCGCCCGGGTGAAAGTCCGGGTTGGAAAGGTTCGGTGGGGGTGTTCTATTCAAGATCGAGTTTTCTCTATGTCGATCATCCGATTTAAAGGTCATTATGGAGTCGGTCTTCGATTGTCTGCAGAAAATTTCGGGAGGCGCCATGTCCCAGCCGGAGCGGAAGCTCGGCACGTGGCCGATCTTCGTCATCGCGGTTTCAGCCATGACACCACTCACCATTGTGGCCGGAGCCCTCCCGCTGGGGTACGGCCAGGTGGGCGAGAAGGGCATTCCGGTGGCGTACATGCTGGTCGCCGCCGTTCTCGGGGTTTTCGCGGTCGGGCTTGCCGCGATGGCCCGGCACGTGCCCAACAGCGGTGCTTTCTACGCGTACGCCGCAATCGGTCTTTCCCGGCCCCTCGGGGTCGGCACCGCCTTTGTCGCTCTGCTCGCCTACAACGCGATGCAGATCGGCCTCTACGGGGCCTTCGGAGTGGCCGCGCACAACGCTTTGGCGATCTTCGGGATCGATGTCTCGTGGATCATCCTGGCGCTGCTCGGGTGGGCGTTGATCGCCGTTCTCGGGCGCCTGGACATTGACCTCAATGCACGCATCCTGACCGTTCTGGTCTGCGCCGAGGTGCTCATTGTTCTGATCTTCGACTCGGTCATGATCGGCAACCCGGCCGGGGGCGCGGTCACGTTCGACACCCTCAACCCCGCACTGCTCGCCAGCGCGGGCGGTGTGTCGCTGCTGGTCGCCGCGATTGCGGGCATGGTCGGGTTCGAGGCCCCGCTGGTGTACGCCGCCGAGGCCCGCGATCCACGCCGGACCATCGCCCGGGCCATCGGGTTCACCCTGCTCGTGGCCGCGTTCCTCTACGGTGGCACCGCCTGGGCGATGTCGGTCGTCGCCGGGCCCGACCAGATCGTCGCGGTCGCCGCCGACCACCTCGACGACCTGTTCTTCTTCCTCCCCGAACCGTACCTGCCCACGGTGATCGTCGATCTGGGCCGGATCTTCTTCGCCACCAGCCTGTTCGCGGCGATGCTGGCGTTCCACCACACCGTCGCGCGGTACGGGCTGACCGTCGCGCGCGAAGGAGTGCTCCCGCAGGCGCTCGCGACGACCCGGCGGGGCGTTCCGGTCGCGGCGTCGATCGCGCAGTCCGCGCTGGCCTTCGTGGTGCTGGTGATCTTCGCGATCGGGGCGTGGAACCCGACCACCGACCTGTTCTTCTTCGGCACCGTCTCCGGCGGCCTCGGCGTCCTGATCCTGATGACGATCGCGTCGGTGGCGGTGGTCCGCTACTTCCGCCGCAACCCCAGCTCGGAGATCCGGTGGCGGCGCTCGATCGCCCCGTGGATCTCCACCGTCTTCCTCTGGCTCGTGCTGCTGATCACGGTGGCGTTCTTCGGTGATCTGCTCGGCAGCGACAACCCGGCCAAGATCTGGTCCCCGGTGCTGTCCTTCCTGATCGTCCTGATCATCGGCATCGTCTGGGGCAAAAAGCTCAAGACCCAGCAGCCTGAGGTGTACGCGGTGATCGGAACCGGTCAACCGCCCGCGACCCGGGAGGGGGCGGCCTCGCCCACCGCGACCGGAACCACCTGGACCGAGACGTCCCGTCCGGCGCGAGAGGAAGACCTGCGGGAAGGGCCGGAGGAGGCCCGAGCCGAGGCGGAGCGCGACCGGGAAGAACAAGCCCGCGACCGGGAAGAACAAGCCCGTGACCGGGGAACACAAGCCGACGACCGGGGAACACAAGGCCGTGACCGGGGAACACACGCTCGCGACCGGGAAACACAAGCCGGAGTCGAAGGAACGCGAGCCGAAGACGTGACGCCGGGAACCGGGGCACGGGCCGGTGACGGGGACAAGACGGAGGACCGGGAGCGGACCGACAGTTCGGAGCGAGCGGCGAGTCAGGATCTGACCGGCGGCCCGGATCTGACGGAGGGGCGAGAGCGGACCGACAACCGGGACAAGTCGGAGAGTCCTGCGCGGGCCGACGGTGGGGAACGAGTAGAGGGCGGACAGTCGGCCGCCGGCGACGGGCGGTTCGAGGCGACGCCGGGTGGCGAAGACGCGCCGCTGGAGCGTCGTGGCGAAAGTGTGCCGGTGGAGCGTCAAGGCGAGGACGTGCCGGTGGAGCGTCGTGAAGGCACGGCTTCGGTGGTCGACAACCGGATCGAGAACCCGGTGGCTGATACCGGGGGTGTGGCGCCCACCGTGGCCGGGGACGGGGTGAAGCGGAAGCCGTCTCCTCGGCCCCGAACCGCTCGCCCGCGGAAGTCGGCAGCGGGGACCGCGGGGCAAGGGACAGCAGACGCCGGGCCGGCGGCCGGTAGTGGCGATTCGGCTGCCGGCGGTGCGGTTCGGCGGACGCCTTCACCGCGGAAACGGGCTGCTGGTGGGCAGAGTCGCAGGCCGGATGGGGCGGCCGGGGCGGCTTCTTCGGCGAACACGCCATCAGGTGCAGACGGGACACCGGGGGCCGGTGGGGCGCCGGGAGCCAACGGGACGTCAGGTGCCAGCGGAGCGCCAGGTGTCGGCGGGGCGCCGGGAGCCAACGGGACGTCAGGTGCCAACGGCGCGCCGGGAGTTGGTGGGGCGCCTGGTGTTGCTCCGCGAATTCCGAGGTCGCGGGCTGCGGCGGACGACGAAGGAGAGCCCGGAAGCGGGTCGACCGGTTCGGGGGCGTCCGGGTCTCAGCGTCGGCCGCCTCGTCCGAGGGCACCGCGTGCGCCGGAGCAGACGCCGGCCCCGGAGAGTGATGAACCTCGCTGACGTTGGAACATCAGTAAATAAGCGACAAGTCGGAAAAATCTGGCAAGGCTAGAGGCGTGAGCCGCCGGACGGAGGTGGCGACCTGGGATCAGGGCGAAGGCGTGGGATTGCCCGGCGGTACGGGATTGCCCGGCGGCGTTGGGGTGGCTCGGTGATGCGGGATCGCCCGGCGGCATTGGGGTGGTTCGGTGGTACGGGATCGCCCAGCGGCGTTGGGGGTGGTGCGGGATCGGCCGGTGGCGTTGGGGTGGTTGGGTGGTGCGGGATCGGCCGGTGGCGTGGGTGGGGGTTTGCCTTCCGGAACCACCGCATATGGCCCGGCGGGCGCTGGGGTGGCCCGGTGTGACGCCTGCCTCGCGTTGTCGGGGCTTGCGGGGTGGTGCGGTTGTGGGGTGGGGAATTCGTACCGGCGGAAAGGTTGTGAGGGGGTCGCCTGAACAGCGACCCCCTCGCATCGTCGGGCTACTTGCCGGCGTGGTCGTCGGACTTGGGGGCTGCCCTCAGGCTGCCGGGGTGGGCTTTGAGGGACGGGTCCTTTCCGGATTTGATCAGGCTGGCGACCGTTGTGATGATCAGGATGCCGATGATGACGGCCAGGGAGACCGGGGTGGAGACCTCGGGTACGCCCTCGCTGATGTCCTTGTGGGCCCAGTGCAGGATCAGCTTCACGCCGATGAAGGCGAGGATGATCGACAGGCCGGTGGACAGGTAGACCAGGCGGTCCAGTAGGCCCTTGACCAGGAAGAACAGGGCGCGCAGGCCCAGTAGGGCGAAGGCGTTGGCGACGAAGACGATGTACGCCTCCTCGGTCACGCCGAAGACCGCGGGGATCGAGTCCAGGGCGAACAGCAGGTCGGTGCCGCCGATCGCCAGCAGGACCAGGAACAGGGGCGTGACCATGCGCTTGCCGTCGACGCGCGTGATCATCTTGCCTTCGACGTAGTCGTCGGTGACCGGAAGGAATCGGCGGCCGGCTTTGACGAGGGCGTTCTCCTCGACGCTGGGATCCTCGTCGCGGTGCCGGAACAGCTGCACCGCGGTGTAGAGCAGGATGCCGCCGAAGACCAGGAACATGAACGAGAAGGCGTTCAGGAGTGCGGCACCGACCGCGATGAAGATGACCCGCAGCACCAGCGCGATGATGATGCCGAAGGTGAGAACTTCCTGCTGGTAACGCTCGGGCACGGCGAAGGTCGTCATGATGATGACGAAGACGAAGAGATTGTCGACCGACAGGCTCTTCTCGACGATGTACCCGGCGAAGTACTCGGTGCCGTAATCCCAACCGGCGATGCTCGCGAAGACCACGCCGAAGACGATTGCCACGGCGATGTAGAAGACGGACCAGGCGGCGGCTTCCTTGAAGCCGACGACATGTGGACGGAGCACCCCGAGAGTCAAATCGAGGGCGAGCAGGGCGACGATGACCCCGATGGTCACGATCCACCCGAGCGCGGAGACCTCTAGCATGATTCACAGGATCCCCAAAGATCCTGCAAACATGCTGGGAAACGGGAATCACGCCGCCACGAAGGACCTCTTCGCCAGTCCCATCCAGAAGCCGTCGATCGGCTGTTCGGGTGCCTGCTCCGGGTTCTCCGAGGCGCCGAGGGTGAGGAACATCGGGGCGAAATGCTCGATGGTCGGGTGCGCGTAGGGCATGCCGGGCGCGCGCTCGCGGAAGTCGGCCAGCTCGTCGACGGCGCCACGGGCGAGGGTCTCGGCGGCCCACGCGTCGAACTCGCGGGACCATCCGGGCGCCGCCGCCTCCGGACTCCAGTCACGCAGGAACGGCAGCCCGTGCGTGGTGAAGCCGGAACCGATGATCAGCACGCCCTCGTCGCGCAGCGGCGCGAGACGCCGGCCCAGGTCGAGCAGTTCGCCGGGCTCCAGGGTGGGCAGCGACATCTGCAGGACCGGAATGTCGGCATCCGGGTACATCACGGTCAGCGGGACGTAGGCGCCGTGGTCGAGGCCGCGGTTGGTGCGGGCGACGGTCTGGTGATCCGGCATGAGGGCGGCGACCTGCTCGGCGAGGACCGGGGCGCCCGGAGCCCGGTACTGAACTTCGTAGTATTTCTGCGCGAATCCCCCGAAGTCGTAGACCAGCGGGACCGGGGAGGTCGCGCCGAGCATCAGCGGGGCCGACTCCCAGTGGGCCGAGGCCACGAGGATCGATTTCGGTCGCGGCAGCGTGGCGGCGAGCTGTTGCAGCTGCTCCACCCAGGCCGGGCTGTCGACCAGAGGCGGGGCGCCGTGGCTGAGGAAGAGGGCTGGCATCCGCATGGTGACCTCCGTTGAAGCTTCAACTATTTGATGGTGACAGTACGCCGGTTTACTTGTCGGCGCAACTAAAACCGGTCTTGACGGCATCGCCGATCCGGCATTATCTGGAGTGCGGGAGGGGGTACCGATGAAGGTGCCGCGGGGTACGACCGGGGAGCGGCCCTTCGACGTCTACGTCACCCTGAACGGCACCGGTCTGCGGGTGGTGACCCTCGCCGTCGGTGGGCGGGTCCGGTTCGGCACCGGTGACGACGAGGTGCTCGTCGTGCCGCTGCTCGGCGGCTGCGACGTGGCCTGCGACGACGAGCGGATGACCCTGACCGGGCGGCGCTCGGTCTTCGCCCGGGGCACCGACGTCGCCTACCTGCCGCGCGGGACCACCGCCACGCTGCGTGCGCCGAACGGCGGCCGGTTCGCGCTGCCGGCCGCCCGCGCCGGACGGGACCTGCCGTTCCGGTACGGCGCCGCCGAGGACACCCCGGACACCTTCGCCACCGACCGGCTGATCGCCCGGGAGGTGCTGGTCCCGGGCGGGAGCCGATCGCCGGACGAGAACGGGCCGGGGGAGATCCGCTACTACGAGGTCACCAGCGGCCACGGTTATCAGCTGGTGCACGGCAGCCCGATCGAGGTGCGCACCGGGGACGTGGTGCTGCTGCCGGAATGTGCCCCGGCGGTTGCGGCGCCCGGACACGATCTCTACCACCTGTCGGTACGGGTGGGTCAATTCTCCGGAATGACGAGCACCTGACCCGGGAAGATCCGATCCGGGTCGGGCACGAAATCACGATTCAGATTGAAGATCTCGCGCCAGCGGTTCTCGTTGCCGAGCTTTTTCCGGGTGATTCTCGACAGGGAATCACCGGACTTGACCGGGTAAAGGCGCGGAATCGGGCCGACCGGTTGTTTCGGCGGCAGGAACAGCACCTGGCCGGGGAAGATCCGGTTCGGGTTCGGCAGGGTGGCCCGGTTCAGCACGAAGATCTGCGGCCAGCGGTTCTCCGCGCCGAGCTGCTCGCGCGCGATCCGGGCCAGGCTGTCACCCTGGCGCACCTGGTACGTCAGCGGCTGCTGATGCCCCGGCAGCACCTTGGCCAGGCGCAACAGGTCGGCCAGCTCGAACCGCCCGGGTTTCTCCGACGGCAGGGTCGGTTTCCAGCCCGGCTGCTTGAGGACCGAGTCCTCGCTGCGGCGGACCAGGCCGACCAGCACCTCGGCCACGATCGTGCTGCCCACCGGGCCCAGGTGTGCCCCGTCGTGCAGGGCCTTCGCCTCGGCCAGGACGTAGTACCAGAGCGGCGTACGGGTCAGGAACTCGCTCTGTTCCAGCGCCACCCGCTGATCGGCGTTGCCGGCCGCGGCCAGGATCTGGTCCTTGCTGAGTGTCCGCACCCCGAGCAGGTCGGCGACCGCCTGACCGGTCGGGATCCGCAGCCGGTACCCGCGCAGCAGGTTACGGACGGCGAGCCGGCCGGCGTCCGGGGCGGGCTGCTCCGGGCGGCCCTGGTTGTCCTTCAGGCCGAACAGCGCCCCGCCGCCGGTGGAGGCCAGATTGGTGTCGATCTTCCGGGCCTTCATCGGGTTGCCGGGGCCGGCGATGTTCTCCCACTCGATGATCCAGTTCTCCGGGAGCGTGTCGAAGTCACCGAGCTGCCCGCTCAGCGCGGTGAACGTGAACAGCAGGTCCAGCGAGCCCGGCGCCGGGTTCCGGCTGGCCCGGAAGTTCAGGTTGAAGTCGTACAGCCCGCGCACCATCGAGTGCCCGAACCGGTACGCGGCGACCGCGAACTCCAGCGGCATGAAGAACGGCTCGGCGTGCGGGTTGTACCACTTGTTGCCGTGCACCACGACGTCGTCGACGATCGCCGGATCGGCGACCCGCTTCAGGAAGTCGTGCACCACGATGTGCTGGTAGTGCTGGCGCAGCACCCGGCGCGCCTCGCGGAACGGCAGCCCCTGGTCGATCAGGGCGTTGTGCGCCTTCAGGAACGCCACGTGCAGCTGGGAGATGATGGTGTTCTCGTCGTTGCGCGGGTCGCCGATCAGCGCCTCGCGGTCGATGTCCGGGTCGGTGCTGCGCGGTTTGCGGGGCAGGTCGTTGTCGTCGCCCTTGCCGCGCGGGCGGGCCAGCGGCGGATCGGTCTGCCCGAGCTTCTGGACCACGCCCAGTCTCATCCGGTCCTCATTGTCCGGATCCCGCGGTGCCGGGGTGCCGTAGACGCTGTCCAGGTCGAGGGTGGCGGTGCGCTGGTTGCGCATCACCCGCCGGATGTCGGCCAGGCTCAGCGGTGTCATCGCCGGGTCGAGCAGCACCGTCGGGCCGCCGGACCCGAACCTGGTGTCCTGGATCTCCACGGTGACGTCGTGGTCGATGAACTGACCGAGGTAGGTGTAGGCGGCCGGGATCGGGCCGTCCTTGGACGGATCGTCGCCCTGGTCGTCGTCCTTCATCGCGGCGCCGAGCCGCTTCAGTTTCGCCGGGGTGTCCGGTAACCGTGGCAGCAGGTTCGCCTCGTCGTCCTGCAACGTGGGGAAGAGCAGGTCGAACGGCTGGGTGCTGACCGGCGGCGCGAGGGCGAACGCCAGCGGGGCGTCGGCGGCGTAAACGGCCAGATCCCGCTTGGCCTTGTCGATGTCGTGGTCGGTGATCGGGCGGCCGTGTCCGAGTCGGGGCATGATTCATTCCCTTCGCCAATTCTGGTCCAGCGGCCACGTTAGGCAGTCGCGCATTAATGCGATGCCGGGTTGATGACAGCGCCGGGCACACGTGTTGGCACATGGTGCAGAATCGCTGACGTGAGGATAAGGGCGGCGCGACCGGACGAATTGACGGAGCTTCAGGAGATCGAACGGGCCGCCGGGGAATTGTTCCGCGGAATCGGGATGGCATCGATCGCCGACGACGAGCCGTTGCCGGTCGCGGTGCTCGGGGAGTACGCGGAGGACGGCCGGGCCTGGGTCGCGGTCGCCCCGGGCGAGCGGGTGGCCGGATATCTGCTGGCTGATCTCGTCGACGGGGACGTGCACGTCGAGCAGGTGTCGGTCGATCCCCGGTTCGCGCGGCAGGGGGTGGGGCGGCTGTTGATCGAGGCGGCGGCCGGTTGGGCGGAGCGGGTGGGTGCGCCGGCTCTCACCCTGACCACGTTCGCCGACGTCGCCTGGAACGCGCCGTACTACCGGAGGCTGGGGTTCGCGGTGATGCCGGACGAGACTGTGGGGGAGGGGCTCCGGGCGGTCCGGGCACACGAGGCGGCGGCCGGCCTCGACAGGTGGCCCCGGGTCTGCATGCGGCGTCCATCTGCCGGGTGAAATGTCCGGAACAGGGCTGGTTCGGTGGGATGATGAGCCGGTGTGGAACTCACTCCCCGTCCTGCTGCTGATGTCGGCCCCGCCGGTCGGCGCCCCGGATCTGGCCTTCAAGGTCGCCGTCCCGGGCGCCTCCGCCAGCGGGGTCTACGCGACCGGCAAGGCACCGGCGGAGATCCGGCGCGGCGTCAAGGGCAAGGGCAGTCCGGCGCTCACCGTCGAGCTCAAGGTCAGCGGATCCACCCGGTGCGGTGTGCTGCAGATGACCACCAACGGGCCCGCCGACGGGATCGAATGGCACACGTTCGCGGTGCTGTGCAAGCCGGGGACCGCCACCTTCCGGACCGAGGCGACCCGGCTGCCGTGGAGCGCCGCGACCCTGCCGTCGATCCGGCTGTGCAACGGGCTGAGCCCGGCCCTGGCCGAGGGCGACGACTGCGACAGGTTCGAGCCGCCGCGCGGGTCCTAGGACCTAGAGCAGGCGGGTCACACCCTCCGCGGCGATGCGGCCGGCCAGGCGGGACTCGTCCAGATTGGCGCAGAGCACGATCGACGCGCCGGCCGTCAGCGGGGCCATCAGCCAGATCATCGGCTCCTCACAGGACGTGACGTCGACGAGCACCCGGTCGCCGGCGGTGATCCCGCGCGCCGAGGCCAGGGTGGCGGCTGCCGCGCCGTACTCCCCGAAGGTCGTGCCGTCGACCGTCGCCGCCTCGTCCACCGCGACCCCGGCCTGCGGTGGCGGCGTCCCGAGATGGGCCCGGGCGGCAGGCGGAAAATCCCGATACCCCTGCGGTACGTCCGGAGAATCGCGACCGCCCGGCGCCAGACCCAGCACGAACTGGAAACGCGCCGGTGGCACGTCCTCCAGCCAGCTGCCGACCCGCCGCCGCTCGACGAAGGTCACGTCCAGATCGGAATCGGTCTCGCCGGACAGGCCGGCCGTGCTCCACGCCCGGAACGACACCTCGATCCCGGCCGCCCACGCGCCCAGCAGCACCGCCGCCGTCTGCCAGTGCGGCGGCAGCAACACCGCGGCCCGGCTGTCCCGGCTCAACCCGCACTCCCCGGACAGCAGGGATGCCGTCGCCGCGACCCATTCACCCAGCTCGGACGCCGTGAGGCCGGTCCGTTCGCCGGTGCTGTCGTCGATGTAGGTGATCAACTGGTCGCTCATCGCGCCTCACCCTAACGGTGCCCCCGGTGCGACGGCATCACTCTTCCGAGGTAAATCAGGCGGCTCGGATCCGGGTCATCTCGCGGGCCTCGGTGGCGTACCGCGCCAGCAGATGCACGGTGCGCGGACCGGCCTCGCCGTCCACCGGCAGACCCGTCCGGGACTGGAAGTAGCGGACCGCCTCGTCGAGCTCCGCCTCGTCCGTGCCGACCCGGACCCCGAGGTCCGCGAACAGGCCGCGCAACACCTCCGGGTCGGCCGGGGGCACCTGCTCCGACCATCCGATCAGCCCACCGACCGCGTTCCCGACCAGGCTGAGCATTCCTCGTGCGGACATCCTGACCTCCCGATTTGTTGTGGGTGAACACAGCATCTCGGGTGGACCTGTGCCGAACATCTGCCCACCGTCTCCACATCCTGTGTACCGCTGCGACTTTCGGCCGACCCCACTCCACGGCGGGGCCGGCCGTCTCGCATTCAACGGCGACGGGGGCCGGTTGGGCGCTGTGGCAGCTGTCAATCCTACTTACGAGATCGACAAACTACAACAAATCGGACAAATTGCCGGTACGATCTGAGCCTGGCCGTCCTCCCAGGGAGCCTTACGAGGCGCAGAGTGTCGACCGGGCCGCCTTGATCAACTCTCGGGCGTCGGGTTTCTCGAGACCGAAATCGCCCAGGTCCTCGACCACCGATCGGCGGGGATCCCCGGCGGTCAGGGAGTCGCACGCCCGGCGGCCTATCTCGGCGATCTCCTCGTTGCGGAGGTCCATGGTGGCCTCGGGGATCTTTCCGCGCACCGCCGCCACGAAATCGGCACCCGGCTCCGGGGACGAGGGCGTGACCGATCCCGGCGACGAGTCCAACGGCCCTTCCCGCAGTCCCTCCCAGGTCCCCTCCGACGGTGCCGGTGGTTCCGGCCCGTCATCCGCGAGCGGTTCGGCAACCGGGCCGGTCACCGCCTGCGACGGCTGAGGATCCCGCCATTGCGGTACGGAGTCGGCGCCACCGCATCCACCCATGCACATCACGGCCATCGCCCCGGTCAACACGCCAAGTCCGAGCCTGTTCAACGACACCTCCTGAGGTTCGGCGCCCCGTACCCGCACGGACCGCCGCTGCACTGTTCGTCGACGGAAGTGATCTCCCGGCGCTTGAGGTAGGGGTGTCGGGGCGCCGGCGGCGAGCTGTGGCCGGGGCGCCGGTTCGGGGGCGGTGTCAGCGCCGGCCGCGGAGATCTGCCGGCCGGCCTCGGCGGAGGGCCGCCGTGGGCTCGGTGATCGTCGGTCCGAATGGGCGCCGTTCCACCGTCGGCCGGCCGCCACCGTTCCGCGCGTTCCCACCGTCCGGCCCGGCGGCCCTGCCGTCCGGCGTGTCGTTCGCCCTGTCGTTCGCCCTGCCGTCCGCCGTGTCGTTCGCCGTGTCGTTCGCCGAGCGCGGGGCCGGGGAGCCGGGCTCGGCGTTGCGCGGTCGAGGGGCGTGGGGTGTGCCGGCCAGCAGGTTGGCGGAGAACCGGGGGGTCCGGGCCTCGGGCGCGGCTACTGGAAAGCGGCTGGGAAGTTGTTGGAGGGCGGCTGTGAAACTCGCGGGTGGGGGCGGGGTTTCACCGGACCTCCGGTCGGCTGTCCGGGCGGACACCGGGGGAGCGGGGCAGAGGTCGCGTTGAGCGTCGGGGGAAGCCGGGGGCAGCTCGGGGAGAAACACCCGGACGACCTTAGACACCGTGCGCGCGGATGGGGGTTGCCGCGCCGGAGACACCCGGACGGGGTACCCCGGGCACAGCAAGGTCACAGACGTCTCACCGCTGCCGAACAAGATGAAGGCGCAATCTCGTTCACATGACCGACCTGATGACGCGCCCCGGCGTGAACGAGCACAGCCACGATCCGTACCACCGTGGCGGGCGGGTGACCTTCGATCTGCCGCCGGTGCACTACGTGCCGTCGCCGATGCCGGCCGGGCCCCGCGACCCGCGGTGGAAGAAGCGGATCGCGGGCGGCGCGGCGGTGCTGGCGCTGATCGCCGGGGGCGGCGCCACGGGCGCGTTCCTGGTGGAGAGCTATGTGAACGATCAGCCCGCCCGGGCCTCGGTCGTCGCGACCACGGTCAGCGAGACCAGCGACCTGGCGCCGATCGTGGCGAAGGTGCAGCCCAGCATCGTCACCGTGCTCGTCGACAGCAACCGGTCGTCGTCGCTCGGGTCCGGGGTGGTGCTCAGCGCCGACGGCCTGATCCTCACCAACAACCACGTCATCGAGTCGGACGGCACGGTCAGCGTCCGCCTGTCCACCGGCCAGACCGTGCCCGCCTCGGTGGTGGCCACCGACGCGACCCACGATCTGGCGCTGGTGCAGGCCACCGGCCTGTCCGGGCTGACCCCGGTCACGTTCGCCACCGACGACAGCGTCGCGGTCGGTGACACGGTCCTGGCCTTCGGCGCCCCGCTGGGCCTGGAGGGCACGGTGACCTCGGGCATCGTCTCGGCGCTGGACCGCTCCCTGGACACCGGCGACGAGAAGCTGAGCGGCCTGCTCCAGACCGACGCCGCGATCAACCAGGGCAACTCCGGTGGCGCGCTTGTCGACACGTCCGGCCGGGTGGTCGGCATCAACGTCGCCATCGCCACCGCCGGGGACAGCACCGGCAGCGTCGGCCTCGGCTTCTCCATCCCGGCCGACACCGTCACCAGCGTCGTCCGCCAGCTCGAGGCCAAGCTCTGACCGGCCCCTTTCAGGCCGCTGATCTGATATCGCGCAGTGCTGACCCGCGTACCCCGTACGCGACCAGCCCGGCCACCGCGATCACGGTCGCGACGACGGCGGCCGTCCGGTTGTCGTGCGGCTGGGTCTGCCAGGTGAGCGCCTGCAACGGCACCGAGGCCCCGGCGAACGGCGTCATCACCACCGGCAGGGTCCACGCCAGCGGCAGGAACCACGAGCGTGCCGTGCCGAGCGCCACCGCGCCGAGGGCGGTCAGGCCGAGCAGCCCGGCCGCGTCCCGGAGTACCAGCGCCGCCGGCCCGAACCGGGCGCCGGTCAGCAGCGTGACCAGCACCAGAGCCAGGATGATCACGAGCGCCACCAGGAGATGCGCGGCCCGCCGGGGCAGCCAGCGCAGCGCGCTGGTCCGGTCCAGCGCGTCGTCGTGACCGCCGAGGGTGGGGGCCACCACGGCCGCCAGCAGCAGCACGAGCAGGGTGACCAGGCTGATGTCGGCGTCCGGCACCTCGGAGAAGACCGCCACCACCGTCCACAGCACCAGGGTGCCGCTGGCCGCCGCGGCCAGCGCCGCCGGAATCCGCCGGGCCCGCAGGTGCAGTCCGAGATACCTCATCCCAGCAGTCCCGTCATGTCCGTGCACTCCAGCCCGGCTTTCCGGACCGCCGCCACCTTGGCCAGCGCCTCCGCTTCGGGCAGTGCCCGCAGCTTCTCCCACAGCGCGGTCGTCTCGGGCAGGACGGTGTAGGGCGTCCCGTCGTCGAAGGTGACGCCCGCCTCCTCGGGATCGTTGACCGGCGCCCGGCCGGAGAGCCAGGAGCCCGCGGCTCGCGCCACCGGGATCTCGTAGAATTCGGTGCAGTTCGCGAAGCTCGTCCCGCCACCCTCCAGCATCCGGGTGACCAGGTGGCCGGCGTCCGCGAGACGACCGTCCGGGCCGACTTCCATCCGGAACTCGACGACGCCGTCCGGCGGCGGCTTGATGTCGGACTCGTCCAGGTAGTTGTCGGTGTCCTCCTGGGCGCTGGTCGGCGCGCCGGGCAGCTTCGCCAGCAGGGCCAGGGCCTCCCGCGCCTTGGGGGTGATCTCGGTGAGGAGCCCCGAGTGCGCCCGGCCGACACAGACGCGCGGCGCGTCGTCGGTGCAGACCAGTTCCTGGGCCACCGGGTCGATGGTGACGCGGTCGTAGTCGTGCGGCATGACGGCGATCGCGGCTACCAGGCCGAGCGCGATCGGCGCCGCGGCCACGGACCGGGTCTGCCACCGGCGGGCCGACAGCACCACCGCGGCGGCCACGATCACGGTCAGTGCCAGGATCGCCTGGGCCGCGCTGACCGCGGCGGGAACGGTCTGGAACTCGTTCCACGGGCTCATCGCCCACGCCGGGGAGGCCAGGACGGACTGCCATTCCTCGCGGAATGCCATCGGCCCGGCGAGGACGGCCACGAATCCGGCCACGGCCAGTCCGGGCGCGGTGGCGGGGCTGGGCACCAGGCGCCCCACGGCCAGGCCCGTCCAGGCCGACGCGATCACGGCCAGGACCCCGACGGCGACGACACCGTACGCGGCGGAGGGCAGGTACTCGGCGGTCGCCATGATCCACGGCGCGGAGACCGCCAGGATCGCCGGGTAGGCGAGTGCGATCGGCAGGCCGACGGCGGTCAGGGTGAGCAGAACCCGCTGGTGCTGCGGGCGGGGGGTGCCGGCGAAGAGTTCCGTCACCGTGGCCCGGTGCTCCCGGCGGGCCAGCCAGCCGCCGATCGCCAGGGCCAGCGGGCACAACAGCATCAGGTGGTCGCGCTGCTCCATGGCGAGTTCCATCCAGCCGCCGGACCACAGGCCCCGGTCGAGGAACAGCGCGACCGTGCCGACCAGCAGGATCAACAGGGCGCCGGGTAGGCCGAAACGGAGCAGTTGGACACGCAGCACCCGGGTCATGCCACACCCCCGTTGCGGGCGCGGCGCAGCAGCGCGGAGTAGCCACGCTCGGCCGGGCTGTCCCCGGCGTCGTTCGGCCCGCCGTGGTCGATCAGGGTGTTCGCGTCGCCCTGGAACACCAGCCGGCCCTCGTTCACCATGAGCACGTCGGTGCAGGCCGCGACCACGTCCTCGACCAGATGGGTGGAGACCAGCACACAGCTGTCGACGGCGAGGTCGCGCAGCAGCTCCCGGAAGTCCAGCCGCTGCTCCGGGTCGAGACCGACGGTCGGCTCGTCGAGCAGCAGCACCAGGGGGTTGTTGACGATGGCCTGGGCGATGCCCGCCCGGCGCAGCATGCCACCGGACAGCGTCTTCATCCGGGCGTCGGCCCTGGTGGTGAGCCCGACCCGCTCGATGGCCCGCTGGGCGGCCCCCGGGATGGTGTGCTTCGGCATCTCCTTGAGCCAGGCCATGTACTCGACGAACTCGCGCACCGTGAACCTCGGGTAGAAACCGAACTCCTGCGGGAGGTAGCCGAGCCCCCGGCGGGCCTGCCGCAGGTTGCCGCGCCCGCCGACGTCCTGACCGAGAATGGTCAGCTTGCCGCCGGCCGGCCGCAGCACGGTGGCCAGCGCCCGCATCAGGGTGGTCTTGCCGGCGCCGTTCGGGCCGAGCAGCCCGTGCACGCCGTTCTGCATCCGCAGATCGAGGCCGTCGACGGCCAGGTGCCGCCCGGCTTTGACCTTCAGCTGTTCGGCGTGGACGGACCACGCATAGGTAGCGGGCGCGGTCTCGGCCGCACTGATGGTTCGCATGTCTCTCCTCCAGAGTGGGGGTGCGGTCAGTTGCCGCTGGTCAGGCGGCGGAAAAGGTCGGCGCGGGCGACGGCGAAACCGGTGGTCACGGCGGCGACCAGGGTCCAGCCCGCGGGGGCGGCGCCGGACTGCAGGACCACGGGCAGTTCCGCGGTGACGAGGGTGGGCAGCACGATCGCCGCGGCCCAGAGCGCGGCCAGCACGAACGCCGCCCGGTGCACCCCGATCAGGGCGCCGAGGGCGATCGACGACGCGGTGAACGCGAGACAGGGTGCGAGCAGCAGGGCGATCGAGGTTCCGGTGTACGCGCCGGCCAGCACCAGCAGCGGCATGATCACCGCCAGCACCACGGCGGTCCGGCGCAGCAGCATGGCGAGCCCGGCCGCCGGGGTGGCGGCGATCAGTTCCCAGGCCGGGTCGGTGCGGCGGCTCCACGCGACCGCCACCCCCGGCAGCGGGGCCACCGGCGCCAGCAGCAGCACCAGCGACGGCATCTGCGGTTCCAGCACGTTCATCAGGACGGCGCAGCCGATCATCGCGGCCGTCATGATCAGCCACGGGGCCAGGGTCACGGTGAACCAGCGGCGGCCGGTCACCGACCAGGCCCGCGGGTTGCGGACCGGGGCGGGCCCGGCGACGATGCCCCGGTCGATGCCGGCGGCGACCGTCTCGAGCAGGGCCCGGGTGTCGCCGGTGAGGTGGCCGGTCAGCCGTGCCCGGCAGTCCGGGCAGGTCTCCAGGTGCGATTCGACGGTCCAGACGGCGGCGTCGTCGAGGCCGGGGTCGCCTTCGGCGTACCGGGCCAGCACCGTGGGTTCCGGATGTGTGCTCATGACAGCGCCTCCCGCAGCGCGATTCGGGCCCGCCGCGCGCGGGATTTCACGGTGCCCTCCGGCACGTTCAGCAGGACGGCGGTGTCCCGGGCGGAGAGCCCGTCCAGCACCATCGCCCGCAGCACCTGCCGGACCTCCAGGGGAAGTCGCAGCAGCGCCTGCTCCAGGTCCTGCCCGACCCGGCCGGCCATCACCTCGTCCTCGGCGGCCGGAGCCACCGTCTCGGCGACCGGCACCGGCGGCACCTGCTCCTGCCGGGCCCGCCGCCGGAACGCGTCGACCAGCCGGTTCGCGGCGATCGTCCACAGCCAGCCGAGGGCACTGCCCTGCGCGGCGGCCCCGGCGAAACTGCCGGCCGCCCGCCACACCGACAGGTAGGTCTCCTGCAGCACGTCAGCGACGACGTCGGCATCCGAACACCGGCGCCGCAGCCGAACGGCGAGCATCGGCGACGTACGCCGATACAACTCGTCGAACGCACGCCGATCACCGGCGGCGGTGCGGCGCACGAGTTCTTCCTCGTCGACCGCGTCCAGGCTTTCTCTCACACCGGGAAAGACGACCGCTTCCCGGCGATCGGATTCCTCCTGGAGGTGATCCACGCCACACGGGTGACCGTCAGGTCAGAAGTCCCGCCACTCGTCGAACCACTCGCCGGCGGTCGCGTCCGGGACTCCGGCCCGGCCGGCCAGAACGCTGAAGGCGTCACCGGCCTCCTCCCGGCGGATCGTGTCGATGAACTCGTACTCCATGTCGAGGTCGTTCAGGGTCTCCACCAGGGTGCGCAGGATCGGCTCGGCCTCGCCGGGCGACCCGATCCCGTCGATCGCGCGCAGCGCCGTGGCGTAGGCCTCGCACGCGGCCGTGCCGGCCGGGACCGACTCGTCGGCCCAGTCGCGGAACGGGTTGTCCAGGTGCGCGACCAGCCATTCGTCGCCCTTGGCGCCACGCAGGACGAGGGTGACCCCGGTGCCCTCGAACCGGTCGCGGAGCGCGGCGGCCACCGACTCGGGCACACCGTCGACGTCCAGGAGTTTCAGGAGCGGAAGAGCCGGAAGAGCCTCCGCCGGTACGCCGAACGCCCCGGTCATCGTGATCAACCGCAACCCGGGAAGGCCGGTGAGGTGGCCGGGATCGTCCAGGCGGCCGGGTGGCTCGGACCAGCTCAGACGCAGGGTGTGCGGGGCGGCCAGCCCGGTGAGGGCGGAGGCCGACAGCACCCCGGCGCCCCGCAGGGACACCTCGCGCACCTGCTGGAGACCAGCCGGCGCCCGGGTCGCGCCGAGCAGCGTGAGCGCCAGCCAGCGCCCGTCGTCATGGGCGTCGACCGTGCACACCTGAACGCTGTCGTGGGCGTCGACCACGCGCGCCTGAACGTTGTCGTGGGCGTCGGCTGTGCACGCCCGAGCGTCGTCGTGGGCGTCGGTCGCGCGCGCCCGAGCGTCGTCGTGGGCGTCGGTCGTGCGCGCCCGGGCCGAGTCCAGCTCGAGTGTGTGGGCCCCGGCCGGCAGGCGTATCGAACGGACGCCGTCGCCGTGGATGTGCAGGTCGCGGATCGCGGTCGCGCGGAGGTCGACCTCCGCCGGAGCGGAGTCCCAGTGCAGCCTCGTGATCAGCGGATGCGCCGCGAGCGCGGCGGTCAGCCCACGATCGGGGCCGGACCAGGCGATCTCGGTGCACCAGGTGATGCGGTCGAGGAAGGACCAGTCGCTCAGACCGGCCGGGAACCGCTCCGCGCCCGGGAACTCCCGGTACCCGGCTCGGGCCGCCTCGGGCAGCCGATCCCAATCCCGCTGGACGGCCAGCTGCGACAGCGGCCACGACCAGCGCGCATAGGACTCCACGCTCGACGGGACACCGGCCGGGACCGGCAGATTGCCGATCCAGTCGAGATCCGGGGGTGGCGCCTCGTCCTCCCGGAAGACCGAGACCTGAGCGAGCAGCTCCGAGCGGTGGTGGTCGAGACGGGCCGGGCCGGCATCACGGAGATCCTCCAGCGACGGTGGCGACGCCGCGACGTGATCCAGCGCGTGGATCGTGATCGTCTCGGTGTCGACCCCGGAGACCTGACAGGCGCCGAACCCGCCGCCGGGTAAAGGGCCGACCGCGACATCACCGACTCGGAGAATCATGCCGACAGATTAGAACGGGGGTCTGACATGTGACGGTCGGTGACCTCGGGGTCAGAGGACGGCGCGGAACTCCGGCCAGCGGCCCCAGAAACGCTCGACCTCTTCGATCACGTTCTGCAACCGGGCGGCGACGTCGCGCGGGACCGGGGTGCCGTCGTCCCAGCGCGGTGCGCTCGGCAGGTAGTAGAGACTGCCCCGCACTCCCGGGTCCACGCCGAGAGTCAGGACGTGGCCGTCCACCTCGAACTGCGTCGCGAAACGCTTGCTGCGCACGATCGCGCCGGTGTGGTGGCGGGCTTCCCGGGGCTGAAGTTCCTGGACCGTCATGACCTACTCCTTGCCGAACGAAACATGACTGAAACACGATCGACATCGGGAAATACCCGACCGTGCCGTGAGCCTCGTAACAGTGTGTACGCGCGAGCCGGTTCGGACGTTCAGTACTTCGGAGGAATTTCATGGACGTTTTCCGGCACACCCGGTGACGGACAGCTCCGGCGCGACTCCGGCGGCCCGAGCGAACCGGATCGGGTAGCCCTGAATCGGCGGGCGGGCCAGGTGGGCTGCTCCGCTCCGGCCGGCGGGTGCGACGGACAGCTCAATCCCGGCCGGCGGGTGCGACGGACAGCTCAACCCCGGCCGGCGGGTGCGACGGACAGCTCAACCCCGGCCGGCGGGCTGGGTGGATCGGTGCGGCGGGAAGCGAGGGTCTGCCGTGAGGGGCCGCTTCGGCCCGGAACCGGCTGGTCGGTCGTGCGGGGCCGCACCGGTCGCCTCGACGAGGACGGGACTTTTCGCCGGGCGTACCGAAAAAGGGGTTAAAAAGAGAGGTGACCGTTGGCGGACCGCGCCGCTGGAGCGAAGGCCGGCATCTCCACCACCTCGACCCCGGCGGCGATGAGCAGGGCGACGCCCTCGCAGGTCACGAAGAGATCCGGCTCGCGCCAGGCGATGACGACACGGGGGATGCCGGCCGCGATGATCAGGCCGGTGCAGGTGGCGTGCGGGCGGCTGGCGCGTTTCGAGCAGGGCTCCAGGGTGCTGTAGATCGTCGCGGAGTGCAGCCCGGAGTGGCCGGCGGCGCGTTGCAGGGCCGACTCCTCGGCGTGCACGTGCGGATCCACATCGCGGGACCAGCCGCTGGCCAACTCGTCCCCGGTGGCGCCGACGATCACCGCGCCGACCGAGAACGCCGAAGGGGACGGCGGGCAGCGGGGCGCCAACTCGATCGCCCGGCCCATCCACCGCTGGTCGTCCATCGTGCTCCCCGTGGGTCGTGCTCCCGTCGTTCGGTGCTGGTTCGACCCTATCGCTGGATCGTGAACGATCCTTTGCCGAGGTCAGAATGGACTTATGAACGACCTCGACGAACCAGTACGCCGAGCCGTCCAGAAGCTGGAACCGCGCCGTCAGGGGGTGGTGGCCGCCGGTTTCGTACGCGACGTCACAGCGATCGCGGGTACCGCCGGACTCGATGGGGAGTCGGTGTTCGAGATAGGGTCGGTGAGCAAGGTGTTCACCACGTCAGCCCTGGCCAGGCTGGTGGAAACCGGTCTTCCGGGAGTGGGCGCCGTCCGCCTCGACCAGCCACTCGGCGACTTCTTCCCGGCGCCCTCCGGGATCACGTTGCGGCACCTGGCCACCCACACCTCGGGGCTGCCGCGGCTGCCGCGAGGCATGCTGCTGCCGGCCCTGCTCCGCCCGCACGCCCCCGACCCCTACCGGCACTGCACCGCCGACTTCCTGATCGCCAACCTGGCCCGCATCCGCCCGGGGCGGCCCGGCCGGCGATACCACTACTCCAACCTCGGCGTCGGGCTGCTCGGCCTGGCGCTCGCCCGGCACACCGGCCTCCCGTTCGAGCAATTGATCAACACCAACTTCGATTTCCTGCGGAGTACGGGTACCGGCCTGACCACCGTGCCCGGCCACCGCGCCGACGGCCGCCCGGCCGCACCGTGGCATCTCGCCGACCTCGCGGGCGCCGGCGGTCTGCGGTCCACCGTCACCGACCTGGTCGCTTTCGTCCGCGCCCACTGCGACCCGGGTCTGCCGGGGGTGCGGCTGGCGCTGGAGACCGAGTTCCGGATCAACCCGTTCATGTCGCAGCGGCTCGGCTGGATGGCCCGCCGCCTGCACGAACGGGCCGGCGGGCATACCCAGATCTTCCACAACGGGCAGACCGGCGGCTTCGCCTCGTTCGCCGGTTTCGACCCGGTCGATCAGGTCGGCGTGGTCGTCCTGAGCGCCACCGCCCGATCCGTCGACACGGTCGCGTTCGAGTTGCTCAAGGAGTTGCAGTCGAGGACCTAGGGCTTTTTTGAGATTCGGCCGTGGCCCCGGCCGAATTTCAAAGAACCCTAAGAGCGGGCGAGGCGCCGCATCGAGCGCAGATAGCGGGTGGTCGCCAGTTCCTGGGCCATCGACGTCACCGGGCCGCCGAGGCGGGTCAGCAGGGTGCCGGGGCGGGAGAACGCGGTGATCCGGAAGCGGACCGTGCCGTTCGCCGTCAGGTGCAGGACGAACGCCTCCTCGCCGGACTCCGGGTGACCGGGCAGGGTGCCGTAGGCGAAGCCGCGCTGGTCGGGCTGGTCCACCCGGTACACCACCCGGCACGGGGCGGTCAGCGCCAGCCGGCCCCAGCCGATCCGGATCACCACCGGCAGGCCGGGGGCGGGTGGGCGGTCCGCGAGCACGCCGAGCCCGGCGCCCCGGTGCATCCGCCAGCCGAACAGGGCGGTCGCGGCCCGGTCGAACACTTCCGGGCCGTCACCTATCCGGATGTCCCGTCGCACGTGCCGATACCCGGGCGGCAGTGGAGCCTCCCGGGTCGCGCCCACCTCGGCGTACGTGAAAGGGGTGTTGAGCAGCATCAACCTCAGGCTAGACCAGATCGTCGAGCGCCGCCTCGCATTGATCGACATCAGCGGGGTCATTGCGGCGGACGGCCCGCCCCGAGAACAATGGCGGGACGGTGAACCGAAGGAAGATCGAGATGGTTATGACAGTCGGTGGCGCAACGCTGATCTGACGCAAGGGGTACGGGGATGGAACCGCTCGGCAGGGAATACCTGTTGCACGAGGAGATCGGTCGCGGCGCGATGGCGGTCGTCCGCCGGGCGACCAGCCGGCACGGCGGCCCGCCGCTCGCCGCGAAACTGCTCCGTCCCGAACTCGCCGGTGACCGCCGGGTCCGCGAACTGTTCCTGCGGGAGGAGGCCGCGCTCCGCGCCCTGGACCATCCGGCCGTCGTCCGGCTGCGGGACCTGATCGTCGAGGGCGGCACGCTCGCCCTGGTGATGGAGTTCGTCGACGGGCCCAACCTGCGCCGCTACCTGGGCATGCGTGGTGGCCGGCTGACTCCGGGCGAGGTCGTCACGATCGCCGCGCAGACCGCCGCCGCCCTGGCCGCCGCCCACGATCGCGGCATCGTCCACCTCGACCTCAAACCGGAGAACATCCTGGTCCGGCACGGGTCCACCCCGCCGGACATCCGGGTCTCCGACTTCGGGGTGGCGGTTCTGCTCAACGACACCGACCACGTCCCGGCCGGTGGCACCCCGGGTTACACCGCGCCGGAGATCTTCCAGGGCGGCCCGCCGACCCCGGCCGCCGACGTGTGGTCGCTGGGTGTGCTGCTGCTGGAGATGACCACCGGCCTGCCCTCCGGTGACCCGTCCGCGTTGCCCGGTCCGCTCGGGCCGGTCGCCCGGGACTGCCTCGCCGCCGATCCCCGGCGCCGCCCGCCGGCCCGCCGGGTCGCGGCCTACCTCGAACAGTTCGCCGCCGCGGTACGGCCGTCCAGCGCCCCGCCGCTGGCCGCTCCCGCGCACGGCCCGGTGGAGGACGTCGAGCCGACCACCCTGGCGCTGGGATTCCCGCCGCCGCAGCTGCCCCCGCCGACGTTCCCGCCGCCCGCCCCGCCGCAGCCGCCCCGCCCGGCGTTCCGGCCCCCGGCGGCGGCTCCGGCGGCCGGTTTCGAACGGCCCGGCCCGTCGTCGCCGCGGGCGGCCTTCGTCACGCCGCAGTCGGCGCCGCCCGCCACCGGGCCCGGCGCCCGCCGCGACACCATCGGCAGCTGGGCCGGGCAGATGCCGAACACCGGCCCGTATGAGCCGGCCCCGACCCGGGCGGCGTCCCGCTGGCGCCGGGGCCCGCTGGTCACCCTCGGGATCGCCGCGGTTGCCGCCGCCGTGGTCGCCGGGATCAACATGACCGCGGTGGCCGGCGAGCGCACCAGCAACCTGGTCACCCAGGTCAGCATGCCGCCGCCGGTGTCCCCGGTGGAGGCGGGCGCGTCCGGTGCGCCGCAGGCCCCGGCGACCCTGCCGCCGACCAGCGAGGTCGCGCTGCCGCCGCTGAACACCCCGAGCGCCGAGCGGCTGCGGGTCACCATGGCCGGCAAGGTCGACGGGGACGCCGGAACCCTGGCGATCTCGATCCGGGACGGGCAGGCGATCGCGTACGTCTGCGACGGCGACCGCCTGGAGGCGTGGCTCAAGGGCACCGCCAAGAACGGCCTGCTGAACCTGACCGGCAAGAACAACACGAAGATCACCGGACTGTTCGACGCCAACCGGGCCGCCGGCGAGATCACCGTCGAGGGGAAGACGAACCGTTTCGAGATCGGTGTGGTCCGCAAACCGTCCGGCCTGTACCGGCTGGCCAGCCGGGTAGGTAACGCGAAGGTCAACGGCTCGTGGATCGTGCTGCCGGACGGCCGTCAGGTCGGGGTGCTGCTCCGCGACGACCAGCCCGGCCCGGCGCCCGCCCTGGACCTGACCAACCGCACCGCCACCGTCGACGGCCAGGTGCTGACCGGCGCGACCACCATCGACGTGGACACCGGAGAGGGCTTCTGAGGTGGCTTCCGCGACACTGATCCGGCCCCGGTTCTGGCTGCCCGTGGTCGCCGGGATCGGCGTCGCGGTGATCCTCGGCGTCTACGGCCGCCTGCACGAGCCGGTGGTGACCGCGGACGTGTCCGGTTTCCTGAAACTGCAGACGCTGAAGGTGTGGCTGGCCACCGCGGTCGCCGGCCTGCTGTTCGTCCAGTTGCTGACCGCGCTGGGCGTCTACGGCCTGCTGCCCGGCGGCGCCCGGGTGGCCGGGGTGCACCGCTGGAGCGGCCGGCTCGCGCTGCTGCTGTCGGTGCCGGTCGCCGTGCACTGTCTCTACACGTTCGGGTTGCGCTCGGACACGCCCCGGGTGCTGGCCCACTCGGTGTTCGGCTGCCTGCTGTACGGCGTGTTCGTCACCAAGATGCTGCTGCTCAGCCGCCCTGGTCAGTCCCGCGGCTGGGGTGTCCCGCTGGCCGGGGGACTGGTGCTGATCGCGGTGGCCGGGGTGTGGGCCACCTCGGCGCTGTGGTTCTTCACCACGATCGGCGCGTCGTGGTGAACCGTCCTGAGCCGTAGCCAGGCGTCGGCCGGGAAGAAACGCCGGGCGAAGGCCCACGCCGTCCGGCTGTAGAAGGGCCGGGCGGCCGCCGCGTCGATGACCCGCGGATCGGTCAGCCGGTGGTCGCGGCCCTTCCAGCGCAGCACGCAGCCGCCCGCGGCCAGGACGTTGCGCACCCAGTTGGTGTGGGCGCCGAACGGCAGGTTGATCACGAAGCCGTCCGGGGCGACCGTCACCGCGATCGGAACGGTCAGGTCACGGCCGGTCTTTCGGCCACGATGATGGATCAGGCCCCAGAGCGGGAAGACGCGCCGGCCGGCCAGGAACAGGACGATTCTCGGAGTGCTCACGTCCTCGATCCTCCGGCTCAGGCGGGTCTGCCGCGTCCCGGACTTCCGTCATCGGGCATGGCGGAAATCCGGATCGCGTCGCTGCGGCCCCGGGCGCCGATCTTGCGGTAGATCGCGGAGAGATGCCGTTCCACCGTGTGTACGGTGATGCCCAGCTCCCGCCCGATCTCGGTGTTCGAGTCGCCGCTCGCGAGCCGGCGCAGCACGTCGCGTTCCCGGGCGGTGAGCTTGTTCCCGGTGGTGGGGCGGGCGATCCGGCCGGTCCGGACGAAACCGGTCACCAGCTCCACGTCGGCCACCGGGTTCTCCATGAACAGGGTCGGCGTCGACCCGGGCAGCTCGATCAGCCGCCCGTCCGGCAGCGCGCCGGCGAGCCGCCGGAACACCTCCACCGGGATCTGCTGCTCACTCTGCCGGTGCAGCACCAGCGCCGGCGCCCGGACCAGCGGCACCTCCGCGCTGACGTCGATGTGCGCCGCAGCCTCGAACCACGCTTTCGCCGCCGCCGGGCTGGTCGCGGTCCGGAACGCCTCCGCCGTCCACCGGCCCGACGTGGCCGAGTCCCAGCCCAGCCAGGCCGTCGCGGCGGCGTCGGCGAACAGATTCCAGTCCTGGTCGACCAGCGACAACAGCGCCTGTGTCTGGGCCGGCAGCATCGCCTCCCGCAGCCGCGCCGACCCGCCGAACAGGACCAGCCGGTTCACCCGCTCCGGTTCCCGGGCCGCGAACGCGATCGCCGTCGCCACCGCGTGGTAGTAGCCGAGCAGCGACGGCCGCTCCAGACCGGCGTGGTCCAGGACGGCCCGCAGGTCCCGCAGATGGGCGTCGACGCCCAGGTCACCGAGGTCGATCCGGCGGTCGGAGATACCGGTGCCGCGCCCGTCGTACAGAACCAGCGTCACCTTCCGGGCCAGCGCGGTGTACGCGGCCCGCATCGACGGGATCCGCCACTGGGCGGTGATGTTGCTCAGCGACGGCATCCACACCAGCGGCGGCCCCTGGCCGAGCAGCTGGTAGGCGATCGTCACCCCGTCCTCGGTACGGGCGAACCGTGGCTCCGGCGTCACGCCGTCCTTTCTACCAAGTCGCGAGCACCCGGGCCGGCCCGCCGGAGCCGGCCTCGTACGGCACCAGGCCCACGAAGATCCGCGCCCCGGCCCGGGGGAGCCGCTCCAGGTTCGCCAGGTTCTCCACGCCGTAACGGTCGGCGCCGGTCAGCGCCACGTGGGTGTCGAACGACGTCGACACGCCCGGGTCGATGCTCAGGGTGTCCACGCCCAGACTCCGGATCCGCCGGTTCGTCAGCAGCCACTCGCAGGCGTCGGTGCCGAAACCCGGGAAACGCAGATCGTTGCGGTACGCGGCACCGGTGCGGGCGCCCCAGCCGGAATACATCAGCACCGCGGCGCCGTCCGGGATACGGCCGTGCCGCCGTTCGTACGCCCGCAGGTCCTCGATCATCACCATGGTGTCCGGATCGTGTGCGGCCCGCCCGGCGATGTCGACGACCGCCGCCGGGAGGAGCAGCTCGTCCGGTCGCAGCTCGGTGGCGACCCGCCCACCCCTGGTGAAGTGGGCGGGCGCGTCCACATGGGTGCCGATGTGCTCGATGACCCGCCACTCCTGCATGTAGTAGCCGTCCTTCCCGATCGAGGCGACGGTCCGGCGGCGGGCCTCCTCACCGGGTGTGTAGCCCGGCATGCGGGTGGTCAGCGGGTACGTCAGGTCCAGGATGCCGTGGCCGCCCGCGTGGGCCGGCCCGGTTCCGATCATCGCGGCGGCGGCGACACCGGCCCCGCCGAAGAGTGCGGCCCGGCGGGTGGTTCCTGCTTCGGTACACATCGGATTTTCCCCCTTTTGTCAGGGTTTCATGCTGCACCGCTCCCCAGCAGATCCCACCGATTTCCGGCGATGTCCAGAAAAAGGGCGACTTTTCCGTACGACTCGGTACGCGGTTCGCGGACGAACGTGACACCGGCCGCGACCATCCGCTGATAGCTGGCGTCGAAGTCGTCCACGTTCAGGAAGAACCCGACCCGCCCGGCCGTCTGATCCCCGACCGCCCGGCTCTGCCGTTCCCCGTCCGCCCGCGCCAGCAGCAGCCCGGTCCGCGCGTTCGGCGGCCGCACCACCACCCAGCGCTTGGGCCGCCCGTCGTTCGTCAGCGACGCCGAGTCCTCCACCAGGTCGAACCCGAGCACCCGCGTGAAGAACTCGATGGCCGGGTCGTACTCGTCAACGATCAGGGCTACCAGGTCGATGTGCACCGGGGCAGCCTACGATGCGGGCCCATGGAACCCGACCAGGTACGCCGCGCCTACGACACCGCCGCCGGGGCGTACGTCCGTGTCGTGCCGACCCCCGCGATCGAGGCCCCGCTCGACCTGGCGATGATCGACGCCTTCGCGGCGGAGGTGACAGCCGGCGACGACCCCGCGGTCCTGGACGCCGGGTGCGGCGCCGGCCGGATGAGCCGTTACCTGGCCGACCGCGGCTGCCGGGTGCGGGGTGTCGACCTGTCGCCGGGCATGCTGGCGTTCGCCCGCCGCGACCACCCGGACCTGGAGTTCACCGTCGGTTCGCTGGCCGCCCTGCCGTACCCGGACGCCTGTTTCGCCGGGGTCCTGCTCTGGTACTCGACCATCCACACCCCACCCGCCGGCCAGGCCCGCCTGTTCGCCGAGGCGGCCCGGGTGCTGCGGCCGGGCGGTCACCTGCTCGTCGGGTTCCATGTCGGCGAGGGAGTCCGGGACCTGGCCGAGGTCTATCGCCGGCTCGGCCACGAGGTGCGGCTGGAACGCTACCGCTACACCGCCGACCAGGTCGCCGCCCACTTCGGGCCGGCCGGCTTGCGCGAGATGGGCCGCCTGGTGCGTGCCCCACGCCCCACCGAACGTGACGAGCAGGCGATGCTGCTGGCCCGCCGCGAGGGAGTGGCCGCGCGGTGAAGGGGCGGGCGATCGGCTGGCTCGGCCATCCGATGACGATGGCCGCGCTGGCGCTGCTGGTGGTCAACGACCACATTCTCAAGGCGACGTTCCCGGGGTGGGTGACCGGGAAGCTCAGCGATGTCGCGGGGATGGTTCTGGCGCCGCCGTTGCTGGCGGTTCTGGTCGGTCTCATCGCTCCGCGACTGTCTTTTCGGCGGGTTGCGGTGGGTTCGATTGTTGCGGTGGGTGTGGGGTTCGGGTTCGTCAAGGCTTGGTCGTACGGCGCCCAGTTCGCGTCCCAGGTCTGGAGCCTGGGAATCCCGTCGTTGATCCGGGCCGATGTCACCGACCTGCTCGTGTTGCCGTTCCTGGCGGTGGCGTGGTGGGCCGCTCGGCAGCAGCCCCGGGACGGCCGCCGGGTGCGGGCGTTCCGGCTGGCCGTACTGCTGCCGGTCGCCTTGATGGGTGTGGCCGCGACCAGCGCGGTGCTGGAACCGTTCGCGGCGCGGGTGTTCGCCGTCGACGGCAAGATCCACCTGGACGCCGACGGTGGTGAGCACGTCGGCGCCTGGTCGATCAGCGACGACCAGGGCGAGACCTGGACCAATGGGGAGCGGCTCACGGATCCGCCGGCTCCGAACAGCTGCTCGCAGACCGTGCCGGTGGTCTGCTACCGGCCGATCCCCGGTGCTCTTGGGGTGCAGAGCAGCACGGCGGGCGGACCGTGGACGGTGAGCTGGCAACTCTCCGACCGGGACCGGAAGAACCTGAGCCGCGAGTACGCCGTGGACGAGGAACTCGTGACCACACGATCCCTGGCCGTGCTCGACGTCGAGGGCGGTCACGTGGTGGCGGTGGCGAACGGCGCGGACGGGTTCGCGCTGCGCACGGTGGGCGGCGAGTGGAAACGGATCGGGTTCCCGGGCTTCGCGGGATACGAGACGCCGCCCGACCCGGCGACCTCCGGAGCGCCGCCGGAGGTGGATCCGGTGCCGGTGGTCGGCCCGTCGGTGCTGCTGGCCGCCGGGTTCCTGATCCTGACCGCGGGACTGGTGTGGCTGCGCCGTGCGGGCGGCGGCCGGCGCTGGTGGTGGCTGCTCACGGCGCCGGTGATCACGACGGCGGCGTTCCTGTTCATCGCGGTCGCCGCTGCCGTCACCCCGTCGTGGGAGTTGCGGGCGCTCGGCTGGGCCGCGATGACCTTCGCGATCGCGGCGGTGGTCGTCTGCGGGGCGGTGCCGTTCTTCGCCGCGGCGTCGAGGGTCGCGAAGCACAGCTGGATCGGGTACCTGGCCGGTGCCCTGATGCTGACGTCACCGATCCTCGCGCGGATGGTCCAGAGCCTGGGCTGGTTCTGAGGGCAGTTCGTCCGGCGTACCGGAAAGGGAATGAAGGGTGTGACCCCCGCCGCAGCGCAAGTTCTTTGAATCTGAAATAGTTGCGCAGTCAACGAGGTTGTACGGGGCGTCCGGGAAGCAAGAACCCCGGCGGAGACAGCAGGAGCGGGTCATGCAGTTCGGAATCTTCAGCGTCAGCGACATCACGACGGACCCGACCAACGGCCGGACCCCCACCGAGGCGCAGCGCATCAAGGACATCGTCACCATCGCGAAGCACGCGGAGGAGGTCGGCCTCGACGTCTTCGCGCTCGGTGAGCACCACAACGAGCCGTTCTTCTCGTCCTCGCCGACGACCACGCTCGCCTACATCGCCGCGCAGACCAGCACCCTGCAGCTCTCCACCGCGACCACGCTGATCACCACGAACGACCCGGTGAAGATCGCCGAGGACTTCGCGATGCTGCAGCACCTCGCCGACGGCCGGGTCGACCTGACCCTGGGCCGCGGCAACACCGGCCCGGTCTACCCCTGGTTCGGCAAGGACATCCGGGCCGGCATCCCCCTCGCCATCGAGAACTACGCGCTGCTGAACAAGCTGTGGCGCGAGCACACCGTCGACTGGCAGGGCAAGTTCCGCACCCCGCTGCAGGGCTTCACCTCCACGCCGCGCCCGCTCGACGACGTCCCGCCGTTCGTGTGGCACGGCTCGATCCGCAGCCCGGAGATCGCCGAACAAGCCGCCTATTACGGCGACGGCTTCTTCGCCAACCACATCTTCTGGCCGGCGTCGCACACCAAGCAGATGGTCGGTCTGTACCGGCAGCGTTTCGAGCACTACGGCCACGGCTCCGCCGACCAGGCGATCGTCGGACTCGGCGGCCAGGTGTTCCTGAACAAGAACAGTCAGGACGCGGTCAAGCAGTTCCGGCCGTACTTCGACAACGCCCCCGTCTACGGCCACGGCCCGTCCCTGGAGGACTTCACCTCGCAGACGCCGCTGACCGTCGGCAGCCCGCAGGAGGTCATCGACAAGACCCTCGGCTTCCGCGAGTACGTCGGTGACTACCAGCGCCAGCTGTTCCTGCTGGACCACGCCGGCCTGCCCGTCAAGACCGTCCTGGAGCAGCTCGACCTGCTCGGCGCCGAGGTCGTCCCGGTGCTGCGCAAAGAGTTCGCCGCCCTCAAGCCGGCCCACGTGCCGGACGCCCCCACGCACGCCTCCCTGGTCGCTGCTCGCGCCGCTGCCGCGGAGAAGAAGGAAGAGGTCACGGCATGAAGCAGCGCAAGCTCGTCGTCATCAGTGCCGGGCTGAGCCAGCCGTCGTCGACCCGCCTGCTCGCGGACCAGCTGTCCGCGAGCGCGGTGCGGGCCGCCGGCCTGCTCGGGGTGACCCTGGACGTCCAGGTCGTCGAATTGCGCGACCTGGCGCACGAGATCACCGACAACATGCTCACCGGGTTCGCCCCGGCCTCGCTGAAGCAGGCGCAGGAGGCGGTCACCGCCGCCGACGCCCTGATCACGGTGTCGCCGGTGTTCTCGGCCAGCTACAGCGGACTGTTCAAGTCGTTCTTCGACGTCCTCGACAAGGACGCCCTGATCGACAAGCCGGTCCTGCTCGCCGCGACCGCCGGGACGGCCCGCCACTCGCTGGTCCTGGAACACGCGCTGCGGCCGCTCTTCTCCTACCTGCGCGCGGCGATCATCCCGACGTCGGTCTTCGCCGCCAGCGACGACTGGGGCGCCAACTCGGTGGAGGGCCCGCTGCGGGGCCGCATCGAACGTGCCGCCGCCGAGCTGGCCCGGGAGGTGGAGCGCCGGGAGCCGGCCGTGGTCACCGACCCGTTCGCCCTGACGGCCAACTTCGAGGACATGCTCAAGAACCTCTGATCGCCGGTACGCGCTGTGGCCTGGTCCCGGGCCACAGCGCGTTCTTGTTCACGTGGCTTCGTTCAGGTGGCGGCAAGTCGCCGCAGCGAGTCGGTCATCGCCGTCACGAACCGGTCCCGGGTCCGGCCGGAGTTCACCCGCTGGATGCCGTGCCCGAGTCGAGGCCGCCCAGCCCCGCCCGCTCGACGAAGGCCAGTCCCACCGAGTCCGCACCGAATCTGGGTTTCGCCAACCGGCCCACTGTTCCGGACGACCACCACGTCGAATCCCCCCATCAACGCCCGAGCATCCAGGGGATGACACAGAGCCAGGTCGGAACTGTCCCGCAGCCGCGAGGTCAGACGGATGTCCTCGTCGCAGTACCGACGTCCCCGAGCCTGGTAGGAGAGATCACTGACGTAGAGAACCCGAGCCCGCGAAACCACCATCCCCACATCCTCACACCCCTGAAAACAGGTTCGGTCGGGGTCCGGAGTTCTGCGACCATCGTCGGCATGGCCGGTTTCGATGCTTGCGAGGTGGATTCGAGTGCACTCGAAGGAGGACTGCCGTACACCGCGCGGATCTCCCTGGCCGACGGGTCGCGCAAGGTGCTCGGCCGGATCGAGGCCGGTGCGGAGGTCCTCGGCGTCGACGGGGCCGGCAAGGTGGTCGCCACGCCCGTTCTGCAGACCTTCAACCACGGTAGGGCCGAGTCGTGGCTGAGAGTCAGGGGAGAGCGCCTCGGTGCCGGGCGCGGCAGTGCGACCTTCTCTGTCGTGTGCACTCCGAACCACCGCTTCTGGATGCCGGAACCGGGCGAATACGTGCCGGCCGGGAATCTGGCCGTCGGGCAACGGGTGACCGTGCTGCGGACCGAACTGGACCTCACCCCGTGCCAGTCCTCGGTCTTGCTGGGGAAGCTGCTCGGCGACGGATACCTGCATCTCGCGCCGAGCGGAAGTGGATCGGTGGTGTGGGGACACCGTGAGGCCGACCGGGACTACGTGGCGTGGACCCTGCGAGCGCTGGGCAGCCTTGCCAGCGGCACCATCCGAACCTGTGTCAGCGGCTACGGAACCACGATGCTGGACGCGCGGACCACCTTCCACCCGTGCATCACCGAGAGGTTCTCCTCGATGGTGGGCGGCGCCAGGAAGGCGGTGCCGGAGTGGGTCGCGGACGCCCTCGACCCGATCGCACTCGCATTCTGGTACATGGATGACGGGTCGTTACAGACGATGCCGGGCCAGGAGGACCGTGCGACTCTCTCCACCAACAGTTTCGGGGAGGGCGATTGCAGGATCCTGATTCGAGCCCTTGAACGGCTCGGTGTTCGTGCTGAGCTGATGAAGGACGGCCGAGGCTATCTGACCATCAGGTTGAACAGCGACGCTGCCGAGCGTCTGTTCCTCCTTGTCGCTCCTTACGTGCCGCCGTCGATGCAGCGGAAGCTCCCGGTTCGCTACCGAGGCCACCATGGGTGGCTTCCGCCAGCCGGCGAGGTGTACAAGCCGCCGCTCGTTCCGCAGCGGATCACCGGGATCGAGCACGACGTCAGTGGTGTCGCGGGGCATCGTCGTGACATCGCGACGGGGACGCGCAACTTCTTCGCCAACGGCGTGCTGGTTCACGACTCCGGCGCCCGCGCCGCGGAAGGTACGGTGGCGTGATGGGGGCGATCAAACCTTGGCAGTTGGTGCTCTGTTCGATGGTGTGTCTGCTGGGGGTGACCGGTGTGGTCGCGGCTGTGGTGCTGGCCGTTCGGGGGCGTACCAAAAAAGGGTCTTAGTGGGTTGAACCGGGCATGTCTTATGTCTTTGTGGCGCTTGTCGCCGGAGCGGTGGGGGTCGGTGGGGTGGCGGTTCCGGCTGTCGAGCCTGATCTTCGGTTCCATGTCAGTCAGTACGACGCGCCCGGTGTCGACAAGCGGACGCCGGAGAGTCTCGGGGCTGAGTGGATCTCGGTGATCAATACCGGGCCGACAGCGATCAGCCTCAAGGGGTGGACGGTCGGGGAGTCGCAGGGGCGTGTCTACACGTTCGGGGCGGTTGTCGTCCCGGCCAAGGGCGGCAAGGTCCGGTTGCGCACCGGGGGTGGGGTGGACACCGCTGCCGACGTGCACTGGAACAGCGGCACCCACGTCTGGGACAACACCGGTGATCAGGCCATCCTGCGGGATCCGGCCGGGAAGACCCATGACCTGTGCGGCTGGGGCTATCTGGCGGGGCGCACCCGGGTCAAGTGCTGATCCCGGGCGCGACGGGCGCCGTCGGCAAACCGGCTGGAGGTCGAGCGAAGACCGGGTGCTGATCTCAGACCGGCGGGCCGGCTATCACCAGGGCGGAGACGGCCAGCCAGCCGATGTGCCACGCCTGGTCCAGCTCGAACAGGCCGGTGCCCGGTCCGCTGGAGGCGGGGCCGTTCGGGCGGACCACACCCACACCGTCCAGGTAGCCGCCGCGGCCCAGCAGCCGGCCCAGCCGGATCAACGGCGTTCGCAGGTCGGCGATGAAGTGGGTGACCGCGTTCAGGGTGATGCCGGCGATCAGCCAGCCGGGCTCGAACGGCAGCCGCAGCCACCAGCCGGCCGCCAGCAGGAACACCGTGGTCGTCAGCGTCCACGACGCGACGTGCGCCGCACAGTGCCCCAGGGCGACGCTGCGGACGCAGTTCTCCGCGTCCAGGCCCTTGCCGAAGGCCTGCGTGCTGGTCTGCACCCAATGGTCACCGATGTAGTGCCCGGCCAGCATCACGCCGAACGCCACCGCGGCTATCACCGCTCTGACCAAGTCCTCGTCCTGCATGCGCGGTCCACCTTCTGCCCGAGAGTGCCGTCTCAGTACCCACTCCAGCACTCAGACGCGGCCCGCACCCGCAAACGTGGCCGCGCACACGGGGTCACGTCCGTCACGGTCGGGCATTGTGAGCGTGGACCCGGTGAATCCGGGCGGTCTTCGGGTACGCGGACTCCTCCGGTGACGGTGTGCCGATCTCGAACAGGTCGAGCATCAGGATCAGAGGGTAGTCCGGCGCCTGACCGAAACGGCCCACCTCGTCGCCCGCACAGGTGACGACGGTGCCGTCCGGGCCCCAGGTGGCGGGCGCGGGAGCGGTCCGGGGTGGTCCAGTGCGGCAGGTAGTGGTCGATCCAGCGGGCGGGGTCGAGACGGTCACCGGAGAAATCGTCGACAAAGGACATGGGGCCGATTTTACGTACGGTGATCAACGACTGTTACCGAAAGTAGCGCCGGGATCGATCATAATGTGCGTCACAACGGGACGGGACCGGACTGCCGGGGCGGGCCGGGTGTCGTAGCCTTCCGGCCATGCGAGGAACCACCACAGCAGCCATCGCCACCGGTATCCTGCTGGCGATATCCGGTTGTGCCAGCAATGGGTCATCCGTCGAGCCGGCCGCCACCGCGGCACCGATGGTGACCGTCAGCGGTCTCGACGAGGCCACCGCGACCGTCTGCGGCATGGCGAACCACGCCACCCTCGGTGAGGACGGCTACGATCTGGACGTCGCCACCGCTAACAAGATCATTACGGTGGGTGAAGATTCGAAGAGCACTGTCGTCACCTCCGCGGTGAACCTGCTCAAACTGACCGTGCGCAACGCGGAGAGTGTCGCGGGCGAACCGGGGGAGGCGGCCTATGTCGCCCAGATCCGCACCCAGCTGCTCAAGCTCCAGACCACCTGCCAGAACGTGGATGCGCTCGTCACCAGCATCCAGGAGAGCCAGCGTGCCCTGGACAGCGGGGACTGAGCAGGGTAATGCCCCGGGTCGATATATCATGAATTCGGCCCGGGGGTGATCAGCTGTCCGGCCCATGTGTGTTCCCGTGCACGGACGGTAGGTTCACCAGCCACACGTCCACTGGTCCATGGGGGAGCCGTTCACACGTGAGCGAGATAGTGCGGGACGCTCTGCACCAGGTGGAGAGTGCGGCCCGTTTGTACGGGGTCGGTGAGGAGAACATCGCCGGCGTCCGTGAGTTTCTGTCCAGTCAGCACCCCAACGACCGTGGCACCTACGCTTGCGCCGTCCTGGACCGGGTGGTCACCGAGATCGCCTACAACCACCGTACCGAATGTGACGGCAAGGAGTGCCGCACCTGCGACGGCCTGCAGGAGGCCCTGACGGTCGCGGTGGCGAGCGTCCGGGCGATGATCGCCGACGAGATGACCTGGCGCAGCCGCCGCCGGAACCGCCGCTGGTTCTGGAACCGCTGATCCGGCCCCGAGTTCGCATCCGCCCGGCGGTCGCGCCGGCGGCCTGGAGGGACGCCCGCGTCGCGGGACGGGACTGGAGATCCTCGCGGTGTGGGGACCCGGGCGGCGTACCGGAAAAGGGTTCACAGGGGTTTGATCTTCTGTAGTCGATCCGCGTTGCGGCCGTGGTAGCGGGACGGGTCGAAGGGGCCCGGTTCCAGGTAGTTGACGTAGCGGCCGGACGACCAGGGGAGCATCGCGTGATGGCCCGCGTCCACCCAGGTGTAGGCGTCGGCCACCGTTGCCGGGTCCGCGGTCGCCGGCTCCACCAGCCACTGCAGCAGGGTGTGCGCGCCGTGCCAGGGGAACGCGGTCGAACCGGGAGTGATCCGGGCGGGGGCGCCGGTCAGCCGTTTCAGTTTCGCCGAGCCCGGCCGCTTCGCGGTGGAGCGGCGTTGCAGGATCGCCAGGAGCGCGGCGACACCGGCCTCCGGCAGGGGGTGGGCGAAGACGTCGCTCCCGGTCAGCTGGACGGCGCGGGCCTTCGGGGGCTCGGGGGACGGCTCGCGACCCATCGTCGCGGAGATCGGCTCGCGGGCGATGCTCCTGGTCAGGGCGGTCACCTCGGCGTGTGCGTCGCCGCCGAGAACCGCGCCGTTCACCCGGACCGAGAGCGCGCCGGTACGGTCGGAGCCCAGCAGGCAGGCCGACCACGCCTCGTCCGGGGCCACCGTGATCCGGGCCAGCCAGCCGGACACCACCCGGGCCGCGTCCGCCCACGGGTAGACCAGGGAGAACTGGCCCGCCGGCACCGCCGGGCGGGTGCGGACCTGCCACGAGGTGACCACGCCGATCCGCCCGCCGCCTCCGCCGCGCAGCGCCCAGAACAGCTCCGGCTCGCGGACCGCGTCCACGGTCCGTAGCCTGCCGTCCGGCGTCACCACCTCGGCCGCTGTCACGTTGTCGCTGGCCAGGCCGTATGCCGAGGTGCTCCGGCCGATGCCGCCACCGCAGGTGAACCCGGAGAACCCGACCGAACCGCAGGACCCGAGCGGCACCGTGACCCCGTTCGCGGCCAGCGCGGCGCCGACGTCGAGCAGGGTGGCGCCGCCCGCGACGGTGGCGGTTCCCGCGCCGACACCGACACTCCTCAGTGGGCGCACGTCGACGACCAGGCCGGAGGACGTGGTGGACGCGCCGACGTAGGAGTGCCCGCCGCCGCGCGGCACGATCGGCAGGCCCAGCCGGTTCGCGAACGTGACCGCCTGCACCACATCCGCGGTGCTGCCGCAGCGCACCACCGCGGGTGGCCGGATCTCGTCGAAACGTGGCGAGAACAGCCGTCGTGCCTGGTCGTAGCCGGTGTCACCGGGACGCTCCACAGTGCCGTCGAGGCCGTCGGCCAGGGCCCGCCAGTCGGCGTCCTTCGGTGCGGGCGGTGCCACGAAACTCATCAGACCGGCGCTGAGCAGGGCACGACGGGACAAGACCATACAAAATCCTGGCATTGCCGGTACGGGATACCAGGACGGTTTGCCGGAAATGCCTCGCGGGACTGACGCCCGGGCCCGGTGCGCCCATAATTCCCCGCATGTCCATGTACGACTTCGCGACCTGGAAACCGCTGCTGGAGCTGCTGCGCGCGGCGAACCCGGCGGCCGGGCACCTCGCCGGGACGGTCGGCCGCGACGGCGCACACAGCCTGGCCCTGCGCCGGCCCTCCCCGCGGACCCTCGGCCGGGCCCTGCAGATCGAGGACATGCAGGCCGAGTACGACGCGATCGGTCACATCACCGCCGTGCTGGACAGCGACAGCGTCACGTTCGTCGCGGAGCTGCCGTCCCCGGGGCGGGTGGTGCTGCACCTGTTCCGGGCCGGTCCGGCCGTGGAGGGCGGGATGCGGCCCTACCCGCGGTCGCTGCTGCTGGTCGAAGGGGCGGTGCCGGAACCGTGGCGGCGGCTGCCGGAGACGTACCAGGGTGCCGGCCCGGCTCCGTCGGCCGATCCGGCCCTGCTCGGGCGCACCCTGCGGGAGCGGCTGCCGGACGCGGTCCCCGCCGCCGAATCCGAGATCGCCGAGGCAGAGCGCCGTCTCGGGTTCGCCCTGCCCGGCGAGCTGACGGCCGCCTACCGGGTGACCCGGTCCGTGCCGTTCCAACTGGCCGCCCCGGACCGGCTCCGCCTCGCGGACGCGTCGTCGCGGCCCTGCTCGTGGGAGTCCGGCGGCCGGGCCGTGGTGTCCACCCCGCCCGGCGCCGCTGTCCAGGGGCTGGCCGGTTCACCGGGCTGGCTGGTCATCGCCGACAACGGCGGTGGCGACCGGATCGTCCTGGACCTGACACCCGGACCGGCCGGGCACGTCGGCCAGATCATCCTGCTCAGCCACGAGGAGGACGTCGGCGCCACTTTGCTCGCCGATTCCCTGACCACCCTGATCACCCGTGGTGAGCAGCCGCCGTCGCCCGCTCCGGGCGTCGAGGGGCCGCCGCTCGCCGCGACGGCCGGCAGCGCGGCCGGGGCGGAGTCGGTCGCCAGCGACCGGCTGGAGGTGCTGCACCTCGGCTTCTGGGACGGCGAGCCGTTCGACCTGGTGCCGATCCCGCGGCTGCGGGCGCTGACCGCCTATCCGGGCGCGCTGGCCGATCCGCGGTCGGTGGCGGCGCTGCCCGGCCTGGAATTCCTGGAGCTGTCCGCCGCCGAGTGGCGGATCCTGCTGGACACCGACGCGGTGCCGGCCGGGCTGCTGACCGCCGGGATCGAGGTGGCCGGGCGCCCGGACCCCCTCCCGATCATCGACGTCGCCAACCGCCTCCTGACCCGATGGAACCGCCCGCTGATCACCCGCCGGATCATCGAGGGCGAACTCTAGGTCCGGTGTGGCAGCGACCTCAGGCGGTGTGGCGGTCCGAGGCTGCGTAGGCGGCAGCGGCGGTGAGCGCCGAGACGGCCAGCACCGACGGCCAGGAGCCGATCTTCTTCGCCAGCGGGTGGGACAGGGCGAACGCGCCCACGTAGGTCGCGACCAGCGCGCCCGCGGTGACCGGGCCGGCCGTCCGGTACCACTGCCGGCCGGCGGTGACACCGCCCGCGAGCAGCACCGCCCCGCCGAGGGGACGGACACCGGTGCGACGGGCGATCTGCCAGCCGCCGATCAGGGAACCAGCGGCGATGGCCGCAGTCGGAACACGCATGCGACGAACCTACACGCTCCCGATCGGGATCCAGCTATGGTTGTCTGGGATCCAATTCGGGAGGTCGCGTGGCCGTCAGTCGCATCATCGCTCTCACCCTCGGCTGGGAGGACCTGCCGAGATCCGCCTCGGTGCACGGGGCGTCGCGGGCCGAGCGGGTCCGGGAGCCGGTCCCCGGGCTGCTGCTGGAGACCGATGACGGGTGGCTGCTGCTGGACACCGGGTTCAACACGGCGCTGCTGCGGGATCCGGCGTTGCGGCGGCGCTTCTACCCGAGCCCGAACTATCAACCGGAGCTGCCCGGTCCCGGGGAGCCGCTGGAGGAGGCCCTGGACGCGGTCGGGGTGGCCCTGGGTGACATCACCGCGGTGGCGCTCAGTCATCTGCACGTGGATCACGCCGGTGGGCTGAAGCACTTCGCCGGGCGGGTGCCGGTGCACGTCCAGCGGGCCGAGCTGGACTACGGGCTGGCCAACCACCCCGAGCCGGAGCGGTACTCGATGGCCCGGATCGACTACGACGACCCGCGCATCGACTGGCGGACGGCCGACGGCGACGTGGAGATCGCTCCCGGCGTGACGGCGCTGCTGACCGCCGGTCACACCCCGGGGCACCAGAGCTTCGTGGTCGACCTGAAAGGCGGCGGGGGGTACGTCTTCGCCTGCGACGCCGCCGACCTCACCGAGAACATCACCGGCGAGCGGGCCATCGGATCGTTCCTGGGGGTGACCCCGGAGCAGACCGTCGAGCAGATCCGCCGGCTGAAGGACATCGGCGCGCGCCGGGGCTACCCGGTGATCCCCGGGCACGACCCGGTCGCGTGGCCCGCCCTGACGGCCGAGCTGGCCGACCGATTCCCGGTCTGATCCGCCTATGGCGCCTCGGTGGATCCGCGGATAATATTTTGGGATCCAATCCGCTGGGTTTTGGACCCGAGGAGGCTCACGTGACCGCTGTCAACCGTCCGGTGGAGGCGACCGATCTCAAGGAGTCGCTGCTCGGGCAGCCGAGTGCCGAGCCGCTCAGCGGGGAGATCCCGGTGCGCAGCCGGCTCGACTTCGCCACCGGGGACAGGCGTGTCGTCTCCGGCGTCTGGGAGTCCGAGTCGGGCACCTCACGCTGGGAGTTCCTGACCCGCGGCGAGATCATCCACGTGGTCGCCGGGCGCATGGTCGTCACCGAGGACGGCGGCGAGCCCGTCGAGGTGACCGCCGGCTCCACGGCTTACTTCCCGATCGGCTGGCAGGGCGAGTGGACCGTCACCGAGCGGCTCCGCAAGGTCTTCGTGGTCTTCAAGCCGTGACGGGGGAGCAGGGCATGCGGGAGCTGATGGTGCGCGGCCTGACGCTGGAGTCCGAGGGGGTGCTGGCCGTCGACCTGGTCGACCCGGCCGGCGCCGGCCTGCCCGACTGGGCCCCCGGCGCGCACGTCGACCTGGTGGTCAGCGACGGTTCGGTCCGGCAGTATTCGTTGTGCGGCACCCCGGGCGGGCAGTCCCTGACGATCGCGGTCCGGCACGAGACCGCGGGCCGGGGTGGCTCCGACTGGGTGCACCGCACGGTGCGGCCCGGCGACCGGGTCGGCGTGCGCGGGGTGAAGAACCATTTCGCCCTGGAGGACGCGCCGGAGGTCGTCCTGATCGCCGGCGGGGTCGGCATCACCCCGCTGCTGCCGATGGCCGAGGAGCTGGCACGCTCCGGCCGCACGTGGCGGCTGGCCTACGTCGGGCGCGGTGCCGCCGGGATGCCGTTCCTGGGCCGGGTGCGCGCGCTCGGCCCGGCGGCGGTGGTCCACGAGACCGCGGTGTCCGGCCGCCCGTCGACGGAGGATCTGCTGGCCGGGGTCACGTCACAGACGCTGGTGTACGTGTGCGGCCCGGCCTCGTTGATCGAAGCGGTCGAGAAGGCGCTCGACGCCGACGGGCTCGGCGACCGGCTGCGTGCCGAGTATTTCGAGGCGCCCGATCTGGAGGTGGCGGAGCCGGGGTCGTTCACGCTGAAACTGGAGCGATCCGGGCTGGAGCTGGCGGTGCCGGCCGGGCGCAGCGCCCTGGAGGTCGTCACCGAGGCGGGTGTCGAGGTGCTCAGCGACTGTGAGGAGGGCATCTGCGGCAGCTGCGACACCCGGGTCCTCGCCGGTGAGGTCGACCATCGAGACCACGTGCTGACCCGCACCGAGAAAGCCGCCAACAACTGCATGATGCTCTGCGTCTCCCGGGCCCTCGGCCCACGGCTGGTGATCGATCTCTGACCCCGGGTGGTCACCGCGTGGTAGTGACGGTGGGCGTGCTGGTCGTTGATGACCACCGCCTCCGTCACTGCGGTTTTCGGGGTGGTCGCGTCCGCCCTGACCCCGTGCGGGGCTAGGGCGGCGGCACTCGGCCCGAGATCGCACTGCCCTGTCTGATGGCCGTTTTCGGGTTGCTGGCTCTTGGGTTCGACCGGGCGGACCGTGCCCGCATCCGGACCGAACTGCGGGCACGCCGGCTCCGCGACGGGATCATCGGCCGGTGGTTGCCCGGACGAACAGGTAGGCGCCGACGGTGATGCCGAACGTCACGATCACCGCTCGCAGAATGTTCGCCGGGAGTTTGCGGGCCACCCTTGCGCCCAGGTAACCGCCGACGACCGTGGCCGGGGCGATCACCGCAACCGCCGCCCAGTTCACCGGGCCGAAAGCGCTGTACACCAGAATCGTCACCACGCCGACCAGGGCGGACAGCAGATTCTTCAGGGCGCTGACCCGGGCCAGCGTCTCGTCGAGCACCAGCGCCAGGCCGGCCACCAGCAGGACTCCGAGCGCCGCGTTGAAATAGCCGCCGTACAGCGCGCACAGGAACACCGCCGTATGCAGCATCACCGTCGCCCGTTTCGGCGACACCTCCTGCGGATGCCCGACCAGTCCCCGCAGTTTCGCCTGGAACGCCAGAGTCAGCGCCGCGCCGATCACCAGGAACGGCACCACGAAATCGAACACCCGGCGTGGCGTGTTCAACAACAGCACACAGCCGCAGAGCGCCCCGAACAACGCGGTGGGTAGAACCCGCAGCACACGCCGGCCCTGACCGGCCAGATCGGCGCGGCTTCCCACCACACTGGACGCATATCCCGGCGCCACCGACAACGCGTTGCTCACATTGGCGGCCACCGGTGGCATGCCGATCGCCAGCATGCTGGGAAACGTGATCAGCGACCCACCACCGGCGATGGCATTCACCATTCCCGCCGCCAGCCCGGCAATCAGCAGCAGCGCCGCTTCACCCCAGCCCATCATTCCCCACTTTCACAAGCTTTTCCCAACCCGTTCTTTCAACCCGGCGACGGTACGTCCACCGCTCACGTCCTGGTCATCCGCCATCCCCGGACCGGTTGCCCCGGCGATTTCAGAACGCTGATTCACGAACGGGGCGCTCGAATTCGGGCCGGGTGAATGCGATCCGGCCGCCGACCATGGTCGCCATGACGGTGATTTCGTGGAGGGCGTCCGGGTCGGCAGTCAGCGGATCGCCGGACAGGACCGTCAGGTCAGCGGGGTCGCCGGGCCTGATTCTCCCGGTGCCGGGCCCGCCGGTGATCCGGGCCGCGCCGACGGTGAACAGCTCCAGCGCCTCCACCGCGGTGACCGCCTGCTCCGGCCCGAGCGGACTCTCCCGCCCGCGAACATGCCTGGTCCGCGCCTGCCACATCCCGTGCAACGGCGACATCGGCGGCCCCGGCCCGTCCGAACCGCCACCCACCTCGACACCGGCGTCCAGCCACGCCCGCAGCGGATTCGCGGCCGCCGCCCGCTCCTCACCCAGCCGATCGACCAGGCCGAGCCCGAAATCCCACTGCAGAGCCGGATGAGCCGAAACCCGGACACCGAGTTGCCGGGTACGGCGCATCGCCTCCCGGCTCGGCCCCAGATAAGCATGAATCAGGTGAAAACCCAGCCCGGCGATCGGATTTTCACGATCAACTTCTTCGAGCACCTCGAGTACGAGATCAATCGCCGCATCCCCCACCGCGTGCACCCCGACACCACGTCCGGCCCGTGCCGCGTCCCGGCAGTGCGCGAGCACGACATCCCGGCTCAGAGTCTGATTCCCGTGGTAGCCGGCTGGGGATCCGCCGATTGTGGGCCAGGGCGTGGAGAGCAGAGCGGTGCCGAGGGAACCGCCGCCGTCCAGGAAGAGTTTGGTCGGACCCCGTACCAGCAGATCGGGGTCTGTGGTGTCCAGACCGCAAGCCACGGCGGCCCGGTCCAGATCGGCGAAGCCGGTGCTCTCCGAACCCAGCGGCATCGCGGTCACGCGGAGCAGGAGGATCCCGGTGCGGGCGGCGTCGGCGTAGGCGGCCAGTTCGGCGGCGGTGACCGCCGGATCCATCGCGGTGGTGATGCCGTGCGCGAGGAGTTCCCGCTGGCCGGCCCGGATCCAGCGGAGGTGGTCGGCCCTGGCCGGGGCGGGGATGACGGCGCGGACCAGCGCCACCGCGGGATGCTCGACGAGCAGGCCGGTCGGTTCACCGTCCGGATCGCGGTCGATGCGCCCACCCGGCGGATCCGGGGTGGCGGCGGTGATCCCGGCGTGACGCAGCGCAGTCGTGTTGACCAGCGCATCGTGTCCACGCCGGTCCAGCAGGACCCCACGCCCGGGAGCGGCGGCCTCCAGTTCGGCGGCGGTGGGAAGCCGATTCTCCGCGAGGTCTGGGGGATCGAGGTCGTCGTCCGCCTCGATCCACCCCGCACCGGGGTGCGCGGCGGCGTGCTCACGAATCCGGCGCTGCACGTCACTGATCGAGGCCGCCCCGGTCAGCGAGACGCGAGACGCGCGCCGTCCGGCCCAGAGCAGATGCACGTGGCTGTCGACGAACCCGGGCACCACCGTGCCATCCACCGTGACCTCAGGGGCCCCGTCCGGAACCGCGACCCGAACCTCCGCGAGGTCACCGACCGCGACCACGCGCCCGTCGACGATGCCCACTGCCGAGACCCGAGGTCGCCCCGGATCAAGAGTGACGACATCCCCGACGATCACCAGCCCGTCATTCACACGCTTCCTCCGGTCGGTGCGGGACAAGTTTCGATACTTCTACCGTTTTGATATGGCCCACTGCGGGACGGTTCGAGGGAGTGGCCCGGGTAGCGGCTGGGAGCCTTTCGCTACCCGGACCACGCCCTGGTCCGGAAGCCGACCGGGATCTGGTCTCGAGGGGCCGGGAAAATAGCGTGCCGGGGCTGATCCGGACGGCTCAGATGACGGCTGCCACGCCGTCGGCTCTGGGGTCGCTTGCCGCCGACAGGGCGCCGGACCTGAGTCGGGACACCTGGATGTGGCCGGCGTCGTCGTGTGGGGACGGCGTCGTCTCCACTGCCAGGTTCAAACCGGTGGCTGTGCTCGTCAGCTCCTCGGCGCCCGGGGTCTCCGGCTCCATCAGCAGCGTCGGGACCTCGCGGTCGATCTCCCGGGCCCCGATGATCCACCTCGGGCGGGCCAGCAGACCCGGCAGGTCGTCCGAGGTCAGGACGTCACCTGCCACCTGGGCCAGGATCCACGGCTGGGAGCGGCCGCCCTGGCAACCCAGCGCCACCACCGCATCTCCGGAGACGGCGACCGTGGGACACAGGGTGTGCGGTGGGCGTACTCCGGGGGCGATCCGTCCCGGGTGATCCGGGTCCAGGCTGAAGGAGGAACCCCTGTTGTGCAGGACCAGGCCGGTGTCCGGTTCCAGCAGGGCGGAACCGAAACTCTGGAACACGCTCTGAATCAGGGTGACCGCGGTACCGGACGCGTCCACCGCGGTGACCGCCACGGTGTCGCCGGCCGGCTTCACCAGATCGGCCGGCGGGAATGGTGACTGCGTCCGGAGCAGCAGGCCGTCCACGTCGATCGGGCCGTTGCGGGGGTCGCCGAGCAGGGCGTCGCGGGCCAGCTGGGCCTGCCTGGCGTCGGCCAGCAGATCCGACGAACCCTCGATGGCCAGGAACGTCGCGCCCTGGACGGGCGGTGGGGCGGCGTACCAGAAAGTGTCGCCGTCGACCGCGACCAGCGGTGTGGTGATCTCGGCCCGGTGGGCGGTGAAATCGCCGGCCGACAGGGGACTGCCCAGCCGGTTCAGGCCCTCGACCAGGCGGTGTGCGAGGTGGCCGCGGTAGAACGAGCGCCAGTTGCGGCCGATGGCGGCCAGGGTCTCGGCCAGCGCGGGCTGGTGCAACGTGGACACCGGCTCGCCGGACCCGTCCAGCAGCAGCGCGGACAAGCCGGGGTCGGCGCGGACGGCGTCGATGCGGTTGAGGATCGCGCGGTGCAGGCCGGGGCTGACGGCCACACCGCCGGTGGCCAGCGCCCGGGCCGGAGCCAGCAGCTCGGCGAGCGGCAGGGACGCGCCGAGGCCGTGCAGCGCGGCCCAACCGGCGACCACACCGGGCACGGTCACCGTCTGCGGCCCGCCGAACGGCATGCGCGGCCCGGCGGCCCGCAGCGCGTCCACGTCCACGGCCGCCGCGGCGGCACCGATGGAGAGCACGGCTTGCGGTTCGCCGCCGGACGGGCGCACGACGGCGACCAGGTCACCCCCGACCGAACATTGATGCGGGTACGCCACGGTCAGCGCCGTCGCGGCCGCCAGCGCCGCGTCCAGGGCGTTCCCACCGCGCGCGATCACCGCCTCGGCGGCCTCGACCGCTGCCGGGTGCGGAGCCGCGACCGCGACGGCCATCAGGCGTCCCGCTTGATGAGCACGGTCCGGGCGAACGAGCCGTCCGCGTCGACCAGCTTGGCCGGCAGACACACCAGCTCGTACTCGCCGGGCGGCACCGCGTCCAGGTCGGCGTTCTCCAGGATGATCAGACCGGCGCCGAGCAGGTGGTGGTGGGCGTCCCAGGTCTCGGTGCGGGTGAAGCTCTCGATCGTCAGGTAGTCGATACCGATCAGTTCCACACCCTGCGCGATGATCCACTGCGCGGCCTCGGGGGACAGGCCCACCCACGACGGCGCCCGGTCGACCTCCTTGAGAGGGCCGGCCGAGTTGGACGTCTTGAGCAGCACCCGCTGGTGCCCGGCGACCCCGGCGGCCTCCAGATCGACGACGGTGATGTCGCCGCTGACGGCGGTCAGGTCGGCGACCAGGGCCGGGCCGATCAGGGAGTGCAGGTCGAGCTTGTCGACGGGGGTGGCGCCGTCGACGAAGTGGGCGGGGGCGTCCACATGGGTGCCGGTGTGGGTGCCGAGCCGCCAGCGGGTCACGTTGGACGCGTCACCGTTGGCGAGGGACTCGACGATCTCCACCTCGGGTTTGCGGCCCCAGTGCAGCATCTTCGGGTGGATCGGGAGGGTGATGTCGAAGATCTCCACAGGAGGTCCTTTCTCAGACGGGGCGGTGGGCCGACGACGGCCAGGGTTCGCGGACGGCGGCGGCGACGGCCTCGGCGGTGGTGCGGACGCAGCGCTCGAACTCGGATCTGCCGTGGTCGGCGTTGGCCTCGGCGACGTCACGGCCCCACACGCCGGTCTCGCTGACCTGGTCCATCCGGTAGTCCCAGAACGAGTCGACGTCCAGGTGCGAGGTGGCCTTCTCCATGCGTACCAGCTCGGGGCGCAGGTGCAACATGACCGAGGTCTCGAAGAAGTTGGCGTGCATCAGCCCGCGGCCGAACTGGACCCGGCCGTTGACCTCCGGGCCCGGGTACATGGTGACGTAGCCGAGCGCGCGGATCCGGGAGTCCTTGTGCCGGACCCGCAACTTCTCGGCCGACACGTCGAGCGAGCCGTTGTTCCAGATGTGGCCGTTGAGCAGGATGAACTGACGGACACCGCTGGCGTGCAGCGAGTCGATCACGTCCTCGACCACGGCGATCAGGGTTTCCGGGCGCAGCGCGATGGTGCCGGCGAAGTCGCCGTGCGACCCGGACACGCCGTAGCTCAGCGGTGGGATCGTCGGGACGCCGGTGACCCGGGAGACCTCCTCGGCGACGGCCTGGCAGATCACCGTGTCGACGTTGAGCGGCAGGTGCGGGCCGTGCTGTTCGATCGCGCCGACCGGGATGATCACCGCGTCGGTGCGCTCGGTGATCTCGCCCGCGTCCTGCCAGGTCATCTCTTCCCAGCGGTTCGGCTGCTCACTCATTGTTGCCTCCTTCAGTGGTCACCACAGCCGCCGGGACTTCTCGGGCAGCAGGTCCAGGGCGCGGACGGCGATGACCTCGTCGGTGTCGGGTGCGGTCAGCCAGACGGTGGCGTCCGGGCTGTAGTCGCTGATCAGTTCGCGGCAGACGCCGCACGGTGCGATGACCCGGAACGTGTCGGCCGGTTTGATCTGCACCGACACGACGCTGACCACCTCGCCGAGGGCGATGCCCGCGACCCGGGCGGTGCCGAGGGCGACCCCCTCGGCGCAGATCGAGCTGCGCCGGCAGGAACCCTCGACGTGCACGCCGGTGTGGATCGAGCCGTCCGCGGCGCGCAGGGCGGTGGCCACCTCGTGCCGGCCGTGCACCCACACCCGGCCGAGGATCTCCTCGGCCCGGCGCAGCAGCTCCTCGTCTTCCGCGGAGAAGCCGGCAGGGGCCGTTACCGGGGTGATCACAGGCCCAGGATCCGAGCCATGTTCCCGCCCTCGACCAGCGCGCGGTCCGCCTCGTCCGGGACGGCCTTGGCGATCTTCATGCGCTCCAGGTCGAAGTCGGAGCCCGGCCACTCACTGCCGAACAGGATCTGGTTCGGGCCGAGCCGCGCGTACGCCCGGCGCACGTCCGCGATCAGGGTCGCCGACGTCTCCAGGTAGATGTGCGGGTTCCGTTCGGCCACGATGATCGCCTCGGGCACGTTCCACACGGCGCCCATGTGCGCGATGATCGTCGGCACGGTCGGGTGGCCCTTGGCGATCTCCTCGATCGCCAAGGGCGCGCAGAACGCGTCGTCGAGGGCGTTGATCAGGATCGGCATGCCCAGCTCGGCGCACTTCTCGAACACCGGGTCGAGCAGGCCGTGGTCGGCGACGTGGTAACCGTGCATCGACGGGTGCAGCTTGAGGCCGGAGATGCCCATGTCCTTCATCCGGGCGATCTCGTCGAGGGCGTCGTCGGCCTGCGGCATCACCTGGCCGAAGCCGATGAACCGGTCCGGGTGGGCCTTGACCAGGCCGGCGATGAAGTCGTTCTCGATGCGCTGGGCGAGCGAGCAGACCATCGCCATGTCGACGCCGGCGGCATCCATCCGGTCCAGGATGCGCTTGGGGTCGAACGGGGTGTACGGCGGCGGCGCCTGCCCCGGCTTGGCTCCGGTGAGGTAGTCGGAGCGGCCTCGCACGTCCTGGGTGGTGTTGTACGCGTCGATGATCATGAGGTGCCTTTCACAGGGATCAACGGCAGGTGGCAGCGGACCTCCCGGCCCGGCTGCACCTCCCGCAGGACGGGAGCCTCGGTACGGCACATGTCGGTCGCGTACCGGCAGCGGGTGTGGAACGTGCAACCGGCCGGAGGATCGGCCGGGTCCGGCAGTTCGCCGGTGAGTTCGATGCGTTCCCGGCGCGGTTCTTTCGACAGGGCCGGGACACTGGAGAGCAGAGCTTCGCCGTACGGGTGGGCGGGGCCGGCGAAGAAGTCGTCCCGGGACGCGATCTCGATGATCTGCCCCAGGTACATGACGGCGATCCGGTCCGCGATGTGCCGGACCACGCCCAGGTCGTGCGAGATGAACAGCATGGTCAGGCCACGTTCGCGGATCAGGTCGGAGAGCAGGTTGATGACCTGGGCCTGGATCGACACGTCCAGCGCGGAGACCGGCTCGTCGGCGACCACGAAGCGCGGGGACGGCGCGAGCGCGCGGGCGATGCCGATGCGCTGCCGCTGGCCGCCGGAGAACTCGTGCGGCTTGCGGGTGCCGGCTTCCCGGCCGAGCCCGACCTGGTCCAGCAGATCGTCGACGATTTTGCGGGCCTCGTCCCGCCCGGTGCCGCGGGCACGCAGCAGCGGCTCGGCCACGATGTCGGCGATGCTGCGGCGCGGGTTCAGCGACCCGAACGGGTCCTGGAACACCATCTGCAGGTCGGCGCGGGTCTTGCGGAACACCGTGCCACGTAGCTTGGTGATGTCCGCGCCGAGGTAGCGGATCGCGCCGCCGGTCGGTTCGGTCACCCGGACCATGGCCCGGCCCAGCGTCGACTTGCCGCAGCCGGACTCGCCGACCAGGCCGAGCGTCTCACCCTCGTAGATCGTCAGGTCCACGTCGCGGACCGCGCGCACCCGGCGCCCGGCCGAGCCGGTGAACTCGACCCGCAGGTCCTCGATCTCCATCAACGGCGTCGGACTCACTGAGCCACCTCCTCCAGGGCGCCCCGCGCTCGGGCCCGCCCCGCCTCGTCGAGCACGCAGGCGTCCAGGTGCGCTTCCCCGGCGTACCGCCGCTGCAGTGGGGGTGTCTGTTTTTGACAGGCCTCGTGCACGAACGTGCAGCGGGGGGCGAACGCACAGCCGTCGGGGCGGGCGACACCGGTCAGCGGGCTCCCGGCGATGGCCGGCAGACGCGACACGGCCGGGCCGTCCACCCGCGGGACCGAGGAGAGCAACCCCATGGTGTACGGGTGTTGCGGGTCGAACAGCACCTCGTCGCGGGTGCCCTGCTCGATGATCCGGCCGGCGTACATCACGGCGACCCGGTCGGCGACCTCGGCGACGACGCCCAGGTCGTGGGTGATCAGCACGATCGTGGTGCCGTGGTCGCGCTGCAGACGCTTGAGCAGCCGCAGCACCTGGGCCTGGATGGTGACGTCGAGCGCGGTGGTCGGCTCGTCCGCGATCAGCACCGCCGGGTCGTTGGCGAGTCCGATAGCGATCATCACGCGCTGCCGCATGCCGCCGGAGAGCTGGTGCGGGTAGGCGCGGGCGGCCTGTCCCGGATTGGCGATGCCGACCTCGCCGAGCAGTTCCTCGGCCCGTTTCGAGGCGTTCCGCTTGCTGATCCTCCGGTGCGTGCGGATCATCTCGGCGACCTGGTCACCGACGCGCTGGGTGGGGTTGAGGGCGGCGAGCGCGTCCTGGAACACCACGGCGATGTCCTTGCCGCGCACCTCGCGCAGCTCCTTCTCGCCGGCGCCGACCAGGTCGCGGCCGCCGAACAACACCTCGCCGCCGATGTGGGTGCGCGGACCGCGGTTGAGGCCGACCAGGCTCATCGACAGCGCCGACTTGCCGGAGCCGGACTCGCCGACCAGGGCCAGGATCTCGCCCTTGCCGAGGGTCAGGTCGATGCCCGCGACGGCCGGCAGCCGCCCGCCCGGCACGTCGAACCCGACGGTCAGCCCGCGGATCTCCAGAAGGGCCTCGCTCATAGCGCTTCCAGCGCCTGGTCGATGACTTTCAGGACGTCGGCGGGGCGGACCCGCGGGGTGAAGTGGCTGCCCGGGACCTCGCTGGTGATCATGCCGCCGCGGGCGGCCATGTCGCGCTGGATGTCCGGGCGCAGCGTCCTGTCCTCGGCGGCGACGAGATACCAGGCTTTTTTGGTACGCCACGCGGGCTCGCCGGTCGGATCGGTGAAGATCCGGTTGTCGCTCTGCCGGGACTCGCTGTCCCAGATGTGCCGCTGGGCGACCGGGACGTCCCAGCCGATCTCGTTCCAGTACTCGTCGGTGTGCTCGGACTTCCACTCGCCGTTCGGGCCGCGCCGCATGTACTTCGACACCTCGGCCGGTGGGTAGCGCTCGACGATGCCGTTGACGGTCTCGCCCTCGTCCGGGGCGAACGCGGCCACGTAGACCAGGCCTTTCACCTGGTCGGAGCGGCCCACGTTGGTGATGACCGCGCCGCCGTACGAGTGGCCGACCAGCAGCACCGGGCCGCCGATCGACTCGACCACGCCCAGGGTGTGCGCCACGTCGTCGGTGAGCGAGGACATCGGGTTGGTGATCAGGGTGTGCGGGCGGTCGCCGAGCAGCGGGACCAGTTCCGACCAGGTGGTGGGGGTTCCGCCGGCGCCGTGGACGAGGACGATGTGCATGTCAGGCCTTCCTCAGGCGTGGGTCGAGTGCCAGGTAGAGCAGGTCGACCACGACGTTGACCAGGGTGAAGAGCAGGGCGATGGCCAGGGCGGCGCCCTGCACGATCGGGTAGTCGCGCTGGAGGATCCCGTTGATGAGCAGGTTGCCGACGCCGGGATAGCTGAAGACCGTCTCGGTGATCACCGACCCGCCGAGCAGCGACCCGAACTGCAGGCCCAGCACCGTGACGATCGGCAGTGACGAGTTGCGCAGCACGTGGCGGCGCAGGATGGTCCCGCCGGACAGGCCTTTCATCCGGGCGGTCCGGACGAAGTCGTCGCCGAGCACCTCGAGCACCGACGCCCGGACGATGCGGGTGATGAAACCGGCCATCGACAGCGCCAGGGTGACGGCCGGCAGCAGCAGGTGCTCCAGCCAGGGCAGGATCAGCTCGGGCCGGTCCTGGAAGATCGCGTCGAGCAGGACGAAGTTGGTGAACGGCTGATAGTCCAGCTCGTTGGGGAGCCGCCCGATCACCGGCAGCCAGCGCAACCACACCCCGAAGATCACGATCGACAGGACGCCGAGCGCGAACCAGGGCAGGGAGAAGCTGACCGTACCGATGGCCCTGGTCGTGGTGTCGATCCAGGTGTCCTTGCGCAGCGCCGCGACGATGCCGGTGAGCATGCCGATCAGCACCGCGATCAGCATCGCCGCGACGGTCAGCTCGATCGTCGCGGGCAGGGCCTCGCCGAGCAGCGCGGTGATCGAGTTGCCGCCGTAGAACGAGGTGCCCAGGTCCAGGGTGAGCAGGTCACCGAGGAACGAGAAATACTGTTCGGGCAGGGACTTGTCCAGGCCCAGCGCGGCGTTGATCTTCTCGGCGTTCTCGGTGATCTCGGCGGCGCTGGAGTTCCCGGAGGCGCCGCCGGCCGCGAGGCTGGTGGCGGGGGAACCGGGCAGCAGCCGCATCGCGATGAAGACCATCGTGCTCAGGCCCAGCAGGACCAGCGGCACGGCGGCCAGGCGCTTGGCGATCAGCCACGGCGTGCCCGCCTTGTGCAGGATCGCCGTCTTCATCGCGTCGCCCGGGGGTCGAGCGCGTCGCGCAGGTCGTCGCCGACGAAGTTGCACGCCACCACGAAGAGCAGGGTGGCCGCGGCGGGCATCACCACGAGACGCGGTGCGGTGTAGAGGAACTCCTGTCCGGCCTGCACCATGTATCCCCAGTCCGGTGTCGGGGGCTGGATTCCCAGCCCGAGGTAGGAGAGGCCGGCGGCGAACCCGGCGGCGACCGACAGGGTCATCACCACCTGGGCCAGCATCGGCCCGGCGAGGTTGGGCAGCATCTCCTGCACGAGGATCCGCGGCCCGCGGGTGCCGCCGAGTTTGGCGGCGAGCACGTAGTCCCGGCCTGCCTCGCGGGCGGCCAGCGCTCGCGCCAGCCGGGCCAGGCCGGGCGCCAGGGCGACGCCGATGCCTGTCACCAGGCTGCCGACGCCCGGTTTCCAGGCCGAGACGATCAGGATGATCAGCAGCATCGACGGGAAGGCCAGCGCCAGGTCCATCAGCCGCATGATCAGCCACTCGACCTTGCCACCCAGGTAGCCGGCCATCAGCCCGAACCCGATGCCGAGCACCGCGGCCAGGGCGGTGGACAGGAACGCCACCATCAGCAGCGGCCGCGCGCCGTGCACCATCCGGGCCAGCTCGTCACGGCCCAGGTCGTCGGTGCCGAGCAGGTGACCGGCCGCGCCGAGCGGCAGCAGCGTGTCGTTGGTGCCGCGAGCCGGGTCGGCCGACACGAAGATCGGCCCGAGGATCGCGGCGAGCACGAAGAGCGCCACGACGATCCACGACCCCGCCGCGAGAGGGCCGCGGCCCAGCCTCCGCGCCGCGAAAGCGGTGCGGAAGCCGGCCGTGGTGGTCTGATCAGACACTCGCGTTTTCCATGTAGCAGCGGTGCGAACCGAGGGCCTTCCAGTTCATGTTCTTCACGTTCGCGCCGCTCACCACCGGGTTCGAGGCGCTGGCCAGCATGCTCAGGGTCATGTACTTGTCGGCCCACTCACGCTGGATCTCCGAGTAGGCGGTCTTGCGGGCGGTCGCGTCGGCGATGTTCTTGGCGTCGAAGAGCCGGTCCGCGTACGCCGCCGACCCGTCCAGGGTGTTGAAGCCGGAGATGAAGTCGCCGTACACGCCGGACGGCCGGGCCAGGGCGCCGATCATGTCGTCGGCGTCCGGGTAGTAGCCGTTGCGCTCCCAGATCATCAGGTCGTGGAACTTGTCGTCCGGCGCGAGCAGCCGGTTGAAGTAGGCGGCCGGATCCACCGAGTCGGTCTCCACCTTGAGGCCGATGTCGGTGAGGTTCTGCGCGATGATCTGCGCCGCTTTCGGGTGCCACGAGTCGCTGGCGGCCATCAGCCGGACCGTGCGGCCGGTCGCGCCGGCCGCCTCGATCAGCCGCTTGGCCTCGGCCACGTCGGTTTTCGACAGGTCGGCGAGACCGGCGTCGTACGCGTCCTGGCTCGGCGGGATGGTGTAGCCGTCCGGCAGCACCGCCGCGCCGAAGAACGCCTGCGCGATCAGGGCCTGCCTGTCGATCGCCAGGTTGATGGCCTTGCGCACCTCCAGCTCCGGGATGCGCCGGACGTCCATCATCATGAACGCGTCGAAGCTCTTCGGGGTGTCGTACACCGTCACCGACTTGTCGCCCTTGAGCTGCGTCAGCGCCGAGTAGGGCGTGAACTGGGTGGCCGAGACGTCCCCGGACAGCAGCGAGCTGACGATCGTGGACGGGTCGGTGACCTGCTGCAGCACCAGGCGGTCGATCGGGGGCTTGCCGAGGCGGAACCCGTCGAACGCGGTGAGCGTGACACTCTGGCCGGAGGTGGCCGACGCGAACTTGAACGGGCCGGTGCCGACCAGGTTCTTGCCGATGTCCTTGCCGGCTTTCTCCAGCGCGGCCTTGGAGATGACCCGGGCGCCGATGTCGGAGAGCCGGCCGAGCAGCGTCCGGTCCGGCTTGACCAGCACCATCACGAACGTGTTGGCGTCCGGCGTGGTCATCTCCTTGAGGTTCGCCCCGACCGTCTTGAACGGCCGCGACGCGCCCTCGGGGAGCGTCTTGTCCTTGTCGTCGAACTGCCTGTTGAAGCTGGCCACCACGTCGGCCGAGGTGAACGGCGTGCCGTCGTGGAAGGTGATGCCCTGACGCAGCTTGAAGGTGTAGGTCAGCTGGTCGTCCGAGACGGTCCAGCTCTCGGCCAGGTCCGGGGTGGGCTCGTTGGAGTCGTACGAGATGAAGGTCAGGCCGCGGCAGATGAGGTCGACGACCATCCAGTCACCGAGGGTGGTGTAGAAGGCGGGGTCGTTCACGGCGCTGGTGCCGTCGATGGCGAGGGTGAGGGTGCCGCCGGTCTTGGCGGCACCGCTCTTGTCGCCCTCTTCGGCGGCGATGCCGCAGGCGGCGAGCAGGCCGGTGAGGCCGGCGCCCATGCCGAGTATCGAGGCGCCGCGAAGCAGAGTGCGGCGGGAGACTGCCTGGTTGCCGATTTCCATGTGGCACTCCGGGGGGTGTTTTAAAGTCTGCCTATTTGGGATGTCATTCGGAGGAGATTGGATCCAATTGTTGGGGCCGCTTGTCGCAGCCGTGTGTCCCGAATATGAACGTGATGTTTACGAGCAGCAGGTGGAGCCGCCGCGGGACGCCGCGGGGTCCGGAATGTCCAGTGCCGGGTTGCGGTCGAAGAACCCGTCCGGTTCCAGGACCAGGTGGATCGCCTCGACCGGCATGACCGGCCACTGCTCGGGCCGCGGCAGGTGGTGCACGCCGAGGACGGGCCAGACCACCAGCGGCACGCCGTCGATCGAGCGCTGCTGCTCCTGCCACACGTGCACGCCGTCCTCGCCGGGCTCGGCGTGGTTCGGGTACTGCCCGCCGATGAACTGCTCGGACTCGTCGAACGGGGTGGCCCACACGTGCTGGTGGATGAACGGGGCCCGGCGCGCCATCACCGACTCCGGCAGGCCGAAGCTGCGGGTGGTGTTGGGGATCGCCAGGCGGTACGCGGTCGGCTCGCCGTAACGGTTGGTCTTGTCGGCGCTCTCGATCCGCCAGTGCCGGGCGATGCTCGGGTCGTTGCGCTGGGCGGTCTCCGTGGTCAGCGGCTCACGGACGTAACGGACCGCGTTGCCGTACGGGTTGAGCGCGGGATCCGGCTCGGTCTCGGCGTGCTCCTCGACCAGCCGGTTCAGCTCGCCGTCGATCGCGGTGTCCAGGCGGATGCCGAAGTAGTGCTGGTGGATCGGCGTCTGCACGTTCTTCGCGACGATCCGCCCGTACGGCGCCTCCTCGCCCTCGTTGATGCCGGACGCCGACAGGATCCCGGTGAGCTTGACCTCCAGCTCGATCCGGCCGTCCTGGTAGAGCGTCCAGTAGAAGCCGTAGTCGTAGTTCGCCACGGTCTGGAAGTTCGAGATGATCAGCCGGCGGCTGCGGCGGACCTCGGACACCCCGCGGCGCAGGTCGTTGTGCTTCCAGAGGATGCTGGCGTCCTCCTCGTGCATGCAGATGGCGTTGTCGATCGAGACCGGGTCGCCGTAGCCGCCGAGGTGGATGCCGTTGAAGTAGTAGATGACGCCGAGACAGTCGCAGCCCAGGGCCAGCGAGTTGGTCAGCGGGCCGGCGCCGTACTCGCCCCAGTCGAAGAAGTTCTTCCGGTACTGGGTGGAGTTGGAGTCGAGATACGGTACATACATCTCGTTGCAGGCGGCCCGCTTCAGGATCGAGCGGCCCTGGAACTCCAGGTCGTAGAGGACCAGGCCCTCCCGGTGGGTGAAGCCGACCCGGAACGTCCAGCCCTGCCAGTCCACCTTCCAGCCGTCGACCGAGAAGCTCGGGCCCTCCGGCTGCACCACGTCGATCGGCTTCAGGCCCTCGCGGTCCGGGCCGAACGCGCCGGTGGTCAGCAGGCCGGCCTCCTCGGAGACCGGGATGACCCCGTGGTCCTCGACCTCCAGGACCTCCATGGTGTTCATGTCGATGATCGGGACGACACCCTGCACCGGGCGGGCGTAACCGTTGTCCTCCACCTCGGTGCGGTGCCAGACGGTGCCCCAGGTGACCCGGCGCCCGGCATATTTCCCCTCGAAACCGCCCATCGACTCGGCGTCGATCATCACCAGCGACACGTCGTGGATGCCGCGCCGGGCCATCACCTCGCGGAACAGCTCGCTGTCCCGGCAGGCCTGGGCGGCGGCGCGGGCCTCGTCGGAGGTGATGCCGGGGCGGCGCGGGTCGACCTCGCGCCAGTCGACGGCCTCCGCCTTGTCGCCGTTGACCACGACGTCGATCTCCCAGGCGGCGGCACCTCCGGTCGCGATGGCGACCAGGCCGAGCCGAACGCCTGTGGCGTCACCGGCGACCACCTTGCGAGCATGGGTCTCATCGAGGGTGGCGCCCCAGAAACGGGGCCGTTCACCGAGCCGGCCGTCCGTGCGAGCCGCGTCGACCGCCAGGTTGATCTCGATCGTGGTCGGCGGGTCCAGCGGGTGCGAGCGCAGGACCGGTGAGGCTGTGGTGTGGCACACGCTCATCGGTGGCTCCTTTCGTGGTATGACCATAGGTGATTTCGGGATACGAAGATAGAGTGATTGGATCCAGAATCTGGGCCGTCGGGATTGCTATGGTGACGGCCGGATCCCCCCGACTCTGTTCCGGCAGACACAGCTTTCCGACGAGGCCACAATGGACCCCGCACTGACGACCGCATCGAGCGCTCTCGTTGACGAGACCGCCGCCGCCATCCGCGCCCGGATCATGTCCGGCGAGATCCCCATCGGGGCCCAGCTGCGGCAGGCGGAGCTGGCGAAGAAGCTCGGTGTGAGCCGCACCCCGGTCCGTGAGGCGCTGCGCCAGCTCCAGACCGGCGGCCTGATCGCGGTGGTGCCCAACCGCGGCGCGGTGGTCCGGGTTCCCGCCCCGTGGGAGGTGCGGGAGGCGTACGAGGTGCGCGCCGAGCTGGAGGGCCTGGCCTGCGCCCGCGCCGTCCGGCGGATCACCCGGGACGGCCTGGCCGAGCTGCGGCTGGTCAACGAGCTGCTCCGACCAGGGGACATGCCACCCGACACGGCGTCGCACGCCGCCAACGACCGGTTCCACATCATGATCCACCACATCGCCGGCAACGAGCGCCTGGCCCGGGTGATCCGGGAGATCAACGAGGCGTTCCCGCGCAACGTGTCCGCGCTGGTGCTGCACGAGCACCCACGCCACCGCGACGACAACTTCGCCGAGCACGAGCGGATCCTGGCCGCCCTCGAGGCCGAGGACGCCGAGACCGCCCGCCGCGAGATGCAGGCCCACGTCATCGAGGCCGGCGAACAACTGGCCCGATGGTACGAACGCCGCTCCGGCACCGTCTTCCACGGACACGGACACGGACACGGCCACGGCTTGGCCTGACGCTCACCGGTCCGCGACTCGGCCTGCTGCGAGTCGGTCCCCCGCAAGTCGGTCCACGGCTTGGCCTGACGCTCACCGGTCCGCGGCCTGGCTTGAAGCTGGCCGGTCCACGGCTTGGCCTGCCGCCAGTCGGTCCACGGCCTGGCCTGAAGGTCGCCGGGCCGTGACCGGGCCGGATGCGAGCCGGGTCGCGGGCCGGCCTGCCGCGAGCCGGGTGACAGCTCGGCCTGCCGCGAATCGGGTCGCGGCTTGGCCTGGCGTGAGGTGCCGGGGCGGGGCATCAGAGTGCGCCCGGGGCCAGGAAGTCGAGGTCCGGGCGCTGCTTGCCCAGCGCCAGATCGGCCAGCGCCGCACCGATCGCCGGGCCGAACTTGAACCCGTGACCTGAACAGGCCGCCGCGACCAGCACCTGCGGGGTGTCGGGCAGCGCTCCGACCGCGAACCGGTTCCGCGGCGCCATGGTGTACCGGCACGCCACCGAGTCGACCACGTCACCGTCGGCCGCGGGCAGGAATCGACGGGCCAGCGCGAGCAGTTCACCCGCCTCGGCCGCGGTCACCGGCGTCTGCGGGCCGAGCCCGTCGGCGGGCCCGTGATCGAGACCGATCTTCACCGGGCTGCCGTCGAACGCGGGCAGCCCGTAGAGCAGCCCGACCCCCGGCACCTCGACCGAGAACGGCCCGAGCGCCGGCGGCGCCAGCTTGGCCGGATCGGACGCCCCGATGAAGATGTTGACGATCCGGACGACCTTCAGAAGATCCCGCAGCTCCGGTACGAGTGATCCGGTCCACGGCCCGGCCGAGACGACCAGACGATCCGCGCGCAGCACACCGTCCGCGGTCCGCACCGTGACACCGTCACCGTCGGCACTCCAGCTCTCCACCGTGACGCCGGCCCGCCGGTCCACCCCGTGGGCCAGGCCCAGCTCCCGCAGCGACCGCATCGTCGCCGCGGCGTCCAGCACCCCGGCGGCCGGGTCGAAGACGGCGGTGAACTCGCTGCCCAGCCGCAGCCCGGCGAACCGGGACGACGGAACGGTCACCACGTCCGGCCCCCGCAGCCCGGGCGAACCGTCCGACGCGGGCCGGGCGTACAGCCCGCCGGTCGTGGTCAGCAGCGGCACCCCGGCCGCCGCGGACAGCTCCGACCAGGCGAGATAGGCCCGGTCGACCAGGTCGTCCCAGATCGGGTTCGGATAGGCGCGCCGGATCATCCGGGTGTGCCCGTGCGACGAGCCCTCGGTGTGGCCCTCCGGGAACCGGTCCAGGTGCACCACGCTCACCCCGCGCTGGGCCAGGTGCCACGCCGCCGACGAGCCGTGCACCCCGGCGCCGATCACGATGGTGTCGGCCCGGGCACCCGAGGAGATCAGCGCCGGTGCGCCCTTGCCCGCTTTGGCCGGCAACGCGCCGGTCAGGGCGTCGACGTCCGAATCGTCGTTGTAGACGTGCACCGACGCGCGGACCACCGCATCCAGGCCGCGACGCCCCAGATCCCACCGGCCGTGACTGGCCGGGACCGACACCAGGTGCACACCCGCGGCCCGCAACCGGCGGACCGTGTCGACAGGTTTCTCCCCGTCGACGACGAACGTGACGATCGCACCACCGGCCGCGGCCGGATCGGTCAGGCGGACCCCCGGGGTGGCGGCCAGATCGGACCGCAACCGGTCGGCGAGCGCCGTGGTGCGCCGGTTGATCTCCTCGATCGTCAGATCGAGAGCCTCGCGCAGCGCGGTGCCGAGACCGAGCCGCAGCGCATGCGCCGTCTCCCAGGTCTCGAAACGCCGGGCCCCGGCCGCCAGCTCGTAGCCGTCGTCGCTCTGCCAGACCGCGCCGCGCACGTCCGGGTGCGACGGCCGCATCAGCTCGCGCATCGCGGGGGAGACGTAGAGCAGGCCGGTGCCCCGCGGGCCGCGCAGGAACTTGCGGCCGGTGCCGACGATGATGTCGCCGCTGGTCACGTCCAGGGGGAGCTGCCCGAGGGACTGGGTGGCGTCCAGCAGCAGCGGGACACCTGCCGCCCGGCACTGGGCGGCGATCTCGGCGGCCGGCTCGATCAGCCCGGACGAGGTCGGCACGTGCGCCACCGTCACCAGGGCGGCCGGCCGGCGCAGCGCGTCGGCGAGTGCCTCCCTGTCGACGGTGCCGTCCGCCGCGCAGGGCAGCACCTCGACCTCGATGCCCTTGGACTTGCGCAGCTCGATCAGGTGCAGCGCGGAACTGACGTAACTGGAGGCGGAGGCCAGGATCCGGTCGCCGGCCTTCAGCGGGAACGCGTCCAGCGCCCGATGCCAGGCGACGGTGGCGCTCTCGGTGAGGGCGATGTCGGCCGGGTCGGCACCGAGCATCCGGGCGGCGAGGGAGTAGACCTCTTCGGAGCGCTCGGCGGCGATCACCGCGGCCTCGTAGCCGCCGACCCGTGCCTCCAGCCGCAGGTGCTCGATCACCGTGCCGAGGACTGCCTCGCTGGGCAGGGCCGACCCGGCGGCGTTGAAGTGCCGTGCGTGCCGGGCGCCGGGGGTGGCGGCCCGGAGGGCTGCGGTGTTCATCGGGGGGTCTTGGATGTCAAAGTCATGTAATTGGATCCCATCGTGCGAAGTGATGCTCATAGCGCGACCACGACGCCCTTGCGCTCGCAGAACGAGTGCAGGGCCTCGTCACCGAGGTCGCGGCCCAGGCCGGAGTCGCCGACTCCGCCGAAGGAGAGTGCCGGGTCGAAGATGTTGTAGGTGTTCACCCACACCGTGCCGGCGTGCAGGGCGGACGCCATCCGGTGCGCGCGGGACAGGTCCTTCGTCCAGACACCGGCGGCCAGGCCGAACGAGGTGTCGTTGGCGATCGCGATCGCCTCGGCCTCGTCCTCGAAGGCGATCACGCCCGCGACCGGCCCGAAGATCTCCTCCCGGGCGATCGTCATGGTGTTGGTGACCCCGGTGAACAGCGTCGGCTCGACGAAGTAGCCGGGCCGGTCCGGGACGGCGCCGCCGGTGGCGATCGTCGCGCCCTCGGCGAGGCCCTTCTCGATGTACGACAGGACGATGCCCCGTTGTTCCTCGGAGACCAGCGGGCCGACCGAGACGCCGCCGTCGAGCCCGTTGCCGACCGGAACCCGCTTCGTCGCCGCGGTCAGCCGCTCGACCATCTCGTCCAGGATCGAGCGCTGCACCAGGATCCGGCTGCCGGCGGTGCACATCTGCCCGGAGTGGCCGAAGCTGGCGCGCATCGCCGTGGCGGTCGCCGCGTCCAGGTCGGCGTCGGCGAAGATGATGTTCGGGCTCTTGCCGCCCAGCTCCAGGGTCAGCCGTTTGGTGGTGGCCGCGGCGGACACCATCACCTTGCGGCCGACCTCGGTGGATCCGGTGAACGACACCTTCGCCACGCCCGGGTGCGCCACCAGGGCGGCGCCGGTGCGGCCGTCACCGGTCAGCACGTTGAGCACCCCGGCCGGCAGCCCGGCCTGCTCGCACAGCTCGGCCAGCCGCAGCATGGTCAGCGGGGTCTGCTCGGCCGGTTTCACCACCACCGTGCACCCGGCGGCCAGGGCCGGCGCGAGTTTGTGGGCGGCCGTCATGATCGGGAAGTTCCACGGCAGGATCAGCGCCGCCACCCCGACCGGTTGCAGAACCGTGTAGACGTGGTGCGCACTGCCGTCGATCGGGACGACCGTGCCGGTCAGCCGGCCGGGAGCGCCGGCGAAATGCCGGAAGTCCTTGGCTGAGAACGCGGTGTCGGCGCGGGACCGCTCGATCGGCTTGCCGTTGTCCCGGGTCTCCAGGACGGCCAGCTCCTCGAGGTTCTCCTCGATCAGGTCGGCGATCCGGGTCAGGACGCGGGTGCGCTCGATGGGGGCGAGTCCGGACCAGCGGCGGTCGTCGTGGGCCCGTTTCGCCGCTCGCACGGCCAGGTCGACGTCGTCGTCGGTGGCCTGGGCGATCGTGGCGATCGACTGGCCGGTGGACGGGTCCAGGACTTCGATGGTCTCCCGGTCGCCGGGTTCGAACCATTCGCCGTCGATCAGTAGGCTACGCATGTCTGAAATATCCTCTCAGAACAGGTCGAAGTATTCGCGTTGCTCCCAATCGGAGACGTGCGCCAGGTAGCGGGCGAACTCGTCGCGTTTGATCCGGGCATACCAATCGATCGTCTTCTGCCCCAGTGCCTCGGCGAAGACCCGATCGGCCTCGAGAGCGGTGACCGCTTCACCGAGCGACTGGGGGAGCCGGACGGCGTCGGTCGCGTACGGGCTCTCGGTGGGCGGACCCGGGTCCAGCGCGCCGGCCAGCCCGTCCAGTCCGCTGATCACCTGGGAGGCGACGTAGAGGTACGGGTTGGCGGCCGGCTCACCGGACCGGTTCTCCAGGCGGCCGCTGACCGCCCGGACCATCGCGCCCTTGTTGTCGGCGCCCCACAGCACCCGGTCCGGGGCCAGCGAGAACGGCAGGTAGCGCTTGTAGCCGTTGACCGTCGGCGTGCTGAACGCGGCAGCCGCCGGGGCGTGGGCGAGCAGACCACCGAGCCAGTGCCGGGCGGTGCTGGACATCAGCGTCTCGTCGGCGCCCGGCTCGAACGCGGCCCGGCCGGTCGCCCGCTCCCGCAGCGACTGGTGCAGGTGCCAGCCGGTGGACGCGCTCGCCGTGCCGTGCGGCCGGGACATGAACGTGGCGTGGTAGCCCTGCCGCCGGCACATCTGCCGGATCGCCGAGCGCAGCAGCGTCACGTGGTCGGCGGACTCGGCGGCGCTCCCGGCCTGGAGCGTGATCTCCAGCTGGCCGGCGCCGAACTCCAGCTCGATGGACCGCAGCGGCAGGTCGAGACTGCGCAGCCCGCGCTGGAGCAGCTGCACGACCTCGTCGTAGTCGTCCAGGCCCTCTTCGAGCAGCAGCTGACCGCCCTGGTTCGCCTGACCGTCCCGGAAGACGTGGAACTCCAGTTCGACACCGACGGTCATGTCGTAGCCGGCGCTGCGCAGCCGGTCCAGCTGCCCCCGCAGGATGCTCCGGGTGCAGTAGGGGACCGGCGCGCCGGTGGGGAACCGCAGGTCGCAGAGCACCCAGCCGGTCTTCTCCGCCCACGGCAGCACCCGGAACGTCGTCGGGTCCGGCACCATCACCACGTCACCGGCGCCGGCGAAACCCGGCTCGGCGTCCGGCGTGAACACCGGCATCACCGACTGGCCCGACGAGTCCTTCAGCAGCAGCGAACTCGGCGCGGTCACCCCGTCGCGCAGCGCCCCGGGGATCGAGGCCCTGGTCAGCGTCTTGCCGTGCAGGATGCCGTGCTGGTCGGCGAAGGAGAACCGGATCAGCTCCAGGCCCAGCTCGTCGATCACCCGGCGGATCTGGCCGGCCGCTGCCCACTGCTCGTTGCTCCACAGGCCGTGCCGGTCGATGAAGCCGCCGCGCTCGGCCGCCAGCATCGGACGGGCGTCCCAGCCACCGCCGCCCTCGGCGACCAGGCGCTCGTCAACGCTGCGCAACGTTCTCCCTTTCGCCCGCGGTCTCGCCGGCCCAGGGGGACGCGTCGCGGCGCTCCTGCTCGCGGCGGCGCCAGGTGGCCTCCCAGTCCGCGGTCGGCGCGATCGTGTCGACCGCCAGAGGGCCGTCCAACTCGCCGGTACGAGCGGGAAGGGTGCCGCCGTCGGCGAAGGCGTCGATGGCGCGCAGCAGCATCCGCCGGTTAGCGGTCACCGCCCGGTCGGAGATGCCGAGCCGCTCGACGGTGCGGTCCTGGATGCGGCCCATGCTCTCCACCGCCCACTGGTCGTGGACGTTGATGTCCAGGCCCATGCCGGTATACGTGAGATCACGCTGCTCGGCGGGGTCGTATCCCCAGTTGTTCTCCCGGTTGCGCAGCGGCCGGTAGTCCGGCAGCGAGACCTCGGTCAGACGCTGCTGGAGCAGCGTCTCCTGGTCGGTCTGCTCGGCGAAGTCGTAGAAGATCATGTACCAGTAGTGGTTGAAGTCGTCGACCGGCACGTGCCACTGGATGAAGACCTTGCTGTTGCCGAACGGCACCACGAACGCGTTGGGGAACACCAGGTTGGTGATCCGGACGTGCTTCACCTCCTCGGTGAGCTGGCGCAACGCGTACACCCGGAGGCCGTGATCGGCCTCCTCGACCTCGATGTCCGGCCGGTAGGAGTCGCCGACCAGCTTCGACAGCTTCTGCCCGGTGCCCTCGACGATCTCGCTGAACTGCTGGCCGTAGACCTCGCGCGGGTCCTCGTCGATGAAACGGTGCAGGAAGGAGACGTGGCTCGGGTCGATGCCGCCCTCCAGGCCCTGCAGCCAGTTGCACTCCCACAGGCCCTTGAAGGCGAAGGTGTACTCCTCGGGGGCCTGCAGCGCGTCGTAACCCGGCAGCGGGGGCGGGTCGCCCTCACCGAGGTAGGCGAACACGATCCCGTTCCGCTCGACGCACGGGTAGCTGGGGATGCGCACCTTGTCGATGAAGCGGCTGTGCGCGGGCTCGGCCGGCTGCTCCTTGCACCGGCCGTCCGCTCCGTAGAGCCAGCCGTGGTAGAGGCAGCGCAGGCCGCCCTCCTCGTGCCGGGCGAAAGCCAGGTCGACGCCGCGGTGCGCGCAGAACCGGCCGACCAGACCCCACGTCCTGTCCGGCTTGCGGAACAGCACCAGGTCCTCACCGAGCAGCCGGACCGGCTTGACCTGCCGCTCCGGGCTCATCTCGGAGACCAGGGCGGCGGGTTGCCAGTAGGCGCGCATCAGGCTGCCGAGCGGTGTGCCCGGCCCACTGCGGGTGACGCGTTCGTTCTCCTCGCGTTTGAGCACAGGCCCTCCCATCAACGTTGGTATACGACCTCACCAAGATTGGATCCAATCCTGGCATGACTCGGATCCTGTTGGGAAGAGCCGAAAGTGGCCCTGACGCCGGAAAGTACTTGCCTGCTAGGAAAGTTGTACGGTACTTTCCTAGCAGGAAAGTTGACGCCGAAGGGGGAAGTCACATGGGTATCCCGCCGATCGACGCCGAGCTCGCCCTGGCCGAGATGCAGGCCCGCCGGGCACAGGTGGTCGACTCCAACCTCGTGCCGAACTGGTTCTGGGGCGCCGTCGCCGCCCTGATGGTGCTCTTCACCGTCGCCATCGAGAGCGCGATCCCGTGGCTGATCGGGGCCGGCACGATCGCCTACGTCCTGGGGCTGGCCGCCGTGGTCGTCGCCCTGGTGCGCACGGCGAGGGTGCAGGTCCGGTCCACGTTGCTGGGGACACGGGGCATCCTGACGATTCTCGGCTTCGCCGGCGTACTGACGGCAATCGGTCTTGCTCTGGGTTTTGCTCTCGACGCCGCGGACGTGGCCTTCCCGGCGACGCTGGCCATGCTGCCGGTCGCCGCGGGCATGGCGTTCGGCGGGCCGCGGTTGATGTCGCATCTGCGGGCGCTCATGCTGTCTCGCCCGCTGGCCGGCGACCGGTGAGCCGCTTCGACGAGCTGATCCACGCGCCGACCCGGTTGTCCCTGGTCAGCCTGTTGGCCGCCACCGACTGGGCCGACTTCAAATTCCTCCGGGACAGCCTCGGGATGTCCGACTCGGCCCTGTCCAAACAGTTGACCACACTGGAGGAGGCCGGCTATCTGGAGATCCGCAAGTCCTTCGTGGGCAAACGACCGCGGACCTCGGCGCAGCTCACCCCGGAAGGGCACGCGGCGTTCGCCGGGCACGTGGCGGCACTCCAGGAGATCGTCGCCCGGGCCGGGCTGGCAGTGATCCCCGACTCTGCCTGACGTTTTTTGTCGGACCCCTTCTCTAGGCTTGCCCGACATCGAGGCCAATGGAGGTACTGATGTCGGGCTGGGTCATTCCTGAGCAGTGGCGAGCGCAGGTCGTTCCGCGTCGCGGTGGGATGACGGCGCCTTGGCCGGAGCCACCCGCCGCGGCCGCCGAGGATCTGGGCCGACGGTTCGCGCTGCCCGCCTACGGCAAGGATCCGGACGCGGAGTTCGACCCGGTCCGTCACGCCCGTGCCGTCGACTCCGCGGCGGCGTGGTCCGGCGGCGGCGACCTCGACCCACGGGACGCCGCGGCGGCGGTGCTGCTGCTCGGCGGGGAGATAGGCACCCTCCCGGCCGAGGCCTGGGTCCAGCGGTCGGGTGTCGTGTTCGCCGCTCGCGCGGTCGCCGAGATGCCCACGATGATCTTCAACCCGTTGCGGCGGGACGAGACGCTCTACCTCCGTTCCCGCAGTGTCGACGGGCTCCAGGACTGGTGGGCGAGTCACTGGAATCCCGAGCGGACCAGGATGGTCGCCGACGAGGACGTGCTGGTCAGCGCCGCGATGACGATCCGGGCCCGGCTCGCGGCGGCCGCCGCCGAGGAGCACGCCGCGGCCCTCGCGGCTCTCGACGAGTATCGGGAGGGGCCGCTCCCACAACGGATCATCACGTCGTTCCTGGCGCCGGAGCGGTCCGACTGGATCGACGCGGACATCGCCGGCATGGTCGAGTGGTTCGGGCAGTTCACCATCGACCACCGCCGCCTGGGGCTGGAGGGCCGGCTGCACACGCTGCTCGTGCTGGCCGCCGCGGACCCCCGTCAGTTCTGTGCGCTGGACCAGGCGCTGGACGCCAGCCCGGTCCGGCTCCACGACCAGTGGATCCCGCGCGAGCGGATGCTGGGTACCGCGGCCGATGTGCTCGGCGACGACATGATGAAAATCCTCGACCAGCGTCGGTACGGGGATGTCGCGGGCATCCGGATGGGCCATGCGGGGCTGGGTGACGAGGCGCTCGCTGTCCTGATGAGCATTCCGAGCGACGCGGCGATGCGGCGGATCGTGACCGGCACCCTCGACACCTACCTGTCCGACTTCGCCCGCTGTGGCGCCCTGATCCGGCAACCCGAGCGAGCGCTGCGGGTGCTTGCCGACGCCGAGCGGTCCCGGAACCCCGATGGGTGGCTGCCGTCGATCTACCGGGACGTCATCGCCACCGTCGTGGACACGGTCCCCGGAGCGGAGGAGGCCCTCGGGGATCGCTCCGGGCTCGGTCGTGGGCTGGCGGCGCGGCTCGACATGGCGGACCGGCATTCGACGGTGTTCGCCCGGGCCGCCGACCGGAAACAGGCGGTCACCTGGCTGGCGGCGATCCGCACCGACGAGACTCTGGGTCTGCTGGCCGAGCGCGCCGACCAGAAGTACGTCGCCCCGATCCTGCTCAAGGTCATCACGAAGGATCCGGCGCGGGCGCTGCGGGTCCTGGCCGGATGGGAGGCGGACGACGAACATCGTGGTGAAGTCGTCGCCGACGTTCTGCGGAACCTCGTGCTCGACCACGTCGCGGCAGCTCGTGCCTTCCTCGACGAAGGCGAACCGTCGAGTCCGGCTGCCCGGCAACGGATCGAGCGGATCCTGACCGCGGTGGAAGCAGCGGCGGCGGTGCCGGTCGCGGCCGAGGCTTCTCTTCCCGCTGTGCTGCGATCCGGGGCGAAGACCAAGCGGCTGCCCGGCTGGCTTGTTGTCGGCGCGCTGCCCGGGGTGCGGGTGCGGGGCAGTGAAGCGGTGCTGCCGGAGTCCGCCGTCCGGCAGTTGATCGATCTGGTCGCGCGGTCCACCTTCGCCGTGCCGCATCCCGGGCTCGACGATGTGCGGGCGGCCTGCGAGCGGGCTGACCTGGCCGGGTTCGCGTGGGCGATCTTCGAGCAGTGGCGTGGTGCCGACCATCCGAGCGGGGACAAGCAGGCGATGCTCGCGCTCGGGCTGCTCGGGGACGACACCACCGTGCCCGCGGTGTCCGCGCTGTTCGGGGAGTGGGCGTTCGGCGCCGCCGGGCGGGTCCGGACCGGGATCGAGGTGCTCGGCGCGATCGGCACCGACGTCGCCCTCACCCATCTGCGGCGGGTGGCCCGCAAGGCGAAACAGAAGGGCTTCCGGAAACTGGCCGAGGAGAAACTCGACCGGATCGCCGAGGTCCGTGGGCTCAGCCCCGCCGAACTGGCCGACCGGATCGTGCCCGACCTCGACCTGGGTACGGACGGGCGGCTGCTGCTCGACTACGGGCCACGCCGGCTCGTGATCACTTTCGACCAGTGGCTGACCCCGCAGATCAGCGAGGAGTCCGGGCGCGTCCTCAAACGACTGCCGAAACCGGCTGCCGCCGACGACGCGGTGAAAGCCGCCGAAGCGCAGGCCTCCTATACGACGCTCAAACGTGAACTCAAGGACGTGGCCGCCGAGCGGTTGCGTGCCCTCGAAGAGGCGATGCTGACCGAGCGGGCCTGGGGCGCTGACGACTTCCGTGCCCTGATCCGGGACCATCCGCTGGTCCGGCACATCGCTCGCGGGCTGATCTGGCAGGTCGTCGATGGGCCGAGTTTCCGGATCGCCGAGGATCGGACACTGGCCGGGGTCGACGACACGACGCTGACCCTGGAGTCGTCGGCGGTGGTTCGGCTCTACCATCCGGCCACCGGTGATCCCGCGGCCACCGCCACCTGGGTGGGGACGCTGGAGGACTACGAGACGTCCCAGCCGTTCCCGCAGCTCGCCCGGGAGGTGCACCGGTTCACCGCGGAGCAGACGGGGGTGGCGCAGATCGATGACTTCGCCGGGTCCGTGGTCGGCTCCGGACTGCTGTATGCGCTGGTCAGCCGGGGGTGGCGGTTCGGCGAGTGGCACGGTTCGGTGGTTCGTGACTGGCCTGGCGGGCAGGTGGTGACCGTCGACTTCGAGCCACCGTTCGACCCGATGGGGTACGACTCGTCCGAGCCTCGCAAGCTGGGTTCGGCGGTGCTGTCATCTCCACCGGAGGCGACGTTCGGGGAGCTCGGTCCGCTCGCGGCTTCCGAAACGCTCCGCGACCTGCACCGCCTCGCCGCCGGCTGACCCGCGCCGCGAGGGGTGGCCCGGCCCGGCCTGGCAGGCGGTGCGGAGGTGCCAGGCGGTGCCGGCCTGGCCCGGCCCGGCAGGTGGTGCGGGTTCGGCCGGGCGGGCGGGTGGTGCGGGCTCGGCCGGGGAGCCAGTGGTACTGGGGGTGACGGCCGAGGCCCGTGGCGGGAGTGTCAGTCGACGATGGGTGGGAGGGTCTGGGCGGCCTTGAGGGCGGCAGCGGCGGCCGAGTAGGGGTTGTAGGTGTAGGTGCGGGACAGGGTGCCCGTTGCGGAGAAGTAGGCGGCGGCCAGTTTTGCCGGGTCGGTGGCGATTTCGCCTCGGGCTACGCCGGCGTCGTTGCCGTCGTCCCAGCCCCATGGCGAGTTCGCCGAGTTGGTGCCGCACGAGTAGGTGCCGACGCCGCAGCCGCCTGAGGTGTCGCCGGCGAACGTGCCGAGGGACGCGAACAGGCTGCTGTTGTTGCGTTGCGCCCACAGGCCGCCGTCGGCGAACAGGTCGATCAAGCGGTAGCGGACGTCCCGGTCGTTGGTGCTCGACGGCGCCTCGGAGACGGTCAGCGACGGGTAGTAGACGATGCCGTCGCCGTTGATGTCGTACTGCGGCCAGGCTTTGAGCCCGTGCCCGCCGCGCTCCTGCGCGGTGACCGGGTGCTGGAACGAGTCGTGCGGCGACGCCTGCAGTTGCAGCGTGCCGTCGATGGTCTCGCCGCCGTTGGCCCAGCCGCTGGTCGCCGGCTTGTAGGAGAAGAAGTCACTGTGCGCGACGGTGACCGCGCCCTTGAGGCTGCCGTACTCGGAGCCGTCCTTCTCGACGATCTCCAGCACGCCTTCGCCGTCGTTCTCGTGTTCGCTCTCGAAGAACGGGTGGTCGATCCAGTCCCGCGGGTGGAAGAAGAAGTAGGTCAGGTAGTAGTGGGTGCTCGTCTCCAGCACCGAGTAGTAGACCGCGGCGTCGACGTTCGTGCCGGCGTTGTCCCAGTTGTCCCGCCCGTTGAGGTTGCCGTCGAAGTCGTATCTGGTGATGTAGTCGCTCTTGCCCCCGAGGGCGTGCGCCCCGGTGGCGTCGACGTCCTGATAGTGGATCGGCGCCCAGCGCAGGGCGACCTCCGCCCGGCTGGGGGCGGCCTGGGCCGGGGCGGTGATCCCGGCTGCCAGCAGTGTTCCGGCCACAACGGCCGCGATTTTACGCACGCGCTCTCCTAAACAGACGACGAAGCAAAACGACGAAGCAAAACGACGAAGGCGAGCAACGAAGGCGAGCAACGAGGGCGAGCGACCAGGACGAGCGACCAGGACGGCGCCGAGGACGAGGACGGGGGCGGGGATGGGGCGGAGGCGGGGATAGGGCGGGGGATGGGGCGAGGAGGGTGATGGGGCGGGGATGGGATGGAGGCGAGGATGGACGGGTATCTAAATGAATTGGTGCGCGTGAATATAAAGGAAACTTCACTAATTCCGGTAGTACGCTGACCCCGTGGCCGACCCACGACTACGTGAACTCGTGATGATGCGCCGAGTCCGGGACCGCATCGACCGCGACTACGCCCAGCCACTCGACGTCGAGGCCCTGGCCCGCTACGTGCACCTGTCCGCAGGCCACCTGAGCAGGCAGTTCAAGGCAGCCTTCGGCGAATCGCCGTACAGCTATCTGATGACCCGCCGGATCGAGCGCGCGATGACCCTGCTGCGCCGGGGCGACCTGTCCGTCACCGATGTCTGCTTCGCGGTCGGCTGTTCGTCGCTGGGTACGTTCACCACCCGGTTCACCGAGCTGGTCGGCATCTCCCCGGGGGTGTATCGCAAGCTGGACGACGTACAGCTGAAGGGTCTGCCGGGTTGTGTGACCAAACAGGTGACCCGACCGGTCAGGAATCGAGAAGTCCCGGCGGCCCGTTCCTGAATAGCATCGAAGGCATGAGCAGCCTGGTGATCCACTCCACGTTCCTGCCGGCCATCAACCCCGACGAGTCTCTCGAGTTCTACCGTGACGGCCTCGGTTTCGAGGTGCGCAACGACGTCGGTTACGGCGACATGCGCTGGATCACGGTCGGCCCGCCGAACCAGCCGCAGACCTCGATCGTGCTGCACCCGCCGGTGTCCGACCCGGCGATCACCGACGACGAGCGCCGCACCATCGCCGAGCTGATGGCGAAGGGCAGCTACGCGGCGATCATCCTGGGCGCGGAGAATCTGACCGAGACGTTCGACAAGCTGCAGGCCACCGGCGCGGATGTGGTGCAGGAGCCGGCCGATCAGCCGTACGGTGTCCGTGACTGCGCGTTCCGCGACCCCGCGGGCAACCTGATCCGTATCAATCAGCTGACCTGAGAGAAGCCGAGCCGAGAAGGACGAGAATGACCGCCCACCGCTCGATCCGCGTGCACGGCGCCCGGGTCAACAACCTCAAGGACGTCACCGTCGAGATCCCGAAACACCAGCTCACGGTGTTCACCGGGGTCTCCGGCTCGGGCAAGAGCTCGCTGGTCTTCGGCACCATCGCGGCCGAGTCGCAGCGGCTGATCAACGAGACGTACAGCGCGTTCGTCCAGGGTTTCATGCCCTCGCTGGCCCGCCCGGACGTGGACGTGCTCGAGGGCCTGACCACCGCGATCATCGTCGACCAGGAGCGGATGGGCTCCGACCCACGATCCACCGTCGGCACCGCCACCGACGCCAACGCGATGCTGCGGATCCTGTTCAGCCGGCTCGGCGATCCGCACATCGGTTCTCCTCAGGCGTACAGCTTCAATGTCGCCTCGATCTCCGGCGCCGGGGCGGTGACCCTGCAGAAGAACGGCGGCACCGTCAAGGAGCGGCGCGAGTTCAGCATCACCGGCGGCATGTGCCCGCGGTGCGAGGGCCGCGGCAACGTCAACGACTTCGACCTGACCCAGCTGTACGACGCGAGCAAGTCGCTGAACGAGGGCGCGATCAGCATCCCCGGGTACAGCATGGAGGGCTGGTACGGCCGGATCTTCCGGGGCAGCGGCTTCTTCGACCCGGACAAGCCGATCGGGAAGTACAACAAGCGTGAGCTGAGCGACCTGCTCCACAAGGAGCCAACCAAGATCAAGGTCGACGGCATCAACTTGACGTACGCCGGACTGATCCCGTCGATCCAGAAGTCGTTCCTGGCCAAGGACGTCGACGCGATGCAGCCGCACATCCGCGCCTTCGTCGAGCGGGTGGTCACCTTCACCACCTGCCCGGAGTGCGAGGGCACCCGGCTGTCCGAGGCGGCCCGCTCCTCGAAGGTCGCCGGGATCAGCATCGCCGACGCGTGCGCGATGCAGATCAGCGACCTGGCCGCCTGGGTGCGTGACCTGGACGAGCCGTCGGTCGCCCCGCTGCTGGAGAAGCTGCGGCACACCCTGGACTCGTTCGTCGAGATCGGCCTCGGTTACCTGTCGCTGGAGCGCCCGGCCGGCACCCTGTCCGGTGGTGAAGCCCAGCGCACCAAGATGATCAGGCACCTCGGCTCGGCCCTGACCGACGTCACCTACGTCTTCGACGAGCCCACCATCGGCCTGCACCCGCACGACATCCAGAAGATGAACGAGCTGCTCCTGCGCTTGCGCGACAAGGGCAACACGGTCCTGGTGGTGGAGCACAAGCCGGAGGCGATCGCGATCGCGGACCGGGTCGTCGACATCGGTCCCGGCGCCGGTACGGCAGGTGGCGAGATCTGTTTCGAGGGCACCGTCGACGGCCTGCGCGCCAGCGACACCGTCACCGGCCGGCACCTCGACGACCGGTCGAGTCTGAAGGACGCGGTCCGCAAACCGTCCGGCGCGCTGGAGATCCGGGGCGCCGGCACCCACAACCTCCAGGACGTGGACGTCGACATCCCGCTCGGCGTGCTGGTCGTGGTGACCGGGGTGGCCGGTTCCGGCAAGAGTTCGCTGATCCACGGCTCGGTCGCGAAGCGGGACGGCGTGGTGGCGATCGACCAGGGCGGCATCAAGGGTTCCCGGCGCAGCAACCCGGCCACCTACACCGGCCTGCTGGAGCCGATCCGCAAGGCGTTCGCCAAGGTCAACGGGGTGAAACCGGCCCTGTTCAGCGCGAACTCGGAGGGCGCCTGCCCGACCTGCAAGGGCGCCGGCGTCATCTACACCGACCTGGCGATGATGGCCGGGGTGGCCTCGCCGTGCGAGGAGTGCGAGGGCAAGCGGTTCGCCGCCTCGGTGCTGGACTACAAGTTCGGCGGGAAGGACATCAGCGAGGTCCTGGCGATGCCGGTGACCGAGGCCGAGCGGTTCTTCGCCGAGGGCGACGGCAAGCTGGCCGCCGCGCACACCGTCCTGAAACGCCTCGCCGACGTGGGCCTCGGCTACCTGACCCTGGGCCAGCCGCTGACCACGCTGTCCGGCGGCGAGCGGCAGCGGATCAAGCTGGCCACCCACATGGGCGAGAAGGGCGGCGTCTACGTCCTAGACGAGCCGACCACCGGCCTGCACCTGGCCGACGTCGAGCAGCTGCTGGGCCTGCTGGACCGGCTGGTCGACGCGGGCAAGTCGGTGATCGTCATCGAGCACCACCAGGCGGTGATGGCGCACGCCGACTGGATCGTCGACCTGGGCCCGGGCGCGGGTCACGACGGCGGCCGGGTGGTCTTCGAGGGGACACCGGCCGAACTCGTCGCCGGCCGGGCCACCCTCACCGGGGAGCATCTCGCGGAGTACGTCAAACGGTGACCGTTGGGCTGATCGGCCGGGAATCGTCGCCGATCAGCCCAATCGCCACCGGTCGGGGGAAATGGGAGCGCGGGCCATTGATGGATGGTCCTACACTTCCGGTTCGCGGCGCCGGGGGAGTGCCGCGGTGGACCCCTCGAAGGAGATCTCCGCGCATGAAGCGCTTTCTGGCCGGCTCACTCGCCGGTGTCACCGCCCTCGCCGTCTCGGCCGGGTGTGCGAACCAGTTCCAGCAGCTCGAGCCGAAACTCGAACTGCGCCAGGCTGCGGAGGCGCTGGGTTCGACCGGCAAGTCCGGGTTCACGCTGAAGGCCGGCGGCAACGTCGACGACCTGATCGCGTATGCGAAGGCGGACGACAAGACGTTCGAGGAGTCGGACGCCGATGTCATCCGCAAGCTCTACAACTCGTCGTTCACCGTCGCCTGGGACAAGGCCGGTGACGGCGTCGCCGACGACAAGGCGCTGATCAACGCGACCATCGACGGTGTCGCGGGCGCCGAGGTCCGGGTGCTCGACCAGATCGCCTACGTCAAGGTGCCGGTCAACGAGCTGGTCACCAAGTTCGGTGGCACCCAGGCCGAGATCGACGAGCTGACCAAGGAGGCCGGCGCCTCGCTGCCCGGCCTCGACGCCCTGCTGGCCGGCTCCTGGGTCTCCATCGACTCCAAGGAGCTGACGAAGTTCGCCCAGAGCGCCGGCGGGGTGACCCCGAGCGCCGACCCGGCGCAGAGCGACGCGATCGCCGCCGAGCTGAAGACCAGCGCGTCGAACCTTCTCGAGAGCGCCGAGATCGTCCGGGACGAGAAGGACAAGACCCACCTGGTCGCCACCACCACGACGGTGAAGGCGTACACCGAGGCCAAGCGTTTCTTCGAGGCCGCCGTGAAGATCGCCGGCCAGGAGGAGATGCTCAAGGAGACCATCGGCTCGGAGCTGGACAAGCCGCCGGCCGACAAGCCGATCGTCCTGGACCTCTGGGTCGACAACGGCGTCTTCAAGGCGTTCGAGATCAACTTCCTGCAGTTCGTCGAGGGCAACACCGGCCGCGCGACCCTGCGGGTGGAGATCGCCGGTGGCGCCGACATCGCGATGCCGGACAACGTCACCAAGCTCGACGTGAGCAAGATGCTCGAGGCGTTCACCGCGGGCATGGGTGGCGCGACCGGCGCGGGCACGGGCACCGGCCTCGGCGGCGGCGACGCCAAGACCTGGGCCGACCTGATCGGCTCGCAGGCGACCCTGAAGGCGCTGAGCGAGGGTGGCAAGCCGGGCGAGCACCTGAAGGACGCCGCCGCCGACATGGCCATCCCGGGTATCACGGTCAAGGTCGTGGGCGCCCGCAAGGCACAGGTCACCTCCGGCGCCAGCGTGGTCTGCCTGACCGTTCCGGCCACCACGTCGGGTAGGTCGAAGGTGGTCGAGGGCGCCTGCTGAGGTACCCGTACGGCTGAATCCGAAAAGACCGGCCCATCGCTCACCTTGAGCGGTGGGCCGGTCCCGTTGTGGAAACTCCGCGACCGTTGAGATCACGAACCCGCAACTTCATCCGGCACTTCTTGGTCGTTCTGAAAAATTGATCTTCCGGACCGATTCATTGATGGTGACGGTGAGTATCCGAAGTGCACAGTTGGTGCCGTTTGGGAATCACCCATCGGTGGTGATGGTGACGGAACGTGAAGAATCGTGTTTTCCGCTCACCGGCGCCATCGAATGCCGCTGATAGCCATACCGGGTGATCGCCACGTAAGGTGCATCCGGCTTGTTGATCTAGGGGGCGCCTCCGCCCCCTACAGGGGAGATCGGAAAGCGGGCTCTATTCTGCTTCCCGTTCGTCCACATTGGACGAACGGTTCCCCCCAGGAGACTGAAAAATCATGGCTACAGTTGCGGCGGCAATGGCCCGCCGGACGGTGACCGCCGGTGCCGCATGGGCCCTCGGCGTCACCACCTCGGCGCCCATGGTCGTGCTCGTCGGCGGTATCGTCGCGACCTACGCGGGTTCCGAAGCCACCGCGCTTCCCCTGCTGTTCGTCCTGGTCGGAGCGGTGATCACGCTGCTCCTGGTCGGCTACGCGGCCATGGTCCGCGCGGTTCCCCACTCCGCGCCGTACTACGCGATCACCGCGCGCGGCCTCGGCCCGAGGGCCGGCCTGGCGGCGGGCTTCGTGGCCCTGCTCGCCTACAACGCGCTGCAGATCAGCCTCTACGGCCTGTTCGGCGCGATCATGTCCGGCATCACCGGATTCGGCGCCTGGTGGCTCTGGGCCGCCGCCGCGATCGCGGTCGTCACGGTCCTCGGCACCCGCCGGATCGTGCTCTCCACCCAGATCGTCCTGGGCGTGCTGATCCTCTCGTTCGCGGTCGTCGCGCTCTTCGTGGTGATCGGCTTCCTCGACCCGGCCGCCGACGGCATCCCGGTCGCCGCCTTCGACCCGGCCGGCCTGAGCGTGCCGGGTCTCGGTCTCGCGGTCGCCCTGACCCTGGCCGCCTACACCGGCCCGGAGGGCATGGCCGCGTTCATCGAGGAGGAGGACAGCGCCGGCCGCCGGCACGGTGCGGCGATCAGCCGCGGCATGATGGCGTGTGCGCTGAGCCTGATCGCGGTCTACACCGCCGCCGCGTGGGCGATGGAGGCCGCCACCGGCCCGGCCCAGGTGGCCGCCGCCGCGGGCAACGACCCGAACCTGCCGCTGACCATCCTGTCCGACAAGATCCACCCGGCGGTCGGCCTCCTCGGCACGGTCGTCCTGGTCCTGGCGATCCTCACCTCGGTGATCAGTTTCCACAACATCATCAACCGGTACGCCTTCGCGATGAGCCGCGAGCAGGTCCTGCCGCAGTTCCTGCACAAGACCGGCAGCGGCACCGCCGCGGACGCCCCGGTCGGCGCCAGCCGGGCCCAGAACGCGCTGGCCGCGATCGTGGTCGCGGGCTTCGCGGTGGCCGGAGCCGACCCGCAGGCCGTCCTGTTCGGCTGGGCGTCCACCCTCGGCGCCATGGGCCTGCTGACCCTGCTGATCGTCGCGGCGATCGCCGCGCTGCGCTACTTCGCCCGCAACCCTGACTCGGGGGAGAAGGGGCTGGTCACCACCGCCGCGCCGCTGTTCGGCACGGCGTTCGGCATCGCCATCCTGGTGACGATGCTGCTCCAGCTCGACGAGTTGCTCGGCACCTCGTCGACCTCGCTGCTGCCGTACGCGGTACCGGCACTGCTCATCGTCGCGGCCCTGGCGGGGGCTGGGCGCGCGACGGCCCTCAAGCGTTCGAAACCACAGATCTTCGACGGCATCAGCCACGGCGTTCCCAGCGTCTACGCGGTACCCGACCGTATCGATCTCTGACCCCTGAGAAGGGAATCCCCCCACCCCATGTCGTACAACCCGTCCGGCCGACATGCCCAGCCGTCCTGGGACGGTAGTCCTCAGACCCCACCCTGGGGATCCACCCCCGCACCACCACAGCAACAGCAGCAGTACGGCTACCCCCAGCAGGAGTATCCGCCGCAGTACCCCCAGCAACAGCAGTATCCGCAGCAACAGCAGCAGCCGCCGTGGCAGCAGGACCCGGCCCAGTCCGGTCAGTGGCAGCCCACCGTCCACGGAACCGCGCAGTGGCAGCGCAACAACGCCGGGCCGACCCCCGACGACAGGCGCTGGGCCTACCTGCGGCACAGCGCCGGCACCAGTCTCCGGGGGACGAACGCGCTGCACGTCACCCGGTCACTGGAGCGGCTCAGCTCGCGTCAGCAGCCGCTGGCGCCGCACGGGTTGACGCTGTTCTTCGTCGTCGAGGCGCCGAGTCAGCACCTGGGCTTCCAGGTGCTGTCGGCGTCCCGGTGGGGCTATTCCGGGCCGGAGTACGACAACCTCGTCGCGTTCCTGACCGGGATGAAGGCCACCGCGGAGACCTTCATCGCCCAGCACGAGAAGAAGAAGCGCGTCTGGGATCCCCGCGACCCCGACTTCCTCATGGTGAACGTCGGTGACATACAGCGTTCGGACACTCCGGCCCGGTTCGTCGGCCTCGGTGTGGAGACGCTCAACACCGACAGCCGCCAGTGGTACGAGGTGGTGCCGGTGCTGCAGAGTTCCGGCATCAGCAGCCTGCAGGCGATGAGCTACGTCCCGGGTGAGGGGGCGATCCGGCTCGTCGACGGTTCGGAGATCCGGGTCGTCCGCGACGAGACCCGGACCGGCCGTGGCAACGATCTGATCTGCAACATGCCGCTGGACGCCACCCAGATCTACAGCGTCACCCAGAACGTCCCGGAGAAGATGGGGGTCCAGTTGCGGCAGGCCTGGCCGGCGTTCCTGGACCTGGCCAGGACGTTGCAGAACCACTTGAATCCCGACGGCCAGGTGTGGTGACGATGTGACGCCCTCCGTCATACCGCCCGAGGACTGGTCCGAGGCGATCAAGCTGGGGCGCACCCCGGCCCTGATCGACGTCGAGGCAGTCATCGACACCCTGGTGATCCGTGCGAACCGGGCACAACGCCGGACCATCGGATTCCCCGCGGCGACGGACATCGACTGGAGCCGGACGCGAGGACTGTTCAGCCGGCTGTTCAACAACGTCGGCGACCCGTCCACCGCGCCCGGCGGCGAGGCGCACACCAACTCGCTGGAGGTCGAGGTCGTCCAGTGGTTCGCCGACCTGGTCGGCCTGCCGCAGAACGACCGTTGGGGATACGTCACCTCGGGCGGGACGGAGAGCAACATCGCCGCGTTGCGGGTGGCGCGGGACCGCTACCCCGACGCGGTGCTCTACCTGACCCACGCCAGCCACTACTCCATCCCCAAGACCGCCGGGCTCCTCGGCCTGGACCCGTCCGACGTGGTCCTGGTCGAGGACGGCCGGTACGGGGAGATGGACTACGAGCACTTCGAATACCTGGTGGCGCAGCGGCGGGACCGTCCCGCGATCGTGGTCGCCACCGCCGGCACCACGCTCTGGGAGGCCGTCGACCAGACCGACCAGATCGAGGCGATCCTGCACGGTTACGGCGTGCACCGGCGGCACGTGCACGTCGACGCCGCGCTGTCCGGGATACCGCTCGCCCTGGACGGGATGCTCGGCCTCGGCGCGGGCAGCCCGGTCGACAGTGTCAGCATCTCCGGACACAAATTTCTGGGTACGCCGATCCCGTGCGGTGTCGTGGTGATGCGCGACAGCGTGCGGGTGTCCAAGGGCGAGCACGTCAACTACGTCGCGACGGTGGACAGCACCGTCACCGGCTCCCGCTGCGGCCAGGCGTCCGCCCTGCTGTGGGCGGCCATCGCGATGTACGGCCGCAACGGCCACCAGTCCCGGGCCGAGCAGGCGCGACAGATCGCCGCGTACGCGGTGGAACGGATCAGTTCGCTCGGCTGGCCGGTCTACCGGCATCCGGCCGCGTTCACCGTGGTGATGCAGACCCCGCCGCCGGTGCTGGTCGCCGACTTCGGCTGGGTCCTGTCGGTCGACGGTGACCTCTGCCACATCATCTGCATGCCCGGGGTCCAGCGGGACGTGATCGACGACTTCGTCAGCGACCTCGGCAAGGTGATCGGCCGCCCGGTGCTGGTCCCGCACCGCAGCCGCAACAGCCGGTACGGGGCGTCGTGGCGTACCGCGGCGGCTGCCTCCGGGGAGGACTCATTGGTGTCCGGCTGAACGGTGCCGCGGGGAGCATGTGTTTGGCAGCATTCTCCCCGTGGCCCACCGGCTGATACTGATCAACGGTCTTCCCGGGTCCGGCAAGAGCACCCTTGCCGGGCGACTGGCACCTGCCCTGCGCGTACCGCTGATCGCGAAGGACGCCCTGAAAGTGGCGATGGCCGGCGCCGCGCCCGGGGTGCCACCGGCGGCCATGGGCGTCGCCGCGGCCCGGGTGATGTGGGAGCTCGCCGCCGCGACCCCCGGGGTGGTCATCCTGGAGAGCTGGTGGTTCCGGCCGCGCGACCTCGGGTACGTCTCCGACGGGGTGGCCCGTTCCGGGGCCCGCACCGTCGTCGAGATCTGGTGCTCGGTCCCGCCGGAGACGGCCCTGAACCGCTATCGCGCCCGCACCCGCGACCCGGTCCACGAGGACGACCGCCGCCTGCGGGAGGACTGGCCGCGCTGGCTCGCCGAGGCCGAGCCGCTGGCCATCGGCCCGGTCATCGTCGTGGAGACCGACCGTCCGGTGCTGGCGTCACCACTGATCGAGGCGATCAGCCAGAGCATCGGCGGCGTCTGATCGTTGCAGAATCGGGAACCAGTGTTCTAGGGAGAGGGCGGCACGTGTACGAACTGGTCAAGAAGGTTGTCCGGATGAAGGTGGAGGGGGCTGAGCACGTACCGGCGACCGGCCCGCTGCTGCTGGCTTCCAACCACCTGTCGGTCACGGATTCGACGTTCCTGCCGGTGGCACTCGGCCGGAAGATCACCTTCATGGCGAAGGCGGAGTACTTCACCGGCCGCGGCCCGTGGGGACGCTTCGTGTCCTGGTTCATGTCCCGCGACGGCCAGGTGGCGGTGGACCGGGACGACACCCGGGCCGCGGTCCGCTCCCTGGACTCCTGCCTGGAGGTGCTGGAACGCGGCGACCCGTTCGGCATCTACCCGGAGGGCACCCGCTCCCCGGACGGCCGGCTCTACCGCGGCCGGACCGGGGTGGCCTGGCTGGCCCTGAGGTCGAAGGCGCCGGTGGTCCCGGTCGCGATGTTCGGCACCGACCGGGTCCTGCCGCCGGGCGCGATCATCCCCCGCCCGGCCCGGGTCCGCGTGGTCTTCGGCAAGCCGATCCAGCTCTCGGCCATCGCCACCGACCCGGAGAACGCCCGCGACCGCCGGGCCGCCACCGACGCCATCGTCGCCGCCATCGCCGACATCTCCGGCCAGGACTACGTCCCCCGCTACGCCCCCCGGGCCACGGCCTGACCGAGGATCCCCCTGACGGCCCATCGACACGTCCCCGTCGAACCTCCACTATGGCCTGAAGTTCGGTGGGGAGAGTTGATGACTGATTTCGACGTGATCGTGGTGGGGGCCCGGGTCGCCGGGTCGCCGTTGGCCATGTTGCTGGCCCGGCAGGGGATGCGGGTGTTGCTGGTGGATCGGGACACCTTTCCGAGCGACACCGTGTCGACCCACACCGTGCACCCGCCGGGGGTGTCGGCGCTGCAGCGCTGGGGCCTGCTCGACCAGGTGGTGGGCACCGGCGTACCCCCGGTGGGCCGTTATTCCTTCGACTTCGGGCCGGTCACCCTCGCCGGGGCGCCGGGCACCCCGGAGCAGCCGTACGCCTACGCGCCCCGCCGCGTCCTGCTCGACAAGATCCTGCTGGACGCGGCCGCCGCTGCCGGGGCCGAGGTCCGGGAAGGGTACTCGGTCGAGGAGATCCTGACCGATACCGACGGCACGGTGACCGGCATCCGCGGTAAGGACGGCTCGGTCGAGCACGCCCGGCTCGTGGTCGGCGCGGACGGCCGGAACTCGCTGGTCGCCAGGACGGTCGGGGCGGCCGCGTACGAGGACCGGCCGCCGTTGATCGTCGGCTACTACGCCTACTTCAGCAACCTGCCGACCGACACGTTCGAGGCGTACAACCGGCCGGGCCGGGGCTGGGCCCTCTGCCCCACCAACGACGGCCTGACCTGGTTGCTGGGCGGGTGGCCGTACGCGGAGCTGGCCGAGCACCGCAACGACGTCGACGGCACGATGGCCACGATGTTCGCCGGCGCGCCGGAGTGGGACGCCCGTTTCCGGGAGGCGAAGCAGGAGACCCGCTGGGTGGGCTCGTCGGTGCCGAACTACCTCAAGGTGCCGTCCGGTCCGGGCTGGGCCCTGGTCGGCGACGCCGGTTACAGCCGTGACTACATCACCGCGCAGGGCATCACCGACGCGTTCCTGGACGCCGAGCTGCTGGCCGCCGCGATCACCGGCGACGACCTGGCCGGGTACCAGGCCCGCCGGGATGCCCGGGCGATGCCCCGCTACCGGATGACCCTGGGCGCGGCCGCGCTCCAGCCGCCGGACGAGCAGATGATCGCGCTGGTCACCGCGATCGCCGGCGATCAGGAGAAGACGGACGCCTTCATGCGCCTGAACTCCGGCGTGACACCCCCGGCCGAGTTCTTCGCCCCGGAGAACATGGCCCGCCTGCTCGGCTGACCGGCATCCGGGCCGCGACGGGGGTGAGGTTGCGTTCAGTCGGGGGAGGCCCCTCGGGGTCGCTTGGTCAAGATCCGTTAGTCTCCGGCCGGAAGATCCACACTCGACACCCCGCGGAGGAATCGTGGCTATCACCGCCGACCTGGAGAAGGTTCTCGACAAGGCATACCAGGACAAGTCCCTCGAGGAGATCCTGGACGCGCCGGTGGAGGCGCTGGCCGGCGTCAGCACTGCCGGCGGCAAGCTGATCCGCGACGCCCTCGGCATCAAGACCATCGGCGAGCTGGGCCGCAACAAGTACTTCATCGCGGCCCAGGCGCTCGCCGCCCTGAAGGACGCCAAGTAGGACAGAGCTCCACCGAGCCGTTCACCGGGATCACCTCCCGGTGAACGGCTCTCCTGCGCATCACCCGTCGGGGTCAGGCGGTGCCCACCGCCGACCCGCGAGATCAAAACCAGGATCAGACCCGGCTTTCGGTACGGGGGACGAGCGCCGCCCGCGGTTCGAGGTCACGTAGCGGTCGCTCCCACAGCGAGCGCCGTTCGCGGCTCCAGGTCACGTAGCGGTCGTGCCCACAGTGAGAGTGCGCCGGTGACCAGCCAGACGGCGGCGAGCACGGCCGCCGCGACGCCCGCCCCGGACTGTTCGGTCAGGACCGCCGCTCCGCCCATGCCGAGCGCCGGGGCGAGGGTGAGCACCGCGTTCTGCACGCCGGCCACCCGCCCGCGCCTGTCGTCCGGGATCCGCTCGATCATCAGCACCCCCATCAGGCTGCCGAACAGCCCGAGCCCGAACCCGACCAGGGCGGCCGCGCCGAACACCACCCACGGCGCGGCGAGGGTGGCCATCGTGGTGAACCCGGCGACGGTGATCACCAGGCCGACCGTGAACCAGGTGCGGCGCCGGCCCCGCCCGCCCAGCGCCGCGTAGACACCGCCACCGGCGAGCATTCCGGCGGCGAGCGCGGTGAGCACGAAGCCGAGCAGTTCCGGCCGCCCCTCGGTGGTGAAGTGCACCGGCAGCACCAGCGCCTGGAAACCGCTCATCACCACCACCATGCTCATGCTGACGATCGTGGTGGCGACCAGGAACGGCGACCGGACCAGGGTGCGCCAGCCGTCGCGCATCAGCACCTGCCCGGTGCCCGGGGTGATCGCGCCGGCCTGCTTCGGGATCAGCAGGGTGACCGCGGCGGCGGCCGCCGACGTGCCCGCGGTGATCCACAGGACGGTGCTGCCGTCGAACACCACCATCAGGGTGCCGGCCGCGGCCGGCCCGGCCAGCATGACCAGCGCGCCGAGCGCCTCCCGCAGGCCGATCAGCCGTTCGGCGCCGATCCGCCCGGCGCTCGCGATCCCCGGGATCATCGCCTCCCGGGCGGTGAGTCCCGGCACGTCACCGAACGATCCGATCACCGCGAACAGCACGAACCACCCGACCGAGAGCCCGACGGCGGTGTCCACCAGCGGCAGTGCGGCCACCGACAGCGCCGACACCACGTCGGTGAGGATCGAGGCGGTACGCCTGTTGATCCGGTCGATGACCACACCCATCAGCAGCCCGGCAACCGCGGCGGGCAGTGCGCTGGCCACCGCGACCGCCCCGGTGGCCAGCGCGCTCCCGGTGATCTGCAGGACCAGCAGAGGCAGCGCCACCCCGGCGATGGAGTTACCCAGCATCGACAGGACATAGGACGCGAGATACGCCAGAGAAACCCGGTTCATGCCCCCATCGCAAACCATGACGTTACGGCGGAGTCAAGAAACGGCCGGCACTGCCCGAACAATTCGGAAAAGCGCCGACCGTTTCCCGGATCATTTTCCAGGTCAGTTGCAGTACTGCCGGTAGGCGTTGTTGTAAGCCCGGTCGTAGACGGAGTCCCAGCCCGCGTTGAAGTCCTCCTGTGCCTGCCGGGTCTCGGCCGACGGCTGGAAGCTGGACGCCGCCGAGTCCTCGGCGGCGCCGCTGTACGACCGGTAGTTGTTCGAGACCGAGGGCAGGTTGTCGAGTTCTGCCCACGCCGCCTCACAGTTGGCTTTGGCTTCCTTGTTGGCCGCGGAGATGCCGGCTTTCACCCCGAGTTCGTAGTTGTTGACGGGGCCGGGAGGCGGGTTCGTCCAGGTGGCCGAGGTGATGCCGGCGGGAGCGGCCGTTGCAGCCGTCGCACCGATTCCCTGGGCCAGTCCGAAAGCGCCGAGGAAAAGCGCTCCGCCGACGACGGCACTCCATTTCCGAGTGTTCATGCCTTCTCCTTTGAAGGAGTCCACGAATAATTGTGGCGCGGTCTCGGCGAAAAATAGCCGGACAATTCCGATGTGGTGCGCCGCATCAAGAATGCACTTCGGATGCCCCTGCCGCCGCCGGATCGCGGCCCAACCCCTTGCCGTGAAAGTGATTTACATCACAGTAGGTTTAAAGACTGACTTTCCATTCCAGGGCGGCACGGTCATTGAAACGATCGAGGCCTGAGCCGCCGGCTCAGGCCTCGTCGGATGCGTGCCTATCCGGCCTTGGGAGTGATCGTCACCCCGCCGCCGGAGCCCGTGCCGCTGCCGGCACCCGTGCTCGTGCCGGCGGGGGTGTTGCCGGTCGTTGCGCCGCCCGTCACGGGTGGCTGGTTGCCGGTGGTGGCGCCCGGCGTGGCTCCGGTCCCGTTGAGCGGAATGTTGCCGGTCTTGGCGGGGTCGGTGATGACGGGTGTCGTCTCGATGACGAGGACGTCCGGGCCGTGCAGGGCGTCGTGGATGACCCCGTTGATGTAGCCGCCGAGGCCGCCGCCGTTGCTCGACGATCCGATGAGGTCGAGCGTCAGCGGGTCGGCGGGGGTGATGATGTAGTCGGGCAGCCCGTCGAGGTTCTCGACGACGTAGTAGGAGTCGCCGATCTGTGCGCACTTGTAGTCGTCCCAGACGTCGTCCAGCACCTCGTCCAGGAAATCGAGGCAGGCGTTCTTCGAGGTGAACGCGGGGTTTCCCGGGATGGGATCCCTGGGGGAGGCCATCGCCGGCGCCGCGCCGAACGTCACGCCGGCTGCCAGGCCGATGCCGACCATGATCATTCGCGAAAGAGTCTTCATGTTGCTCACCTCTTGCTTTCTCGGTGGTGCGTAGTGGTTTAGCAAGAGGTGACCACGGGAAATATCGGGGTGACGGTTGTATGAGTCGAACTAGTACTTTCGGTCATCGAGTATCGGCCGAACGGTCAAAAAATTTGGGACACGAAAGCGGGCGCTGACCGGATCCCACCCCGGAGGTCAGCGCCCGCTGGTCCAGTGTCACTGTCAGCTGAAGGACGGCACCACGTGCTCGATGAAACGTGCCAGCGAGGCGCGCTTCTCCTCGTGCGACATGCTGTTGTCGATCCAGAAGCTGAACTCGTCGACACCCAGTGACTGGTAGTGCTTGAGCCGCTCGATGATCTCGGCCGGCGTGCCGATCATCGCGGTCCGGTGCAACGACTCCAGCTCGAACTCGGGGCGCCCCTCGAACTTCGACTCCGGGCTCGGGTCCAGGAACCCGTCGACGGGCGTGGTCTTGTTGCCGAACCACGCGTCGAAACTGCGGTAGAACCGGTTGATCGCGGCAGCGGCGGGTTTCCAGCCGTCCGGGTCGCTCTCGTCGTGCACGTGCGTGTGCCGCAGCACCATCAGCTCGGGGCGCTTGGTGACCTCGGGGTGCGCGGCGACCGCGGTCTCGAACTTGCCGACCAGGTTCTCCACCTCCTCGTCACCCTTCATCAGCGGCGTCACCATCACGTTGCACTCGTTGGCGACGGCGAAGTCGTGCGACGCGGGATCCCGGGCGGCGATCCACACCGGGGGAGTGGGCTGCTGCACCGGCTTCGGCACCGACGTCGAGGTCGGGAACTGCCAGATCTCGCCGTCGTGCGCGTAGTCGCCCTGCCACAGCGCCCGCATCGCCGGGACGAGTTCCCGCAGGTGCTTGCCACCGTCGGCGGCGGGCAGCCCACCGGCCATCCGGTCGAACTCGAACTGGTAGGCACCGCGGGCCAGCCCGACCTCCATCCGGCCGTTGCTGATCACGTCGAGCAGGGCGCACTCGCCGGCGGCCCGGATCGGGTTCCAGAACGGGGCGATGATGGTGCCGGCGCCGAGCCGGATCGTGCTGGTGCGGGCGGCCAGGTACGCCAGGGTCGGGATCGGGTTCGGCGAGATGGTGTATTCCATCGAGTGGTGCTCGCCGACCCACACCGTGCCGAAGCCACCGGCCTCGGCCATCAGCGTCAGCTCGGTGAGGTTCGCGAAGAGCTCCTGGTGGCTGACCGAGTCGTCCCAGCGCTCCATGTGGACGAAGAGGGAGAATCTCATCGGGGGCCTTTCCATTCTTCGACTGTCACGTCTCCGGTGGCCCAGTTACTGCGGGGCACCTCGCGGACGATGACGCGGACGTGTTCGGGGAGCGCGTCGACGGTGGTGACGACGGCGGAATGCAGGGCGTGGATCAGGGCGCGGACCTGCTCGGGCGAGCGGCCCTCGGTGATGGTGACGTCGACCAGGGGCATGTCAGCTCCGCATCACGAACGGATCGGCCACCGGAGCGTCACTGGTGTTGATCCAGACGCTCTTGAGCTGGGTGTACTCCTTGATCGTCTCCTGGCCGTGCTCGATGCCGACGCCACTGTTCTTGTATCCCTGACGCGGTGACATCGGGGACATCGCCCGGTACGTGTTCACCCAGACGGTGCCGGCCTGCAGACGGTTCGCCATCCGGTGCGCGCGCCCGAGATCCTTCGTCCACACCCCGGCGGCCAGGCCGTACTCGGTGTCGTTGGCCAGGCGTACGACATCGTCCTCGGTGTCGAACGGCATCACCGCGACCACCGGGCCGAAGATCTCCTCCCGCACCACCCGCATGTCGTTGTCGACGTCGACGAGCACGGTCGGCTGGTAGAAGTAACCGCCGAGACCACCGCCGTCGGTGACGTTCCCGCCGGTGAGCACCCGGGCGCCCTCGGCCCGGCCGATGTCGACGTAACCGGCGACCTTGCTCTGCTGGTCGGCGAAGGCCAGCGGCCCGAGTTCGGTGTCGGCCAGCAGCGGGTCACCGATCTTGATGCCGGCGGCCCGGGTGGCGACCCGTTCCAGCAGCTCGTCGTAGACACTGCGGTGCGCGAAGACCCGGCTACCGGCGATGCAGGTCTGCCCGGCGGCGGCGAACACCCCGGCGATCACGCCCATCGCCGCGTTGTGGATGTTCGCGTCCTCGAACACGATGTTCGGCGACTTGCCGCCCAGTTCCAGGGTCGAACCGAGGAACCTCGACGCCACCGACGCGGCGATCCGGGATCCGGTGCCGGTCGAGCCGGTGAACGAGATCTTGGCGATGTCCGGGTGGTCGACCAGCGCCTGCCCGGCCTCCGCGCCGAACCCGGTGACCACGTTGACGACGCCGGCCGGGAAGCCCGCCTCGTCGGCGAGTTCGGCCAGCCGCAGCACCGACGCCGAGGTGTACTCGGACGGCTTGATCACCACGGTGTTGCCGGCGCACAGGGCCGGCGCCAGCTTGCTGGTGGTCAGGGTCAGCGGCGAGTTCCACGGGGTGATCGCGCCGACCACACCGAGCGGCTCGCGCATCGTGTAGTTCAGCACCGCCCGGTCCGACGTCGGGATCACGTCGCCCTGGATCTTGTCGGCCAGCCCGGAGTAGTAGTGGTAGTACTCCGGCAGCGTGGTCAGCTGGCCGCGCATCTCCCGCAGCAGCTTGCCGTTGTCCAGGCTCTCGGTGCGGGCCAGTTCGTCGGCGTTCTCCGCGACCAGCTCGGCCAGCCGGCGCAGCAGCCGCCCGCGGCCGGTCTGGCTCATGTCCCGCCAGGCCGGGTTCTCGAAGGCGCGACGTGCTGCTTGCACCGCCTTGTCGACATCCTCGGCGTTGCCCCGGGCCGCCGAGTAGAGGATCTCCCGGGTGGCCGGGTTGGTGCTGTCGAAACAGGCGCCGGAGGAGGGCGCGACCTTCTCCCCGCCGATGTGGTGGTGGCGAGTCTCAGACATGTGCGACTCCTTCGATGAGCCCGGCGAGGGTGTGGGGTTGCTCGACCGGCAGCATGTGGCGGGCGCCGGGCACGATCACCGCGTGCGCGTCCGGGATCGCGGCGGCCAGCCGGTACGTCATGTCCGGGGTCGAGCCCGGGTCCTCGCCACCGGTCACGGCGAGCGACGGGACGGTGATCCGGCCGAGGTGCGGGCCGACCACCGCGTCCCCGGTGCAGAAGACCCGGTAGCAGGCCAGGAACTGGTCCGGGTCGTTGGCTTCCAGTACGGCCCGGGTGTGCTCGATCGTCGCCGGCGCGACGGTGGTGCCGGCGAACCAGCGGTCGATGCTGGCGGCGGCGGCCTTCGCCGGGTCGGCGGTGGCGACCTCCAGGCGGCTCAGCACCGCGGCGCGCTCCTCAGGGGTGCGCCGGCAGACCGAGCTGACGCTGGTCAGTGACGCGACCAGCTCCGGCCGGTGGATCGCCAGGTACTGGGCGACCAGCGCGCCGAGGGAGAAGCCGACCAGGTGGCTGCCCTCGTCGAGGCTGGCCGCCACCAGCTCCGCCAGCCCGGCCAGATCGATGTCGGACGCGACCCGCACCGCGCCGGAGTGCCCGGGCAGATTCGGGGTCCGTACCGAAAACCGGTCTTGAAGTTGGGGAATCACGTCCTGCCACACGGTGTGGTCGAGACCGACACCGTGCAGCAGGACCAGAACCGGCCGGGTCATGCCGGTTCACTGCTCGGTCGAGAGCGACGCGAGGCGCTGCTGCGGGCGGCCCTGCGCGGCGGCCGCGAGGGCGATCAGGATCTCGCCCGGGTGCGGCGCGTCCGGGATCCGCACCTCGAACGACTGGTGGTGCGAGCGGATCGTGGCGTCGGTGATGTGCTTGAGCGGAATGTCGAAGACGATGCCGGCCGGACCGCGCTTCTCCAGCGCGGGCAGCAGGGTGGTCGCCGACGCGGCCTTGCGGAAGTGGTCACCGAACTTCAGCGTGTGGATGAGCGCGGAGCCGTGCTCGATCTCGCCGTCCAAACCCACGACCGCGGCTTTTCCGTACGCCTCGACAGTGGCCCCGAGTGCCTCGACGACCCGCGGGGCGAGCAGCGCGCCCAGCTCCGAGGCGTTCGCGTCGATGCCCGGCAGCAGGTCCTGGACGAAGCCCTGACCGGCCCACGGGTTCTCGATCACGGCCGCCACCACGGCGATCCGGGCGGCGGGCTGCACCGGGCGCCCGCCCTCGGTGAGGACCTCGTCGGTGATGGTGACGATCTTGCGGACGTTCATTGCTGGTTCCCATTCCCTAGAGAGGCCGCGGAGACGGCCGGGTCGGTACGGCGGTCGCCGATGCGGGCGTGCGGGCGGGGCCCGGTGGAGGCCGCCGCGATCACCACGATCTCCTTGGCGCGGGGCGCGTCCGGAATCCGGGCGGTGATGGTCTGGTAGTGGCTGCGGGTCGCGGCGTGGCTCTTGTGCCACATCGGCACGACGAGTGTCTCGCCGGCGTCCGCGCGGGTGTCGGCGAAACAGATGATCGACGTGCCGTCCAGGAACTCGCGCATGAGATTGCCGAAGAACGGGGTGTGGATCAGGGCTCCGGCGTGCTCGATCTCGCCTTCGGTGCCGACCACGGCGGCCTTGCCGAACGCCTCCACGGCGTCCACGCCACCCAGGCAGTCGAGGAGACGGGCGGTCAGCTCGCGGGCCAGCACCGGGGCGATGGCCTCCACCTCCGGGCTCAGGTCGCGGCCGGCCGGGGTGCCGATCCACGGGTTGCGGATGACCGCCGCGGCCGTCGCCCGCAGGGCGGGGACAGCGGGTGCCGTCCCGTTCTCGAGCAGCACCTCCTCCCGGTAGACCGCGATCCGCCGCAGCCAGTCGTGCGGGCGGGGACCGGCTTCGGGACTCGGTCTGCCGGTACGCGGCTCCAAGTCAACGCTCATGCGCTTCTCCTCGCTCATGTATGCAACAGAAAATACGACCGGCGTTGGAGAGTGTCAACCGTCTCCCTGTTTCGGCATGCTGAGCAGGTAAATGTGGTAGCGGTAACAGTATTGACACCTGTGTTGTGACGTACCTAGCATCCCTCTTGCATGCAAGACAGGAGGGCAACATGTCCCAGACAATCACCGAGCCCGACCTCCAGAGCGTCGACAGCTCGGCTCCCCACAAACTCGGTTCGGTCTTCTATGCCTCGGTCACGGTCTGCGGACTCTTCGTCGCCTGGGGCGTTCTCTTCACCGAGAATCTCAATAGCGTCACCACCGCCTCGCTGAACTGGCTCACCGGTTCCTGGGGCTGGGCCTACCTGGTCATCACCCTCGCGATCCTGGTCTTCCTGGTGTTCCTCGCGTTCAGCCCGTACGGCAACATCCGCCTCGGCAGGGACGACGACCGGCCGGAGTTCTCCAACCTCAGCTGGTTCGCGATGATCCTGTCCGCGGTGATGGGCATCGGCCTGGTCTCGTACGGCGTCGCCGAACCGATCTCACACTTCGCCACCCCGCCGCACGGGCTCGCCGAGGCCGGCACCCCGCAGGCCGCCGTCCGGGCCATGCAGTACAGCTACTTCGACTGGGGCCTGCACGCCTGGGCCATCTTCGCGGTCTTCGGCCTGGCCATCGCCTACTCCACCCACCGCAAGGGCCGGCCCACCCTGGTCAGCCAGCTGTTCCGCCCGCTGATCGGCGACCGGGTGAACGGGCCGATCGGCAAGACCATCGACGTGCTCGCCGTCTTCGCCACCCTGTTCGGCACCACCACCTCGCTCGGCCTGGGCGCCCTGCAGGTCAACAACGGCCTGGCCACCCTGTTCGGGATCCCGGTCGACAACATCACCCAGGTCCTGATCATCGCCGCGGTCACCGCGATCTTCACGATGTCCGCGGTCACCGGGGTCAGCAAGGGCATCAAGTACCTCAGCCAGGGCAGCGCCATCGCCGCCGGCGCGCTGTTCGTCTTCATGCTGGTGGTCGGCCCGACCGTTTTCATCGCGAACCTGTACATCGAGTCGATAGGGCTGTGGGCCACCGACTTCTTCCGGATGAGCCTGCAGGGCACGGCGTTCGGGGACCTCGAGTGGATGCAGTGGTGGACCTACTTCATGATGGCGTGGTGGGTGTCCTGGGGCGCCTTCGTCGGCGTCTTCCTGGCCCGCATCTCCAAGGGCCGGACGATCCGCGGCTTCATCATGGGTGTCCTGGTCGTCCCGACCGTCGTCTTCTTCACCTGGTTCACCGTCTTCGGCGGCACCGCCATCAACGTCGACATGTATCACGGCGGCGACATCGCGGCGCAGACCTCGAACGACATCAACAGCGCCTTCTTCGCCACCCTCGACCACTTCCCGCTCGCGAGCATCACCTCGGCGGTCGCGATCTTCCTGGTCATCATGTTCTTCGTGTCCGGCGCCGACGCCAACACGTACGTCCTGGCGATGATGACCTCCGGCGGCTCGCTCGCCCCGCGCCGCACGATCCTGATCCTCTGGGGTGTGCTCACCGGCATCACCGCCGTGGTCCTGATGCTGGCCGGCGGCCTCAATGCCCTGCAGAACACCGTCATCGTCACCTCGGCCCCGTTCCTGGTGATCATCGCCGGGCTGGCCGTCTCGTTCTGGAAGGAACTGATCTCCGACAACTCGCTGGAAAGGAAGACCGACGCATGACCTCTCGTCGTCAACTGGTGATCGACACCTGGCGGGCCGCCTGGGACCTCGGTGACGTCGACGCGCTCGACCGGCTGCTCGCCCCCGGCTATCTGCGTTTTTCTGTTGCGGACGCTCCCGGCCTCGACCGGGATGCCTTCAAAGCCACCGTCGTCACCACCCGGGCTTCGTTCCCGGACCTGACCACCACCATCGAGGACCTGCTGATCGACGGTGACCGGATGGCGGTCCGCTGGCAGTCCACCGGCACCCACACCCACTCGTTCCTGGGCGTGCCGGCCACCAAGCGCAAGATCACCGTCAGCGGCGCCACCTTCGCCACCTTCGGCGCCGACGGTCTCGTCCACTCCGAGAACGTCACCTGGGATCCCCGCGGCCTGCTCACCGCCATCGGCGTCATCAGCGTAGGACAGGACTCATGATCACCAGCCCCGACATCGACCTGCTCAAGCAGGTGAACCGCCGCTTCGTCACCGGGGTCACCCTGGTCACGGCGATGGACGAGGACACCCCTCGCGGACTGGCGGTGAACGCGTTCGCCAACATCTCCCTCGACCCGCCCACCGTGATGGTGTGTGTGCAGCGCACGTCGAACACCCACGACTGCCTCTACACCGCCACCCACATGGCCATCAACATCGCCTCGTGCGAGCAGATGGAGGTGATGGGCAAGTTCGCCTCCAAGACCGGTGACAAGTTCGAGGGGGTGGCCTGGAGCCGCGGCCGGTTCGGCACCCCGATCCTGGCCGGGAGTAGCGCGCACATGGAGGTCGAGATCCGCGAACGGCTGCAGGCGAGCACCCACACGGTGTTCATCTGCCGGGTGGTGGCCGCCGAGGTCACCGACCTTCCCCCGGTGGTATACAGCTCCGGTAGGTTCTTCCACTCCGAGGGCCTGACACCCCTCACCTGAGAGGACCGACACCATCATGCAGCGCCTCGCGGCCGGCACCGGCAGTCGTCAGGAGCGCGTCATCGCCGAGATGCGCCGCCGCATCATCACCGGTGAGGCGGCCTCCGGCGCCCTGCTCTCGGAGATCGTCCTGGCCGAGGAGTTCGGGGTCAGCCGCACCCCGGTCCGCGAGGCGCTGAAACAGTTGCAGACCGAGGGCCTGGTCGAGATCAGGCCCCGGGTCGGCACCTTCGTGGCCGCCCCGTCCCGCCGCGACATCACCGAGCTGTTCGAGATGAAGGAACTGCTCGAAGGCGCGGCGGCCCGCCTGCTGGCCCAGCGCGGCCGGGTCCGCGAGGTCGAGCTGCTGGAGGAGAACGTCCGGCAGGCCGATCTGGCGGTGGCCGCCGACGACCGGGCGAAGTACGCCGGTTACGTCGAGGAGTTCCACGGCCTGCTGATCACCGGCGCCGACAACACCAAGCTGGAAGCCCACTACCGGATGCTGATGAACCAGCTGGCGTACTCCCGTCTGGTGGTGACGTCGTTGCAGCAGCCCGGCCGGGCCCTGCAGTCCGAACGCGAACACCACGTGGTCCTGGACCTGATCCGCTCCAAGGACGGCGACAGCGCCGAACAGGTGATGCGCGAACACGTCCGCGCCAGCCGCCGCGCCCTGCTGGCCGGCCTCGAACTCCCCTGACCGTCCACCGTCCGGTGGACGGGAGGTCCCGTCGATCGATGCTCCCGCTGGCCCGCCGCGTTCGCGAGGCTGATGGTCATGCGGGGACGTCTGACAGCCGGGTGGCTGCTGTTCGTGGTGTTGTGCCTGGCGGCCGGTCTGTCGGTGGGCAACCGGAAGGCGGCGACCGAGGACTACCGGGTCGGTGAGGCGGGCCGGGCCGAGGCGATGGCCGCCGAGGGTGGTCTCGAACGCCGCCCACAGGAACAGGTGCTGATCTCCGGGCCGGACCAGGCGAAAGCCACCGCGGAGATCATCGCGCGGATGTCACGGCTGGCCGAGGTCGAGGCGGTCGATCTTCCGGTACGATCCACCGACGGTCACACCCTGGTCGTGGTGACCCTGCGTGGCCCCGAACTGGAAGCCCGCGACCACGTGGCGGCGCTCCGCACCCGGACCGCCGAGGTGCAGGCCCGATATCCGTCGTCGCGGGTGGAACAGACCGGCCGCGCCTCCATCGGCAGCGGCATGGACCAGCGCCGCGGTGCCGACCTGGCCCGGTCCGAGATGATCGCGCTGCCGGTCACCCTGATCGTGCTGTGGCTGGTCTTCGGCTCGGTGGTGGCCGCGACGGTCCCGCTGCTGCTGGCGCTGACCTCGATCGCGGCGGCGACCGGCCTGGCCATGCTCGCGTCACACGTCTTCCCGGACGCCGGGGTCGGCACCAACGTGATCATCCTGATCGGCATGGCGGTCGGTGTCGACTACGCGCTGTTCCACCTCAAGACCGACAACGCCCGCCCGGTCATCGTCAGCTCCGGACTGGCCGTGGCGCTCTCGGCGGCCACCCTCTACCTGGCCGGTGACGTCATCTACGCGTCGCTGGCGACGGCCACCATCCTGGTCACCCTGGTGGCGGTCGCGGGCGCGGTGACCGTGCTGCCCGCGACCGGTGGCCGCCGGATCACCGGCCGTCCCGGGCGGACCTGGGCGTGGCCGGCCCGCCGCCCGGTGACCGCGCTGGTCCTGGCGGTGACGGCCCTGCTCGCCCTGGCCACGCCACTGGCCGGGCTGGAGGTCACCGAGATCAGCGTCGAGAGCTATTCGCGGAAGGTCCCGGCCGTGCAGACCCGGGACCGGCTGATCGCCGCGTTCCCCGAACTGCGCGGCGCCCACCAGATCGTGGTCCGCTCCGACCCGGCACAGGCGCCGCGGGTCCGGGCCGTGCTCGCCGGGATCGACGCCTCACCGTCGAGGCTGCACACATCGGCCGACGGCCGGACCACGGTGCTGACCGTGCCGGTCCTCGACCGCAACGACTCACCCGAGGCGGCCCGCTCCCTGACGTACCTGCGCAAGGATCTTGTGCCTGGTCTTCTGAATGTCGTGCCGGGCGCCGAGTGGGCGGTGTCCGGTGACGTCGCCCGGATCACCGACTATCCGGCCCACCAGCGGGAACGACTGCCGCTGGTGCTCGCCGCACTGCTCGCCGTCACGTTCCTGATGACCGTGGCGGTCTTCCGGTCGGTGGTGCTCGGCGTGCTCGGGGTGCTGCTCAATCTGCTGTCGGCGGCTGCCGCCCTGGGCACCCTGCTGTTGCTCTCGCCGGGGCCGGTCGGTTCCCGGGTGCCGCTGTTCCTGCTGGTCGTCCTGTTCGGGCTGTCGATGGACTACCAGTTCTTCGTGGTCAGCCGGATCCGGGCGGCGGCCCGCACCGGACTGCCCGCACCCGACGCCGTCCGGACCGGGCTGACCGAATCCGCCGGGGTGGTGACCAGCGCCGCCGTCGTGATGACCACGGTGTTCGTCAGTTTCATCTTCGTTGATCTGGCCGAATTGCGGCAGATGGGGATCGTGCTCGCGGTGGGGGTGCTGCTCGACGCGTTCGTGGTCCGCGTCCTGATCCTGCCGACGATCCTGCGGCTGCTGGGGGAGCGAGCCTGGTGGCCGGGGCGGGCAGTAGGTTGAGCGGTGTGACCGGGCCGTTCTGGGAGAGCACCCTGCGGCGGTGGAACGCCGTCTGCTGGATCCTGTACGGACTGTTCAGCGTGTCCGTGCTGCTGTTCGGCCCGCCGGGCCCGGCCCGGAGCTGGTCGCTGGTGCTGCTCGCCGCGGTGGCCGGCTGTTACGCCGTCGTCGTCCGGTACCCGGTCCACCCGTACCTCTACCTGTCGGTCCTGGTCCTCTCGCTGAGCGGGCTGTCCTATCTGCGCGGCGACTACGTGGCCCTGTTCATCGTCACTCTGCCGCACTTCTGGGTGCTCACCCGGTCGTGGCGGGCATCGATCGGATTCAGCGCGGCCGGTGCGATCGGCACCATCGTGGGCAGCACCCTGCGGGCCGGGCTGCTCAGCTCCACGGTGATCTCCACGCTCATCGTCTACGCCGCGAGCGTCCTGATCGGGATGTGGGCCCGGCAGGTCGTCGAGGAGAGCCACGAGTGGGCCCGCCAGCGGGAACGCGAACGGATGGCCCGCGAGATCCACGACACCCTGGCCCAGGGGTTCGCCTCGATCGTGGTGCTCGCCGAAGCCGCCCGCACCGGCCTCGACCCCGGCCATCCCAGCAGCCGGCAGCTCCGGTCGATCGAGGCCACCGCCCGCGACAACCTGGCCGAGGCCCGCGAACTGGTCGGCTCGGCCCGTCCCGCCACCGGGTCGATGACACAGACGCTGCGCCGCATCCTGGACCGGTTCGCCGAGGACACCGGCCTCACCGTGCTCACCGAACTCGCCGACGTCGACGGCGACCAGCCGGCCCGGGTGGCGTTCCTGCGCTGCACCCAGGAATCGCTCGCCAACATCCGCCGGCACGCCGGGGCGACCACCGTCAGCGTGACCCTGAACCGGTACGACGACGAGGCGGAGCTGGAGATCACCGACGACGGGGTGGGTTTCGACATCGGCACCCCGGCCGGTTTCGGGCTGGACGGCATGCGCCGCCGCCTGGCCGAGATGGGCGGTGAACTGGTCGTGACCAGCTCACCCGGCGACGGCACCCGGATCCTGGCCCGCCTGCCGGTGACGCCGTCATGACACGGATCGTCGTCGTCGACGACCACACGGTGATGCGGGCCGGAGTCGTCGCCCTGCTCGCCGGCTTCGACGACATCCAGATCGCCGGCGAGGCCGGGAACGGGCGGGACGCCCTCGACCTGATCGCCCGGCACGACCCCGACGTGGCCCTGATCGATCTGCGGATGCCGGTCCTCGACGGGGTCGCGACCACCGCCGCGATCGTCGCCCGGCACCCCCGGACCCGGGTGCTGATCCTGACCACCTACGACACCGACGACGACATCGAACGCGGGGTGGAAGCGGGCGCCATCGGTTACCTGCTCAAGGACACCACGGGCGAACAGTTGGCCGACGCCGTCCACGCGGCCGCCCGCGGCGAGACGGTGCTGGCGCCCCGGGTGGCGGCGAAGCTGTTCGCCCGGATGCGCCGCCCCGAACGCCCACCCCTGACCCCACGCGAACTCGCCGTCCTGGCCGGAGTCGCCGACGGCCTGACCAACGCCGAGATCGGCGCGCGCCTGGTGATAGCCGAGGCCACGGTCAAGACCCACCTGCTGCGCCTGTTCGCGAAGCTCGACGTCAACGACCGTACCCACGCGGTGGTCGTCGCCCTCGACCGCGGCCTGCTCCGCCGCCCAGCGTGACACACGCAGCCCAGGTCCGGCCGGGTGTCATGTCGTACTCGTCGACGTCCAGGGACGCTCCGGTGGACTGGAGGAAGTCGAGGACCTTCCGATCGAGATGCCAGCCCAACAAGTTCGGGGCCTCAGCCCGGCCGGCCTCCTGGCGGTCGAAGCAGCGCACGATCTCGAGGACGGCGGCGATCGCCGCGCTGTGCGGCACGAGTCGTCCGACGACGCTGGCGACCTGCTCATCGACGCGTAGCCCCGGTTCGCGGCAGACGATCTTCCAGGAATGATCGACCGGGACGGCCGTGGGTTCGGCGCGGCGGCTGATGCTTGTCAGCTGGTGATGCGGCCCTCGGGGGTGTCGATGACGTAGCACGCGCAGTCCAGGATCTCCAGGAGTGCGGCTCGTGCCCGGCTTATCGCGGCGTCGTCGACGTCCAGGTGCAGGCGGTAGTCGCGGGGGAAACCCAGGGTCCTTGCGCTCGGGGCACCGAACTCCAGGGTCAGCTCACGGCCGATCAGGGTGAAGGAACCGGGGCCGGGCGCCACCTCGCCGGCCGGGTTGATCACCTCGTCGGTCCAGCCGTCGTAGCGCACCCGGATCTGCATGACGTGCACGCCGGACGCGCCGAGGATGAGTGTGAGGTCGTCCTCTTCCTCCCGGACGTCGACCCGGTCCACGCGAGTCCGGACACTTTCCACACGCGCACCGTACAGCAGCCCGGCCCCGGCTAACCAGTGTGTTTCCGGGTGCGCAGCAGGTCGCGGAGGCTGTCGCCCACCAGGCCCGTGCCGGTCAGCACCAGCAGCACGGACAGCCCGGACTGCCAGCCCGAACCCGACGGCTCACGGAACCACCAGCCCACCAGCAGGGCCGTTCCCGCGATCAGTCCGAGCACCGGACGCCAAGGTCTACCCGTCACCGGCACATGCTGACCGATGTGGACCATGCCGAGAATCCACCGAACGGCCCGGTGTCAGGACTCGGGGCGGAAGGCGTTTCCCGTCGACTCGCCGCCGGGAGAACTCGCTATGCAGTGCAGCATCGTGCTCGAACCGATCGGAATCGGCCAGGCGTCGACCTGCCACTTGCCGGTCTCCGCCGGCGTGCGGCTGCGGGACGTCATGAACTCGGTGTTGCACATCGTCTTCACGTCGGGGCGGGTGATCAGCGAATCCTCGCCGATCCGGACGCCGCCGGCCGGCAGGGCGACGGCCGCGAACGTCTCCCAGTAGTGGTCCTCGGCGCAGTCCGTGCGCCGGGGCGGGGAGGCGACACCCGAGTTGGCGACCAGGCCACCCCAGCACATCGGCTCCACCGGGCACCAGCCGGTCCCGCACTCGGTGAACAGGTCCGGGGTGGTGGCCGCCTGGGCCGGCGTCACCGGGCCGGAGGTGGAGGCGGGTGTCCCGGACGTGCGGACCCACTCCCAGGCCACCCCGCCGCCGACCACGATCAGCAGGCCGGCCAGGGCGGCGAGCAGCACCGGGGTCCGGGACTCCGGGCGGGGCGCGGCCAACGAGACCGACGGCACGGGTTTTCCGGTGAGCGCGTCCCGGGCGGCCGCTGCCAGGTCACGGGCCGACTGCCAGCGGTCCTTCGGCTCGACCGCGAGCGCCCGCTCGACCACCGCCTGGATCGTCAGCGGCAGGTCCACCTTGATCGTGCGCGGGCCACCCTGGAGACGTTGCAGCGCGACCGCGTACGGATTGTCGCCCACGAACGGTTTCTCACCGGCCAGACATTCGTACGCCACCAGGCCCAGCGAGTAGACGTCACTGACCGGTCCGGCCGGTTCGCCGCGCACCTGCTCCGGCGACAGGTAGGTGGGGGTGCCGAGAACGGCCCCGGACGCCGTCAACTGGCCGGCCGACTCGTGGCGGGCGATGCCGAAGTCGGTGATGACCACGGTGCCGTCCCGGCGTACCAGCAGATTGGCGGGTTTGATGTCGCGGTGGACCAGACCCTGGTCGTGGACCGCCTGCAACCCGGCGGCGGCCTGCTCGATCAGGCGCATCGTCTCGTCCGGCGCGAGCCGCCCGCGGGACAGCCGCTGCGACAGCGACTCGCCGTCGACGAACTCCATCACCAGGTAGAGAACGCCCTGGTCCCGGCCGAAGTCGTGGATCGCGGCGACGGCCGGGTGGTTGATCCGGGCCATCGACGTGGCCTCCGACTCGAACCGTGTCGCGAAATCCGGATCGCCGGCGACGGACGGGAGCATGACCTTCACCGCGACGGTACGCCGGAGCACCTCGTCGACCGCAAGCCACACCTCACCCATGCCACCCGCGCCGACGCGCTTCTGCAGCAGGTAACGGTTCCCGATCTGCGACCCAGCCTGTAGCACCGCGTCAGCTTAATGGCTCGGCGGCCACGCTGGTTGTCAGGAATTACCTGACAGTCCGAGGCGGGAACCACCGTGGCCAGTCGCTGTTCGTTCTGCACCAAACCCGAGGATCAGGTCGAGACACTCGTCGCCGGAGCCGGTGTCTTCATCTGCAACGAGTGCGTCGAGCTGTCCGCGCTCGTCATCGCCGAGAAGAAGACCCGTGGCCCGGCGCCGCGTGTCCCGTTCTGGGACCAGATGGAGGACCAGGCGATCCTCGACCACCTGCCCCGCGTCGAGGCGGTCCGCGACCAGGTCGACGACGACCTGCGCGCCTGGGTCGCCGAGGCCCGCCGTCGCGGCCTGTCCTGGGACCGGGTCGGCGGAGCGCTGGGCATGAAACGCCAGTCCGCCTGGGAGCGCTTCTCCTGGACCGCCGGCGGCCTACCAGGCTTTCTCCGGATCGCCGGAACCGGGGCGGCACGAATTCGGGAATCACGGGCGCCGATGGGTGAAACTAGGCTTGTGGCATGAAAACCCGCTTTCTGATCGCGGCCGGTGTGGTCTCGGGTGTGGCCACCGGATACCTCCTCTACGCGGCGTCCGTCGTGCAGGGGCAGCTCGACGCCGTCGGGCTGCCGGACTGCCGGGATCCGAATCTGTGCTGGCCGTCCGGGGCGGCCATGGACGCGTTGCAGGGCGCCCATCTGGTCGCGGGGCTGGTGCCGCTGCTGATCGGGGTGCTGCTCGGGGCCACCCGCAGCGGCGGGTGGGCGCTCGGCGCCGGAGTGGCCGCGACCGGTGTGGTCGCCGTGACACACCGGCTGGTCACGGCGCCCTATACGGTGATCGCCAACGACTACTTCGAGACGACCGAGCTGCTGCACCTCAACCATCCGGGATTCATGGTCGCGGTGACCGCCCTGGTCATCGCGGCGTTCGGGCAGCGGCCCTCACGCGGATCCCTGATCCTGGCCGGTCTGGTCGCCGCCGTCGCCGTGGGTGCCACTCTGGTGAATCCGGCGGGCGGCCCGTTCGCCGGCGACTACCGGCTCGCGGACGGGGTCGGGTGGACGCTCACCGTCCTGCTCGGTCTCCTTGCCGCGGCGCTGGTTCAGCGCTCCCGGAAGAGGGAGTCGATCCCGGGATAGGTGGGCGCCCCCTCCAGGTGCCGGAAGGTGCCTTCGGCCAGCAGATCCCGGGTGCCCGCTCGGTCAGACCGTAGGCGGCCTGGCTGAGCGCCGTTCTCACGCTGATCCAGCGGACACCGGCAGCAGTTCGCCGTTTCGGGAGTCCTCGATGTTGACACCGGCCGCGCCGGCGTCGATCACCGCCCGGACGGTGGCCGCCACGTCGCCGTATCCGCCTTCCACGTCGGCGCTGACCGGGACGGACACGGTTGCGGTGATCCGGCGTACGGCCGCAATCATGTCGTTGACCGAAAGCCCTTCACCGTCGGGGCGGCCCAGCGACCAGGCCACACCGCCGCTGGTCGTCGCCACCGCCCCGGCGCCGGCCCGGCCGGCGAGCGCGGCGCTCCCGTCATCCCAGACGTTCGGCAGCACCAAAGTGGTCATCGGATCCGGCCGGCAGCGAAGCGGTACACGTGATTAAGACGTTTTATTAACGCCGCCGTACCGGCAGGTCACGGGGTTTCGGTGCCACGATCTCTGGTGTGACCGCGCTTCGTTCCTGGCTCCTTGACGGGCTTGATGAGAAGGCCGACAAGGCTCAGCCCGCCGGGGAGAAGGCGCATTCCTGGTGGAAGGTCATGTGCCTGACCGGCGTCGACTACTTCTCCACGCTCGGCTACCAGCCGGGCATCGCCGCTCTCGCCGCCGGTGTCCTGTCGCCGCTGGCCACGCTGGTCCTGGTGCTGGTGACGCTGCTGGGGGCGCTGTCCGTCTACCGCAGGGTGGCCGCCGACAGCCCGCACGGTGAGGGTTCGATCGCGATGCTCACCAAGTTGCTGCCGTTCTGGAAGGGGAAACTCTTCGTCCTGGTGCTGCTCGGGTTCGCGGCCACCGACTTCATCATCACGATCACCCTGTCGGCGGCGGACGCGACCGCCCACATCGACGAGAACCCGTTCTGGCCGGACACCTGGCACGGGCAGGAGGTGCTGGTCACGCTGCTGTTGATCACGGCGCTGGGGGTGGTGTTCCTGAAGGGGTTCACCGAGGCGATCGGGATCGCGGTGGTGCTGGTCGGCGTCTACCTGAGCCTGAACGTGGTGGTGCTCGGTGACGCGCTGTGGCAGGTCTTCACCCATCCGACGGTGGTCACCGACTGGGGCACCGCGCTGACCACCTCGCACGGCAGCCCCCTCGCGATGGTCGGGATCGCGTTGCTGACGTTCCCGAAGCTGGCGCTGGGCCTGTCCGGTTTCGAGACCGGCGTGGCGGTCATGCCACACATCAAAGGCGATCTCCAGGCGCGGGTACGGGGCGCCAAACGCCTGCTCACCACCGCCGCCGTGATCATGAGCGTCTTCCTGATCACCAGCAGTGTGGCGACGACCGTGCTGATCCCGGCGGACGAGTTCAAGGCCGGCGGAGAGGCCAACGGCCGGGCGCTGGCGTACCTGGCCCATCAGAACCTGGGCACCGTCTTCGGCAGCATCTACGACATCGCCACGATCGCGATCCTCTGGTTCGCCGGGGCGTCGGCGATGGCCGGGCTGCTCAACCTGGTGCCGCGGTACCTGCCCAAGTTCGGCATGGCCCCGTCCTGGGCGCGCGCCGTCCGGCCGCTGGTGCTGGTCTTCACCGCGACGGCCTTCCTGATCACCTGGATCTTCGACGCGGATGTGGACGCCCAGGGTGGGGCGTACGCGACCGGCGTCCTGGTGTTGATCACCTCGGCCGCGGTGGCCGTGACCCTCTCCGCCCACCGCACCCGGCAGCGGGCCCGGACCTGGGGTTTCGGCGTGATCGCGGTGGTCTTCACCTACACGACGATCGACAACGTGATCGAGCGCCCGGACGGGGTGAAGATCGCCGCCTGTTTCATCCTGGCGATCCTGGCGGTGTCGCTGCTGTCCCGGATCTTCCGCGCGTTCGAGCTGCGGGTGACCGGTGTGGACGCCGACGAGCGGGCCCGCGCGTTCCTGGAGGAGGCCGGCAACCGCCCGATCCGGCTGATCGCCAACGAGCCGGAGGAGCGCGACACCCGCGAGTACTCGCAGAAGCTGGGCCAGATCATCGCCGACAACGACATGGCCGATCAGCGGGACGTGCTGTTCGTCGAGGTGTTCGTGGACGACGCGTCCGATTTCGAGACCGAGTTGCGGGTCCGCGGTGAACTGCTGCACCACAGGTACCGGGTGCTGCGCGTGGAGGCTTCGTCGGTGCCGAGCGCGCTCGCCTCACTGCTGTTGTGGATCCAGCAGGAGACGCACCGGCGGCCGCACATCTACTTCGAGTGGACCGAGGGCAACCCGGTCACCAACTTCGCCCGCTATCTGATCCTGGGCCAGGGCGAGGTGGCACCGGTGACCCGCGAGATGATCCGCCAGGCCGAGCCGGACCGTCGTCGCCGGCCACACGTTCACGTCGGCTGAAGGACTTCGACGATCAACCGAGCAACATCGATTGCTTCGGTACGCGTGGAGTCGACCTCGATGTCGTAGCGCACCCCCTGGTGAACCATCTCGGCCTGGCTCGCCGCCATCCCGGGCGTGCGATCACCGCGCGCGGTCTCCCGGCCCGCCGCCACCGCGGCGTCACACCGGACCCCGACCCACAGCACCGGCAGATCACCCAGGGCCTCCGCCCAGCGCTGTTGTGAGGCGGCCTGCCCGACGAACACCTCGTCCACGATGATCCGCGCCCCGGCCCGGGCCATCGCGGCGACCCCGGTGATCCAGGCCGCCTCCAGCGCACGGAACTCGGCGCTGACGATCACCTCGCCCCGCGGACCGAAAGTGATCAGGTCACCGGTCGCCGGGAGCGCCGCCACCATGGTGTCCGTCCCCAGCGCCAGCCACGGATCCGGCAGGATCGCCTGCAGACACCTGATGATCCCGGACTTCCCCGAGCTGGACCCGCCGTTGACCACGATCACTCTCACCGGCGTCACCGTACCGGCCGCGCAGATCCAGCGCGGAACACGCCGCCGACGCGGCCATCATCGCCACGCACAGGGTCAGCCCGGCGGTCACCCCGGAGCTGGCGACCATGATCCCGGTGACCGCCGCGGTCGACAGGGTCGCCGAGATCCGCTGCGCCACCTGGAGGAACGCCCCGGCCAGCCCGGCCGCCCCGGCGGGCGCGTGTGCCAGTGTCAGCGCCTGGTTCGGCGACAGCATCAGACCGTTGGCGGCACCGGACAGCAGCTGGGTGAGGCCCAGCGCGAGCACCAGCCGGGACTCCGGCACGGTCAGCACCACCAGCAGGGTCGCGCCGGTCGCCAGCACCGAACCGAGCAGCGCGCCGACCACTCCGGCCCGCCCGTACCGGGCCAGCAGCCGCCAGCTCAGCGACGACGCGATCGCGAACCCGAGGGCGCCCGGGACCATCGGCAGCGCCGCCTGCAGCGGGGTCCAGCCGAGGCCGTCCTGCAGGTAGAGGATCAGCACCAGGTTCGCCGACAGGGTCGCCCCGAACTGGAACATCGCCGACAGCGTGCCCAGACTGAACCCGCGTGAGCGCAGCAGCTCCGGCATCAGCACCGGGGTGCGGCCGGACCGGGCGTACCGGCGCTCCCACCAGAGCAGCACCCCGAACGCCGCCACCGCGAGCGCCAGCGCCAACTGTGCGCGGGGCAGCACGAACGGCAGCAGCAGGCCCAGCGTCACGGTCGCCAGCAGGGCGAGACCGGGGAGGTCCAGTGCGGTGCGCTTGCGGACCGGTCCCGACGACGGCAGGTACTTGATCGCCAGCGGCACGGTCAGAAGACCGAAGGGCACATTCAGCAGCAGTACGATCCGCCAGCCGAGATCGGCGCCGACCGTACCGAGCACGGCCCCGCCGGCCAGCGGCCCGAGCACCGCCGTGATCCCGCCGACGGTGGCGTAGGCGCCCAGTGCCCGCGCCCGTTCCCGCCCGGTGAACAGGTCCTGGAAGATCCCGTACACCTGCGGGTTGACGATCCCGGCCCCGGCGCCCTGGACCAGCCGGGCCACCGCCACCACCCAGGCCTCGTTCGCGGTGCCGCCCACGATGCTGGCCGAGGTGAACAGCGCGACCCCGCCGACGAAGAGCCACTTGCGGCCGTGCGCGTCGCCGAGCCGCCCGGCCGGGACCATCGCCAGCCCGAACGTCAGCGAGTACCCCGCGATGATCCACTGAAGGGTGGCCGGGGAGGCGCCCAGCTCGCTGCGCAGCGCCGGGATGGCGGTGTTGAGACTGGCCTGGTCGAGCAGGGTGGTGAAGGCGGCGGCGAGACAGACGGCCAGGGCTACGGTGTTCCGGCGGGGCACCCACCGACCCTATCGAGTATGGGTCTGTGCCGGTCAGTGGTCCTTACCACTACGAGCGCGTTCCCGGTACGCCACCATGTTCACCCGGTTGCCGCAGCGCACCGTGCAGAACCGTTTCGACCCGTTGCGGGACAGATCGAGGAAGAGGCCCACGCAGTGGTCGGCCGCACACACCCGCAGGCGGCGCGTCTCGTCCATCCGGATCACGTCGATCACCGCCAGGGCCGCCTCGACCCGGATCCGCTCGGCCAGCGGGGCGTCCGGCTCGGTGGCGTGCAGGTGCCAGTCCAGGCCGTCGTGCCGGGCCAGGAAGGGCAGCGCCCGCGCCTCCCGCAGCATCCCGTTGACCACGGTGACCGCCTCGTCCCGCTCCAGGACCCAGAGCGCGCGCAGCTGATCGCGGGTCTCCCGGACGGCGGCCAGCTCGGCGGCGTCGTGGTCGATGCGGCCGGAGTAAGGGTACCCGGCCAGCAGCTCGGCCAGCTCCGCCACCGTGACCAGTTCGTCGTCGCCGGTGCGGGAGGCGCCGGTGGCCGTGTTCGCGAGCGCCACGACGAATTCCAGCGCTTCCTTGGTGTCAGGGGCAAAAAGCAAGTTGACTCCTTATCCGAGGAGAGCTTAGCGTCAGGGGTGTACCAACTTTAGCCCCTGACGGGAGTTCGGTATGAAGCCGCTGTACACCGGTCTGGCCGCCGCCGTGACCTCCGCCGCGACGTTCGCGACGTCGGGCGCGTTCATCAAACCGCTTCTCGAAGCCGGTTGGTCCCCGGCCGCCGCCGTCACCGCACGGGCTCTCGCCGCCGGTGTCCTGCTGCTACCACTCGTGATCATCTCATTGCGCGGCCGCTGGGGAGCGGTCTGGCGGGGCCGCTGGCGGATCGCCGGGATGGGCGTCATCGCGGTCGCGTTCACCCAGCTCACCTACTTCGCCGCGCTCAGCCGGATCCCAGTGTCCACCGCGCTCCTGGTGGAGTACCAGGCGCCGCTCCTGCTGGTGATCTGGGTGGCGGTCAGCACCCGGCGGCTGCCACGCCCCGCCGTCCTGATCGGTTCGGTCCTCGCCATCGGCGGCCTGGTGCTGGTCATCGGGCCGGGCGCGCTCAGCGCCGTCGACCCGGCCGGCCTGCTGCTGGCGTTCGCCGCCGCGATCGGCTGCGCCGTCTACTTCGTGGTCGCCGCCCGCCCGTCCGACGGTCTGCCGCCTGTCGCCCTGGCCGGGTTCGGTCTGCTCCTGGGCAGCGCGACCCTGGCCCTGGCCGGTCTGCTCGGCCTCGTCCCGATCAGCATGACGTTCGGCGAGGTGGCCCTGCTCGGTTCGCCGGTCCCGTGGTGGGTGCCGCTGACGGTGGTCGCGTTCTTCGGCACCGCCGTCGCGTACGCCACCGGCATCTTCGCCTCCGGCCGGCTCGGCTCCCGCCTGGCCTCCTTCGTCGGCCTGCTGGAGGTCGTCTTCGCCTCCGTCCTGGCCTGGATCGTGGTCGGCGAGGCTCTGTCCCCCCTGCAGATGGCCGGCGGAGCCCTGATCCTGGTGGGCATAGCCGTGATCCCACCCCCGGACGACCCGGCCGCCGTGACCTCGCCCGACGAGGATCTGGAGCGGGTGGGGTAGGGCTAGCCCTACCCCGCAAGGGTGGGCTGGCGTCATCGGCAGACGGCGTTCGGTTCACTAGCGTTCTGGGCATGACGACGACGCAGCTCGATCCGGTTCTCACGCCCGCCCCGGTGGCCCGTTTCGTGCCCCGGGTCGCCGTCGACTCCCGCTATGTCCTCACCGGACTGCCGATGGCCGTCGCCGCGCTGCTGGTGCCGGTCACCGCGCTGGCGGTCGGGGCCGGCCTGGCGGTGCTCTGGATCGGGCTGCCCCTGATGACGTTCGCATTGATGCAGGCCCGTGGCTTCGCCGCCGCCGAGCGCGAGAGGATCGCGGTGGTCCTCGGCCGCGAGGTCCGCCACCCCGTCTATCGTCCGGCGGGGTCCGCCTCCCTCCCCGGCAAGCTGCTCGCCGTCCTGCGCGACGGGCAGACCTGGCGCGACCTGGCGCACGCGACGTTCCGCTGGATCCCGAGCACCGTCGCGTTCGTCGTGGTCGCCACCTGGTGGGCGGCGATCCTCGGCGGCCTGAGCTGGGCGCTGTGGGGCTGGGCCCTGCCGGAGGAGGGCATCGAGCTGCCGGAGCTGATCGGTCTCGGCGACGGCTACCCGACGATGGTCGCGTTCCACGCCGCCGTGGCGGTGGTGTTCGCTCTCACCCTGCCGCCGGTGGCCGGCTGGGCGGCCCGGTTCGAGGCCCGGTTCGCCGAGCGGCTGCTCGCCGCCCGATGAGCAGCCGCCGCTCGGCCTCGGTCGGGGCCAGCCGGATCGCGTCGTCGAGAGCCTCCGCCGGGTCCTGGCCGGTCCGCAGCAGCAGGTCGGCGCGGGTGGCGTGGAAGAGGTGGTAATCGTGCAGCCCTTCGATGGCGTCGACGAGCCGGAGCGCCGCGGCCGGCCCGGCAGCGGTCATGCTCACCGCGACCGCCCGGTTCAGTTCCACGACCGGGCCCGGGGCGACCTTGCGCAGCTCACCGTAAAGTCCGGCGATCTGTGCCCAGTCGGTGCCGGCCAGGTCCGGCGCGGTCGCGTGGCAGGCCGCGATGGCCGCCTGCAGCTGGAACGGACCGGCCCGCCCCCGGCGCAGCGCCCGCTCGCAGAGGTCCGCCCCTTCGGCGATCTGGTCCGGTTCCCACCGCGACCGGTCCTGATCAGCGAGCACCACGAGGTCCCCGGCACCGTCCTGCCGGGCCGGCCGCCGGGCGTCCTGCAGCAGCATCAGCGCGAGCGCGCCCATCGCCTCCGGCTCGTCGGGCATCAGCGCCACCAGCACCCGCCCGAGCCGCACGGCCTCCCGGCACAGCCGCGGGTCGCCGCTGTAACCCTCGTTGAAGAGCAGGTAGAGCACGTGCAGCACGGCCGACAGCCGTTCCGGCAGCAGATGTGGCGGCGGCACCCGGAACGGGATGCCCGCGTGCCGGATCCGCTGTTTGGCCCGGAAGATCCGCTGCCCCATCGTCTTCTCGCTGACGAGGAAGGCGCGCGCGATCTCCGCCGTGCTGAGCCCCGCCACACACCGCAGGGTGAGCGCCACCTGCGCCTCGTGACTCAGCCCCGGGTGGCAGCAGGTGAAGACGAGTTCCAGCCGGTCGTCCGGGATCTCCGCGTCGTCGGTCCCGACCGGCAACGCCGCCACCTGCGGTAATCTGTCGCGTTCCACGGCGGCCCGCCGGGCGACGTCGATCGCCCGGCGCCGTGCCGTGGTGGTCAGCCAGGCGAGCGGCTGGTCCGGCAGCCCGGCCGAGGGCCAGGTCCGCAGCGCCTGGGCGAAGGCGTCCTGGGCGGACTCCTCGGCCAGACCCCAGTCCCCGCCGGTGAACCGGATCATGGTGGCGACGAGGCGCCCCCACCCGTCGGCGTAGATCGCGGCGATCTCATTGTTCATCCCAGGGCCGGGCTCATTCTTCATTCCACGGCCAGACCGGGCGCAGTTCGATCACCCCGTTCCACGCCATCGGGTGCCGGGCGGCGACCTCGATGGCCTGGTCCAGGTCGTCGCAGTCGAGCACGTCGAAACCGGCGATCACGTCCTTGGTCTCGATGTAGGGCCCGTCGGTGACCAGCACCTCCCGGTTCCGGACCCGCACGGTGGTGGCCGCGCTCGCCGGCCGGGTCCGGTCTCCCATCAGCCGGATGCCCCGGCCGTCCATCTCCCCGGCCCAGTCGTCCACGTCCGGAGCCCCGTCGTCGGCCCCCGGTGTGAACTCCGGATCGACACAGACCAGCATCAGGTATTTCATCGCGCCCCCTCCATCGCGGTGATCGTGGCGACCATGTTGCTGCACAACGCCACGATCCGCCCGCCGAACCCACCGGCGAGCCGGGCCCCGGTGATCCCGGGCCCGTGCCGGAACCGCTGCCGCACGACGGTGGTCCCGGATTCGTTCCCGTCGGCGAGTTCGTAGCGCCACGAGGACCCGGCGAGCCCGTCGTCGTCGAGCACGTCCCAGGCGAAGACCTCCCGGTCACGCACATCGGTGACCACACAGGTGCCGCCCCCTTCGAACCCGTCGGGAAACCGGCTCCGCCCGGCGAACCGGGCGCCGACAGCAGGTTCCCGCACGCCGTCACACCAGTCGGCGCCGATGGCTTCCGGACTCCATTCACCGATCCGTTCGACGGCGGTGACCAACTCCCACATCCGTTCCCGGGGCATCGGCACCACCAGTTCGACCGTAACTCCCGCACCCGTCACCAGATCCATTCCCATTCCTTCCGCCGGTACGTCCACCCACCTGACGAACGGCGAACCGCCTCCACTACCGAAGCGCCGAACTTTTCCGACCCGGATGATCCGGTGTCCGACGGGTGAAGGGGGCGGCATGGATGCCGGGGCACAGTTGAGGGCGATCGCGGAGGTGACCGCCCTGGACATCGAGGTGTGGCTGCGAGGCGGCTGGGCGATGGACTTCTACCTGGGCCGGGTGACCCGCCCGCACCGGGACGTCGATTGGTTCGCCTGGTCCACCGACGCGGCCCGGATAACAGCGGCGCTGACGAGCCGCGGCTACACGTTGCTCCCCGAACCACCCCACGATCAACAACTGGATTTTGTACGACCGGACGGGGCCGAAGTCCTGGACCTGAGTTTCGCCCTGATGACAAGAACCGAACAGGGCACGGTGACCGTGGCAGGCGGCCCCTGGACGGGAGCCCCGTGGCCGGACGGCATGCTGACCGCCCCACCCGGCCGAATCGGACTCCTGACCTGCCCGATCATCAGCCCTCAGGCCCAGATCGAGATCAAGCGCATGATGCCGGTGTGGGCCCCCGGAACCCCGAGACGCCCCAAGGACGCCGAGGACATCACCCGGCTCGAGGCAGCCCTGGACGTTCGGCCCACGTGAGGTTCAGCGGTGGGCGGCGCGGTTCATCTCGACGACGTCGTCGTGGGTGAACGTCTCACCGAGAGCGCTGAAGCGTTCCATCATGCTGTCGCGCACGCCGGAGTCCCTGTCATCCCGCGGAGGTGGGTGGTGCGGTCGTCTAGCCGACCGGGTCGCCGGTGACGTGCAGGAAACCCATGGCCTGATCGATGAGGACAGGCAGGAGCCGGGGCGCACAATCGGGGGATGGGTGGGGTTGCGGTTCGGGGTATGAGCGGGGGCGAGTTCGAGGTCTGGCGGGGCGACATCGCCAGGCGGGTTGCGGAGGCGCACGTCACGGCTGGGAACGGGAGCTTTGCGGAGGGCTACGCCGCCGGCCTGGCGCGGAATGCGGCGGCGCTGCCACAAGGGGCCGGGACTCCGGGCATGCTGCTGCTGATGGGGACGGCCGGCGACGAGCCGATCGGGCGGCTCTGGGTCGGCCTCGCGCACCCGCGGGGCGTACCCAATTGTGCGTTCCTCTACGACATCGAGGTGTTCGCGGCGTTTCGCGGGCGTGGTCTCGGCCGGGCACTGCTGGCCGCGGCCGAGACCGTCGCCGCCGGGCGGGGCGCGGAGGCGATCGAGTTGAACGTGTTCGGCGCGAACACCACCGCGATCGCCCTCTACGACTCGTCCGGCTACCGGGTGACCACCCAGCAGATGCGCAAACGCCTGGTCACCCCGTGACGTGCCCGTCCTCCAGGTAGTACGAGGCCCCGTCGGCGCGGGCCCGCACCGCGGCCGCGACACGCCGGGCCAGCAGCGGGATCAGCCGTTGCGCGGCCTCGGCCGGGGTGCACCAGGCCCAGGACCGCAACTCGTCGGCGGGCAGCGTGATCCGGTCGGTGGAGGACAGCACACCCCCATCGAAGATCAACATCAATCCGTCGGTACGTCCCTCGCGCGGCGGCACCCAGTCGGTGACCAACAGCCGCCCCACCTCGACGGCGAGGCCGAGTTCCTCGAGGACCTCCCGCCGGGCCGCGGCACGGGGCGACTCGTCCGCCTCGACCGCCCCGCCCGGCACCTCCCAACTCGACTTGTAGGTCGGTTCGACCAGCAGCACCCGCCCGTCCGCGCCGGTGAACAGCACCCCGGCCCCCATCCGTTTCCGGGGCAGCGCGGCGACGTAGTCAGACCCAGTGGTTGTCGTGTTCGAGGAAGAAGGCGGCACGCTGCTCATCGGTCATCTCTCCCAGGCCGGACAGTCCTTCGAAATATCCTTCCCGGTCGGCTCCGGGCGAGAAGTGCAGCAGCATCGAGGAGGGTTCGCCGGACCGGTTCTTGAACCCGTGCACCCCGCCGATCGGGACGTGCACCCAGTCGTGCGGTTCGGCGTCGATCCATTCGGTTCCGTTGTGGATGCTCATGACGCCGGACAGGATGTAGAACGATTCGCTGATCGTACGGTGGAAATGGGGGTCCGGTCCGGTCACGCCCGGACCACACTCCCACCGGTAGAGCCCGAACAACCCGCCGGTCGACGCCCCGGTGGCGAGGTAGTGGACCTTGGTCCCGTTCGGGTTGACGAGCTCGGGTTCGGTGTTCGCGGGACGGTAGAGGGCGCTCTTCTCGCCGGACTCCCCGAAGTACTGCGGCGGTGGATACGTCATGGGTCCTATGTCTACCGGAAAGTCAGCACCGGTTTGACCACCTTTCCCGCCGCGGCGTCCCGGGCCGCGGTCTCGATCTCCTCGAACGGGTACGCGGTGACCAGTTTCTGTACCGGCAGATTCATGTCGATGAGCCGGGGCAGGAAGGTGCCGGGATCGGCGTCGCCCTCGATGACGCCGCGGATCCGGATGCCGTTCGTCATCACGGTCATGACGTCGATCTCGGCCTTCCCGCCGATGCCGACGAGGGCCAGGGTGCCCCGGCGTTGCAGCCCGCCGATGGCCCGGGTGATCACTTCCGGACGGCCGGTGGTGTCGATCGCGTGGCTGAACCGGTCCGGGGCGATGTCGGCCGCGCCCAGTTCGAGGGCCAGGTCCCGGCGTGCCGGGTTGGGATCGACCGGGATCACCGTGCAGCCGAGGGCGACGGCGGCCATCACCGCGCTGAGCCCGACACTGCCGGTGCCGAAGACGGCGACGACATCGCCGGGGGCGGGGCGCAGCACGTCGACCACGGTCCCGGCCCCGGTCTGCACGCTGCAGCCCAGTGGCGCGGCAAGAACCGGGTCCAGGCCGGCCGGAATCGGGACGACGCAGCTCTGATGCGCCGTCACGTGACCGGCAAAACTGGACTGCCCGAAGAAACCGCCGTGCACGGGTGAGCCGTCCGGCAGCCGGAACGCCGGCCGGCCGCGCATGTTCAGATCGCTGAGCAGGCAGTACGCCGGATGCCCGGCCCGGCACTCGGTGCATTCGCGGCAACTGCGGTAGCTCAGCGCCACCGTGTCACCGGCCGACACCGATAAGACTGCCGACCCGACCGCTTCCACGACGCCGGTGCCCTCGTGGCCGAAGACCATCGGCAACGCCGCCGCCGGCCAGCGGCCGCGCATGATCAGATCGGTGTGGCAGATGCCGGCCGCGGTGATCCGGACCAGCACCTCGTCGGCGCGTGGCTCGTCCAGCTCCACGTCCCGGACGACGAACGGCCCGCCGGTGGTCTCGACGAGCGCGGCCCGGGTGCGCATCACGGTCACTGGCGTCCGCATTCCGGTCGCTGGCGTCCGCATCCCGGTCACTCGCGTTCGAGGAGGAAGTAGAAGTAGTAGTGGCGGCCGTCGTCCAGGACGCCCTTGCCGTTCATCACCCCGAGCAGAGTGTCCTGGTCGGCCCGCTTGAAGTGGTCGAGGACCGGCTGTCCGTCGTACACCATGGTCGCCGTGGTCTGACCACGGAATTCGACGGCGTACAGCGCAGCCCCGCCTTTGGCCTTCTCCACATCGTCGAACAGCTCCCCGGACGACGAGCGGCAGACCAGCGGGGCCACGTCGGTCAGCGAGGTGAAGCGTTTGCCGTACCAGCGGATCTTCGGCAGGTAGCCCTCGAAGCGGTGGCCGGTGACGAACTCGCTGCCGCGCCACGACCCGAGGATCTCCTCGGGCCGCACGGCGGGCAGCGAGTCCCAGATGCGGTCCATCTCGTCGATGGTCGCCCGGCCGCCGTCGCCACGGATCTCCGTCAATCTGTTCATGGCAACAATATAAAATATATTCCCGGGTCAGCGGGGGAGCGGCACGCGAGACCAGTCGGTGTCCGACGCCAGGTAGAAGCCCGGGTAGGACGGCTGGTTGTAGGTGGTCTGCTGACGCGCCACCTCGACGCGGTACTGCGGGTCGTGCATCAGCGTGTAGAGCTTGTGGTTCGTCACCTCGGTGCTCAGATGGATCCGGATCGCCGAGCTGTCCACGGTGCGTACCAGCAGCTCCTCCCGCCAGTCCCCGAAGACGTCCGCGACCAGGCCGGCCGTGCCCTTGGTGCCGTTGTTGGTGCGGGTGCCCTCGGCGGTCAGCAGCGTGCCCCGGGTCCAGTCGTCGATGGTCGGTGTCACGTCCTGCGCCCCGTTGAGGATCTGCGTGGTGAGGTCGGCCGACCAGCGGATACTCTGATTCGTACCGGGAATGGTGCTCGTCAGGATCTCGCCCTTGGCACTGTGCAGGCCGAGCGCCTCGGAACCGCCGGGCATGCTCGCCCACGACTCGATGCCCCGGGTGCCGGGAAGCACGTCCCCGATCATCCCCCGGCCGGTGTCGCGACCGGAGTAGGTGCCGAACAACACCTCGCCGGTACGGGCGTCGCGCATCGCCATCCCGTACGGCGCATAGGTCCCGCCCTCGTGCACGGTGAAGATCTCCAACCCGGGGCGGTCCGGATCGATATCGGTCACGTGCATGGCATCACCGTGCCCGAGCCGGGCCTGGATCCCGGGCGTAGCGCTGCCCTCCGGCATCTGCGCGAACGACGAGTAGAGCACGTCGCCGTCGTCGTCGATGGTCGCCGACCCGTAGATGATCTCCTGCTTCCGGTCGCCGTCCACGTCCGCGACGCTGAGCGAGTGGAAGCCCTGCGTGGTGAGCTTGCCGTACTTCGGGGACGTGCCGTCGACACCGTGCGGGGAGTCGTTGAACGGGTTGCTCATCGGCGTCCAGCCCGAGTCCACGAACCAGTCCCGCACCAGCTTGCGGCCGTTCCAGCGGTAGGCGACAAGCGTCGTGCGGGTGTAGTAGCCACGGGCGAACACCGCCGACGGGTTCTTCCCGTTCAGGTAGGCCACCCCGGACAGGAAGCGGTCGACCCGGTTGCCCGGCTCGATCCGCGCCATCGCGTAGTCGCCCCACATCAGGCCGTCGTCGTGCCGACCCGGCTGGTAGTCGATCGTCTGCAGCTCACGTCCGGTGGCACCGTCGAAAACGGTCAGGTACTCGGGGCCGTCGACGATGAAACCCTCGAACGCGCGCAGGTTGTTACGGGTGCTGCGGGCCGGGGCGTACACGTCCATGAAGTAGTCGGTGAGCGCTTCGGCATCCGCCCGGTTCAGCGGATACCGGTACTGAGGCGCGATCCCGAACGCCTCCTCCAAGGTCGCCGGCCACTTCCCGGCCACCACCTCCGGATGCTGGTGCCAGCCCAGGAACATGTCCACGACGTGCTGGTAGTAACCGGCGGCACTGAGCCGGTAGTCCTCGCTCGGCTGGTGGCCCGGCGTGGTGATGTACTTCGACCTCCCGTCCCGGATCGTCCTGGTACCGGGGGCGGTCTTCATCATCATCTCGGAGCGGCCGTCGCCGTCGAAGTCGTACACCAGGAACTGGGTGTAATGCGCTCCGGCCCGGATGTTCACACCCAGGTCGATGCGGTGCAACAGTTTGCCGTCGGCGCGGTAGGTGTCGACGTAGACCGGGCCGGTCCAGCCGATCTGGGACACGTCCTTCGCGTTCGACGGATCCCACTTCACCACGTACTCGTACGAGCCATCGCCGTCCACGTCGCCGACGCTCATGTCGTTCGCCGAATACGTGTAGACCTCACCGGCCGGGGTCACGCCGTCGGCCGGTTTCTGCAACGGCAGCTCGTAGTAGCCGTTCCTCCACGCCGTCGCGGTGCCGGACGGGCCTCTTCCGGTGGGCACGACCCGGTACTTCGCCGTGCCGCTACCCGCCTTGTCCAGGTAGTTCGTGCTGTCCTTGACCGTTGCGATCCTCCGGCCGTCGCGGAAGACGTCGAAGTTCACCCCGGTCAGGCCGGTCGGCGAATGGCCGGTCGCCTCACTGCCGAGCAGACGCCAGCTCAGGAAGACGCCTTCGCTGGTGGGGGCGGCGACCAGGCCGCGGTCGAGCTTCTCCAGTCGGGGCCCGTGCGGCGCGGACGCCGCGGCGGGCAGGGGGAGGGCGGCGACCAGGACGATCGCGGTGGTCCAGGTTCTCAACCATTTGCTGGTACGGGTGGGCATGCTCGTTCCTCTTCAGTGGCTCGGTGGGCGTACCGCTGCGGGAAAGGCTCTTGCGCTTGTTCTTTGTCTTTGCCGGGTTTTCGGTTGGGTCTTTGGTTGGGTCTTTGCTGGGGGAAAGCGCTTTCCAAGGGAGTCTGCATCGATGTGACGAAGTCGTCAACGGTTTCCGGCAGGTTGCTGATGGATCGTTTCACGTCACTGGTTGCGTCGTCGGTTGCGTCGTCGGGGGTGGAGATGCCCCTCGATCCCGCAAGGTCATCTTGAAAGAGTTCAACTTTGTTCCGGCGGCTGCCCGTGATCTGCTGGAGGTCTGATGGAGCGCCTGCCACCGGTCTGGCTGCTCGACGTCGACGGGGTGATCAACGCGTTCGACGCCGGGTGGGGTGTCGCGCCCCGGGTCGCCCAGGTCTACTCCACCATCGACGAGTACGACTACCGGATCCGTTACGAGCCCCGCCTGATCGACGCGATCCGCGACCTGCACGAATCCGGCCGTGCCGAGGTGACCTGGTGTTCCACCTGGTGCCATGAGGCCGACCTGCTGGAGGAGGCGTTCGGCCTACCGCCGCTACCCCGCGCCTTCACCGACCCGACCTCCGGCCCAGGCTCCGACCCGACCTCCGGCCCAGGCTCCGAGTCGGCCTCTGGTCCAGGCTCCGAGTCGGCCTCTGGTCCAGGCTCCGAGTCGGCCTCTGGTCCTGGCTTTGAGCAGGCCTCCGGTCCGGGCTTTGAGCTGGCCACCGAAACGTGCTCCGGGCCGGGCTCTGGGCCAGGTTCCAGGTCGAGCTTCGAGTCGAGCTCCGGGCCGGGCTCCGATGTCTGCGAGCGGAAGTGGGCGGCCGCGCGGCAAGTGATCGCTTCCGGTCGGCGCTTGATCTGGACCGATGACGTCGAGGTCGATCATCATCGCGCCGAGGTGCCGCCTGGCCAGGCTTTGTTGATCAACCCTGATGCCGGTCTCGGTCTTCGGCCCGCTCACGTCCGGCGGATCCGGAGCTTTCTCGATTTTTCTGTCAGACCCCACCCGTAACCTTCGGGCATGGTCACTCGTTCTTCCCCTTCCTCGTCGTCTTCCTCCCCTTCTTCTGCCGACCCTGACCCTCATTCCTTCCCGGCTCCTCCCGCCGACTTACCTGTTTCACCCGCTCCACCCGCCACCTCTCCAGCCGCCGCTGCGCTTTCGGCCGGTTCTCCCGCCGCCGCTTCGCCTTCCGGAGACTCTTCGGCCGCCGCTTCGCCTTCCGCGGACTCTCCCGCCGCCGCTTCGCCTTCCGCGGACTCTCCCGCCGCCGCTTCGCCTTCCGGGGCCTCTTCGGCTGCCGCTTCGCCTTCCACGGGCTCCTCCGCTGGCCCCTCTGCCAGCGCTGTGCCTTCGGTAGGCACTTTCATCGCTGATGCGTCTTCCGCCGGTTCCACCGCCACCACCTCGTCTTCCGCGGACTCGCTTGCTGCGGCTATGTCCGCCGCGGGCTCTTCTGCTGCCGCGGTGCCGGGTTCGGGATCTGGGTTCGGGGATCGCACGGAATTCGAGGAAGCGGTCGAGACGGCACGGCTGGCGGCCAGGGCGTACTACGACACCGGCGACGCGATGATGACCGACGCCGACTACGACGCGCTCGCCGACCGGATCGCGGCGGCGATCACCGAGCACCCGGAGTGGGACGATCAGGGCGTCACCACCGCAGTGGCCGCGGGGGCTTCTGCCGGTGGCGACGTGCGGCACCCCACCGCGATGCTCTCCCTCGACAAGATCAAGACAACGGAGGAGGTAGAGGCGTTCGTCGCCACCCTGACCGGCGACGGCTGCCTGGTGGAGGTGAAGCTCGACGGCCTCGCCATCCGCGCCGAATATCTCGACGGCACCCTGACCTTGGCCGCCCTCCGCGGCGACGGCGCGACGGGCGAGGATGTGACCGCCCAGGTCCGCCGAGGTGTCGCCGGTCTACCCGCCCAACTGGCCACCCCGTGGAGCGGGGAGGTGCGAGGCGAGGTCTACATGACCGTCGCCGACTTCGAGGCGGCCAGCGCCAACCGGGTCGAGGCCGGAGGCAAGGCGTTCGTGAACTCCCGAGGCGCGGTGGCCGGTGCGATCAGAAGCATCGACCGCGCCTACGAGGCACCGATGACGTTCGCAACCTACGAAATCACCGAAGCCGCCCTCGACGATTCCCCTGCCGCCCGCAACGACTCCCTTGCCGCCCGCAACGATTCTCCTGCCGATCTCGACGATTCCTCTGCCGATCTCGACCGTGTGACCGGGGATCTCGGCAGTGTGACCAGCGATGTCGACCGCGTGACCGGCAATCTCGATGGTGAGACCGGCGATGTCGGTCGAGCGTCCGGGGATCTCGGCGATGCGGCCGATGATGTCGATCGCGTGACAGGCGACATCAGCCTTGGTCACGTTGGTACCAGCCTTGATCACGGTGACCTCAGCCATTCTCATGGCGACGTCAGCCTTGGTCACGGCGGCGTCAGCCGCGTGTCCGGCGAACCCGGACGCGTGACCAGCCACCTTGGTCGCATGACCAGCCACCTCGGTCGCATGGCCCGTGCTGAGGAGTTGGGCTTTCCTGCTGCGTGCCGTCTCGTGCCGGAGGCGGCGGGGGAGTGCACCACCGCTGCGGAGGTGATCGCCGCGATCGAGTTGATCGGTGCTCGCCGCGCGACCCTGGACTTCCCGATCGACGGCGCGGTGATCAAGGCGGACGCCGAGTCCACCCGGCGGCGACTGGGCCTCGCCAGCCGTACCCCGTATTGGGCCGTAGCCTTCAAATATCCACCCGACACCGCCTCCACGGTGCTGCGCGACATCGAGGTGCGGGTCGGCCGGACCGGCCGGATCAGCCTGCGGGCGATCATCGACCCGGTCCACGTCAGCGGCACCACCGTCACCAAGGCCACCCTGCACAACCCGCAGTGGGTCGCCGAGCAGGGCCTCGCCATCGGCCAGACCGTAGCGGTGTGGCGGGCCGGCGACGTCATCCCGCGGGTCACCGCGCCGATCGGCGACCAGCCGCACGGTCTGACCCCGTGGGTGGCGCCCGAGGTGTGCCCGCAGTGCGGCGATCCGTGGGACAAGTCGAGCCTGCTCTGGCGCTGCCACACCGCATCGTGTGCGGCGGCGAACGCGCTCGCGTACTGGTGCAGCCGCGAGGCCTTGGACGTGGACGGCGCCGGTGACTCGTTCTGCGACGCGATCATCGAGGCGGGCCTGGCCCGGACGGTAGCCGACCTCTACGACCTGACCGCCGACACGATCGCCGAACTCCCCGTCGGCAGGACGACGGCCGGCGGCACGGTGATGCTGGGCCGTTCCAACGCCGACCGGATCATCGCCGGTCTGCAGGCCAGCAAGCAGCAGCCGTTCAACCGGGTGGTGACCGGCTTGGGCATCCGGATGACCGGCCGCAGCGTCGGCCGCTGGCTGGCGGCCCGCTTCAAGTCGATGCCGGCCCTGAGAGCGGCCACCGTCGAGGAGATCGCGGAGATCGACAAGATGGGCACGATCAAGGCCCAGCACGTGGTGGACGGCCTACTGGCGATGGGTGACGTGATCGACCGCCTGAACGCGGCAGGTTTGACCATGGAGGTCCTGGATGACGGGGGAGCCAAGCCGCTGGCCGGCCAGACATACGTGGTGTCCGGCTCGGTCCCCGGCTACACCCGAACCACGGTCAGCGAACGAATCGAGGCCCTGGGCGGCTCAGCTTCCAGCAGCGTATCCGCGAAGACGACAGCCCTGGTGACCGCCGAGACGACAACGGCCAAGGCCAAGAAGGCAGCCCAGCTGGGAATTCCGGTCATCGCCCCAGAGGAGTTCGCCCGGATGCTGGCCTGACCCGAACGGCCCGGCGAAGCATGGCTTTGACAATCACCGGGTGCGCCACTTTGACCAGCCCCAGATAGACACGACCCACGCCGGACCGAACAGTGGCGTGGGTCGAAAGAGTCACCACGAATCCTGCCCGGCCTTTTTCACGCCCGCTTTCCTCACCGCTGTTCCCGTCCGCCGCCCCGCCGCTCATCGATCCGCCGCTCGTTGGTTCTCCGCTCGTCGGCTTTCGGTCCGTCGACCTTCCGTTTGCTGGTTCCCCGCTCATCGGTCCCGCGTCCGCCAGTCCCGTGTCCGCCAGTCCCGTGTCCGCCAGTCCCGTGTCCGCCAGTCCCGTGTCCGCCAGTCCCGTGTCCGCCAGTCCCGCGTCCGCCAGTCCCGCGTTTGAAGGCTCCGCGTCTGCCGACCCTCCGCTCGTTGGCTCTCGGCTTGTCGGTCCCGCGTTCGCCGGCCCCGTGTTTGGTGGCCTCGTGTTTGGTGGCCCAGCGTTCGCTGGTCCTTTGCTCGTCGGACATCCGTTCGCTGGTTCTCTCCGCGTCGGCCCTTCCCTCGTCAGCTCTTCGTGCGTCGGTTCTTCCCGCGTCGGTCCTCCCTCAGCGGGTCCTCCCTTTGCCTGGCGTCTTGTCGTGGCGCTGTCCAATGTGGTGTCGTAGGCGTGGGCGGCCTTTGCCGGGACATCGGAGACCGGGACATCGGAAGTTGCGGCATCGGAAGCTGCGGTGCTGGTCGTCGCGGTGCCGGTTATCAGGACGCTGGCCCGAAAATCGAGATGGCCGGCGTCGGTGCCGAGAAGAACCTCGTTCCCGCTGCGGGCGACGGTGTCGAATGCCGATCGGTCGCCGGGTTCGATCCCGAACGGAACCACCACGACGTTCCGAAGGCGCAACATGGCCTTCACCGCCGCCGGTGGATTCCGGAAGACGGCGTCGGCCCAAGTCTGCGGATCAAGACTCGACCCAGGCGGAACCCGAACCGAGTAGGCGTCGGCCAGATCGGGACGGGGCAGAGCCTCGTGCAGCAGGACGGCTCCGGCGGGCACCGGCCCGCTTCGCACCCGCACCCGGCCCCGCAACCGCACCGGGTTCCGCAACCGCACCGGGTTCCGCAACCGCACCGGGTTCCGCAACCGCACCAGGTTCCGCAACCGCACAGGGTTCCGCAACCGCACCGGGTTCCGCAACCGCACCAGGTTCCGCAACCGGCCTTGGCCCCTGCCTCGGACCCGGGCCAGCGACGACGCCACACGGGCCGCGAACCCGTACCGCACCGGCCGGGCGACACCACCGGTGACGGCCCGCTCAGCATTATCCAGAAGCTGCCCGAGAACCGCATCGTGCGCGGAACCGATGACCAGAGGCCAGAGCAACCGCATGCGACCGTGCGCACGCCCGATCAGCCGGTGCCGCAACACGCACGACGAAGCCCCGGTCGGCACCACCTCGAGAGTGTGGGTGCCGGTGATCCCGATGCGGGGATGAAACGTGCATTCGAGCAGACGACCGGGCCGGTACTCGGTGACGTGGTACCGGATCGGACCGTGCCCACCATCGGCGCCGACCTGCAGCGGACGGTCGAACCGCAGCGGAGGCCACTGGGGAACGGGCCACAGCGGGTCGCTGGGAGAGGCCAGCCGGTCCAGCAGCCGCCCCACCTCGTCAGCGGGCACCGGAAGGACACGTTCGTGAACGCTTTCCACCATGCTCTCCTCCGTTCCATACGGTGGCGTATAGTTTTCCGTACTGTAGCGTATGGAAATGAGCCCACGCCCAGCCGCGAAACAATCTGCGCCCCGCCTCACGGCCGACGATTGGACCAAAGCCGCACTGGAGGCGATCGCCCGAGGCGGTCTCGCGGCCGTGGCGGTCGAGCCGCTGGCGGCTGGTCTCGGAGCCACCAAGGGCAGCTTCTACTGGCATTTCGCCAACCGTGACGCGCTGATCGAAGCGGCACTGCAGCGCTGGGAAACTCACCTCACGGACGGGGTGATCGCCTTGGTGGAAGCGGAACCCGATCCGCTGGCGAGGATCCGTCTCCTGATCGGCACCGTCATCGAGAACACGGCCAGGCCCCGCGCCGACTCGATCGAGCTGGGCATGCTGGCCACGGCCGACCACCCACACGTGGCCCCCGTGCTGGCCCGGGTAACGGAGCGCCGAATCGCCTACACCGCAGGTCTGTTCGAAGCCCTGGGCCTGAACAGCACCGAGGCCCACCACCGAGCCCTGTTCGCGGTGAGCGCCTACTTGGGCCACGCCCAGCTGACACACGCCGCACCACAAACAGTCCCCACCGACGCAACCCACCGCCGAGCATACGTAGATCGACTAGTCGAAATCCTCACCGCCCCATAACGCACCAAGCCCCGATCGGGCAGGCGTGACCAGTCAAAAGCCCTGGCCGGAAGAGCGCGACCCATAGTCCTGAAGGGGACCGGAAGAGCGCGACCCATAGTCCTGAAGGGGACCGGAAGAGCGCGACACGCAGTCTTGAAGGGGATAGGAGTGGCGCAGTTGAGTCCTGGGTAGACAGACGGTGCCAGCACCTCGGAACCCGGGAGGTACCGACATGTCCCACCCCACAGGCGGCCGCCCCAACTCCGCCGCCCGAGTCTGCACCATCATCGCTTTCGTCTGCGCCGTAATCGCCGTCCTCTTCATCCCCGTACTGTTCGGCTTGATCGCCCTGATCCTGGGCCTGGTAGCCGGCTTCCTGGGCGACCGTCCTCTCGGCTGGTACGCAGCCGCAGCAGGCGTCGGCGGTGCCGTACTAGGCATCATCCTGGCAGCCGCAGTCGTCAACGCCGCCTGATCACCTCCCCACCGCAGTAGTTGACGCAGCTTGGTTGGTCTCCCACCACCTTGTTGACGCGGCCTGGCTGCCCATCCACCGCAGCGGTTGACGCGGCTTGGTCTTTTCCACTGCAGTGGTCGACGTGGCCTGATTGCCTTTCCACCGCAGTGGTTGACACGGCCTGATCACCTCCTCAACACTCCGCCTCCCAACACCCCCGATCTCCGCGGCCGGGCCTCCAAGCTCCGGTTTCCGCTGTTCCGGGCGCTTTCTATTAGTATTTCGCCGCTCCGGTCTCTGCTGTTTGGGCTCCGCTTGCGGGCTCCCACCGCTTCGGCTTCTTCCGCTATGACCTGTGCCTGGACGGCGTCATGCGGTTTTCCGGGGTCAGTGGCAGGTAAGCAACAGCCCGCCGATGAAGCAGGAACCGACAACGGAGAGGCTGACCGATATCAACGCTCGAGCCGTGGTGTCTCCACGGCCTCGGCGTGTGTGCGGGACGAACGGCTCCACCACCGTCGACGCCATCCACAAGAGAAGAAGCGCTGGCAGATACAGGTCCCAAGCCTCGTTCTCAAAGATGCTGGCGTTTCCATTTCCGCCGTAGTTTGGGCAGTCCTCCACCGTCATCACAGGATCCAGCGCCACGAGTAGCCCAGCCAGAACCAGACCACCGATGGTCAGAGCCCATAGCCCTCGCATGGGCGAAGGTCGCTGCAGATCATCATTCACGGCGCCACAGTAGAGCCCACGCGCTGTCCCATCCGGTCGACGTGCAAGTGCTGGATCGGCGTCGTCCGGCTCGGCCAACGACCTGCCGTGCCACGCTTCCCGCTCGACGTTCGAATCCGTCCGTTGCGGGATCGGTGCCAGCGCCGGCCCGCTCATCTCGCGTGTCTCCCGTGTTCCGAAGCTGGGTGGATCGGTGTGTGGTGGGGACTCCGAATTCAGCTTTGGGAATGCGCGTCGGCCCAGGAAGCAAGATTGGCCTTCGCTGGAATCGCCGCCACCGCTATTGCCGCCGCCGCTATTGCCGCCGCCGCTATTGCCGCCGCCGCTATTGCCGCCTCCGCCACCGCTACTGCCTCCGCCTCCGCCTCCGCCTCCGGCACCGGCACCGGCACCGGCACCGGCACCGGCACCGGCACCGGTGCGGGTGCGGGTGCGGGTGGTGTCGCTTGTGTGCGCGGGCGGGACTCGGAGGCCGGCCGTTGGGAAGGAATCCCGGTGCCATCCGGTCGTGGGGCGGTGGCGGCCCCATCGGGCGAGGAGTTCGAAGGCATCCATGATCATCGGGGATCCGTCTCCTCACTGTTGGTCGCGATCGCCGCCAGTGCCCGTAGTGACGAGGTACCGGGAACGAAGTAGCCGTCATGGCCCTCGACGTCGTTACACGGCAGGGGCAGTGCGCCGAAGTCAGGGTCGAAGGGCAGGCGGCCGTGCCCGAGGCCGAGCACTCGCACGCCGGGAACGCGGCGGATCCAGTCGTCGGGCGAGGCGCAGGCCCACACCCGGGCGGCAGTGTGCAACCCGGCGATCCCGTCGACTCCCATGCCGGGACTGCCGAGCGCGACCACATCCGTGACCTGGCCGCTCAGGTGCGCCGCGGCCAACCCAGCGACGGTGGAGCCGTAGCTGTGACCGACCACGACGACCGACCGCTCGGCATGCCCGAGAACCAGAGCATCGACGAAACGGACGAGATCGGCGGCGCCGGAAACAGCCCGATCCTCCCTGACGACCTCCTGGCCCATGCCCTCGGGCGGGTTGTAGCCCAGCCACGCCACCACCGCGACCCGTGCAGTCCGATCGACGGTCCGGGCCTGCTCGAACAGTTGCCTCGCCTGCCAGGCGAGGGCCCGTCGCTGGATGCCGCCGAGCCCGGTGTCGAAGTTGGCCAGTCCGGTGCTGACACCCGGCACCAGCACGATCACCCGGTCGGCGTTGTCGAGATCGCCCATCGTCTCGACGATGCGACCGTCACCCCGGTCGTCGAACGCGAGGATCTGCCGGCCCGCGAGCTGAGGGCGGCGGGATCGGTTGGCGGTGTATCGCAAGGTGGTGGGAGCGCCGTCGAGATTGCCGACGATCTCGGGGAATCGGTGGGCGAGGCGGGTGCTGTCGATCGCGGAGACGTGGGTGAAGAAGTCGGCCACCTCCTGAACCGTGGCGGAGCGTGGATCCGGCGGAGAGGCGGTGTCGGCCAGCCAGTCGTGGATGCCGGGCGCGACCATCGCTCGCGCCGACTGGGCCGGGCCGAACAGCGCCAGCGCGGCGGTGCCCGGCAGCGTCGGGAGGGACGGGCCGAGAGCGGAACCACCGACGATGCTCAGACCGGCCAGGGTGGTCGCCATCAGGCTTCGCCACGAGGAGGGGAATCGATTGGGCATGCCATTGAGCCTGGCCGCGGACGGCTCCGGGCACAGTCGGGCTGGCACGCTGATGATGGTTCGGTTATCCGTACCCTCGTCGGCGTGCTGGCACCATCGTGCCCAGCCCTTCAGCGAGGGAAGCTGTGCGGGATGAAGACGACATTGGCCACGATCTTCGGCCCCCGGGCACGGAGAGGGCTCACCTACCTGTTCGTGGTTCTGCCGATCGATCTGCTGAGTGCGGTGGTTCTGCTGCTCGGTGGCCTGGCCGGTGGGATCCTGCTGCTGACCCCGCTCGGTGCCTGGCTCCTGGCGGCGATTCTGCGGGCTGCCGTAGGCCTCGGTGGCTACCGGCGGGCGCTGGCTGCCCGGCTTCTCGGCGAGCAGGTTCCGACGCCCTCCCGGGCAACATCCGGGCTCGGGGCGTTCGGGTGGCGACGTGCTGTCCTCAGCGATCCCGTTGGCTGGCGGGTCATCGCATATGCGCTGATCAAGCCGCCGGTGGCGGTGCTGTCCCTGACTCTGGGAGGTGGCTTCTATGTCTACGGGTTGATCAGCCTGATCAGCGCGCCGTTCCGTCCCGACGCGCTGGAGCCACAAGGGATCGTGGTGCTTCTGGTCGGGGTGCTGCTCCTGTTCCTCGGGCCCTGGATGGTGCAGGCCGTTCTCGCGGTGGAGAGGCTGCTGATCCGAGGGCTGCTCGGGCCCAGCAGGACCAGCCAGCGGATGGACGACCTACGAGACTCGCGCGACCGTGCGGTCAAGGACAACGACATCACCCTCCGGCGCCTCGAACGGGATCTTCATGACGGCGCCCAGGCCCGGATGATCGGCGTCGGTATGCACCTGGCCATGGCCAGGGAGCTCATCACCGCCCGCGCCTCGACCGAGCACGTTCTCGCTGTGATCGACACCGCGCAGGACACCTTGGCCGTCGCGGTGGCGGAGCTGCGGGATCTGGTTCGGGGGATCCACCCACCGGTGCTGGACAACGGATTGGAGGCGGCGCTGGACACGGTCGCGGCGGGAAGCGCGGTGCCGGTCACGATCGAGACGAATCTGCCCCGGAGACCGCCCCCAGCTCTGGAGAGCATCGCCTACTTCACGGTGTGCGAGCTGCTCACCAACGCCGGACGGCACAGCGGTGCACGCAAGGCTACGATCCGGGTCGATCTGGTGGACGAAGTGCTGGTGATACGGGTTCACGACGACGGGAGTGGCGGTGCGTTCCAGCGAGCCGGTGGAGGACTGGCCGGCCTGACGGAGCGGATCCGGGTCGTCGACGGGCAGCTGACGATCGACAGCCCAGCGGGTGGGCCGACCACGATCACAGTTGAGATCCCCTGTCCGGTGCCCGTGTAGCCGAGTGCGAAGTTTCGGGTCGGCGGCTGAGGTGTCCGAGTAAGTGGTGAGTGCGGTGCCGGGTCCGAGCGGCGACGGCATGGAAAGGGAATGACCGGGATGCGCATCGTCATCGCTGAGGATTCGGCGATTCTTCGGGAAGGGCTGGCTCAGCTGCTCGCGATTCGCGGGCATGAGGTGTCGGCGGCTGTGGTGGATGTTCCGGCCCTGTTCAAGGCGGTTGCCGCGGAGCCGCCTGACATTGCGATCGTGGACATCAGGCTTCCGCCCAGTCATACGGATGAAGGGCTGCGAGCTGCGGTTCGGCTTCGGCGGGAGTTCCCCGGGACGGGGGTGATGATCTTTTCGCAGTACGTCGAGACGGCCTTCATCGCTGAACTGTTGGCCGGCGGGGCCGAGGGGGTGGGGTACCTGCTCAAGGAACGTGTTGTTCAGCTGGATGACTTCGTGGACGCGTTGCACCGGGTCGCGGCGGGTGGCACGGCGCTCGATCCCGATGTGGTCACGCAGTTGTTCGGTCGCAGTGAGCACCGGGAGCAGCTTGCCGAACTCACTCCGCGGGAGCGGGAGGTCATGGGACTGATGGCGCAGGGGCGGTCCAATACGGCCATCGCTGCCGGTCTCCGGGTTTCGGAGCGAGCGGTGGAGAAGCACGTGACCAACATCTTCACCAAGTTCGACCTGCCGCCGTCGGACGCCGACCACCGGCGGGTCCTGGCCGTAATCCGCTTCCTGCAGACCTGACGGCACTGGCACGCGGGGCGCGGGGCGCGGGGCGCGGGGCGCGGGGCGCGGGGCGCGGGGCGCGGGGCGCGGGGCGCGGGGCGCGGGGCGCGGGGCGCGGGGC
>NZ_BOMG01000072.1 GCF_016862075.1 Actinoplanes couchii | reverse complement strand
GGGGCGCGGGGCGCGGGGCGCGGGGCGCGGGGCGCGGGGCGCGGGGCGCGGGGCGCGGGGCGCGGGGCGCGGGGCGCGGGGCGCGAGTGGAGTGTAGGCCAGCAGGCGTAAGGCGGGGGCGCCTGCTGGTGGTGGGCTTTTGGGCGATGGATGGGTGGTGGCGGGTTTGTGGACGGTGTGAAGGGGGTCAGCGGCGGGTGGCTTCGCGGACGTTTACCAGGAGGACCACCAAGGCTGCGCCGAAGCAGGTGAAAGTGACGACGTAGCGGCCGTCGAACCATAGGACGGCCAGGACGAGTATCAGGGCCACTGCCAGCAGGATGCGGAGGATCACGGCCAGGAACTTGCCGCGGACGAAGCCTTCGACCAGGAGGAGTACCAGGAGCAGTGCCAGGGCCGTCTCCTCGCCGGAGAAGTCCAGAGGAGAGATCACGGCGCCTATCGCCCACAGGATCAGCGGGGTGCTGATCACCGACCACCACGACCGTGCCCGGCCCAGGAAGCCGGTTGCGTGTTCCAGAGGGAGGCGACGATGCAACAGATGAGCGTGCGGATGCTGATTGACCGGCGTCGCCGTTGTGGCCCGGTGCAACTCGTCGGCGAGACGGGTGCGTTCCATCTTCATGCCGAGCAGTTTCTGTTCCTCGCCGGCCAGGGCCCGCACCTCGGGGTCCGCGGCGGGCAGACCGGCCGCGGCCAGTGTCAGCTCGTGGCGCAGGGTGGAGATCTCGGTGTCGAGTTCGGCGAGACGGTCGATGTCGCGCTGGTTTCGTTCCTCGACGAGTTGTTGTTCGGCGGCCGGGTCTGGGGTCACCTTGGCGAGGCCGGCCCAGCCGACCGGGTCGGCCCAGGCTTGGCGCACCGTGCCGTCGCGCTGGTACCGGGGGCCGGCCGGGCCACGTTCGCCGCCGAGCCGGTCCAGGGTGTCGCGACCCCACAGACCGCGGAAGTCACGGACCCACGGGGTGTTCTCGTCGATGCCGACGGCCTGCCAGGGCTCGTTCTGCCCGGGACCGACAGAACGGCCGTCACCGCGGGCGTAGTCGACATACGGAATGCCGACGTTGTTCTGGTCCTCGGGGGACCACGGCGCCAGCAGCCGCGCGGACCAGCGCAGGGCGTTGACCAGACCACGGAGACGGGGCGGCCGTACGGTGATCAGATAGTCGCCGGGCAGATAGGCGCCCGAGTGGGAGCCCGCACCGACGAAGACCACCGGATGATGCCCGTCGGCGACGGTCAGGTCCGGGTCGTCCCAGCGACGGCGCAGGTCGTCACCGGTCTCGTCGTGGGCCGAGAAGACCACCCACGACGGCTCCGGCAGGCCGTCCGGACCGGGAGTGCCGTTGGCGTCGATGTAGACGGTCACCTGCTCCCAGTCCGCCTCGTGCTCGTTGACCCCACCGAACGCGGAACGCCAGTTGTTGAAGCTGTAGAAGAACCAGTACTGACAGACGATCCACGGGTCGTCCCGCAGCACCCGCCCGTAATAAGTGGGCCGCGACGTGTCGAGGTGATCGCGTTGCAGCAGGAAGGAGCGGGCCGCGCTGCCGCCGGGGACACTGCCGCGGAACAGCAGGGAGAAACGGTTGAGTGTGTCGACCAGGCGGCCGGTGAGACCGACCGACGCGAGACGGCTGGACCGGGCCAGGTGCGGTGGCCGGTCACGCAGCGGGATGTGGGCGAGATGCTTCTCGCCGTTGCCGATGCCGGACAGCGAATAGCCCAGCCCCTGCTCGGCGCCGCCGGCCGCGGCGAGGGTGTCGAGGGTCAGTTCGCCCGACGGAACCACCTGGACCGGGCTGCCGCCGCGCGGTTCGACACGCCACAGGCTGGCCTGGCTCACGTACTGCTCGACCGAGACCGGGAAGAAGTACTCACCTTCAGTGAACCTGGCCACCGGCTCGTAGGCGCGCAGCAGTCGCAGGTCGTCTCCGATCGCCAACCCTGTTCGTTCCCTTCAGCCGGATGTACGCAAGAGGTTATCCGGATCATGCGAACACCCGGCGGCGGGCCGGTACGACAGGGGGACGGGGAGTGGGTTACGGGCGGGGGAGACGAGGGAGGTCGGCTCGCATGCGGGCCTTGTCGAAGAGATCCCAGTCGTCGTCGCCGAAGTAGAGCCAGGGCCAGATCGCTTCGTCGCCGCTGCGTTCCAGGTGCCGGCGGGCTCGTTTCAGGTCGCCCCGGTCGTCGAAGACGTAGCCGAACGCCTGGTGGGCCGCCGGCGACGCGGTGTGGGTGGCGAAGGTGTCGGCGGCTGCCATCAGGGCGTCGGAGGCTGCTTCGATCTCCTCGCGGACCGGGCGGCGGCTGAAATAGCGGAACACTGCCCGGACTCGGGTCAGGACCTTGTCGTCGGAGCGTTGGGAGACGTATTCCTCGATGTGAACCAGTGGGATCAAGGCGTACAGCGGATGTCCCGGGGTCAGGTTTCGGGTCCTCTCCCTGGCGAACGCGAAACATTCCTCGCGGCTGCCGTGCCATTTCGCGGTCAGTGTCGTCATGCGCAGGCGGGTGGCGGCGTAGGAGACGTCTCCTCCGCGGCGGACCAGTTCGTTCCACATGTCGTGCGGTTCGTTGTGGTAGTCCTGAGCGGCCATGGCGCAGCCCATCAGCTCATACCAGGGGGCCGGGTCGTCGGGCAGCAGTTCGGTGACGCGGCGCAGCGACGTGCGGGCTCGGACCATGTGCCGCATCAGGCCGTTGATCTGGTCGGCGCTGGTGTGCGAGATGTAGGCGGCGCCTCGGGCGTCCCAGGCTGCCTGCTGTTGGAGGGCCCCGACCAGGAGGAGCAGGTCGGCGTTCGACGGCTCGGTGGCGAGTTGGGCCTCCAACTGGGGAAGACGGTGCAACGCGCTGCTTCTGCTGAGTGTGTCGAGGGCGTGGATGCGGGCTTCGGCGTCGCCTCGGGCCGCGCCCAGCAGGTGCAGGGCCGGAGCAGTGTCGCCCTGTTGCAGGGCGATGCGGGCGTTCCGGTACGGGTCGGGATGCCAGGCGGGAGCAGCGGACATGGCCGCTGATCATAGTGATCACCGGAGATGCGTGCTGCCCGTTGATCAACGCACCCCGCGATTGACCCGGGCGCCCGGCCGGAAGGAAAAGGTCCGCCCCCAAGACGGAGTGCGGTGAGCAGAGGGCGCGGCGGCGGAGTGCGGTGAGCAGAGGGGCACGGGGGTGGAGAGCGGTGAGGTGAGGGCGCGGTGGGAGAGAGAGTGGCTAGCGGAAGGCAACAGGCGAGAGGTCCGGCGGTCGCGGGCGGATGGAGGACCGGCCCGCGGAAGGTGGGCGGTTGGAAGGGAAATCGGCACAAGGAGAGATGGCTGGAGGGCGGGATGTGGTCGGTAGTAAGCGAGCAGCGCGACGGCGGGGACAGCCCGACAGTGAAGACAAGCGCGACAGTGAAGACAAGCCCGACAGTGAAGACAAGCGCGACGGCGAGGACGGGAGGAGAAGGGGGAAGAGAGGAGAGAGGGAGAAAAGCACAGACCGTGCCCGGGTCAGTGCCGGGCACGGTCTGGCAGTGGTGAACCAAGGTGGTTAACCGGGCTGATCAACCGCGGTGGTTAACCGGGTTGGTCAACCGCGGTGGTTAACCGGGCTTGTCAACCGGGTTGGTCAACTGCGGTGGTCAACCGGAGTGGTCAACCGGAGTGGTCAACCGGAGTGGTCAACCAGGCGGTAAACCGAACGGCGAACCAGGTGGTGCATCAGGTGATGGGGTGGTGGATCAGCTCTTCAGGCCGTGTTCGATGGATTCGATGATTCGGGCTCGTAGGTCTGCTGTGCTCACGATGGCGTCTACCGAGCCGACCTCTACGGCGCGCTGGACGCTGTGGACGCGGTCGAACTCTGCGGCCACCTCGCTCAGTTTTTCGGCTCGGACCGACGCGTGGACCTCGGCCAGGCGGGTGCTCAACGCGGCCCGCTCGGCGCCTGACGCCGCTGCCACCTCGGCCTGCAGTTCCGCGACCCGGGGGTCGTTGGCGGTGCGGTTGTTGACGTCGCCGGCGAAGACGACCGCTGCCGCGGGGGCGCCGCCCAGGACCGAGGCCATCGAGCCTTCCAGGGCGAGCACCGTCATGTTCGGGTTGAGCATCTTCGAGAAGACCACGAATGCGCCGCCGTGGTAGCGGGAGATGACCGTGAAGATGATCGGGCCGTCGAAGTTGACGACCGCCCGGCCGATCTCCGCGCCGTACTCCAGCTGGAGGTTGCGCATCGATTCGGGGGAGCCGTCGAAGCCGGACAGGTTGGCCAGCACGACGAGGGGGCGGTTGCCGGAGGCGGTGTTGATGGCGCGTGCGGTCTTCGCCGACGACCGGGGGAACAGGGTGCCCGCGGTGTAGGTGTCCGGGCCGTCGGTGGGCGGGAACCCGCGCCGTGTGACCGGGCGGGACTCGATGCCGACCAGGCAGACCGGGCGGCCGCCGATGTGCGCGTCCTGCACCACCGACGTGTCCGCGTCGGCCATGCCGGCCCACCGCTCCAGGACCGGGTGGTCCTGGTCGGAGACGGCACGCATCACCGTACGGATGTCGAAGGCCTTTTTGCGGTCCGGGTTGTGACTGGCCGAGAAGATCTCACCGACGGTGGCGAAGTCGCTGCCGGCCACCGTGTGCGGGTAGCTGGAGATGTCCCGGTCGGCGGGGTCGGTGGTGAGGGCGGGACGCGGCCCGGACTCACCCGGCACCACGTAGGTGTGGTCGTAGTGGGCCATCAGCACGTCCCGGGCGGCGGGCAGGCTCGGCGCCCAGTACTGCGCCTGGCCGTTGGGGCCCATCACCCGGTCGTACCCGCCGATGCCGTAGTTGTCCTCGGCCGAGACACCACCGGAGAAGTCCAGGGCCTGCTTGCCGGTGAGGACCATCGCCGAGTCGGGCGTCATGACCAGGATGCCCTTGGTGTGCATGAGCATGGTGGCTTCGGCGTTCCAGTACGGCTGGGCGCCGACGTTGATCCCCGCGACCACGATGTTGATCTCGCCGCCGCCCTGGGTGAATTCGACGATCCGCTTGAGGGCGGCCGCCACCCAGTCCATGTTCTCGGTGCCGGACGACATCGAGATCCGGGCGCCGGACGACAGCGCGAACCATTCCAGCGGCACCCGCATCGACTCGGCGAGGTCGAGGGCGGCGATGACCCGGGCACATTCCGGCTCGGACAGCGCACCCAGCGACTTGGTCGGGTCGCCGAGCAGCACGACCCGCTTGATGCCCTCGGGGTGACGCTCGGTGACGCTGGAGACGACACCGGCGACGATCGCGGCCGAGTTCCTGCCCTTCGGCCGGTCGACGGGCACCAGCACCCGGTCCGCGTCGAGGTCGTGCTCGACGAACTCACCGAGAAGACCGGTCAGCTCGTACGGGTAGACGGTCCCGCGCCGGGCCGCCCGCAGCACCTTCTGCCGGTAGTCGTCGAGCGGCTGCACCAGCGCGGTGGACGGTTCGCCGACGTGCAGGTGCGCGCCGTTGCCCGGTTCCAGGGTGATCGTCACCGCGACCTCGGTCAGTTCCCCGCTGGACCGGCGCTGACGGGCGATGAACTGCACCTCCTCCAGACCGGCCCCGGAGGCGGTCGGCAGGATCCGCTGCACGAGAGCGTTGAGTTCGTCCAGGGACAACTCGGTGACCGGCCAGACGTACATCATGATCCGGTTGGTGTCGAACCTCTTGTTCTGCGGGCGCAGCGCCTGGATGTTGCGGATCGCGTCCAGGGTGAGGGTGACGGCCTGTTCGAGGGCGGGCAGCGCGACCAGGCGCCCGTCGGTCTCGCGCAGCGCGGTCAGGTCGCGGACCTGGTACATCGCGATGAGGCGCTCGTCGGTGCCGTTGTTCTTGGCGACCGCCTTGAAGAGGTACATCTCCTCGTCGGTGGACGGCAGCCGGGTGAGGTCGAACTCCTGCAGTCGCGAGATCTGCAGCCGGCGCGCGATCTGCGGGTGCAGACCACGAATGAGCCGGTCCTCGGTGAAATATCCGGACTTATCAGACCGGAACGTGAAGTGGTGGTGCATGACCGCACCACTCGTGCCCGCAATCGTCGCCGTAATCCGCCGAACCCCCGGCAGCGCCAGCCCCTCGAAGTGCGCCCCCAGAGCGGCAGCCACCTCGTCAGCCGAAGCGGGCTGCGAGTCCCAGGCGATGTAGATATCAGCGACATCAATATCCAGCGGCCCCAACGCCCGGAGCGAATCCGACATTTCCGAAATGTCGATAGCGGTCGCCGCAATGCGCGTCACCCGCTCCCCGGCATGCGAGGTGACCATGAACCGAACCGACCCCACGGCCCGCACCGATACCGGAGCCAGCCCACGGTTGTCGTAGTAACGCCGGGTCAACACCTCGAGCAGCGGAACATGGTCCCGCCCGGGCCGCCCGATCCGCTGCCCCAGGAGCCGAACCAGGGGCTCGGAACAGGCGACCATGCTCTGAATCCGGGCATCCCGGTCCGAGGCCCCGGGATGGTGGTCGAGGTGCCGGAGGTCAGCCCGGACAGAGGCGTAGACCTCGGCCCGGGTACGCCGCAACAGCGGCTGCGCGTACCACCGGAAGACGATTCCCCGGGCCAGGTCGGAAACCGAGGGGAACCGAACCTGGGTGGCCTCGATCAGGTGCTCGAGGGCGATGCCCGCACGCTCGGAATCGGATTCCTGGGGCGGGTTCCCGGCGATCCACTGCCGGAGGATCTCCGACACGACCCCCACGTTGGCCGCTGACTTCTGCAGGGCGAGGAAGATCCGGAAGACCGCGTCCTCCAGCTCCGGCGAACGGTCCAGCGAGGTGACCCCGTAGTGCGCGAGCACCTGGGTCAACCGGGCCTGGAAGTCGGTGGTGACACCGGCCCGTTCCACGTCCAGGCTCTGCAGGTAGCTGTGGAAGTACTCGCGCGGGCTGTGCACGGCGTTGCCCGGCTCGGTCTTGAAGTCGTTCCCCGGCTTGTTCCGGGACAGTTCGAGCAGGTCGGCGCAGATGGTCAGCAGCTCGATCTCACCGGCGGCCGGACGGCCCGTACGGTCGGCGAGGTAGGTCTTGACCTCGGCCGCGTCCACGTCGTACCCGAGCAGCAGCGCCCGCAGGTTGTCCAGCCCGTGCCCGCTCGACGCCGTGCCGGGCAGTTCGATCTCGACCGCCTCGGTGGAGGTGTCGGCTTCCTCGTCGGCGTTCCCGATCGGTTCCAGGCGCATCAGCGGCGCCCCGGTCTCGACCTGGCTGCCGACCGCGACCGGGCACTCCCGGACCCGGGCTTTGAACGGCGCCCGCAGCACGTTCTCCATCTTCATGCTCTCCAGCACGAGGATGGGCGCGCCGGCTTCGACCTCGTCACCGACGGCGAGCGGGGTGGCGACGACCAGGGCGGGCGCGGGGGAGCGGACGACGCCGCCCTCGTCCCGGCTGACCCGGTGGGTGACACCGTCGACCTCGATCGTGTGGATCGGCCCGTGGGTGGCGGTGACCAGGCGGAAGCGGTGGTCGTTGACGTACATCTGGCTGGTGTGCTCGTCGAACCGTTCGCTGACCACGTCGGCGTAGCCGAAGCTGGCGCCGGAGAAGATCCCGACCCGGAAGCGCTTGCGGCCCAGCCGGGAGACCTGCACCCGGTAGCCGACGCCGCGCAGCTTCAGGTCGAGCGGACGGCCGGTCTCGAACTGGACCTGCGGGCGGCCGCCGTGCGCGGTGGTGAGCAGCCGCTGCCGGCTGATCTCCTCCTCGTCCTGGTAGGCCTCGATGCCGGCGGCGGCCAGCGCGATCGCCGAGTGCCGGTGGGTGACCAGGCGGCCCTCGCCACGGACGCGGTCGATCCAGCCGGTGTCGGCGGAGCCGTCGATGACCTCGGGCTGGTCGAGCAGGTCGAGGACGAAGCTCTTGTTGGTGGAGCCGCCCTCGATGATGACGGTGGTCTCGGACATAGCCCGGCGCAGGCGCCCGAGGGCCTCGTCGCGGTCCTTACCGTACGCAATGATCTTGGCGATCATCGAGTCGAACGCGGACGGGATGCTGTCGCCCTCGCTGACCCCGGTGTCCACCCGGATGCCCGGGCCGGCCGGCAGCGCGAGCCGGGTGATGCGGCCCGGTGACGGAGCGAAGTCACGGTCCGGGTCCTCGGCGTTCAGCCGCGCCTCGACCGCGTGGCCCTGCTCGGCGGGCTGCGCACCTTCCAGGCGGCCGCCGCCTGCCACGTGCAGCTGGAGTTTGACCAGGTCGGTGCCGGTGGTGATCTCGGTGATCGGGTGCTCGACCTGGAGGCGGGTGTTGACCTCGAGGAACGCGAACAGCTTCTCGCCCGGGTGGAACAGGAACTCGACGGTCCCGGCGCCGCGGTAACCCACCGCGAGCGCCAGCCGGACCGCTGACTCCTTCAGCTCGGCGGCCTGCTCGGGAGCCATCACGACCGAGGACGACTCCTCGATGACCTTCTGGTTGCGCCGCTGCACCGAACAGTCCCGGACACCGAGCGCCCACGCGCCGCCCTGCCCGTCGGCGATCATCTGCACCTCGACGTGCCGGGCGCCGGTGACCAGGCGCTCCAGGAACACCACACCGGAACCGAACGCGCGCAGGGCCTCCTGGCTGGTGCGCTCGTAGGCGTCGGTCAGGTCCGCGGCCGAGTCCACCCGCCGGATGCCGCGCCCGCCACCACCGGCGGTCGCCTTCAGCATCAGCGGGTAGCCGATCTCGTCGCCGGCCCGCAGCGCGTCCTCGAGGGTCGCGACCTCGCCGCGACTCCACGGCGCGACCGGAACCCCGACCTCCTCGGCGATCAGCTTCGAGCCGATCTTGTCACCGAGCTTGCGCATCGCCTCGGCGCTCGGCCCGACGAAGGTGACGCCGATCCGGTCGCACAGCTCGGCGAAGACCGGGTCCTCCGCGACGAAGCCCCAGCCGACCCAGGCCGCGTCCGCACCCGACTCGATCAGGGCGCGTTCCAGCAGCTCATGGTTGAGGTAGGGCCGAGCGGCCGCCGCACCGAGCGGATACGTGAGGTCCGCTTCCCGGACGAACGTCGAGGTCCGGTCCTCGTCGGTGTAGAGCGCGACCGTCTCGATCGGGGTTCCGGTCTCCGCGGACAGATCCCGCACGGCGTGGATGAGCCGCATGGCGGCTTCCCCACGGTTGATGATCGCGACACGCCTGAACACTTGCCGAGCCTCCCGGTAGCCCTGTGAGCTTTCTACTCCTCCACCCTCTCGGCTACCGCCCGGTCGAGCCATAAGCCGGATCATGCATGTCGTGCACCGGAAGTTGTAGGAATCCCACAAACAGCATTGTCCCCGATGGCCAGACGGTCTTCCAGGATCGCTACCGCCCAAAGATCAACTGCACGGTCAAACCTACACTTTTGTACGCTAATCATCCCGACAACCGCACTATCCGTCACGTAGCCCCCGCGCGACGTGATCCCGCCCCCGGACCGCCCGGCGACCGCCGGGCCGGACGCGGCTCTCACCGAAAACCCACCACCCCGGTCCCGCCCGCGCCGTGGTGGCCCGGTGCGTCCCGGCGGGACCGCCGACGACCGCTACGGGCGTCGCACCCTCCTGATCCCGCTTGATACCCGGGGCACAGGGTCCTGGCGGATGAGTGACAGTTTGATCCGGGTGATTCCGGCGGATCCGGTGTGGCAGCCGACGGCTGAGGACGCCGCGAAGGCGGTCACGTTCGTCGAGGAACTGTTCGCCGGGCCCGGAGCCGGCGTCGACGAGGTGGAGACGGTCTTCTACGAGCGGATCACCGTGATCGACGGCGCGAGTTCATGGAGGATCTCTTCTGTTCACGGTCCGACGGCACGCTCGGGCTCCAGTGGTTCTGGGATCTGCTGACCGAGCGTGGTGGCGGCCCGGCCATCGACGACCTGAACACGACGGTGCTTTGCTGCGGGGCCGCGGTCACACTGCACGAGCTGCGGTTCCGGTGGCCGATCGGGTTCGCCCGGTTCGAGCTGATCGCGCGGAACGGGGTCCGGGCCGAGTGGGAACTCGACGACGCGGAGCTCGCCGCGATCGGGGAGATCCTCGGGCACCCGGTGACACAGGTGCACGCGCGCTACTGAGACGGCGCATCACTCAGCGACTGAGCAGGCTTGTCTCTCAGCGACCGGGACGGCGCATCACTCAGCGACCGGGACGGCGCATCCTGAGCGCGGTTCCGTGCGTTGACCCGACGGAGTGTCGATGCTCACCGGTTCGGCCGGGCCGACCGTAGGCTTCAGCGGTCGCCGAAGCCCCCTGGAGATGTCGATGAGCGTTCTGAAGGCCCTGTTGTCCGGGATCGGTGGCGGCGGGATCGAGGTCGTCGATCTCACCGCGCCACTGTCCGCGAGCACCCCGATCCTGCAGTTGCCGCCGCCGTTCGCGAACACGATCCCGTTCGGCCTCACCGAGATCAGCCGGTACGACGACCGCGGCCCGGCCTGGTACTGGAACGACATCCACACCGGCGAGCACACCGGCACCCACTTCGACGCCCCGGTCCACTGGGTGACCGGCCGTGACGGCGAGGACGTGTCGCAGGTCCCGGCGGCCCGGCTGATCGCCCCGGCGGCCGTGATCGACGTGGCCGACCGGGCGGCGAAGGATCCCGACTTCCTGCTCGAGATCGAGGACATCCGCGAGTGGGAGTCGGCGAACGGACCGCTGCCCGAGGGCGGCTGGCTGCTGCTGCGTACCGGCTGGGACGCCCGGTCCGAGGACCAGGAGACGTTCCTGAACGCGGACGACACCGGCCCGCACACCCCGGGCGTGTCCCCGGCGGCCGCGAAATGGCTGGCCGAGGAGTCGCCGGTGATCGGAATCGGGGTGGAGACGGTCGGCACCGACGCGGGCGCCGCGCACTCGTTCGATCCGCCGTTCCCGTGCCACTCGTACCTGCTGGGCGCCGGCAAGTACGGCCTCACCCAGCTGCGCAACCTGGACCGCCTGCCCGCGACCGGCGCGGTGGTGATCGCCCCACCGCTACCGATCGTCGGCGGCTCCGGCAGCCCGGTCCGGGTCCTGGCCCTGGTCGAGCACTAGAAACGGCCCGGCTCGGACGGCGGTTTCACCGCGGACCCGCCACCCGAAAGGCGCGGACCGTCACCTGAAAGGCGCGGGCCCGCCTTTCGCATGGCGTGGGCCCGCTACTGGAAAGGCGCGGACCCCGCTTCTCGAAAGGTCGAGGGTCGAGGGTCGAGGGATTGACCGAAAGGTCGAAGGGGAGAGAGATGACGGATCAGACGGTCGCCGGGGTCGTCGGTGAGACCCTGGCCCGGCTCGGGGCCGACCTGGTCTTCGGGGTCGTCGGCAGCGGGAACTTCCACGTCACGAACGCGCTCGTCGCGCACGGCGCCCGGTTCGTCGCCACCCGGCACGAGGGCGGCGCGGCGACGGCGGCGGACGCGTACGCCCGGGTCAGCGGCCGGGTCGGGGTCGTCTCGGTGCATCAGGGCTGCGGGCTGACGAACGCGATGACCGGGATCGCCGAGGCGGCCAAGAGCCGTACCCCGATGATCGTGCTCGCGGCCGAACCGGCGGCGTCGGCGCTGCGGTCGAACTTCCGGGTCGACCAGGACGCCCTCGCGCACGCCGTCGGCGCGGTCAGTGAACGGGTGCACAGCGCGGCGACCGCGGTCGCCGACGCCACCCGGGCGTGGCGGACCGCGGTGCGCGACAGACGTACCGTCGTGCTGAATCTGCCGTTGGACGTGCAGGCCGCCGCGGCCGAACCGGCGACCGTGCCCCCGGCCCCGGCGGTGCAACCGCCCCGCGCCTCCGACGACGCGGTGACCGCTTTAGCCCATCTGTTGCAGGGCGCCGAACGGCCGGTGTTCATCGCCGGCCGGGGCGCGCTCGGCGCCCGGGCCGAGCTGGAGGCGCTCGCCGAGACGTGCGGGGCGCTGCTGGCCACCTCGGCGGCGGCGAAAGCCCTGTTCCAGGGCAACGAGTGGAACCTGGACGTATCGGGCGGGTTCGCCACGCCACTGGCCGCCGAGCTGATCACGTCGGCTGACGTGGTGGTCGCCTGGGGCGCCTCGCTGACCATGTGGACCACCCGGCACGGGGCTCTGATCAGCCCGGACGCCACGGTCGTGCAGGTGGACACGGAGGCGCCGCCGCTCGGCGGGCACCACCGGATCGACCTCGGGGTGGTCGGCGACGCGGCGTTCAGCGCGGTCGCGGTCCGCGAGGCGCTCACCGGCCCGCGCGAGGGTTTCCGAGCTGCTTGGGTACGCGAAAAGCTGCGCGACCAGGGCAGATGGCGGGACGTGGCGTTCCGTGACGAGGGGGACGACAGCCACATCGACCCCCGGGCGCTGACCATCGCACTCGACGATCTGCTGCCCGCCGAGCGGGTGGTGGCCGTCGACTCGGGCAACTTCATGGGCTACCCGTCGATGTTCCTGACCGTTCCGGATCATCAGGGCTTCTGTTTCACCCAGTCGTTCCAGTCGATCGGTCTCGGACTGGCCAGCGGCCTCGGGGCGGCCCTCGCGTCCCCGGGACGGCTGCCGGTCGCGGCCTGCGGGGACGGCGGCTTTCTCATGGGCATCGCCGAGTTGGAGACGATCCGGCGGCTCGGCCTGGGCATGCTGGTGGTGGTCTACAACGACGAGGCGTACGGCGCCGAGGTGCACCATTTCGGTCCGGGCGACCACCCGTTGGACACGGTACGGTTCCCGCCGACGGACATCGCGGCGATCGCGCGGGGTCACGGTTGCGCTGCGGTGACCGTACAGAAACCGGAAGATCTTGATCTGGTCCGGGAATGGCTCGCGGGCCCGCGGGAGACCCCGATGGTCGTCGACGCCAAGATCGCCGCCGGCAAGCCGTCGTGGTGGCTGGAGGAGGCTTTCCGAGGCCACTGACCAGCCTTCCCCTGATCGCCGGCCGGCCTTCCGTGGTTACTGGTCTTTACGGCGCAGGTCTTCCGTGGTTGCCGGTCTTTGTGACGCCGGCATTCCGTGGTTGTCGGCGGGCCTTTGCCGCGCCGGCCGGCCTTGGGTCGCGTGACGGGTGCCGGCCTCATTCCCGCGTGATGGTTGGAGGCTCGGCCGGGGGGATCTAGCCGATCAGTGCGTGCAGGCGGGTCAGGACGGTCTGCTGGATTGCCGGGAATGTGCGGGTTTCGGTCTCGGTCACCCACACCGTGAACGCGGTGCGGAAGACGGTCACGCCGGACTCGGCGGCCAGGGCGGCGCTGGTCGGGTCGATGCCGCGGGTCGTCAGCGCCCTGGTGAGGGTCAGGGCCAGGGTGGACATCTTGAGAAGCTCGCGTTCCTGCAGCGCGACGTTCGTGGTGATCACCGTCTGGCGGGCCCGGGACCAGGCGCGGCGCTCCTCCGGGAAGAGCGTGGCGGCGCCGTCCAGAACCGCCGCGATCAGCCGCATCGGGTCGTCACCGGTCTCCGGCAGGCTGCTCAGGAACGCCCGCTCGAACTCGGTCTGATCGACGAACAGGACCTCGCGCTTGTCCGCATAGTGGCGGAAGAAGGTGCGCTCGGTGACCCCGGCGGCGGCGGCGATCTCGGCGACCGTGGTCCGGTCGTACCCCCGGGTGCTGAAAAGACCGAGTGCCGCCTCCTTGAGGCGCTCGCTCGCGCCGCCCTGCCATCTCCCCATGATCCTCATCATAGTGATGTCAGAGGCTGACATGACGGTGTACGGTCATGTCATAAGCTGACATCACTGGGAGTCTCCATCATGCACGTGTTCCTCACCGGCGCCGGCGGCTGGATCGGCCGCCACACCGTCGACGAACTCCTCGCCCACGGCCACCGCGTCACCGCCCTGGCCCGCACCGAAGCGGCAGCCGCCGCCCTGTCCGCGAAGGGCGCCACCGCACTACCCGGCGACCTCGACGACCTGGAGGCTCTCCGCCGAGGCGCGACGTCATCGGATGCGGTGATCCACCTGGCCAACAAACACGACTGGGCCAACCCGGCCGAATCCAACCGGGCCGAACGCACAGCAGTCCAAACCATCGCCGACTCCCTGACCGAAACCGACCACCCATTCCTCTTCGCCTCCGGTTTGGCTTCGCTCGCTACCGGCCGGGCGTCGACCGAGAACGATCTGTCGCTGTCGCACGGGCCGGACAGTCCGCGCGGTGGGGCCGAGAACCTGGCCTTCGAGTTCGTGCCGCGGGGTGTCCGGGTGATCGCGGCCCGGTTCGCGCCGACCGTGCACGGCACCGGCGACCACGGATTCATCAGCTACCTGGTGGCGGCGGCCCGGCGCACCGGCGTGTCCGGTTACGTCGGTGATGGTGACACCGCGTGGTCGGCGGTCCACGTGCACGACGCGGCCCGGCTGGTCCGGCTGGCCCTGGAGGGTGCCCCGGCCGGAACCCGCCTGCACGCGGTGGCCGAGACCGCGGTCCTGAGCCGGGACATCGCCGGCGCGATCGGCCGTTCCCTGAACCTCCCGGTGAAGTCGATCGACCCGGCGGACGCGGTCGAACACTTCGGTTTCCTGGGCCACCTGTTCGGCCGGGACATGACCGCCACCAGCGACATCACCCGCACCCGGTTCGACTGGACCCCCACCGGCCCGACATTGCTGGACGACATCGCCGCCGGCGCCTACGCCTGACCGCCCGTCCGGCCTCAGCGGCTGTGCAACGGCGAGCGAGAATTCGCACCATGGACGCGGACCCTGAAGAGCTGGTGATCATGTCGCCGGAGCAGTACCGGGAGGCCTACGAGAAGGCCCACGGCCATCCACCGCCGGAAGACGACGCCGCCGCCGACGCCGACGACCTGCCGGATTGCGAGTGCCGCACCTTCTGACAACTTGCCGCATTGCGAGTGCTACGCCTTCTGACAACCTGCCGTCAGCGGGTCAGCGGGTCAGCGGGTCAGCGGGTCAGCGGGTCGGCGTGTTGGCGGGTCGGCTGGTCTGCCCGGCCTGGACGAGGTCACCGCCAAGGTCGTCCTGGCAGCGGCTCGTGTTCCAGGGCGGTCAGCAGCCGTCAGTGGCTGAGCTGGTCAGCGGGCCAGCGGCTGAAACGGGCGGGTCAGTGGGTGAGTGGGTCAGCGCCAGACGATGCCTCGGCGTTCGTGCTGGATCAGCTGCTCCACCTCGTGGGCGATTCGGGGGCCGAAGGAGCGTTCGAGCAGGTGGAGGGCCAGGTCCAGGCCGGAGGTCACGCCGGCTCCGGTAATCAGATCGCCGTCGTTGACGATCCGGGCGTCGACGACCGTCACGCCGGTGGCCCGTAGCGCGTCCAGGCCACCTACATGGGTCACCGCTGTGCGGCCCGCCAGCAGGCCGGCCATCGCCAGGGCCAGTGAGCCGCCGCAGACCGTGGTCATGGTGATCTCCGGGTTGGCCATCGCCTTCGCCGCCAGCGGGGCCAGTTCGGAGCGGGCCGCCTGCGCCAGTAGGGCCGGGATCTCGTCGAGAGGCCCGGAAGCGCCGGGGACCAGGACATAGCCGGGCAGGTCCGGGTCAAGGGCGGCGGTCGCGTCCAGGGCCAGGCCCAGGGTTCCACTGACCACCCGGCGCGGTCCCTCCGCCGAAACCAGCCGGACCTCCCAGTTGCCGCCGACCGGGCTGTTGCCATCCGGCCTGCCATCAGTCAGGTCATCAGTCGGGTTGTTGCCTTTCGGCCCGCCATCCGTCAGGCAACCAGCAGTCGGGTTGTTTCCTTTCGGCCCGCCATCCGTCAGGCCAGCGGCAGTCGGGTTGTTGCCTTTCGGGACGTCATCAGTCAGGCCGTTGCCGGCCGGGCTCTTGCCAGCCGGGCTGTCATCAGTCGGGCCACCCGCAGCCGGGCCGCTGCCGGTTGCGGTGTTGTTGGGTGCGGTGCTGTTGGGTGCGGTGCTGTTGGCCAGGGTGGTTCCGGCGACCAGGACTTCTAGAGGGGCTACCACGTCCAACGGGTCGAAGCCGTCGAACAGGACGATTTGGGCATACATCATGGTGAGGAACGCTAATCAGCCCTGATCGTCGGCAGAAGTGGCTGGAATGCCACTATACGACGGGTTCTGGCCAGGTGTCCCGGACGCGGTAGTGGTAGCTGTGGGAATGCGTGAAGCCGACTCCCTCGTACAAGCGGCGGGCCGGGGTGTTGTCCTCCTCGACCTGGAGGTAGAGCAACTCGGCGCCCTGGCCGGCGGACCAGGCCGCGCCCGCGCGCAGGATCGCGGCGGCGTGACCCCGGCGGCGGTGCTGCGGGTCGGTGGCCATACAGAAGATGCCGGCCAGGCCGTCGCCGGCCACGAACAGGCCCAGCGCGACGATCTCCCCGTCGACCGTGATCGAGACGAACCCGGCTGGGCGATCGATCCGGTCGAGGACGTGGGCGCTCACGGCGTCGTTGCCGTAAGCCGCACGCCAGGCCGGCGTGAGCCCAGTGATCTCAACGAAGGCGTCCACAGGCACGGCGTCCGCGGGCGTCGCGGCGACGGTGGGTGATCCGGCGGCCGGATCCGTGGGGGTCACGGTGGTGGTGGGTGATCCAGCGGCCGGGTTTGTGGGCGTCGTGGTGGTGGGTGCTGCGGTGGCCGGGTTTGTGGGGGCCGCGGTGATAGTGGGCGCTGCGGTAGCCGCGTCCGTGGGGGCCGCGATGGTGGTGGGTGCTGTGGCGACCGTCGTGACTGGAGCGGTCAGCACCAGCGTGGGGGCGTCGTGCCGGTACCCGAGGGCGGCCAGCGTCGCGTCCAAGGCGGTGTGTTCCTCGGCGGGACTGACCTGGACGGTGACCGGCAGACCCTTTGATCGGTAGTACGTCTCGGCCACGCCGATCGGCAGCTCGTCGGCGGAGGGGGAGGGGGAAGCAGAGGCGGAGGTGGAGGGGGAGAGGGAAGCGGACGGGGAAAGGGAGGTAGAGGTAGAGGTAGAGGTAGAGAGGAAGGTGGACGGGGAGAGGGAGGTGGAGGGCGTCGGCAGAGCCGAATTGTTGCGGCGTTTGGTGACTCCGGGGGTGTGGCGCAGGATCCAGCCGCCGGCCCGGGTGTTGTGTGTTGCCGGCCACGCGGAGGCGGCGTGTTCTTCGATCTGAGCTGCACGTGTCACTCGGGGATGGCAGGGCGTCGGCTAACGTGTCCCGGTGCCGCGACCTGACGATTCCCGAAATTCCCCGCCGGACTGGCTGCTCTGGCCGGTGCGGGCGATCGCGGTCGTGGTGGTGCTGCCGTTCCGGCTTCTCGGTGAACTCTTCGCGATCATCGGGCGGTTTCTGGGCCGGTACGTGGTCGCCCCGCTGGCCTGGCTGTGGGAGCGTCTGGTCGTCGCGCCGCTGGCCTGGGTGTGGGAGCGTCTGGTCGTCGCGCCGCTGGAGTGGCTGTGGCGGAATCTGATCAGGCCGCCGCTGGTCTGGGCCGGTCATGCGCTGGTCAAGCTGCTCGGCTGGATCCTGATGGTGCCGATGGTGCTGATCGGCGTACCGCTGATGTGGTTGTGGGACAAGCTCTTCGCCTGGGTGCTGCGGCCGGTCGGGCGGGCGATCGTCCGGGTCGCCCAGCTGCTCTGGGGCTGGATCCTGGTGCCGGTGGGCCGGGTGATCTGGTGGTTCCTGGTCACCGGCTGGCACGGCACGTCGTGGCTGTTCCGGCAGTTCTACCGCTGGGTGCTGCGGCCGGTCGGTGTCGCGCTGGCGTTCGTCTGGCGGTGGACGCTGGGGCCGGTGTTCCGGGCGATCGGCGGGGCCGGCCGCTGGGTGCGGGACTCGGTGCTGCGGCCCGTGGGTGCCACGATCCGCAACGTGCTGGAGGCTGTCGGGCTGCACTGACCGCCCCGAAACCCGGGTCTGACCGCGCCGAACCCGGGTCTGGCCGCGCCGAACCCGAGGTCTGGGCGATCATGGGACGTGTGAGTGGGCGTACCTTCGGGATCCTGTCGCCGTTCGTCGGTGGGGACTACTACGGGGCGATCGTCGAGGGGATCAACGCCGCCGCGGTGGCCGCCGGTGACCGGGTGATGGCGATGCAGACCCTGGATCCGGGGGCACACAGCGCGGACCGGGCCGGTCTGCCCGACTTCCACCGGCCGGTGGCGTGGAAGCACCTGGACGGTCTGGCGGTGCTGCCCGGCGCGGTGCCGCCCGCCTTCCCGGCGGCCGCGGTGCGGGCCGGGCTGCCGGTGGTGCTGGTCGCCGAGGAGAGCGCCGCACCGGGCATGTCGGTGGTCGCGGCGGACAACCGCAGCGGCGTACGGGACGCCGTCGCGCACCTGATCGGTCACGGACACGAGCGGATCGCGTTCGCCGGTTACACGGCCCATTTCGATCTGCGGGAACGGCTCGCCGGTTATCGCGCCGGTCTGGCCGAACACGACCTGCCCGAGCTGGTGTTCGACACCGGCGACAACCACGAGAGCGGCGGGGAGCAGGTCGCCGACGCGCTGATCCGGGCCGGGATGCCGGTGACCGCGATCGTGCTGGGCACCGACCGCAACGCGATCGGCCTGATCTCGCAGCTGACCGCGGCCGGGTACGACCTGCCGCGGGAGCTGGCGGTGGTCGGGTTCGACGACATCGCCGACGCCGCGTACCTGCGACCGGCCCTGTCGAGCGTGCGGCAGCCGCTGGACGCGGTCGGCGCCGCCGTGCACGCGCTGCTGACCGAGCCGCCGCAGAAACGCGAGGTGGCGACGATCTTCGGGCCGCGTGAGTCGTGTGGCTGCCCCTCCGACGGCCTGCCGGTCTCCGAGTCACAGACCCGTGAGCTGTTCCGGCAGGTCAGATACCTGCAGGACACCCTCAACATCCAGTACGACCTGGGCATCGCGCTGCTGACCGACAAGGGCGGGGACGCGGGGCGCCTGGACTGGCTGGACCGGACGACAGCGGTGGCGGGCAGCTTCGGCCTGTGGGCGCCGGACGGCGAGCTGGAGCTGACCGGGGCGTACCGGTTCGCGGCGGGCACCCCGGGGCGCGTAATCCCGGTGGATGAATTTCCGCCTCGGGAACTCTTCGACCTGGCCCACGGCGAGGACGGCGACATCGTCTTCGTGGTGCCGGTGCGCAGCCCGCTGAAGGACTGGGGGCTGCTGGCCGCGGTCGGGCGGATCCAGTCGACCACCCCGCCGGGCCGGGAGATGATGAACCACTCCGGCTCGCTGCTGGCGAAGGCCCTGGACTACCGGGTGATGGAGGAGCGGCTGCGGACCGCCGCCATGCGGGACCACCTGACCGGGCTGCCCAACCGTCTGCTGCTGGAGGACCGTCTGACGCAGGCCGGACTTCGGGCCGCCAGGGAACCCGGCTACCGTTTCGGTGTGCTTCTGCTTGATCTCGACGGCTTCAAGGCGGTGAACGACTCGCTCGGTCACGCCGCCGGTGACCAGCTGTTGATACAGGTGGCACGGCGGTTGACCGGCCAGTTGCGGCGCACCGATACGGTGGCCCGGCTGGGTGGGGACGAGTTCGTCGTGCTGATCGAGGACGTGTCCCGGCCGGGCGCGGAGGACGTGGTCCGCGCCTCGATCCGGGCGGCGGTGACCGAGCCGTACCTGATCGACGGCAAGCGGGTCGAGGTGGGAGTGAGCATCGGTTCGGCGGTCTCCGGGGACGGAAACCCGGACCCCGACCTGCTGCTGCGTGAGGCCGACGCGGCGATGTACCGGGCCAAGTCGGCGTCGCGGCGACGATGACGTGACTGTGGAGAAACGAGACGTGACGACCGACCAGCCCGGCCAGCTCGCCCGGCGCGGGCATCCCGAGGCCTGGCACGAGCAGTACGCCGATCTCAACCACTTCCTGATGGTCTACAAGTTCGGCCTGGCCGAGATGAACACGAAGATCACCATCCTGGCCGAGGAACTGACCCATCGCGGCTCCGGCAACCCGATCGAGCACATCAGCCCGCGCCTGAAGACCCCGGCGAGCATCACCGCGAAGGCCCACCGGCTGAACTGCCCGCTGCACTTCGACGACCTGCGCGCCCGGATAAGGGACATCGCCGGGATCCGGATCGTGTGCAGTTTCGTCTCCGACGTCTACACGGTCGCGAACATGCTGACCCGCCAGCCGGACGTCAACCTGGTGGTGACCAAGGACTACATCGCCAAGCCGAAGGCCAACGGGTACCGCAGCCTGCACCTGATCGTGGAGATCCCGGTCTTCATGTCCGACCGGGTGGTGGCGGTGCCGGTCGAGGTGCAGTTGCGCACGGTCGCGATGGACTTCTGGGCCAGCCTGGAACACAAGATCTACTACAAGCACGACCCGGACGTGGTCCCGCCCCGGCTGCGCGACGAACTGACCGCCGCCGCCGAGGACGCCGCCCGCCTGGACCTGCGGATGGAACGGCTGCACCGGGAGATACACGGCCCACGGCGCTGAGCGGTCAGGCGTCCAGCCGCAGGATCGACTCCTCGATCTCGGTTCCGCGGGCTTCGGCGTACGCCACCTGGGTCTTGATGATCTTGAAGTCGGCCTTGGCCAGGACCCGCAGGGAGGCGATGTTGTCGCCGGCCGCGCGGGCGAAGATCGGGCGGTGCGGGACCTCGGCCAGGAACCGGGTCAGCGCGACGGTGGCGATGCCACGGCCCCAGAAGGCGCGGTCGATCCAGTAGGCGATCTCGGTGTCGCCCGCCATCACCCAGCAGCCGATGGTGCCGGCCAGCACGCCGTTCACGGTGATCGCCCGCTCGATCACGTCGGACCGCGACCGGATCCGGGCCCGGTGCGCCTCGAAGGCCGCCCGGTCGTCCGGATCGGGCCTGGTGAAAGCCGCCATCCGCACCGACTCGGGGTCACGGGACTGCTCGAACAGCGCGTCCTCGTCGGCGTCGTGAACCGGTCGCAGCGCGATCACCACAGGCATTCCGCGATTGTGCCGGACCGTCCGGTTCCGCGTTGCCCCGTTTCAGTCGGCGTCGGTGGCCGCCAGCACGGCCAGGCGGCGGCCGTCCGGCGACAGCACCGCGAAACCCAGGTCCCAGCCGTCCCCGTTGAACCACTCGGAGTCCGGCCCGAACGACACCCACGTGCAGTCCTCGGCCAGCGCGGCGACCTCCCGGACCGTGGCGCCCGGCGGGGCCCCGGTGAGGGCGGCGACCGAACGCCAGGTGGCGAGCCGGCCGTACGCCCCGAACCCGCCTCGGCTGTGCGCGCCGCCGTCCGACGCCGCCCCGAACAGACGGTGCCAGGCGTGCGCGGGCACACGCCGTACCCGCCGGTCAGGCCCTGAGCGCTGGCCAGCCCGACATCGAGGAACGCGTGCGGTGTCACCGGCTCGTCGAAGGCGAAGACCCGGGCCTCGGCGCGCCCGTTGGACTCCCCGACCCAGTTCGCCACCGCCGCCGCCATGTCACCGGGGTCGGTCTCGTGCCACCGTCCAGCCGGTCCGCCGGGTGGCATCGGCGACACCGTCACGTCACGGCTGCTCGTCGAGCTGCCGTTGATCGTGTATCGGGGCAGCTCCGGCCACTTCTCCATCGGGGTGAGGGACAGCGGCAGCCAGGAGAGCGGATGTGGTGGCTGCGCCCCGAAACGGCCCGGTGGGTACGCGCGCAGCACCAGCTCCTGACCCAGGCAGGAACTCAGCTCGGACGGCCCGGCCAGCACCCGCAGCTCGGAGGCGGGATGCTCGGACGCCAGCAGCGACGCCGCGAACCGGGCCCGGCGCCCGGTCGCGACGGTCGCGAAGAATTCCGCGGCCTCGATCACCGGACCGGGGCGCCGGGCCAGCCGGCGCAGGATGCCGTCGGCGAGGCTGTGGAACTGCCACGGCGGGTTCGGGTCGGCGCCGTACCGCCGCCACAGGTCGATCCCGAGATCCGCCACGAACCGGACATCGCCGTCACGGAGTCGCTGGTCGACGTCGTCCAGTCCGGTCTCGATCACCACGACACGATAATGCGTTGCCCGATGGGCTCCGGGGTGCTGGGGTTCGGGTGTGGATGAACAAGAAGTGCTGGCGCTGTTCGACCGGCAGATGCGAAAAGAGTCGAACGAGGCCGGGCCGTCGACCCGGATGGAACGCGACGGCACCGTGCTGCGGCACGTGGGTGGCAAGCTGGACTGGAACGCGGTTGTCTGGTCGGAGCTGGACGAGGACGACGCGGATGCGGTGATCGCCGAGCAGGTGCGGTTCTTCGGCGAGCTGGGTGTCGAGTTCGAGTGGAAGCTCTACGGCCATGACACCCCCGCCGACCTGGGTGACCGGCTTCTCGCGGCGGGTTTCGCGGCCGAGGAGCGGGAGACGCTGATGGTCGGTGAGATCAGCGGGTTGCGGTTGGCGACAGATCTTCCCGATGGCGTACGCCTGGAGAGGGTCACCGACGCCGCCGGGGTCGAGCTGATGGCCCGGGCCAGCGAACGTGCCTTCGGGGAGAACGCCGACTGGCTGCGGCACCGGGTGCTCAAACAGCTGACCGAGGAGCCGGAGAACGCCTACCCGTTCGTGGTGCTGGCCGGTGACGAGCCGGTGTCCGGCGCCCGCATGGACGTCTACCCGGGCACCGACTTCGTCGGCCTGTGGGGCGGCGGCACCGCACCCGAGTGGCGCGGTAAGGGGATCTACCGCGCGCTGGTCGCCGAACGGGCCCGCATCGCCGCCGACCTGGGCTACAAGTACCTGCAGGTGGACGCCACCGACCAGTCCCGCCCGATCCTGCAGCGCCTGGGATTCGCGGCCCTGAGCACGACCACGCCTTACATCAAGGCGCCCGCTCAGCGCTCGTGACCGGGATCGGGCTACTGGATGCCGAGGCGGGCCAGGGGCTCGACCAGCTCGCGTTCCTCGTAGGCCAGGTGGGACAGCAGCGTGTCGGAGAGCAGGTTCACCGCTTCGCGGAGGGCCGGTAGTCCGTCGGGGGCCGAGACCAGCGTGACCAGGGCCTGGTCGACGCCTTCGAGGACGTCGTGGATGACGTGGTGCTCGGCCTCCAGACGGTCCACCACCTTCGCCAGGCGGGGGTCGCTGCGGCGCAGGTGCGGGAAGAGCGAGCGGTCCTCGAGGGTGTGGTGGGTGGTGACGATCCGGCAGTACGACTCGCAGTACGTGCCGAGGGTCCAGTTGTTCTGCCGCATCGTCATCGTGTTGATGTGGGAGCGGGCGGTGCCGACGTCGATGGTGCCGGCTTCGACCTGGTCGATCAGGTCGTGGATCTGCTCCAACTCGCCGCGCAGGCTGTCGTGGACCTGGATCAGGTGCTGTCCGGTCGCCAGGTCGTGCGGGGTGTAGCTGCGACGGGGGTCCAGGGCCGGGCCGGTGGGGCGTTCGCTCTCGTCCCAGACCACGGTGCTGCTCCGGCGTACCGCAGGGGGAGGGGTGGGAACGACCGCGAACCCGGACGGCTCGGCGACCGCGACCACCGCGGGGTTCGCCGGGGTCGACGACACCAGCTCCCGGACTGCCGGGGCGACCTCGGCGGCGAATCGGCGCAGCTCGGTGGGGTCGTCGGTGGCCAGGATGAACGTGCTGACGCCGTCGCCGAGGGCCAGCTCCGCCAGCTCCTCCGGGGTCTGCCCGGGCCCGATGTTGAGCAGTCGCCGGATGTCGGACGGCTGCCGCCCGGCCGCCAGCGCCGCCTCGTCGATGATCTTGTTGCCGGCGGTGAGATCGCCCGGTTTGAGATAGCCCAGCGACGGCAGCCACCCGTCCGCCCGGCGCCCGGTGAGGGCCAGCATCCGCGGCTTGTAGGCGCCGAGCCAGATGCCGACGTCGTGGGCGGGCGCCGGGCCCCGTTTCGCCCCGACCACCCGGTGGTACGTGCCGTCGACCCGGACCGCCCGTTTGCCGTCGACGTCCCACAGCTCGCGGATGACGTCGATGCCCTCCTCCAGGGCCTGCACCGCCTGCGCCGGGGTGAGCCGCTGCCCGCCCATCGCCTCGATCGCCTCCCAGAACGCGCCCGCGCCGAGACCCAGCTCGATCCGGCCGCCGCTGAGCAGGTCGAGGCTGGCGACGCTGCGGGCCAGCACGGCCGGCGGGCGCAGCGGCAGGTTGGTGACGTTGGCCGCCAGGCTCACCCGCTGGGTGCGGGCGGCGGCCCAGCTCAGCAGGGTCCAGGTGTCGAGGAAACCGGGCTGGTACGGATGGTCCTGGTAGGTGACCAGGTCGAGGCCGGCCTGCTCGGCGAGCACGGTGAGCGCCACGACCCGGTCGGGGTCGCCGGCGGACGGGGTGAGGAAGGACCCGAACTGGAGCGGGTAGCCATAGTCGGACATGCCTCAACTGTGCAGCGATTCAGAAGATCTGTCAAACAGACTATCTGTGGTGCTAGGGTATTTCTCGTGACGACGCCCCTGGAAGGTGATCTCGGCTGGATGCTGGGCGTGGTGTTCCGCGCCTATGTCAAAGCCGCCGAGCACGTGCTCAGTGACCTGCCCGGCGGCCCGCGCGGCTATCAGGTGCTCAGTGCGGCCGTCGACGACCGGCCCCGCAACCAGGTCGCCATCGGGCAGGAGCTGGGCGTGGACCGGACGATCCTGACGTACCTCATCGACGACCTGGAGAAACAGGACCTCGTCACCCGCCGCCCCGACCCGGCCGACCGCCGCAGCCGGCTCATCGTCGCCACCGACCGGGGCCGGTCGGCGTGGCAGGCGCACCGCGACGCGCTGCGCCGGGCCGAGACGCACGTGCTGCGCGCGCTGCCCGAGGGCGACGTCACGGTGTTCCGCGACCTGTTGCAGCGGATCGCCTGCGACGCACAGACCCGGGATCCGCTCAAGGACCTGTGCGAGGTCGTTCAGCCGACCTCGTGAGTGGCGTTTGCTGCGCTAGCACGGCAAAAGGCCCATATCGTCGCGGTTATGTCACATTCACCCTGGCTGGCGACACTGCTCACCGGTGCGCTGGTCCTTCCGGGCGCTCCCGCCCACGCCGGCACCGTCCCGCCGATCTCGGTCGCGCCGGACCACACGGTCGGCTTCGACGGCCTCGTCTACACCAGCGTCCACGTGGGCGACACCGTCTACCTGGGCGGCAGCTTCACGCACGCGATCGTCGACGGCAAAGCGGTCACCCGTAAACGTCTCGCCGCGGTGGACTCCCGCACCGGCCGGCTGCTGCCCTGGGCGCCCGTTCTGGACGGCACCGTGACGGGCGTCGCCGGCAGCGGTTCGTCGCTCTACGTGACCGGCAAGTTCCGCAACGCCGGTGGGCAGCCCCGGCGCGGGCTCGCCGCGATCGATCTCAGGACCGGCGACGTCGGCGGGCTGAAGCACACCGTCGACGGGCGCGGGCAGACCCTCACGGTCGCCGGCGGCCGGCTCTTCCTGGGCGGCGAGTTCTCCGCCGTCGACGGCCGGCCGGCGCGCAACCTGGCCGCCTTCAAGCTCTCCGACGGCAGCCTCGACACCGGCTTCGCCGGCGACACCGACGGCAAGGTGTGGGCACTGACGGCGTCCGGCTCCCGGCTCTACGTGGGCGGGGCCTTCAAACAGATCAACGGAGTCGCCGGTACGGCACGGCTGGCCGCCCTCAAGCTCGCCGACGGGAAGGTCGACACCGGGTTCAAGCCGTCCACCCCGTACACCTCTTTCGCCCTGACCGTCGCGGGTGACCGGGTGTTCGCCGGGCTGGCCGGGGTCGGTGGCCGGGTCCAGGCGTACCGCCCGGACGGGGGTCTGGCCTGGAGCAGCGTGACCGACGGCGACGTGCAGGCGATCACGTTCCTGAACGGCACCGTCTACGGCGGCGGCCACTTCACGGTCGCGTGTACGAAGCCGTCCGCCACCGCCACCTCGTGGTGTCCGGGCAAGACTCTGCGGCCGCAGCCGAAGATCGCGGCCTGGGATCCGGCGACCGGCGTGCTGCGGGACTGGAATCCGCGCAGCAACGGCCGGTGGGGTGTCCTCACCCTGAAGTCCAACCCGGCGCTGGGCACCCTCACCGTCGGCGGCGACTTCACCGCTTTCGGCGGCGCCGACCGGCCGCGGTTCGCCCAGTTCCGTGCCTGCCGCTACGGCTGCACCCGCCGTTCCGGCTAGCGCCCTCGCGCCTGTCGATGGCATCCTCACGGGCGTGTTGCTCGATGGACGGCGCGGTCTCGTCTTCTTCCTGATCCTGATGCTTGCCGGGTGCGGGCTGGACAAGCCCGCACCCGTTCCCGTTCCCGTTCCGTCGCCGTCCCCGGCCGGGCCCTCGCCGTCGGCCCCGGTTCTGGAGAGCGAACCCGCGGTGATCCCCGGCGCCGCCCGCCCCGGCGTGCTGCCGATCGTGATCCAGCACGGACCCCGGGCCGCGAAACGGGTGGCGCTGACCTTCGACGCCGACATGACCGACGCGATGATCGCCCGGTTGAAGCGCGGCGAGGTGAAGTCGTACGCGAACCTGCGCCTGCTGAAGATCCTGGAGAACCGCCGTGTCCCGGCCACGTTCTTCGTCACCGGCCAGTGGGCCGAGCAGTACCCCGAGGTCACCCGGCGGATCGCCGGGAACCCGCTGTTCGAGATCGCCAACCACAGTTACGAGCACGCGGCCTTCACCGGCGACTGCTACAACCTGCCCCGGGTGGCGCCGGCTGGCATGACCGAGGACGTGGCGAAGACGTTCCGGGTGCTGGAGCCGTTCGGCGGCCGGCAGACCCGCTACTTCCGGTTCCCCGGCCTGTGTCACGACGCGGCGGCCCGCAAGGCCCTGGCCCCGCTGGGCGTGACGATCATCGACGGCGACGTGGTCAGCGGGGATCCGTTCGCCCGCGGCCCGTCCCCGGTGGTGAACGCGGTCCTGGACCAGGTGAAGCCCGGCTCGATCGTGATCATGCACGTCACCGAGGCGAACGCGCAGTACACCGACGACGCGCTGCCGGCGATCCTGGCCGGCCTGAAACGTAAGAACCTCCAGCCGGTGACGCTCTCCGCACTGCTGGGGTGAGCGGCTCCGACCGGAGGTTCCCTCGGGTGGGCGTCAGGCGTTGACGGTCTGCCCGGTCAGCACGGCCGGCAGGCGCGGGGCCAGCAGCCGGTCGACGCTGTAGCGGCCGGCGCCCAGCACCGCGAAGACCAGCGCGGCCGCGCCGAGCACGGCGACCAGCTCGAAGCCGCCGTTGTCGACGAAGACACCGTTGGAGACGTGCACCAGCACGAACGCGCCGACCATGTTGACGACCAGCAGCAGCGACACCAGCGGCACCGCGACCCCGGCGACCAGGGCGATCCCGCCGGCCAGCTCGACGATCGCGGCGAACCAGGCGCTGACGGTCGGCAGCGGGACACCCATCTGGCCGAAGGCGGCGCTGGTGCCGTCGAGGCCCCACTCGTTGAACTTCTGCCATCCGTGGGCGATGAAGACGATGCCGACGACGACGCGGGCGATCAGCAGGGCGACGTCACGGGGGATCGTGGTGTTCACGAGGTGCCTTTCCGCAGGGAACAGTTGTCCCGACAACTATTGCCGCGGCGGTTGCTCGGCGCAACAAACTTGAAGTTTCAACCTTATGGGGGATGTCACAGCGGGTCGTAGCGGCGGTATATCTCGGCCCGGTCGTTACCCGGGTCGAGCTTGCGCAACAGCGCGTCACTGATCACCCCGAGCTGGGTGAGCTGCTCCGGGGTCAGCGCGTCCACCACGTACTCCCGGACGGTGTCGACGTGCCCCGGCGCACTCGCCCGCACCTTGTCGAAGCCGGCGTCGGTCAGCCGGGCGTTGGTGGCCCGCCGGTCCCGCGGGCAGGGGAACCGCTCGACCAGCCCACGCGTCTCCAGCCGCTGCACCACGTGCGAGAGCCGGGCCAGCGTCGCGGCGGTCCGGGAGGCGAGCGCCGTCATCCGCAGCGTGTGCTCCGGCGCCTCGGAGAGTTGCGACAGCACGTAGTAGTCGAAGTGGGTGAGCTGAGCGTCGCGGCGCAACTGGCTGTCGAGCACGCCCGGGAGCAGTTCGACGACACCGATGAAGCGCACCCATGCCGCCAGCTGCTCGGAGGTCAGCCACGGAGTGTCCACGCCGCGATTCTCGCAGCACACCCGATCTCAGATCAGGGCGTCCCCGGCCGATCTGGGAGTCGATGAAAATCGCCGTCCCGTCCCGCGCCGTGTCCGCGGCCGTATCGGATCCCGCACGGCTCGCCGCGGTGGCCTCGACGGGGCTGATCGACCTGCCCGGATCCCCGGTGCTGGACCGGATCACCGGGCTCGCGGCCCGCATCGTCGGCGGCACGGTCACCCTGGTCTCCCTGGTCGAACAGGACCGGCAGTGTTTCGTCAGCAGCGGCGGCCCGGGCGCCACCGGGGAGATCACCGAGACGCCGCTGACCCACTCGTACTGCAAATATGTGGTGGAAAGTGGGAAGCCCCTGGTCGTGCCGGACGCGCGGGAGCATCCGCTGCTGCACGACAACCCGGCCATCACCGACTACCGGGCGATCTCCTACCTGGGTGTCCCATTGCGCTCCCCGGACGGTCACATCCTGGGCACGCTGTGTGCCGGCGGCTCCGAGCCGCGGAACTGGTCGGACGACGACGTGGCGGCCATGGAGGACCTGGCCGTCACCGCCACCGCCGAGATCGCCGCCCGGATCAGCGCCGCCGAGGCCGCCCGCGCCGCCGACCTGATCCAGCAGATCCTGGACAGCACCCTGGACGCGTTCCTGTCCACCGGGCCGTCCGGCCTGGTCACCTCCTGGAACCGGGAGGCCGAACGGATGTTCGGCTGGACCGAGGCCGAGGCCATCGGGCGGGACTTCACCACGCTGGTCATCGTGCCGGAGGATCGCGCGGCGTACACCCACTGGCTCGCGCGGACCGGGGCGCAGACCGAGGCGGCCGGCCGGCGGGTGGCGTTCCAGGTGCTGCAACGGGGCGGCCGGCGGTTCCCGGTCGAGTTCTCGCTGACCGTGCTCAGCGGCCCGGACGGCCCGGACGCCTACCTGTTCGTCCGGGACCTGACCGCGGCCCGGCACAGCGAACGGTTGCGCAGCCTGGAGTACTCGGTCGCCGGTGTGCTGGCCGCGGCGCAGAGTGTCGAGCAGGCGACCGCGGCGGTGGTGGCGGCGGTCGGCGAGACCCTGCAATGGCCGTACGCCGAATATTGGCACCTGGACGCCGAAGGCACGAACATGGAACGGCTCGCGGTGTGGTCGCGCGACCCCGAAGGCACCGCCCGGATGTCGGATTGGCATGCGATCATGCGCGGGTCGGGCGTGGTCGGCGAGGAGTGGGACGCCGGGACCGCGATCTGGATCTCCGACGTGCCCGGCACCGGCGGACCCCGTGCCGACGCCGCCCGGGTGTCCGGCCTGCGAACCGCCGCCGCCGTCCC
>NZ_BOMG01000071.1 GCF_016862075.1 Actinoplanes couchii | reverse complement strand
CCTAGGTGTCGTAGAGCCCGCAGTCCCACGGCGCGGTGAAGGCCATGTAGTCGCCGGGTTCGGCCGACACCCACCGGATGCCGCCGCCGCCCTCGGGAATCCTGCTGACCAGCCCGAAGGTCAGGCCGAAGCGGTCCACCTCGAAGGGCTTCACGGCGATGCGGCCGTACGTCACCGCACCCAGTTCGGTGAGCCGCCGCTCGTAGAGCCCGTCCGCGTCCGGGTCGATGCGCGCCTCGTCGAGCGTCCCGTCCGCGTCGAAGAGGTACAGCGCGACGAAGCCCCTGTCCCGTTCGAACGGTTCGGTGAGGAAGAACTGCCGCCCGTCCGCCGTACGCCCGATGTGCTCGGCTTTGTAGTCGTCGTGCTCGATGGCGATCAGTTCCGGCTCGGCGGCCGCCTCCTCGTCGGTCGGCTGCACCGCACACGCGTCGTCGCCGACCGGCTCCTCGTACGCCGGGACACAGCCGGCCACACCCCCGGCGACCAGCACCGCAACCGCCAGCCGGGCACCCGCCCGACGCCATCGGAAGATCATGGATCCGCACGGTAGCGGAGAGGACTGGCCCCGGGCGACCACGTCGCCTAGTTTATGTCGCATGCGAAATAGTTCGGTTGTGGTGGGCGGGATCGTGGGGACGTTGTTCGAGCCGGCGACCGAGCCCGTCGCCGTGCTCGTGGTGCATCCGGCCACCGCCACCCCGGCCGGGTTCTATGCCGGGTTCGCCGCTTTCCTGGCGGAGAACCGGATCGCCGCGGTCACCTACGACTACCGGGGCACCGGGCGGTCCGGGTCACCGAGGGCGCACCGGGCGGTCGGCATGAAGGAGTGGATCGAGCAGGACGTGCCGGCCGTGACCGGATGGGCCGCGGAGCGGTTCCCGGGACTGCCGCAGCTCGCGGTCGGGCACAGTCTCGGCGGGCACGCGCTCACCCTGGGGTACGGCGGGCCCGGCCTGACCGCGTTCGCGCTGCTCGCCTCGCACGTGGCGTCGATCGCGTGGCGTCGATCGCGTCGATTCCGGACCGCGCCGAGCGCCGTCGGGTCCGGCTGGTGCTGAATCTTCTCGGGCCGGGCCTGGCCGCCGTGTTCGGCTACGTCCCGGCCCGCCGGCTGGGGCTCGGCGAGGACATCCCGGTGGCCGCGATGCGGCAGTGGGCCCGCTGGGGCAACCTGCCGGGTTACCTGTTCGACGACCCGGCGATGAACGGCGCCGCCCGGGCCGCCACGGTGACCGGGCCGGTGCTGGCGGTCGGCATGAGCGACGACCCGTGGGGCACCCCGGCGCAGGTCGACCTGCTCGCCGGGCACCTGACCGGCGCCGACGTCGAGCGGCGCACCTGGACGCCGGAGGACGCGGGGCTGCCGCGGATCGGTCATCACGGCTTCATGCGCCGCGGCGCGCGCGCCACCCTCTGGACCGATCTGGTGACGTGGTTCGATAAGCAGTCATGAGCAATCGCCTGGTCTTCGACCTGATGATCGCCGAGCGGAGTCTGCGGCGGTGCATCGACGCCCGCTCCGGCGACACCGGCATCGGAGCGGCCGGGGCCGGGGTGCTCTTTCACCTGGCGCAGCACGACAACGCCCTGGTCGGCGACGTGAGCGCGGCCATGTGCGCGTCGCCGTCCGGGATGAGCGGACTGGTCAGCCGCCTGGAGAGGGCCGGTTTCCTGGCCAAGACCCCGGACGCCGGGGACGCCCGGGCGGTGCGGCTGAGCCTGACCCCGGCCGGCCGGGAGGCGGTCGGCACGGCGAAGTCGGTGGTCCGCGAACTGAACGCGGCGATGTCCGAGGGCTTCACCGAGGCCGAGCTGACCGTGATCGACCGCTGGCTGGGACACATCACACACCGATTGACCTGAGTACGGGTACTTCCGGTCCAGCTCTGGGCATACGAGAGTGGACGCAAGTGAGGGAGTACTGATGACTCATCGAGTGGTAGTCGTCGGGGCCGGTTTCGGCGGGCTCTTCGCGATCAAGGCGCTGCGCCGTGCGGACGTCGAGATCACCCTGATCAACGGAACCGCGTATCACCTCTTCCAGCCGCTGTTGTACCAGGTGGCGACCGGCATCCTGTCCCAGGGCGAGGTCGCCCCGCCGATCCGGGAGGTGCTGCGCCGGCAGGACAACGTCGACGTGCGCCTGGGCTGGGTGCAGGACGTCGACGTCGAGGCGAAGGTCGTGTCGGTGGCGGGGCCGGGGATCGACTACACCGTGCCGTACGACACGCTGATCGTCGCGGCGGGCGCTTCCCAGTCGTACTTCGGCAACGACCAGTTCGCCGATCACGCGCCGGGCATGAAGAGCATCGACGACGCCCTGGAGCTGCGGGCCCGGATCTTCGGCGCGTTCGAGGTGGCCGATCTGCACACCGATCCGGAGACGATCGAGCGGTGGATGACGTTCGTGGTGGTCGGGGCGGGGCCGACCGGCACCGAGATGGCCGGGCAGATCGCCGAGCTGGCGCACCGCACGCTGCGCGGCCAGTACAGGCACATCGACTCCCGTAAGGCCCGGATCCTTCTGGTGGACGCGGTCGGCGCGGTGCTGAACACGTTCGGTGACCAGCTGTCGTCGAAGGCGGAGGCGGAGCTGGACAAACTGGGCGTCGAGGTGCGTACGAACACCAAGGTCGTCGCCGTTGACTCAACGGGTATCGAGGTGGAGTTCGACGGGGAACGCGAGCGGATCCCGGCGATGACGAAGGTGTGGGCGGCCGGGGTCGCGGCTCCGGCGCTGGCCGGGAAACTGGCGGCGGCGACCGGGGTGAAGACCGACCGGGCCGGCCGGATCCAGGTGGAGCCGGACACCAGCCTGCCGGGGCATCCGGAGATCTTCGTGCTCGGCGACATGATGAACCTGGCCGGTGCGGACGGCAAACCGCTGCCGGGTGTGGCGCAGGTCGCCATTCAGAGCGGCCGGCACGCCGCGGACCAGATCAAGCGGCGTCTGGCCGGTAAGGAGACGGGTCAGCCGTTCCGCTACTTCGACAAGGGCAGCCTGGCGACGATCTCCCGCTTCTCGGCGGTGGCGAGCATCGGGAAGGTGCACCTGTCCGGCTTCCCGGCCTGGGTGGTGTGGGTCGCGGTGCACCTGTTCTACCTGGTCGGATTCAAGAACCGGGTGACCGCGGTGCTGCACTGGTTCGTCAGTTTCCTGGGGCGTGGCCGGTCGGAGCGGGTGGCCACCCAGCAGCAGGCGTTCGCCCGCCAGGCGATCAGGGCGTACGGCGATCCGTTCCGCCGCGGCGAAGCGGGCCCAACGGCCAGCGAAACCGCGAGTGAACAAGCCAGGTAGCGTGTACCGGCCCGCGTAGGTCATGAGGAAGGCTCACCATTGGTTCCGGTCACTGTTTCCACGCCCGTGGTGTCCCGAGCCAGGACCCTCGCTCCGGTTTTCCACGAGTTGTCGCTGTTCCACGGCAGCATGGGCGCGGGCAAGTCGACGCTGGCGCTGCAGAACGCGTACAACCGTCGTGAGGCGGGCCGGCCCGGGGTCCTGCTGACCAGCATGGACCGGGCCGGCGCCGGGGTGATGTCGTCGCGTCTCGGTGTCGAGGCGGACGCCATCGAGGTGACCGACGGCACCGAGCTGACCGTGCTGATCTCCGACGAGGTGCCGGCCGGTGGTTTCGTGATCGTCGACGAGGCCCAGTTCCTGCGCCCGGAGCAGGTGGAGCAGCTGGCCTGGGCGGTCGACGAGCTGTGTGTGGACGTCGACTGCTACGCGATCTCCACGGACTTCCTGTCGCACCTGTTCCCGGGTGCGCAGCGGCTCCTCGAACTGGCCGACAACATCGTGTCGTTGCAGGTCGAGGTGACCTGCTGGTGCGGTCGCCCGGGCCGGCAGAACGCCCGGATCGAGGACGGCCGGGTGGCCCGCTCGGGCGCGCAGGTGGCGGTCGGCGACACCAACGACGCGGCCGAGGTGACCTACCGGGTGCTGTGCCGCCGCCACTGGCGCAGCGGCGAGGCCGGCCCGGTCTAGGGGTAGATCTCCCACCCGCGCATGTCGCCGTCCGGGTCGAAGAGGTAGCCGCCGTCGCCGACGCTGTGGCCGGCCGGGTCGACGTTCGAGAAGATCGGCTTGGTCAGGCCCCAGTACTTGTGGGTGGCGGTGTCCCGGCCCGGCCCGATGTGCACGTAGAGGTCGCCGCCGGCCGGGACCATGCTTCCGGCCGGAAAGGTGTAGCGGCGCAGCCCGGAGTCGCGCACCCACCAGCCGCCGACCGGCACGGCCGCCGCCGACGGGTTGTGCAGCTGGAACCATTCGCCGTTGAGGTTGTCGGCGTCGTTGCCCTCGGCGTCCGGGTTGACGGTCAGGGTCAGGCCGCTGTTCCGGGCGGGGCCGGGTTTGCAGGCGTCGGTGTCGTAGAGCTCGCGGCCCGCGGCGGCGGCCTGTTTCGCGGCGGCGTGGTAGCGCACGTCCATCGCCCATTCGCCGGGGAACGGCAGCCACAGCGCGTACCCGCCGCGGACCAGGTCCTCGCCGACGTCGGTCCACTTCCCGCCGATCCGGACGGCGACCGAGCGCAGCGGGCGGCCCTCGCTGGAGCTGGCGGCCTTGAGCGCGGTCATCCGGATCTGCCCGCCGCCGGCTTTGACGAGTTTCTCCAGCCGGGCGGTGGCGGCGAGCGCGTGGCAGTCGCCCTTACGACGTTCCGGCCGGGGTGAGTAGACCTTCTGCTCCATCGCCTGGATGCCCAGGATCCGGATCGAGACGAGCGCCGTGGTGTGGTCGCCGGCCAGGTCGACGCGGAGGGTGTCACCGTCGGCGACCCAGTCCACCCGCCCGGTCCACACGGTCGCGGCCCGTGCCGGGACGCCGGTGCCGGCGACGGTCAGCGCGACGGTGGCGGCCAGCACCGCCAGACGATGGAACATGTGAGGCATTCTCCCTCGCTTGATCGTTAGCTAGGCTAAGAACCACCACTTGCGAGGAGCCCTGTTTGACCGACTCCCCCCGCCGGGCGCCACGGGCCGGCATCCATCCGGATTCCTCGAAGAGCTGGCTGCGGCGTGCCTGGCCCATCGTCCGGGCGCACCGGATCCTGCTGATTTCGTCGCTGACGCTGTCGTTCATCGGACTGGTCGTCCAGGTGCAGATCCCCGACCTGGTCCGGATCGCCCTCGACCGGGCGCTCGTCGACCGTACCGACGGGCTGACCGGGTACGTGTGGCTGATCGCCGGGCTCGCCGTGGCCCAGGGCGTGATCAACTTCCTGGCCCGGCTCTACCTGCTGCGCACGGCGTACGAGATGGAGTACGACCTGCGCAACGTCATCTTCACCCACCTGATGAGGATGTCGTACGCCTTCTACGACCGGGTCCAGTCCGGCGAGTTGATCTCCCGGGCCACCAGCGACATCCGCGCCGTGCAGATGTACCTGGCGTTCGGCCCGTCGATCCTGGTCCAGTGCACGATCGCGGCGATCGCCTTCGCCCTGATGCTGTCGATCAACGCTCCGCTGGCCGTGGTGGCGATGCTGACCATGCCGGTCATCGCGGTCCTCGGCGTCCGGATGCGCCGGGCGAGTTTCCCGGTGTCGTGGCTGATCCAGGCCCGGCTGGCCGGGGTCGCCACCGTGGTCGACGAGAACATCCAGGGCGTCCGGATCGTGAAGGCGTTCGCCGGCGAGCAGCGGCAGGTCGATCTGCTGGCGGCCAGCGCCGACCGGGTGCGCTGGGCGTACACCGAGGACGCCGGGGTCCGCAGCCGGTGGCTGCCGGTGATGGACAACCTGCCCCGGCTCGGGCTGGCGATGGTGCTGCTGGTCGGTGGCCTGATGGTGCTCGACGGGGACGCGACGGTCGGCACGATCGTGGCGTTCAACTCCTACGTGCTGATGCTGCAGCCGCCGTTCCGGATGCTCGGCATGATCATCATGATGGGACAGCGGGCGGCCGCGTCGGCGCAGCGCATCTACGACATCCTGGACACTCCGGCCGACATCGTCGACCCGGCCGATCCGGCGACGCCCGCGCCCCGGGGCGATGTGCGGTTCGAGGATGTTCGTTTCGCGTACCCGGACGGGACCGTCGCCCTGCAAGGTCTTGATCTTCACGTCGCTCCGGGCGAGACGATCGCGCTGGTCGGGGCCACCGGCAGCGGCAAGAGCACGGTGGCGCGGCTGGCGGCGCGGTTCTACGACACCGCCGGCGGGCGGGTGCTGATCGACGGGGTCGACGTCCGCGACTACCCGCTGACCACGCTGCGTGACCGGGTCGGCATCGTGCCGGACGAGCCGTTCCTCTTCTCGATGTCGTTGCACGACAACATCGCTTTCGGACACCCCACGGCTTCCCGGGATCAAGTCGTCGCGGCCGCCCGGGCCGCCGGTGCGCGCGGTTTCATCCAGGAGCTGCCTGCCGGGTACGACACGGTGGTGGGCGAACGCGGCTACACCCTCTCCGGCGGGCAGCGGCAGCGGGTGGCGATCGCGCGGGCCCTGCTGGTCAACCCGCCCGTGCTGATCCTGGACGACGCCACCAGCGCGATCGACGTACGGGTCGAGCACGAGATCCACGAGGCGCTGCGGGACCTGATGCGCGACCGCACCACCGTCGTGGTGGCCCACCGGCTGGCCACGATCGGCCTCGCCGACCGGGTCGTCCTGATCGAGAACGGTCGCGCGGTGGCCTCCGGCACCCACACCGACCTGCTGGCGACCGAACCCCGCTACGCCCGGGTCCTGGCGTCGGAGGTGACCGCATGAGCATGTTCGGTGGTGGATTCGGCGGGCCGGGTGGTGGGCCCGGTTCCGGGGCGATCGCCGGGATGGGCGGAACCGGGTCGCGGCGGTCGGGCAGTTCGCCGTTCGCCGGCATCCCACCGGAACTCGCCGCCGCGGTCGCCGCCATGGAGGCCCGCGAACCGGAGCATCCCGCGCCGGACACCAGGTTCACCCAGACCCCGGACAGTGGGCGGCTCACCCTGTGGTCGCTGCTGTCCGGCCGGCCCGGGCTGCTGGTCACCGCCGCGTTCGCGGTGCTGCTGGAGGCGCTGCTGCTGCAGTCCGGCCCGTACCTGGTGCAGATCGGCATCGACCACGGCATCGTGGCCGGCCAGGTGCCGTGGCTGGTGTTCGCGGCGGTCGCGTTCCTGGTCTCGGTGCTGCTCACCGCGGTCGCGTCCGGCATCCGGATCCGGGCCAGCGGGCGGCTCAGCGCCTACGCCATGCGTGACCTGCGGGTCCGGATCTTCACCCACCTGCAGCGGCTGAGTCTCGACTTCTACACCAGGGAGAAGGCCGGGGTCACGATGACCCGGATGACGTCGGACGTGGAGGCGCTGCAGCATCTGCTGTCCGAGGGGTTCGCCCAGTTCCTGATCCACGGGCTGACCATGGTCGTGGTCACCGCGGTCCTGATCCACTATTCGTTCCCGCTGGCGATGATCACGCTGTTGATGGTCGTACCGCCGCTGGTGCTCCTGTCGTTGTGGTTCCGCAAGGCCGCGGACGTCGGCTATAACCGCCAGCGGGACGCCATCGCCGCCCTCTTCTCGCACCTCACCGAGAGCCTCTACGGCGTCCGCGTGATCACCGCCCACAACCAGCGCGACCGCAGCGTGCTCGGGCACCGCGAGGTGGTCGGCGCCTACCGCGACGCCAACGACCACACCGGCCGGATCAACGCCGTCTACGGCCCCGGCACGTCGGTGATCGGCCTGCTCGGCCTGGCCGCGCTGCTGCTGATCGGCGGCCGGATGGTGCTCCGCGGCACCCTGACGATCGGCGAGCTGACCGCTTTCGTTCTCTACCTGAACGCGTTCTTCCAGCCGGTGCAGCAACTGGTCCAGCTCTACACCAACTACCAGCAGGCCCGCGCCGCCCTCGGCAAACTCCGTGGCCTGCTGCGCACCGCCCCCGCGGTGAAGGAGAAACCCGGGGCGGTCCCCTTGCCCCAGGTCCGCGGTGGTCTTTCGGTGCGGGACATCACTTTCGGGTACGACCGGAAAAGACCAGTTCTCCGCAACGTCTGTCTGGAGATCGCCCCCGGCGAGACGATCGCCTGCGTCGGCCCGACCGGCGCCGGCAAGTCCACCCTGGCCAAACTGGTGGCCCGCCTCTACGACCCGGACACCGGCACGATCCTGATCGACGGCCACGACCTGCGCGACGTCACCCTGGAGAGCCTGCACCGCCAGGTGGGCGTGGTCCCGCAGGAGCCGTTCCTGTTCGCCGGCACACTGCGCGACAACATCGCCTTCGCCCGCCCCGACGCGCCCCTGTCCGCGGTGGAGGCGGCGGTCGACGCGGTCGGCCTGCGCGACCTGGTGGACCGCTCCCCCGACGGCCTGAACACGATCCTGCACGAACGCGGCCAGTCGGTCTCGTCGGGCGAACGCCAGCTGATAGCCCTGGCAAGGGTTTTCGTGGCCGAACCGAGGGTGGTGGTCCTGGACGAGGCCACGTCGAGCCTGGACCTGCGCTCCGAGCTACAGGTGGAGGCGGCGATCCAGCGCCTGCTGGAGGGCCGAACAGCGATCCTGGTGGCCCACCGCCTCTCCACGGCCCGCCGAGCGGACCGCGTGATAGTCGTCGACGACGGAGGAATCCTGGAACAGGGCACCCACGACGCCCTGCTCACGGCTGGCGGCACCTACGCCACCATGTACGCCACCTGGGAGTCGCACACGACCACCTGACCAGCCACGGCCGGGCCTACCCCGGCCACCGGCCCATGCTCTGGAAATACTGGGCGGCCTCGGGCTCCTCGGTGAATTCCAGCAACCCACCGGCCTTCTCCTGAAGCAGTTCCCGTACCTGCGCCGGGGTGGCGAAGAAGAACTCCCGCCGCTCGTTGACGAAGTTCACCCGCCGGTCCGCGAAAGCCTTGTGCAACTCGTTCTCCAAGGTGACGGCATCGTGGGAGAAGTAGAGCGCGTGCACGTCGTAGGGAAACGGCACAGACGCGTCGCCGAGTTCGCGGACCCGGTCGAGCGGTTCGAGCCGGCGCGTCATGCCGATCTTGACGATGCCGGGCCGGAAGGCACCGATGTTCGAGATGACGTAGACGTATCCGGCACGGATGTTCGCGATCCGATAGTCGTTGTCCTCGATCGCCTTGTCGATCTCGGCCAGCCGATTCGCCAACTCGGCCACCGCCGATTCGTCGCCCTGAGCCCGCAGAGCACCGAGAGCGCTCTGGTAGTGGGCCCTCTCCTTGTCCAGGCGTTCACGCTCCGCGGCCAGTTCCTGCTCCGCGCGACGCTGCTCGCGCAGCAGCTCGCGTTCCTCCCGGGCCCGCTCGCGTTCTTCCTGGACCTTGACCTGGAAGTCGGCGGTCAGTTCGAGTTCCCGAACCCGGAGAGCGTGATAGTCGGGATTGACCCGCATCTCCATGAGCGTGCCGAGTCTCTCGATCGCGGTGACCGCCGATTGCAGGCGCTTCTTCGCGGTCAGGATATTGCCCGCCCGTAAGGACCGGACACAGTTGTCGGCTTCCGCGTTGTAGGCGCGAAGCATGAGTTTGGAGAAGTCCGCGATCATCTTGCGGCCCTTCGCGAGTGACCCCGAGAAGGTGAAGATGTCGGCCGCGAGAACCGCATGACCGGCTTTGATGATCCGGTCCATCTCGGTCTCCAGGTCACGGAGACGATCCTTGTACGCCGCGGCGTCCTCGAGAGGATGGTGGTAGCGATAGACGCCGACGTCCTGGAGAACCAGCCGGTCGTCGAGTTCGACAACGGCATCGTCCTTCTCCGATTTGCCGCGCGTCACCTCGGCTTCCAACTCGGCGATGCGGGCCAGAAGCGCGTCTACGTCGTGGCCGGAATCCGGGCGGTCGTCGGTGGCAGGCATGGAGCTGGTCGCATACGACGCTTCGGGCAGCCAGAACTGCCATCCCTCGGGCGGCGCGGGCCAGGACGGATCAGGCCGCCACCCGTCCGGTGGAGACCATCCCGCCGGGGGCTGAGGCCAACCCGGGGGCGCATGGAATCGCATGCCTAACGTCCCCTGACCCGCACACCCACGCCGGTGTCGGCCGGTGTCAGATCGATCGGGGACTTCGACAGCGCAGCGCCCAGGTGGACGAGCGTCGCATGCGGTATGACGTGCGCCAGGTCGAAACCGGCGAAGGTGTCCCGGTCGGTCCCCACGACGGCGAGCGGCACGAACTCCGGCCGCCCGGTCGCCGGGGCGATACGGCCCGCGCCCACGGTGAGTGTCACGGACCGGATCTTCCCGGCGCGGTCCGCCTCGAAGATCTCGTGCAGGGTACGCAGCGCGACCTGCCACACCGCGTTGGCGTATCGCTCCTTACGTTCCTTGACCGGCAGCGCGGTAGGAACGATCTCGTCCTTGGCCTTCACGTACCGGAATTCCCGGACCACCGGAATGCCGCTCGGCTCCGGCACGGTCACGGTGAGCGTCAACTCGCGGCTGCCGATGTCGAATCGATGGTCGTGTTCGACCGTGAAGCTCTCGGGATAGACGGAGTTGGACAGCACGACTCCGACATAGTCCTGAATGGCGGCCTCGACATCGAAGGCGAGATCGTTGATGAACTGCGAGAGTCTCTGGTTGTGTGCCGTGGCGTCGGCCTCCCGCTGCCGGCATTGGTGCTGATAGGCCTCCTCAGCGGCATGGAGGTTCCGCAGGCGGTCCTGCTCGGCCCGGGCGCGCCGCTCGGATTCGGACCTGTGGTCGGCATACAGCCGGGTGCAGTGGTCATGCCAGGCGCGGTGGCCCGCCTCGTGAGCGGCACGGGCCTGACCGACTGCCTCCTCATGACGCTTCCTTCCGCCGAAGGCGCCCGCCAGCCCGGTAGGAGCGGCAGGCTCCTGATACACCGGCTCGGGCGGATAGACCGGGGCCGGCATCGGAGGCACCGGCGTACTCAACGGGCCGGGATCGAACGGAGGATGCTCCAACGACCTGATCTTCAACGACTCGAGGTCGACATGGTCGTCCACCTCCAGAGTGGAGGCGAGCAACCCGTCGATGTCCCCGTACAACTGCGTCAGATCGGCATTCATCGCGGCCGCCTCAGCCATTCGGGCATCGACATGCATGCGCGCCGCGAGCTTCTCAGCCGCCGCCTGCTCCGCGGCACTCGCCCGGGCGGAAGCCGCCGCGGCCCTCTCGAATTCCCGGCGTGCGCGATCCGCCTCGCGCTGGGCGGCAAGGTGGCTCCGGTACGCGGCGGCAGCCTCCTGCCGGCGACGTTTCTCGGCCAGTTGTGCCTGGTGGTTCAGTTCGGCGAAGAATCCACGTCGTGCCACTCTGCCCTCCATGTATCCGTTACGCCGATGAACCGTACCGGTGCCCGAGAAGAGAACGCATCGACCGAATAACCGATTCGCGTGACCCTTCCAACCCTTTCGAGGGAGACCTGACTCGACACGAATCAGGAAAGAACCGGATAGGAGAAAACGATAGGCGTCCTATCGGGCTGAGCGGGTCGCAATTACCCCGAAGGGGGCGGCGACGGCACCCGTGCACATCGCCCCCGGGCAAGCCTCGGCACTCCGGCATCCCGCAGCCGGGTCCGGTAGAACCGGATCTTCCCGGCCGATAGATTCTGGCCGTGGGGGAAGTTACCGCGGCGTGGGTCCGCATCGAGGAGTGGCTGGGGCGGTATTCGCCCGGTGGGCTGGCGGGGCTGGCGCTTCCGGCCGATGACGGGCGGCTCGGGGCTGCCGGGATGGTGTTGCCGGAGGAGATCGTCGAGTCGTTGCGGCGGCATGACGGGATGACGCGGTGGCACAATCTGCTGCCCTGGGGCGGGCCGCTCGCCGTCGCGGAGATCGTCGAGCAGTACGAGATCCGGATGGAGATCGCCGAGGACGTGGACGGGTTCACCGTGCACCAGCCGGGCGGCGAGCCGTGGTGGCACGAGCGCTGGATCCCGTTCGCCGACGCCGGGATGGGGCTGCAGGTCGTCGACGGGCGGGACGGGCGGGTCGGGCTGGCGCCCACCAGCGACGCGGCGCACTTCGAAGACGGGTGGCCGTCGCTCGGCGCCTACCTGAGCGCGGTCGCCGATTCGCTGGAGAACGGCACGATGATCGGCGAATGGCGTCCGTACCTGACCGCGGCCGGTGAACTGTGGTGGGATCTCGCGGATCAGACCGAGGTCAACGGGGAGCCGCTGCGGCCGGTCGGTTAGGAGACCTGGCGGATCCGGGCCGCCAGGGCCTCCTCCAGCCCGTCCGGTCGGTCGCCGGTCAGGAAGACGTCGTGCAGCCGGTCCGGGAACATCGTGCTGATCGAGCCGTCGCTGTAGTCCCACGGCTGCGCCGGCTCCACCTTCCCGGCGGGGCCGAGCAGCACCCGCACCGGCGTCACCGACTCGCTGCGCACCTCCGAACCCAGGGTCGCGCAGTGCGCCCACACGTATGCCGTGGTCGCCCCGGCCGCCGTGGTGACCGGTGGTTCGGTGCCGAGGACGCGCACCCCGCACGCCTCCCGCTGACCATCCGGCAGGAACTCCGCCTGTGCCTTCTCGATCAGCGGGGTCACCCGGTCGCCGAGCGCGGCCGCCACCGCCGGGTCGAGGACCGGTTCGGTCCGCGACGACCAGTATCCGGCAGCGCCGGCGGCCAGTGCCACGACCACGAGCGTGGCCAGGGCGGACGTACGGCGGCGGGTGATCGTCATGACGGTATCGTCGCCGAAGCGCGCAAGGCCGCTCGATCCCGGTCCAGGTCGGCCACGATCGCGGACAGCTCGTCGCCGGTGAACGCCGGCGGAACCTGACCGGCGAAGTCCTTCGTGGTCCCGAAGCCGCGGGCCTCCAGCAGCTGGACGGCCTCCACCCGCAGACGGCTGAACAGTTCGGCCCGGTCGTCGTCGCCGAGCGCGGCCGGCCGCAGGTCCAGCCGGGCCGGTGACTCCGCGGTCCCGGCCGTCGTGACCCTGACCAGTCCGGATCTGTCCGCGGCGACCAGGTAGGTGACGTCCTGCCAGCGAACCTCGCTGCCCTCGGCGGTGGTCGCGCCGGAGGTGACCGCCGCGCCCGGGGCGGTGCCACCGAGCAGCGCGGCCGGCTGCAGCCGGGCGGCCAGGTCGAACCCGAGATAGCCGGGGTGCATGACGATCCACCGGCCGCGGAAGTGGCCGAGACGGCTGGCGTCCGCGCCGCCGTGACTCCAGAACAGGTTGCCGGCCCGCAGCATCGTGTGCCCGGCCAGCGACATCACCTCGGCCGTCTGCCCGCTGAACACCAGGGTGCCGAGCAGGGCACCGGTGCCGGCGACCGCCACGTCGGCGGTGTAGGCGCCGGAGCGGTTCGGCGACGCGGACGGGAACGAACCGGTCCAGTGCACGGCGGTGGTGGCCCCGGTGAGGTCCGTCGTGGCGGCGCGCAGCATCTCGGCGGCGCCGTCCGTCTTTTCGCCCGCCGGTTCCTTCTCGGTGCAGGCTGCCGTGTTGAGCAGGGCGAATGCGGCCAGGCCGGTGGACAGCAGGCGCCGTCGCGACAGGGTGTTCTCGGTCATGATGACTGCACACCCTAGTCAAAAAATCATGTCAATACGTCAACCTGTCCAGCACCAGATCGTGGATCGCCTCCACCAGGTCGCCGTCGCGCATCGAGTGGGCCGTCACGGTGATCGCGGCGCGGCGGGCGGGGGCGATCACCACGAACTGGCCGTACGCGCCGTCCATCCGGAACGTGTCGTCGCGGCCGATCCACACGCCGAAGCCGTAACCGTGCGACAGATGGGCGCTGTAACCGGTGGTAACGGGATCCGCGGTCAATCCCCGTACAAAATCGGCGGGAATGATCTGTTGTCCCTCCCACGTGCCCTCCTGCAGCAACAGGCGGGCGAAACGCGCCAACTCGGACGTCGTCAGGAAGAGGTGGCTCTCCGCGAACGGGAACCCCAGCGGGCAGCAGTGCCAGGCGGGATTGTGCAGGTCGAGCGGCCGGAAGAGGCGAGGGAGGAGGTACTCACGCAGGTTGGCGCCGGTCACCCGGCCGATGGCATAAGGGCCGGTTCCCGTGTACGCGTACCTGGTAACCGCCTTGGCCACCAGCGGCGCGGCGACGATGTCGTGCAGCAGATCAGCCGAGTCGACACGTTCGTGCGAGTGCCATCGCAGTCCGGAGCCACTGGTCATCTGCACCAGATGACGCAAGTCTGCCAGAAGGTTGTCGGTCACCCGGCATCTTTAGCAGCGGGGCGGCGGTGGCCCACTCCGGGCCCCGGCTGATACGCATCCGTCGATGTGGTGGGTTCGCCCTACCGTTAAGGTCATCGCGCTCCCGCCCGTCAAACTTGATCCACTAGATTGATCGCTCCCGCCGAACTCCCGAGGAGACGAGAATTGAGCACCATCAGGCGTCGGCTGCTCGCCGTCGGTATCGGCATCGGCCTCGCGGCCGTCGTCGGGCTCAACGTTTTCGTGGTTCCCCGCGTCTTCGGTGCGGAGCAACCCGACCCGGCGAGCGTGGCCGCGGCGGCCGCCGTCGCCGACCTGCCGGCGCTGGCCACCGCCCTGGCCGCCGCGCCCGCGGTCCGCTGGTCCGGCACGTTCGAGTCCGCCGACGGCGCCGCCTGGGCGCTGGACGCCCGGGTCACCACCGCCGGCACGACGCTCGGCACGATCAAGTCGGCGACGGCGATCGGCGAGATCCTGGCGATCGGCGACCGGGTGTTCGTGCGGGCCGCCGACGGATTCTGGGGCGGGATGGGAATCACCGACGCACGGCGCACCGGGTTCGCCGACCGCTGGGTGGACGTACCGCAGGAATTCCTCGGTCTTGATCTGGCCGGGGCCGTCGGGCCTGCCGGGATCACCGCACCGGTGGCCGGCGCCCCCACCACCGTCGACGGCGTCGCCGTGCAGACGGTCACCGCCGGCGAGCGCACCTTCCAGATCCGCACCACCGAGCCGAAGGGCCTGGTCAGCGTGACCGCCCCCGGCTACCGGGTGACACCGGCCGTCCTGGACGACACCGAGCGGGCCGCGTTCTTCACCCAGCTGCGCAAAGCCGCCGCCGAACTGCCCACCGCCGCCGGCCTGGGCTCCCTGATCACGCAGAAGGGCCGGGCGGTCCTGCAGGCGTGCGACTCCGGCTCCTGCACCGCCAAGGTCGCGTTCACCAACCGGGTCGCCCCCACCGCGAAACACGTGACCACCGGCGACAAGGTCTGGGCCACGATCGTCCTCACCCGCAACGGCAAGACCGCCAAGATCTGCCCGGTGTCGCTGACCCTGGCCCCCGGCGCGTCCAAGGCCGCCACGTGCGCCGCAGAGGTCCAGGCCCGCAACGGCGCCACCTGGCGAGCCACCACCACCCCGGCCACCGCCCTGTCCGAGGCCGAGGCAAAAACCATCACCGAAGCCCTGGAGGCCGAACTCCCGGCCTGATCACCGGGGGTGCAGCGGCTTCCGGAGGATGTAGTTCAGGCCGAAGTCGGTGTCGGAGGTGCGGATGTCGGTGTAGCCGAGGCGCTGGTAGAAGCCGTGGCCGGTGATGCTGGCCCCGGTTTCCATGAAGTCGTGGCCCTCGGCCGCGGCCAGGCCCTCGATGTGCCGCATCAGCAGCCGGCCCACGCCCGTACCGATGCGCTCGGGGTGGATGAACATGGTGAACACCTTGTTGCCGTCGCGGGAGACCGTGCCCACCACCCCGCCGTCGTCGACCGCGACGAACATCTGCCGCTCCCCCGCCAGCTGCTCGACCCGGGCCGGGGTGAAGTGGGCACACATCCGGTCGATGAGCTCGGCCGGGTAGTCACGGCTGTTCACCTCCCGCAGGCAGCGGACGATGATCGTGCTGACCGTCGCGCTGTCGTCCCACCGGAACGGCCGGATAGTCACCATGCCGGCAGTCTGCCGCGCCGGCGGGACGCGCGAAAGGGACCGGGGGTCACGCCATCACTCCGGGCCGACGTGGTGGTCGAGCCAATTCTTGAGGGGGCGGCTCGTGCGGAAGAAGTCGACGACGCGGTCGCGGGCGGTGGCTGTGCCCATCCACTCGGCGGGCTCCCAGTCCCGCCAGGTGGTCAGGCCCTTGTGGCGTAGCAGGCCGGCGTGTGGGTGGTCCTTCGGGAAGCCGCGCGGGACGGTTCTCAGGCTGTCGTGGCCGTGGATCTCCAGGCCGGCCTGTTCCAGGTCGGCGACCAGTTTCGGCAACGAGGGGCCCAACTTCGGGTCGTCGAGGGTACGGCGATAGCGGTCCAGCTGGCCGGGGCCCATCCGGTACATGCCGCAGCCGGCCGCCAGCCCGTCGGCCGACAGTTGCACGTAGAAGCCCGCCCCGAGCCAGATCCCCAGGTGTGTCTTGTAGGGGCTCTTGTCGTTGCTGAACCGGACGTCCCGGTGCGGGCGGAAGATCTTGCCGGGGCCGAACTCGGGTTCGAGGTCGGCGAGCAGCTCCCGCCCCGGACCGCGTACCTGCTCCTCGTAGAACTTCTGCCGCGCGGTCCAATAGGTCTTCGAGTTGTCGGCGGCGAGACCCTCGTAGAACTCCAGCGCCTCGCTCGGCCAGCCGTGGAACGTCACCCGCGAAAGTCTGCCACTTCGGGCAGGGGGTGGGTGGTCAGGACGGGCGGTAGCCGAGTTGGGCGGAGATCCGGGCCGCCGACTCCAAGAGGTCGGTGGTCGCGGTGGGGGTGGCTTCGGGGCGGAAGCGTAGTGCCGGGCCGGCCAGGCTGATCACCGCCACCACCCGGGCGTCGTGGTCGAAGATGGGGGCCGCCACTGATGCCGCACCCGGCTGGCGTTCGCCCAAGGATGTCGCGTAACCGCGTCTGCGGATTCCGGCCAGGTCCTTGCGGAGCTTTGCCGGGTCGATGATCGTCCGGTCCGTCATCGCTTTCAGGGGGTGCCGCTCCAGGTACGTCTCGACCTCGAAGTCCGGCAGGAACGCCAGGAACGCCTTGGACGATGCGCCGGCATTCAGCGCGAACGGGATCCCCAGACTGACTTCGAGGCGAAGCTCCTGGTCGGGGACCACCTGGTCCACGTAGAGCCGGGTGTCTCCGCGCCGCAGCGACAGGGTGGCCGTCTCGTTCGTACGGGCGGAGAGGTGTTTCAGTTCGGGGGCTGCCATCGCTCGCACGTCGGTGCGGGCCAGGTAGGCGCGGCCCAGCGCCACCGCCGCGTGGCCCAGGGCGTATCGCCTGGTCGACGGGTCCACCGTGATCAGCTCACGGCTGCGGAGGGCGGTGAGGATCCGGTGCACGGCGGCCTTGGTCAGGCCCAGTGCGGTGGCGATCTCGGTGACGCCGAGGTCCGGCTGGTCGGTGCGGCCGAAGTGGAGGAGCACGTCCATGGCCCGCTCGACGGCGGCGATGGACCGGGACTGGCCCTCATCCTCTTTCAGCACGGAAACACCATATCCCGCGATTTCGCCAGGAGAAACGCTGTATCGAGCCGGGCCACGGCGTATCGGCACCGGGACGGCCGCGCCCGGGGAGGCACTGCTCGAGTGGCGTGGCGGGCGGTTTCACGGTACACAGCGGATCATGACTGCTTCCGCCCTGCGAGCGTTGCTCGCCGCCGACCGGGTCACCCATGTCCCCGGCGTCCACGACCCGGTCACCGCGGTACTCGCGGTCCGGGCCGGCAACCGGGCCGTGCACCTGTCCGGGGCGGCCGTGTCGGCGACCATGCTGGGCCGCCCCGACCTCGACTTCGTGCACGCCACCCAGATCGCCGACCGGGCGTCCACACTGGTCCCGGCACTCGGCGGGGTGCCGGTGCTGGCCGACGCCGACACCGGCTACGGTAACCCGGTCGATGCGGTGTGGACGGCCCTGGCGTACGCCCGCGCCGGAATCTCGGGCCTCCTCCTCGACGACCGGGCACATTCGAGATCGGACAATCGGCCGCACCCCGCGCACGGCGGTCGACCGGTCGGCAAGGAACTGATCACGATCGGCCAGGCGGCCGCGAAGATCACCACCATGGCCGAGCAGGCGCCGGAGATGGTGGTGATCGCGGGCACCGGCGCTCACCCGGTGCGCGGGCTGGACGAGACGATCCTGCGCTGCCGGGCCTATGCGGAGGCCGGGGCCGACGCGGTCCACCCCGAGGGGGTGGAGACCCTCGAGGACCTGGCGCGGGTACGAGCGGCACTTCCCGGCGTACCGATGGTGATCAATCGCAGTGAGCCCTCACCGGGAACTTCCACGGTGAGCGACGCCGATCTGGCCCGCCTCGGGGTCCGGTTGGTGCTGCATCCGGTGGCGGCCCTGCTGGCGGCGATGCGGGCGGCGTCGCTGGCCTACCGGGCCATCGCCGACACCGGTTCCGCCGAGCCGGTCGACCGGATGCCGTGGGCCGCGTTCACCGACCTCGTCGAGCCGGAACAGGAGCAGGAGCAGCACGAGTCGCCGGCTCCCGTCCCCTCCCCCGTCATCCACCCCGCTGTCCAGCCCGCTCCCGGCCCGGCTGCCGCCCGCCCCGCGCCCTGGATCGTCGACGGCCGGTACACCGCCGAGCACCGGGACGCCCGGTACGTCCCCGGCAACCTGCAGACCTGACCGCATGTGACCCGGGTCACCGTGTTTCACGAACGGTGGCCCGGCATCCGTCCCCTTTCCGTCATCGAGCCGGAAGTCAGGGGAACGCAGCATGCGGGAGATCGTCGTACTGGGAGCCGGATACGCCGGCCTGACCGCCGCCACCAGCCTGATCGGTCGAACCCGGCGATCCAGGCCGGCCGGCGAGGTCCGGATCACCGTGGTGGACGGCAACACGTCCTTCACCGAACGACTGCGACTGCACCAACTGGCGACCGGGCAGCCATTGGCCGAGCGCCCCTACGCCGACCTGCTGACGGGCCCCGGGGTCGACCTGGTCACCGGTGAGGTGGCGGCGATCGACATGGCGACCAGGACGGTCCGGCTCCGCGACGGCCGGACACTGCCGTTCCATTTCCTGGTGTACGGGCTGGGCAGCCGAGCCGACACCACGGGCGTCCCCGGGGCCACCGAAAACGGCCACACCGTCGACACCGCCGCCGACGCCTCCCGGCTGTCCCGCCGCCTGCGGGAACTCGACGGCCCGGCGACGGTGGTCGTGTGTGGAGCCGGCCTGACCGGCGTCGAGACCGCGACCGAGATGGCCGAACGGCACCCCGCGCTCGCGGTGACCCTGGTCGGCGACCGCGAGCCGGGAGCCGCTCTGTCCCCGAGACCACGGGCACATCTGCGGGCCGCGCTCGACCGGCTCGGCGTCCGCGTGATCAGCGGATCCACAGTGACCCGTGTCCATCCCGGCAAGGTCGAACTCGCCGACGGCCGGACCCTGACCGCCGACGTGACGGTGTGGACCGCCGGGGTGCGGGCCCCGGGACCGGCCGGGTTCGCCACCGACGATCGGGGGCGGATCATCACCGACGAGATGCTCCGGTCGGTGTCGCACCCCGAGGTGTACGCGGTGGGTGACGCCGCGGCGATCCGCCAGACTTACGGGGTGATGCACGGAACCTGCCAGAGCGGCATGCCCACCGGCGTCCAGGCGGCCCTCAACATCAGCCGCGAACTGGCCGGCCGGCCCCCCACCCGGTTCCGCTACGGCTACCTGCACACCGCCGTCAGCCTGGGCAGGCACGACGCGGTCGTCCAGTTCACCGGCCCGGACAACAGTCCCGGGCGGTTCCACCTGACCGGCCGGGTCGCGGTCCGGTACAAGGAGACGGTGACGTCGTCGGTGTGGCCGTCGATGGCCAGGATGCTCCGGCTGCCCGGCACCGGGCGGTTGGCCTGGCGGCGCGGCGGGGCCCGGACCCGATGAGCGCCGGGACGTTCGAGGGCTACCGGCCACTGCTGTTCTCGGTCGCCTACCGGGTGCTCGGGTCGGCGGCCGACGCCGAGGACGCCGTGCAGGACGCGTGGGTCCGCTGGTCGGCGGTGGACCGGAGCGGGGTCGGCGAGGTCAAGGCGTACCTGGTCCGGATCGTCACCAACCTGGCCATGGACCGGCTGCGGGCGGCCCGGTCCCGGCGGGAGTCGTATCCCGGGCCGTGGCTGCCGGAGCCGATCATCACGGAGTCCCCGAAGCCCGGGGAACTCGCCGACTCGGTGTCGACCGCGCTGTTGCTGCTGCTGGAGAACCTGAGCCCGCTGGAACGGGCGGTGTTCGTGCTCCGGGAGGCGTTCGGGTTCAGTCATGCCGAGATCGCCGTGGCGGTGGGCCGGTCCGAGGACACCGTCCGGCAGGCGGCGTACCGGGCACGGTCGCGGGTCCGGGCCCGGCGCCCGCGGACACTTGTCGACCGGGGGCGGCACCGGGCGGTGACCGAACGGTTCCTTGCCGCGGCCGGTGGTGGTGACATCAACGTGCTGATGGAGATGCTGGCGCCGGACGTGACGCTGTGGACGGACGGCGGCGGCAAGGTCCGGCAGGCGTTCCACCCGGTCACCGGCGCCGGGCGGGTGGCCGCCTGGTTCACCGGCCTCGGCAGCCGGGCCTACCAGGGTGTCAGCCCGGCCGAGATGTCCGCCGAGATCACCACTTTGAACGGCGCCGCCGGGATTCTCCTGCTCGGCGGCGGCCGGGTCCTGGCCACGCTCACCCTGGACCTGGCCGCCGACGGCCGGATCGCGGCGATCCACAACGTGGCCAACCCGGAGAAGCTGCGGGCCGTGGCCACCGGCGCCGTCCACCCGGTCTCCGTCTCCAGTGAGCAGGCTCAGGCCTCCGTCGGCGTCTCAGGTGAACAGGCTCAGGCCCCCGTCGGCCGCGATGGCCTGGCCGTTGATGTAACCGGCGCCCTCGCTCGCGAGGAAGACCAGTAGCGGGGACACATCTTCGTACGGGGTTCCGAACCGGCCCACCGGCACCATCGTCACCAACTGCTTCGCCGCGGCCCGGCCCTGTTCGGTCAGGTCGAAACCGGGGGTCTTCGCCACCGGCAGGAACGTGTTGGTGACGATGCCGTACCGGCCCCACTCCTGGGAGGCCACCCGGGTCAGCGACATCACCGCGCCCTTGGCCATCGAGTAGGTGGAGAAACCCGGGGTCGGGTGGACCGCGGCGCCGGAGGCCGTGTTGATGACCCGGCCGTACCCCTTCTCCTTCATGATCGGCAGACAGTGCTGCATGAACAGCATGCTCTGCAGAGGGCCGGTGCGGTACGCGTACAACGCCTGCTCCGCAGTTGCCTCTTCCAGGAGTTTGTGCTGGTCGAGCCCACCTTGCGCGATGTTGGCCAGGATGTCGACGGTGCCGTACCGCTGCACGGTGGCGGCGACGACGGCCGCGATCTGCTCGGGGTCGGCGATGTCGCACGCGATCGCGAAGGCCTCGCCGCCGCGCTCCCGGATCTCGGCGGCGACCGCCTCGACGGCGGGCCCGGAGATGTCGGTGAGCACCACGGAGGCGCCCTCGTCGGCGTACCGCCGCGCGGCTCCGCTGCCCACCCCACCGGCGGCTCCGGTGACGATCGCGACCCGGCCGGCCAGCTGTCCGCTGCCCACGGCGGGGTTCGGTGACTGTTCGCTCATGGCAACCTCCCCTAGTTATGAGGCTGGGAACTATACATGGGGCCGAGCCCCATGTTTAGGGCTACGGTTCACCGATAGGATGCGCTGGTGACACAGGGAACCCGGGAGATCGCGCGCGTCGCGGTCCGGCGACGGCTCGCCGAGGTCGCCATCGACGTCTTCCGGCGGGACGGTTTCGACCGGGTGACGATCGCCGACGTGGCCGCCGAGGCCGGGGTGTCGCGCAGCACGTTCCAGCGCTACTTCCCCACCAAGGAGGACGTCTTCCTCGAACCGATCGAGGAGCAGACGGCGCTGGTGGAGGTGGCCCTGCGCGAGCGCCCGGCCGGCGAGGACGACTGGACCGCCCTGCGCCGCGCCCTGGACGCGCTGATCGCGCCGCAGCTGGCGGATCCGGCCACCGCGCTGGACACCGCCCGGGTCATCCAGCAGACCCCGGTGCTGCGCGCCCGCACGGTGGCGCAACGGGTCGCCTGGGCCCCCCGCCTGGCCTCGGCCCTGGCCGAACGCCACCCCGGCCAGGGCTCCGACCTGATCCGTCTGGTCCGCGCGGCCGCCGCGATGAACTGCGTGACTCTCGTCGTCGAACGCTGGGTCGACTCCCACGGCGAACGCGACTTCGGCGACCTGCTCGACGAGGCCTTCACCGCCTTCCGCGGCTGAGGCGTGTCTCAGAAGCCGGTCAGGGCCGTTCGCGGTACACCGGGATCAGGACTGCCGGATCGCGTCGTCCTCCTTGGCCATCGTGTCCTGGCGGGCCGGCTCCTCGCGGAGGATGGCGGCGTTCAGCCACTCGTCCGGGATCGCGAACGCGTCGACGAGGGTGCGCATGTGCGGGCGCAGTTCGCGGAGCAGGTCGTTGACGACCGCGGTGATCGCCTTGGACCGGGCCGGGGTGAGACGGCCGTGCTCCAGGAACCAGGCCTTGTCCTTCTCGATGGTGGTCAGCGCGTACAGGTCGCAGAGTTTGGCCAGCAACGCGCGGGCGGCCGGGTCGGTGGTCCGATCGATTCCGGCCACGAAGGCTTCCAGGGTGATCCGGTCGATGTGCGCCGTCGCCGTCGACAGGACGTGGTCCTGGACGTCGTTGAAGATGTCGAACGGGCGATCCTTCTTGGTCGCGGCGCCCTTGCGGAGGCGGCGGATGACACTCTCCAGCAGGTGCTTCTCGCGGTCCTCGAAGACCGACAGGTGCCAGCCCCGGTCGGTGACCGCGACCTCCTCGTCCCGGCCCGGAACCGCGCTGACCAGGCGCTGGATCAGCGACCGGGCGGCGGTGCGCTCCAGCACCATCTCGCGGACCTGCTCGGCGACGAAGGTGGCCCGGCCCCAGCCGTCCAGTGATCCGAAAGCGTCCCGGTACCCGGTGAGCAGTCCTTTCGCGACCAGCTGCAGCAGGACCGTGTTGTCACCCTCGAACGTGGTGAACACGTCGGTGTCGGCCTTGAGCCCGGGCAGCCGGTTCTCCGCCAGGTAGCCGGCGCCGCCACACGCCTGCCGGCACATCTGGATGGTGCTGGTGGCGTGCCAGGTCTGCACCGCTTTCAGGCCGGCGGCCCGGGACTCCAGCTCGCGCTGCCGGTGCTCGTCGACCGGTCCGGTACTGGTCTGCACCTCACCCATGGTGACTGCCAGTTCCTCCTGGGCGAAGACGTAGGCGTACGTCCGGGCCAGTGCCGGTAGCAGTTTGCGCTGGTGTGCCAGGTAGTCGTTGAGGACCACCTCGCGGTCGTCGCCGGGCCGGGTGAACTGGCGGCGGGCGTCGCCGTAACGGACCGCGATGGTGAGCGCGTTGCGGGTGGCCGCCGAGGCCGCCGCGCCGACGGTGACCCGGCCGCGGACCAGGGTGCCCAGCATGGTGAAGAACCGGCGGGTGTCGTTGGCGATGCCGCTGGTGTACGTGCCGTCCGCCGCGACCTGTCCATATCGGTCGAGCAGCATGTCGCGGGGCACCGTCACGTGATCGAACGACAGCCGGCCGTTGTCGACGCCGAGCAGCCCCGCCTTCGGCCCGTCGTCACCGATGGTGATGCCCGGCATCGGGTTGCCGTCCTCGTCCCGGATCGGCACCATCCAGGCGTGCACGCCGTACCGCTCACCCCCGGTGATCAGCTGGGCGAACACGACAGCCATCCGGCCGTCCTTCGCGGCGTTGCCGATGTAGTCCTTCCGCGCCGCCTCATGGGGCGTATGCAGCACGAAATTGCCGGAAGAGGGGTCGTAGGTGCAGGTGGTGCGCAACTGCTGCACGTCCGAGCCGTGACCGGTCTCGGTCATCGCGAAGCAGCCCATCAGATCGGCCGAGATGATGTCCCGCAGGTACCGATCGTGATGGTGCTTCGTGCCCAGGGCGACCACCGCGCCACCGAACAGCCCCCACTGCACGCCGGCCTTCACCATCAGTGACAGGTCGACCTGGCCGAGCATCTCGGCGGCGACGGTCGAGCCGCCCGGGTCCGCGGAGCCGCCGTAGGCCACCGGGAACGCCGACGCCACCCCGACGTCGGTCGGCAGCTCGCGGATCAGCCGGGTCACGCGTTCGCGCGCGTCGGCGCCGCTCTCGCCCGGCACGGTGACGAACTCGGCGCCCAGCTCGTCCCGCACGGTCTGCCGGATATGCGCCCACCGCCCGTCGAGCACGGCGGTGAGGGCGGCAGCGTCGACTCCGTTGATCATGCAACCAATATTACCCACCAGTAACTTCAAATCCCAGCGATGATACGAGTGACGAAGTCCTCGCCGATCGGGGATGTCCCGTGGTTTCACCGCGAGGCGGGCGGCCCGTCCCGGCCGCCCCGCGACCGCCGGGCCGGATGCGGCCCGGCACCGGCACGCAGAACCGCTACCTGCCCAGATCCGCCTGCTTGACGTAGTCACCCGCGGCCGGCGCCGTGATCTCCGGGAAGCTCGCGCCGAAGTCGCTGAACTCCAGCCGGTCGCCCTTCAGATCACCGAGCAGAACCGGGTAGGGCTCGCCGGTGGTGGCGATGTACAGCTTGTTCGTGCTGCTCCCGCCGTCGTTCAGCACCACGACCGGGGTGAACGCGATAGCTGTCGTCTCACCCTTCGACACCTTGCCGTCCGGTTTCAGCATCGCGTCGGCGTCCCCGAAACCGAACAGCCCGCTCCACGTCTTGTCCCGGGCCGGCACCAGGATCCACCGGTCCCCGAGTTTGGCCGCGATCGTGTCGGCCTGTGCGCCGAAACCGACGGTGGACCAGAACGCCTTGTTCGGCTTCATGTACTGCTTGCCACCGACCACCATCACCTCGACGTCGGCGGTGTCACTGAACGACAGGGTGCCCTTGAAGTCCTCGCCGGAGACCGCGACGTCCACCTCGACCGTGGTGTCCTGCTCGGTGGCCCGGCCCGTCATCCGGTACGAGTCGGCCGCCGCCAGCGCGGTGTTGGCCCGTTTCAGGATCTCGTCGGCGGCGAGCGCGGACACCCCGTTGTCGGGCGCCTCCGGCGACGCGGCCGGGGTGCTGGTCTCCGCACTGTCGCCACCGCCGCATCCGGAGAGCAGCAGTACCAGGGTGGCGGCGAGGACGTTGAGCCTCATCGTTCGAGACTATTCCGGCATTCCGCCGGGGGCCGATAGAATCCGCTGCTTCGGGCCCGGAGGGGACCTCCGGCGAGGTGGGAAGCAGGGCTTGATGAGAACAACGGGAACCGCGGGACTGCTGTTCGCCGTGCTGTCACTGGCCGCGTGCGACAGCGCCGGGCCCGCCCCGGCCGCGGTCGGGTCCGCTGCCCCGTCCACCGCTGTGTCCCCGGTGGTCACCGCCTCGGCCAACGGGATCGAGGCCCTGGAGGCGGCGGCGATCCTGGACCGCGCCCGGGAGACGCTGCGCAGGGCGCCGTCGTTCCGGTTCACCGGCACCGCCGACGGCCGCACCCTGGACCTGCGGATCTCCGGGGCCGACGCGCGGGGCACCGTGCTGGTCGGCGAGGAGCGTACCGAGTGGCTGGTGACCGGCGGTCAGCGTTACCTGAAGGCCGACGAGCGGTTCTGGGCCACCAGGTTCGGTGACCGGGAGGGCGCGATCGGCCGGGAACTCGTCGGGGACCGCTGGATGCTGGTGCCACCGGCCATGGACAGCCGGTTGATCGGCAAGGACTTCGCGGTCGGCGCGCTGCTCGACACCACGTTCGCCCCGGACGGCACGGTTCGTAAACAACCGGCCGCCGGGGCGGTGACGGTGACCGACGCGGGCGGTTCCGCGGTGTCGGTGGCGACGACCGGCGAGCCGTACCCGGTCGGCTGGACCGGCAACGGCAGGACCGGAAGCATCACCGAGGTGGGCGTCCCGTTCCCGGCCATCACCACCCCACCCGAGGACGAGGTCTTCGACCTGGTCACCCTGGTCGAGTCCGGCATGCTGACCGAACTCTGAACCCCCGCCCGGCGCCCGTACTGATCAAGCCAGGTCTTCCTTCTTGATGTACTCGCCCTCGGCCGGCGCCTTGATGTCGGTGAAGCTCGCGCCGAAGTCGCTGAACGTCACGCCGTCACCGGTCGCGGTGCCCAGCTTGATCGGGTAGGGCTCGCCCTTGGTGGCGACGAACACCTTGTTGTCCGCGTCGCCGCCGTCGGCCAGGGTGATCACCGGGGTGCCGTTGACCTCGGTGGCCTCTCCCTTGGTCAGGGCGCCGGACGGCTTCAGGACCTCGTCGGGGTTCGCGGCGCCGAAGATGCCGCTCATCGACTGGTCGGTGGCCGGCACCAGCATCCACTTGCCGGCCAGCTTGTCGGTCATGGTCTTGGCCTGCGCGCCCAGCCCGAGCATGGTCCAGAAACCTTCGCTCGGCTTCATGAACTGCTGCCCGCCCGCCGAGAGCAGTTCGATGTCGGCGCCCTCGCCCATCGACAGCGTGCCCTTGAGGTCCGTGCCGGAGATCGCGAAGTCCAGCTTCATGGTCGTGCCGTCCTGGGTGGCGGCGCCACTCATCCGGTACGAGCCGGCCTTGGTCAGCGACTCCTTGGCCTTCGTCAGGATCTCGTCGGCGCCCAGTTCGGCCACCCCGTTGTCGGCGCCGGTCTCCACCGTCGCGGAGCTGCCGCCGTCCTTGCCGTCGGTGCTGCCACAGCCGGCCAGCAGCATCGCGGCGGTGGCCACGGCGGCGAGGCCGGCCCGGAACGTCGTCTTCCGCATGTGTCTCTCCCCGTTTCGTATCAGTCGAGCCGCGTGACAGTATCCGCGCCAGGCAACGGAATGATCAACTACGGCGCCACCGGCCATGAGTCGAAGCCCACACCGGTCACGCCGGCGCCTCGCGACCGGAGGACCGGGTCAGCCGGGTGCTCCACCTCGTACTCCGGCAGGTCACCCAGGAAGACCCGGACGTACCCGTACCTCTCCACCGCGGGATACGAGTCGCCCCGGCCCTGCTTCGGAATGGCGCGGCCGGGCGGATCCGCCGGGATTCCTCACTCGGGTCTCGGGAGCTCCCGGTCGCCGCCCCACAGAGCCCGGACCAGGCGGTTCGTCATCTCAGCACCGAAGAAGCGGACGGCCGTCACGTTCACCGGGTCGCGCTCGGCGATGTTGCGGCGGATCGTCTGATCGGCGGCGGCCAGCGCCGGCCGCCGGCCCACCGGCACCGGCGGGGCCTTGTCCACCCAGCGCAGCCAGCGGTCCACGTGCGCGTGCGCCCGCTGCGCGACGATCCCCAGGTTGCGCCGCGAGGTCTCGAACGAGTAGCAGTACGCCGTCGGTGACAGACTGGCCCGGATGAACCCGGACCGGCTCACGAAGTACTCGAACTCCGGATCGGCCCGCAGCTCCCGCCACGCCTCGTCCGCACCCGCGTAGTAGTCGTCGAAGTAGCCGGCGTCCTCGACCAGGTTCACCCGCGGCACCGAGTCCAGATAGAACCAGCCGCCCGGCCACACCAGCAGCGTGATCCCCAGATGCGGCACCCGTGTCCGCGGGCCCAGCCAGGCAGTCAGGTGCAGGTTGGCGAAACCGGCGCCCGGATCCCCGATCCACGAGTGGACCAGCCAGTCGATCTCCGGCCCGGCGTATGCCTCCAGGGAACCGCCCGGCCCGTCCGGATGGCCGCCGTACGCCTGCAGATCCCGCGTCGACGGATCCCGGGTCAGCTCGAACCGGGCGTCGATCTTCCCCTTCAGCTCGGCGAGCAGCTCCCGGTAGTACTGGAACGTCTCACGCACGTCGACCACCGGCGAGTCGTCGGCCCTGTCCGGCACCTGCCGGATCGTCTCGGTCACTGCGGCGCACCTCTCCTCATCGGACCAGCGCGTCGCCCGACCGCCACGGGCAGCCGCCGACCAGATCGGTGTCGCGGGAGACCAGCCGGTTCGCGGCCTGCGCGGGCGCCACCACAGCGCCTCCGAGCGCCGCGCCGGGTGGGCCGCCGGTACCCACCGGCGCCGAGATCCGCCCGGAACGTGTCGCCCGGCCGGGTCGCCGGCTCCCACGCCTGCTCCCGGGACCGGTGCCAGGACGGGTGGTTGCCGAACTCGGGCAGCACCACGAGCCGTGCCCCGCGCTCCGCCGCGACGTCGATGACCCGCACGCAGGCGGCGAGGTTCTCCCCGGCGCGCGGACCGATCTCGATCCGGGCGCCGGCAACGCGCACGAGACCGGGCATCCGGTTCCCCCTAGCGAAACGGCGTTTCCCAAAACTACACTCGGGTCCGCCCGCGCGACAGCCGTTGTCTTGATGACAAAGATATTCTTGGCGGTACGCCCCGATTCCGCACCCGTTCCCGGCGAAGTTCGCGAATGACGCGGATGCCGCCCCCTGGCCGCCTGGCCTGGCCGTAGCGCCTCGACCGTCCATTCTCGCCACCGGCTCATCGAACGGTGGCCGGTATCCGCCGAGATCGCCGCGTTCCCAGGCCAGATCGCCGGCCAGCCGCCGGACCCGGATCGGCTCGCGCGGCGGCCGACAGCGCAGCTGCTGCTCCCGTTCGTCGAAGCGACGCAGGGCCGCCGACGTCCGGCAGACCCGGTACCGCAGCAGGGAGAGGTCCGGCAGGCCGGCGAGAACCCTGGTGACCGGGTCCGGACTCGGGCCGCCGAAAGCCTCCGGATCCGGATCGGGACCGCTGCGCCGGGCGATCTGCGATCCGTGCTGGTCCAGCCGGACGGCAGGGACGGCGTGGTCGAGCCGGGGCGGGCCGGGCCGGTCGGTGCCGGTCGGGGACTCGCCGCGCAGCCGGCGCTCCAGCCGCAGAGACAGTTCGGTCCTGCCGATGCCGTCGACCCCGGAGAAGGCGAGCACGTTGTCGCGGCCCGGCCGGTCCAGGACGGCCCGGCCGGTCCGGTCGTCCAGGACGTCCGTGGATCGGGGTGGTCAGGCCGGGAGCCAGCCGTTGTCGTCGGCCAGGCGGACCGCTTCGGCCCGGGTTCGGGCTCCGGTCTTGCCGATCGCGGCGGACAGGTGGTTGCGGACCGTGCCGTCGGAGAGGTGCAGCTCGTGGGCTATCGCGGAGACCGTGCCGCCGTTGCGGGCGGCGCGCAGCACGTCCGTCTCCCGGTCGGTCAGCGGGGACTCGCCGTGGGCCAGGCTCTGCGCCGCCAGCGCCGGATCCACCACGATCAAACCCTGATGGACGCGGCGTACGGCGTCGGCCAGCTGCCGGGCCGGGGTGTCCTTGACCACGAAACCGCCCGCACCCGCGGCCATCGCCTGCCGCAGATAACCGGCCCGGCCGAACGTGGTCACCATCAGCACCCGGCAGTCCGGCACCGCCGCCCGCAGCTGCTTCGCGGCGGCTATCCCGTCCAGGCCGGGCATCTGAACGTCCAGCAGCGCCACGTCGGCCGCGTGGGCGCGGGCCGCGGCCACCACCTCGTCACCGCGCCCCACCTCGGCGACCACCTTCAGGTCGGTCTCCAGATCGAGCAGCGCGGCCATCGCGCCCCGGACCAGCGCCTGATCGTCGGCGAGCAGCAGTTTGATCATAAGTGGGCTCCGAAGCGGCGGGAGAAGGGGATCACGGGACCTCCATGCGTACCGAAAAGCCGGTCCGGTCCTGGCGCGGACCGACCGTGAGCCGGGCGCCCACCTCGTCGGCCCGGCGGCGCAGACCGGAGAGACCCTGGCCGAGGACCACACCGGGATCGGCGGCGGGCGGGATCGCGGTGGCGCCGTCGTCGAGGATCTCGACGACGGTGGGGGTCAGGTGGACCGTGGCGTGCCGGGCCCCGCTGTGCCGGACGATGTTGGTGACCGCCTCGCGGATGGTCCAGGCGAACAGCTCACGGTTGCGGGTGGGCACCTCGTCGGCGGTGCCGGGCAGATCGGCTTCCACGTCGGCGGCGGCCAGGGCGGCCCGGGCCGCGGCGATCTCGCCCGGCAACGAGACCCCGCGGACCCCCAGGGCGGTGGCCCGGACGTCGGCGAGGGCGTCGCGGGCCAGGGATTCCAGATCACGCAGTTCGGTACGGGCCCGGTCCAGGTCCACGTCGAGCAGGCGCTGGGCCAGTTCCGCCTTGACGGCCACCACGGTCAGCGAGTGGCCGAGGATGTCGTGCAGGTCGGCGGCGATCCGGTTGCGCTCGTCGGCCACGGCGACGTCCTGCTGGGCGTACCGGAGCCGGGTCTGCCGGTCCACCGCGGTCCGCAGGCCCCAGGTGGCGGCGCCGGCCAGGACGACGGCCAGCGCGTACCCGTCGCCGCCCTGCCAGCCGGGGACCAGGCGGACCGCGGACTCGACGGCCACCGCCAGGATCGCCACCACCGGCACGCCCTCCCACTGCGGCAGGCCGACCATCGCGAGGGCGGCGATGTAGACCGCGCACGGCAGGGCGTGCGACCCGGCGGCCGGCAGCAGCAGGAGCGCGAACCCGAGCATCAGCCCCAGCCCGATCCGGAGAGCCGCCGCCGACCACGGCGCGGGTTCGCGCCCGGCGGACGCCGTGGGCAGGGTCGACAACCACAGCCGCCGGGGCGCGGTCCGGCTGTGCCGGATGTCGCGCAGCATGCCGGTGAGCACCAGGTACACGATCACGAACAGGGTGACGGCGACCAGGCCGACGTCCCGCCAGGGCCCGGCCGGGTGATCGAGCAGGGCCCGGACGGTCTCGGTCAGGGAGAACAGCCAGATCCCGCCGAAGATCCAGCCGTGCCGGAACGGGGTAGCCGGGGCCATGGTCGGCAACCTACCCGGGGTCAGACGCGGGCGGTGTCGCGACGGAAACGCCACATCGCCCCGGCGGCGAACAGCGCGGTCCAGGCGAGCACGTTGAGCACGGCGAGCCAGACGTCGCCGGCGTGGGTGAGCGGGTAGCGGGCCAGCTCTCCCACCCCGTACACCGGCGTGAATTTGCTGATCGTCGCGAACGTGCTGCCGAGCTGGTCGGCGGGGACGAACAGGCCACCGGCGAAGGAGAGCACGGCCAGGGCCGGGCCGAGGATCTGCATGACGTTCTCACTGGGCAGCAGGTAGCCCATGAACAGGCCGAATGCGGCGAAGACCAGCGAGCACACCCAGGCCAGCAGGGCGCAGCCGATCCAGGCGCCGATCGGCAGCTCGGCGCCGGAGAACGCGCCGACCACGTTGACCGCGACGACGGCGATCGCCCCGACGATCATCGCGACAATGATCTTGATGGCGATGTACGCCGCCGGGGTCAGCGGAGTCAGCCGCAGCTGCCGGCTCCAGCCCGCGGCCCGCTCGATCGACACCATCGCCCCGCCCGAGGTGGCCGCCAGCATCGCGCCGTAGACGGCCATGCTGACCAGGATGTACCCGGTCAGGTTGCCCTCGCCGACCCGTGTCGTCCGGTACTCCGCGCTGGAGCCGAACAGCAGGAAGAACGCCGCGGGCATGACCAGGGTGAAGATCAGGGTGCGCTTGTTGCGGGCGAGCCGGCGGATCTCCAGCCCGATCATGCCGATGGGCAGTGCCTGTGTCGTCATGCCGGGTCCTCCGCGGTCAGGGTGAGGAACGCGTCCTCCAGGTTCCGGGACGTGATCTCCAGGTCCCGGGCTTCGGTCTCGGTGAGCAGGTGCCGGGCGATCGTGTCGGAGTCACGCCCGTGCAGGTGGACGGTGTCGCCGCGGACCTCGGACGACTCGACGCCGGGAACCGCGGCCCAGTCGATCCGGTCGGCGCCGGGCAGGGTGGCCCGGACGGTGCGCCCGGCGGCGAGCGCCTTCACCTCGGCCGCCGTGCCGTCCGCGACGATCCGCCCACGGCGGACCAGGACGATCCGGTCGGCGTACGCGTCGGCCTCCTCCAGGTAGTGGGTGGCGAAGATGACGGTGCGGCCGTCGGCGGCGTCCTGCCGGATGGCGTCCCAGAACTCGCGCCGCCCGCCGACGTCCATCCCGGTCGTCGGCTCGTCCAGGATCAGCAGGTCGGGGTCGGGCAGCAGGGCCATCGCGAACCGCAGCCGCTGCTGCTGGCCGCCGGAGCACTTGCCGACGAGGCGGTCCCCGATGTCGGCGATCCCGGCCCGTTCCAGCGCGGCCTTGACCGCCGACCGGGGTTTGCCGAAGAGGACCGCGGTGAGGCGGACGGTCTCCTCGACGGTGTAGTCCTTGAGCAGTCCGCCGGTCTGCATGACCGCGGAGATCCGCCCCCGGGCGACGGCGTCGCGCGGTGACAGGCCGTGGATCGTCACCGTCCCGGCGTCCGGGCGGGTGAGGCCGAGCAGCATGTCGACGGTGGTGGTCTTGCCGGCGCCGTTGGGCCCGAGCAGGGCGACCACTTCGCCGGGGCGGATGCGCAGATCGATGGAGTCGACGGCGGTGACCGTGCCGTACCTCTTGACCACACCGTCGAGGTGCACGGCCGCCGTGGTCTCGAGTGAAGCCGTGAGCGTCATACTCCGATCCTGACGCCCCGCACCCCGGCGGTCCTCGACCTTCCGTCACGGTCCGCCCATGACATCCGTCATGAGCGGACCGCAAAAAGCCCGGCATTCGCAAGACGCGAATACCGGGCCCGGTCGGTTACCGAGTGTCAGCCCTCGTAGCGGGGCACCACGAGCGGGTGCCGCTCCTCGTCGCGCGCGGCGATGCCGGCCATCGACCGCATGTACTGGCTACGGGTGATCTCACCGTCCATCAGCTGAGCGCAGAGGACACCTTCGAGGCTCTCCGGGGCGAACAGCGCCTCCGGGACGGCCAACGGCTCTGCCTCAGCGGACACGTCCGCCCGCACCCCGCGCACCGCGAGCACGCAGGCGGCGGCCAGAACCAGGATGAGAAGGGACAGGATCAGCATTGCCACCGCCTTGTCGGATCAGCCAGCGGGACGTTCCTGCCCCGCCTGACAGAGAGAACGGATTTGAGGGCGGGTCGGTTCGAAGAATTTTGTTACTGACCGCTACGAACTTCGGAAGACGACCGGAGCACCGCGCGGAGACACGACACGAACGGCGTACGCGCAATGCCCGAAATTGCCGAATTCCGGCTATCTTGCCTCCGTGACTGGAAAGCGTGTTGTATCCCGTCTGCCGGATTATCCAGGTTTCAGTCTCCTCGCCGGCGATCCGGAACCGGCCCCCGAGGGCGAGTACCGAGTCCGGTTGAAACCGTTGTCCCGGCGCAGTCCCGTCCGATCGACGCTGATCGCCCTGTTCGCGTTCGCCTTCGAGAGCACCTTCTTCGGCTGGCTGATCGACAAGGTCGAGCTGCCCGACCGCCGGATGGAGTCGGTGCTGTTCGCGGTGACCGTGTTCATGATCGCCGCGACCGCGCTGATCGAGCTGTTCCGGCTGGTCAACGTGGTGACGCTGTGCCTGGCGACGTTGCGGGCCCGGGATCCGGTGCCGGTGCCGCCGGACGGCCGGCTGCGGGTCGCGTTCCTCACCACGATCGTCCCCGGCAAGGAGCCGATCGAGATGGTGGAACAGACCCTGGTGGCCGCCGGCCGGATCCGGCATCCCGGGCTCTACCACGTGTGGCTGCTCGACGAGGGTGACGATCCGGAGGTCCGCGCGATGTGCGAGCGGGCCGGGGCGCACCACTTCAGCCGCCGCGGCGTCGCCGGGTGGAACACCCCGTCCGGGCCGCACAAGGCGAAGACCAAACACGGCAACTACAACTCCTGGATGGACCGGCACGGCGACGACTACGACGTCTTCGTCTCGGTCGACCCGGACCACGTGCCGCTGGAGAACTTCTGCGAACGGCTCCTCGGATACTTCCGCGACCCGGACGTGGCGTTCGTGATCGGCCCGCAGATCTACGGCAACTACGACAACGTGATCACCCGGTGGGCCGAGTCGCAGCAGTATCTGTTCCACTCGCTACTGCAGCGGGCCGGCAACAAACTCGGCATCCCGATGCTGGTCGGCACCAACAACGCGGTCCGGATCAGCGCCCTGCGCCAGATCGGTGGACTGCAGGACTCGATCACCGAGGACATGGCCACCAGCCTGGCGCAGCACAGCGCCCGCAATCCGGTGACCGGGCGGCGCTGGAAGTCGGTCTACACCCCGGACGTGCTCGCCGTCGGCGAGGGCCCGTCCTCCTGGACCGACTACTTCAGCCAGCAGCACCGCTGGTCCCGGGGCACCGACGAGGTCTTCGTCGCCGGGTTCCTGCGGATGATCCCGCGACTCGGGGTCCGCCGGACCCTGCACTACCTGCTGCTGATGGCGTACTACCCGCTGACCGCGATCGCCTGGCTGCTCGGCGCGGCCACCGCCGCCCTGCACGTGGCGCTCGGCGTCAAGGGTGTGCAGGTGCCGCAGCAGGTGTGGCTGATGCTGTACGTGGACGCGGCGCTGTTCCAGGTCGGCCTCTACATCTGGAACCGGCGGCACAACATCAGCCCGCACGAGTCGGCCGGGTCCTCCGGGCTCACCGGCATGCTGCTGTCCACGCTGTGCGCCCCGATCTACGTCACCTCGTTCCTGCAGGCGGTGCTGCGCCGCGGGGCCGGGTTCGTGGTCACGCCGAAGGGCGACTCGGCCAGCCCGGACCGCCTGCTCACCTTCCGTACCCACCTGAAATGGGCCCTGTTCTTCGCGGTCCTGCTGGTGGTGGCCGCGGTGACCGGGCACGCACACGGCTTCATGTGGTTGTGGCCGTCGCTGAACCTGGCGCTCTGTCTCACTCCCCCGGCGATCTGGGCGCTCCAGTCGCTCGGCCGCCGCACTCCCCCGAAGACGATCCCCGACGAAGAGGAACCGAAGATGATCGAGATGGCGACATGACCGCCCGGCAACGGCCCAGTTTCGCCCGGCGGGTGTTCACCCTGCTGGTGACCATGCCGCTGATGGCCGCCGTGGTGATCGTCAACAAACCGATCGTGGGTTTCGCCGCCGAGCGCTACCACGAGTTCACGATCAACAGAGCGGACTACAAGCAGCGGTACGGCCACTGGTCCCGCCTGCGGATCCCCAGCGAGTTCCGGGTCAACGCGATCCACGCGGCGATGCTGCGTACCGGCAAGGTGCTGATCATCGCGGGGTCCGGCAACAACCGCGACAACTTCGAGGCCGGCACGTTCCGGACGATCCTCTGGGATCCGCGCACCGACGTGTTCAAGGACGTGCACACCCCGACCGACCTGTTCTGCGCCGGGCACACCTTCCTGCCCAACGGCAACCTGCTGGTCGCGGGCGGGACCAAGTCGTACGAGGTGCTCGAGGAGAACATCAGGTTCGCCGCCGGGGTCATGAAGATCAAGAACGAGTCGCCGGACGGCGGCCCACGGGCCTTCAAGAAGGGCACCCGGTTCCTCGGTACGAACGGGCGGGCCTACCTGACCCGCGCCGACGTGACCGTGCCGGCCGCCGCGAAGATGACCCACGGCGGGCGCACCATGGTGCACGCCGGTGAGGTCGAGGTCTGGGTGGACGCCGCCGACGAGGGTGACGCCCCGATCGTGGACCAGCCCGCCCAGTACGCCCTGCAAGGTCTGACCGGCGCCGACGCCCGCAACCTCTACGGTGTCGCCGAGAAGATCACCCGCGAGAAGCAGGAGTACGGCGGGGACAAGACGTCGTACGAGTTCGACCCGGTCGCCGAGCGGTACGTCCGCACCGCCGACATGACCGAGCACCGCTGGTACCCGACACTGTCCACGATGCCGAACGGCGACATCCTGGCCGTGTCCGGGCTCGACGAGTTCGGCCGGATGCTGCCCGGCGTCAACGAGCGCTACCAGGTCCAGGCCCGCAAGTGGGTGCCCGCGCCGGAGCTGAAGCGGGTGTTCCCCACCTATCCGGCGCTGTTCCTCACCGAGGGCGAGAAGCTCTTCTTCTCCGGGTCGAACGCCGGGTACGGCTCGGACACCGAGGGCCGCACCCCCGGGCTGTGGGACGTCACCACGAACCGGTTCCGGGCCGTCCCGGGGCTGAAGGACGCCCACATGACCGAGACCAGCGCGTCGGTGCTGCTGCCGCCGGCCCAGGACCAGAAGGTGATGATCATGGGCGGGGGCGCGGTCGGGGACTCGCCGGTCTCCACCGCCCGGACCGCGATCGCCGACCTGGACGAGAAGGAGCCCCGCTACCGGCCCGGGCCCGACCTGCCGGCGCCGACCCGGTACCTGAACACCGTGGTACTCCCGGACGACACCGTGTTCACCAGCGGCGGCTCGTCCGGGTACCGGGGTGGGCCGTACCGCGGGCGGAATCGCAGCGACCTGCTGACGGCGCACATCTACGACCCGGCCCGCCAGGAGTTCCGGGAGGCCGCGGCGCCGTCGGTGGGGCGCAACTACCACTCCGAGGCGCTGCTGCTGCCGGACGGCCGGGTGGTCACCATGGGCAGCGACCCGATCTACGACGTGACCGGCAGGAACCCCGGCAGGTTCGAGCAGCGGGTGGAGATCTACAGCCCGCCGTACCTGTTCCAGGGCGACCGGCCGTCGATCGGCGGCGGGCCGCGCACCGTCGCCCGCGGCGCCAGCGCCCAGTACGCCACCCAGGACGCCGGGCGGATCACCGGGGCCCGGCTGGTCCGGCCCAGCGCGATCACCCACGGCACCGACGTCGATCAGCGGTCGGTGGAGTTGGGCGTCCGGCGCGCCCCCGGCGGGGTGACCGTCTCCGTCCCGGCGAAGTCCGGCCTGGTCCCCTCCGGGTGGTACATGCTCTTCCTGGTCGACGACAAGGGCGTGCCCTCCCGGGCGCGCTGGGTGCGGGTCAGCTGATCAGTTGGTGGCGAGCCCGAGCGCGTACTCGGGCCACCACTGACCCGCGGGCGGCGCGTCCGGCAGGCAGGCCCCGTCGGACTCGCCCGGCCGCTTGATCCAGAGGAACGCGTCGACCCGCTCGGCTCCGGTGAGCGTGGTCGGCGACGGTCCCAGCGCCCGGCCCGGCGGGTTGCACCAGTGGCCCTCCGAGTCCTGCGCGTCGACCGGCGCCGGCCCGTTGCCGTTGCGGCTGGTGTCGATGACGAAGGGCAGTCCGCCGAGACGGTCCGAAACGGCCGTACCGTAGGTGATGTTGGCGTCGGTGGTCTCGAAGTTGGCCACGTTGAGACTGAACCCGTCGGCCCGGCGCACCCCGGCCCGCTCCAGCGCTTCGGCCACCCGGTCCACGTCCTTGATCCAGCCGGGGTTGCCGGCGTCCAGGTAGACCTTCGCGTCCGGGTCCTGCTTGAACGCCGCGATCGCCTCGCCCAGCAGCGTGTACCGTTCCTCGGCGACCGGGCCGGAGACGCAGCCGTCGATCAGGTGCGGAATGGCGTCCGGCTCCAGGACGATCACCACCGCATTGCCGCGTACGGCGGCGGCCAGCTCACCGATCCAGGCGCGATAGGCGGCCGCGTCCGGGGCCCCGCCACCGGAGTGCCCGCCGCAGTCGCGTTGCGGCACCCAGTACGGCACCAGCACCGCGGTCCGCCGCGCCGCGGTGGCCGTCGCCACCAGGCGCCGGGCCTTGTCCTGGAAACCGGGGTCGTCGTTGGCGAACCAGACCGCCGTCGGCGACTCGGCGATCCGCCGCAGCGCGGTCGCCTCGGTGACCCGGCCCTCCGCCTGCCACTCCGCGACCTGGGCGACGGCGGGCGCGTCCGGCTCCACGAAGAAGCCGGGGGGCGACGGGGAGGGCGACGGGGACGGGACGGGGCGCGGGGGTTTCTCGTCGTCGGACGTGCAGCCGCCGAGAGCGATCATCAGGGCCAGACAACAGAGCGCGGGTAGCCTTCTCATCCGGACGAAGGCTACCGGGCCGGACATACTTGATCTTTTATCAGCGCATCACACTTATGAGTGACGCCGCAGGACATCCAGGACGAACCACTCGTCGTCGTGGTGCACCACCGGCTCCAGGCCCGGGGTGGCGGCCAGCGCGGCGTGCGCGTTGAAGCCGTCGTAGGTGCCGCCGTTCTCCCGGTCCCGGAAGTGCACCGCGACCAGATCGCCGCCCGGCTCCAGGCACCGCACCAGCCCGGTCAGCGTCGCCGCCAGGTCCTCGGCGGACAGGTAGTAGAGCAGGTCGCCGACCACGATCAGGTCGAACTCGCCGCCGGGCAGGCCGGCCGGCAGCTCGGCCCGCTCGACCGTCACGTTCGGCAGATCCGCCAGGTTCTCCCGGGCGAGCTGGACCGCCTCCTCGACGCTGTCGGTGGTGAGCACCTCGTCGCAGCGCTCGGCCAGCATCCGGCTGAGCGTGCCGACCGAGGCGCCCGGCTCGTAACACCGGCGGTACCGCTCGCGGGGCAGGCTGGCCACGGTGACCGCGAACTTGCGGCGGTCGTGCCACTTGACCGCGATGTCCCAGGGGTCGTCCTTCGCCAGGTAGAGCCCGGTGAAGTGGTCCAGGGAGACGCTGGTCTCCGGCGGTACGGCGTCGCCTGCTGCTCGTGTCACCCGGCGATTGTGCCTGTCATTCAGGCGGCGCCGGCCGCCGGGTTCCCTCCCGCCGGCGCTTCCCTTTTTCAGGCGGCGCTGACCGTCAGGGTGCCGACCCCCTCGTCCGCGATCACGTCCAGGCCGCCGTTGCCGTCGGTGGCGGTCAGCACGCTGCCCCGGTTCACCCCCTGGGTGCGGTCGCCGTAGAGGACCACGGTGCCGGCCCCGTTGCGTAGGGTGGCCCGGACCGGGATCTGGTCGGCGGTCCGGATCCGCCAGTCGTTGACCCCGCCGGACATCTGCACCGGCACGACCGCGTCCTGCTCGGGCAGGGCGATGTCGATGGCCGCGGCGCCGCCGAGCAGGTCGATCCGGTCGACCCGGCCGCCGGTCAGGTCGAAGGTGCCGGTCTTCACCCCGCCGCGCATCCGCACCGACCAGGCCACCCCCGGGCTGAGCAGCACGTCCACCCGGGCCGAGCCCTCGTCGGCGACCTTGTCGACGAACAGCTTCACCCCGTCGTCACCGAACTCGGCCCGCGGCTTGACCGCGGCGCCGTTCGGGGCGGTGGCGGTGAACCACGCCTCGGTGCCGGTGTCCCCGATCGTCACGTTCAGCTCGGTGACGCCGTTCGCCAGCTCGAAGGTGGCCTCCTGCGGGGCCTCCGGGGCGGACGGCTGGGGCTCGATGGCGACCGGCGGGTTCGGGTCCGGCTGATCCGGCTGGTCCGGCTCCACCAGGATCGGCGCGGACGGGTTGGCCGACACCCCGGCGGGCTCGTCCGGGGACGAGCCGCGGGCGAACCAGGCGACCGTCCCGGCGGCCAGCAGACCGGCCAGGACCAGGGCCATGGTCCGGTTGACCGGGCGCTTGGGCCGGGCGGCCGGCGGGCGGCCGACCATGTGCAGCTCGATGGTCGGGCGGCCGGTGCTGATCTCGACGGTGGGCCGGTTCTCGACCCGGGGCTGCCAGGCCGGCCCGGTCCGGGTGGCCTCCACGCCGTCCAGCTCGATGTGGTCCGGTTGCGGTCCCACTCGATGAGGCGCGTCCGGCCAAAACTCCGAAATATCGGGAATATCGGTCTTTTCGGTTGCGTCCGGTGTGGGACTGTCCATCTTGCTCTCCTCCGGGCACGGCAGGGCTCCCTGACCGATACGGACGCCGCACCCCGAAGGTTCATTTGGTCACGCTCCCAAACTATTGGTACAGCGTTTCCACTTGCTTCCGGGACCCACTAACGTGTAGATCCTTATCGAACCATTAAGTACCTATGTGAACAGTCCCCAGGAAGCGAATTACATGCCGGATGACAACACCCGTAACGGCTTGCGGGTCGGCGGCTGGATTCCGCCGTATTCGACCGGTGGCGACACCACCGTGCCGATCCGGCCGACCGCACAACCCGCCCTGAGTGGCAACCCCCGGCCCCGTGATCATTTCGCCCGGGTGAGCCGGGCCGGAACGGCGCGTCCCCGCCTCGTCCTCGTCGCGGCCCTCTGCCTCGCGTGCGCGGCGACCGCGGCGGTCGCGGTGATCATCGATGCCGCGCGCAAGCCCGCGACGCAGACCGCCGCGGAGTTCACCTTCCCCCAGGCGAACGGTCCGCTGGAGCTGACTCCGGCGGCCGATCAGAACTCCGATGACGTGCCGGTGAGCGTCCAGCCGTCACCCTCTGCGACCTCACTCTCCGCTACCTCGCACCAGGCCGTCGCCACCTCCACACCCCCCAAGGCGGGCGCCCAGCCGACCACGCCCGGCTCTGCCGCGACCACGACTAAAGCGCCTCAGCCGACCAGGACCACCGCCGCCCCGCCGGCCGCGTTCACGGTCGGGTCGACGGCCGGCCTGGTCGCCGCCGACAGGTCCGGTGACCGGGTGCGGCACTACGATTTTCGTGGCCGTCTGGCCCGGATCGGATCGACGAGCACCGATCGCGAGCGGGCCGACACGAACTTCCGGGTTCGCGCCGGACTGGCCGGGGACGGCTGCGTTTCGTTCGAATCTGTAAACTTTCCCGGGTATTATCTGCGTCACTACAATTTCGAGATCCGGCTCTCGCGGATGGAACGCACGCAGCTATTCCGAGAGGACGCGACTTTCTGCCCGGTGACTATTCGTGATGGCGCCGCCTTGGCGTTGCGTTCCACGAATTATCCGACGCATCACATTGTTGCCGACGGTGACCGGCTGAAGATCGTCGCGACGACCGCCGACAAGGCTCTGGCCATCAAGCCGGGCCCCGCGCTCTGACCCGACCCGGCTGGCCCATCCAGCCGGGGCCGGTCAGCCAGAAGCCCCGTCCCACGAACGTGTGGGACGGGGCTTCCTGGTCTAACGGCGGCCCGGTCTAACGGCGGACTACCCGGACCTCTCGGGGCGCCAGCGACGGTTCCGCCAAAGAGGCGAGGTCCACCGGCTCGTCGGTGCGGTTGATCAGGAACCAGTGGTCCCCGCGGATCGTCAGCTCGACCCGCCCGTCCAGATCGGCCGGCAGCTCACCGCTCACCCCGGCCGGGCCGAGCAGCGCCGGCAGCAGGGCGCCCAGCCCGTCCGGGCCGAGCCGGGTGGAGACGTACGACGCCGAACCGGTCCCGACGGTACGACGGGTGACCGCCGCCCGTTCCGCCTGCTCGCCGGTCTTGTACCGGGCCAGCACCTCCACGTCCGGGCCGGTCACGTCGATCCGGTCGGTCCAGAGGGTGCCGGTGGTCCCGTTGTCCAGCTCCACGCTCTCGTGGTCCAGCAGCGGCCCGAACTCCTCGATCCGGATGCCGAGCACCTCCCGCAGCGCGCCGGGGTACCCGCCCAGCCACACGTGGTCGTGCTCGTCCACGATCCCGGAGAAGTACGTGGTGACCAGGTGCCCGCCGCCGGCCACGTACCCCTGCAGACGGGACGCCAGCTCGGCCGGCACCACGTTCAGGATCGGGGCGACAAGCATCCGGTACTCCTCCAGCGGAGCACCGGGCGGCACCACGTCGGCACGGATGCCGAGGTCCAGCAGCGCGGTGTACCAGTCGAGCGCCTCCTGCCGGTACCGCAGACGGTCGGTCGGGTGCGAGTCGAGCTCGGACACCCACCACGACTCCCAGTCGAAGACGATGCCGACCGGGGCGCGCCGGCGATCCGTTCCGGCCAGCGGCGCCAGCTCCCGCAACCGCTCGCCGAGCCGGACCACGTCCCGGAAGAGGGCGCTGTCGGTCCCGGCGTGCGGCAGCATCGCCGAGTGGTACTTCTCCGCACCGGCCTTGGACTGCCGCCACTGGAAGTAGCAGACCGCGTCGGCGCCGTGCGCCACGTGGGTGAGCGCGTCCCGGGCCATCTCGCCCGGCTTCTTCGCCACGTTCACCGGCTGCCAGTTGACCGCGCTGGTGGAGTGCTCCATCAGGAACCACGGGTGCCCACCGGCCAGGTTCCCGGTCAGGTTCGCCGAGAACGACAGCTCGTCGCGGGCCTGCGGGCCGGGCAGCACGTAGTGGTCGTTGGAGACGAAGTCGACCTCGGCCGCCCAGTCGGCGTAGTTCATCCCCTTGGTCTCGCCCATCACCATGAAGTTCGTGGTGACCGGCACCTCCGGGGTGATCCGGCGCAGCACCGCCCGCTCGGCCCGCAGGTGCTCCTTCAGCGCGTCCGAGGAGAAGCGCTTGAAGTCCAGCTGCTGGGTCGGGTTCGGGTACGAGGCGGCCAGCCGGGGCGGCAGGACCTCCTCGAAGTCGTCGTACCGCTGCGACCAGAAGGCGGTGCCCCAGGCGTGGTTCAGCGCGTCGACGGTGTCGTACCGCTCGCGCAGCCACAGCCGGAAGGCACGGGCCGCGTCGTCGGAGAAGTCGTAGACGTTGTGGCAGCCCAGCTCGTTGTTGACGTGCCAGGCCACCAGCGCCGGGTGCTCGGCGTACCGGACGGCCAGCTCGCGGACCAGGCGCAGCGCGTGCTCCCGGAAGACCGGCGAGGTGGGCCGCCAGTGCTGGCGCGCGCCCGGGGACAGGGTCTCCCCGGTCCGGGTGACCGGCAGGATCTCCGGGTGCTTGCGGGTCAGCCAGGGCGGCGGCGACGCGGTGGCGGTGGCCAGGTCGACGGTGATCCCGCCGGCGTGCAGCAGGTCCATCACCTCGTCGAGCCAGGCGAAGTCGAAGACTCCCTCACGCGGCTCCAGCCGGGCCCAGGAGAAGATCGCGAGCGAGACCACCGTGACGCCGGCCTCTTGCATGGCCCGTACGTCGTCGTCCCAGACCTCGCGAGGCCATTGATCGGGGTTGTAGTCCGCGCCGAATTCCAGACGCGCCGCCCCGGCGCGGCGAAGCCAGCGCCGGGGCGTGTCGTTGCTCTGCGTCATTTAACCTGGAAGCCCTGCTCCGTGCCGTACTTCACGGAGGCATCCTGCCAGGCCTTGAGGCCGTCCGTCAGCGTTCCCTGACCCAGGTAAGCCTTGCCCACCGTGTCACTGAAGATGCTGTTGGCGTAAACCTGGAACGGCAGGTAGTTCCAGCCGGTGACGACCTGGCCGGCGGACTCGGCGAGCACCTCGTTGACCTTCTGGCCACCGAAGTACGGGAACTCCTTGCCCTTGAACTCCGCGGCGTCCAGCTCGGCCGTGGTGGCCGGGAACGCGCCGGCGGCGACGCGGGTCGGCGCGCCCTCGTCGACGGCGGTGTACTTCAGGAACGCGTAGGCGAGAGCCTTGTTGGTGCTGGCGGTCGGGATGGCGAGCGAGCTGCCGCCGTTCTCCGCGGTGGACTTGCCACCGGCCTCCCACTGCGGCATCGGGGCGACCCGCCACTTGCCGTTGCCGGCCTTCGCGCCGGACTCCAGGTTGCTCGGCATCCAGGCGCCGGTGACCAGGGTGGCGATGGTGCCGTCGCCGAGGCCCTTGTACCACTCGTCGGTCCAGCCGACGACCGGCGAGAGCAGCTTGCCGTCGATCAGCTTCTGCCACTGGGCGGCGAACTTCTGCGCGCCCGGGTCGGCGAAGTTGACGCCGATGTTGGTGCCGTCGACGGTGTACGGCTTGCCGCCGGCCTGCCAGATCAGGCTGGTGGTGAAGCCGGCGTCACCGGAGTCGCTGGTGATGTAGGCCTTCGGGTCGGCCTTGTGCAGCTTCTCGGCCGCCGCGGCGTACTCCTCCCAGGTGGTCGGCACCGCGATCTGGTGCTTGTCGAAGACCTCCTTGTTGTAGAAGAGCGCCATGGGGCCCGAGTCGATCGGCAGGCCGTAGATCTTGCCGCCGGCGTGCACCGAGTTCCAGGTGCCGGGGGTGAACTTGCCGTCCAGCGCGGTCGCGCCGAAACCGTCCAGCTCGGCGACCGTCTTGGCCAGGGAGAACTGCGGGAGCGCGTAGTACTCGATCTGGGCCACGTCCGGGACGCCGGTGCCGGCCGAGATCGCGTTCTGCAGGGCGATGTACTGGTCGTTACCCGTACCCGCGTTGACGAGGTTGATCTTGACCTTGGGGTACTTGGTCTGGAAGTCGGCGGCGACCTTGGTGATCGTGGTGTCCCACGCCCACACGGTCAGGTTGCCACCCGCCTCCAGGGCCTTGGCGACGTCGGCCTCGGAGACCGTCTCGCCGCCGCCGCCGGTGGTGGCCGCGTCGTCGGAACCGGAGCAGCCGGCCGCGAGCAGCGTTATCGACATCGCGGCGCCCATGATGGCGCGCCTGCGGGTGATCTTCATTCTGGGGATTTCCCTTCGGTGATAGAGGGGGAACTACTGCTTGACGCTGCCCGCGGCGAGACCCTGCTGCCAGTACTTCTGCAGGAACAGGAACGCCACGGTGAGCGGGATGATGGTGAGCAGCGAGCCGGTGATCACGAGGTCGAAGACGACGTCACCGCCGACCGTGTTGGCCTGCCGGTTCCACGAGTAGAGGCCCAGCGTGAGCGGGTAGAGGTCGGCGTTCTTCAGCATGATCAGCGGAATGAAGAAGTTGTTCCACGTCGCCACCAGGTTGAACAGCAGCACGGTGACCAGGCCCGGCGCCAGCAGCGGCAGGGCCAGCTTGAAGAACGTCCGGAACTCGCCGGCCCCGTCGACCCGGGCCGACTCCAGGATCTCGGTCGGCACCGCCTCGGTGGAGTAGGTCCACATCAGGTACAGGCCGAACGGCGACAGCAGCGACGGGATGATCACCGCCCACGGGGTGTCGGTCAGCCCCATCTTGGCGAACATCAGGAAGACCGGCACGGCCAGCGCGGTGGGCGGCACCGCGATGCCACCGAGCACCACGGCGAAGACCGCCTTACGCCCGACGAAGTCGAACTTGGCCAGCCCGTACCCGGCCAGCGCGGCCAGGATCGTCGCCCCGCCGGCCCCCACCACCACGTAGAACAGGGTGTTGAGGATCCAGCGGCCGAAGATGCCGTCCTGGTACGCGAAGACGTCCGCGATGTTCTCGAAGAGCGCGAAGTCCTTGCCGAACCAGAGCCCGAACGACCCGAGCAGGTCCTCCTGGCTCTTGGTCGAGCTGAGCAGCAGCCAGACCAGCGGCAGCAGCGTGTAGATCACCATCAGGCCGGTGATCAGGGTGAGGGTGGTGCTGCGCTTTTTCGCGGCGGTGGTGTTCACAGCGTTCCCTTCATCGAACGCCGCTGGAAGGCATACGCCACGATCATCGTCGCCACGCCCATGATCAGTGCGATCGTCGCCGAGTAGTTGACCTGCTGCCCGGCGAACGAGAGCTGGTACGCGTAGATGTTCGGGGTGAAGTAGGTGGTGATCGAGTTCGGCGCCAGGCTGTCCAGCACCTGCGGCTCGTTGAACAGCTGGAAGCTGCCGACGATCGAGAAGATGCCGGCGACCACGAGCGGCCCGCGCAGCGCCGGCAGCTTGATCGCCCGGATGATCCGCCACTCGCCCGCGCCGTCGATGGCCGCGGCCTCGTACAGCGACGTGTCGATCACCTTGAGACCGGAGTACAGGATCAGCATGTTGTAGCCGATGTACTGCCAGGTCACGACGTTACCGATGGTGGTGAGGATCCAGTCCGGGCCGAGCGGGTCGGCGATGTTCAGGCCGAACGTCTCGTTGATGCTGCCGACCAGACCGAACCGGACCCCGTAGAGGAAGCCGGCCATCAGCGTCGCGACGACCGACGGCACCGCGTACGGCAGGAAGATGCTGATCCGGAAGAACCCGGTGCCGTAGAGGCGGCCGCTGTCGATCGCGAGCGCGACCAGCAGCGCCAGGCCGAGCATGATCGGCACCTGGATCAGCAGGAAGAGCGAGACCCGGGTCAGGGCCTCCCAGAATTGTGGATCGCTGAAAGCTTTCGTGTAGTTCTCGAGGCCGACGAAGCTGGTGCCGCCGACCAGTTGGGTGCGGAACACGCTCAGGTACGCCGAGTAGATGATCGGCGCCAGATACACCAGTGCGAAGACCGCCAGAAACGGACCGGTGAACTGCCACCCAGTCCATGAACGCCGGGTCACCCCTGCCCCCTCCGGAGGATGTTTACGTAAACATGGTCGTCATGTTTACGTAAACATGACTGCCGTATAGTGGCACGGGCCACAATTAACGGTCAAGGAGTGATCAAAATCGAACCTCCCCGGCTTCGCGTCGGTTCGGACGTCCCCGGCGGCCGACGGAAACAACGCGTATCGATGGCTGACGTGGCGGCCCTCGCCGGGGTCTCCTCACAGACCGTGTCGCGGGTCGCCAACGGACATCCCGGCGTCGTCGAAACCACTCGTGAGCAGGTGCTCGCCGCCATGAGTGAGCTGGGGTACCGGCCGAACAGCGCGGCCCGTTCCCTGCGCTACGGCCGGTTCAACACCATCGGTGTCATCCTGTTCGGTTTGTCCTCCACCGGAAACAGCCGAACCGTCGAGGCGATCGCCACCCAGGCCGCCACCGAGGGCTACGCGATAACCCTCATTCCGGTCGGCGCGCCCACCCAGGACAATGTCATGGGAGCGTTCACAAGAATGGGCGAACTCGCCGTCGACGGCGTCATTTTAATCATCGAAGTGCATCTGTTGGACACCACCGCGGTGGCCCTTCCCCCCGGCATCCATGTGGTGGTCGTCGACTCCGATGCGGGAGAGCGTTATCCCGTGGTCGACACCGACCAGGCCGACGGCGCCCGTCAAGCCGTGGAACACCTGCTCAGCCTGGGTCACCGTACCGTCTGGCACGTCGCCGGCCCGGCCGAGTCGTTCTCCGCCGAACGCCGCGCCGGAGCATGGCGCCGGGCCCTCGAAGACGCCGGCCGGACCGTCCCGCCACTGGAACGCGGCGATTGGTCCGCCGACTCCGGCTACCGGGCCGGCCTGCGCCTGGCCGCCGACCCGAACTGCACCGCGATCTTCACCGCCAACGACCAGATGGCCCTCGGCGTGCTCCGGGCCCTGCACGAACGCGGCCGCCGCATCCCCGCCGACGTCAGCGTCGTCGGTTTCGACGACCTGGCCGACGCCGCGTCCTACCTGCCCCCACTGACCACGGTCCACCAGGATTTCGCCGAGGTCGGCAGGCGCTGCGTCGAGGCCCTGCTACGCCAGATCCACGACGAGCCGGCCGGCCCCGGCACCGACCTGGTCCCCACCCGCCTGGTGATCCGGGAAAGCACAGCCACCCCCGACCGGAACTGAACCGTTCGGCAGAGCTGACGCGCCCGGCGAAGTCGAGGCATGCGGGGAGCCGACAGAACCATGGCGGCCGGACGACGACCGGGAGAGGCTGTCCGGGAGGACATCGACGAGAGGTGATCCCGGTGAAACTCAACGCGACGGAAATCCTGGAACGAGCCCGCGCCGGAACCGATTCCGCCACTGTCGAACGCGTCTTCGGCACCCCGATCGAACGCGACGGCGTCACGGTGGTACCGGTCGCGATCATCGGCGGCGGAGCGGGTAGCGGCGCAGGCGGCCTCGATCCCGCACCCGGCCCCGACGGCCCCTACATCTCCGACAGCTCAGACGGCTCCCAAGGTCTCGCCGGCCCCGACGGCGGAAGCGGTTCCGGCGGCGGTTACGGCTTCTCCGCCCGCCGGCCGGCGTCTACGTGATCCGCGGCGACGAGGTCCATTGGCGGCCCGCCATCGACGTCAACAAGATCGTTCTGGGCGGCCAGCTGGTAGCGGTAGTCGCCTTCCTGGTGGCCCGCTCCCTCCTCCGCAGACGCCGCGCATGACAGGAAGGCCCGGACCGTCACCGCGATCCGAGCCACCGAACAACACCCTTTTCTGTTACGCCACCGGGGCCGACAACCGCAAGAAGCAACTCCCCTGGCGGCCACGCAAGGCAGGCCCGCCGCCCGGGCCACCCCGCGACCGCCGGGCGAATGCGAACCCCACGGCCACACCCGGGCCGCCGACGTGGCCATGACGCAGAACGGACTGCGGCTGACCGGAATCCGGCCGATTGGCGGCGTGGCAAGGAGGGCGCTCGGCAACCTCCGCGCACAGCCCACCCGCAACACCGGAATGCGGCCGGCGCCTGACTCCTTCCTGACCTCGCTTCGCGCCCCGGCCGACTTTCCACCAGCCCCTGACGACGACGTGGTGGCTTCCGGCGCACAACGCGCCGGAAGCCACCACGGGCGGGCCGTATCGGCGCCACCAGGCCGGGGGGACCGTGGTGGCGCCGGGCCGGGTCAGGCTCGACAGTTACGACAGACCGAGTCAGGCTCGACAGTTACGACAGGCCGGGTCAGGCTCGGCGGTTGCGGCGGCGTTCGCCGATCTCCCAGGCCATGATGTACTGGCGGATCATCTGGGCCATGTCCTCGCCGGTGCCGAAGGTCAGGATCAGGTGCTGGCCCGGGTCGCCGTGGGGGGCTTCCCGGACGTTCAGGACCGTGCCGCTCAGATGGGCCTCCGCGGTGCCCAGCCACACCGTGGCGGAGACCCGGTCGCCCTGTTTCAGCGACGTCACCTCGTCGATCCAGCAGCGCAGACCGCCCTCGCTGATGTCCAGCAGGACACCTTCGGCGGGCTGCCCCTCCACCTCGGCCTCGAGACGGACGACGGCTCCGGCGCCGCCCCGGACGTACTCGCGGCGGTTGTCGTGGCGGGACGGGCCGGCCGGAACCACCGTCCAGCGGGACGGGGCGCTGCCGGAGACGGCGACCAGTCGGCAGGGCAGGATCACCCGGGTGCGCGGCGGCGCCCAGAAGATCTCGAACTCGCGGCCGGGTTCGAACACCGACATGTCGGTGGTCTCCAGGGGCGCCGCGACGGTGATGGTGTTCCCGTCGACGGCTTCCACCCGGGACCGGAGGTTGACGCCGTCGCCGAGGACCAGGAAGACCGCTGCACCGATCTCCGGCAACTCGGTCGGTGCCGCTCCCTCCACCCCGGGGGCGGACATCAAACCAGCTGAACCGTTGATCATCATTCACCTCTGTGACACGCCGGGACGGCAGTTCGGGACTGTGCCCCTTATCGGCGTCCGCCCCGGCGACTTGAAAGTTCGGGACGACCCGCGGCGGCCGGAAATTAAATCGGGAATCGAGTGCACAACTCGGGTGCGGGATGCGTCGATGTGGGTGTGACCTTCGAGCAATTCGCGCTGGCGCGCCTGCCGAGTCTCCTTCGTTACGCGGTGGTTCTCACCGGTGACCGGGACCTGGCGCAGGACGTGGTCCAGGAGGTACTGGCTCGTGCCCAGGTCCGCTGGAAGCGGATCAGCGATGCCGACTCCCCGGAGGCGTACGTCCGACGCATGGTTCTCAACGAGTACCTGTCGTGGCGGCGCAGCTGGGCGGTCCGGCACGTGCACGCTGCCGGGGAACGATTGATCGAGCTGGACGATGCCCGCGGCGGTGTCCGCGATCACGCCGACGGTGTGGTCGAGGCCGACGCTCTCTGGCACCGGCTGGCCACACTCGGGCGTAAGCAGCGCGCGGTGCTGGTGATGCGTTACTACGAGCAGATGGACGACGAGCAGATCGCCGACCAGCTCGGGTGCGCCACCGCCACGGTGCGCAGCCACGCCTCGAGGGCATTGAAGACCCTCCGACTCCATCAGGAGTCGGAATTACGAGCCCACGCCTAGGAGACGGGTCGTGACTGAGCACCAGGACCGGCTGCGCGAAGCCTTCACCAAACATGAGAACGACACGCCGGATCCCGCTGCGGTCTTTGCCCGCGTCGAGGAGCTGTCCCGGAAGTACTCGTGGCGCCGCCGGGGCGCCCAGGCCGCGGGCGGGGTGGCGCTGAGCGCCGGCCTGATCGCGGGTATCACCCAGCTGCCGGCCATGCTTCCGGCCGGACCGGCGACCACCGCCACGGCCGATTCCGGCTCGATCCAGGCCGCGGCGCCGGCCGCCACGCCGAGCACCGCGCCCACCATCGACCCGGCGAAGGAGCTGACCGACGCGGAGACCACGGCGGGCTTCGACGCGTACTTCGCGGCCGGGTACGGCTACGACAACGCGGTCGAGCTGGCCAAGCTGTGGAACCTCGGTGCGGACAAGTTCGCCCAGGCCAAGGCGGTCGCCGGCCTGAAGCTGCTGGCCGGGGAGAACCTGCCGGTCAACCCGATCCCGAACGGTGACGGCCCGGTCGGCGGCGAGGAGCCGATCGACCCGGAGCAGGACAAGCAGTTCGCCGAGTACTTCAACTCCGGGTACGACTACGACGACGCCGTCAAGCTCGCCGAGATCTGGAAGCTCGCCGACACCGGTGACGCCAAGCTGAAGGCCGGCAAGAAGCTGCTCGCCGGCGAGGAGCTGCCGATCCCGAAGCCGTCGAAGGAAGAGGTCGCCGAGGGCGAGAAGTCCCGGGCGGTCGGCAAGTTCTTCGACGCCGGGTACGACTACGACGACGCCGTCAAGCTCGCCAAGATCTGGAAGCTGAAGACCGCGTACGACGCCAAGATCGCGGGTGGCGAGAAGCTGCTCGCCGGCAAGAAACTGCCGTTCGAGCCGTGACGACCCTGCGCCGGCGAATCGGCTTCGAGATCGAGCTGATGGCCCCGTCCGGGGTCAGCCGGCGCACCCTCGCCGAGGACCTGGCCGGACGCTGTGGGGGCAGCGTCCGGCCGATCTGGCACCACGACAGCGAACCGTCCCTGGTCCCGGGCCTGGGGCGGTTCCTGCATCTTACCCAGGGTTTCGAGGTGCGCCGTGCGGACGGCGCCCTGTTGTGCACCCTGGTGGACGACGTGACGCTGATGGACGGCCTGGACCGTTCGCGGCCCGCGATCACCGGCTGGTTCCGGGTCCTCACCGACGACGCTCGTCTGCTGCGACTGCTCGCGGCACAGTGCGACCCGGCCGGCCCCCTGGACGAGGTCCTGGAACCGGCCGGCCGCCTCTGGGGCACCGTCCCGTCCCGGCACGGGCCGTTCCTGCGGCTGGACGATTCATCGGGTTCCACGATCGCTCTGGCCGCACCGGCCGGCGGGGAACGCGAGCGCCCCTGCGAGATCGTCACCCCGCCGCTGGCCCACGGTCATCACGAGGCCCTCGCCGAGCTGCTCGGCCCGGCCCGTGAGCTGGGGTTCACCGTGCCCACCGAGGCGGCGGTGCATCTGCACGTGGACGGCAAGCCGTTCCGTGATCCGGCTGCCCTGGCCAACGTGGTGCGGCTGTTCGCGCATTACCGGGAGCCGTTGCGGGCGCTGCTGGCCACCAACCCGGCCTGCCGCCGGCTGGCCCCGCTGCCCGAGCCGCTGGTCTCCGCGGTCGCCGGGAACCCGTCCGAGGCGGAGTTGCGCACGGCCGCGACCGAGGGCGGGCTGACCAAGTTCTTCGACGTCAACCTGATGCAGGTGCTGACCGACACCCCGGTCCGGGACACCGTCGAGGTCCGGATCCTGCCCGGCGCCATCGACCCGGAGGCGATCGTGCAGCGGGCCGCGCTCGTCGAGCTGCTGCTGGACCGGTGCGAGGACCCGGCTCCGCTGCCGCCGCCGTCAGGCGACCCCGTCGAGGCTCTGCTGGAGATCGCCGCCGAGGCCCTGGCGATGAGTCAGCCCGGCTAGCACGTCCCGGGCCGCCGCCGCGACGCGCGGCGGCACACCCAGGTCGCCGAGCAGCTCGGTCGCGGCGGCCATCTCGTCGCGCCGCCGCACGGCGTGCCGGTGCGAGCCGTCGACCAGGCGGTCCAGGGTGGCGGCGTCGGCCCGGATCAGCTCGTCGCGGATGTTGCCGCGCAGCCACTCCTCCAGCCCGGCGGCCCGCGCCGCGTCCAGGGCCTCGACGACGGCCGCGGCCATCCCCTTGTAGAAGACGCTGCGCAGCAGTTTGCGGGTGGCGGCCGCACCGACCGGCCCGTCCAGCACGGTGACCGTGGCGCCGAACCCGCCCAGCACCCCGGCCAGCTCGGCGGCGGCCGGGCCGCTGGCGGTCATCGGGGTGCGCAGCCCGCGGCCGGGGACCGGCGCCATCAGGGCCACGTCGACGACCCGCGGGAACAGGCCGGCGAGCGTCTCCTTCAGCGCCGGTGTCGCGGTGTTGAGGTCGGCCCAGATCGCGCCGGGCGCCAGTGCGGGCAGCGAGTCGCGCAGGGCGGCGACCGCGTCGGCGGCGCTGTTGACGCTCAGAATCAGCGACGCTCCTGCGACCGCCTCGGCGTCACTATGGAAATCGCCGCGAGGAACCACCGGGTCGAAGGCCTGGACGGTGGCGCCGGCGGCGGCCAGGTCGGTGGCCAGCAGACCACCGGCTTCCCCGAGCCCGAGGACGGCGACGATTGTCATGGAGCAAGTCTTCCCCTTTGGCGACAGGATTGTCAACAATGTGCGGCATGACTGCGACACTGGTGCTTACCGCGCATCCCGGGGATTTCGTGTGGCGGGCCGGCGGCGCGATCGCCCTGGCCACCGCCCGCGGGCAGCGGGTGGTGATCGGCTGCATGAGTTTCGGCGAGCGTGGTGAGTCGGCCTCGCTGTGGCGTCAGGGCTACACGCTGCAGCAGGTCAAGGACCATCGGCGGGGTGAGGCCGAGGAGGCCGCGAAGACCCTCGGGGCCCAGATCCGGTTCTTCGACGCGAACGACTACCCGCTCGTCGAGACGCCGGAGTTGCTGCGGGGGCTGATCGATCTGTACCGGGAGGTGCAACCGGCCACCGTGCTGACCCACGCGCCCACCGACCCGTACAACAATGATCATGGTTTTGCCCATGCCCTGGCTCTGAAGGCCCGGGTGCTGGCGCAGGCCCCGGGAGTGGAGGGGCCGGGCGGCGTGATCGGGGCGCCGCCGGTGTTCTGCTTCGAGCCGCACCAGCCCGAACAGTGCGGTTTCCTGCCGAACGTGCTGCTCGACGTCACCGAGGTGTGGGAGACCAAGTGTGCGGCCATGCGGATCCTGGCCGCCCAGAAGCACCTGCACACCTACTACACCGAGCTGGGCAGCCGGCGCGGTCTGCAGGCGGCCCGCAACTCCGGCCCCAACCTGGGGCTGCCGAACGACACCCGGGCCGAGGCGTACATGCGGATCTACCCGCAGGTCACCCGGGAGCTGTCGTGACCGCGCGGCACGTGGTGGTGCGGTCGATCGAGCGGGTGCCCGCCGGGATCCTGACGAGCCTGGCGGCGGCCGGGGCGTCGACCGTGCACGAGGCCGACGGCCGGCGGGGCGCCCTCTCCCCCGCGATCACCCCGATCCAGGCCGGGGCGCGGATCGCCGGCAGCGCGGTGACCGTCTCCTGCCATCCCGGCGACAACCTGATGATCCACGCGGCGGTGGAGCAGGTCCGGCCCGGTGACGTCGTCGTGGTCACGACCACGTCGCCGTCGACCGACGGGATGCTCGGCGAGCTGCTGGCCACCTCGCTGCGGGCGCACGGGGCGATCGGGGTGGTCCTGGACGCCGGGGTGCGTGATGTCGCCGAGCTGCGCGAGATGGGGTTCCCGGTGTGGGCCCGGGCGGTCAGCACAGCGGGAACGGTCAAGGCCAGTCCGGGATCGGTCAACGTGCCGATCGTCGCCGGCGGCCAGTCGATCCATCCCGGAGACGCGATCGTCGCCGACGACGACGGGGTGGTGGTCGTGCCGCACGCACGCGCGGCGGAGGTCCGGATCACCGCTCAGAAAAGGATAGATACCGAAATTTCGAAACGGAGCCGCCTCGCCGCAGGTGAACTCGGGCTCGACATGTACGAACTCCGCCCCCTCCTCGAACAACTGGGGGTGATCTACGAATGAGCGTCCCCGTGATGATCATTCGAGGCGGGACGTCCAAGGGCGCGTACTTCCTCCGCGAGGATCTCCCCGCAACGGACGAGGAGCGCGACACCCTCCTGCTGCAGATCATGGGCTCCCCCGACCCCCGGCAGATCGACGGCATCGGCGGCGCCCACCCGCTGACCAGCAAGGTCGCCGTGGTCAACCGCTCCGACGACCCGGACGCCGACGTCGACTACCTGTTCCTGCAGGTGGCGGTCGACCACCCGAGGGTCGACACCGGACAACCCTGCGGCAACATCCTGGCCGGGGTGGGCCCGTTCGCCATCGAGCGAGGCCTGGTCACGGCCGGCGACGACACCACGCCGGTACGGGTCCGCATGCTCAACACCGGCGCCCTGGCCGTGGTGACCGTCCGCACCCCGGGCGGCCGCGTCGAGTACTCCGGCGACACCGAACTCAGCGGCGTCCCCGGAACCGCGGCGCGGATCGAGGTCGAGTTCCGGGACACCGCCGGGTCGGTGGCCGCGGCGCTGCTGCCGACCGGGCGCCCCGTCGACGACCTGGACGGCACCCCGGCCACCCTGATCGACAACGGCATGCCGGTGGTGCTGCTGACCGCGGCCTCGGTGGGTGTCACCGGGCGCGAGACCCCGGCCGAACTGGAGGCGGACAACCGTCTGCGCGCCCGGGTCGAGGCGTTGCGGATCACCGCCGGCGCGTTGATGGGCCTGGGTGACGTGACCGCGACGACCGTACCGAAAATGTGCTTGATCTCCCCGCCGGAGAACGGTGGCACGCTCGCCTCGCGGATGTTCATCCCGCATCGCGTGCACTCCTCGATCGGCGTGCTGGCGGCGGTGACCGTGGCGACCGCGGCGGCGATGCCGGGCACTGTCGGGTCCACCGGTGGTTCCGGCACGATCCGTATCGAACATCCGGCCGGTTTCTCCGACGTGATCGTCGACCCGGAGTCCGGGCGGTCGGCAGTCGTCAGCACCGCGCGCCTGCTCCTGGACGGGCGCGTCCATCCGAGGGGGAACCATGGTTGAGAAGATCCGCGACATCGCCCACGTCTCCGCCGTCGAGCTGCTCACCCCGGTCCTGGACGACACGGTCCGGTTCTTCACCGACCAGATGGCCCTGGAGGTGGTCGATCGCCGCGGCGACAGTGTCTGGCTGCACGCCTGGGACGACTACGAGAGCTTCACGATCAAGATCACTGGTGGCGGTACGTCCGGAATCGGGCGGACGTGGCTCCGGGCCCGCAGTCCGGAGGCCCTCGACCGGCGGGTGCGCGACATCCAGGCGGCGGGACTGGGCGAGGAGTGGGTGACCAGCGACTTCGGGTACGGACCGGTCTTCCACTTCCGTGACCCCGACGGTCACGCGTTCGGCATCCACTACGAGACTCGTCGATACGTTCCCTCCGATGCCACCCGGCCGTCGTTGAAGAATCAGGCGGCGCGCTTCCCCGGGCGGGGCACCAACGTGCGGCGGCTGGATCACGTGAACTTCCTGGCGCGGGACCTCCCGGACGACTTCCTCGCCGACACTCTCACCGGGCGGGCCAGCGAGCAGATCGTGCTGAACGACGGGACGAAAGCCGCGATCTGGTACACGTTCACCGACAAGTCGTACGACATGGTCTACACCCGGGACCGCACCGGCTCGACCGGCCGGCTGCACCACATCGCCTTCGCCACCGACACCCGCGAGGACATCCTCCGGGCCGCCGACGTCTTCCTGGAAGCCGGCGTGCACATCGAGACCGGACCCCACAAACACGCCATTCAACAGACTTTCTTCCTGTACGTGTGGGAGCCGGGCGGAAACCGGATCGAACTGTGCAACGCGGGCGCCCGGCTGCTGCTCGCCCCGGACCACGAGGTGATCACCTGGACCGAGGCGGAACGGGCCAAGGGCCAGGCGTGGGGCCTGCAGACGATCGCGTCGTTCCACACCCACGGCACGCCGCCTGTTTCACCCTAATCGTCCAGGCTCTTCAGAACCGAGATCACGCTGGCGATGTGGGCGCGCATCGCGGCCTCCGCCTCGGCCGGGTCGTGCGCCCGGATCGCCGCGACGATCCGCTCGTGCTCCGGCAGCGACGTCTGCGGGCGGCCCGGCAGCAGCGACAGCATGAACTGGTGCCGGGCCAGCTGGGCCCGCAGCGTCCCGATCAGCCGGTCGGCGGTGGTGTGCCCGGCGATGTCCCGGATCATGGCGTGCAGGCGCTGGTTGAGGTCGCTGTAGCGGCGGAACTCGCCGTCGGCCACCGCCTGCCGCATCTGCCCGGCGATCCCGTCCAGCTCGGCGGTCTGCCCGGCGGTCGCACGCTCCGCGGCCTGCGCCGCCACCAAGCCTTCGAGCACCATCCGGACCTGGGTGATCTCGATCGTCTCGGCGAGCGAGATCTTGCGGACCTGGGCGCCCCGGTTGCGCTGGATCTCCACCAGCCCCTCACCGGACAGGTCCTGCAGGGCCACCCGGACGGTGAACCGGCTGGCCCCGAACCGCTCGGTCAACTGGGCCTCGACCAGGCGCTCGCCGGGCATGAACTCCCCGGCGAGGATCGCGTCCTTGATCGCCCCGGTGACACTCTTCGCAGACACCGGCCCAGGGTATCGGTCAGCGCCCCGAGTTCAGGAAACCGACGAGCTCGGTGGTGAACGCCGGAACCCGGACCGCGCCCAGGTGGTCGCCGTCGACGACGGCCAGGCGGGCGCCCGGGATCGCCTTCGCCAGGATCTCCGGACGGCCGGCCAGCGGATCTTCCCGGCCAGCCAGCACCAGCGTCGGCACGGTGAGGGAATCCAGCGGGATCGGTTCGGCGTGCAGGGCCGCCGCCTGCGCGGCCAGGGCGACCCGGTCCCCGCCGACCGCGTCCACGAACGAGCGGAACCCGGCGGCCGCCGGCGAGGTGATCGCCGCCGGATCGTCGGTCTCGAAGGCGGCCCGGAAGTCGGCGGCCGGGATGACCCGGGTGTCCACCCCGCCCAGCTCCACCACCGCGGCGCCGACCCCGCCGATCGCCAGCCGGCGCACCCGCCGGTCCCGGGTGGCCAGGAGCAGCGACACGATCGCGCCCATCGAATAACCGGCCACGTCGGCGGCGGTGGCCCCGAGCAGGTCGAGGAGCCGGCTGACGTCCCGGGCCATCCGGCTCTCGCCGTAGAACGACGGGTCGTGCGGTTTCCCGGACCGGCCGTGGCCGCGGGCGTCGATCGCGACCACCCGGCGGCCGCTGGCCCGCAGCGCGTCCACCACACCCGGCAGGACCCAGTTGGTGAGACCGCTGGCGATGAACCCGTGATGCAGCAGCACCGGAGGCTGCCCGGTGTCGCCGTCCCACTGCTCCCAGTAGATCTCCACACCGTCGTCTGCCTGGAAAGTCGGCATCGTCGGTCCTTCCTGCTCGTGCGGCTCCGGCGGTGGTCAGGGTATGCGCGGATCGCCGTACGGGTATCGGTGAGATCGCCGGTGTGATCACCATGTGCGACGCGCCGGGCCCGGCGAATGTTGATCGCGATACATTTTCCGGGTGAGACCATCTCGACCTCTCGGTAGGGGGATGAACACGCTGTGACCCCGACTCAGTTGCGCGCTTACGCGGCCGTCGTCCGATGCGGATCGGTCAAACATGCGGCCGTTGAGCTCGAGGTCTCCGAGTCGGCGGTGTCACTGCACATCGGACAGCTGCGCAAGGAGCTGGGCGACCAGCTGTTCTCCCGGACGGCGAGCGGGCTGTCGTTCACCCCCGGCGGGCTGCGGCTGGCGAGCCGGGCCACCGAGCTGCTGGGTCTGCAGGACATCACCGTGCTGGAGGTCAGCGCCGCCGGTCAGGGCCGCAGGCTGCTGCGGGTCGGCGCGTCGTCGCTGTTCGCCGAGCACGCCGCGCCCGGTCTGATCGAGCTGTTCGCCAACCGGGCCGCCGACCTGGACCTCGAGTTGAGCGTGCGCAACCCCGGCTCGTTCGCGGCGGCCCTGATCGAACGGCGCGTCGACATCGCGATCGGCCCGGCGCCCGCGGTGCCGAACCCGGCGGTCCGGTGCCGCCCGGTGATGTACTACAAGATCGTCACGGTGACCGGTCCGGATCATCCGATGGCAGGCTGCCAGCCGTCCCCGCGCCAGCTGCGGGGCCAGACGTGGCTGCTGGGCCCGTCCGCGGCCGCCGACCGGGGCGCCATCCCGACCCTGCTGCGCCGGCTGGGGGTGCCCGACGACCGGCAGGAGATCTTCCAGAGCCACGCGGCCGCCGTCGAGGAGGCGAAACGGGGCCGGGGTGTGGCCGCCGCCCTGGCGTTCACGGTGGCCCCGGAGATCCGCAAGGGACAGTTGGTCCCGTTCCACGGCCCGCACACCGGCCTGGAGGAGGTGTGGCACTCGATGACCCTGGTCGATTCGAACCTGACCGCCCCGGCCGAACTGGCCCGCTTCGCCTCCACCCCGAGAGCCATCCAGGCGATGATGCGCGGCAACGGGGTGAGCGTGGCCCGCTTCAAGCCGTCCATCCACGTGACACTCTGGAGCTGACCCGGACTTTCGGCCCTGTCCCCGGTCACCGCTCCGGCCGCACCATCGACCCATGGCCTTCACCGACAAGAAACTGCGCGAGATGTACGCCGGTGGCCGCGGCAACACCACCGCCCGCCGTTTCGCCCACCTGTGGGCCCGGATCCACGCCCTCGGCCTGGCGCCGCGGCGCTGGGTCACCTTGGAGGTGCCGGGCCGCAGGTCGGGCCGGATCACCCGTTTCCCCCTGGGCATGGCCGACTGGCAGGGCCACTGGTACCTGGTCCCGATGCTCGGCGCCGACTGCAACTGGGTCCGCAACGTCCGCGCCGCCTCCGGCCGGGCGGTGCTCCGGCACGGCCGGTCCCGCCCGTGCCACCTGGTGGAACTCCCGGTCCCCGAACGCGCCCCGATCCTGCGCCGCTTCCTGCAACAGGTGCCCGGCGCCCGCCCACACATCCCCCTGAACCCGAACGCTTCCCTCCCGGACTTCGCCGCAGTAGCCGACCAATACCCGATCTTCCGAGTCGACTACATCACCGACCGGATCCCTGCCCGTCAGGAAAACCCTTTACCCCGACACTGATTCTTTCACCTGTAAATGATTGATTGCGATCTTGGCCTGATTCAGATGCGAATGTAGGCACCGAATCGCACACCAGGTCCCTTGACGCCTCGCAGAAGTGTGCACCAATTGACACCGGCACGGGTCCGGCAGTCCCTCCCATCGCCGGGAGCGGCGGCGCCCAGGGCTGCGTCCCCGAACGCCGCCTCGTTCTCGCCACCCTGTCCATCCTGGCGGCAACGGTTGTCTGGCATCGCACAGGCGACCAGGAGTTGTCGTGGATCACTTCCATCGTTTGCCTTCGGAGCCTTGAGCCACTGGGTACCCAACGAGGCCGTCCGGCAGAAACGGGCACAGTGAGACATGAAATCACCGTGGACCGTCTATCTGGAGTTCGGGATCGTCAAGCCGCCCTCCTCATAACGTGCTCGGTGCGATGAGTACGAGAAGAACGACATCATCTCTCTTCACGAGGCCGATGGAAGACTGACCATTCGCATCGAATGCAAGGGGTACAGCGTCTCCGATGCCATCGAAATCGCGATGGCCATCGTTCAACCAGACGTCGCGGGTGGCCTGATTCCCGCAGCCGAGGGCGCGGGCTGTCCTTTCCGCGCCCGGTCTTGAAACTCGCGATGGAAACTGTCTACAGCGGACGCTCGGTCCGTCGTTTCCAGCGGGAATGGCAACGGAAGGTAGGACGGCCACGCCTTCCGTTCTACGGCGACAGCATGGAGGATCCCTCGTCGGTGGAGTGGAAGCGACTGGCCCTGGCCTGGGATGCCGAAAAGGATCAGCCGACCGTGGAGGGGCGAGACCTACGTGTGCGGGCACCGGAGAAAGCCCCTAGGACGATCCCGATGCCGGTTCGCGCCTCAGGTCAAGTCGGCGAGGCAGCGGGCCGCTGTGGTCAGGTCGGTGAAGGTGGCTGCCGGGAGCAGGAGGTCGCAGAACGGGAGGGCTGCCGCCATGCCGCCCACCTTCGGGGCGAACCCGGCCGCTCCGGCGCGGGGATTCAACCACAGGACCCGGTAGGCGCGGCGGCTCAGGCGGGCCATCGCGGCGGACATCCTCTCCGGTGGGTCGGTGTCCCAGCCGTCCGAGGAGATGATAACGACGCCGCCCCGGACCGTGTTGCCGTGGTGGGAGTCGAGCAACGTGGCGATGTTCGCGGCTATCCGGGTGCCGCCGAAACGGTCGTCGACGGCCTCGCTGGCCTGGTCGATCGCCTCGCGGGGCGAGGTGTGCCGGAGCGGGACGGTCAACCTGGTCAGGCCGGTGGCGAAGGCGAACACCTCGGCGTCCGCGACAGTGGTGAACGCCCGCATCAACTGCAGGTACGCGGCCGCCTGCGCGCGCATCGACTCGCTCACGTCGCAGAGCATCACCACCCGGCGGGGGCGCGGGACCGGGCGTTCGCGGACAACGGTGATCGCCTCCCAGCCGGTGCGGCGGGCTCGGGCGATGGTCGGCCGCAACGCGACCCGGCGGCCGGTGCGGTCCGGGCGGTGCCGGCGGCCTCGACGCCGTGGCCAGTGGGTGAGCGCCTGCCGCAGCGCCTCGCCGAGGGCCTCGGTCTGTGCCGCGTCCAGGTCCTCGAACGGCCGGTCGGCCAGCGCGGCCAGGGTGCTGGGCCGCAGTTCGGGCAGGTTCAGGCCGTCGTCGTCGGCGTCCTCGTCGGCGGCGACCGCCGGGGGCAGCGTGGCCCACGGCAACCCGGAGACGGTGGTCTCGTCACCGGTCCCCGGCACCGCGACGTTGACACTGTCGTCACGGGGCTTGGGCGGAATCGCCTTCCGGCTCAACGGCAACGGTGGCGTGTCATCGAAGACGGTCGCAAAGATCCGATCAAAAACTGCAAGATCATCATGCTTTCGTACGAGGGACACGCGCGCGGTCCAGTACAGCGCCGTCCGGGACGTGGGCGGGCTGGCCTCCAGCGCACTGACCAGATCCCCGGTCTCGGTGATCCCGGCAGCCATCCCGGCCCGGCGCAACCGGGCCGCGAACGCGACGGCGAACGCGGCCCGGTCGATGCCCCGCAGCAGCACCGGGACGGCGTCAGCCCCGGGCAACGAACCAGACGATGACGGCGCCGACGACAACGACCGCACCGATGGCGACCGGGATGAGCCGCTTGTAGATCGACCCACCGGCAACCTCCAGCAGATCCAGCGGCTCCGCCTCGACACTCTCGATCTTGCGCTCAGCAGTGGCGACAGGCGCGACAGCCGGAGCGGCCCCAGCACCAGAGGTCACGGCAACCGGAGTCGTCGCGGCGGCCGGTGCAGCGGTCGGAGCGGTAGCGGGAGCATCGGCCGACGCAGCGGTCGGAGCGGTAGCGGGAGCATCGGCCGACGCGGTGGCCGGAGCGGTGGCGGGAGCATCGGCGGGAGTGGCGACAGGCGCGGTGGTCACGGCGGTGGAGGAGGCGGCGACCACGGCGGGAGCGTCGGAGAGGTCGGCGTCCGGCGTGCGCAGCGGCGCGACCGGGTCCGGCGTGCCTTCGGCGACCTCGGTCCGGCCGGCAGCGGCCGTGACCTCACCGGCGGAGGGGTCGGGCTCGACCACGAGACTCGCCGACTCGTCCTTGGCGAGGCTGCCGTCAGCGGCCGGGATACCCACCGGGGCCGCGGTGACCGGGACGGTCTCCACGGCGGCCGCGGAGGCGACCGGCGTCTCGACGGAAGCTTCGGCGGCGGCCGGAGCAGCAACAGCGTCGGCAGCCGGCGCAGCGACAGCATCGGCAGCCGGAGCAGCGACCTCGGTGGAGGCGACCTCGGCGGCAGCGGGAACAACGGCGGCCGGAGCAGCAGCGGGAACAACGGCGGCCGGAGCGGTGGTGTCGGTGGCCAGCTTCTTCTCCAGGTTGGCGACGAACTGGGCCAGCAGCTTCGACGACACCTCCTTGATCATGCCGCTGCCGAACTGGGCCAGCTTGCCGCTGATCTTCAGGTCGGTGTCGACGTTGACCCTGGTGCTGGTGGCGTCGACGGCGGTCAGGGCGGCGCTCACCGTGGCCGACGCGTTGCCTGCCGAGCGGGCGTCGCGGCCCTTGGCGTCGATGACCGCCGTGTAGGCGGCGTCGTCCTTGGAGGTGAACTGGGCGGTGCCGGAGAAGTCCGAGATCACCGGCCCGACCTTGATCTTCACCTTGCCCTTGTAGACCTCGCCCTCGACCCCGGTCAGCTGGGCGCCGGGCATGCAGGGGGCGATGCCTTCGAGGTCGGTGAAGACCTTCCAGGCCTCGTCGATCGGGATCTGCACGGTGAACTCATTGGTGATCTTCATGGCTGGTCTCTCCGAGCACGAGGGGTGGTCACTGGTGTGTCAGCGATGAGGGCCCGGTCGTCGGGCGTCTTGGCGATGGTGCCGAGGGTGCGGATCACGTCGGTGGAGGCGAGTTCGGTGACGCCGAGCGCGGCCAGGGCGGACACCCAGTCGATGGTCTCGGCCAGCCCGGGCGCCTTGTCGAGGTCGAGCCCGCGGACCGTACCGATGAACTCGGTGGCGCTGCGGATCAGCGGCGCCGTCGCGCCGGGGACCGCGCGCCGGACGATCGCCGCGGCCTGTGCCGGGGTGGGGAACTCGATCCAGTGGTACAGGCAGCGGCGGCGCAACGCGTCGTGCAGGTCGCGGCTGCGGTTGGAGGTGAGGATGACGACCGGCGGCCGGGTGGCGGCGAAGGTGCCGAGTTCCGGGATGGTGACGGCGGCCTCGCCGAGGAATTCGAAGAGCAGCGCCTCGAACTCGTCGTCGGCCCGGTCGATCTCGTCGATCAGCAGCACCGGAGGGGTGGGGCCGTCGTGCCGGACGGCCCGCAGGATCGGCCGTTCCTGCAGAAAGGAAGTGGTGAACAGATCCCCGTCGTCGACGGACAGGCCGCGCGCCTCGGCGAGCCGGATGTGCAGCAGCTGCCGCTGGTAGTTCCACTCGTACAGCGCCTCCCCCGCGGTCAGCCCCTCGTAGCACTGCAGCCGGATGAACGGCGTGTCCAGGGCTTGCGCGAGGGCTTTGGCGGCGGCCGTCTTGCCGACCCCGGGCTCCCCCTCGAGCAGCAGCGGCTTGCCCAGGCGCAGCGCCAGGTAGACGGCCATGGCGAGACCGTCGTCGGCCAGGTAGTCGACCGCGTCCAGGCGCTGGATGACGTCCTCAGGAGTGTTCAAGCTTGAGCAGCCGTTCGTAGTCGTCGATGGTGTCCACGTCGATCGGCACCGTACCGGCGCAATCGATTTCGGTCACCGGGTACCGCCCGGAATGCAGAAGCTTCCACACCGCCTTGTCACCGTGCAAGGTGGACAGCTCACCGAAGACCGAACGATGGAACAGGAAGGGGTGCCCGAGCCCGTCGGAGTATCGGCACACGCCGATGGCGCCCGACAGAGAGGACAACCGGCGCACATCGGCCGGCCGAACACCGGGTTGGTCACCCAGCAGCAGGACGAGCCGATCAGAAGAGACGGACGCGATCGCGGTACGAATCGACGACCCGCATCCACTGGAGAACGACGGGTTCTCGATCACCCGTACCGAAGAAAGGTCGCACTGGGCGCGGACCTCCGCGGCCGAACCGCCGACGGTGACCAGCAGCTCGTCGAATTCGCAGGCCCGGGCCATGTCGACGGTCGCGTCGAGCAGGGTGCGGCCGCGGAACGGCAGCAGCTGTTTGGGCCGCCCGAGCCGCTGCGAGCCGCCGGCGGCCAGCACCAACCCGGTTACCGTCATCGATTCAGGCCTTCGTGTATTTTCGCAAGCAGCCCGGGCAGCAGAACCAGAAGTCCCGGCCGTCGACCACCCCGTGCGGGGTGTCCGGTCCGATGACGACGGTCATGCCGCAGACCGGGTCGACAGCCGTCTCCGCGACCGATGCGCCCGATGCGGGCGATACGGGCGTGGGGGCAGGGGTCGTGGCCGGCCCGACGGGCAGAGTCGGACCGGCCACGAACTCGGGTTCGGCCCTGGTAGGGGCAGCGGCCACGTCCAGGCTGCCCTTGCGCAGCTGCTGGACGATCTCGGCCAGGACCGAAAGTGCGATTTCCTTGGGCGTACGGGCACCGATGTCGATCCCGGCATGGGGGTGGACCCGGTCGCGCTCGGCCGGGGTCAGTTCCATCGCGTCGAGCAGGATCACCGACCGGGTGTGGCTGGCGACCAGCGCGATCAGGGGCACACCCGCGTCCAGCGCGGCCCGGATGGCGCGTTCCTCGTCGCGTCCCAGACCGGCGACCACGACCGCGGCAGCACCCTGATAGTTCTCGGACACCTCGAGGTCGAGGAAGCCTGCCAGTTCGGTCACCGCCCGCCCGATCGGGCTGGTGCCGGAGACGCCGATCAGCGTCTTCGGCAGCACCGGGCGCAGGAAGATCTCTATGGCCCCGCCGGAGTGGCAGGGGTTCATGACGACGAGCGCGCCGGGCGCCTCCGGGAATTCCGCGGAGTCCTCGGGCAGCACCCGCAGCAGCAGGGAGTCGCCGGTGCGCAGCGTGTCCATGGCCGCGGCCCGCACCGACGTCTCCGCGCACACCCCGCCGACGAAGCCCTCGATGGACCCGTCGGCGAGGATGACCGCGTCGTCGCCGGCCCGGGCCGAGGTGGGTTCCTGGGCGCGGACCACGGTGGCGTGCACGAACGGGTGGCGCGCGGCGGTCAGCTCGCGGGCCCGCTCGGCGGTACTCGTCGTCATCTTTCGCTCCTTGCGGGAGATGCTCCTGGTAGGAGAGATGGCCGGGTGGGATCCGGGGGCCTGGATCCCACCCGGCCGGGTGTCGCTAGATCGGCGGGGTGGCCTGGCCGCGCATCGCGTCCCACACGCGGGACGGGGTGAGCGGCATGTCGGCGTGCCGGATGCCGAACGGCTTGAGCGCGTCGACGACCGCGTTCACGATCGCCGGCGGCGAGCCGACGGTCGCGGACTCGCCGATGCCCTTGGCGCCGATCGGGTGGTGCGGCGACGGGGTGACGGTGAAGCCGGTCTCCCAGTCGGGCACTTCCAGGGCGGTCGGGATCAGGTAGTCCATCAGCGAGGCGCCCAGGCAGTTGCCGTCCTCGTCGAAGGAGATCATCTCCATCAGGGCCATGCCGACCCCGTCGGTGAGGCCGCCGTGCACCTGGCCCTCGATGATCATCGGGTTGATCCGGGTGCCGCAGTCGTCCACCGCGATGAAGCGGCGGACCTTGACCTCGGCGGTGCCCGGGTCGATGTCGACGACGCAGATGTACGCCCCGTGCGGGTAGGTCAGGTTCGACGGGTTGTAGCAGATCTGCGCTTCGAGGCCGCCCTCGATGCCCTCCGGGAGGTCGCCGGCGCCGTGCGCCTTGAACGCGATCTCCTGGATCGTGACCGCCTTGCCCGGGTCGCCCTTGACCTGGAACGAGCCCTTGACCCAGTCGATGTCGGCGACCGACACCTCCAGCATCGCCGAGGCGATCAGCTTCGCCTTGTCGCGCACCTTGCGGGCGACGAGCGCGGCCGCGGCGCCGGACACCGGCGTCGACCGGGAACCGTAGGTGCCCAGACCGAACGGGGTGTTGTCGGTGTCGCCGTGCACCACGTCGATGTCGTCCGGCGGGATGCCCAGCTCTTCGGCGATGATCTGCGCGAACGTGGTCTCGTGCCCCTGGCCCTGGGTCTTCACCGAGAGCCGGACGACCGCCTTGCCGGTCGGGTGGATCCGCAGCTCACAGCCGTCGGCCATGCCCAGGCCGAGGATGTCCATGTCCTTGCGCGGGCCGGCGCCGACCGCCTCGGTGAAGAACGAGATGCCGATGCCCATCAGCTCGCCGCGGGCCCGCTTCTCCGCCTGCTCCTTGCGCAACTCGTCGTAGCCCGCCATCTCCATGGCCAGGCGCATGGTGGGCTCGTAGTCACCCGAGTCGTAGACCCAGCCGGTCTTGGTGGCGTACGGGAACTGCTCGGGCTGGATGAAGTTCTTCAGGCGCAGTTCCGCCGGGTCCATCGCCAGCTCGTAGGCGAGGGCGTCGACGATCCGCTCGACCAGGTAGACGGCCTCGGTGATCCGGAACGAGCAGGCGTAGGCCACCCCGCCCGGTGCCTTGTTCGTGTAGACCGCGGTCATCTTGCAGTGCGCGGCCTCCAGGTCGTAGCTGCCGGTGAAGACGCCGAAGAAGCCGGCCGGGTACTTCACCGGGGCCGCGGTGCCGTTGAACGCGCCGTGGTCGGCGAGCACGTTGGTCCGGATGCCGAGGATCTTGCCCTCGGCCGTGGCCGCGATCTCGGCCCGCATGATGTAATCGCGGGCGAAACCGGTGCTGATCAGGTTCTCCGAGCGGTCCTCCATCCACTTCACCGGCTTGCCGGTGACGATGGAGCCGACGATGGAGAGCACGTAGCCGGGGTAGATCGGCACCTTGTTGCCGAAGCCGCCGCCGATGTCCGGCGCGATCACCTGGATCTTGTGCTCGGGCAGGCCGGCGACGATCGCGTACAGGGTGCGGTGCGCGTGCGGGGCCTGGGTGGTGGACCAGAGCTTGAGCTTGCCCTCGACCGGATCGAAGTCGGCGACCGAGCCGCAGGTCTCCATCGGCGCCGGGTGCACCCGCGGGTAGACGATGTCCTCTTTGACGATGACGTCGGCCCTGGCGAAGACCGCGTCGGTCTCCGCCTCGTCGCCGGTCTCCCAGTCGAAGACGTGGTTGTTCGTCTTGCCCTCGAGGTCGGTACGGATGATCGGGGCGTCCGGCTCCAGGGCCTTGCGGACGTCCACCACCGGGTCGAGCACGTCGTACTCGACGTCGATCAGTTCCAGGGCGTCGCGGGCCTTGTACCGGTCCTCGGCGACGACGAACGCCACCTCCTGGCCCTGGAAGCGCACCTTGTCGGTGGCCAGCACGGCCTGCACGTCGTTGGAGAGCGTCGGCATCCAGGCCAGGCCCAGACCCTTCAGCGTCTCGCCGGTGACGACCGCCTTGACCCCCGGGGACGCCTCGGCGGCGCTGGTGTCGATGCTGACGATGGTCGCGTGCGCGAACGGCGAGCGCAGGATCGCCAGGTGCAGCATGCCGGGCAGCTGCACGTCGTCGACGAACCGGCCGCGGCCGCGGAGCAGGCGCGCGTCCTCCTTGCGCAGCATCCGGCCGAACCCGACCGGCTTCTGGTCGTTGTCCTCGAACTCGGTGATCTTGGCTTGCGAGGGCTCGTGGACGGTCGTCATGCCTGAGCCACCTCCGCTTCCTTGGCGTCGGACTCGTGCACAGCCGCCCACCGGACCGAGCGGATGATCGAGGAGTAACCCGTGCACCGGCAGATCTGGCCGGAGATGGCCTCGCGGATCTCGCCCTCGGTCGGGTCGGGGTTCTTGTCCAGCAGCGCCCGGCAGGTCATCAGCATGCCCGGCGTGCAGAAGCCGCACTGCAGGCCGTGGCACTGCCGGAAGCCCTCCTGGATCGGGTCCAGTTCGGCGCCGTTGGCCAGGCCTTCCACGGTACGGACCTCGTGGCCACCGGCCATCGCGGCCAGCACGGTGCACGACTTGACCGGCTCGCCGTCCAGCCACACCACGCAGACGCCGCAGTTGCTGGTGTCGCAGCCCCAGTGGGTGCCGGTCAGGCTCAGCACGTCGCGCAGGAAGTGCACGAGCAGCATCCGGCCTTCGATCTCCCGGGTGTACTCGGTCCCGTTGACGGTCATCGTGACCTGCATGCTCAGCTCCTCGCCCGTTCCACGGCCGTGCGCAGGGTGCGCCGGGTCAGCTCGTCCGCCAGGTGGCGCTTGTAGTCGGCACTGCCGCGGGTGTCGGTGGACGGGTCGCAGCTGCGGGCCGCGATCGCGCCGGCCAGCTGGAACAGGTCCTCGCTCGGCTCGTTGCCGCGCAGCGCCGCGGAGATCTCCGGGATGCCTGTGGTGTTCGGGCCGACCGCGGCCAGGCCCACCCGGGCGTCCACGATCCGGCCGTCGTCCAGCCACACCGCGGCGCCGGCCGACACCACGGCCCAGTCCCCGGCACGGCGCTCGACCTTGGCGTACGCGGAACCGGCCCGGAAGTTCTTCCGCGGGATCCGGATCTCGGTGAGGATCTCGTTGTCCTGGACGGCCGTCTCGTACGGTCCGACGTGGAACTCCTCCATCGTGACCACCCGCTCGCCGGCCGTGCCACGGATGACGCAGCTGGCGTCCAGCGTGGTGCAGACCGCGGAGAGATCCTCGGACGGGTCGGCCTGGCACAGCGAGCCGCCGAGCGTGCCACGGTTGCGCACGATCGGGTCGGCGATCACCTTCTCGGCGTCCCGGAAGATCGGGAACACGTCGGCCAGAATCTCCGATTCCAGCAGTTCCCGATGCCGGGTCATGGCACCGATCCGCACCTCGTCGTCACCGAGGCGGATATACCCCAGTTCGCTGTGCAGAGGGTTGATGTCGATGAGATATTCGAAATTGGCGAGCCTGAGCTTCATCATCGGCAACAGGCTGTGACCGCCGGCCACCAGCCGGGCCGAACTGCCCAGACGTTCTAAAAGTCCAATGGCCTGATCCACGCTTGTGGCACGTTCGTATTCGAACGGAGCCGGCACCTGCATCCTGCACCTCCCGCGAGTCGCGGCAGACCCTCCCGCTCCCCGCTGTCAATGTCAACAGCGACCTAAGCGTTCTCTTAATCAGTCGTTGACGTCGTGGAGCAGATCACCGAAGGTGCTCCAATGCGCGAGATCGTGGACGGGCTGCTGGCCTGGCGGGCCGCCGGAATCGCCTTCGCCGTGGCGACGGTGGTGCACACCTGGAAATCGGCGCCCCGGCAACCGGGCGCGGCGATGGCCGTCAATGAGCACGGCGAGGTTCTGGGCAGCGTATCCGGTGGTTGTGTAGAGGGCGCCGTCTATGCGGCGGCGCAGGAGGTGCTGGAGACCGGCAAATCCCAGACGCACACGTACGGGGTCAGCGACGGCGACGCCCTGTCGGTCGGCCTGACGTGCGGCGGCACCATCGAGGTGATGATCCAGCCGGATGTGGCACTGCGCGGGCTGGACGATCTGCTGGCCGACATCGCGGCCGGGCGGCCGGTGGCCACCGTCTCGCTGCCGGACGCCCAGCTGGTGGTGCGGGCCGGCCGGGTCGACGGCACCCTCGGCGACCCCGAGCTGGACCGGATCGCCGGCGAGCAGGCCCGGGGTCTGCTGGCCCACGGCCGCAGCGCGATCGTCACCGCCTGTGAGCGCGAGGTGTTCGTCCAGTCCTGGGCCGCCCCGGCCCGCATGATCGTCTTCGGGGCGATCGACTTCGCGGCGGCAGTCGCCCGGATCGGCAAGTTCCTCGGCTACCAGGTCACCGTCTGTGACGCCCGCGGTATCTTCGCCACCCCGGCCCGGTTCCCGGAGGCCGACGAGGTGGTGGTGGAATGGCCGCACCGCTACCTGACGTCCACACCTGTCGACGAACGCACCGTCCTGTGTGTGCTCACCCACGACCCGAAGTTCGACATCCCGCTGCTCGAGGTGGCGCTGCGGACGCCGGCCCGCTACATCGGCGCGATGGGCAGCCGCCGCACCTGCGAGGACCGCCTCACCCGCCTCCGCGAGGCAGGCGTCGGCGAGGACGCCCTGGCCCGGCTGCGGGCCCCGATCGGCCTGGACCTGGGCGCCCGGACCCCGGAGGAGACCGCGGTGGCCATCGCCGCCGAGATCGTCGCCCTCACCTGGAACGGCTCAGGCACCCCCCTGACCGGCCTGACCGCCCCCATCCACGGCTGACCTCACCTGTCGCGCAGGATCTCGGCGATCACCCGCTCGCAGTCGGCGGCCTCCGTGCGGTCGTCCCGGTCCAGGGCGCCCACCAGCACCAGCAGGGCCTTCCACAGCGCCCAGCCGCGGGCCCGCGCCCACGTCGCGTCGTCGTGGGCCACCGCCTCGCGGAACGCCCGGCGGCTGTCGCCGGTCAGGAACGTCCAGGCGATCACCAGGTCGCAGGCCGGGTCGCCGACACCGGACGTACCGAAATCGATCACCGCGGACAGCCGGCCGTCGACGACCAGCAGGTTGCCGACCGCGATGTCGCCGTGGAACCAGACCGGGGCGCCGGTCCACGTCGCGGCGAGGGCCTCCGCCCACACCGCCGCGGCCGTCGCCGTGTCGACTCCGGGGTGGCCGTCGAGGCGGGCCAGGCAGCGCCGGGTCTCCTCGTCGTAGTACCCGGGCGGGCAGCCCCGGTACCAGCTGTGCCGTCCCGCCTCCGGGCCGCCGACCGGGTCGCAGAGCTGCAGCGCCCGGATGAAGGCGGCCACGTCGGCGGCGAACCCGGTGCGGTCGGTGAGCCCGGCACGGCCGGCGGTCTCCCCGGGCAGCCAACCCCGGATCGACCATGGGTACGCGTACCCGAAAGCGGGTCTGCCCCTGCCGAGGATCGGCGGAACCGCGACCGGGAGGCCGGGAGCGAGCCGGGGGATCCAGAGGTTCTCCTTGTCGACCGCGGCGGCGTACCCCTCGGCGGTGGGCAGCCGCACCGTCATCCGGTCCCCGAGCCGGTAGGTCCGGTTGTCCCAGCCCTCGAACTCGGCCGGCACGATCGGCAGGCCGGCCCACTGCGGGAACTGGTCCGCCACCAGCCGGCCGACCAGTCCCGCGTCGATTCCCGCGCGGCCGTCGGTCACGGCTTCCGCCCGACCGCGCCGTACATCGCGATGTCGCTGTCCCGCACGCCGGCCGGCTCGGTGCCGTCCGGGTGCCACTTGTGCACCTGGACCAGGCCGGGCTCCTCCAGCTCCAGGCCGTCGAAGAACGACAGCGCGGTCGGCCGGTCGCGGAAGATCAGGGTCTCGCCGAGCCGGTTGTACTCCTCCCGCACCCGGGCCAGCGGCACCGGGTCGAACTCGTCGGTCGCGATCGACATCGCCAGGAAACTGCCGGACGGCAGCAGGTCCAGCACCTGCCGGACGACCCGCAGCGCCTCCGCGTCGTCCTCGATGAAGTGCACGATCGCGATCAGCAGCACCCCGACCGGCTCACCCAGGTCGAGCGTCCGGCGGAACTCCGGCGTGTCGATGAAGGTCCGCGGGTCGCGCATGTCGCCCGCCACGTAGACCGTGCCGGCGCCGGCCGCGCCGAGCATCGACGGCGCCTGGGCCAGCACGAGCGGGTCGATGTCGGTGTAGACCACCGTCGCGGCCGGGTCCACCGAGCGGACGATCTCGTGCAGGTTCGGCGAGGTGGGCAGGCCGCTGCCGATGTCCAGGAACTGGGTGATCCCGCGCTCGGCGGCCAGGAACCGGGCGACCCGGTGCATGAACGCCCGGTTGGCCTGCATGTGCGCGCGCAGGGCCGGCCAGATCCGCAGCGAGCCCTCGCCCGCCTCCCGGTCGGCGGCGAAGTTGTCGGTGCCGCCGAGGATGTAGTCGTAGATCCGGGCGCCGTGCGCCCGCTCGGTCTCCAGATCGACCTGACCGTCAATGCTCATCGATCGACTTTATCGGAGTCCACTGTGGCCAGCTTGTCGCGGACCTCACCGGCCTCGGCGTGTCCCAGATCGTCGAGGATCAGCAGCGCCCCGCGCCACGACTCGCGGGCCGCCTCGACATCGCCCGCGGCCCGGTGGGTGTCGCCCATGTGGTTCAGCACCAGCGACTCGTGATAGCGATCGGCTACGCCGACATAGAACGAGAGCGCCTGCCGGTACGCGATCAGCGCCTGCCCGTGGTCACCGAGGTGATGGTGGACGTACCCCAGGGTGTCCCAGGTGTCGGCCTGCCCGGACCGGTTGCCGATCGCCTCGTGCAGGGCCAGCGCCTGCCGGCAGGGTTCCAGCGCCGACCGGTGCTCACCCAGCTGGATCAGGTACCAGCCGACCGTGTTCAGCCCGTCCGCCTCGCCCCGGGTGTGGCCCACCGACCGGGCCAGGTCCAGCGCCTGCCGGGCGTGGTGCAGCGCGGTGGCGAAGTCCCGTTGCCGGTCGGCGACCCAGCCCAGGTTCAGATGCACCGATGCGGCCCTGCTCACGTCACCGATCGCCTGGAACTGAGCGAGGACCCGTTCGAAGGCCGAGGTCGCCCGGCCGAAGTCACCGAGCCGGGCGTACGCGCTGCCCAGGCTCCGGTCGGCGGTCGTCTCCAGGTAGACGTCGCCGATCCGCCGGGCCGCCGCCAGCGCGATCAACTGGGTGCTCACCCAGTCCGGCCAGTGCCCGCCGCGCTGCAGGTACTCGGTCATGCCCCAGGCCACCCACCAGGCCCCGGCGTCACCGGTGGCGGTCTGCACGGCCAGCAGGTTCGGCCGCTCCGCGGTGAACCAGGCCACCGCCTCCCCGGTACTGTCGAAGTGGGCGGGCTCCACCGGCGGGCGCCCCAGCCGCCCGGTCATCCGGTGCGGGTCGAGGATCTGCCCGGCGCCGACCGCGCCTGCCACGTACCAGTCGTGCATCCGGCGGGTCGCCGCCCGCAGCCCGTCGTCGCCGTCCACCGCGGCGGCCGTCTCCAGCGCGTACACGCGCAGCAGGTCGTGCATGGTGAAACGGCCGTTCGACTCCTGCTCGATCAGGCTGCCGCGCACCAGTTCGGCGAGCGGCCCGCGCACCCGCTCGATCGGCCAGCCGGCCAGGCTCGCCGCGACGCCCGCACCGATGTCGGTGCCGGTGTGCGCGCCGAGCAGCCGGAACAGCCGGGCCGCCGCCGGGGTCAGCACCCCGTAGGACCAGGAGAAGACCGCGCGTACGTCGATGGTCGCCTCGTCGTCGCCGAGCACGTCCAGCCGGTCCCGTTCGGCCCGCAGGTGCTCGACGAACGACGCCAGCGGCAGTTCCGTCTGCACCGCGGCGCGGGCCGCCACCACCGCCAGCGCCAACGGCAGATGCCCGCACAGCCGCCCGATCTCCGCCGCCGCCTCCGGCTCGGCCGCCGTCCGGGCCGCCCCGAGACGACGGCTGACCAGCGCGTACGAGTCCTCGGGCCGGAGCACCGACAGGCCGACCGAGGTGCCGCCGTCCATCACGAGCAGGCCGGTCAACCGGTTCCGGCTGGTCACCACCGCGGCCGAACCGCCACTGCCGGGCAGCAGCGACCGCACGTGCTCGGCGTCGCGGGCGTTGTCCAGCACCACCAGCACCCGCCGCGCCGCCAGCAGGCTCCGGTACAGGTTGACCTGCCCGTCCCAGCTCTGCGGGACCTTCTGCGGCTCGACGCCGAGCGACTCCAGGAACGTCCGCACCGCCTGCTCGGGCGAGACGACCGCCCCGGCCGGATGGAACCCTCGCAGGTTCACGAACAGCTGGCCGTCCGGGAACCGGTCGCGGACCGTGTGCGCCCAGTGCACCGCCAGCGTGGTCTTCCCGGTGCCCGGCCCGCCGGAGATCGCCGCGATCGCGGGCCGGCCGTCCGCCGGGCCGATCAGCAGCCGGTTCAGACTCGACACCGCGGGCACCCGCCCGGCCAGGAAGACCGTCGCCGGGGGCAGTTCGGCCGGGATCACGCCGGCGGTCCGGCGGGCCGGGGCACCGGGCAGTTCCTGGCGCAGCACCCCGAGGTGGGCCTCGGTCAGCCGCGGCCCCGGCTCCACCCCGAGTTCCCGGACGATACGGGCCCGGACGTCCGCGTAGTGCCGCAGCGCCTCGGCCTGCCGCCCGGAACCGGCCAGGGCCAGCAGCAGACGGGCGTGCAGCCCCTCGTGCAGCGGCTCCTCCTGACTGAGCGGGCCGAGACGGTGCAGTGCCGCGTCGTACCGCCGGGTCTCGATCGCCTGGTCGGCGAAGGCGAGCGTGGCGGTGATCCGCTGGTTGGCGGCCGCCACCGCCGCCGGAAGCTGACGGATCACCGGATCGACCGGGCCGCGCCAGCAGTCCAGCGCCCGCTCGTGGTCCCGCTGTCGCAGCAGGTCACCGAAGCGCGCCAGGTCGATCCGGTCCCGCTCCAGGTCGAGCCGGTAGCCGTCCGGCCCGGTGACCACGGCGGACGCCCCGAGGATCTTGCGGAGCGCGCCGACGTACACGTGGATCAGGTTCGTGTGGGTGGCCGGCGGCCGGTCGCCCCACAACACGTCGACGATGTCCGCGACCCGCACCGGCTGCCCCGGATGCAGCGCGAGCAGCCCCAGCAGGCGGCGCTGCATCGCCGACCCGATCGGCACCTCCCGGTCACCGTCGTGCACGGTCAGCGGCCCGAGCACCGACACCCGGATCACGCCGGCGCCGCCCAGTCCGGTCAGCCCCACCGCGGCGGCCAGCCGCTCCAGGGTCCGCTGCCGGGGCACCCCGCCCGCGCCGCGTTCCAGGTTCCGCACCGAGCGCACACTGACACCGGCCCGCAGAGCGACGTCCTCCTGCGTCAGCCCCAGCCGGACCCGCTGCTCCCGCAGATCGTCCCCACTGGTGTTTCCGGTCGATGCCAAGGTGTTCCCATCCGGTAGTCCGCCCGGCCCACACTGCCGCCGCGGCCCCAGATTTTGCCGGTCGAGATGCCGCCACCGCCACACGACCGGCATTTTCCCAGCTCAGAGCAGTCTTTATCGGCAACCTCGACTACAGCCGAAGTCAAGACCCACACCCGGCCGGTGCCGTTACCGTGTGTAGATCGCTGGTGGTCGGTGACGCGGGGGCGCACCGGCCCCAGCGGTCCTCGTGCCGGTTCGGCCCACGGAAGGCGGCTAGACCTCCGACGACCACCAGGTGAGGATGCGGTCGACGACCGGGCCGGGTTTGCGGGCCCAGCCGATGTGGTCGTTGCTGGCGCCGGGTGGGACCTCGACAGTGCGGAAGTGCCAGCGGGTCGCGGTGTCCGCGTCCAGCAGGCGGGTGAACGTGTCGACCGCCCGCGCCGGGGCCAGCCGGTCGCCCTCCAGGGAGACGATCAGGGCGGGGCCGGGAGCCGGCGCCGGGGCCGGGAACGGGGGGCGGCCGGTCAGGGCCATCCGGGCCCACTCGCGCATCATGGTGCGGGCGCCGGGGCCGCCGAACGACGGTTTCGGCAGGTAGCCGAAGAGCCCGGTCATCGCGGGGACGATCACGGCGGCCTGGACGACCAGCGGCGCGCCGCGCAGCGGGAAGTCGCGGTGCCACGGCAGGCTGGTGCCGACGGTGACCATGCCGTCGGCGGGGGTGTGCTGGAGCTGGTGGCCGAGCGCCAGCTGGCCGCCGAGACTGTGGCCGAGAAGGATCACCGGGCGGCCGGGGTGTCCGGCGCGGGCCTCGGCGACGGCCTTGGCCATGTCCTCGATCTCGTCGGCGTACGACCAGTCGTGGGCCCGGGACGCCGGCGGCGAGTCCGGTTCGAATCCTCGCCTGGTCAGCGCGCGGGCCGCCCAGCCGCGGGCCTCGAACTCGGCGACGAGCAGCCGGTAGTACCGCGAGCCGATGCCCATGGCCGGCGAGACGAGAACGATCGGGGCGGGCTGCGTCATGCCGCCACGTTACCGGCCGGTAGGGCGAGACCGGCAAGGCGAGGCCGGTGGGACGCAGTCGGTAGGACGCAGGCGGTGAGAAGCGGCCGGTCAGCCCCGTTTCATCAGGCGGCCGACGGCGGCCATCAGCTCGGAGGCCATCTCGTCGGCGCGGCCCTCCTGGGCGCCCTCGTGCATGCAGTGCCGGGCGTGCCCGTCCATCAGGCCGAGCGCCACCTTGTCCAGCGCGGCCTGGATCGCCGAGATCTGGGTGAGGATGTCGATGCAGTAGCGATCCTCGTCGACCATCCGCTCGATGCCCCTGACCTGGCCCTCGATGCGGCGCAGCCGGGACTGCAGGTTGTCCTTGGTGGCCGTGTAGCCGCGGGTGGGGGCAGGGTTGGTCATGCCGGCCATGCTACAGCCCTGCCGGGATACCCCTACCGGGTATCTGTATGGTGGTAGTACCACCGAACGAAGGGAACCACCATGCAGACCACGACCTACCCCGTCACCGGCATGACGTGCAGCCACTGCGTCGACTCGGTCACCACCGAGATCTCCGCGATCCCCGGTGTCACCGACGTCGCCGTCGACCTGGCCGGTGGCACGGTCACCGTCGTGTCGGAGGCGCCGGTCGACCGCGAGACCGTGCGCGCGGCGGTGGACGAGGCCGGTTACGAGCTGGGCGACGCCTCGTGACGGCCCCGGCCTGGCTGACGTCCACGCCCGCCAAGCTGGCGGCGTACAGCATCGGTCTGGTCTTGATCTTCGGCGTGGCGACGGGCGCGGGCCGCGTGATCGGCCCGGACCAGGCGCCCACCCCGGCGACCTCACACGGCGAGGCGCACGGTGACACGCACGCGGCGGGCGAGACGGCCGCGGCGACGCACGTTCCGGGCGGTCTCCAGATCGCGCAGGACGGTTACCGGCTACAGACGGCGACTCAGCAACTCTCGGTTCAGGCCGAGCTGCCGTTCGCGTTCCGGGTGCTGGGCCCGGACGGCGAGCCGGTCACCGCCTACCGCAAGAACCACGACAAAGACCTCCACCTGATTGCGGTACGCAGGGACTTGTCAGGTTTCCAGCACGTGCATCCGACGATGGCCGCCGATGGCACCTGGACGATCCCACTGAGCGTGGATACCCCCGGGCAGTATCGGGTGCTCGCCGATTTCCAGCCCGCCGACGCCGCCGAGGCCATCACGCTGGGTGTCGACGTGCCCGCCCCGGGCGACTACCGCCCGATCCCGCTGCCGCCCCCGGCCCGGACGGCCGAGGTCGACGGTTACACGGTCACCCTGACCGGCGACCTGCGCCCCGGCGAGCCGAGCGACCTGGCCCTGACCGTGACCAGAAACGGTCAGCCGGTCACCGATCTGGAGCCGTACCTGGGCGCGCTCGGCCACCTGGTGGTGCTGCGCGAGGGCGATCTGGCCTACCTGCACGTGCACCCCACCGCCGACGACGCGCTGCGGTTCCGGGCCGAGGTCCCGTCCCCCGGGGTCTACCGTCTCTACCTGGACTTCCAGCACGCCGGCACGGTGCGTACCGCCGAGTTCACCGCGACGACGGCAGGTGTGACGCCGCCGTCCGCGCCACCACCGGCGCAAGAACCTGCCGAGACGACGGAAGAACCGCACACGCACGACTGAGGACCCCGTCATGACATTGCAGAACGCACTGATCGAGCTGGAAATCGGCGGGATGACCTGCACCTCCTGCGCCAACCGGATCGAGAAGAAGCTCAACCGGATGGACGGGGTCAGCGCCACCGTCAACTACGCGACCGAGAAGGCGACCGCCACGGTCGAGGGCGGCGTCTCGGTGGCCGATCTGATCGCCACCGTGGAGAAGACCGGCTACACCGCGAAACTTCCCGACAAGAAAGAGGAAGCAGCGCCGCAGTCCGATGACCCGTTGAAACAACGGCTGATCACCGCGATCGTCCTGAGCGTCCCGGTGATCCTGCTCGCGATGGTCCCGCCGTGGCAGTTCACCTACTGGCAGTGGGCCAGTCTGGTGCTGGCCGCCCCGGTCGTGGTCTACGCCGGCTGGCCGTTCCACCGGGCCGCCGCGATCAACCTGCGGCACGGCGCGGCGACCATGGACACCCTGGTCTCGCTGGGGACGATCGCCGCGTTCGGCTGGTCGTTGTGGGCGCTGTTCCTGGGCACCGCGGGCGAGCCGGGGATGACACACCCGTTCACGCTGACCATCGATCGCACCGACGGAGCCGGCGCGATCTACCTGGAGGCGGCCGCCGGGGTGACCATGTTCATCCTGGCCGGGCGCTATTTCGAGGCCCGGTCCAAGCGGCGGGCCGGTGACGCGCTGCGGGCGCTGCTGGAGCTGGGCGCGAAGGACGTCGCGGTGCTGACGGACGGCAGGGAATCCCGGATTCCGGTCGAGAACTTGCAGCCGGGCATGCTGTTCGTGGTCCGCCCCGGCGAGAAGATCGCCACCGACGGTGTGGTCGAGGAGGGCTCGTCGGCCGTCGACCGGTCACTGCTGACCGGCGAGAGCGTCCCGGTCGAGGTCGGCCCGGGCGGCGACGTGACGGGCGGCACGGTGAACGCCGGCGGTCGCCTGGTGGTCCGCGCCACCCGGGTCGGCGCCGACACCCAGCTGGCGCAGATGGCGAAGCTGGTCGAGCAGGCACAGACCGGGAAAGCCGAGGTCCAGCGGCTGGCCGACCGGATCTCCGGGGTCTTCGTGCCGATCGTGATCGCGCTCGCGGTGGCCACGCTGGGTTGGTGGTTCGGCACCGGCGCGGGCTGGACGGCCGCGTTCACCGCCGCCGTCGCCGTGCTGATCATCGCCTGCCCGTGCGCGCTGGGGCTCGCCACGCCGACCGCGCTGCTGGTCGGCACCGGGCGCGGCGCCCAGATCGGCATCCTGATCAAGGGCCCGGAAGCGCTCGAATCGACCCGGCGCGTCGACACGGTCCTGCTGGACAAGACCGGCACCGTGACGACGGGCGTGATGAAACTGGTCGCCACCGTCCCGGCAGACGACGACGAGCTGTTGCAACTGGCCGCCGCGGTGGAGTCCGCCTCCGAACACCCGATCGCCCGCGCGATCGCCGCCGAGGTGGGCGATCATCTCCCGGTCGCCGATTTCACCGCTTTCCCCGGCTTCGGCGTACGGGGGAACGTGGCCGGCCGTGTCGTCCTGGCGGGCCGGGCGGCGCTGCTGGAACGCGAGGGCCTGCACGTGCCGGAACGGATCGCCGCAGCGGTGCAGGAGCAGCAGGAGCTGGGCCGCACCGCGATCGTGGCGGGCTGGGACGGCGAAGCGCGCGGAGTCCTGGCGGTGGCCGACACGGTCAAGCCCACCAGCGCCGAAGCCGTCGCCGGCCTGCGGAAACTGGGGCTGACACCGATCCTGCTGACCGGCGACAACAAGACCGTGGCCCGCGCGGTCGCCGCCGAGGTGGGCATCGACGAGGTGATCGCCGGGGTGCTGCCGGACGGCAAGGTCGCCGAGGTCCAGCGCCTGCAGCAGTCCGGGAAGGTGGTGGCGATGGTCGGCGACGGGGTCAACGACGCCGCGGCGCTCGCCCAGTCCGACCTGGGGCTGGCCATGGGCACCGGCACCGACGTGGCGATCGAGGCGTCCGACCTGACCCTGGTGCGGGGCGACCTGACCGCCGCGGTGGACGCGATCCGGCTGTCCCGGCGCACGCTGCGGATCATCAAGAGCAACCTGTTCTGGGCGTTCGCGTACAACGTGGCCGCTCTGCCGCTGGCGGCGGCGGGCCTGCTCAATCCGATGATCGCGGGCGCGGCGATGGCGTTCAGCTCGGTGTTCGTGGTGGCCAACAGCCTGCGGTTGCGGAGTTTCAAGCCGCTTCACTGACAGCGGGCGCACGGACGGTGTTCACGTCCTGTTCGGAGACACATCGGATCGTGTCGAAGCGTGACTCATAGAGCGATTCTCGCGGCCGCCGTGATCATCCTGGTCCCGGCGGCCCCGGCACAGGCACACACCCGTCCCGGTCCGGCCGCGTGCTCGGCCGACGCGTCGCTGCTCGGGTTCTCCGACGCGCTGGACAAGACGACCTACGCGGGCACCCCGGTGGCCGGGCTGTCGGCGCTGGCACCGGCCGGTCGCGACAAGGCGTTGGCACTCGTCGACAACATCGGGACCACCCCGGCCCGGGTCTACGCCCTGAACCTGGCAAAACCACGGATCACCGGCGTCACCATCCTGAAAAAGGTGGACGGTACCCCGTACACAGGCAGCGATTTTGATGGTGAGGGTCTGATCGCCGAAGCGGGCGGCCGGACCATCCTGGCCAGCTCGGAGAGGGAGCCGTCGATCCGGCGCTTCCGGCTCTCCGACGGGCACGAGATCGGCTCGCTGCCGGTGCCGGCCCGGTTCCAGGTCGCGCCCGCCGGGGAGGCCACGACCAACCAGACGTTCGAGGCGCTGACCGCGACGCCGGACCAGCGGGTGATCTACGCCGGGATGGAGGGCGCGCTCGCCCCGGACGGCGCCGGGAACAACCGGATCATCCGCTATGCCGGGAACCGGACCTCGCAGTACGCCTACCGCACCGACCCCGGCCTGGGGCTCGTCGAACTCGTCGCGCTCGGCGGCGACCAGCTGCTGTCGGTGGAACGCGGTTTCACCGCCGGGGTCGGCAACACCGTGCGCGTCTACCGGGTGTCGGCGACCGGCGCACCCGACGTGACAGGCGTCGCGGCCCTGTCGACGGTCACCGACCCGCGCACCTGGCTGGGCAAACAGCTGCTGGTGGACATCGCGGACTGCCCGCCGTCCGGGGCGACCGCGAAACAGCCGCAACCGAACCCGCTGCTGGACAACATCGAAGGGGCAGCGCTCGGTCCGGTTCTTGCGGACGGCCGTCGTGTTCTGCACCTGATCTCCGACGACAACGGCAGCGCCACCCAGATCACCCGGCTCTACACGCTCGCCGTCAAGATCCGGCCCGAGGTGACGCTGAAGAGCCGGGCCATCCTGTCGGCGACCGCCTACCAGCCCGGCCCGATCTCCGGCACCCAGCTGGACACCGCGCCGGTCAACGGGATCAGCGCGCCGTTCCCGGGCCAGCCGATCCCCGGCTTCTCGGCAGTGATCCCGCTGACGGGTGACCGGCTGCTGGCGATGCCGGACAACGGGTTCGGCGCCCAGAACAACTCGGCGGACTTCCTGCTCCGGGCGTACGACATCACCCCCGACCACCGGCGGCACCGAGTGCGAGTCAACGGGTTCATCAGCTTCCGCGACCCGGACCGCAAGGTGCCGTTCCCGATCGTCAACCAGAACACCCGGGACCGGCTGCTGACCGGCGCCGACCTGGACATCGAATCCCTCGCCCGGGACGAGCGGGGCAACCTGTGGATCGGTGAGGAGTTCGGCCCGTACCTGGTCAAGGTGGACCGGACCGGCAAAGTGCTGCAGGCGCCGATCCCGCTGGCCGACGGCGGCCGGGCCCCGCAGTCGTCGCCCACGCCCACCGTCCCGAGCAGCCGCGGCTTCGAGGCGCTCGCCGTCAGCAGGGACGGCAGGACGCTCTACCCGATCCTGGAAGGCGCCCGCACCGACGATCCGGATCAGCGGCGGCGGATCGTGTACGAGTTCGACATCCGGGCGAACCGCTACACCGGCAGGACCTGGACGTTCCGGGTCGACGACCCGTCGCTGCTGGTCGGCGACGCGGCGGTGATCGACGGCCGCCGCCTGCTGCTGATCGAACGCGACAACGGCATGGGACCGCAGTCCCTGGTGAAGCGCCTGGTGGTGACCGATCTCGACAAGGCCGGCCCGGACGGTGTCCTGCCCCGGCGCACGGTGGCCGACCTGATGCACATCGCCGACCCGAACGGCGTCTCCACCCCGGCCCGCCCCGGCGAGTACGGCGTCGGCAAGCTGTTCTCGTTCCCCCTGCAGTCCGTCGAATCGGTGCTGCCCCTGGGCGGCACCCGGGTCCTGGTCGCCAACGACAACAACTTCCCCGGCAACGACGGCCGCATCCCGGGCCGCGCCGACGACACCGAACTGATCGTCATCGACGTCCCCGGCCTCTGACCTGCCGAAGGGGCCCCGGGATGTCCCGGGGCCCCTTCGCTCTACTCCAGAACGGCGGTCACCGTGCCGGCGGCCACCGTGCGGTTGCCCTCGCGGACGGCGAAGCCCATGCCGGCCTCCACGGCGATCGGCTTGCCCAGGGTCACCGTCACCTCGTCCAAGGTGTCGCCGGGCATCACCAGGTCACGGCCGGCCAGGTCCATCCCGCCCGACACGTCGGTGGTGTGGAAATAGAACTGCGGCCGGTAGTTCGCCTCGAACGGCGTGTGCCGTCCGCCTTCCGCGCTGGTCAACGCGTACAGCCGGGCCTTGAAGGTGGTGTGCGGCCGCACACTGGACGGCGCGGCGAGGACCTGGCCCCGCTGCACCTGCTCGCGCTTGACCCCCCGCAGCAGAACCGCGGCGTTGTCGCCGGCCTGCGCCGACTCCAGGATCTTGCCGAACGTCTCCAGCCCGGTCGCCACACTCGCCACCGTCGGGCCGAGACCGACCACCTCCACCGGCTCGCCGGCGCGCAGTTCGCCGCGCTCCACCTTGCCGGTGACGACCGTGCCGCGCCCGGAGATGGACAGCACGTTCTCGATCGGCATCAGGAACGGCTCACCCAGCTCCCGCGGCGGGATCGGCACATACCCGTCGACCGCGTCCAGCAGCTCACCGACCGACGCCACCCACACCGGGTCGCCTTCGAGGGCCTTCAGCGCGCTGACCCGGACCACCGGAACCTCGTCACCGGGGAACCCGTACTCCGACAACAGCTCGCGGACCTCCAGCTCCACCAGGTCCAGCAGCTCCGGGTCGTCCACCGTGTCGCTCTTGTTCAGAGCGACCACCAGGTGGGGTACGCCTACCCGCTGGGCGAGCAGCACGTGCTCCCGGGTCTGCGGCATCGACCCGTCCTGCGCCGACACGACAAGGATCGCGCCGTCCACCTGCGCCGCACCGGTGATCATGTTCTTCACGTAGTCGGCGTGACCCGGCATGTCGACGTGGGCGTAGTGGCGGGTGGCGGTCTCGTACTCGACGTGCGCGATGGTGATGGTGATGCCGCGGGCCGCCTCCTCCGGCGCCCGGTCGATCCCCTCGAACGCGACGTACCGGTTGGCGGCCGGGTCGCGGTCGGCGAGAACCTTCGTGATCGCGGCGGTCAGGGTCGTCTTCCCGTGGTCGACGTGCCCCATCGTGCCGATGTTGAGGTGTGGCTTCGTACGAACGAATGGGCTCTTGGCCATTGACTCTCGTCTTCCTCACTGGATGCGAGGCGTGGTGATGACACGCGACCCGTCGCCAGGCGGACCGCGCCAGAACCCGCGCAGGGCAGAACCACCCTTCCCCGGGGTTCTGCCACCGATGGGGAAGGGTCAGAGTCGGGTATCAGCGCCGCTCGGCACGCACACGGGAGCCACCACTGGGGGCAGCTGCAGACCGGGCGTGAACATGAGAAGCACGCTAACCACCAACACCCGAACCCGCGACCGAATTTCCGCCGGGTGACGACCGGAACGCTAGGGGGTCACGGCGAGGAGGGCGTCGGCGAAGGTGCGGCGCCAGTTCACGTAGTCGTGGCTTCCGGTGTACTCGGACCAGTGGACGCGGTGGCCGTGGGCCCGCAGCGTGTCGCGCATCCGGCGGCCCACCTCGATCATCGTGGTGCCGCCGGGTAGTGGCTGGGTCTCCATGGTGCCGACGTCCAGGTAGAAGCGGCCGCGGGTGGCCGGCGCGGCGGCCACCCGGCGGGTCAGCCATTCCGGGTCCTCACCGGGCGGCGCCCACCAGAAGCTGCCGGACTGGGCGATGGCCGCCCCGAACAGGCCGGGTAGTTCCAGGGCGCCCCACACGGCGGCGAGACCTCCCCGGGAGGCGCCGGCGATCACATTGCGGCCGCCGTCCAGGAGAGCGCCCACGTGGGTAGGGGCCCACGGCATCAGTTCCCCGGCGAGGAATTCCCGCATCTCGGGGACGGCGGCGAGATGGTCGTCGCGGGTGTCGTCGGGCAGGTGCACGAAGATGGTGGTGAGCGGCGGGATGCGGCCGGCCGCGGTCAGGTTCTGCACGGTCTCCGGGATGCGCAGCACCTTCTGGGCGTTGTGCCCGTCGAAGACGACCAGGACGGGCCGGCCGGGGCCGGGCTGATGGAGGGTGAGGTGCCGGTCGCCGCCGAGGGCCCGGCTGTGGATGACCGCCCGTTCCAGGTCGGCGGAGCGGGGCTGGTCGAGCCAGGGTTCGGCGGGGGCGGCGGGAAGTTCCAGCAGCGACACCCACCCGTCCTTGTCGGCGGGGTCGACCGGGTCGGCGGGGAAGTGCACGTGCCGGGGGTTGCCGGGGTCGACGTGCCAGGTGCCGGTGCCGGCCCGGTCGGGTGGTGCGGAGAAGCCGGCGTCGTGCGACAGGTAGTAGACGGTCCGCAGGTCGGCGGGCAGGACCCGGGTCAGGTGCCAGATGTCGGTGCCGGGCAGCCGGGTCAGGTCGTCCCAGAGCCCCCAGTGCACGTGGGTGCGTTCGGCTTCGCCGCGCCACAGGAACGTGACCAGGCACTGGCCGTCGTCCCGGGGCTCGATCACGGGCAGGCCCGCGGCGGTGATCTCGGTCCAGAGACTGGGGTCGGCGGCGAGCCGGTCGATGATTCCCACCCGGGCGAGCGTTTCAGTCCCCGCGGGGACATGTCAATACATCGATACATGCCCGCGGGGATCCGGCCGGGCGGACCGGCCGGATCGAAGCCGATCGTCGCGAGGGGGATCTATCGAGGTCCGGCGAGGTCGCGGATCGACTGGCCTGATTCGCCGAGCCAGTCGGCGAGCGCCTCGAGCGGGGTGGACAGCGCCTGCCCGGCGTGGTCGAGCGCCCCGGACGCGGCGAGCGCGAGGGCCAGCCGCTCCAGGCAGCCGGTGATCCGGCGGCGGTCCGGCTCGGCTTCGAGCAGGGCTACCTCGGCCTCGCCGATCTCCCGGTGCGCGGTGGCGGCGGTGTCGTCGGGTAGGGGGAGGACGTCCAGGACCTGGCGGATCCGCTCCAGTTCGGCCAGCAGGTGGGTGTGGGCCGGAGCGATGGAAGGAGCCGTCTGGTTCGTGACGTTGAGCATGCGTTCTCCCTGACTGTCGCGGCGTTGGAAACAGTTCCCGCAAGTCTAGGGACAAAACGCCTGGACAGTTAGGAAACGCCGGGGAGAAAACCCCCCGGCGACGCCGAATCAGAGCAGAACCGGATGCTGCCGCTCGATCTTGGCCATCCGGCGGGCGAACGTCCTCGTGGTGGTCCAGAGCTTGTAGACCAGCAGAGCCTCGAACGCCACCAGCAGCAGGCCGGACGCGATGGTGACCACCGCGATCTGACCGACCACCGGGCCGATGATGAATACGAACATCATGAACTCGATACCGCTGAACAGGTGTGCCCGGATGCGCTGCCGGAGCAGGAAGTTACGGACCCGGATGAAAACACCGAACCTGGTCTTGAAGTCACCGTGCACGTCGATCTTCGACGGCGTGGCGGCCGGGCCGACCGCGATCTCCTCGTCGGTCTCCTCCACGTACTCGACCGGCGACGCCCCGGCCGCCGCCAGGACCCGCTCCTTCATGGCCAGCTTGACCTTCTGCATCTGCAGCGCGTTCAGATAGCGGAACATGTCGAGGAAGATGACCAGGGTGGCCAGCCAGAGGAAGAGGGTGTCCCCGGTCCGGTGCCACTGGCCGCCGAACATGGCGAGCGCGCAGGTCAGCACCCGGAGCCGGTCGAACACGTAGTCCAGCCACTGGCCGAAGAGCGAGCCGGTCCCGTTCAGCCGGGCGATCTTGCCGTCCATGCAGTCCAGCACGAACGCCAGGTGGTAGAGCAGCGCGCCGGCCAGCAGCCACTGGTAGTCGGCCTGCCAGAACGCCGCCGCCGCGCCGAGCCCCAGGACGAAGGCGCCGAAACTGAGCAGGTTCGGCGTGACCCACTTCCACGGCGACACCAGGCGGACCAGGGGCCCGGCCAGTGGATCCACCAGCCACACCGTCCACCAGGCATCCCGGCGTTTGTAGGTGCGCTCACGAACCTCCGCGAGCGAGGGGCGCTGCGTCATCGCAATGACTCCTTGAGTTGGACAGCGCGAGGGGTACACGTGAACACCACGTGTACGAGAGGGGTGGGCCTCGTGCTGGCCGCATGAAACCACGGTCCGTCAAGGGCATCACGAACTCAAGCCTCCCGATGGTTGAACACCACGCCCGCGACCAGGACGATCATGGTGGTCCAGCCCCAGAGCGGGACGTCGAGCACGAGTTCCGGCAGGAGCGGAAAGATCAACGGCTTGCCTGTCCCGTACGCGATGAGCAGCGTCCCGACCGCCCCCACCGGATGCCGCAGCACCGTCCCGACACCGGCCGCGAGGAGCAGGCCGAGCAGCAGCCGCCCGGCGCCCCGCGGCTCCCCGGCCAGGGCCGCGCCCACCAGCACCGCCGGCGCGGCGGTGACCGCGATCGCGGCGAACTTGACCACCACCAGCAGCGGCCGCCGCGGCACCGTCAGCAGACTGGCCCGGATCTGACCGCCGCCGTGGTACTCCTGCCCGGCGGCGAGCGCCCCCAGCACCAGGAAGCCGGCCTGAGCGATCCCGAGCACCCCGCCGGGCGGATCGGCGAGCCGCAGCAGTCCGGTGGCCGCCCAGGTCAGCACGGTGACAAGGCCCAGCACCGGAAGCGTGACCAGCTTGAGCACCTCGGCGGAGAAGGCGTGGAAGGCGGGCGTCATGCCTCCCGCCGCTCGAAGAGGCGGGCGGCGAGCACGAGCAGTCCCACCACCCAGCCGAGCAGCACCGCACCCGCCACCACCGGGTGGATCCGGACGTCGCCGAGATCGGACAGGTACATGTGCTTGCCCACCACGTCCGGCAGGTACGCGGCGAGCGGCGTCACCTTCATCAGCAGCCACGACACCGAGACCACCCCGGAGTTCACGACCAGCAGGGTGAGCGTGACGATGCCGTTGCGGAAGATCAGGGTCAGCGCGTACGCCAGCAGGCTCAGCAGCACCCACTCCAGCACCGCCCCGGCGACCCGGGCCGGCTCGGCCGGTGGATAGGTCCCGCCGTGCTCGTGCTCGACCACCAGCAGCGTCACCACCGCCGTGACCGTGCCCTGCACCGCCACCACCAGGACCAGCACGATCGCCTTGGCGGCCAGCAGCCGGCACCGGCGGGGCTCGGCCAGCAGGGTGGTGGTGATCTGCCGGGCGCCCGGCGCGTCGTCCGAGGTCGGCGTGTACTCGCTGCTCACCGTGACCACGCCGAGGATCAGGCCGCCGAGCATGACGATCTGGATGCTGCTGTACGCCAGGTCGGCGCTGAACTCATACCTCCCGGCGGCGATCGCGGCCCGCACCGCTCCCGCGTTCAGCACCGCCAGCAGCGGGGCGACCACGCTGCCGACGGCCAGGCCGATCCAGGCGGTCGGCAGGCCGAGCAGCTTGGCCAGCTCGGCGCGGATCAGGTTCACCACGACGTGCCCTCCCCCGCGGTGTGCGCGAGGAACGCGTCCTCCAGGCTCGGATGCCCGGCGACCACCTCGGCGAGGGTGCCGTCGGCGACCACCCGGCCGGCCACGATGATCACCACGTCGTCGGCGGTCTCGGCCAGTTCGCCCATCAGGTGGCTGGAGAGCAGCACGGTGCGGCCCTCGGCGGCGGCCTCCCGCAGGAACCCCCGCATCCAGCGGATCCCGGCCGGGTCCAGGCCGTTGATCGGCTCGTCCAGGATCAGCACCCGCGGGTCGCCGAGCAGGGCGGTGGCCAGGCCGAGGCGGCGGCTCATGCCGAGCGAGTACTTTCCGGCCCGTTTCCCGGCGTCGGCGGTCAGCCCGACGATCTCCAGGACCTCGTCGGCCCGGGAACGGGGCAGCCCGTTGCCGGTCGCCACCCAGCGCAGGTGGGCGCGGGCGGTCCGGGACCGGTGGGCGCCGCTGCCGTCGAGCAGCGCCCCGGTCACGGTGAGTGGGCGGTCCCAGGCGGCGTAGGGACGGCCGTCGATCAGGGCGGTGCCGGCCCGCGGGCGGTCCAGGCCGAGCAGCAGCCGCAGGGTGGAGGTCTTGCCCGCCCCGTTGGGGCCGAGGAACCCGGTGACCCGTCCGGGCCGGGCGCGGAAGGTCACCTCGTGCAGGATCCGGGTCTTCCCGCGGTCCCGGGTGAGGCCGTCGATCGTAATCATGCGGCCAGTCAACCGGCGCCTCTGCGTGGGCACATCGGACCGGGATCCGATCTGTCCAAGGCGTCTAGGACCCTGGTCCTAGCGCTAGGCCCTGGGCGGTGGATCCCGCGGGGCTACGGCGTGGTCCAGCCGGCGCCTGACGGCATCCGGGTGGAGGCCACATACAACACCGGTATGCGACCTCCACCCGGCTGACGCCAGCCACCGGCTGGACCTCGCCTCGCTCTCGCGGGATCCACCGCCCAGGGCCTACAGTTCGCCGCGTGACGTCGTTTCCCCGGCCGGCCTGGCGCAACCGTGCGGTTCCGCTGCTGGTGCTGATCACCGGGGTGCTGGTGCTGTTGTTGTGCATGGTCGGCGCGGGCGGGCCGGCCGCCCGGGTGATCCCGGTGGTGTTCGGCGCGGTCACGGCCGGCGCGGCGGTCTGGGCGGTGTACCGGTGGCGGTCCGACCGGGCGGAGTACGAGCGGCGGCTCACCGCGTGGGCGGCCGCCGAGGCGGTGCTCGCCGAACGGCTGCGGATCGCCGGGGACCTGCACGATCTGGTCTCGCACGGGCTGGGCCTGATCACCGTGCGGGCGGCGGCCACCCGGCATCTGGAGCAGTCGCCGGAGATCCGGGCGGCGCTCGGCGACATCGAACAGACCAGCCGGGACGCGACGGCCGAGCTGCGCCGGATGCTGACCGTGCTGCGCGAGCCGGAGTCGGCGCCGCTGGCCCCGGCCGACAGTCTCGGCACACTGCCGGAGATCGTCCGGGCGGCGCGGGCGGCCGGGCTGCGCCCGAGCCTGACCACCGGCGAGCTGGGCGAGGTGGCGCCGGGGGTCCAGGTCGCGATCTGCCGGACGGTACGCGAGGGGCTGGCGAACGTGGCCCGGCACGCCGGCCCGGCCGGGGTGGCGGTGCGGGTGCACCGGGACGGGCGGCACGTGGTGGTGACGGTGGCCGACGAGGGCCCGGCCCCCGGCTGGCGGGCGGTGCCGGGCGCCGGGCACGGGCTGGCCGGGCTCCGGGAACGGGTCGGCGCCCTGGACGGCAGCCTGATCGCCGAACCGGTGGAGGGCGGCTACCGCCTGACCGTGCGGCTGCCCGACGGGATGCGTACCGCATGATCAAGGTCTTGGTCGTTGATGATCAGAAACTGCTGCGGCAGAGCCTGGCGGTGATCCTGGACCAGGCGCCGGACCTGACCGTGGTGGGGCAGGCCGGTGACGGCGCCGAGGCGGTCACCCGGGCGCGCGCGACCCGCCCGGACGTGGTGCTGATGGACGTGCGGATGCCCGGCGTGGACGGCCTGGAGGCGACCCGGCGGATCTGCGCGGACCCGGCACTGACCGGCGCCCGGGTGCTGGTGCTCAGCATGTTCGAGCTGGACGAGTACGTCTACCGGGCGTTACAGGCGGGCGCGTCCGGGTTCCTGCTGAAGGACGCCCGTCCGGAGGAACTGGTCGAGGCGGTGCGCCGGACCGGCCTCGGCGAGTCGCTGTTCGCCCCGTCGATCCTGACCCGGCTGGTCGCGCACTACGTGGCCGCACCCCGGCCGGAGCGTCCGGCCGGGGCGGTGCGGCGGCTCACCCCGCGTGAGGTCGAGGTGCTCGCGCTGATCGGAAACGGTCTCGCCAACGACGAGATCGCCGCCGCGCTGAGTATCGCGGTGAAGACCGTGAAGACGCACATCACCCATCTGCTGGCGAAACTTCCGGCCCGGGACCGGGCCCAGCTGGTGATCGCCGCATTCGACGCCGGCCTGGTGCATCCCCGTTGAGAACGATCAGGCCGGGCACTTCTGCCAGGACACCCGGTAGATCGTTTCCAGATTGCCGTCGGACGAGTCCATGGTGATGAAACTGGTCGTGCCTTTCGGCGCCTTACCGGCCAGCACCCGCAGTTCCGTGTTGATGTTGAGATAGCGTTTCTCGCCGCACTTCGACCACGACATCGACTCGAGCGGCACCTTGTCGGTCACCTGCCAGTCCTTGTCCCAGAAACCGTCGAACTGGGTGCGGCTCTGGGTGGTCCGCGACTCGCCCTGGAAGTAGTAGAACGCCGTCTCGGTGGCGCTCGCCCCCTTCTCCAGCCGGGCGTAACCGCGGTAGTCGGTGCTGGCCACCGCGAAGGTGTAGCCCTCCGGCACCTTGATGTCCAGGGACAGCTGGCACTGCTTGCGGAAGTCGGTGGGTTTCGCCTCCGGCCCGACCTGGGCCAGGAACTCGCTGTACGCGACGGTGAACGCCTTGAGGTCCGGGGACACCGTCACCACGGCGGAGCCCTTCGGACAGCCGGACCCGTTCGCCGACACCACGCCGATGGTCATCCAGTCCGGTGGTGGCGGTGGAGCGGCCGGTACTCCCAGGGACGTGAGCATCATGGCCCCGGCGGTGATCGCGCTCAACATGGTCTGCCTCCCGAAATGTAGTAAGAAATCGCACGGAATCGCGCCGCTGAAAACGTACTTTTCCGCGGTCCGACAGCGCAGGAGATAGCCCGAGGGAAACGCTCACCGGGGGTTTATTGCCCGTCCGGGCGCACCGCGACCGGCCGTCCGGGCAGATTCTCGAAAAACCGGCACGAGCGGATTCGATCAATGCTACGAACCCTCGACAGCGCGGGCGCTCGATGGAACGGTGAGAGCATGACTGACATCGATCCCGCGGAAGAGAACAAGAGACGCTTTCTGGACGCCTTCAGCCGATTCGCCGACGGTGACGTCGAGGTGCTGCGCGACATCATCCGGGAGGACTTCGTGTCGCACACCCCGGGCGCGCCGGCCGGCCGGGACGCCTGGATCGAGTTCATCGTGAACTCACCGATCGCCGGCGCCCAGCTGGACCTGCAGCACGTGGTCGCGGACGCCGAGTTCGTGGTCGCCCATTACACGCTGATCCCGGTCGAGACCCCGCCGGAGGACGTCGTCGACATCTGGCGCTTCGAGGACGGCCTGATCGTCGAGCACTGGGACGTCAGCCGCCCCACCATCCCGGCGGGCATCCCGGACGTACCCTAGGAATCCTTCACATCCGGACCGGGACCACGTCGGGGGCGCCGAGCCGGGCGGCGTCGGCCGTCTCGTCGTCCTGCTGCTCCTGGGAGGCCCGCTCGGCCTCGACACGCAGCCGGTAATGCTCGACCTCGGCGTCGCGCTGCCCGTCGGTCCAGCCGAGGACCCGGGCCATCAGCGCGGCGGCGTGCGGGGCCGCGACGACACCCCGGTCGAACGTCTCGATGGAGATCCGGGTCCGCCGGGTCAGCACGTCGACCAGGTGCCGGGCGCCCTCGGCGGCGGCCGCGTAGACGAACTCGGCCCGCAGGTAGTCGTCCGCGCCCTCGATCGGCCGGCCCAGCTCCGGATCCTCGCGGACCAGGTCGAGCAGGTCGTGCACCAGTGATCCGTACCGGCCGAGCAGGTGTTCGATCCGGGCCACGTGCAGGCCCGACTCGGCGGCGAGCAGGGCACGCCGGTTCCACAGGGCCGGGTACCCGTCGGCGCCGAGCAACGGGATCCGGTCGGTGACCGAGCGCGGCACCGACCGGCCCAGGCCGTGCACGCAGGCGTCGACGGCGTCCTTGGCCATCACCCGGTAGGTGGTGTACTTGCCGCCGGCCACCATCACCAGGCCCGGGACCGGAGTGCTCACCGCGTGCTCCCGGGACAGCTGGGAAGTGGAGTCGGACTCGCCGGACAGCAGCGGGCGCAGGCCGGCGTAGACGCCCTCCACGTCGGCGCGTTCCAGCGGGGTGGCGAGCGCCTTGTTGACCTCGGTGAGCAGGTAGTCGATGTCCTTGGCGGAGGCGGCCGGATGGGTCTTGTCCAGGGACCAGTCGGTGTCGGTGGTGCCGACGATCCAGTGCCGGCCCCACGGGATGACGAACAGCACGCTGCGCTCGGTCCGCAGGATGATGCCGGTGGACGAGCGGATCCGGTCCCGGGGCACCACCAGGTGGATGCCCTTGGAGGCGCGCACGTGGAACTGGCCGCGCTCGCCGACGAGAGCCTGGGTGTCGTCGGTCCACACCCCGGTCGCGTTGATCACCTGGCGGGCCCTGATCTCGAACGGGCGGCCGTGTTCCAGGTCGGTCACCCGTACACCGGTGACTCTCTCGCCCTCACGCAGGAAACCGGTGACCGCGACCCGCGAGGCGACCCGGGCCCCGTGCGACGCCGCGGTCCGGGCCAGGAACATCGTGTGCCGGGCGTCGTCGACCTGCGCGTCGTAGTACTGCAGCGCCCCGACCAGCGAGTCCCTGCGCAGTGCGGGGGCGGCCCGCAGCGCGCCGCGCCGGGTGAGATGGCGATGCCGCGGCAGTCCGCCGCTGAACGCCATCGTGTCGTAGAGGGTGACGCCCGCGCCGGTGTAGAGACGTTCCCAGCCGCGGTGCCGCAGCGGGTAGAGGAAGCGGACCGGCCGGGCCAGGTGCGGGGCGAGCCGGCGCAGGATCAGGTCCCGTTCCCGCAGCGCCTCGCGGACCAGCCCGAAGTCCAGCATCTCCAGGTACCGCAGGCCGCCGTGCAGAAGTTTGCTGGACCGGCTGGACGTGCCGGAGGCCAGGTCACGCGCCTCGACGAGGCCCACGGTCAGTCCCCGTGTGACCGCGTCGAGCGCGCAACCCGCCCCCACCACTCCCCCACCGATCACCAGGACGTCGAGTTCGGCGCCGGCCAGAGACTCGATCGCCGCGTCCCGGTACGAAGGAGAGAGAGCTGTCATGATCAGTCCACATCCACCCAGTCGAGGGTCCGCTGCACCGCCTTCTTCCACTTGCCGAACCCGCCGTCACGCTGTTCCGCGGACCACTGCGGCTGCCAGCGCTGCGACTCGTTCCAGTTCTCCCGCAGCTCGTCGGTGTTCTTCCAGAAGCCCACCGCCAACCCCGCGGCGTACGCGGCCCCGAGCGCCGTGGTCTCGGCGACCACCGGCCGGCTGACCGGTACACCGAGCACATCGGCCTGGATCTGCATGCACAGGTTGTTGACGGTGATCCCGCCGTCGACCTTGAGCACGTCCAGGGTCACGCCGGAGTCCTGGGCCATCGCGTCCACGACGTCCCGGGTCTGGTAGCAGATCGCCTCCAGGGTGGCCCGGGCGATGTGCGCGTCGGTGTTGAACCTCGACAGGCCGACGATCGCGCCCCGGGCGTCGGAACGCCAGTAGGGAGCGAACAGGCCGGAGAACGCCGGTACGAAGTAGACACCGCCGCTGTCCGGCACCGACGCGGCCAGGGTCTCGCTCTCCCCCGCCGACTTGATGATGTGCAGCTGGTCGCGCAGCCACTGGACGGCCGAGCCGGTGACCGCGATCGACCCCTCCAGGGCGTAGACCGGGGCGGCGTCACCGAACTTGTAGGCGACCGTGGTGAGCAGGCCGTTCTCCGACCGGACCAGCTCCGTCCCGGTGTTGAGCAGCATGAAGTTGCCGGTGCCGTAGGTGTTCTTGGCTTCCCCGGGCCGGAAGCAGACCTGGCCGACCGTGGCGGCCTGCTGGTCGCCGAGGTCTCCGGTGAGCGGCACGTCCCCGCCGAGCGGGCCGCTGATGTGCGCGGTCCCGTACCCGTTGGGGTCCGAGGACGGCCGGATCTCCGGCAGCATCGCCCGGGGGATGTTGAAGAACGACAGCAGTTCGTCGTCCCAGTCGAGGGTCTCCAGGTTCATCAGCATGGTCCGGCTGGCGTTTGTCACGTCGGTGACGTGGTTGCCGCCCTCCCGCCCGCCGGTGATGTTCCACAGCAGCCAGCTGTCGGTGTTGCCGAACAGGGCGTCACCGCGCTCGGCGGCCTCCCGCACCCCGTCCACGTTCTCCAGGATCCACTGGATCTTTCCGCCGGAGAAGTAGGTGGCCGGCGGCAGCCCGGCCTTGCGGCGGATGGTCTGGCCGCGCTCGTCCCGGTCCAGCGCCGAGGCGATCCGGTCGGTCCGGGTGTCCTGCCAGACGATCGCGTTGTAATACGGCCGGCCGGTGCGCTTGTCCCACACCACCGTGGTCTCACGCTGGTTGGTGATCCCGACCGCGGCCAGGTCGGAGGCGCTCAGGTTCGCCTTCTGCATCGCGGTCCGGACCACGGTGACGGTGCGGTCCCAGATCTCGATCGGATTGTGCTCCACCCAGCCGGCCTGCGGCAGGATCTGCTCGTGCTCCAGCTGGTGCCGGGCCACCTCGTTGCCCCCATGATCGAAAATCATGAATCGGGTGCTGGTGGTGCCCTGGTCCACTGCCCCCACGAAGTCAGCCACGGTTAGCCTCCACGCTCATCTCTTCACTCGGTGTCTCCGACGGCAGGAACCGTCCGATCAGAGTCTGGTACAAACCCGCGCCGGCGATACCACCGATGATCGGCCCGACTATCGGGATCCAGAAGTAGAGATACCCGGTCTGATCCCGGAACGCCCCCTCATAGCCGGTCAGGAAGCTGGCGAGTCGCGGCCCGAAGTCACGGGCCGGGTTGATCGCGTACCCCGCGTTGGTGCCCCAGGCCATCCCGATCGCGACCACCAGCAGGCCGATCACCACCGGGCCGAGGTTCGCGGCGGGCGGCGTGTTCGCCATGTCGGTGAGCGCCAGGATGACGAAGAGCAGGATGGCCGTACCGATGACCTGGTCCCGAAAGGCGCCCCACTCGCCGACCGGAAGGGTGCCGTTGCCCGGCAGGGTCGAGAAGACGCCCTGCGTCTTGATGGTCAGCCCGGGGTCCGCGGCGTTCAGGACCTCGGTGTAGTTCCAGCGCACCAGCAGCGCGGCGACGAACGCGCCGAGCGTCTGGGCCAGCGCGTACGGGGCCACCTTCCGCCAGGAGAAGCCCTTGAAGACGGCGAGTGCGACGGTCACCGCCGGGTTGAGATGCGCGCCGCTGGCCCGGGCCGCGACGTAGACGCCCAATGTCACGCCCAGCCCCCAGGCCCAGGCGATGCTGTCGTGGTCACCGATGCCGGCCGCGGCGACCTGCGCCACCACGCCCACACCGAAGAGGATGAGGATCAATGTGCCGGCGAATTCGGCCGCGAGTTCCCCGGCGAGACCGGGGCCCTTGAGTCGTGAAGCCATGCTCCCTCCCTGGATAGATGCCCTGGACGCTAGGGAGGGGCCCGATACGGGGCAATGAACGCCGGTCGGCATTGTCGAACATCAATCACTGCGGGCTGTCACACGGTGGCATAGAGTCCGAAACATGCCCGGAACGGTGCAGTCGATCGAACGAGCCGCCGCCATTCTGCGGACGCTCGCCGGTGGCCCGGGGCGACTCGGGCTCAGCGAGATCGCCCGCACCCTCGACCTGGCCAAGGGCACCACCCACGGCATCCTGCGTACGCTGCAACTGGTCGGTTTTGTGGAACAGGACCGGGTGTCCGGGCAGTACCAGCTCGGCGGCGCCCTGCTCCACCTCGGCACCAGCTTCCTCGACATCAACGAGCTGCGGTCCCGGTCGATCGTCTGGGCCGACCCGCTCGCCGCCCGCAGCGGCCAGGCCGTCCGGATCGGCACCGTCCTGGAGGGCCGGGTCCTGGTCGTGCACCACGTCTTCCGGCCGGACGACACCTTTCAGACCCTCGACGTCGGTACGTTGCTGCCGCTGCACGCCACCGCGCTCGGCAAGGTGCTGCTCGCCTACCGCGCGGGCAGTCCGGTGCCGGAATTGGAACGCTTCACCCGCCTCACCCTCACCGATCCCAAGGCGCTCGCCTCCGCGCTGGAGGGCGTACGGGAGGCCGGGTGCGCGTACGAGGTGGAGGAGTTCCTGCTCGGCCAGGCCGCGGTGGCCGCGCCGATCCGGGGTTACGGCGGGCTGGTCGTCGGGTCGATCGGGGTGTCCGGGCCGGTCGACCGCATCTGCGACAGCCGGTATCAGCCGCTGCCGCGCCTCGTCGGGTACGTGCGGGACGCGGCACGGGCCATCTCGCGGGACCTGGGGGCCACCCGATGACCGAGAAATACGTGATCGCCATCGACCAGGGCACGACCTCGACCCGGTGCATCGTGTTCGACAGGCGGGGGCAGCTGGTGTCGCTCGCCCAGCAGGAGCACAAACAGCACTTCCCGAAACCGGGCTGGGTGGAGCACGACGCCATGGAGATCTGGCGCAACGTGGAACGGCTGGCGCCCCGGGTGCTGCGGCGGGCCGGAATAGAGTTGTCGCAGGTGGCGGCGCTGGGGATCGCGAACCAGCGGGAGACCACGGTGATCTGGGACCGGCTCACCGGGGTTCCGGTCGGGCGGGCGATCATCTGGCAGGACACCCGGACGGATGCGCTGGTTCACGCGCTCGCTTCTTCGCCTACCGCCGCAGACATTTCCGACATTTCCGGATTGCCGTTCGCGACGTATTTTTCCGGGCCTCGGCTGCGGTGGATGCTCGATCACACCCCTGGCCTGCGCTCCCGTGCCGAACGGGGCGAAGTGCTCTGCGGAACCATGGAGACCTGGCTGATCTGGAACCTCACCGGGCGCCGCCGGCACGCCACCGACGTCACCAACGCCAGCCGCACCATGCTGCTCGACATCCGCAGCCTCGACTGGTCGCCGGAGGCGTGCGAGTTCTTCGGGATCCCGCGCGCCATGCTGCCCGAGGTGCAGGCGTCCGTCGGCGACTTCGGCACCGCGACGGAGGCGTTCCCCGGGGTGCGGATCGGCGCGGCCCTCGGCGACCAGCAGGCCGCCCTGTTCGGGCAGACGTGTTTCAACCCGGGCGAGGCCAAGTGCACGTACGGCACCGGCAGTTTCCTGCTGCTGAACACCGGCACCGAGCTGGTCCGCTCCGAACACGGCCTGCTGACCACGGTCGCCTATCAGATCGACGGCGAGCCGGCGGCGTACGCTCTGGAAGGCTCGATAGCGATCACCGGCTCCCTGGTCCAGTGGTTCCGCGACCAGCTGGAGCTGATCTCCAGCGCCCCCGAGATCGAAACCCTGGCCCGAACCGTCGCCGACAACGGCGGGTGTTACATAGTTCCGGCGTTCTCCGGCCTGTACGCACCACATTGGCGCAGCGAGGCCCGCGGCGTGATCGTCGGCCTGACGTCGTACATCACCAAGGGCCATTTGGCACGGGCGGTCCTGGAGGCCACCGCCTGGCAGACCCGCGAGGTGGTGGACGCGATGAACACCGACTCGGGCCTGACCCTGACCACCCTGCGAACCGACGGCGGCATGACAGCCGACAACCTCCTGATGCAGATGATCGCCGACGTCCTGGACGTCCCGGTGGTACGCCCCCTGGCGGTGGAGACGGTCTCGCTGGGAGCGGCGTACGCCGCAGGCTTGGCGGTGGGCTATTGGCCGGACCTGGACGGCCTACGCCAGAACTGGCACATCGCGGGCCAGTGGCTACCCACCATGAACCCCACCACCCGACAGACCGAGTACACCAATTGGCGCCGAGCCGTAGAACGAACCTTCGACTGGATCCAGCCCACCTGACATCCGGCTATAGACAATCGCATATCGCCCCGCAAAACGTAGGTCACCTCCACGGCGTAGCTTCCTCCTGCCGGACACCACCACCCCGGCGCACCATTCGGAAACCGAAGAGGAGGAGAGGGTTGCGCACGCCGGAAGAGGGCGATGCATGGCTCGACAAGGACGGCAACCTACTCCTCACTACGAACTATCCTGACTCCCACGCCCGCGAATTCGCAGGCTACTGCACCACCCGCCCGGCATCCGGCGCCATCCGCTATGCCGAACTGTGGATCGGTGCGGGTCGGCAGGTGAAACCGATCGCGATCCTCTCCTCCGCGGAATCCGGGCGTCTGATCGATCACGAGTACGTCATAGCCTGCCGGGCCAGTTCCCGCGATCGGGACGGACACCGAGGTGGTGTGCTCGAACATCATTTCCGTTCCGGTATCCGACATCCGGAACAGCAGACCAGCGACATTCCGGAGCATCAGCGGAGCCGACGCGGAAAGGATCCGACAGACGGTCTTCCGCGTCCTGGGGATCCGACCTTCCGGAGCGATGCATTTCCCCATCACCCCGACAGGATCCAAAACTACGAAGAGAAGGACCGCTGTGGTTGCCAAGACGGGATCAGACGCTGAAGCCAGTACTCGTGAGCTTCCGGTCGTCGAGGTGGTCTGGCTGGCCGACGACGGTGTTCCCGCCCGGCCGGGCACGGAGCGGCTACGCCGCACCCGGGAGCGACTCCACCGGTCATCGTTCGGCAACGCCGACGACTAACCGGACGCCCCACCCCTCGACGGCCACGCCTCCGCCAAACCGTAACCGTGAGTAAACGATCCGGTGTCATCCTGTAGAGCGAACCCTCGATGGAATTCTGCCCCCTACGGTCATTTAGCGAATGATTCTCAGGATGGCCACCCCGATTACGGAGATCAATTGACAGTTGCATCATAGGCAAATGCAAAGACTCGCCGAGAAGTGGCGATCTATACCCGTCGTCGCTGGTAGCTGCACACTTTTGATCTCCACCATCTTCATCTATCTGTATTTGACCGACCACTCCGAGAAACGACTGGAAAATGCCGATCAACGCGCCAGCGTGGCCGCGCTGATCATTTCCGTCATCGGTCTTCTGGTCACCGCGGTGACTGCTCGACAGAGCCGTCGGCCGCTGGCTTCCGAGCACCGTCAGTTACTCACCGCTGCCGTCGCGGAACTCGGCGACCTCGTCGCCCAGCAGTGGAACCACGAGGCCCGGATCCGCGGCCTGGCCCAACCCGACCCGCTGCGGGTGAGCTGGGCCTCCACCGGCCGCGAGGTGTCCGCCTCCGCGGCGGACGTGCTCGGACCCGCTTGGACCGCCGGCCGGGCCACCCGGCTCAAGCTGCACGGCGATGTCACCGAGGTTGCCGCCGCTCTCCGCGGTCTCCCGGCCCGGCGGCTGGTGGTGATCGGGGCGCCCGGCGCGGGCAAGACCTCCCTGGCCGTCCTGCTGGTCCGCGAACTGCTCGCCGGCCGCAAGCCGGACGAACCGGTACCGGTGCTGCTCAGCCTCTCCATGTGGCATCCCGAGGAGCAGAGCCTCCAGGACTGGCTGATCAGGGAGATCACCGGCGCCTATCCCCCGCTGGCGTCGGAAGAGCACTTCGGTCCCGGTGCGGTGTCCCGCCTGCTCGCCTCCGGCCTGGTCGTCCCGGTGCTGGACGGCCTGGACGAGGTCACCCGTGACCAGATCCCGCTCGCGGTGACCCGGCTGAACAACTACCTGTCGGAGAGCCGCCCGATCGTGGTCACCTGCCGCGCCGAGGAGTACCAGGAGATCATCGGCCAGGTCGGGGCGGTGCTGGCCCGGGCCGCGGTCGTCGAACTGGAGCCGGTCACCCACGCCGAAGCCGCCGGATACCTGCCCGCCGGTCAGGGCGAACGTGGCCGCCACCGCTGGGAACCGGTCACCCGGCACCTGACCGAGCACCCGCACGGGCCGCTCGCCCGGGTGTTCTCCACCCCGCTGATGGTCCACCTGGCCCGGGTCGTCTACCGCGAACCCGGCACCGATCCGTCCGATCTGCTGCGCACCGACCCGGACACGCTCGAACAGCACCTGCTGACCGGTTACGTGCCGGCTCTCTACGCCCACACCGACGGCGACCCGCCCCGGCGGCGGCCCTGTTCGCCGGAGGACGCCCAGCGCTGGCTGGCGTTCCTCGCCGGCCACCTGAGCCGCCACCGAACCCGCGAGCTGACCTGGTGGCAACTGACCCACACCGTCCCCGGCGGGTACCGTCGGCGGGTCGTCGCCGGTATCACGCTGGTGGCCACCTTCGCGCTTCTCGCGTTCGGGCTCTCCCCGGCCCGGCTCTGGGGGGTCGCCGCGCTCGCCCTCCTTCTCGGCCCGGTCATCGGCATCGTCATGGGCCTTTCCGACGGGCAGCCGTCCCGGGTCCACCTCCGCCCGTCGTCGTTCCTCCGTGGGTTCGCCGTCGGCAGCGGCTTCGCTCTCCTGGCTGCCCCGCTGATCCTGCTCATCCTGCTGGTCAACCTGATCAGCGCCTCGTCCACCGGCACCGGCCTGCTGCAGACCGCGGTGGAGATCGCCATAGTCACCGTCGGCATCCAGCTCGGCCTCTGCCTGATCGGCGGGGTCCTGGCCGGAACGGTGGGCTTCCTCGTCGAGGGCATCGGCATCACCGCCGACCCCGGCCGCCCGGCCGGATCACGGGCGTCGTTGCGAGCCGATCGCGCGGCTTTCCTGGTGACCACGGCAATCGCCACCGGCGCCGTCGGGGTGACCTGGTTCCTGGTGCTCACTCTGTTGAACCAGGCGTCCGATTCGCTGCCGGCCAGCCCGCTGGGGGTGGCGGTGCAGTGGGCTCTGCTGCTCGGACCGCTGATCGGGCTGACCAGTGGCGCCGGCTCGGCGTGGCTCCGCTTCACCTGGGCCCGCCTGTGGCTGGTCAGCCACGGCTTGGCCCCCTGGCGTGTCCTGGACTTCCTCGACGACGCCCACGATCGTGGGGTGCTGCGCCGGGCCGGCCCCGCCTACCAATTCCGGCACGTCCGGTTACAGGGCGCCCTGGCCCTGCGTGAGACGACCGCCCGGCGGCCCGTCAGGCGACGCTGAGGAGGTGGGGGTCGGCCTTGCGGAAGCCCTGGCAGTGGCCGCACACCATGTAGTAGGAGCTCGGCTTCACCGGGAACAGTGGGATGAAGAAGAGTGTGAACTTCGTGGTGCGTTTGAGGATCTGCTGGGGGGCCTGCCAACCGCAGACCTCGCAGTTCATCACCCGCGTACCGGCCAGGTGGTCCTTGCTCCGGACCCCGAACAACAGAAACATCGCCGTGCCTCCCTCTCCCTGTTCCAGGATCCCATTCCCGCACCAGCCCGGCTCGAACCCGGGCGTCCGCGGCCACCTGACAGATGTTTTGATCTTGCGATGACCGAGGGGAACGGCGTCATCGGGTACGGGTCGGCAGCATTCCGGAGCAGCGGCGGGATGGGCCGGCCCGCCGCCGGGACGGACGGGCGGACGATTCTGAACGTCGGGTACGGGCGGCTCGACCTGATCGACGCCACCACCGGCGAGGTCACCGCGGGGCCGCCGGCCCGGACGGTGGCCGTGCACGGTGACGTCGTGGCGATGGCCACCGTGGACCGGCCGGAGACGATCGTGCTGCTCGGGCTGCCGGGGCTCACCCCGGTGGACGAGTTCGGCGCGGGTGGCCCGGTCTCCCGGATCGCCCTGGGTGGCGCGACGGTCGCGGCGCTGACCGCGGAACCGCACGCCCTGGCGCTGGTCGTGGACGGTGTCACCCGCCGGATCGACCTGCCGGCGAAGGGGACGGACCTGGTGGTGTCCGCCGACGGAACGCTCGCCGTGGTCGGCACCGACAAGGGCCGCAGCGGGAACGTGCTGGTCGTGGACGTGGCGTCCGGGACGGTCCGGCACACCCTGACCGGGCCGCGCGCACCGGTCACCGCGGTGCTGATCTCCGCCGGCAACGACATGATCGTGGCGGCGGCCGGTCCCCGGGTGTTCGGGTGGCGGCTGGACACGGCGAAGCCGAAGGCCACCGCCCTGTGGGTCACCCCGGAGAAGACGGACCGGGGCACGTCGCTGGCCGGGTTCACCCCGTCGGGGCGGCTGATCGTCGTCGCGGAGCAGGCGGCGATCGCCTCGGTCGACCCGGTGACCGGCGCCGCCGACTGGCAGATCCCGGCGTACGGCCCGGCGCTGGTGCACGGCGACCGCATCCTGTCCTCCCGGTTCCACGACTGCCGGGAACTGGACCCGGCGACCGGCGCGGTGGTGCACACCTGGACGCACCGGGGGTACGTGAACGCCCTGTCGGCGGTCGGCGACACCATCGTCGGCAGTGGCCGCGACTCCCGCCCGATGCTGTTCCGGCGGGGTGCGACCGGGGTTCCCGAGCTGGGCGACGGCCACTCCCGGCCGGTCCTCGGTGTCGCGTTCGACGGTGACCGGTTCGCCACGACGAGCGCCGACGGACGGGCCTGCGTCTGGCGGCGCGGCGACCCGTCGCCGCTGTTCAGCACCCTGTTCGCCGATATGCCGGGGATCGCCCGCCAGCACGGTGTCGCCCTCGACGGCGACACGCTGTTCGTCGGCGACCGTGACCGCCTGCTGCGCTTCGACACGACCCGGGAGGCGGGGCCGGCGGCCCGCAGCGAACCGCTGGACGGCGACGTCATCGCGGTCGTGGCGCTGCCCGATCGGGGTGAGGTGCTGGCCGCCTGTTCGAAGGGCTACCGCAACGGCATGCTCTACCGCCTCGACGCCCGGACGCTCGAGGTCCGCGCCAAGGCGAAGGCGGCCCGGACGTTCCGGGCCTGGTTCGCGTACACGCCGGGGTCGGCGACCGTCGATCTGCGCTGGGAGAGCGGCTTCCGGAACCACGAGATCAAAAGATTCAAGGACGTCGGCGGGTACGAGTACCCGGCCCCGCGCCCGGCCGTGTACATCACCCCGGACCACGCACTGGTGGTGCACGTGGACAACCACCGGGACTCCACCACCCTGCGGATCAGTGACATCGCCGCGCGGGCCCGCCGGCACGAAGACATCGTCATCCCGCTGGTGCGGGGCGAGTCGTGCATGTCGTCCGGCGGCCTGCTGACCACCGGGCACGCCGACGCGATCCGGCTGTGGGATCTACGGGCCGGCACGCTCGCCCACGAGGTGCCGGTGGACACCGCCCCGGACTGGTCCTCGGTGCTGCGCTGGACGCCCGGCGAGACGTCGATCCTGATCACCCAGGCGTCCGGCGGGATGTGGGAGGTGCCGGTCCCGGCCGGTATTCCCGGCGCCGGCGGAGAGTGAGAGGAACGGACCGCGGAATCCGGCCGGACGACGCGGTGGTCCGCGAGACGATGACCGGGTCGCTGGACGCCGTCGACTACGACACCGTCGACCTCGGAGCACCGGCGGAGAACCGGGCCACCGTGCGCTGGCGGAGGGCGAAACCGTGTTTGGCGGCGTCGCGCAGGTGGGCGACGATCGGTGAGCGGGAACGGCGGGCCCAGGGGACGGCGACCTCGGTGGTGCCGTACTTCTGTTTGTAACTGTTGCCGCCGACGAAGTCGAACTCGGTGACGCCGTGCTCCCGGGCCCACCGCATCGCGTGCCAGATGAGTGCCTCGTTGGGGCGCAGGTGCTGGTGTTCGCGGTAGCTGGCGCCGCCCCAGAAGTACATGGTCCGGTGGTACCAGGGCAGCACCGCGGTGGCGATGCACCGGCCGTCGCCGTCCCGGGCCCGCAGGAGCAGCAGCCTCCCGGCGGGCCCGAGGTGACGGATCAACGACCGAACCCTTTCCACCGAATACGTGGGTACGAGATTCTGTTTGGCGAATACGTCCCGTAATTGGTCGTAGAAATCGTCGGCGAATGTGAGATCGGTACTCGTCTGTTCGATGACGACACCGGACTTCTCAGCTTTCCGGATGTTCCGCCGGCAGGCACTCGCCATGGCGCCGAGGAGAGTGTCCTCGTCCGGATTCAGGTCGATCACCGCGGTCGGCGCGGGTTCCCAGCGCAGCCCGAGTCCGCCCAGATCGGCGGCGGTCAGCCCACGGTCGCGGATCTCCAGGTGGGCGGCGCCGGCGTCGTGGAAGGCGAACGGCATCAGCGCCTGCAGGGCGGCCCGCCGGGAGATCTCCGGCCGGAGGGTGAAGCCCGGGTAGGACGTGGTCCAGCCGGCCATCGGGCTGCCCAGGATCCGCATGCCGAACCGCCTGCTCAGCAGGCCGGTGAAGTGCCCGACGACCTGACCCGAGTCGGTCACCGTGGCGAGCAGGGGCTCGGCCCGCTGGCACTCGGCCACGAAGTTCAGCCACTCGGGTGTGTGGAAGATCAGCCGGTCCGGGTACGTCGCGCGCTCGGCCCAGAGGGCGGCGGCCGGCTCGACCCGGTGCAGTCGCAGCATGAGGGTTCCCCGATCGGAATATGGGCCGCTGAGCCGATGATGCTCAACTGTGGACGCATTCCGCAAGAAGCCGTTCGGCTACATTTTAATTGAAGTGAATAAAACTCGCATTCCTTATGACAATTGCTACTCCCGGACCCGGCACGCATTTGCGAGGGTTGGTGAGAACCACGTGGACTGTTCTCTAGCGGGAGGGTGCCGGTCGCATGCAGACGGCGATCAAACGACGCCTGAACGAGTTGGGCCTGCGCAGCCGCCTGCGCGCCAGGCCCCGGTTGCAGGGCCGCATCCTGGCGCCGGCCGGCCTGCGCAAGCGGCTGCCCAGCACGCCGGGCCTCTACTTCCCCTTCTACCACGACGTGCCCGCCGAGTACGCCGGTGACCTGCGCCGGCATCTGCGCGCGCTGCTGCGGATCGGCCCGATGGTCACCTGGGACGAGTCGCTGCGCTACCTGTCCGGGGAGAACACGCTCACCGGGCCGGTCTTCTGTCTGTCCTTCGACGACGCCCACCCGACCTGGCGGGACGTGGCCGCGCCGGTGCTGCTGGAGATGAAGGTCCCGGCGATGTTCTTCCTGACCTCCGGCATGGTCGGGCAGCCCGGGAATCTGTCCTGGCAGGACTGCCGGGACCTGGTGTCGTCCGGGTTCCACTTCGGTTCGCACACCATCACCCACCACCGGCTCGCCGACCAGGACGACGACGAGGCGGCGCGGGAGATCACCGGCTCGAAACACGAGATCGAGGACGAGCTGGGGGTGGAGATCAAGGACTTCGCCGCGCCGTACGGGCATCCCGCCGTGGATTTCCGCGAACGCGACGTCCGGGTGGCCGCCGAGGCGGGTTATCGCAGCTTCTCCACCACCCTGCGGGCAGCGATGCACGCGGGTGACTCCCCGATGTGGATCCGCCGGCAGGGTCTGCACCCGGCCTGGCCGATCATGGCCGTGAGGACGCGGGTACATGACTGACACACGCATCTGGCTCTCCCCACCGGACGTCAGCGATCTGGAACGCAAGCTGCTGCTGAAGGCGTTCGACTCGAACTGGGTGGCCCCGGTCGGCCCGGATCTGGACGCGTTCGAGGCGCAGGTGGCCGAGCTGGTCGGTGTCCGGCACGCGGTGGCGCTGAGCAGCGGGACGGCAGCCCTGCACCTGGCCCTGATCGGGGCCGGGGTGCGGCGCGGCGACACCGTGCTGGTGCCGTCGTTCACGTTCGCCGCGACCGCGAACGCGGTGGTCTACCTGGGCGCCCGTCCGGTCTTCGTGGACAGCACCCCGGAGAGCTGGAACATCGACCCGGATCTGGTGGCCGAGGAGCTGCGGGTCCGGGCCGAGCAGGGCCGGCTGCCGCGGGCGGTGATCGCGGTCGACATGTACGGCCAGTGTGCCGACTACGACCGCCTGCTGGCCGCTTGCGACAGGTACGGGGTGCCGCTGATCGAGGACGCCGCGGAGGCTCTCGGCGCGACGTACCGCGATCGGCCGGCCGGGTCGTTCGGGCTGGCCGGGGTGCTGTCCTTCAACGGCAACAAGATCATCACCACCGGGGGCGGCGGGATGCTCGTCACCGACGACGGGCGGATCGCCAAGCAGGCCCGGCACCTGTCCACCCAGGCCCGCGAGCCGGTGCCGCACTACGAGCACCGGACCATCGGCTACAACTACCGGCTGAGCAACCTGCTCGCCGCCGTCGGCCGGGGCCAGGTGCAGCGGCTGCCGGAGATGATCGCGGCCCGGACCGCCACGTTCGAGTACTACCGGGCCGAGCTGAGCGGTGTCGAGTTCATGCCGATCGCCGGGTACGGCACCCCCAACCACTGGCTGACCTGTGTGCTCGCCTCCGACGAGAAGCAGCGCGACCGGATCCTCGGGGTGCTGAACGGCCGGGACATCGAGGCCCGCCCGGCGTGGAAGCCGATGCACCTGCAGCCGGTCTTCCAGGACTGTGTGATGCGCGGTGGCGAGGTCGCCGCCGACGTCTTCCGCCGGGGTGTCTGCCTGCCCAGCGGTTCCGCCCTCAGCGAGCACGACCGGTCCCGGGTCGTGGACGCGGTCCGTGCCGCGCTGGAGGCCTGAGCATGCGGATCGTCTACATCCACCAGTACTACTGCAACCCGGGCATGGCCGGCGGGATCCGCTCGTACGAGCAGGCCCGCCGCCTGGTCGCCCGCGGGCACACGGTCGACGTGATCACCACCGACATCACCCCGGGCGCCCGGGAGCTGGGCTGGCGCACCACCGTCGACGACGGGATCACCGTGCACTGGTTCCGGGTGCCGTACAACAACAACATGTCGTTCGCCCGGCGCATCCGGGCGTTCGCCGAGTTCATGGTGGTGGCCGCCGCGAAAGCCGCCCGGTTGCGGGCCGACCTGGTCTTCGCCACCAGCACCCCGCTGACCGTGGCGGTGCCCGGGGTGATCGCCGCGAAGCTGCGCCGGGTGCCGTTCGTCTTCGAGGTCCGCGACCTGTGGCCCGAGGTGCCGATCGAGATGGGCGCGCTGCGCAACCCGGTGCTGCGCGGGGTCGCCGGCGGGCTGGCGAACTGGGCCTACCGCAACGCCAGCGAGGTGATCGCCCTCTCCCCCGGGATGGCCGACGGGGTCGTCGCGCGCCGGCCGGGCACCCCGACCACGGTCATCCCGAACGCCGCCGATCTGGAGCTGTTCGCCGTCGACCCGGAGCGGGTGCGCGCCTTCCGGGCCGGGCACGACTGGCTCGGCGACCGCCCGCTGCTCGTCTACACCGGCGCCCTGGGTGTGGTGAACGGCGTGGAGTACCTGGTCCGGGCCATGCACACCGCCTCCCTGGTCGATCCGGACCTGCGGTTCCTGATCGTCGGGCACGGCAAGGAGTGGGAACCGACAAAAGCGCTCGCGGCCAAGCTGGGCATAAAAGACAAAGTGGTGCACATGAGGGAGAAGGTTCCCAAATCGGAGCTGCCGGTGATCCTCGGCGCGGCCACCATGTCCAGCAGCACGGTCCGGCCGATCCCCGGGCTCTGGAACAACTCGGCCAACAAGTTCTTCGACGCCCTGGCCGCGTCCCGGCCGATCGCCATCAACCACGGCGGCTGGATGGCCGACCTGCTCACCGAGACCGGCGCGGGCCTGGTGCTGGACCCGGAGGACACCGAGAAGGCCGGCGCCGAACTGGCCGTCCACCTGCGTGACGAGCAGTGGCTGCAGCAGGCCCGCGACGCGGCGCACCGGCTGGCCGTCGAGCGGTTCTCCCGCGACCTGCTGTTCGAGAGGTTCGAAGCCGTCCTGCACCGGGCGGCACCCGCCAATCAGCCTGCCCGGCTGTAGAGAACAACGAAACGGGGACAGTCAGCGTGGAACTCCGTGCCTACGTGCGGGCCTGCCGGCGCCGATGGCTCTGGCTCGTGGCGCCCGTCCTGGTGGCGGTCGCCGTCGCGGCCGCGATCACCATGGCCGGTGCGCCCGGGCACAAATCGTCGATGGTGCTGTTCGTCAGCTCCGGCAACAGTGATCCGGACGCCGGGGCGCGGCGGCTCAACTCGTACATCGCCCTGCTCACCGGTCCTCGGGTGGCGCAGGCGGTGGTCGACCGGATGGGCCCGGAGATCACGCCCGAGCAGGTGCAGCTGAGCCTGTCCGCGCAGATCCGGGAGGGCACCGACCTGCTGGAGATCGCCGCGACCGACCAGTCCGCCGAACGCAGCCGGCAGATCGTCACCACCGCCGCGTCGGTGCTGGTCGGCCTGGCCCGGCAGATCGGCGCCCCGGCCAGCCCGCAGGACGGCCCGGCGCCGCAGATCTCGATCGTCCAGGACGCCGTCACCAAGGACGAACCGAACAACCTGGCCCGCAACGGGGGTTTCGCGGCCGTGCTGGGGTTGCTCCTCGGCGCGGTCGCGGTGGCGGGCCGGGAGGTCGGGGCGCGCACCGTCGCCGAGGAGGACGACCTGCGCCGGCTCGGGCTGGACACGGTCGGCACCATCTCGATCGGCGGGCGGAACCGCACCGGGAACCCGGATCAGGCACTGGCCGAGGCGTTCCGGCGCCTGCGCAGCCTGCTGCCGGTGCTCGCCGATCCGGTCGCCGTGCAGAGCGCCCCGACCCGTCGCGGCCGGTCGCTGCTGCTCACCGGGGCCAGCCGTAAGGAGGGCACCACCGCGGTGACGTGTGGTCTGGCGATAGCGATGGCCGAGACCGGGGCCCGGGTGGCGCTCGTCGACGCGAACATGCGCACCCCCGGGATCGGCAGGTACCTGTCCCTGGACAGCGCGCCCGGCCTGGCCGAGGTGCTCGCCGGGACGGCCCGGGTGCCGGACGTGCTGCAGGACTCGCTGGGCGGCCGGGTGACCGTGCTGCCGGCCGGGGAGGACGCGCCCGACCCGGGTGAGCTGCTGGCGTCACCCCGGTTGTCGGCGACGGTACGGACCCTGACCGAGCGCTACGACATCGTGCTGGTGGACGCTCCGGCCCTGCACGGCGCCGCCGACGCGGCGGTGCTCAGCCAGGTGACCGACGGCGCGCTGCTCGTGGTCCGGGCCGGGCGTACCCGTACCGCAGATGTGGAAAAGTCTCTTGACCTGTTGAAACGAGTCGGGGCCAAGCTGGCCGGCGCGGTGTTGAACGCCCTGCCGCGCAAACTGCCGGCCGACGGCTCGTGGCAGGGGCGGGCCGAGGTCACCGGGGCGGACAGCCCGGATCTGGTGTTCGGTCTGGACCCGACCCAGTCGCCGCGGATGGACGACACGTTCGTCTCGTTGCCGCCGGTCGGCACCGCCCGCGGCCGGGCCCGGGTCGCCGACCAGGAGATCGAGGCCTCCGGCAAGGACCCTGACAAACCGGACGAGCGGGTTCCGGCACAGCGCAGCGGCGACAAGAAGGACGAGAAGGACGAGGAGCAGCAGCGCAGTGAGTGAACTGCGGGTCGAGAGCCCCACCACGTCGGAGGACGGCCCACGCCGGGGCGATCCGGTCGCCCTTGTCGGAAAGGTGTTACGCGAGCCGTCGGTGCAGCTGCTGGCCTCCCAGATCCTCACCGGTGGCGTGGCGATGGCCGCGAACATCCTGATGGTCCGGTCGCTGACCCCGACGAACCGGGGTGAGGTCGCGCTGATGCTGCAGGTGGTGTACCTGGCCACCCAGCTGCTCCTGCTGGGGACCGAGCGCAGTTTCGTGGCGAGCTACCACAACGTGTCGCCGGCTCCGGCGGTGCGCGCCTACGCCCGGCTGCTGGCCGTACCGACGCTGGTGTTCCTGGGGGGCGCGGTGGTCTGGCAGCTGGTCGCGCCGGGCCGGCTCACCCCGGGCCCGCTGATCGTCGCGATGATCGCCTGGTTCGCGCTGATCGAGGCGACCAGTCTGGCCACCCGGTCGATCGCGATCGCGGTGGGCCGGGTCCGGGACTTCATGATGGCCCGGGTGATCGAGGCGCTGCTGCTGCTCGGCATGCTGGTCGGGCTGTACGTCACCGAGGCGCACCACCCGGAGATGTGGTTCCTGGCGTACGTGATCGCCGGTGCCACCCCGACCGTCATCTATCTGTGGATCTGGCTGCGGCTGCCGGTCGTCGAGGGCGCCGTGCCGCTGGACGCCGACGAGAACCGGCGGGTCCGTAAGGAGGGACTGTCGCTGTTCCCGGCGGCACTGTCCAACATGGCGATGCTGCGGGTGGACCGCCTGGTCATCCCGGCGCTGGCGTCGACCGCGGCGCTCGGCCACTACACGTCGGTGGCGACGATGACCGAGTTGCTGGCCTGGCCGATCCGGGCGTACGCCGACTCCCGGCTGGGCAAGTGGCGGGCCGCGCACCAGGACGGTGGTCTGCGGGCCGGCCCGATCGTGGTGATGGCGGCGATGTACGTGCTGGTCATGGTCCCGATGGTGGCCGGCGGGCTGCACCTGCTGATCGAGCCGCTGTTCGGCCACGAGTACGCGGACGCCAAGGTCGTGGTGCTGCCGCTGGTGGTGGCGGCCGGGCTGTACGCGGTGTCCCGGGTCAGCCTGGGCCTGCTGATCGCGAAGGGCCACGGCGGGCTGGTGTCGGCCGCCGAGATCGCCGGTTTCGTGGTCAGCTTCGCTGCCTATGTGCTGCTCATCCCGAAGCACGGCATCCTCGGCGCGGCCTGGGGTTCCCTCGCCGGGTACGGCGCCTGCCTGGTGTTCGCGATGGTGGCCAGCCGGATCGTGGGCCGCCGATGAAGGCGCCCGGGCTGCTGCTGATCCTGGTGGCGATCGGCGGGCGGTACACCCTGGACCGGGCCGGGCTGCTCGAACTGGCCTGGGTGGACCTGCGGGTGATCGGCCTGATCGTCGCGCTGGTGGCGCTGGCTCTCGCGTTGACGAACGGCACTCCCCAAAAAAGACGAGACGAGGGCTGGCTCCTGGCCGCCCTGCTCTTCTTCGTCTACCAGATCTCCTCGGCGCTCTGGGCCCCGCCCGCGGCCCGGGTCGGCCCGCAGGTCCTCGACCTGGTGCTGCTGATCGTCCTGGTGCTGGCGTTCTACCTGTACGCGATGAACGACCCGGAGACGGTCGTCCGGTTCACCTTCCAGCTGCTGTTCGTCACCGCGATCGTCTACGCCCTGGCGGCCATCTTCATCAGCGGCCCGGGTGAGCAGGGCCGGTACTCGGCGTTCGGTGGCGGCCCCAACGTGTTCGCCCGGATCGAGGTGCTCGGGGTGATCGCCGCGGTCGCCCTGTTCATGCTGACCGGGCGGAAGCTGCCGCTGCTGGTGATCCCGCTCTTCCTGCTGGCCACGGTGCTGTCCGGGTCGCGGGGCACGCTGGTGGCCGGCGGGGTGGTGGCCGGGGCGGCGTTGCTGAAGCTGCGCCGGCGGCTGAGCGCCACGGCGATCGCGGCGACCGGCGCGGTGGCGGTGATCGCGGTCGGGGTGATCTGGGCGCTGGCCCCGCCCGAGTTCACCGATCTCTTCCAGGAGAGATTCGTTGAGCAGACCGTGCAGGAACAATATCTCTCCGGGCGCACCGACATCTGGATGGCCGCCCTTCGCATGTTCGCCGACTACCCGATCGAGGGCGCCGGGCTGGACGGGTTCTACGGGCTGATCGGCGTCAACCAGGCCGTCGAGTACCCGCACAACTATCTGCTCGCGGTCGCCGCCGAGGGCGGGCTGGGCGGGCTGGGCCTGATGACCGCGTCGATCGTGCTGTGGACCCGGATCGTCCGTGGTGGCGGGGCCCGCCCGCAGCTCACCGGGATGGCCGTGGCGGCGACCGTGTTCGTGGCACTGAGCAGCCTGTTCTCCGGTGACTACTACGACTCGCGGCTGGCCTGGATGTTCGCGGCAATGGCCGCGGCGGCGGCGCTGGTGCCGGTGGCCACCCCGGTGACGGTGAAGCAACCGGTGATGGCCCGATGAAGCGCCGGGTGATCCTGGCCGCCGGGCTGGGCGGGGTGACGGTGGCCGGGGCCTTCGGGCTGCACGCCGTCCTGGCCGGTGACGACGAGCCGGAGTGGCTGGAGCCGGTGCCGGCCGCGCCTCCCGCGGTGGCCGACGCCTCGAAGATCAAACCGGTGACGTACTGGACCAACGTCTTCATGAAGAGCTGGGACTACGCCTACGGCAACGCGACGCCGCTGAGCACGTCCAAGGACAGCCGGGACCACTACGACCTGGCCTACGACGTGGACGCGTGCACGGCCATGTTCCGGGCCACCGGCCAGCACCGGTTCCTGGACCGGGCGCTGGTCTGGATGGAGAACACGGTGGCCGCCTCGGCGCCGTCGGCCCAGCTGAAGAACAGCTCGTTCCAGGACGGGTACGCCGGGTGGGCGTCGAGCAAGGCCGGCGGGGGCGGCGACGAGGTGCCGCTCTACGAGAGCTATCTCTGGCGGTACGGCACCAGCCTGCTCGTGGCCATGCAGGACATGACCGATTCCGGTTACCAGGAACGCTATCGGAAGCTGCTCGCGTTCGCCGAGACGAACCTCTTCGACAAGTGGTACGCCCGCGACCCGGAGAGCAGCATGTACCGCGAGCGCACGCACATGTCGTCGCACTGGGCGCTGATCGCGATGAACCTCGCCCATCTCACCGCCGACCAGGGCCGCAAGTCGCGCTGCAACAAGGTCGTCGACCACATCAGCAGCCAGTTGCGACGGCAGCTGCGGCGCAACCCGGTCGAGCCGACGGCCTGGTTCTGGAGCGACGTCTGGGGGTCGGCGAAACGGCCCGGCCAGGACGTCGGCCACGGCAACGCGGTGATCACGTACGTCGCCGAGGCCCGGGACCGCAACCAGGGCTGGTCGGCGGCGGACATGGCCGCCTTCGGCACCCTGCTCACCAAGGTCATCTGGCCGGGCGGGACGACCTACCACGCCTATGTGGACGGGACCGGCGAGGACAACGGCTGGTGGTCCGACGGTTTCGTCAAGCTGGGCCGCTACGACCCGGCCGTCCAACTACGGCTGGAGAAACACCAGGTGGTGAACGATCAGTTCGCCGCGAACATGGCGCTCAACGCTCGCCTGTTACGAGCCTGAACGTCGAAGGGAGCGCACATCATGACGGCAACGCTGCTGGAACCGGCGGCACGCGAGTGGAAGGAGACGCTCCAGCACGTCGGTCACGACATGTACCACGTGCCGGACTACGTCGTCCTCGACGCCCGGCTCTACGGCGGCACACCTGCCGCGTTCCATTTCGAGCGGGAGGGGCGGCGGTTGCTGATCCCGCTCATCCTGCGGGACATCCCGGATTCGGACCTCAAGGACGCGATTTCGCCGTACGGCTACCCGGGCCCGGTCAGTTCATCGTCGGATCCGGCGTTCTGGTCCGCCGCCTGCGCCGCGTTGACGGAGACGCTGCGCGAGGCCGGCGTCGTCTCGGCGTTCGTCCGGCTCCATCCGCTGCTGCCGGCCCCGGTTCTGCGGGAGTACGGGAAGCTCGTGTACCACGGCGAGACCGTCTCGATGGACCTGACCGTCTCCGAGGACGAGATGTGGAAGCAGACCCGCGCCGACCACCGCAACCACATCAACCGGGCCAAACGTGCCGGCACCGAGATCGTCTTCGACGACTGGGACCGTCTCGGCGAGTGGGTCGAGGTCTACCACGACAACATGCGGCGGGTCGGCGCCACCTCGTACTACTTCTTCACCCGGGAACACCTGGAAGCCCTGCACGACGCGGTCGGTGACCGGATGCACCTGGTCGTGGCGCTCGAGGACGGGGAGGTGGTCGGGGGCAACACCTTCTTCTCGTACGACGGGATCGCGACCGGTTATGTCTCCTCCACCCGGAGGGCGCCGAAACGGTACGCCGACGAGCTGCTCTACGACTCGGTCCGCCGGTGGTGCAAACAGCGGGGCGACCGGGTGTTCCACCTCGGTGGCGGCAAGGGTGGCGCGAACGACTCGCTCTTCTCGTACAAGGCCGGCTTCTCGATCGGCCGCAACCCGTTCCACACCTGGCGGGTGATCGCCGACCCGGCCGCCTACGAGCGGCTGGTGCGCGAGCGCCGCCCGGAGGCCGATCCGGCCGACCTGACCACCACCTTCCCGGCCTACCGATAGGAGCCCGCCATGCGGATCACCTGCGTCGGCGGCGGTCCCGCCGGCCTGTACTTCGCCACCCTCGCGAAACTCGCGAACCCCGGACACCAGGTCACCGTGCTGGAACGCAACCCGTCCGGGGTCACCTGGGGCTGGGGGGTGGTGTTCTGGGACGACCTGCTCGACGACCTGTTCCGGTACGACCCGGTCAGCGCGCAGCGGATCTGGGACGCCGCCTACAAGTGGGACGAGTACGAGGTCCGGGCCACCGGCAAACCCACCACCCACCTGGCCGGGTACGGCTTCAGCATGGGCCGGCACCGGCTGCTGGAGATCCTCGGCGAACGGGCCGCCGAGCTGGGTGTCGACATCCGGTACTCCGACGAGCTGACCGATCCCGCCGCGCTGCCCGAGTCCGACCTGATCGTGGCCTGCGACGGGGCGCGCAGCCGGATCCGCGAGGAGCACACCGAGCACTTCGGCGCCGAGGTGGAGATCGCGAGGAACAAGTACATCTGGCTGGGCACGCCGAAGGTGTTCGACACGTTCACCTTCGGCTTCGAGGAGACCGAGGCCGGCTGGGTGTGGTTCCACGCCTACCCGTTCAACGGCACCACCAGCACGTTCATCGTCGAGTGCACGCCTGCCACGTGGGAGGCGCTGGGGTTCGGCACGCTCGGCGCCGAGGCCGGCTGCGCCCGGCTGCAGAGCATCTTCGCCGCGCATCTGGACGGCGCCCCGCTGGTCGACCACCGGGCCGAGGTCGGCGGCACCGGCTGGCTCAACTTCCGGCGGGTCACCGCGCAGCGCTGGGACCACGGCAACGTGGTGCTGATGGGCGACTCGGCGCACACCACCCACTTCGCGATCGGTTCCGGCACCAAACTGGCGCTGCAGGATGCGATGGCACTGGCCGACGCGATCGCCGCCGGGGACGATCTGCCGGTGGCCCTGGAACGGTACGAGCACCGGCGCAAGGCCGCGCTGGCCCCGTTGCAGCGGGCGGCGCGGGCCAGCAGCGGCTGGTTCGAGCGGATGCCCGACTACGCCGGGCTGCCCGCCCGGCGGTTCTCCTACGCGCTGTCCAACCGGCGCGGCGAATACCCGACGTGGCGCTACCTGCTGCACCTGTCGACGCAGAGCTCCGTCCCCCGCGCACTGCTGCGGTGGACGCTGAGCGCGCGGCGGTCGAGCCGGGCCCGGCGCCGTGAGACGACCGATTCCGTGGCGGCGGGCCGGGCGATACCCCATACGGCATGAACGAAGGGATGACCGATGGCCGAAGGCGCCCTGCTGGAACCCGGCGACCCGGCGTGGGCGGACGCGTTACGGCGCGTCCACCACGACGTCTACCACCTGCCGTCGTACGTGACACTCGACGCTCGTCTCTCCGGGGGCGAGCCGGTGGCGTTCCGCTACGACGAGATGGGCCAGGTCTTCCTGCTGCCACTGGTGTTACGGCCGGTACCGGGAACCGGGTTACGGGACGCCGTCTCCCCGTACGGATATCCCGGCCCGGTCAGTGACGTGCCCCCGTCCGACACCGGGTTCTGGAGCCGGGCGGTCCGGCACATGACCGCGCTGCTGCGCACCCACGACGTGATCACCGTCTTCGCCCGGCTGCATCCGCTGCTGCCGGTCTCCACCACGGCTCTCGCCGGCGCCGGGACCGTGGTGCACCACGGGGAGACGGTGTCGGTGGACCTCACGCTCAGCCCGGACCAGCTCTGGCAGGACACCCACCGCACCCACCGCAACCAGATCAACAAGGCGAAGCGGGCCGGGGTGCGGATCGTCTTCGACGACTGGGACCTGCTCGAACCCTGGGTGCGGACCTATCACGCGACGATGCGCCGGGTGCAGGCCACCGGGTTCTACTTCTTCGACCTCGCGCACTTCCGGGAGCTGCGGGCGGCGCTCGGTGCGCACGTGCACCTGGCCGCCGCGGTGCACGAGGGCGAGGTGCTGGGCGGGAACCTGTTCTTCGCCTACCGGCGGATCATGCAGACCCATCTGCAGTCCACCCGGGACGGCCAGATCTGGTGGGCCGACAAACTGCTCTACCACGAGGTACGCCGGTGGGGGCAGGACGCGGGCAACCTGGTGCACCACATCGGCGGCGGGCTCGGCGGGTCCGGTGACTCGCTGTTCCGGTACAAGGCGGCGTTCGCGGCCGGGCGGCAGGACTTCCACACCTGGCGGGCGGTCACCGATCCGATCGCGTTCGAGAAGCTCTCCGGCACGCCGACGGCGGAGATGATGAGCGGGCGGTTCCCGCCTTACCGCTGAGCCACGTCGTAGTCGCGCACCAGGCCGGCGAGGATGTCCCGGGTGCGGCGCAGGTCCTCCATCTGCGCCTCCACCCGGGTCAGCTCCTCGCCGAGCCGGGCGGCCAGCCACGGGGTGCGGGCGCTCGCGTCCGAGACACACGGCAGCACGTCCTTGATCGTGACGGTGGACAGGCCCGCGGTGAGCAGCGTCCTGATCAGGGCGACCCGTTCGATCGCGGTGTCGGGGTAGTGCCGTTGCCCACCCGTACCGCGGCTGCTGCTCAAAAGCCCTTGATCTTCGTAGTAACGCAGTGATCGCGCGCTGGCGCCGGTGGCCGCGCTGAGGTCCCCGATCCGCATCGATGTCTCTCTTTTCACAGAACGCTTGACCCTCACATCAGTGTCAAGTTTTAGCGTACCGCCATGACCTCTTCACTTCTCTCCCCCGTTTCCGTCGCCGGCCTGAAGCTCGCCAACCGTCTCGTGATGGCACCGATGACGCGGTTCCGGTCGCCCGGCGGGGTGCCGACCGCCGCGGTCGCCGATTACTACCGCAGGCGTGCGGAGAACGGGATCGGGTTGATCGTCACCGAGGGCACCCTGGTCGGGCATCCGACCGCGAGTCACGAGACGACCGTGCCGCGGATGACCGCGGGGGCCGCCGAAGCGGGCTGGCAGCAGGTCACCGGCGCGGTGCACGCGGCCGGCGGGCGGATCGCCACCCAGCTCTGGCACCTGGGCAGCGAGCGCAGCCCGGTCGACGGCATCGAGGCGTGGACCCCGTCCGGTGTCGGCGGGCACCCCATGACCACCGCCGAGATCGACGTGATCGTCGCGGCGTTCGGCGAGGCCGCCCGGGTCGCGGCGCGGGCCGGATTCGACGCGGTGGAGATCCACGCCGCGCACGGTTACCTGCTCGACGAGTTCCTCTGGCCGTCGACCAACCACCGGACCGATGCCTTCGGCGGTTCCCCGGCCCGGCGCGCGGCGTTCCCGGCCGAGGTGATCCGGGCGGTCCGTGGCGAGCTTCCGGTGATCGTCCGGTTCTCCCAGTTCAAGGAGCGTGACTACGACGCCCGGATCGCGTCGTCGCCGGCCGAGCTGGAGCAGATCCTGACCGTTCTCGCCGACGCCGGGGCCGACGTCTTCCACGCGTCGCAGCGCCGGTTCTGGGAGCCGGCCTTCCCCGGCTCCCCGCTGAACCTGGCCGGGTGGGCCCGCGAACTGACCGGGCGCCCGGCGATCACGGTCGGATCGGTGACGCTGACCCGGGACGTGCCGCGCCTCGACCGGCTGCTCGCCGGACTGGCCGACGGCGAGTACGACCTGGTCGCGCTGGGTCGCATCCTGCTCGGCAACCCGGCGTGGGGCCGCCTGCTGACCGAGGGGCGGCTGTCCGAGGTCCGCGACTTCGAGAAGTCGCATGAGGACGTCTACCACTAGAGTGCCCGGGTGACCTCTCGCCCGGGCCCCGCCACTCTGGGGCCTTACCAGCTGCTCCGGCTCCTCGGTGAGGGCGGCATGGGCGCCGTCCACCTCGCGCGCGACCCGTCCGGCACCCTCGTCGCGATCAAGGTGATCAAGGCCGAGCACGCCCGGGATCCCGGTTTCCGGGCGCGGTTCCGCAGCGAGGTCAACCGGGCACGGGAGGTGCCGCCGTTCTGCACCGCCGAGGTCCTCGACGCGGATCCCGACCACGAGACGCCGTACCTGGTCGTCGAGTACGTCGACGGGCCCAACCTGGGCGAGTTGATCCGTCAGCAGGGGCCGCTGCGCGGTGGCAGCCTGCACAGTGTCGCCGTCGGGGTGGCGTCCGCGCTGGTCGCGATCCACAGTGCCGGGATCGTGCACCGGGATCTGAAACCGGCCAACGTGCTGTTCTCGCTCGGCTCCCCCAAGGTGATCGACTTCGGGATCGCCAAGGCGCTCGAAGCCACCAGTCATCACACGCAGGGGCAGGAGGTGCTCGGCACGCTGTCGTACATGGCGCCGGAGCGGTTCGCCCCCGGCGCTGATCAGAATCTGACACCGGCCGCCGACGTCTTCGCCTGGGGCGCGATCGTGGCGTACGCCGCCAGCGGGCGGAACCCGTTCGCCGGTGACAATCCGGCCGCCACCGCCGGGCGGATCCTCACCCAGGCGCCGGACCTGACCGCGCTGCCGCCCTCGCTGGCCGGGATCGTGGAACGGGCGCTGGCCAAGGACCCCGCCCAGCGGCCCACCGCCCGGGACCTGCTCCTCGAACTGACCGCCGGGCCGCTTTCGGAGGACTCCACCGTTCGGCTCCGGGGTGCCGCCTCTCCCCTCCGGGGCGCCGCCTCTCGCCTCCGGGGTGCCGCCTCTCGCCTCCGGGGTGCCGCCTCGCACGGCACCGGGGGGCGGGTGATCGCGTCGGCGGCGGTCGCGGTGCTGCTCACGGTCGGTGGTGCGTTCGCCGGCAGCCGGCTCGGGCAGCGGAGCACGTCCACCACCGCGGCCGCGCCCTCGCCGTCCGTCCGGATCTCCACCGTCGCGCCCGGCCCCGTGCCCACGGCCACGCTGTCCGCCGGAGGGCTCTTCGACCCGCTGACCACGGCGGCCCTGTGGAAACCGTTCCGGAGCGACTCCGGCACCTGTGACTTCAGCGGTGGCCTGGTGGTCCGGACCGCGGCCGAGGTGGACTGCGACTCCGGGCCGTCCCGGGCGTTCAAAGGCGACACGCACATCGAGGTACGGGCCGAGATCAGTGCCGGGGCCTGCGCGTACGTCAAGTTCCGCTACGACGAGGCGGGGCAGAACGGTTATCACGTGATCGTCTGCGCCACCCACGTCTCGGTCCAGTTCCGCAACGACGGCCGGTTCGACCACGCCGACATCCGTAACTCCGACGAGGGCAACCTGCCGGAACTCGACATCGAGGAGAACGGCCCGCACCTGATCAAGGTCGACATCGTGCGCGGCGTCGCCAAGGTCACGGTGGCCGGCAAGCGGGTGCTCACCAGCGATCTGTCCCGTGGTCGCGAATCCGGGCCGCGGCACAAGAGCGGGCTGATCACTTTCGGCGCGTCGGCGTACAACATCCCGGCCGGTCAGGTCACCTTCCGCGATGCGCGCGTCACCGTCGATCAAGCATGACGGCCGTACCCACCTCGCTGGGGCCCTACCGGCTGCTCCGCCTTCTCGGTGAAGGCGGCATGGGCTCCGTCTGGCTCGGGCGCGACCCGTCCGGCACTCTCGTCGCCATCAAGGTGATCAAGGCCGAGCACGCCCGGGATCCCGGTTTCCGGGCCCGGTTCCGCAGCGAGGTCAACCGGGCCCGGGCGGTGCCCGCGTTCTGCACCGCCGAGGTCCTCGACGCGGACCCCGACCACGAGACGCCCTACCTGGTGGTCGAATACGTCGACGGGCCGAGCCTGCAGGAGGTCATCCGCGACCAGGGACCGCTGCGCGGCGGCAACCTGCACAGCGTCGCCGTCGGGGTGGCGTCCGCGCTGGTGGCGATCCACAGCGCGGGCATCGTGCACCGGGACCTGAAACCGGCCAACGTGCTGTTCGCCCTGGGCTCCCCCAAGGTGATCGACTTCGGGATCGCCAAGGCGCTCGAAGCCACCAGTCACCACACCCGGCCGCAGGAGATGGTCGGCACGCTCTCCTACATGGCGCCGGAGCGGCTGAACCCGGACACTGATCAGAATCTGACACCGGCCGCTGACATCTTCGCCTGGGGCGCGATCGTCGGGTTCGCCGCCACCGGCCGGAACCCGTTCGCCGCCGACAACCCGCTCGCCATTGCCGGCCGGATCCTCACCCAGCCGCCGAACCTGGACGGGCTGCCACCGACCCTGGCCGGGATCGTGGAACGGGCGCTGGCCAAGGACCCCGCCCAGCGGCCCACCGCCCGGGAACTGCTCCTCGAACTGACCGCTGGCCCTTCTTCGGAGGACTCCACCGTTCGGCTCCGGGGCGCCACCTCTCGGCTCCGGGGCCCCGCCTCTCAACTCCGGGATCCCGCCTCTCGGCTCCGGGGCGCCACCTCTCGACTCCGGGGCGCTGCCTCGAGCGCCACCCGGTGGCGGGTTGCCGGGGCTGCGGCCATCACCGCCGTGCTGCTCACCGCTGGTGGCGCCGTGGCCGGCACCCTGCTCAGCCGGTCCGCCGGTACGCCGGTGTCGGCCCCGTCCCCCGGACCGTTCCCCTCCTCGGCCGCGGCGGCGCCCCCGTCCGCCGCCGCCGTCAAGAACCTCGCCGATCCGCTGACCTCACCCGGCCTGTGGACCGCGTACGAGGACGTCGACGGCGGCTGCACCATCAACAAGGGCCTGGTGGTGTGGACCGAGTCGTTCTTCCGCTGCGACGCCGGGCCGGAACAGAACTTCGCCGGCGACATGACCATCGAGGTCCGGGCGAAGATGACCGCGGACACCTGCGCGATCATCTTCTTCCGTCTCAGCGCGGACGCCGAGGACGGCTACTACACGATGATCTGCGAGGACTACGTCGGCGTCCTCTTCCTCTACGACGGACTCCTGACCGGCTCGGCGTACGTCAACGTGGACGAGGGCACCCTCAAACGGCTCCGGCTCGCGGGCACCGGACTGCACCGGTTCCGGATGGACGTGACCGGGGCCAAGGCTGTCGTCACGGTCGACGGTAAGAAGAAACTGACCGCCGACCTGGTTCTGGAAGGTGAGAAGAGGCCGCGGAGCACCAGCGGGCGGGTGGCCCTGGGCGCCACCGGGCCGCTCCGGGATCCCGCTGGTGAGGTGACGTTCCGCGACTTCCGGCTCACCACGCCCTGACGCCCGGCGATCACCCGGGTCCACGCCTCCGGGACGGCGGTGTCCATGTGGTTCCGCGACTTCCGGCTCACCGTGCCCTGGCGGCCGGCGATCCCCGGGTCCACGCCTCCGGGACGGCGGTGTCCATGAGAGAGTGCCACGGTGAATTCTCTGGGCCGTTACGAGTTGCTCCGCCTTCTCGGCGAGGGCGGCATGGGCTCCGTCTGGCTCGGGCGCGACCCGTCCGGCACTCTCGTCGCCATCAAGGTGATCAAGGCCGAGCACGCGCGGGATCTCAACTTCCGGGCCCGGTTCCGCAGCGAGGTCAACCGGGCCCGGGCAGTGCCCGCGTTCTGCACCGCCGAAGTCCTCGACGCGGATCCCGACCACGAGACGCCCTACCTGGTCGTCGAGTACATCGACGGGCCCAGCCTCGCCGACGTGCTCCGGGACCAGGGGCCGCTGCGGGGCGGCAACCTACACAGTGTCGCCGTCGGGGTGGCGTCCGCGCTGGTCGCGATCCACAGCGCGGGCATCGTGCACCGCGACCTCAAACCGGCGAACGTGCTGTTCGCCCTCGGCTCCCCCAAAGTGATCGACTTCGGGATCGCCAAGGCGCTCGAAGCCACCAGTCACCACACCCGGCCGCAGGAGATGGTCGGCACCCTGTCGTACATGGCGCCGGAACGTTTCGGCGCCGACGCGGAACTGGCGCTGACGCCCGCCGCCGACATCTTCGCCTGGGGTGCGGTGGTCGCCTATGCCGCCACCGGCCGGAACCCGTTCTCGGCCGGCGACCCGGTCGCCACCGCGGGCCGCATCCTCACCCAGCCGCCGAACCTGGACGGACTGCCACCGTCCCTGGCCGGGATCGTGGAACGCGCCCTCGCCAAGGACCCCACGCAGCGGCCCACCGCCCAGGAGCTGCTACTGGAACTGACCGCCGCCCCGTCCGCCGACACCTCGCCGATCCCGGACGACCCCCACCAGGTAACCACGGTGGTACGTGATCTGCCGGGCCGCCCGGCCGCCGCGCAGCGCCGTGGCCGGTCCACCGCGCAGCACCCTGGCCAGTCCGCCGAGCAGCACCCTGGCCAGTCCGCGGCGCAGCGCCCTGGCCGGCCCCCCGAGCAGCGCCCTGGCCGGTGGCGCGTCGTCACGGCCGCTGCCGTCGGCGCCCTGCTGCTCACCGTCGCCGGGGCCTGGGTCGGCACGAGTCTGAGCGACAACGAGAAGAACGCCGTGCCGAGCGGGGCGGCCCCGTCGTCGGCGGTCCCGTCGTCGGCGGTCCGGCTGTCCGCGACGGAACTCTTCGACCCGCTGACCGGGCCGGCCCTGTGGAAGCCGTTCATCGACGAGAACAGCGGCGGCGTCTGCGACTTCGACGGCGGCCTGGTGATCCGGACCGAGTTCATGACCCAGTGCGAGGCCGGCCCCGAGCAGGCCTTCAAGGGCGACACCACCATCGAGGTCCACGCCGAGCTGGACAAGCAGGCGTGCGCGATGATCTGGTTCCGCCTGAGCCCCGAACGCGGCAACGGCTACATCGCGGGAGTCTGCTCGTACAACGTCTCGGTCAGCCACCTGAACGACGGCGTCCTGGACCAGTCGGACCAGCTGGTGGTCAGCGAGGGCACCATGTCCAAGCTGGACATCGAGGACAACGGCCCGCACGTGATCCGGGTGGAGGTGATCAACAACTTCGCGAAGATCTCGGTCGACGGCCGGACCATCCTGACCAGCGACCTGTCCCTGGGCAACGCGAAGGGCGCCCGCCACACGAAGGGCAAGGTGACCTTCGGAGCCTCCGGAGACGCCCCCACCTCAAAAGTGACCCTCCGAGACGCCCACGTGACGGTCTCCTGACCGAGCCCTCGCACCCGGACGCCGTGCCCTACCTCGACCCCCGGAAAGCCCGAAGCCGGCCCCTCCGAAAGCCCGAAGCCGGCCCCTCGGGAAACCCAGAGTCGGTCGTCCACCACCCGGACGCCGCATGGTCAGCAGAATCGCAAAAAGCCCAGACCAGCCGGGGCTGACGCCGGACGATCACGGAAAGCCCAGACCAGCCAGAGCTAACGCCGAGCGATCACGGAAAGCCCGAATCAGCCAGAGCTAACGCCGGACGATCACAGAAGGTCCAGATCAGCCGGGGCTGACGCCGGGCGCCGGGTCGGGCACCGCCTCGGGTGCCAGGGCGGGCGCCGACACCGGTGTCGGGTCGGGAACGTTGAGGGTGTCGCCCAGCATTGACCGTAGAGCCGCTGCGTGGTCGCTCAGGGCTCGGCGGCCGGTGCTGGTCAGGCGGGCCGTGGCTCGGCGGCCGGTGCGCCGGACCTCGACGTAACCCGCCTCCTGCAAGCTTGTCAGCTGTTTGCTCAGGGCCGAATCGCTCAGGCCGGTGGCCTCCCGCAGGTAGCTGAACTCGACGTGCACCGCCGGCACCAGCAGGGACACGATGGTCAGCCGGACCGGGAAGTGCAGCAGCTCGTTGAAACCGGATGGTCGGGCGCCGCTCATGACTCGGCCCGGGGCCTCGCGGCAGCCGCCTGAGCCCGGCCCAGGCCCACGACACCCACCAGGGCACCCGCCAGGCCGCCGATCGTGCTGTCGAACGGGACGTCGTAGAGCCGCATCACCGAACCGACCACGATCGCCGCGACCAGGATGGCCCCGATGACCAGCACCATCGGCCACGCCCGCAGAGCGCGCATCCGCAGGCGGACGCCGGTCACCCTGTCCAGCAAGATGGTCAGCCCGACGGTCACGGCGACCCCGGCCACGATCAGGGCGATCGCAGCCCAGCCGCTGAAGTCACCGCTGGCGAAGACGAGGGTCAGACCCGCCGCTGATCCCCAGGTGTGCCATGCCGGGATGCGGCGTGGGCTGCCCTGCCGCAGGGTCTGCTCGGTGCGCCGCTGCATCTCCGCGAGCGCCTTCGCGGCCTCGTCGACCTCCATGTCAACACCTTCCCCGTGGGCAACTGTTTCCTAAGAGGAAAGATACACCAACTCTTTCCTCAAAGGCAAGAATCAACGAGGCGCAACGAGCGCGAAAGCGGGCCCAGGGCAAGAGGACCAGGGCGCAAGGCGGACGGCGAGGCGGCGAGGCGGCGAGCGGTGAGGTGGCGAGGCGGTGAGGTGGAGGTTGGAGCGGCGGGGAAACGGAGGGCTGAGGCGCGGGCGCCGAAGGTGGGGCGGGCGCCGAGGGCGGGGCAGGCAAGAGGCGGGGCGTGAAGGGCGAGGGCCGAGGCGCGAGGGCCGAGGCGCGAGCGCCGAGGGCGGGGCACGGAGGGCGAAGGGCAAGGTGCGAACACCGAGGGCGCG
>NZ_BOMG01000070.1 GCF_016862075.1 Actinoplanes couchii | reverse complement strand
ACGCGCAAGAGGTACGACGCGCAAGAGGTACGACGCGCAAGAGGTACGACGCGCAAGAGGCGCGGCATGGAGAGTGAGAGCCGGGGCCGGCAAGGGGTAAACGGCGGGCCGGAGGCGGGAGAGGTCGGGCGGGGGTCGAGGCGGGCGGGGGTCGGGGCGGGCGGGATGACCCAGCCGATATGGCGCGAAGGTGATCAACCACAGGTCATTCATAGACTTCGATGTTTCGATGCGGTTTCCCCCAACGGCAGAAGGAGGAACCCCATGGAGGACAACGAAGCGTTCGTTCGCGAGGTGCATGACAAAGGCCTCGCCTACGATCTGCCCGTCATGACCCGGCGGCGGATGCTCACCGCGGTCGGCGGCGCCGGCGCCCTCGCCGTGGCAGGCGGCACCCTGCTGCACGGCACCGAGGAACCGACCCAGGCGGCCTGCGCGGCCGAGGTCGATTCGGAGACGGCCGGCCCCTACCCGGCGGACGGCTCCAACGGCCCGAACGTCCGGGTGCTGTCCGGCATCGTCCGGAGTGACATCAGGTCGTCGTTCGGCACGTCCACGACCACCGCCCCGGGCGTACCGCTGCAATTCTCACTGACCGTCACCAACGCGGCCTGCACGCCGACGGTGGGCGCCGCGGTCTACGCCTGGCACTGCGACCGCGGCGGGCTGTACTCGCTGTACTCGTCCGGCGCGACCAACCAGAACTACCTGCGCGGCATCCAGGTGACGAACTCGTCCGGCACGGTGACGTTCACCAGCATCTATCCGGGCTGCTACGCGGGCCGGTGGCCGCACATCCACTTCGAGGTCTACTCGTCGCTGGCCGCGGCCACCAGCGCCTCCGGGCTGATCAAGAAGACGTCGCAGATCGCGCTGCCGGAGGCGGTGTCCCGCACGGTCTACGCGGGCGCCACCGGGTACTCACAGAGTGTCACCAACATGAACCGGATCACCCTGGCCAGTGACATGGTGTTCGGCGACGACCTGGCGGCCACCCAGATGGCCACCGTGACCGGGTCGATCTCGGCGGGTTACGTAGCGACCCTCACCGTGACCGTCCCCTGACGAGCCGGGCCGCCGCCCCATCCTCTCTCGCGGGCGGCGGCCCCCTCGGAAAGGACCTACTGGCGAACCAGTCCGTGCGGGTCGAGGACGTACTTCCGGGCGGCACCCTGGTCGAACTCCGCATATCCGCGCGCGGCGTCGTCGAGCGAGATGGCCGTGGCGTTGACGTTGCGGGCGATCTGCACCCGATCGTACAAAATGGCCATCATCAATTGGTGGTTGTATTTCATGACGGGGCACTGCCCGGTGACGAAGGAATGTGACTTCGCCCAGCCCAGGCCCAGCCGAATCGACAACGAGCCGACCTTGGCCGCCTCGTCCACCCCGCCCGGATCGCCTGTCACATAGAGTCCGGGAACGCCGATCGCCCCGCCCGCCCGGGTCACGTCCATCAGCGAGTTGAGCACCGTGGCCGGCATTTCGGTAGCCGAATCCCGCCCGTGCCCACGAGCCTCGAACCCGACCGCGTCGACCGCCGAATCGACGAGAGGCTGCCCGATCGCCGGAGCCGCCCTTCCGAGGAGCTGCTGGACCTGTTCGGCCGGGTCACCGTCGCCCACGTTTATCGTCTCGCATCCGAAACTGCGGGCCTGCGCGAGCCGTTCGTCGTTGAGGTCGCCGACGATGACGACCGCGGCCCCGAGCAGGAACGCCGAGGTGGCGGCGGCCAGCCCGACCGGCCCGGCGCCGGCGATGTAGACGGTGGAACCGGTGGTCACTCCGGCACTGACACAGCCGTGATAGCCGGTCGGGAAGATGTCGCTCAGCATCGCCAGGTCGAGGATCTTCTCCAGCGCCTGATCACGGTCGGGGAAACGGAGCAGATTCCAGTCGGCGTACGGCACCATCACATATTCGGCCTGACCACCGACCCATCCACCCATGTCCACGTACCCGTACGCCGAACCCGGCCTGTCGGGGTTGACGTTGAGGCACACACCGGTCTTGCGCTCCTTGCAGTTCCGGCATCTGCCGCACGAGATGTTGAACGGCACCGAAACGATGTCGCCGACCTTCACGAATTCCACGTCCGGCCCGACGTCGACCACTTCACCGGTGATTTCGTGGCCGAGGACCAGGCCTTCCGGCGCGGTGGTGCGCCCGCGGACCATGTGCTGGTCACTGCCGCAGATGTTGCTGACGACGGTTCTGAGAATCACCCCGTGCGGGGTGCGCCGCCCCACGTTCTCCTTGTCGACGCCGGGACCGTCCTTCACCTCGTACCCCGGGTACTCGATGTCGCGGACCTCGACTCGTCCGGGACCCTGATAGACAACCGCTCTGTTGCCCATGGTGCCTCCTTCCGACTTCCGATCCAGGCCAGTCTCAACCACCCGGCAAGGAGAACAGAACCGTCGGTAGTGGCGAATAACGAACGTCAACTTCAAAATTCCATTCCGGCGATACGCCTACCCATGCACGTCCCCACCCCACGCATCACCACGTCCCGCTCGTCGCGCCGCGCACTGTCCTGTCGGGCTTTCCACACCACCCGCGTCCCGTCCCGCTTTCCCGCGCCGGGATTCCGCCGCACGCCGTATCAAGATTCCGCCCGGTGCCGGAAACACCGGAGGATGCCAATCTGAAAGACGGGTGTGCCGAATGACCCGGTCGATCATCGTTCGGGAGTAGCGTCGGGGACACCCAGAGGCCGGGACGGTGTCGATTATGGACCTGCGATGGTGGTCGATCGAGATTCTCGACGCGACGCGACTCTCGGCGGAGCAGTGGCGTTACGCGCATCAGGAGGTCGTCGTCTCCGCCGCCGTCGGGCACGGCGCCCGCGCCTGGGAGTGGCACGAGTTCCGCTGGGGCGTGCTGTTCGAGGTCGCGTTCACCGACGACGAGGCCTGGGCCGGGTTCCGGGTGCTGCCCGCGGTGCAGGCGGCTCTGGACGCCGTGCCCGATCCGATCAACGGCCTGCTGATCCACCCCGGCCGGGGTGGCGCCTCCGGTCAGCCATTGCCACGCAGACCCAAACCGGTTCTCGGGTCGGGCGCCGCCCCCGTCCCGCAGGAGCCGCAACGCACCCGCTTGACCCTGGCCGACACCGAACCGATGCCGACCAGCGCCGGCGTCTACGCCTGAGCACACTCCGCCCGCCCTGAGGACGTCCCCGGCCCGCCGCAGCCGGGGACGTCCCTTTCCCCGGTCACCGACAGCCGGCCCACCCCGAGTCAACCGCACCGCAGCCCCGGCGACAGACCGGTTCACCCCGCACCGCAGCCCGGCCGACGACCGGCCCACCCGATCAGCCGCACCACAGCCCGGCCGACAGGCGGGTCACCCGATCAGCCGTGCCCCACCCAAGAGGCAGGCCACGGTCCATCCGACCAGCCACGCCCCGGCCAGGGCCCCGGCCGATTCACCCGCTCAGCCGCGCCTCGGCCAACTCACGTTTCAGCGGGTTCACCCGATCAGCCGTGCCCCGATCAAAGCGCCGGCCACCAGCACGAAGGCGGCGATCAGTGCACCCGTGCGGACCGGCCGGCCGACAGCGAGCCCGGCGAGGCCGACGAGCAGGCCGACAAGTGTGACCACGCCGGGCAGAGGCCGGGCCCAGTCCGGCCCACTGATCGGGCAGACGATCTGCCCGGTGTCGTCGAAACAGTTGTTGGACATGAGGTGACTCGAATCAAAGATCACGAACCCGGCCAGAAGCACCAGACCGGCAAAGACCCCGACGGCCCGGCCGGAACCCCCGTACCGGGAGGCACGCACCCGCCCACCCGTCGCTGATCCGTTTCCGGTCCCGCCCGGCTCCAGAACCCGCCCCTGATTGATCACCGCCCGATGATGACCGGCCCGCGGCCGGGAACATACCCCCGAACGTCCCCTTCTGGCACCCCGCATCGCCGAGAACCGAAACTTGCCGCGATCCGGAACTTGCCGGGAACCGGAACGATGGGCCGGTGAGCGAGTACATCGAGTTCATCACTGCCCCCGACGACACCGTCGCGGCGGCCGTGCGGAACAGCGGCCCAAACCACCGGTATCCGACGGTGGACGCCACCGGCATCCACTTCGAAGCCGACGACGCGGTGATGGCGTGGCGGGATCTCCTGGTAGGACAGGGTGAACCGGCCGGCCCGAGGATGGTGGCGGACTTCGTCAACGACGGCAGCGCGGTGTTCGCCCTCCCGGAAAACCTGGTCGCCGCCCTGGCCACGGCGCCTCCAACCCGGTTACGGGAGGCCGCCGAGCGCTGGGTGCCCACGGTGGTCGCAGACGGCGCGACGATCGACCCCGAAACCGCGACCACCCTGCTGTCGAGCCTCGCCGAACTGGCCCGAACCACCGACAACCAGCTCTACTGCTGGGTAGCCTGCTGACGCACCGCCACAGCGATGACGACACGCCACCGACAGCGGGCCGTCAGCGGTTGGCGAAGACGAACGCACCCTCGACGTAGCCGGACGGGAACGGCCGAAGCGTCAGGAGTTGTCCCGGAAGGCGCTGGGCGGTGGTGGCCATCCGGCGTGGGTGGAGTGATCAGGCCGCGGTGACGTCCCTGGTTGCGGACGGTAGGGCCGGTAGTGGGCGGGCTTTCCGCAGCGCGCCGGGCCGGGACGGCGTGGTGGTCCGGGTGGCGGGCAGCTGAGGGCCCGCCCAGGCCGCCACCGCGCCGGGGGCGCTGATCGTGCGGTCCGGTGGGATCCACAGTGGTTGCGGGGCGGCCGCCGGACCCCACCACAGGACCGTGCCGTAACCGCGGATCAACGGGGGCTGCAGCGCCGGCCAGTAGGCCTCGGAGGGAATGGCCAGGCGCCAGGCCTCGGCGGTGGCGAACGGCACCAGCGCGCCGGCGCGCGGTGGCGGCACGGCGACGGCGGTGCCGGGACGGGCGTGAGCGGTGCCACCACGGGCGCCCGCGGTGGCCGGAACCGGGTCCTCGCCGGCGGGGGCGACGGCGGCCGGTGCGGAGGCCAGGACGATGGCGGAGCTGACGGTGACCATGCCGGCGGCCAGGGCGGCCAGCTCCCAGCCGGGCCGGATGGTGTCGCCGACCAGGGTGAGCGCGATGATCGACGGCAGGACCACCTCGCCGGTCCAGTGGACCGCGGTGACCCGGCCGACCTCGCCGCCCTGGAGGGCGCTGGCGTAGAGCAGCATGCCGGTACCCGCGAAAGCGATCATGGTCCAGAGCACCGGCTCGCTGACGACGGCGACGACGGCGGTGTCGAACCGGGCCATCTCCGCGGCGGGGAACTGCAGGGCCCGCCCGGAGATCGCCGCCCCGCCCAGGGAGAAGCCGCCGACCAGAGCGATCAGCCCGGGACGCCCGATCCGGACGGCGCCGTAGCCGAGCACCCACAGGCCGACGAGTGCGGACGCGAGACCGACCCGGACCTGCACGGACGGCAGCATCTCGTGCTGTTCACCGGCGGACAGGGCGAGGATGCCGAGGGCCCCGGTGGTGCAGATGATCGCGGCGACGTCGCGGCGGCGCAGCTTGGAGCCGAGGAACAGCCAGGCGGCGACGGCGGTGACCGCGAGCGACCCGGCCAGCACCGACTCGACGACGTAGACGGCCAGGTGCTGGAGGGCGGCGATGGCCCCGACCCAGGCGACGATGTCGAAGGCGATGCCGACCAGGTAGAGCGGATGGCCGAGGGTGCTGGCGGTGCTGTGGCTGCGTTTGGCGCCGATGGCCTGCAGGATCGAGCCGGTCGCGTAGCTGAACGCGCCGAACACCGCCATCCCCAGCGCGAACCAGTTGGCAGAGGTCATCGCCCACCTCCCGCAAGATCACCCTGGGTCGATCCGCCGGTCACGCTCAGATCATAGAACCGATCGATGATCCTTTCGACCCGGACTTCACGGCTTCCGCGATCCGGCGCAGGTCACCGGGCCCACATCGGTGGTCGACGGGCAGTGTCAGCATCCGGTCGGCGAGGTCGGCCGCCTCCGCGTCACCGCTCCAGAATCCGTGCCGGTCCTGCCGCCAGTGCACCGGCGCATAGATGCCCTGACCAGCGAGAAAAGAAAGAAGTTCATCACGATCAACAGATGACGGGCACCGCAGCTGTACGCGGAACCCGCCCGCCTTCACCCCGAGCGCCGCCGCCACCTCCGCGGCGTGCAGGGCGTTCGACGACCGTACGCCGGCGATGTCGAGAAGTGGCAGCAACGCCGAGGTGACCGCACTGGCCGGCCCCGCACTGCCCAGCAGTTGACCCTCCCCCGCCGTCTGCAGTCGCCGGAAGTGCTCCTTGGGCACCGGCCGCCCGTCCAGCCAGGCGCCCTTGAGCAGCATCGCGGCGAGTTTGAGATCGGCGCCGGGTGACGGCGGACCGGCCGGTGCGGGCAGGTCGAGCCCGCGCGGCGACCAGAGCAGCGCACCGTCCGGCAGCGGCAGGGTCTTGCGCAGCGAGGCGACCACGTAGGACGCGGTGCTGGCGCAGGCCCACGGGCTGAACGGGTCGTGCGAGTGGTCCTCGACGACCGGGATCTCCGGGTGGGCGCGCGCCCAGTCGTCCCAGGCCCCGCCGTCCTCGCAGCCGAACAGGTTCTGGGCGAGGACCACGTCGCCGTCCCGGACCCGCAGCGTGCCGAAGTCCGGTCCGGTGCCGCCGGGCAGATGCCGGTACCAGGCGATCGGCATCCGGTCGGTGAGGAATTCGGCGACACCCATGCAGAAGTACGAGGGAACGTGCAGGCGCCCGGGCGAACCGAGCAGGGACAGCAGGCGGCCGAGCGCCCCGGCCGCGGTGGCGAACAGCGAGCGGCGGTAGGGCAGCCAGCCGGGCAGGCCGCCCCGCTCATCGCTGAGCAGGACGGCCGGATCCCAGTGGAACTCGGAGCCGATCTCCCGAGGTGACTCAGGCCGCACGGGAGACCTCTTCCGAGGCCGGTGCCGAAGAACGGGTGATGTTGTGCTCGTCCACGTGCACCGGCGGCTCGTCCCGGTTGACGGTGATCGCGGTCCGCCACAGGATCTTCAGGTCGAGCAGCGGCGACCAGTTGTCGACGTACCACCGGTCGAGTTTGAACCGGGTCGGCCAGTCGATGTCGTCGCGCCCGTTGACCTGCGCCCACCCGGTGATGCCGGGCTTGACCTCGAGGCGGCGGGCGTCCTCCGGCGAGTAGCAGGCGACCTGCGGGAGCACGTCGGGGCGCGGCCCGACCAGGTTCATCTGCCCGCGGACCACGTTGAGCAGCTGGGGCAGCTCGTCGAGGCTGGTGCGGCGCAGGATCCGGCCGCACCTGGTGATCCGCGGGTCGTTCTCGACGAGACCGAACGGGTCGTCGATGCCGAGTTCCGCGCTGAGGGCCACCGAGTTGTGGACCATCGACCGGAACTTCAGCATCCGGAACGGGACGCCGTCCTGGCCGGCCCGATCCTGGACGAAGAGGACACCCTTCCCGTCGGCGATCCGGACCCAGGCGGCGACCGCCAGGATCAGCGGGGCCAGTGGGAGGAGCATGAGCAGAGCGGTCAGCCGGTTGAGTCCGTTCCAGACAGAGCGCACGGTTACCCCCGTTTACAGTGACTCGACGTTCGCGCCGGTCAGGCGGCGCCGGGTGTCCAGCACGTACGGCGCGTGCTGGAGGACCAGATCCAGGTCGAACTCGTCGTGGTCGGCGAGCAGCACCACGGCGTCGGCCGCGGCGGCCTGGTCGGCGGTGAGCGGGACCATCTCGACCCGGCTGTCCACGTGGGCGTCCTCGACCACGTGCGGGTCGGCGGCCCGGACCGTCGCCCCCATCTCCAGGAGCAGGGAGGCGACCCGGCGAGCAGGCGATTCCCGGGCGTCGCCGGTGTTCTTCTTGTACGCCAGACCGAGCAGCAGGATCGTCGACCCGTTGACGGCCTTGCGGCGTTTGTTGAGGGCGGTCACGAGGCGGCGTACGACATAGTCGGGCATGTGGTTGTTGATGTCGTTGGCCAGCTCGACGAAGCGGAAGCTCTGCCCGAGGGTCCGCTGCACCCGCCACGACAGGTAGGACGGGTCGATCGGCAGGCAGTGGCCGCCGACGCCGGGGCCGGGCACGAACCGCATGTAGCCGAACGGTTTGGACGACGCCGCGTCGATGGCCTCCCACACGTCGATGCCGAGATCGTGTGCGTACACCGCGAGTTCGTTGACCAGGGCGATGTTGACGTGCCGGAAGGTGTTCTCCAGCAGTTTGGCCAGCTCGGCGACCTTGGTGTCGGCGACCGGGACGGTCCGGTCGACGACTGACGCGTAGAACGCCTGCACCATGGCCAGCGACGCCGGGTTGATGCCGGACACCACCTTGGGCGTGGTGACCAGGTTGAACTCGCGGTTGCCCGGGTCGATGCGCTCGGGGCTGTACCCGAGGTGGAAGTCGACGCCGGCGATCAGCCCGGAGCCCTCCTCCAGCAGCGGCCCGACCAGCTCGGTGGTGGTGCCCGGGTAGGTGGTCGACTCCAGCGCGACGGTGGCGCCCGGCCGCAGGTAGCGGGCCAGCAGCCGGGCCGATTCCTCGATGTAGCTGAGGTCGGGGGTGCCCTCGCGCAGCGGCGTCGGGACGGCGATCACCGCGACGTCGAAACCGGCGCAGGAGCGCGGGTCGGACGACGGCTGGAAGGAGCCGCCGGCGAGGACCGAGCGCAGTTCCTCGGCGGAGATGTCGTCGACGTACGACTCCCCGGCGGCGAGCCGCTTGATCCGTTCGTCGTCGACGTCGAAGCCGACGACGGTGTGCCCGACCTCGGCGGCGCGGACCGCGAGCGGCAGCCCCACGTAGCCCTGACCGGCGATGACGACCCGCATGGGAACTCTCTCCTCTTTCTTCGTTCTCGGGAACCGGGTCTTGCGCTTGCTCTTCACGAATTCCTTACCGGTTCGGTGGCCCGTCGTTTCTGCCCGGCGATGACCGGATGCGGCAGTGCCGGGCTCTCCGACAGCCAGTGCAGGACGGCGATCAGTTCCTCGCGCTGCGCGGAGGCGTTCAGCAGGGACAGCACCGCGCCGTCCAGCGGCGGCACCGGGGCCTGCGAGATCAGCGGGTGGTTCGGCCGGTGGTCCGGCTCGTTCGGCCCGAGCAGCACCTCGGCGAGCTTCTCGGCCGGGCGCAGTCCGGTGTAGACGATCTGGATGTGCTGGTCGGCGGCGTCGGCGATGCGCTTGGCCACGTCGGCGATCCGGACCGGCTCACCCATGTCCAGGACCAGCACCTCGCCCTTGCTCTCCAGCGCGCCGGCCTGCACCACGAGCCGCACCGCCTCCTGCACGGTCATGAAGTAGCGGGTCACGTCCGGGTGGGTGACGGTGATCGGGCCACCCGCCTCGACCTGGGCGGTGAAGGCGGTCAGCACCGAGCCACGGGAGCCGAGCACGTTGCCGAAACGCACGCTGCAGTACGTGCCGGTCGCGGTCGCGTCGGCGGCCGCGGTCAGACGCTCGGTGATCCGCTTGGAGTAGCCGAGGACGCTGCACGGGTCGGCGGCCTTGTCGGTGGAGATGTTCACCAGGCGGTCGACGTTGTGCTTCATCGCGGTCTGCAGGATCTGGTACGTGCCGATGATGTTGGTCTTCAGCGCCTCGGACGGGTGCATCTCCAGCAGCGGCAGGTGCTTGAGGGCGGCCGCGTGGAAGACCACGTGCGGTTTGTGCTCGGCGAAGACCTCGTCCAGACGCTGCAGGTCACGGATGTCGGCGACGACCAGGTTGCGGTCGTCCAACTGCCCACGACCATCAAGACTCAGCTGTACGGCGTGCAGCCCCGACTCGTCCCGGTCCAGCATCACCAGCTTGGCCGGGTTGAACCGGGCCACCTGACGGCACAGCTCCGAGCCGATCGAGCCGCCCGCCCCGGTGACCAGCACCCGGCGTCCTTCGAGATATCCGGCGACCGCCTCCAGGTCGATGCCCACCTCACGGCGGCCGAGCAGGTCGGCGTGGCTGACCGGGCGGATGTCCTCGACTCGGACGGTGCGGCCGAACAGCTCGACCACCGGCGGCACGACCTTCAGGTCCACGTTGAGCGGCTGGGCCAACTCGGTCAACGCCCGGATCAGGTCGGCGCTGGCGCTGGGGATGGCCAGCACCACGGCGTCGGCCCGGAACCGGCGGACCACGTCGGCCATGTCGTCGCGGGTGCCGGCGACCGGCACGCCCATCACCCGGAAGGTGCGTTTGGCCGGGTCGTCGTCGAGCAGGGCGACCGGGACGTACGGACTCTGCGGGCTGCGCAGCATGGCCCGGATGACCTGGGTGGCGCCCTCCCCGGCGCCCATCACCACGACCCGGGTGCCGTGCTCCGGCGACGGCCGCAGCCGGTTGTCGCGCAGCAGCCGCACGGTGTAGCGGACCCCGGCGGTGAACACCAGCGCGATCAGCCCGGCGGCGATGATGGCCGACCGCGGCACCAGCCGGCCCAGCAGGGTGTCCAGCAGGAACAGCGCGGGCGTGACCACCGCGGCGGTCTTCACCAGGGCGGCGATCTCCTCGAAGCAGCCGTACGCCCACCGGCCGGTGTAGAGACCGAACTGCAGACCGGCCATGGCCTGCACCAGGGCCGCGACCGCGGAGAGCACGATCAGGCCGGTGAAGTCGACCTCACCGAGGTGGCCGTCGTGCCGCAGCAGCGTCGCGATCAGCAGTGCGGCGGCCAGGGCCACCGCGTCGGTGACCGCGCGCGCCGCGCGGCCGGGGAGCGCCCGGCGGTGCCACGCGACCGGGTGTGGGCCCGGGCCGCGCCACTCACCGGGAGTCGCGTCGGCGCTGGAATCGCCGGACGCTCGTCGCCGTACCTGCATGGAATCCCCCTCGTACGATGCCGGCGCGACCGGCCGCGGATCCTGAAAGGCTCGAATCAAGAAAGTGAAAGCACGCAAATGCATTTCCGGACGATGAATGCATTCGGCTTTGGAGAATTCAGACTCGCAGCACTGGAGGGCGGGTTCACAGTAGCAATTGTCATACGCTACGTGAATGATTCTCACATTCACTGATCGGCACTTTTGGCGGACCCTTTCGGAGCCCTTCACCTGGCCATTCGGCGGAGGATGTCACATCGGCGGCGAGAAGTATTCACTTTAGGCATGACATCTGCGACTTCCGCTCCGGCCACATTTCCGGCAGCGTCTTGGAGTGCGGGCGAAGCAAGCGTTCTGTCGAGAATGCGACCGGGGGAAAGAATGAGGGTGCTGCACGTCATCGGCACGCTGGAGCCGCAGGCCGGACACCAATTGCGATCACTGGTGCGCCGACTGCCGTACGACAACGAGGTCGTCTCGCTGTCGCCCGGCGGCACACCACCGGACCGGGTGCCGGTGCACCGCATCATCGGGGTGCGCGACCACGACACCGCGACGGTCCGGCACCTGCGGCACCTGATGCGCACCGGCCGCTACGACCTGGTGCACACCCACCTCTACCAGGCCAACGTGCAGGGCCGGGTGGCCGCCCGGCTGGCCGGGATACCGCACGTGGTCGCCACCGAACACCACCTGGGCGCCGTCACCCGGCCGCTCTACCTGGCCACCGAACGCCTCGGCCAGATCACCGTGGCCGGGTCCGCCGCCATCGCCGACCGGCTGCGCGCCTGGGGCGTGCCACAGCGGCGGATCACCACCATCCCGAAGGCGATCGACGTCGCCGAGTTCCGCTTCGACCCGGCGCTGCGAGCGGCCACCCGCGCCCGGCTCGGCGTCGGACCGGGCGTGCCGCTGATCGGCGGGGTCGGCCGGTTCGACCCGGACAAGCGGTTCGACCTGCTGATCCGCGCCATCGCCGAGGTGCCCGGCGCGGTCCTGGTGCTCGTCGGCGACGGACCGGCCCGCGCCGACCTGGAACGCCTCGCCGTCATCGAAGGCGTCGCCGACCGGGTGCTGTTCCCCGGCGCGGTCGCCCACCCGCACGACATGTACTGCGCCATGGACGTCTTCGCCTCACCGAGCCAGACGTCGTTCGGGCTGGCCGCCCTGGAAGCGGTCGCGGCCGGACTGCCCGCCGTCTACGCCTCGTGCGTCCCGCTGGCCGAGCGGGCCGCCGCCCGCACCCCGGTCCCCGGCACCCACCGGCTGTCCCAGGACCGCGAATCACTGCCCCGCACCCTGCGCGCCGAACTGCTCTGCCTCGCCGAACGTGACGGTGCCCGGCTGCCGGCCCGGTCGGCGGGCGCCCGGTACGGCACCGACCATCTGGCCGCCTCGGTCGGCCGGGTCTACGAACAGATCTCGGCCCGGCCCGGGCGGCGGCTCATCGCACCGCTGCTGGCATATCGCGGCCGGTTCGGCCGTGCCCGGTTCGGGCGGAAGAACAGCTTTCCAGTACCCGGCTCCAGCGTGCGGAACGCATGAGCCGCCGCAGCACCAGGAAACCGAGCCAGGTGCCGAGAGTGTTCGACATCAGGTCGTTCACGTCCGCCCAGCGGTTGCCGTCCAGCGTGAGCAGCAGGAGCAGCTGGGTCGACTCGATGGCCAGACTGATCAAGAACCCGGTCCACACCACCTGACGCCTGTTCTGTACGCCGAACACCAGGTACAGCACCGTGGCCAGCGGCAGCGTCATGATCGTGTTGAGCACGAAGTCCAGCGGCCGCATTTCCAGCACCGGGACGAAGATGAACCGGTACAGATCCGGGCCGCCGGCCTGCGGCCCCCAGGCCAGATGCATCGGCAGCATCGTCGCGCCGAGGACGGCCACCGAGTACCACCCGGCGAACCAGCCGGCCAGCAGCCGGGGCGCGCTCAACAGACCCCGCCGGTGCAGCAGACCGGCGCAGACCGCCATCAACGTCAGGCCCAGAGGCAGCAGGACGGGCAGCGCGGGAACATCGATCTGGTGGCTCGGCATCCGTTCCCAAACTACCCGTCTCCCGCCGCCGCCGACGGCTCAACGCAGCCAACCCTGCTTTCGGGCGATACGAATGGCGTCCAGACGATTCCGGGCACCCGTCTTCGAGATGATCGCGGACAGATAGTTCCGCACCGTTCCCCCCGACAGATAGAGCCGGCCGGCGATCTCCTTCACCGACTCGCCCTCCGCGGCCAGGCCCAGCACCTCCAGCTCGCGGGTGCTCAACCCCCGATCGGTGTTCAGCGACGCCGCCTGCAGCATCGGCGACACCACCCGCTCGCCCCGGGCCAGCCGGCGCACCGCATCCGCCAGCGACGGCGCCGAAGTGTCCTTGACCAGGAAGTTCAACCCGCCGTTCCACCGCCGGGGTGGGAGCATGCCCCGCTTCGACGGATCACACAGCAGCAGCATCGAACACGACGGGATCGCCGAGTGCAGCGCGTCGGCGATCGGCAGCACCTGACTCACCATGTACTGGGTGTCGATGACCACCACTGCGGGCCACAACTGTGCCGCACGCTGCGCCAGGTCGTTGCCGATCGGCAGGGTGTCGACGTAGTGCATGTCCGGTTCGGCCTCGAGGAACGCTCGCACCGGGACACCGAAGTACCCCTCGTCTCTCACCACGACGACCCGGATCATCACACCACCCTCGTTGATGGACGCCGGCGCGGGCCGGGTCGCCGACAGGTCACATACCTTTTTATCGCCCCGCGTCCATTCGAATGTCCAGGGGTCCGGAGATCTTTCAATGATCCGGGAAATTGGTGGTCCGCCCAGGTGGAATCCAGTTCGTGCCAATAGAGATCTTCACCGTCCACATACTTAACGTAACTGGCCGGAACACTCTGCGCACCTAGCCATAGCCGATCGAACGAGTCAGGTATGCCGGATCAACGAATCGGGGGGACGAAATGACCAGGACATCGATCATTTACCGGATGGAAATCCGGTAGATGTCCCGCTTTTTCTGGACTTAACGTACAGCGGAGTGATCAATTTTCGCCATTCCGATCACCTGATAGTGACAACGATTCCCCTTCGCAACCATTCCGTTATCCAGATAGACCAAGATCAACCCAACCCCCCAAGTCCGAAAGTGATTACGCAATACCCCACCCGAGTGATCTCCCCCAGCCCCCACCCACTCCTTCCCGGCCCCGCCCTCCACGCCCTCGCCCTCCGCACCCTTCTTCCGCGCCCCGCCATCCACTTCCCCTCCTTCGCGCCCACCCGTCCCTGCCTTCCTTCACGCCTTTGCCGTTCGCCTCGCACTCACCCCGTCCGCTTCTTCCTAGCTCCGTCCCCTCAACGCCTCCTCGCATTCGCCCCTTCCACGCCCCTCCCTCGCTTTCGCCCCTTCCGCGGCCTTTCTCCGCCCCCTCGCCTTCGCGTCGCACTCACCCGTCCTCCTCGCCTTCGCGTCGCACTCACCCGTCCTCCTCTTCCCAGCCCGTCCCCTCCGCGCCTTCGCACCGCAAGGCCAAGCACACCCTTCGCACCGTCAGGTGAGATGCGACTTCGCGCTGCGAGGCCGGGCTCGGAGGGGAGCGTTGGCTGGCGTGGGGGTCGCTCGGACCGGGGGTGGTCGGTGGGGGCGGGAGGATGTACGCTCCCCGGCAATGGATACCTTCGTGAACGGAACGGGGGTCTCGTCCGCGCAAGTTGAGTGCTGATGCGCTCATCCGAAGCGGACGGGCTGGCCCGTCTCCACAGCTGGCGGCACGTGCGGCAGTTTGCCGTGCCGACCTCGATGATTCTTGCTGCCACCACCCGCCGGATCGCCGGTGACTGGGCCGGGGCGTGCGCTGCCGCGCATGTCGACGTGGATTTTGATCTGCGTACCGTGGCCGTCGACCGGGGCCGGGAGTTCGCGGCACGCCTTCAAGCCGATCTTCGGGATCTCGCACCCGATCTGTTGCGCTGGCATCTGCCCCGAACCATCGCCGACGGCCTGCTCCGTCCCGGCCTGACCATGTCCCTGATCCGGTACCGGCTTCCCGGCGGCGATCTCCACCTGGTCGCCCGGACCGCCCCGACCTGGGCGGACTTCGGTCAGCGGATCAGCCTGGCTCTCTGGGATCCCGGCGCCGGCGACCCCGGCCCGCACCCGTGGCCACGCCCCGACCACCGTTTCCGCCTCGACCTGCACCCACACCTGTGGTCCGCCACCCACGCCCCGGACCTGCGGGAACGTTCCGGCGCCACCCCGAGCGACCCGGCCGGGCCCGGGAACCGGCCCGCGGGACCGGGCGAGGACGCCTTCGCCGACGGCTCGGCAAACCGCGATCCCGCCGACGGCCCGGCGAACCGCGACCACCCGGAAGAAACGGCAGGCCGTCAACCCGCGGAAGATTCGACAGGCCACGCCCATGCCGAAGGAACCGCAGACCGCAACCCCGCGGCAGGAGCGGCGGAAACGGCAGACCGCGACCACCCGGAAAAAACGGCAGGCCGCGACCATGCGGCCCACCGACATGCCGTGGAAGCAGGGCCCCACGACGCCGGGGTGGAGATTCCGGCGGGGCGTGGTTACGCGGTTCACCGGTGGGTGGCCGAGGCGGGGATCCTGCGCGCGGCCGACGGGCTTCGCGGGCCGGTCGCGGTCCGGCTGGGTGGTGGGCGTCGGCTGACGGTCAGCGACGACGGTCACGGTTCGCGGTTCGAGCACCACCGCTGCGGTACGGGTGGGCCGGTCCTGCCCTACGCCGCCACCTGGCTACCGCCCGATCTGGAGCTGCTGCACGCCGGGATGATCAGCCCGGAGCAGCTGCATCCGCTCGTGGCTGCCGCTCTTGTGCCCGGGTTCACCGCCGGCGCCGTGCCGCCGGTTGCGGTGGCCACCGGGGTGCGGCTCGTCGAGTGCCGGGGTGTGACACATCGGCTGGGGATCGTCGACGGGCGGCTCGTTCCGCTCGATCACCATCCCGACGAGCTGCGGCGGGAGGAACTTCTCGTCACGTTCGGCGGGCCGCCGCTGCCGTGTCTGCGGGTCATCGCCGAGGACAGTCGCAGTCCACACTGGCTGGACGAGGTACGCACCCGGCTGGACCACGGTGACCGGGACGGTGCCGCCGCCCTGGTCGCCGAGTGGCTCGGGCCGGACGCCGAGATCGAGGGCACGCTCCGGGAAGCCTTCGACGACGCCGATGACGGGTCGGCGGAGCACGGAACCTACCGGGCCGGGCGACTGGCCGGGCAGACACCACCCCGGCTCGGCGCCCCACTCGGCGTCCACCAGCACAAACTCGGCCGCCGCGGCCGGCACCGCCGACTACCGAAGCGTGCCACCAGCCGCCACTGAAACGACCCGAGCGAGCCACCGGCCGCCACTGAAACGACCCGAGCGAGCCACCGGCCGCCATAAAGACCCGAGCACGCCACCGAAGACCGAGCGCGCCAACAACAAGAAGCCTGCCCGGACAAGGCCGGAAGCGCGCCACTGAACCCCACCCACTTGCCGCACGACGACGGCGCCCTACTCCGGGCGTACCCGAAAAGCGGTCTGAAAAATCCCAAGGTGATCTCTTTGACCAGTTTCAACACCCTGCCGGTCGCCGCCGAACTGCTGGCCCTTCTCGCCACGACCGGCACCGAACCGCGACCCGACAGCCAGCTCGAAGCGCTCACCCTGGCTGTCGCCGCCGACCTGCCGGTGCTGCTCTGGGGTGAGCCCGGCATCGGCAAGACCGCTACCCTGAACCAGCTCGCCGACGGGCTCGGACTACCGCTGACCACGGTGATCGCCAGCGTGCACGAGCCGTCCGACTTCTCCGGCCTGCCGGTGATCGGCGACGATCCGGCGGTGCAGGGGGTGCCGATGGCGCCGCCGGACTGGGCGGTTCGGCTGGTCCGCGCCGGGCACGGCCTGCTGTTCCTGGACGAGTTGTCGACCGCCCCGCCCGCGGTGCAGGCCGCCCTGCTCCGGGTGGTGCTGGAACGGCGGGTCGGCGCCCTGACCCTGCCGCCCGGTGTGCGCATCGTGGCCGCCGCGAACCCGCGTTCGTCCGCGGCCGACGGCTGGGAGTTGAGTGCGCCGCTGGCGAACCGGTTCGTGCACATCCAGTGGACGTTCCAGCACGAGGTGGTGGTCCGCGGGCTGGGCGGAACCTGGCCGCGCGCCCTGCTGCCCCGCCTCGACGACGAGCGGCTGCCCGAGGCGGTGGCGCTGGCCCGGCGGGCGGTGTGCGGTTTCCTCGACGCCCGGCCGACGCTGGTGCACCGCCTGCCGGACAGCGAGTCCCGTCGCGGCGGTCCGTGGCCGTCGCCGCGCAGCTGGGACATGGCGTTGCGGCTGATCGCGTTCGCCACCGCGGCCGGTGTGTCCCGCGAGGTGCTGTCGATGCTGGTCCGCGGCACCGTAGGCGACGGCCCGGGCCTGGAACTGCTGGCTTTCCTCGACCGTCTCGACCTGCCCGACCCGGAGTCGCTGCTGGCCGACCCGTCGTCGGCTGTCCTGCCGGAACGCGGCGACCTGCGCCAGGCCACCCTCGACGGGGTGGTCGAGGCGGTCCGCAAACGGCCGGAACGGTCCCGCTGGGACGCGGCGTGGGCGGTGCTGGTCCGGGCCCTGGAGACCGGCGCACCGGACCTGGTGGTGGTGCCGGCGTCCACGTTGGCCGCACTGCGCCGCGACGACTGGGCAGTTCCGGACACCATCGAACGCCTGGCCCCGGCCGCCATCCTCCGCCGCCGCGTGGGTGCAAACCGATGAAAACCAAACCTTTGCTGCGTACGCCATCAGCATCGCCCTCGCCCCACCCGCCTCATGCGAGATCCGCCCCGGACCGGCCATCCGAGCCGGAGGGCAGACCCGAGCCGGAGGGCGAGGCCACCACGCCGCAGGGCAGAGGCCTCACGCCCAAAGGCAGGATCGCCGCGCCGCAGGGCAGAGGCCTCACGCCGAAAGGCAGGATCGCCGCGCCGCAGGGCAGAGGCCCCGCGCCGAAAGGCAGGGTCGCCGCTCCGCAAGGCAGAGGCGCCGCTCCGCAGGGCAAGGCCGCGTCCGAGCGGAAGGCCCCACCATCAACGCCGGAAGGGTCGCGGCGGGCCTCGTTCACCGCCGAGGAGTCCGAGAAGCTCTATGCGGCCCGCTTGTTCGCCGCCGAAGCCCGCCCCTATCTGGCGACCGCCCTGTTCGCACTGAAGCCGATCCTGTCCTGGCGGGTGCCGACGATGGCGGTCGACAGGTACTGGCGGTGCTACGTCTCCCCCGGTTTCGTGACCGCGACACCGCTGGAGGAACTCGCCGGGATCTGGGTGCACGAGGTCTCCCACCTGCTGCGCGACCACCACGGCCGGGGTGACCGGCTGGCCGCCGGGAAGGACCTGACCGGCCCCGGTGACCGCCTGCGGATGAACATCGCCGGAGACTTCGAGATCAACGACGACGTGTACGGCGACGGACTGCCCCGCCCGTCCGGGGCGATCGTCCCGAGCCTCCTCGGCCTGCCGGACGGCAAACTGATGGAGGAGTACCTGCCGATGATCGCGATGGGCCCGTACCTGGACCGTCTGGTCTGGCTGGACTGCGGCGGCGGCGCGGACGGCGCGGACCGCCCGTGGGAACTCGGCCCGGACGGCGCACACGCCATGGACGCCGAGGCCCAGGCGCTGGTCCGGCATCGGGTGGCGCGCGGCATCATCGGCCGGGGTGACAGCCCGGCCGGCTGGAAACGCTGGGCCGAGCGGGTGATCCACCCACCACAGCCGTGGCGGCAGTTGCTGGGCAGCGCGATCCGGTCCGCGGTCTCGGCCTCCGGCGCCGGCGAGGACTACTTCTGGAACCGCCCGTCCCGCCGAGCGTCGAGCCTGCCCGGCGTGATCCTGCCGAGCCTGCGCCGCCGCCCGCCCCGGGTGGCCGTGGTGATCGACACGTCGGGTTCGGTGAGCGACTCCGAGTTGGGCAGTGCCCTGCTGGAGGTGGCCGCGATAGCCCGGGCGGTAGGCGGCCGCAGCGACCTGCTCCGGGTGATCTCCTGCGACGCGGCCACCCACGTCTCCGGCCCGATCTGCCAGGCCGAGAACATCACGCTGCTGGGCGGCGGCGGAACCGATCTTCGGGCCGGTTTCGCCACCGCCCTGACCACCCGCCCCGACGTGGTGGTGGCCCTGACCGACGGCCAGACCCCATGGCCGGACCACCGTCCCCCGTGCCGAACAGTGGTAGGCCTGTTCAGCCGGCCCCCGGCCGAGGACGACGAGGACAACTACGTCCCGATCCTGACACCGTCCTGGACCCGAACCGTCCACATCGGCTGAGAAGCCGCCCGGATCCTGTCGTCAGGCAGCTCACCCGCGGCCACCCCGGCCCGCGGGAAACGGGGGGCGGCCTGGCGACACCACAACAACACAGCACCAACGGAAACCGCTGCCGCCGCCCGCAGCGAAGGCAGCAGACGGCAATCGGGACGGGCACTCCGACCCGACAAGCCGACAGCCGCGGCGAAGAGGGCCGAGGCGGCGAAGAAGGCGGCGGCCCGGGAGAAGCACCCCGCGCAGGCGACCCGGGAAAGGCCGCCCGGATCAGCAGGGCGGCGGCCGAAAGGGCGGCCGCGGAAAACGGCCCGGATCAGCCGGCCGACGGCGGTGGCGACGATGGTGGAAGAGGGGCGGGTAGGGCGGCCCGGATCAGTGGGGTGACGGTTGCGGCGAGGGTTTCGGATTCGGCCGGAGTCAGGGCCGGGTCGGCTCGGCGGATCTCGATCGCCTCGGCGAGTGCCTCCGGCATCGCGGTGCCGGTCAGTGCCAGGAACGACGTGAGGAACGCGGCGGCGCCGGCCGCGTGGGGATGGTCGGGGGCGGCGGCGACCTGCGCCAGGATGACGGCGGTCAGGCAGACGTCGACGGCGGGTGGGCCCTCGGCGGCGTTGTGCCAGTCGATGACGACCGGGCCCCGGGTGGTGAGCATGACGTTGTCCGGATGCAGGTCCCGGTGCAGGATCCGGTCGCCGTCCTGCCGGGCGAGCCGGGCCGGCAGTCCGTGCAGGCGGCGCTGCAGATCGGCCAGGATCCCGGCGCCCTCGGCCATGGTGAGCCGCCCGTCCCCGAGCGCCCCGAGCATGGTCGGCCCGTCGAGGCGTTCCAGAATCATGTCGGCGCCACTGACCTCGAACACCCGCGGAACCGGAAACCCGAGCCCGCCGAGGTACGCCATCATCTCCGCCTCGGCCCCCGCACCGGCCCCGTTCCGGTACCGCCGCAGCACCCGCCCCGAATCCAGGGCGAAGACGTCGGCCTCCCGCCCGGAACCGACCAGCTCCATCCGAGTCACCGGCTCATTCTGACCCGACCCCACCGCAGCCGCCGCCCCGCGACAACACCGGGCCACCCGAACGCACCGGGGACGCCGGAAACCCGCAGGCCGCCCGAAAGCCCGCCGACCGCCGAGTCACCAGCCGCGACAAAAGGGACAACCGGGCGGCACCAGGTAAGCCAGGAAGCCGAACAAAACGGATAAGTCAGTGCAGGATGACCGGCGCGGCGGTCTTGTCGTCGTCGAGCAGGTGGGACTCCTCGCGCTTGCGGGGCAGGAACAGGGCGGGAATCAACGTCAGCGCGGTCAGCACGAAACCGACCATGAACGTGGTCGCGAACGAATCCGCCGCGAACGCCAGCCCCCGCTCCAGGATGCTCGGGTCGGGCACACTCGCCGCCACGGCCGGGTCCATCTGGGCGCCGATGGCCAGGCCCGCCTCGGTGACCGGTGCTCCGGTCGGGCCGGTCAGCCCCGGGACCGGTGTGGAGTCGTTCAGCTCGGCGGTCAGGATCACCGACATCACCGCGCCACCGACCGACCCGGCGATCTGCTGCAGGATGTTCAGCAGGGTGGAGCCGCGCGCGACCTCGTGACTGGTGAGGGTCCGCAGCGCCGACGTCATGATCGGCATCATCGTGCCGCCCATGCCGAGGCCCATCACGAAGAGCGAACCGCACAGCAGCACGTACGACGTGTCCGGCCCGACCTGGGTGAACGCGAAGAACCCGGCGGTGATCAGCAGCAACGCGAACGGCACGGTCCGCCCGATCGGCACCTTGTCGGCGAGCATGCCCGCGATCGGCATGGTCAGCATGGCGCCGATGCCCTGCGGGGCCATCAGCAGACCGGCGTGCAGTGTGGTCTCGCCGTGGATCTGCAGGAAGTAGCTGGGGAAGAGCAGCCCGGCGCCCATGAACGCGACGGTGAACACCGACAGCGTGACCGACGCGACGGTCAGGTTCCGGTTGCGCAGCAGGCGCAGGTCGAGCAGCGGATGTTTCGGTTTGAACGAGTAGAGGACGAACCCGATCACCAGGAGCGCGCCGACCAGCATCGGGATCCCCACCTTGGGGGCGGTGACGCTCTGCTCCTCGGGCAGGGTGGAGACGCCGTAGAGGAAGAGGGCGAGACCGGGCGACAGCATCAGCATGCCGATGAAGTCGAACGACTCGGACGGCTCGGGGTTGTCCTTCGGCAGCACGATCTGCGCGTAGATCAGCGCGGCGATGCCGATCGGGATGTTGATCAGGAAGATCCAGTGCCACGAGTACGAGTCGATCAGCCAGCCGCCGAGGATCGGGCCGCTGATCGGGCCGAGCAACATCGGGATGCCGAGGACGGCCATCAGCCGGCCGATCCGGTCCGGCCCGGCCGCCTTGGTCATGATCGTCATGCCGAGCGGCATCAGCATGCCGCCGCCGAGGCCCTGCAACACCCGGTAGGCCACCAGCTGGCTGATGCTGTCGGCGGTGGCACACAGCGCCGAACCGGCGGCGAAAAGCAGCAGTGCGGCCATGTAGAGCCGTTTGGTGCCGAACCGGTCGGCGGCCCAGCCGGTCAGCGGGATGACGGTGGCGAGGGCCAGCGTGTAGCCGGTCATCGTCCACGCGACCTCGGCGAGGCTGGCCTGGAACGTGTCGGCGAACGTCGGCAGGGCGACACTCACCACGGTCACGTCGAGGATCGACATGATGGCGCCGAGGACGACGACCCCAGCGATCTTGAGGACGGCGCCGTCCAGTTTCGCCGGCGCCGAGGTCTGACTGCTCACAACATCTCCACAGGTGAGGCGGCTGTTGGGAGCCTAGCGACGGGGTCGGACACCTTTCTCAGGATTAAGCGTTGCCACCGGAATCGGGTTGCATCGAACGCCGCACCCATACCGAAGCGAGTATCCCCAGGCCATTGGCGGTCCAATGGAGCACGAAGGGGGCCAGAAGTCCGCCGCCCGCGTGCCGGAGAGAGCTGAGAACGACACCCGCGAGGGTGGTGAAGGCCACTTCCCGGGTGTCCGGAAGATGCCAGAGCCCGAAGAGCAGAGCAGTGATCACGTACGCCCACACCGGCCCGTGGCCGACATACAGCAGGCCCCACAGCACGCCCCGGAACGCCACCTCCTCGAAGATCACCGTGGACAGCGGCACCCCGATCAGCGCCCGGCGCAGCGGGTGGTCGAAGGACGGGACGGCCAGGGCCCGGCGCGCGGCGGGGATCACCAGCGCGACCCCGTACCCGGCGGCGACCAGCAGGGCCGCTACCCCGGCGTACCAGAAACCGGAAAGGGTGAGGCCCGCCGCCGCGGGAGTGAGGCCGGAGACCGCGACCAGCAGGAACGCCGCGAGGGGCCCGATCACGGGTTGCGCCCGCGCGGGCCCGAGGCGGTTCGCGGCACGAACCGCCACCATGATCAGCAGCACCAGAGCGAGCGTCACCATCGACCACTTTAATCGCTCGACGGCGCGCCGGGATCTCCGTAACGTCGATGCCATCAACCGCGACCGGAAGGAGACCCGGCCATGCAGTACCGCACCGCCGTCGTCATCCCCGCGTCGCGTTTCGAGCTGATCCTGGTGAGCGGTGTGGCCGGCTCCGGCTGCGCCACCGGGGCTGGTCTCTGCCTGTAACAGGCGCGGTCCACCACCAGTTCACGCTCGAAAGATCCCTGTCATGACCATTCGTAACATCGGCATCCTCGCGCACGTCGACGCCGGCAAGACCACCCTGACCGAGCGCATCCTGTTCACCACCGGCACGACCCACCGATCCGGGCGGGTCGACGACGGCAACACCGTGACCGATTTCGATCCGCAGGAGCGGGATCGGGGCATCACCATCTTCGCCGCGGCGGTGAGCTGCGACTGGGCCGGCCATCGGCTCAACCTGATCGACACACCCGGCCACGTGGACTTCTCCGACGAGGTGGAACGTTCGCTGCGGGTGCTCGACGGGGCGGTCGCGGTCTTCGACGGTGTCGCCGGGGTGGAGCCGCAGAGCGAGACCGTCTGGCGGACCGCTGACCGCTACGGCGTGCCCCGCATCGCGTTCGTCAACAAGCTGGACCGGGCCGGGGCCGACTTCGACGCGGCGGTCGCCTCGATCCGGGAGCGCCTGGAAGTGACAGCGCTGGTGGTGCAGCTGCCGACCGAAGAGGGCGTGATCGACCTGGTGAACCAACCGCCCCCGCATGCCCGATCTGCACGAAAAGCCCTAGAAGAAGCGGTAGCCGAACTCCACGAGGAAGCCCTGAACGAACTGTCTGAAATGTCGGACACAACTCTCAAAAAGGCCATCCACGACCTCACCCTGGAAAACAAGGCAGTACCCGTCTTCTGCGGATCGGCCTTCCAGAACATCGGCGTCGAGGAATTGCTCGACGGCATTGTCGACTACCTGCCCGAACCCACCGGAGACCAGACCAAGCCACCACTCGCGCTGATCTTCAAGAAGCGCGAGAGGCTCACCTACCTGCGCGTCTACGACGGAACGATCACCAAGGGAGACATCCTGTGGAACGCCACGGACAACCGCACCGAACGAATCTCCAGAATTCTCCGCGTCCAGGCGGACCGGCAGACCGACGTGGATCAGGCGAGGGCGGGGGAAATCGTCGCCGTCACCGGGATCAAGGCGGCCCGGACCGGGGCCACCCTCTCCACTAGGGAGGCGCCGGTCGAGCTGGAGGCCCCACGGACGACCGAATCGCTGGTGTCCGTGGCGGTCGAGGCCCGCACCCGCTCCGACGCCCAGCGCCTGCCGTCCGCCCTGGCCACCCTGACCGAGGAGGACCCGTCGCTGCACGTCCGCACCGACCGGGAGACCGGCCAGATCCTGCTGTCCGGCGTCGGTGAACTGCACCTGGAGGTGGCCGTGGAGAAACTGCGCCAGACCACCGGACTGGAACTGATCACCGGCCGCCCCCGGGTCGCCTACCGCGAGGCGGTCACCGGGGGTGTCACCGGAGTCGTCTACCGGCACGTCAAACAGGACGGTGGCGCCGGCCAGTTCGCGCACGTCGTCCTGGACGTGACACCGGCCGACGGCACCGGTTTCACCTTCACCTCCACGGTGACCGGCGGCCGGGTTCCGGCCGACCTGATCCGCGCGGTCGAGGCCGGCTGCCGGGAAGCCCTCACCGACGGTGAGCATCCGGTGGTCGGGCTGCGGGTCACCCTCACCGACGGTCAGACACACGTCAAGGACTCGTCGGAGATGGCGTTCCGCGCGGCCGGCCGGTTCGGGCTCCGCGCGGCGCTGCGTGCCTGCACGCTGACGCTGCTGGAACCGGTTGCCGAGGTCACCGTGAGCGCGCCGGGCGAGGCGATCGGCGCGGTCCTCGGCGACCTCGCGGCCCGCCGGGCCCAGGTGACCGATTCGACGGTACGCACGGTGACCGCGACCGTGCCGCTGGCCGAACTGTTCGGTTACGCGACCCGGTTGCGCAGCCGCACGCACGGCCGGGGCACGTTCACGAGCCGTCCGGCGGGTTACCGCCCGACGGCGGAGAAGGCGGCGGAGCAGGCCGCGTAACAGGAACGGAGAGTGCCAGGGACAGCCGGCGCAACCATTGCCGGGCTGCCCCCGGCACCCCCGGGAAGTCGCCGAGGAAGTTGCCCCAGTCCACATCCGACCAGGTCAGCACGGTCGCCGCGGTGAACCCGGCGGCCTCCGCGCCCATGTCCGGCTCGGACAGCTCCCGCACCAGATCCAGATCAGCGGTGAACCGCTCGGCGAGCAGCACCGCGTCGTACAGATCCTTGCCCTGCGGGTACCTGTCGGTGAACAGCCACACCAGTTTCCAGACCAGCGACAGCTCCGGGGTCGCCGCCAGCACCGGCACGTCCACCCCGCGCAGCCCCACCGGCTCCGGATCGATCGGCAGACCCTCGCCGAACACCACGTCGACCTGCAGGCTGAAGTCGTCCGGGTAGGTGATCACCAACCGGCGGCCGTCGGCTCGCTCGTACGTCCAGATCGCCGACTCGGAGACATCCGCGGCCGGCCGGCCGGACGCCTCGATGATCGCGTCGAGCAGTTCCCGGGCCTGGACACTGTCGCTGGTGATGTCCACCGGAGTGACCACGAAGTCGAGATCACCCGGCGGCCGCGCCTGATCGCCGAGCCACGCCCGCATCACCGCGCTGCCCCGCACCACCAGATGCCCCGCGAACCGGCTCCGCCCGATCGCGGTCAGCAACTCGTTCATCGCCCGGTCCCGCGCCGCCCGCCAGTCCCGGCCGGTCGACGGGTCGGGGAACACCGGCTCGCCCGGCCGGTACGCGTTGGAGTGCTGCTTGAGCGCCGGATCGAAGACGTACCGCTGGGTCGCCTTCTGTTTGCGCACCGGCTGGAACGTCGGTGGCATGCCACTCGCGCGCCGCCTGTTGATCACCGACTCCCGGCCGAACCGCTCCGTCGGGGTCAGCCAGCCCACGTCCGACGCCGGATCGGTGTCCCGCCGCACACACCACCGATCCACCGGGCCGACCCGCAGACCGGCCGCCCGCAGGTCCGCCACCAGCCGGTCCAGCCGCTCCCCCGCCTCCGCAACGGTGGTCCTCCGCAGGCCCTGGATGATCAGCCGCCGCGGATCACGGAACAGCCCGGCCCCGTGCGACTCGGCGATCTCGTCCAGCCGCACCATGTCGGCCACCTGATCCGGTTCGGACAGCAGCTCCACCTGATGCAGGAAGTCCCGGCCACCGGTCAGATCGTCGTCGAGGCTCTGCACCCGCTGCACCCGGACACCCCACTCGCCCAACTCCCCGCGCACCACGATGGTCCGGCGCGGCCCCCACTGATAGTGGTCCGCCTCCACGGAACGAACGAACCCACCGTGACTCTCCGCCATGGTGGCCAGATGCCGGATGTCGTAGCCGGCGACGGTCAGATGATGCTGGATTATGGTCACGCCTCCTGGTCGTCCTGATAGATGAAACTGCGATGAGTGGGCCGGTAGCCGAGCGCGTCGTTGACCCGCCGCATCACCACATTGCTGTCCGCGGTGTCCGCCACCAGCGCTTTCACCTGCGGAAACCGCTCCTTGACGAGACCGATCTGGGCGACCTTCAACCACTTCGCCAGGCCACGCCCCCGATGCGCCGGCAGCACCCCGGTCCCGTAGTGCAACCCCTCGTCGCCGGACAGCACCACCTCGGTGAACCCGGCCATCTCCCCGTCGGCGCCGATCGCCGCCGTGGTCAACAGCGTGTCACCACGATCGGCCACCACCGCCGCCACCCGGTGCAGCCGCGCCACGTCCCACGGCTCCGGACGGTAGTCGATGTCATCCATCGGCATGTCGTCCATCGCCGGCCGGGCACGCGCGAACGTCTCCGCCAGATCGTCCGCCACGGTGCCCTCCCAGTGCACCAGCCGATAGCCCGGCACCGCCTCCGGCTTCAGATCAAAATCCGACACCGCCAGCTTGGTGTACGTCAGGGCGAGCACCCGTCGCATCCCCGCGGCCCGGCAGCGCTCGTCAGCCGCGGAGCCCTCCTCGACCGGTTCGCTCAACACAGTCAGCCGTCCCCCTCGACACGTGTGATCACGGCACGCATTGTCACCCGTACGGCACAGTGGGGTGAAATCATTTTTGCCATGCGTTCAACGGTGGCGACAGTGCACGAACTGGTGACCGGCCTGGTCCCCGGCGACAATCTGGAGGCCGAACACCGGGCCCACACGCTGGGCTGGCTCCGGCGTACCGACGACGTCTTCCGGCGGGTGAAGCCCGCACAGCCCGCACAGCACCTGGTGTCGTATGTAGTCCCGATCGACCCCGCCGACGGCTCGGTGCTGCTCGTCGAACACGTCAACGCCGGACTGTGGCTGCCACCCGGCGGCCACGTCGAAGTCGACGAACACCCACACCGGACCGCCGCCCGCGAGATCGAGGAGGAACTCGGCGTCACCACCGCGCCCACCAGCGAACCGGTCTTCCTCACCGTCACCGAGACCGTCGGCGTCGACTCCGGCCACACCGACGTCAGCCTCTGGTACACCGTCGACGTCCCCCGCGACCGCGAACTGACACCGGACGCCGGCGAATTCCACGGCATCCGGTGGTGGAGCCGCGCCGAGATCCTGGCCGCCGACCCGAAACTCTTCGACCCGCACCTGACCCGGTTCCTGGAGAAACTGCCTACCGCAGCACCCGATAGGTCAGGTGGGTGACACCCCGCCCCTCGATCACCTCCGGATCACCGAGCCGGATCGGCATCACCACCGGCATCCGGAACAACCGGGTTCCGGTCCCCAACAGCACCGGCACCAGCGACACCGCGATCTCGTCGAGCAGACCCGCGTCCAGATACTGCTGAGTGAGCGTGGGAGTGGACACCGACACCGTTCGCTCCCCCGCCACCTTCTGCGCGGCCTCCAGCGCCCCGATCGGATCCGGGAAGAACGAAGTCTCCGAATCGTCCCGCGGCCACCCACCCGGCACCGAGTGACTCACCACAAAAACCGGACACCCTGCCGGATGCCTTCCACCCCATCCGTCGGTACGGTCGAACAACCGCCGCCCACAGATCAGCGCACCGGAACTCCCGAACCCCGACCGCAGGTACCGTTCGCTCGCCCCGGTCACCCGGAACACCCGGCGCGGATCGGCGCTCGGTAACTCGACATCACCGTTCATGTACCACCCGAACAGCTCACCAACACCGTCATGCTCGTCCGCGACGAACCCGTCCAGTGACATGGACAGGGCAGCGACGACCTTGCCCATGGCAGGCCTCCTCAAGCGCATCCCTACCCGCAGGTTTCCCCTCACCGGCAGTTCACGCAACCCACCCATGTCGGTTTTGGCCCAGCGGAGTCCCCGGTGCGCAGGCCTTCTAGCGGTGGACTCGCTTGACGTACCGGCGCACCACGACCGTCATCGTGGAGTCACCGGCCGTTTCCGCCGGGTAGTCGACCGGCCCCGCGTCGGCCCAGCCCTGCCGCTCGTAGAAGCGCCGGGCCCGCGCGTTCCCCACCGCCACCACCAGGAACGCCTCGACGTGACCGGCCGTCGCGACCTGCCGTTCCGCCTCGTCGAGCAGCAGCGTGGCCACCCCGCCGCCCCGATGTCCGCCGTCGACGAACACCTGCTCCACCTCGTCCGCGGTGACCGTGACGAATCCGGCCACCTGACCGTCCTTGACAGCCACCGTGGTCCGTTCCAGCCGCGCGACGACCCGAGCCGGAAACGCGTCGGGGGTCCGCACCGCGGTCAACTCGTCCGGCACATGCCCCGCATGCCCGTCATGCCACCCGGAATGCCAGACAGCCGCGATCGCTCCGACATCATCGGAGGTCGCGGCCCTGATCGTGTACGCCATGCCGGCGACGCTACACAGCGGATGACACTCCCGGTTCCGTCGAGGCTCCCGGCCCTGCCGAGCCCTCCGTCCCTGCTAAGGCTTCCGGCCCTGGCGGGGCTTCCGGCTCCGCCGAGGCTTCCGGCTCCGCCGGCCTCTGTCGAACTCTGTCGCGCGGAGGAGGTGGGATTCGAACCCACGGGACTCGTCACCGAGCCCACGCCGATTCCAACGGCGTTCCCGAAGCCAGGCCGGCTCCTCCGAATTGGAAGCAGGGACGGGATTCGAACCCGTGATCTCCAGCTTATGAGACTGGTGAGGACGACCGGACTCCTCCACCCTGCGAGTGCGCCGCCGGGGACTCGAACCCCGAACAGCCTGATTAAGAGTCAGGAGCTCTGCCAATTGAGCTAGCGGCACTCTTTTGTTGTGCTTTTCCCGCGTCGGGTTGGCGGGATTCGAACCCGCGACATCTCGCTCCCAAAGCGAGCGCGCTGACCAAGCTGCGCCACAACCCGTGGTGACACGTATCGCCGGGTGGTCTCGAACCACCGCCCTCCCCGTTATGAGCGGGGCGCTCTGACCACTGAGCTACGGCGACAGGAGCGGAGAGTGGGAGATTCGAACTCCCGACAGAGGTGTACGCCCCTGCTACGGATTAGCAATCCGCCGCCATAGACCACTCGGCCAACCCTCCACCGTTGTTACGTGGACCCGGCCGGACTCGAACCGGCCACCTTCCGCGTGCAAAACGGACGCTCTACCAGATGAGCTACGAGCCCCTTACTGCGTACCCGGAAAGGGATTCGAACCCGTAACCTCTGCGACCTGAACGCAGCGCCTCTGCCAATTGGGCCATCCGGGTGTGAAAAACGTGCCCTCGGCGCGATTCGAACGCGCACCGTCCAGATCCTCGGTCTGGTGCCTCTGCCGTTGGGCCACGAGGGCGATGAAGAGTGGCTACCGGGCTTCGAACCCGGGACCTCCGCCATGGCAGGACGGCGCTCTACCTGTTGAGCTACAGCCACGTGAACCGCGTGTCCCCGGAGAGATTTGAACTCCCGGCCGCCGGAGTCGTATTCCGGTGCTCTGTCCGCTGAGCTACGGGGACAAGATGGACCCGGGCGGGATCGAACCGCCGGCCTCCGGTCTGCCGAACCGGCGCGCTACCCGCTGCGCTACGGGCCCATGACCCGGCCTGGTCGAGGCCGGAAGAATATGTGTCATCCGCTGTGTAATTGTCAAAGAAGAATGCGCACGGGCAGCAGGAGTCGAACCCGCATCTGCCGGATTTGGAGGCCGGTGCTCTTGCCGTTGAGCTACACCCGCATACGAAAAAGCCGCCCGATTCCGATCAGGAAGGGCGGCGCCGACGCTAGCTGGATGCTAGCCGCGCCACCGGGCCGGAAGTCGGCTCAGACCTCGGGCGGGGGAACTCGGTAGGGCCATCGCGGCCAGGGACATCGCGGTCCGTGCCGGCGCGGCCGGGGAGAGGGCGGTCAGAGCCGTCGCGGCCTGCCACATTCGCTTGGCGGACATCATCTCCCCTTCCGTTTCCTTCGTTCCCGTCCGGCTGGGCCATCGCCCGGCCGGTGAGAACAAAGATAGGCGCCGGACGGGAACCCGTCCAACGAATTAATGGGAGAAACTTGGAGCATGATTTTCCGGGTGCTGGCCGAGGCCACGATGGCGGTGCATTTCCTGTTCATCGGGTACGTCGTGCTGGGTGGTTTCGTGGCCTGGCGCTGGCCGTGGACGATCTGGTTGCACCTGGTCGCGGCGGGGTGGGGCCTGTGCATCGTGGTGTTCACGCTGAACTGCCCGCTGACCTATGTGGAGGACTGGGCGCGGGAGCGGGCCGGCCAGTCGGGGCTGAGCCGCGGTTTCATCGACACGTACCTGACCGGGGTGATGTATCCGGAGCGCTACCTGGACGAGGTGCGACTGCTGATCGCGGCGGTGGTGCTGGTCTCCTACGCAGGCCTGGTGTACCGCTGGTGGCGACGGACGCGACGGCACGACGCGGAGCAGGTCAAGCGAGGATGATCCCCGCAACCACGCGCCGCGGACGGCCGGACAGGGAGCAGATCGAACGGTGACGATCGCCGTGACCACGCGGCACGGGCAGCCGAGACGGAAGTAATCACCGCGACCGCGCGACGCGGGCGGGACGGACGGTGACGATCGCCGTAACCGCGCGCCGCGGGCGACCGGGCTGCACGGAGATAGTCACCGCGACCGCGCGACACGGGCGGGACGGGCGGTGACGATCGCCGTGACCGCGCGGCGCGGGCGACCGGGCTGCACGGAGATAGTCACCGCGACCGCGCGGCGCGGGCGGGACGGACGGTGACGATCGCCGTGACCGCGCGGCGCGGGCGGCCGGGTGGGTGGGGAACGGGTCAGGCGGGGATGATCGCCTCGACGGCACGGCGTAGTTCGGCCGGGGTGGGGGGTGAGCCGGTGCGGTCGGCGTGGAGCAGGTGGCCGGTTCCGATCAGGATGGCGCCGAGGACTGTGGTGTCGGCTCCGGCGGCGACCCGGCCGCGGGCGCGTTCGTCCTCCAGGTAGTCGGCGAGGGCCACGGCGCCCTGGGTGAGCACGGGGACTCCGGCTGGCCAGGTGTCGCGGAGCCGTGCACGGAGCCCGTCGCGGAAGGTGACGAGGGCGACGATGGCGACGGCGACGGAGCCGAAGAGCGCGGTGAGGAAGGCGGCGACGTTGCCGGTGACCGTTCCGCTTCCGGCGTTCAGGAGGTCGTCGGCGGAAAGACGGTGGACGCGGTCGAGGACGTAGTCGGCGAGGAACGCGTCGAAGTCGGTGAAGTGCCGGTGCAGGACGCCTTTGGCGCAGCCGGCGGTGTCGGTGACGGCTCGGCTGGTGAGTGCTTCCGGCCCTGATCCGAGCAGGATGCGGTCGGCCGCGTCGAAGAGTTGTTCCCGCACGTCGCGTAGGGCTACACCGGTTGGCACACTCAGGAATCTAGCCGAGTGGGCATGCGCCCACTTAAAGTGGGCGCATGCCCACTTCCCGATTTGCGAAGTCAAGGTTCGAGAAGCCCCGGCTCGATGAAACCCGGCTCAATGAAACCCAGCCCGATGAAACCCGGCCCGAGACGCGGGCCGATGAGACGCGGCCCGAGACGCGGGCCGATGAGACGCGGCCCGAGACGCGGCCCGAGACGCGGGCCGAGACGCGGGCCGAGACGCGGGCCGAGACGCGGGCCGAGACGCGGGCCGATGAGACGCGGGCCGATGAGACGCGGGCCGATGAGCACAGTGAGATCGCGCAATCCTTTGGGCTCGATCCGGAGCGTTACGACCGCGCCCGGCCCCGTTACCCCGTCGAGATGATCAACCGGATCGCGAAAGACCACCACGAGCTGCTGGACGTCGGTATTGGCACCGGGATCGCCGCGCGCCAGTTCCGGGACGCGGGCTGTGAGGTGCTCGGCGTCGAACCCGATCCGCGGATGGCCGCGGTGGCCCGGCGTTACGGTTTCCCGGTCGAGGAGTCCCGCATCGAGGACTGGGATCCGCAAGGACGCACCTTCGACGCGGTGGTCGCCGGCCAGACCTGGCACTGGGTGGATCCGGTGGCCGGAGCGGCGAAGGCCTACCAGGTCCTGCGGCCGGGCGGCCGCCTCGCCCTGTTCTGGAACGCCGTCCAGCCGTCGAAGGACCTGGCCGAAGGGTTCGGTGCGGCCTACCGGAGAGCCGCACCGAGCCTGCCGTTCGATCCGTGGGCGGTGACCGATCCCTACGCCACGATCGTGGAGAAGGCCTCCGAACACCTGCGGGATCCGGAGGTGTGGCGGTTCACGTGGGACCACGAGTACACCCGCGAGGAGTGGCTCGATCAGATTCCGACCGCGGGCGGCCACGGTCTGCTGCCGCCGGCGGAACTCGAGGCGTTGCTGACGGCGATCGGCGAGGCCGTCGGCGACCGGTTCACCATGCGGTACCAGACGGTGGTGGTGACGACCGTCAAAAAAGACGCCGTCAGAAAAGATGCCGCCAGATAAGACGCCGCCAGACAACGCGTTGTCAGACAACGCGCCGTCAGACAACGCGCCGTCACAAACGGCGCCGTCAGATGACGCGACGTCAGAAAAGGCGACGTCAGAGGAAGAGGCTGGGCCCGGTGCTTCCGGCGGGGTATTCGCGCAGCGGCACCTCGCCGGCCCGCCACGCGGACGTGACCGGTTCGACGATGCGCCAGCACTGTTCGGCGGTGTCCGCCCGTACCGAAAGAGTGGGGTCGCTGTCGAAGACCCCGCGCAGCACCTCTCCGTAGGGCGGCAGCTCACCGGCGCCGAACGACGCCTCCAGGGTGATCGGGTCCAGTTCGAACGGATCGCCGGGCCCGTTGATGTTGAAGTCGAGGGCGAGGTGGTCCGGCCCGAAGCCGATGCGCAGCCGGTCGGGCTGGTCGCAGCCGTGCAGGCCGTCGGGGACACGCGGCGGCCGTTTGAAGGTGATCACCGCTTCCTTGCGGCTGGCGCCGATCGCCTTCCCGGAGCGCAGGCGGAACGGCACTCCGGCCCAGCGCCAGGTGTCGACGGCCAGGACGATCTCGGCGAGGGTCTCGGTGCCGCGGGACGGGTCGACGCCCGGCTCGTCGGCGTAGTTCACCAGCTTTCGGTCGCCCAGCACCCCAGCGGTGTAGCGGGCGCGCAGGCTGCTGTCGGCCGGGGTTCCCCAGAGACGGGTGGCCCGCAGCACGTCGGCCTTGCGGTCACGGAACTCGGGGGCGGCCATGCTGAACGGCGCTTCCATGGTGAGCAGGGCGAGAATCTGCAGCAGGTGGCTCTGGATCATGTCGGCCAGCGCCCCGGCCTTGTCGTAGTACCCGGCCCGGCCTTCCAGGGCGAGATTCTCGTCGAAGACGATGTCGACGGACTCGACGTGGGTGGAGTCGAGGATCGGTTCGAAGATGCGGTTGGCGAACCGCAGGCCGAGGATGTTGAGCACCGTCGACTTGCCGAGGAAGTGGTCGACCCGGTGCACCTGCTCCTCCGGGACGAGCTTGGCGAGCAGAGCGTTGAGCGCGGTGGCCGACTCGCTGCCGGTGCCGAACGGTTTCTCCAGCACCAGCCGGGTGCCGGGCGGCAGGTCCACGTCGAGCAGCGCCTCACAGGCGAGCGCGGTGACGGCGGGCGGCAGGGCGAAGAAGACGGCGACGGAGCCGCGCGCCGCACTGAGAAGAGCGCGAAGATCAGAAGCCTTCGTGACGTCGGTACGGATCCAGCGGGCCCGGTCGGCGACGTCCGAGGTGGCCGGGACGCTGTCCGTGGTGGGGGTCTCCTGCCCGGTGGATTCAGCGGCGGCCGCGGCGCCGTGCGCGCCGAACGCGTCGTGGACGCGGGTGCGCCAGGCCGAGTCGTCGAGGTCGTCGGTGGACGCGCCGATCAGGGTGAGGCCGGGCACGTGCCCGGCGGTGAGCAGCGCGCCGAGTCCGGGCAGCAGCAGCCGGGCGGTGAGGTCGCCGCTGGCGCCCAGGATGATCAGGGTCTGGTCCGTCATGGACCGGGCATACCCCCGGAGGCCGGGCGGTACTCGACCTCGGGCCGTCCCGGGCCACCGTACCGGGGGCTGCGCACGACCCGCCCGGCGTCGGCGAGGTGTTCCAGGTAGCGGCGGGCGGTGACCCGGGAGGTGCCGGTGCGGGCGGCGAGTTCGGTGGCCGACAGCCCGCCCGGGGCCGCGGCGCGCAGGGCGGTCAGGAACAGGTCGAAGGTCGTCGGGTCGAGTCCTTTGGGGAGGGTGTCGGCGGGGGCGCCGCGCAGGGTGGCGAAGACCCGGTCGACCTCGTGCTGGGCGGCGACCTCGGCGGATGCGGCGAGCTGCCGGCGGTACTGGGCGTACCTGTCGAGTTTGTCGCGGAACGCCGCGAAGGTGAACGGTTTCAGCAGGTAGTGGGTGACACCGAGGGCGACCGCCTGGCGGATCATGGCGATGTCCCGGTTGGAGGTGACGGCGAGGACGTCGGTGCCGCTGCCGGCCGCGCGCAGGGCCCGGGCGATCTCCAGGCCGTGTTTGTCGGGCAGGTTGAGATCGAGCAGGACCAGGTCAACCGGGTGGGCGCGGAGCATGGTCATCGCCTCGCGCGCGGTGTGCGCGACACCGGTGACGGCAAAACCCTCGACCTTCTGCGTGTACGCCCGGTGAGCCTCGGCGATCAGGGGTTCGTCGTCGACGACGAGCACGTGGATGGGTGTCATGAGGGCACCGGCAATCGTACGGTGATGACCGCGCCGCCCTGGTCCCCGGTCCGGATCTGGTAGCTGCCGCCGTAGCGTTCGGCGACCTGCCGGACCAGGGACAGTCCGATGCCGTGGCCGTCGCCCTTGGTGGTCCAGCCGCGCCGGAACGCGTACGCCGCCTGCTCCTCGGTGAGGCCCGGCCCGTTGTCGCCGACCCGGACCAGCACTTCGCCGTCCTGTTCGCGGACGAGCACGTCGACCTTGCGGGGCAGCGGTGTCTCGGCGACGGCTTCCAGGGCGTTGTCGATCAGGTTGCCGACGACGGTGATCAGGTCGCGGCCACGCAGCAGGGAGGTGGTGAGGCGGGAGCCGGTGTCGACGGTGAGTTCGACGCCGCGTTCGCCGGCCTGGGCGGATTTGCCGAGCAGCAGGGCGGCCAGGGCGGGCTCGTCGACGGCGCCGACGACCTGGTCGGTGAGTTGCTGGGCGAGGGCGAGTTCGGCGGTGGCGAGCTGGATGGCTTCGTCGGTGCGGCCGAGTTCGACCATGGTGAGGACGGTGTGCAGGCGGTTGGCGGCTTCGTGGGCCTGGGCGCGCAGGGCTTCGGTGAGGCCGCGGACCGAGTCGAGTTCGCCGGTGAGGGCGCGCAGTTCGGTGTGGTCGCGCAGGGTGAGGACGGTGCCGAGGACACGGCCGTCGAAGCGGGTCTCGCGGCGGCTGGCGACCAGGACGCGGTCGCCGATGAGGACGGGTTCGTCGACGGTGGGCCGTTGTTCGGCAATCAGGCCGGCGACCTCGGTGGGCAGGTCGGCGGGGCCGTCGTCGGTGACGCCGAGCAGGCGGCGGCCCTCGTCGTTGATCAGGGTGACCCGGCCGTCGCGGTCGACGACGACGAGGCCTTCGCGGACGGCGTGCAGGACGGCGTCGTAGTACTCGAACATGCGGGTCATCTCGGCCGGGCCGAGGCCGTGGGTCTGGCGGCGCAGGCGGCGGCTGAGCAGCCAGGATCCACCGGCGGCCAGGAGCAGGGCGACCCCGGTGGCGGCGGCGAAGGCGGGCAGCTGGGCGATCAGGTCACGGTTGATGGCCTCGGTGCGGATGCCGACCGAGACGAGACCGATGACGGTGCGCCCGTCGGTGTCGCGGACCGGGACGACGGTGCGGACCGACGGGCCGAGACTGCCGCGGTACTCCTCGATGACGGTGCCGCCGCGCAGCGCCTTCTCCACGGTTCCGGCGAACGGCTGCCCGATCAGTTCGGTGGTGGGGTGGGTGTAGCGGGTGCGGTCCGGGGCCATCACCACGATGAAGTCGGTGTCGGTGGCGTCGCGGGTGGCTTCGGCGTACGGCTGCAGCAAGGTTGTCGGGTTTGACGTTCGCAGTGCCTCGACCACCGACGGGGAGTGGGCTATCGACTCGGCCACCGCGACCACCTCGGCGACGGCGGCGGTGTGCGCGTCGCGGCGGGCGAGCAGCACCGCCCCGACCGTGCCGATCGCCACCAGCAGCGTCACCACCAGCACCTGGAGGGCGAAGAGCTGCCGGGCGATGCTCCATCGACGTGCCAAAACCGTGCCCCGATCGTTTCGTTCGAGTGAACAGAATGAACGTAACGGTGAAAGTCTCTGAGACCCAGGCCACATTCTCGGCATGACTTCCACCACCGCCCCGGTCAAACGGGACCGCACCCACTTCCTGTACCTGGCGGTCATCGTGGCCGTCCTGCTCGGCATCGCCGTCGGCCTGATCGTGCCGGACTTCGCGGTCGAGCTCAAACCGATAGGCACCGGCTTCGTCGATCTCATCAAGATGATGATCGCGCCGGTCATCTTCTGCACCATCGTGCTGGGCGTCGGCTCGATCCGGCAGGCCGCTCAGGTCGGCAAGGTCGGCGGTCTGGCCCTGGCCTACTTCCTCAGCATGTCGACGGTGGCCCTGGCGATCGGCCTGATCGTCGGCAACATCATCCAGCCGGGTTCCGGCATGCACCTGGACGAGAAGGTGGCCGCGGCCGGGCAGAAGGCGGTCGGCGAGGACACCGCCACCAGCACCGCCGACTTCCTGCTCGGGATCATCCCGGACAGCCTGCTCTCCCCGTTCGCCTCCGGCAACGTGCTGCAGACGCTTCTGGTGGCGCTGCTGACCGGTTTCGCGCTGCAGACCCTGGGTTCCATCTCCGAGCCGGTCCTGCGGGCCATCGGGATGTTCCAGCGGGTGGTCTTCCGGATCCTGGCGATGCTGATGTGGCTGGCCCCGATCGGCGCGTTCGGCGCGATCGCGGCGGTCGTCGGCGCCACCGGCGTGGACGCGCTGATCAGCCTGGCGCAGATCATGCTCGGCTTCTACATCACCTGTGCGCTGTTCGTCTTCATCGTGCTCGGCTCGATCCTCTGGTTCGTCGCCCGGATCAACATCCTCAGCCTCTTCAAGTACCTGGGCCGGGAGTTCCTGCTGATCGTGTCGACGTCGTCGTCGGAGTCGGCGCTGCCCCGCCTGATCGCGAAGATGGAGCACGTCGGTGTCTCCAAGCCGGTCGTCGGCATCACCGTGCCGACCGGGTACTCGTTCAACCTGGACGGCACCGCGATCTACCTGACCATGGCGTCGCTGTTCGTGGCGTCGGCGATGGGTGACCCGCTGTCGATCTCCGAGCAGGTGTCGCTGCTGCTCTTCATGATCATCGCTTCGAAGGGTGCCGCCGGTGTCACCGGCGCCGGCCTGGCCACCCTGGCCGGCGGCCTGCAGAGCCACCGCCCCGACCTGGTCGACGGCGTCGGCCTGATCGTCGGCATCGACCGGTTCATGTCCGAGGCCCGCGCGCTGACCAACTTCGCCGGCAACGCGGTCGCCACGGTCCTGATCGGCACCTGGACCAAGGAGTTCGACCGGGAACGGGCCGCGCTGGTGCTGGCCGGCAACGACCCGTTCGACGAGGCCACCATGGTCGACGACCACCACGCGGCGTCGCCCGCCGAGCCGCCCGCCCCGCCGGCCGAGCCGGAGCGCAAGTCCGAGCCCGCCGCTTCGTAGGACGACCTGTTCGCCGCACACGCCGCTGTCATCGTGATGACAGCGGCGTGTGCGTTGTATGGCAGCGCGGGGCGGCACGCTGCGGGCATGACAGACGATCTGGTGGTGCGCGCCGAGGGGCTGCGCAAACGGTTCGGTGGTACCCAGGCGCTGGACGGGGTGGACCTGTCGATGCGCCGCGGGACGGTGCTCGGGGTACTCGGTCCCAACGGCGCGGGCAAGACCACCGCGGTACGGGTCCTCGCCACCCTGCTGAAACCCGACGAGGGCAGCGCCGTGGTGGCCGGCGTCGACGTGCTGAAGGAGCCGGCGAAGGTACGCCGCAAGATCGGCCTGACCGGGCAGTACGCGTCGGTGGACGAGGACCTGACCGGCGTACAAAATCTGGTGTTGATCGGTCGTCTCCTGGATCTGACCAGGGCCGGCGCGCGAGCCCGGGCCAGAGAACTGCTGGCGTGGTTCGACCTGGAGGAGGCCGGGCAGCGTCCGGCTAAGACGTATTCCGGTGGCATGCGCCGCCGTCTCGACCTGGCCGCGAGTCTCGTCGGGCACCCCGAGGTGATCTTCCTGGACGAGCCGACGACAGGTCTCGACCCGGCCAAGCGCGAGGACATGTGGGGTGTGGTCCGCACCCAGGTCACCAGTGGCGCGAGCGTGCTGCTGACCACCCAGTACCTGGAGGAGGCGGACGCGCTCGCCGACGAGATCGTGGTCGTCGACCACGGGAGGGTGATCGCGCACGACACCCCGGACGGGCTCAAGCGCAAGGTGGGCGGGCAGACGCTCCGGGTCCGCCCGGCCGACCCGGACCGGGTGCCGGACGTGCTGCGACTGCTGGACCTGGTGGCCGCCGCGGGCACCACCGCGAGCCGGGACGAGAACGCCGGATCCCGCGCGGGCGCCGCCTCGGTGCCGGTCACCGGCGACGAGGCCCTGGACAAGCTGATCCCGGCGCTGCGCGCGGACCGGATCGAGGTCACCGAACTGGCCCTGCACCTGCCCAGCCTGGACGAGGTGTTCCACGTGCTGACCGGCCGTACGAAGAAGGAAGAACTGGTATGAGCACCTTGGCCATCGCCAGGCACAGCACGTCCCTGGCCCAGCGCAGCCTGATCAAGACGATCCGCACCCCCGAGGCGCTGATCGACGTCACCCTCCAGCCGGTGATCTTCCTGCTGATGTTCACCTACCTGCTCGGCGGCGCCATCGCCGGGGATCGCGACGCGTACCTGCAGTTCCTGTTACCCGGCATGCTCGCGCAATCGCTCGCGATGGGCGGGGTGGCACTCGGGCAGAACCTCAACGCGGACATCGAGAAAGGCGTCTTCGACCGGTTCCGGTCACTGCCGATCTCCCGGGCCGCGCCACTGATCGGCGCGGTCCTGGCCGATGTGGTCCGGTACCTGACGGTGTGTGTGGTGATGCTCGGCTTCGGCACCATCATGGGTTTCCGGATCCAGACCGGCTTCCTGCCGGCCGTCGCGGCGGTGGCCCTGTCGATCGGGTTCGGGCTCTGCTTCTGCTGGATCTCGGTGTGGGTCGGGATGCTCGCCCGGACCTCCGGCGCCGTCCAGGGCATCATGTTCCTGCTGGTGCTGCCGCTGACGTTCGGCTCCAACGTGTTCGTCGCCACCGACACCCTGCCCGGCTGGCTGCAGGGGTTCGTGTCGGTCAACCCGATCACCCCACTGGTCGAGGTGATCCGCGGGCTGCTGGTCGAGGGCCCGGTCGCCGGACCGCTGATGCAAACCCTGCTCTGGATGGCCGGCCTGCTCGTGGTGTTCGTGCCGCTGGCCCTGCGGGCCTACGCCCGGCGGGCCTGATCTTTCACGATCCGGGCAGTGCGAGCCGCGCGGGGTCGATCAGACTCCGCGCGGCTGCGGTGTCCAAGGACCATCCCGCGGCGTACGCCTCCCCGAAGCCCTCCTCGCCCAGCGCCGACCGGACCTGTCCCGCGACCCGGGCCACCTGCAGGTCGGTGTGGTCGTGCGCGCCCCGCAGCCGGGCCGCCGCACCGATCAGCAGCGCCGCGTCCCGGAACCGGCCGCGCAGCACCGCCAGCCCGCCCGCCGACACCGCGACCATCGCCAGGATCGGCATGTCCCGGGTCTCCAGCGCCGCCGGGTACGCCACCAGCAGCGCCTTCTCCGCCGTCGCCGGATCGCCGCGGTGCACGGCCAGCGACGCCCGGACCGCGCCGACCAGCGCCGTGCCGTGGTCGCCGGCCATCAGCGTGACCCGCTCGAAGTCCAGCCCGAACCCGGCAGCCGACCGGTCCACCAGCTCCTGGGCCCGGTCGTAGTCGCCGAGCCAGGTCAGCACCCCCGCCTCCAAGGCGTCCACCAGCAGCACCATGTCGGCGGACCCGGACCGTTCGGCACGCGACCGGGCCGACCGCAGCGCCTCCCGGGCCCCGTCCGGCTCGCCCCGGCGCATGTGCAGGTCCGCCCAGCGGATGTCGATGAAGATCTCGTCGGCGATGTCCAGCGAACCGAACTGGCGGGCCAGCGCCCGCGCCGTCCGCAGGTCGGTCAGGGCGCCGTCCAGGTCACCGTCGAACTGCCGGGTCAGCGCCCGCAACGGCAGCACCGTCGCCTGGCCCCAGCGGTCGCCGAGGGCCTGGAACCCGTCCAGGGCCGCCGTCACGTGCCGGGCCAGCAGATCCATGTCACCGTCGTTCTCGGCGATCTGTGCCTTGAACAGGTTCGCCAGCGACGCCAGCCACCGGTCCGGGCCGGCGATCATCCGGTCCACCCGGCGGCCCGCCTCCGCGTCCTTGCCGGCGAAGTAGAGGGTGGCCGCCGCGACCGCCCCGGCCGGGCCGGGCAGCTCCTCGTGCCGGGACAGCCGGGCGCTCAGGCCGGCGAGACGTTCGATGCGCTGGTGGGCGGTCTCGTTCATCAGGGCCGGTTCGGTGCTCGACCGGTTCAGCATCATCACCGCCTCGGCACAGTCGACGGACACCGGATCGACCTCCCCCGGCGTCGCCAGGGCGGCGCTCAGCCAGTACCGGGCGTCGTCGTGCCGGCCGAACATCTGCCAGTACCAGGTCAGGTCCAGGGCCAGGGTCACCGCGGCCCGCGCGTTCCCGGTGTCGCACCAGTGCCGCAGGGCGGACAGGGCGTTGTCGTACTCGGCGCGCAGCGCCCGGAGCGCGGCCACCTGGTCGGCGGTACGCAGCCGGGCGTCCCAGCCGGCCACCAGCACCCCCAGGTGGCGGGCCGCGGCGTCCCGGACCTCGGTCAGGATGCCCTGTTCGGTGAGGCGCTCGATGCCGTACTCGCGCAACGTCTCCAGCATCCGGTAGCGGCCCTCCCCCGGGCCCAGCTGCAGGATCGACCGGTCCACCAGCGCGGCGAGCAACTCCCCCGCGTCACCGTCCCGGTCACCGGTCGCGGTGGCCAGGCCCACGGTCACGCCGCCCGGCAGGACCGCCAGGCGCTCGGCCAGCCGCCGCTCCCGGTCGGTGAGCAGATCCCAGCTCCAGGCGATCACCGCGCGCAGGGTCCGGTGCCGGGGCTGGGCGGTCCGGCTGCCGGTGTTCAGCAGCCGGAACCGGTCGGACAGGCCGGCCCGCAGCTCCGGCAGGCCGAGCGTGCGCAGCCGGGCGGCGGCCAGCTCCAGGGCCAGCGGCAGCCCGTCCAGGCCGCGGACCACCCGGATCACGTCCCGGACCGTGCCGTCGTCGACGGTGAAACCGGGCCGGACCGCGGCGGCCCGCTCGGTGAACAGCCGCACCGCCGTCGCCCGCATCGCCACGGCCGGTTCGTCGTCGGCCCCCGGCAGGTCCAGCGGGCCCAGCGGCACCAGCGCCTCACCGTCCACCGCGAGCGGCTCCCGGCTGGTGGCCAGCACCCGCAGCAGCGGGCACCGGGTCAGCAGCGCGGTCACCAGATGCGCGACGGCGTCGATGAGATGTTCACAGTTGTCGACCACGAGCAGCACCCGGCGGCCGGACAGCCGCTCGGCGAGCAGATCGACGTCCTCGCGGCCGTCCGGGCGTACCCGCGCACCGGTCTCGAACAGCGCCGCCCCGCGCAGACCCGCAGCCGCCACGACCGCCGCGCCCACCTTGGCATTCTCGGTCACCGACGCCAGATCGACGAGCCAGGTGCCGTCCGGGTTGCCGGCGGTGTGCCGGCGGGCGGCTTCGGTGGCGAGGCGGGTCTTACCGGCCCCACCCGGCCCGGTCACGGTGACCAGACGCCCATCGGCGAGCAGGAGGTCCACCCGGGCGAGATCGTCCTCCCGCCCGACAAAACTGGTCAACGGCGCCGGCAGATTCGTCGGAGTCACCACCGCCGATCCCGCCGAGGTCCGCGGTTCCAGCCCACCACCCCTTCCCGCCGGTACGGCCACCAGCCCCGTCCCCACCCCGGCCACACTTGTTTCCGCCGCGTCCTGCTCATTGCTGTTCGCTGAGCCGCTCAGTTGCCGGGCACTCGTTTCCGGGGTGGGGGTGTCGGTGTCGCCGCGGAGCAGGCGCAGGTGGCGGTCCCGCAGGGCCGCGCCCGGGTCGGCGCCCAGCTGGTCGGCGAGGCCTTCCCGGATCCGTTCGTAGACGGCGAGCGCGTCCCCCTGCCGCCCCTGCGCGGCCAGCGCGTCGATCAGCAGACTCGCGAACCGTTCGTCGATCGGATGCTCGGCCACCAGCCCGGTCAGCCGTGCCGCGGCCCGATCGGCCCGCCCCAGCCCGATCTCGGCCTCGGCAAGATCAGCCCCGAGGTCGACGACGTCCCGGGCCAGGCGCACCGCATGGGCGGGCGCGACCTCGGCGAGTTCCGGAGCGACCGCCCCGTGCACGAGCCCCGCGGCCTCCCCCAGCATCGCGGCGGCCCCGGCGAGATCTCCACCCCGGAGCCGTTCCCGCCCACCGGCCGCCAGCCGCCCGAACCGGAGAACGTCGACATCCACCGCGACCAGCCGGTACCCACCCTCGGACTGGGCGACGGCAGCCGCCCCGACGATCCGCCGGAGCCGGGACACGAGCGATTGCAGGGCATTGACCGGATCAGCAGGCCGCTCTTCCGGCCACAGAGCCGCCACCAGCACCGCGGGCGCCACCGCCCGCCCACCGGCGACAGCGAGCCGGACGACAAGCCCCCGAAGCCGGTTCCCCGGCACCGAAACCCCGTCCCCACCCCGCTCGACCCGAACCCCACCGAAGAGCCCGACGACCACCCCGTCCCCACCAACACTCACCCGTCGATCCTCCCTCACTCCCGCCACCGGAGCGGGCCCGCCCACCACGGCGAGAAGTCGGACGAGAAGTCAGGAGACGAGCCGGAAGTCCGGAATCCGGGGAGTGCGCTCCGCAGCGGGCAGGCTGCCGTCCCGGACGACCGCCCAGCCCGGAATCACGGCCCGGGAGATCCCGATCCCGGTGAGGCAGTGCTCACACCAGAACGTCCCGTACCCGACATCCGCACCGGGCTTCGCCGTATAGACCAGCCGGAGCCGCAGATGCCCGCACTCCGGGCAGGCGATGTCGAACGGTTCCCCCGCGCTGCGGTAGGCGACCTCGTAGACGTCCAGCCACTGCTCGAATGTCATCATCGCCTTCTCGGCTCGGGACGGACCGGCTGATCTTCCCACCACTGATCCTCGTGCGCGTACGCCCGGTCCTCGAAGGCCTCGAACTCGTCCGGATCCCGCGGATACGGTTTTCCGGCGGCGAGCTCGTCGTGATGGAACTTCTCGTGTGCCAGCGTCCGCGCCAGGTCCTCCTCACTGCGGAATCCCGGCACGAACAGGGTGATCGACCCGTCCGGTTTCGTCATCCCGCAATAGCCCCGGAAACGGCGGTCGGCCAGGGTGATCCGGAGCCCGTCGATGTCGATGCCGTACTTGTCGGCGATCGCCCGTACCGAATCCAGCTTGTAGAGCTGGACCGCCCCGGCGCCTTTCTTCTTCACCCGGTGCAGGGCGTGGAACTCCTCCTCGGCGCGACCGAGCCGATCGAGCAGCCGGCGCAGCGCGTCGATGTGGTCCTCGATCCGCCGGACCAGCGGCACCAGGTTGTCGAGGCTGCGCAGCAGGGCGGTCAGCCACCGCCCGATCCGGGCCGACCACGACGAGACCACCGAGACGACCTTCGGCAGGATGAGCGGGGTGGCCGCCCCGAAGGTGGCGACCTCCTCGGCGGCGTAGACGGCCAGCCGGGACACCACGGTGGCGATCGCGTCGCGCACCAGTTCCCGAACCGCCGCGACGAGGAACCCGGCGCCCTCGGTGATCGCCGCCATCGTCGCGGTCGCCTCGGCGAGCGCCGTGATCGCACCCTGCTGCTGCCGGGACCCCCGAGCGGATCACCGGCGAAGGCGAAGCCGTCCAGGCTCGTGGCGACCACGCCGAGGGTGCCGTCGATCCAGTCGCCGTTCTCGATCCCCTGCCGGATCAGCTGGATGTCCTCGGCGATCCAGATCCCGGCCCACGGGTCCTTGTCCACCTCGGCAGGTGGCGCGACGTAGGGATTACCCACCACGAATCGCGGCAGCGGTAGCCTCGTCAGCCGCCTCATAGCTGTCGGCGACGCCGCGGACCGTGCCCGCGGTGTCCCGCACCGACTGCCCGGCCGCCCCGATCGCCGCGGTCAGCGGTGCCTGGAGCCGGCCGAGAAGGTCGGGAACAACGACACAGAGACGGCCGTAGGAGTCCGGGGCGGGAACGACAGCGCCGCCCGCCTGCTTGATCTCGTCGAGTTCCCCGGCGATGACGTCCAGGTGGGCGGCGTGTCTGCGCAACTCGTCGGGTGTGACGCCGTAGCCGTCGGCCATGAAACCTCCCAGGGATCCATGGCGGACTATATTTCAGTTCTCGGCGGCGTAGGCCTCTACCTTTTCGGTGTCGCCGGCGACTATCAGGACGGCGTTCTCGGGGACTGTGGTTTCTGGTCTGGCGTACACGAAATCCTCGCCCGGGCGTTTGGTGCCGACCACCGTGACGCCCCAGCGGGTGCGTAGGCCCAGCTCGGCCAGGGTGCGGCCAGCGGCGCCCTTCGGGGCTCGGACCTTGGCGATGGCGAAGCCGTCGTCGAATTCGATGTAGTCCAGCATCCGGCCGGTGATCATGTGGGCCACCCGTTCGCCCATCTCCGACTCCGGGAAGATCACGTGGTCGGCGCCGACCGCGGACAGGATCTTGCCGTGTTTGGTGCTGGTGGCCTTGGCCCAGATCTCCGGCAGGCCCATCTCGGTGAGGGTCAGCACGGTCAGGACGCTGGTCTCCAGGTTGGTGCCGATGCCGACGACGGCCCGGCCGAACTCGTGCACGCCGAGCTGGCGCAGCGCCTCCTCGTCGGTCGAGTCGGCTTCGGCGACCTGGGTGAGCCGGTCCGACCAGTCCTGCACGATGCGCGGGTCGGAGTCGATGCCGAGGACTTCGTAGCCGAGTTCGAGCAGTGCCTCGGCGACGGCGCCGCCGAACCGGCCGAGGCCGATCACCGCGACGTGGCCGCCCTGGGCGAGTTTGTCGTCAGCCAACGAGGGGTCTCTCCTCCGGGTAGCGGTAGTGCCGGCGGCGGGTGTTGAGGGCGATCGCGGTGCCGACCGCGATCGTGCCGACCCGGCCGACGTACATCAGGATGACGAGGACCACCTGGGCGGACGGCGGCAGGGTCGGGGTGACGCCGGTGCTGAGCCCGACGGTGGCGAACGCCGAGGTCACCTCGAACAGGGCCCGGTCGAACGGGATGTCCTCGGTGAGGGCGTCCAGGGCGACGGTGCCGCACGCGACGAGCGCCACCCCCATCAGGGCGACGGTGACGGCCTGCCGCTGGGTCTCCTCGGCGATCCGGCGTTTGCGGATGACCACGTCGGGTTCGCCGCGGATCTCCGCCCAGATCACGAAGGCGAGCAGCATGAACGTGGTCAGTTTGATGCCGCCGGCGGTGCTGGCGCTGCCGCCGCCGATGAACATCAGCCCGTTGGTGACGGCGATCGTCTCGCTGTTCATCCGCCCGAGATCGACGCTGTTGAATCCGCCGGAGCGGGTCATCACGTCCTGGGTGAACGCCGCGAGAACTTTCCCGCCCGTACCCAGGGGGCCGAGGGTTCCGGGGTTTCGCCATTCGAAGGTCAGGAAGATCAGAAAACCGAACAGCGAGAACAACAGGCTGCCGGAAACGGTCAGGAAGGTGTGGGTGGACCATCTGCCCGGCGTACGCCATTCGCGCGCGAGTTCGAACAGAACGGGAAAGCCGATCGAGCCGGCCATCACCCCGAGGGCCAGTGGCAGGCAGATCCACGGATCGGTGACGAACCGGACGAGGCTGTCCGGGTAGAGGGCGAATCCGGCGTTGTTGAACGCCTGGACCGCGTGGAACACCGCTTCCCATGTGGCGCGGCCGAGCGAATAGTCGTACCGCAGCCAGAATCTGAAGGTGAGGACCACGGCGATGGCGCTCTCACACGCCAGCATGACCATCGCCACCCGGAAGAGAATGCCGCGTAGATTGCCGCCGAAGAGCCCGGCGCTCTCGGTCTGGGCGAGCAGGCGGCTGCGCAGGCCCAGTTTCCGGGACACCAGCAGACTGATCAGAGTGGCCATCGTCACGATGCCGAAGCCACCGATCTGCGACAGAACGGTCAGCAGGACGTGGCCGAACGTGGACCAGTAGGTGGGTGTGTCGACGACGGCCAGGCCGGTGACGCAGACCGCGGACGCGGCGGTGAACAGCGCGGTCACGAACGGGGCGTGACCTGGTTCGGCGCGGGCGGCGGGCAGCATCATCAGCCCGGTCCCGATCACGATCAGGGCCAGGAACGCCAGCGGCACGACGCGGGCCGGATGCCGCCAGGGTGATCGCACCGATGAGTCATATCACCCGATCCTGGCAGCCCGCTCGTCAAGGGACGTTTCACACCTTCGAGGGCATCGATGTGTTGCCCATCGACGATACGATCCCGTCACGGGGCTGAGGAGTGGAACCCCTCACACATAGCGGTCGGTGACTGGCGTTCACCAGCGCCCGCTATCCTCCTCGGCCGGGGAGGACAAACATGAATCTGGTTCGGGGGATCGCGGCGAGTGCCGTACTCACCGTTTTCGCCGTCACGCTCGGGGCCTGTGGACCCATCGGTGTGCTGCAGTCACGTGCTGTCGAGGCCGGAGCGGGCTCGGTGTCCGCACTGGACGGACTCGTCCGTTTCAGCGCTCCGGAAGGTGCGACCGAGGGCACACCGCGGGTCTCGTTCCGCCGTGAGCCGTTGCCGTCGAACCGGCCTTTCCCGCCCGCCATGGCCACTGTGGGTGACATGGTGAGCATCGATGTGGAAGGTGGCAACATCTCCCGGGGCCGGATCACCCTCGACTACGGCACCCTTCCCGCCGCGGTCGACCCGGAGATGCTCAACCTGTTCGGCTGGTCCAGCGATCTGGGCGGCTGGATTCCGCTGACCGGAACGCTGACCGACGCCGTCGATCGGTCGGTCTCCGGCGACACCGTGCTGTTCGACAGCTTCGTGGTCGGCACCTGGCGGGTCTCGTCGGACGACACCGGCGACTCGATCACCACCGGCGCCGGCACGGTCCTCCCGGTGGCCGAGGGGACAAGCCCGACTTTCTGGGCGTACGCCCGGTCAGCCGCCGTTTCCGCCCTCAACGAGTCGGTCAACCACCTGACCGGGACCACGCTCGTCACCACGCCGGTCCCGGGCGCGGCCGGCTCCACCACGCCGTCCGCCTCGGCGACCGGCCGCACCTCCGCCGTCGCGTCCACCGCGCCGACCACCCCGGCGCCCACCCCCTCGGTCTCCACCAGCGTCGTCGCCACCAAGCCCGAGGCGCTGGTGTGCACCCCGCAGGTGACCGGCGTGACGGTCGGGGTGACCTCGGTCCCGGCCGGCCGGTTCGACGCCTGCCTGGTGACCGCCGGAACCGGCACCCAGCAGCTGCGGGTCCGCAACCGGTACCCCTTCCCGATGGTGCTGGACCTGCCCACCGACGGCCGTGTCCAGCCGGTGCCGGACTCCGAGACCGGCGTCGACGGCATCCGCGACACCGTGCTCACCTACCTGAAGAACCAGATCGCCGTCGGCGGTGGCGAGACCGTCACCCTGAACGTCCGGCCCGGCTCCACCACCGGGCTGCGCCTCACCGGCCGCCTCGACTGGTCGGTGATCGCCCTGGACGCCGGGCTGCGCCAGCTCGACCTGCTGCTGCCCAACAGCCGGGCGATGCGGCCGATCACCGCCGAGGCGCTGCTGCAGGCGCACGCCGAGTTCGGTCCGGCCGCGGTCACCGCGCTCGCCGCCGGCGACACCGGCAACCAGGCGGTCCGGTCGCTGCTGCAGAAGGCCGGGCTGACCGGGGCGGACCGCAGCGTCGCGGATCTGTTCCAGTTCAGCGCGTGCGTGCTGGAACGTACCGATTACGTGGCCGGTTCCGACGCGGACGTGCTGGCCGCTCTGAAGCACACCGGGCCGACGATCGTCGTCTATACGAGCGATTGCTTGCGTACGATCTACGACAAGTACCTGCCGCCCGGTGCGCGGTCGGTGAACCAGATCGTGGACACGCTGAAGGCCACCACCCGGCAGGTTCGGGCCGCGGTTCCCGGCAAGGATCGCAAGCAGGGCTTCGGGCAGGTCGTGATCACGGTCGGCGCTCGCTGACGGCTCCTCTTACCGCTCGGCGCTCCTTAACGCCCGGGTCCTCGGACCGTCCGGTTCTCCTTAACGCCCGGTTCCTCCTACCGCCCCGGTTCCTCCTACCGCCCGGTTCTTCTTACCGCCCCGGTTCGCCCTGGTCAGGGTGAGCCGGGGCGTTTTGTTTCCGTTGCCGCCGCCCGTGCCGCCGCCCGCGCCCTCACCCGCTGCTGCCGTCCGTTGCAGAAAACCTGCAAACGGATATCTCTTCACATCTATGACGGGCTGTGTTTTTCTGGGGCCGGGAGCGCTCCAGATATCCCCAAAAGTTCATATACCGGGCACCGTCACGGCCTCCTCAGCCATCAGCACCCGTCCCCCGCACGGCGCCCTCCCCCATCCCCGAACGTCGGGGGAGGGCGCCACCCCCGGCTTCGAGCCGGGGCAGCAGGCGTTCCATGGCCCGCCCGTCCATCAGCGGAAGCACGCTGAGCAGTCGTTGACAGGTCTCCGGCGTCAGGACCGCTGGGTTCCGCACCAGGAAACCCGTCACGAAATCGCGAAATTCGTGATCCTCGGTGCCCGGCGCCGCCTGCTGCGCACGAGCAAGACATTCGAGGAGTACGGGGGACAGCTTCAGGTTCATGTGCCCCGACCTGAACCACCTCACGAGATCGGTGGACTTGAACCGATGGGCGTCGAAAGTGAGGGCCCGCAGGATCCCGCTCTGACACTCTTCGATGTCCAGCCATTCGCATTCCCGGAAAGCGTGGAAGACCCGTTCATAGGCACGGAACAGTTCGTCCGTGTCCGAGCGGTCCATGAGAAGCACCCGGAGCACGCTGTGGGCGATCGACGCGAAATCGCCGGTGCCGTGCTCGACGAGGGTGGACATCGCCGGCCAGGTGAGGGCGTCCAGAACCGGCTCGGCATGGTGGCGCAGGATGTCGTCGCTGACCGTTCCGGACAGCGTCATCGAGGTGACGGCCGAGATGAGCGGGAAATTCTCGCTGAAGTCGTCGACCACTCCGCCGGACTGCTGGGCCCGCTCCGGCGGGATCCGGTGCGACCACAGCGGATCGTCCTTTCCCACCGTCACCTCCTCGACGAATTCGAGGACCATGTCGCGGCGGCCGTCGTCGGCCCAGCCCCGGGTCACCTGCAGCGATTTCAGGGCGTCGAGCCACATTCCGCCGGGGATCGCGCCGCGCCACTGCAGGGCCGAGTCGCGTAACCACTCGGCCGGGTCCTTCGCGTGCCGGAACAGCTCCGATGCCCGGACCCGCCCTCCGCAGGACAGGGTCAGCAGGAGCAGGTTGAAGGAGTACGTGGCCATCCAGTGGTCGGTGCGCTTGTCGATCGGCTGGTACCTGCGCGGGGTCCACGTCGGACGGGTCACCGCCACCCGCAGTTGCTCTACCAGCCACTGGCGCACTTCGGCCGGCTTCTCGTGCACGTCGGCCTGCTCCTCGTGCACGTCGGCCTGCTCCTCGTGCACGTCGGCCAGTTCCTCGCGCTCTTCGGCCGGCTCCTCCCGAGGAAGGAGACTCGTCACGAACTGGAGGACGGTGTTGCGGGCGCACAGGGGCGTGTACCCGAGCAGTGACCGCAACAGATCAGCGTCGTCGCGGGCGCCGATGCCGAGGGAGCGCACCCGGGACAGCGCGTGGGCCTCGCGAACCGCCTGCACCACGAGGCGGGCCACCAGGTACTCACCGAACGTCGCGTGCAGGAACTCGTACGTCCGCAATGTCTGATCGTCTTGCCTGGCCTGGGTGCGCTGGATGAAGAAGAAGCGGCCGACCATCTCCTCGCCCGCCGTGAACGGGCGCTGGAAACCGGCGGTGCGCGATGTGCCGGACGGGGTGAGGCCCAAGCCGGTGAGGTCGGCGTCGAGCTCGGCGGCGGTGGCCCAGAGGCGCAGGCGGTGGAACATCGCGAACGCCACCACCGACAGTCGCAGCAGTTCCTCGTCGATGAGTGTGGCGCGGTCGGGTTCGGGCAGGTGGTCGCCGTGTACCCGGGACACCTCGCGGCCGGCGAAGTCGTGCAGCAGCCGTTCGTAGAGCCGGCCGGTGTCGAACTCCTCGGCGGTCTGCAGCGCGTTGGCGCCGGCGTCGTAGAGCGCGAGCATCAACAGCAGGAGCGGCTGGGTGGCCAGATCCGGGAAACGGTCGGTGACGTCGCGGGTCAGGGGGCGGCGGCCGGTGTGTTCCCAGTAGGCGGCGTTGACGGTGGTCCAGATGTCGAGCCAGCGGTCCACCTGCGACGGCGCGAACGGTTCCAGCCGGACCGCGATGCCGCCGGCGGGAAGCCGCGCCCGGTCGGCGACCGCGACCCGGCTGGTGACGATCACCGCGACCGGGCGGCCGAGGCGGGCCTCGCGCTGCTGGAACTTCGCCACCTGCTCCAGATAACCGGACTGGTGCACGCCCGTGGCCTGCAGCAACTCGTCGAGACCGTCGAGCAGGATGACGGGCATCGCCCCGTCGGCGGTCGCGGCCAGGTCGGCCCAGGCGACCGTCTCGCCCAGGGTGCCGCGCAGCGCCTGCTCGATCTGGTCCTGGACCTCGCTCTCAGCCCGGACCTCCCGCAACGCCACCCGGACCACCAGGTAGTCGGCGGCCGGCAGCCGGGCGGCCAGAATGCGGGTCAGCGACGACTTGCCGCCACCGGGCTGGCCGAGCAGCAACAACGGCACCTTCGCGGCCTGCGGGGTGGTCAGGTGGACGGCGAGGAACTCGTCGAAGTCCGCGCGGACGTCGGCCTCGCTCCACCAGCCCTCGTCGGCCGGCCGGGTGCCGGGGCCGCCGGGCCGGGCCCGGAAGCACGGGTCCAGGTAGGCGCGCCCGAGACTGGGCATGACCAGGTCACCGGCGTCGCCGCCGAGGATCGGTTCGTCCAGCTCGTGCCGGTAGACGGCGGCCAGTCCCGCCCGGTGCCGCCCCGGATCACGCTGGGAGGTGGCGCGCAGCAGCATCGCCTCGAGACGCTCCATGCCCCGGGATGCCGCCCGGGACTCGGTCTGTGTCATCCAGATCGCGAACTCCGGAATGTCCACGGCCAGCCGGCGGGCCACCTCTTCGTACCGGTTCCGGGCCGCCGCCGGCAGCACCTCGGTCAGCACGTCCCGGACCGCCCGGCGCGCCCGATCGTCGGCGTCGTCCCAGGCGGACAGTCCGGGCAGGTGTTTGATCAGGGTCTCGGACAGCGCCTCGAACCACTCGGTCAGCGTCCGCAGGAGCCGGTCGAAGGTCAGATCCGGCGACGGCCCCGGGACGGGGGCGTCGAGCAGGCGGCTCTGCCAGGACCCTTCGGCACGTGCGGTCGCCACGAGCAGCAACTGGTCGTCCCGGCTGAACTCCGGCGACCGCATCCCACTCCCGTCGAGGCAGTCCCCGAACACGTCGAAGAACGACGACACGACCAGAACCGCATGCGCGGCGTGCAGACGTTCGCTGCGGTGGTAACGCCCCTGCCCACGAACCAGATCGGTGACCTTCTCAGCAACTTGGTACCCGATCCGGGAGGCTTCCCCCTTGGCGTCGAAGAGGCTGAGCGCCATCTCACTGCCACCACCCGTCCCGACCAGGAGCACACTCCCCACCAGGTTGTCCGCGAACTTCATGCCCGCCCCAGCCCCACCAAGCAACTTGACGGCATCGGAGTACTTCAGCCCCTGACTCACGAGGCAACTATATGGACGCCCGTCACCCCCACTCCACCATCAACAACTCAGCCACCAGCCCGTTCTCCACCCACACCCGAGCCTTGCCTGGCCCCGCCGCACCCCACCCTGTCCCGCCTCCCGGCACCCAGTCCCTCCGCATCCCGCTTCTGTTCCGCCTCACCGCGCCACATCCCGCCGCATCCCCGCTCTGTCCCGCCTCACCGCGCCACATCCCGTCGCGCCCTCTCGGCCGCGCCCTGTTTAGCTGTGCCCAGCCCCGCCGTACTCCACCTGCCGTGCCCCACCTGCCCTGTTCCACCTCGCCGCACTCCGCCTGCCGTGTCCACCTCGCCGTGCCAGGCCCACCTCGCCGTACCCCATCTGCTGTGTGCCCCACCACGCCGTGCCGGCCCCGTCTCGCCTCGCGTCCGGCTGATCATCTAGAGCTTTCCGAGCAGTTCGCGGAGTGCGGCGACATCCTTGACCCGTTCGGCGCGGGTGGCAGCCAGCGGGGAAGCCAGCAAGGTCGTCACTCCGGCGGCGGCGAAGTCGTCCAGGCGGTGCCGGATCGTGTCGACCGTGCCGACCAGGGAGGTGGCCGTGACGAGGTCGTCGGGGACGGCGGCTGTCGCCTCGGCCCGGCGCCCCGACAGGAACAGGTCCTGCACTCGGGTGGCCTCCTCGGCGTACCCGTACCGACGCACCAGATCGTTGGAGAAGTTTCGGCCTTTGGCCCCCATGCCTCCCAGATAGAGCGCCAACTGCGCCCGATGCCGTCCCAGCAGTACGGGAGTAGGTTCACCGACGGCAAAGGGCACGGGAACACTGACGTCGAGCGGACCCAGCCCCGGATCACGGCGGGACCGCCCGTCGGCCAGGGCATCACCGAAGACCCGGCCGGCGGAACGCGGATCAAGCCACAGCGCCTGCCACCCCTCGGCGATCTCAGCGGCCAGGGCGACGTTGCGAGGCCCCATAGCGGCCAGCAGGATCGGGATCCGCGACCGCGTCGGACGGTTGATGATCTTCAGAGGCTTGGCATAGTCACCAGGCAGCGGAATCGTGTAGTGATCACCGTCGAAGGCCAACGTCTCCCGGCGCCAGACTCGGCGACAGATCTCAGCGGTCTCCCGGGTCCGGGCGAGCGGAGCGTCGTACCGAACCCCGTGAAAGCCCTCGATGACCTGAGGCCCGGAGGCACCGAGCCCTAGGTTGAACCGCCCACCGGACACGTAGTCGAGCCCAGCCGCAGTCATCGCCAGCAACGTCGGCGTACGCGTGTAGAGCTGCATCACCCCGGACGCCAACTGCATCCCACGCGTGCGCGCCGCCAGAAACCCGAGCTGACTGACCGCGTCGAAGCTGTAGGCCTCAGGCACCACCACCAGCTCCGCCCCGGCCTCCTCGAACTCCACCACCTCATCAACCGAAGCGGCGAACCCCTCCCCGCTGTACCCGAGCTGAATCCCAAGCCGCATCAGCCGACCTCTTTCCGCTCCCGCCCGTCCCCAGCCGTCACCCACAACCCACCGCGCGTCCTACCGCCCGCCGTCCACCACCCGCCGCCCATCCCTCGGCGTCCAACGCGCGGCTGCCCACCGCCCGCCGTCCGCGACCCGGCGCGCGGCTACCCGCCACCCGCCGCCCATCGCCCGCCGCCCATCGCGCGGCTGCCCGCTGCCCGCTGCCCGCTGCCCGCTGCCCGCCGTGATTTTGCAGCCGGCTCAGTCGTGGATGATCACCTGGCGGATGACGTCCCCACTGCCCAAGGCGGCCAACGCGTCGCCGACCTGGTCAAGGCGGAGGCGGCGGCTGATCATGCCCTCGATGTCGAGCCGGCCGGCCCGCCAGAGCGCCAGCAGACGCGGGAAATCACGATGCGGCTCGGCCGATCCGTACAACGACGGCAGGATCCGTTTGCCCTCGAAGAGCAGCTCGAACGGGCTGAATTCGACCTGGTGCTCGGCCCGGCCCGCACCGACCACGATGACGCTGCCACCCCGGCGGCAAGCGGTCCACGCGGTGCGGAGCGTCTGCGGAACGGCCACCACGTCGAAAGCGTGGTCGAAGCCCTCCGGGACCACCTCCATCTGAAGATCGCTGAGTTCGTCAGGCCCGGCCGTGTGGGTGGCGCCGAACCGGCGGGTCGCGTCGTGCCGAGCCGGAACCGTGTCCACCGCGACGATCACGGCGGCTCCGGCGAGACGGGCGCCCTGGATCGCGGCGATGCCGACGCCACCACAGCCGATCACGACGACGGTGTCACCCGGTCGCACCTGCGCCGTGTTGATCACCGCGCCGACACCGGTGGTGACCCCACAGCCGACCAGCGCCGCCACCTCGTACGGAACATCCTCGTCGATCTTGACCGCACCGGCCCGGGGAACCACCATCTCCTGCGCGAAGGCCCCGCAGCCGGCCATCCCGAAGATCTGCTCGCCGCCGGCGGTGAACCGGGGGATCACGTAGCCCGCCATCACGTGTGTCATGCACAGGTAGGGCTCGTTGCGACGGCAATGGGTGCAGACACCGCAGGCGGGCAGCCAGTTGACCGCCACCCGGTCGCCGGGGCCCAGGTCGTCGACACCGTCGCCGACAGCGATGACGTCACCGGCTGCCTCGTGACCGAGGACCGCGGGCACCGGCTGCGGCAGACCGCCCTGGATCGCGGAGAGGTCGGAATGGCAGACACCGGAGGCGCGCACCCGTAGGTGCACCTCGCCGGGGCCCGGGCCGAGCACTTCGACGTCGTCGCGAAGGTCGAGTTTCTCTTCACCGATCGTGTGCAGAATCGCCGCGCGCATCCCGGCACCTCCTCAGGAATTAGAACACGTTCTAAACTAGTCATGAGGGCCGAACCAAGCAAGCGTTAGCTCAGGGGTCATAATCGGCCCGTGACCCAATCCCGAAGCCCGTCCGAACGGCGCACCCATCTCGTCCAGCTCGCCGGGGACCTCTTCGCCGAGAAGGGGTTCCGGGCCACCACGGTGCGCGAGATCGCGGACGCCGCCGGGATCCTCTCCGGCAGCCTCTACCACCACTTCGACTCCAAGGAGTCGATCGGGGACGAGATCCTCAGCGCCTTCCTGGAGGACGTTCTCGCCGGTTACCGCGAGGCGGTCCGCTCGGCGCCCGGCCCGCGGGAGGCCATCGAACTGATCGTACGGTCCAGCAGCGCCACCCTGGGCCGGCACCGCGCCGCGCTCACGATGTTGCAGAACGACTGGAACTACTTCAGCGGCCAACCCCGGTTCGACTACCTGCGAACGGCCATGAAGGAGATCGAGCAGACCTGGATCGACCTGCTGGAGCGCGGCAAGGAGACAGGCGTCTTCCGGGCCGATCTCGACGCCCGCCTGGCGTACCGGCTGCTCCGCGACATTCTGTGGATGCCGGCGTCGCGGCCGTCGTCGACCTGGACCACCGAGGAGATCGTGGACGGGTTGCTGCGACTTCTCTTCGACGGGATCACGGCCTTCAACAATCGACAGCCTTCGGTCTAAGCTGCACCAAGCAAGCGTTTGGTTCGGCTTCGGCCGGGCGTGCTTGGACGTGCTGGGCCCGGGATTGCCGGATACGACGTGGCGGAGCTTCGGTGCGCTCCGCCCCGGTCGGCTCGGCTGTCGCCGGCTCGGTTTCCGTTGCTGGGGCTTCGATCGGTTCGGTCGGGAGGCGCGATGGGGCGGCTGGACGGCAAGGTTGCACTGATCACCGGTGGGGCGCGAGGCATGGGCAAGGCTCACGCCCGGCACTTCGCCGCGGAGGGTGCCCGGGTGGTGATCAGCGACGTACTCGACGAGAAGGGCCGATCGGTCGCCGACGAGATCGGCACGGACCGCTGCAAGTTCGTTCATCATGATGTGACCAGCTCCGATGACTGGGCGCTTGCTGTGGACATGGCTCTCTCCTCCTTCGGGCGCCTGGACGTACTCGTCAACAACGCCGGCATCCTGCGGCACGCTCCGGTCGCCGAGATGGATCCCGGCGAGTTCCGTCAGGTCATCGAGGTCAACCTCGTCGGCACCTGGCTCGGCATCCGCCAGGTCGTCGCACCGATGACCGCGGGTGGTGGCGGCTCGATCGTCAACATCTCGTCGATCGAGGGCTTCGCCGGGGCGTCCGGCCTGTCCGCCTACAGCGCCAGCAAGTTCGGCGTCCGAGGCCTGACCAGGTCAGCAGCTCAAGAACTCGGGCCGGCCGGCATCCGGGTCAATTCGGTCCACCCAGGTGGTGTGATGACGTCGATGGCCCTGGTCGCGGCACAGTCGATGACCGGTGTGGACCCGAGCGGGTTCCTGAAGTCGCTGCCGATCGCCCGCTTCGCCGAGCCGGTCGAGATCTCCCGGCTGGTCGCGTTCCTGGCCTCCGACGAATCGTCATACACCACCGGCGCCGAATTCCTGGCTGACGGCGGCCTCCTGAGTGGACCGGGATACTGACATGTCTCTGCCTCCTCCTGACACTCCCCGTTCATCCGGCTCCGCCTCCTCTCCCCTGTCTGCTTCCCCCGGTGTTCCCGACTCGCCGCCCGTCCCCGGCTCCCCCTCCTGGTCTCCCGTGCTGCACTCGGCCACGCCGCTCGCCGGGCGGGTTGCGATCGTCACCGGCGCCGGTCAAGGGCTGGGCGCGGCGGAGGCGTCAGCGCTGGCCGCGGCCGGCACCCACGTGGTCGTCAACGATCTCGCCGGGCCGGCTCTCGACGCGGTTGTCGAACAGATCCGGGCCACCGGCGGTTCGGTGGTGGCCTGCCCTGGCGACGTGGCCGACTGGCCGACCGGGGAAGCCCTGATCAAAACGGCGGTGGAGACATTCGGCGGGCTGGACGTGCTGGTCAACAACGCCGGGGTGCTCCGGGATCGCATGATCTTCTCGATGTCGGAACAGGAATGGGACACGGTCGTCCGCGTCCATCTGCGTGGTCACTTCGTCACCTCCCGGTTCGCGACCGCCTGGTGGCGGGATCGCAGCAAGGAGACCGGCGGCCCGGTCTACGCGCGGATCATCAACACGGCCTCCGAGGCTTTTCTTCTCGGCTCCGCCGGGCAACCCAATTACGCGGCGGCCAAAGGAGGGATCGTCTCCCTCACCCTGGCCACGGCCCGGGGTTGCCTCAAACATGGGGTACGGGTGAACGCCATCTGCCCACGCGCCCGCACCGCCATGACCGGCGAGCTGATGGGCCCCGCGCCCGACGGTCTGGATCCGCTGTCTCCCGACCGGGTCACGCCACTGGTCGTGCACCTGGCCGGGCCGGCCGGCGCCCTGATCACCGGAGAGATCTTCGTCGTGCACGGTGACGTGGTGGCGCTGATGGGGCCGCCGACCGTGCGGGCCGTCTTCCATGCGGCCGCCGGCCACTGGACGGACCTGGAACTCGACGCTGCTCTGAGCACTGTTTTCACCTCTGATCCCCCACGACCGGGATTCGTCTGCGAGGAGACGATCCCGCTGGCCGAGTCCACTTTCGGCGAGTCCCCTTCACCGTAGTTTCGTCGTCGCCGCGGCACAGTGGGGCAGACCGATCAATTGCTGGTACGGCTACCCGTACCAGCAAGAGGTGGCTACCCCCATCGCCGAAGGACCCCGGAGCGACAACACTCGAGACACGGCAACGAACGGAGGGCACGGTGAAGCAACGAGAGACGGTCACCATGGCCGACGACGAGATCGAGTCGCTGCTGGGTCACACGAGGAAGGTGCAGATAGCGACGATCAACCCGGACGGGACACCCCACCTGGTGACCATGTTCTTCGGGGTGACGGGCGGGCGGATCGCGTTCTGGACCTATCGCACGTCGCAGAAGGCCCGGAATCTGGCCCGTGACCCCCGGCTGACCTGCCTGGTCGAGGACGGGGAGGACTACTTCGAGCTCCGCGGCGTGCAGGTGGGCGGCATCGTGCAGCCGATCGACGACCTGCCAGGCGTCACCGGCGTCGGCAAGCTGATCGCCGCCCGGATGCCGGACGTCCCACCGGATGCCTTGGACGCCTACGTCGCGCACACGGCCCGGAAACGCATCGCCTACGTGGTCGACCCGGTCCGCATCGCCAGTTGGGACCACCGCAAGCTACTGACCTGACAGCGCTCGGACCGCGAGATGGTCCGGGAGAGCAGCGGTCCGGAGGTGTAGCGATCGAAGAGTGCATCCGCCCTAGACTGAGCGCCGACCGGTCGATCAACTGGAGGATTCGTGGCTGCTTCGCCCGCGGGCCGGCCTCGTGATCCCGAGGTTGACGCGCGGATCACGCGGGCGGCGGCCGAGGTGTTCGGCGCTGAGGGCTGGGCGCGGTTCTCGGTGGACGCGGTGGCCCGTAAGGCCGGAGTCGGGAAAGCCTCAATCTATCTGCGGTGGCCCAACAAAGAGGCGCTGCTGGAGGCGCTGTTCGCGTCCCGGCTGTCCGGGGTGCGGGACATCGACACCGGAACCCTGCGGGAGGACCTGGTGGCGTTGGCGCGGCAGGTGTTGCACGCGTTTCTGGACGAGGCGGGTGGGTCGGTACTGCGCTTGATGCTCGAGGTGGAGAGCATTCCATCGGGGCAGGAGCACCTGGATCGGTTCCTGCAGTCGCAGGCGACCGCGGCGCGGGCGATCGTGCACCGGGGCATCGACCGGGGCGAGCTCCGGAAGGACACCAGCGTGACCCTGCTGCTGGACACGATCAGCGGCGGGGCTCTGAACCACGCGCTGGTCGCCCCGGCCAGGTTGCGGGCTGAGGTGGCCAGGAGAGCGGATCGCTACGCCGAGGAGCTGGTCGACTTCGTGCTGGCCTCGGTGGCGACCGCCGAGTAGCCAGGCGGGCTGCGGGCTGCGGGCTGCGGGGTCAGTTGAGCAGGAGGCGCTGGGTGCCGTCGGCGGATTGTTTGCGGGTCAGGGTTCCGGCTTTCAGCAGGAGTTCCACGTGGGCGGCGGTTTCGGCTACCGCGGCCACCTTCATCGGGCCGATCTCGGGCCAGGGCCGCGACCAGCTCAGGGCCGCGGCGAGCTGCCAGATGCCGGGGTCGCCCAACTGCTCGACGATGCTGACGATCTCGGCACAGCGGTCCCGGTGATGGGTAGTCAGTTCAGCGGCGCGGGCGGCGATGCCGTGGAAACGGTATTCGTGGCCCGGCAGGGCCTCGTGGTCGTCGTAGACGGTCACCTTCTCCAGTGACTGGAGGTAATCGCCCAGCGGGTCGCCGCCGCTGAGCTGGAGGCCGATGTTGGGGCTGATCCGGGGCAGCACGTGGTCGCCGGTCAGCAGCGCTCGGGAGTCGGCGTCGAGGAGGCAGATGTGACCGGGAGTGTGGCCGGGAGTCCAGATCGCCTGGATACGACGGCCGGTCAGTGGGATCAGGTCGCCGTCCTCGAGCATCAGGTCGGGGTCGGCCAACGGGGCGAAGTGCTGGTCGACGGCTGTTCCGAACGTACCCACAAGGTTGTCGATCTCGGTTTCCGGCACGTGGAGATCGCGCAGCCAGCCACCGAGGGCCACGGCCGGCGCGGTGTCCCGGTCGCGCAGCATCGTGTCGTGTTCGGCGGGGTGCATCGCGACCCAGGCTCCGGAGGCGCCGCGGAGCCGGGCGGTCAACCCGTGGTGGTCCGGGTGCACGTGAGTGAGCACCACACCGATGACGTCGGCGGTGGTGGCGCCGGCCTCGGTCAGGCCGGCAAGCAGAGCGGTCCAGCCGGCCTCGCTGTCCCAGCCGGGATCGACCACGACCAGCCCGTCGTCGCCGGGGATCAGGTAACACAGCGTGTACCGCAACGGATTGTTCGGGATAGGCACCGGGACGGATACCAGCCCACCGGCGAGCTTCTCCACCGGCGGCAGCACCCTGGCCCGCCAGGCGGCCTGCTGAGCGTTCATCCCCGAGCCCCTTTCCTAGACGAAACTCGTCTAGGAAAGCGACCATAGCCTGATCATCCGTCGTTCAGCAATCACCCACCAGGCCCGCCCGGCCCGGCACCGCCCCACAAGGCGGGAGGCGGGCTGCGGGAGGCGGGCTGCGGGAGGCGGGCTGCGGGCTGCGGGCTGCGGGCTGCGGGCTGCGGGCTGCGGGCTGCGGGCTGCGGGCTGCGGGTAAGCCTGACCGACCGGGTCGCGGCTACATCATCTCGTCGGTTGTCGGGATCAGGACTGTTTTCAGTTCGGTGTAGGCCTCGATGGAGGATCGGCCGCCCTCCCGGTTCAGGCCGGACTGGCCGTAACCGCCGAAGGCCACGTGCGGCTCGAGTTGGTAACCGTTGACACCGACCGTTCCCGCGCGCAGGGCCTTGGTCATGCGGAAGGCACGCCGCACGTCCGAGGTCCACACCGTGGCGGCCAGACCGTACGACGTGTCGTTGGCCAGGCGGATCGCCTCCTCCTCGTCGCTGAACGGGATCACCGCCAGGACCGGGCCGAAGATCTCCTCGCGCGCGATGGTCGCGTCGTTGGAGACGTCGGCGAAAACGGTGGGCTGCACGAAGTTCCCGGCCGCCAGCTCGCCGTCGGGACGGTCGCCGCCGACCACCAGGCGGGCACCCTCGGTCCGGCCGGACTCGATGTAACCGAGAACCCGGGCCAGCTGGCGCTCGTTGATCAGCGGCGACGCGGTGGTCTCGGGGTGGAACGGGTCGCCGTAGTTGACCAGCGCGGCCATGGCTTCGACGATGGCCAGGAAGTCGTCGTAGACCTCCCGCTGGACCAGCGCCCGGGTGTGCGCGACACATGCCTGCCCGGACAACCCCATGGTCACCGTGCCCATGGTCGTGGTGGCCGCCGCGTAGACGTCGGCGTCGGAGAAGACCACCGACGGGCTCTTGCCGCCGAGTTCGAGGCTGGTGCGCTTGACGCCGTTGGCAGCGGCGGCGAGGACCTTGCGGCCGACCCCACGACTCCCGGTGAACGTGATCTTGTCGATCAGCGGATGGTTGATGAGGGCGTCGCCGGTGGTCTCACCCGGCCCGGTGACCACGTTGAGCACACCCGGCGGCAGCCCCGCCTCCTCGATGATCCGAACCAGCCGCAGCACCGAGAACGTGGCGAACTCGGAGGGTTTGAGCACGACGGTGCACCCGGCCGCGAACGCGGGGGCGAGTTTCTGCGCGGCGAGCAGCAGCGGCCCGTTCCACGGGATGACCGCGGCGACCGCCCCGACGGGTTCACGCAGGGTGAGCACCATGTGGTCGCCGCCCTGATAACCGGGCAGGGTCTCGCCGCCGAGCTTGTCGACCCAGCCGGCGTGGTGTTCGAAGATGTCGGCGACACATTCGACGGACATCGCGTAGGTCTCGCCAAAACTGACCGGCACCCCGTTGTCCAGCGCGATCAGGGTCTGCAACTCGTCGGCGTGTTCGCGGATGCCGTCGGCGATGCGCCGCAGCACCCGGATCCGTTCCTTGGCGCGGGCCCGCGGCCAGGGCCCGTCGTCGAAGGCGGCGCGGGCGCTGCGGACGGCGGCGTCCACGTCGGCCGTCCCGGCGATGGCGAACGTGCCGACCTCCTCGGCGGTGGCCGGGTGGTGGTGGGTCCAGAGGTCGCCGTCGGCGGACGGGCGCCACCGGCCGTCGATCAGCAGTTCTCCGGCGCTCAGGCCGGCCTCGTCGCGTTTCGTCTTGATCGAGAGCACCATGCCGAGCCTCCGAACGCCGCAATTCTGCAACAGGTTCTATTTCCCGGCACGGTACGCCGTGTCCCGGAGGTCCGCCAGGTACGCGGGCCACTCGCCACCGCCGTGCACGGCCAGCGAGGCGCCGCTGATGTATCCGGCGAGCGGCGAGGCGAGCAGCAGGCAGGCGCTGGCGACCTCGTCGGCACCCGCGCCCCGGCCCATCGGGACGGTGCGGCCGATCGTGGAAACCGCACCGGGCGCGGGCACGTCCGGCGAGTCCCCGACCGGGCCGACGACCAGGTTGTTCACCCGCACCAGTGGGGCCCATTCGGCGGCCAGGCTGGTGGTCAGGTGGTGCAGACCGGCCTTGGCGGCGCCGTACGCGGCGGTTCCCGGCGAGGGGCGGGTGCCGCTGACACTGCCGATCATCAGGATGACCCCGCCGGTGGGCTGGGTGCACATCACCGCCCGGGCGGCCTGCGACACGTGCAGCGGCGCGATCAGATTCAGCTCGATGATCTTCTTGTGCAGGCGGGGCGAGGCGGTTCCGGCCGCTACCGACGGGCTGCCGCCGGCGTTGTTGATCAGGACGTCGAGCCTTCCGAAGCGCTCGACCGCCGATGCGACAAGCGCCGAGGCCTGTGCCGGATCCCGTACGTCAGCGGGAAAGAAGTCACCCGGTGGGACGGCAGACGGTGACGTGCGGGCGCACACCAGGACGTCGGCGCCCGCCGCGCGGAACGCTGAGGCGATGGCGGCGCCGATGCCGCGGGTGCCGCCGGTGACGACCACCGCCCGGCCCGCATAGTCCAGAGGGTTCATGCCGATCGATGCTACCCACCCAAGCAAGCGCTAGGTTAGCCTGACGCCCGTGGGCATTGAGCTGCAACGCGGCGAGATCGCCGAAGTGATCCTGGACTTCCCGCCGGTCAACGCGGTCCCGGCGGCCGGCTGGCACGCGATCGCCGAGGCGCTCGCTGTCGCCGGTTCCGAACCACAGACGCGGGCCGTCGTGCTCGCCGCCGAGGGCCGCGGCTTCTGCGCGGGCGTCGACATCAAGGAGATGCAACGCACATCAGGGCACGAGGCGCTTCTTGCAGCGAACCGTGGCTGTGCTGCGGCGTTCGCTGCGGTTTATGACTGCCCGGTGCCGGTGATCGCGGCGGTGCAGGGGTTCTGCCTGGGCGGCGGGGTCGGGCTGGTCGGTAACGCCGATCTGGTGGTGGCCTCGGACGACGCGACGTTCGGGCTGCCCGAGGTGGATCGCGGGGCGCTCGGCGCGGCCACCCACCTGGCCCGGCTGGTGCCGCACCAGCTGATGCGCACGATGGTCTACACGTGCCGCCCGGTGACCGCGTGGGAATTGCACCGGTTCGGGACGGTTCTGGAGGTGACGCCACCGGCCGGGCTGCGGAGGGCCGCACGACGGGTGGCGGAGGAGATCGCCGGAAAGGATCCGCTCGTCATCCGGCGGGCGAAGGAATCGCTCAACGGCATCGATCCGGTCGACGTGAAACGGTCCTACCGGTTCGAGCAGGGATTCACCTTCGAACTCAATCTGAACGGGGCCGGTGATCGGGGCCGCCGACGATTCCTGGAGGACCGGTGAACAAGCTCGTCAGCGTCGAGGACGCGGTCGCGGAGATCCGGGACGGAATGACGATCGGCATCGGCGGGTGGGGGTCGCGACGGAAACCGATGGCGGTGGTCCGCGCCGTTCTCCGATCCGGGCGCAAGAACCTGACCCTGGTCACGTACGGCGGACCGGACGTCGGTCTCCTGGTCGCGGCCGGAATCGTGCGCCGCGTCGTGACCGGTTTCGTCTCCCTGGACAGCATTCCCCTGGAGCCGCATTTCCGCCGGGCCAGAAGCGAAGGCACGATCCGATTGACCGAGTACGACGAGGGAATGCTCTACTGGGGACTCCTCGCCGCCGCCAACCGGCTGCCGTTCCTCCCGATCCGCGCCGGCCTCGGCTCGGACGTGATGCGGATCAATCCGGAACTACGGACGGTCCGTTCTCCGTACGCCGATGACACCGAGCTCGTGGCGATGCCCGCGATTCCCCTCGACGTCGCCTTCATCCACCTCAACCGTGCCGACACCGGCGGAAACGGCCGCTATCTGGGCCCCGATCCGTACTTCGACGACCTGTTCTGTCTGGCCGCGAAGCGCCGCTTCCTGTCGTGTGAACAGGTCGAGTCCACCGACGATCTGATGGCCGGCGGCCCGCCACAGACCCTGCTCGTCAACAGATCGATGGTCGACGGTGTCCTGCACACCCCGAACGGCGCCCATTTCACCAGTTGTGTGCCCGATTACGGGCGCGACGAGGCGTTCCAGCAGGAGTACGCCACCACCGATTGGGAGACGTTCCGGGCCCGTTATCTGGACGGCGGCGAAGCCGACTATCAGCTGGCGGTGAAGCGATGACCCGGGCCGAGACCTGCGTCGTGGCCTGCGCCGAGGCGTGGCGGGGCGACGGCGCGATCCTGGCGAGCTCCGCCGGCCTGATCCCACACCTGGGGGCGCGGCTGGCACAGGCCACGTTCGCGCCGGACCTGCTCGTCAGCGACGGCGAGGCCACCCTTCTGCGGGACGGGCGGGCCGAGGGCTGGCTGCCGTTCCGGTCGGTTTTCGCGACCGTCGCGGCCGGCGCCCGGCACGTGATGATGGGCGCGAGCCAGCTCGACCGGTTCGGCAATCAGAACATCTCCTGCGTCGGCCCCTGGGAGAAACCGACGTCGCAGCTCCTGTGTGTGCGTGGCGCTCCGGGAAACACCGTGAACCATCCGGTCAGCTACTGGATCCCCCGCCATTCCCCGCGGGTGTTCGTCGAAGCCGTCGACATGGTCTCCGGGGTGGGCCACGACCGGAACGCGCACGAGATCCGGGTGGTCGTCACCGATCTCGCGGTTCTGGACTTCGCCACCCCGGACCGTTCGATGCGGCTGCGATCCACCCATCCGGGAGTGACGGTCGACGATGTGGTGGCCGCCACCGGATTCGCGCTGACGATTCCGGACGACGTGCCGCCGACCCGGGAGCCCGACGACGAGGAACTGAAGCTGATCCGCGATCTGCTGGACCCCGCCGGCGCCCGGGAACGGGAGATCCGGTGAGGACCGCGCTCACCGAACTGCTCGGCTGCCGCCATCCGATCGTGCAGACCGGAATGGGATACGTCGCCGGGGCACGACTGGTCTCGGCGGTCGCCGAGGCGGGCGGATTCGGCATCGTCGCGTCCGCGACCATGACCCTGGACGAGCTGCGCGACACCGTTCACCGGGTCAAGGAGAGAACCTCACGACCATTCGGCGTCAACGTACGGTCGGACGCGCCCGACGCCGCCAGACGCATCGATCTGCTGATCCGGGAACGGGTGCGACTCGCGTCGTTCGCCCTGGCACCCTCCCACGATCTGATCCGCCGATGCGCCGACGGCGGAGTGTTGACGATGCCCTCGGTCGGGGCACGGCGGCATGCCGAGAAGGTGGCTGAATGGGGAGTCGATGCGGTTCTCGTCCAGGGCGGTGAGGGCGGCGGGCACACCGGGTCGGTTCCGACGACGATTCTGCTCCCCCAGGTGGTGGACACGGTCGGGATTCCGGTGGTGGCGGCCGGTGGCTTCTTCGACGGGCGGGGGCTCGTCGCCGCGCTCGCCTACGGCGCCGCCGGAATCGCGATGGGCACCCGGTTCCTGCTGACCGCGGAGAGCCCGGTCGGCGCCCGGGTCAAACAGCTCTATCTCGATGCCGGCGTGACCGGAACAATCGTCACCACGTCGGTGGACGGTATACCGCACCGGGTACTGCGAACGTCGTACATCAATGGTCTGGAAAGGTCGGGAACCGTCGGCGCGCTGCTCCGCTCGGCCCGGCACGCCGTCGCGTTCCGGCGTCTCGCCGGGCTCACCTGGCCACAACTCGTGCGGGCCGGGCGCAGCGCACGACACGGCCGGGAATTGACGTGGGCGCAGACCCTGATGGCGGCCGGCACACCGGTGCTGCTGCGGACCGCAATGGTCGACGGACGGCCGGAATTCGGGGTGATGTCGGCCGGTCAGGTCACCGGGCTGATCGACGATCTACCGTCCTGCGCCGAACTCATCGACCGCATCATGAAGGAGGCGTCCGAGGGCCTGGAACGGCTCACCACCGCTCGATGATCGTGACGTTGGCCTGGCCACCGCCCTCGCACATGGTCTGCAGGCCGTAACGCCCGCCGCAGCGTTCCAGCTCGTGCAGCATGCCGACCATCAGGCGCGCGCCGGTCGCGCCCAGCGGGTGTCCCAGCGCGATCGCGCCGCCGTTGACGTTCACCCGGGCCGGGTCCGCGCCGGTTTCCTTGAGCCAGGCCAGAACGACGCTGGCGAATGCCTCGTTGACCTCGAAACGGTCGATGTCGTCGATGGTCAGGCCGGTTCTCCGGAGCGCGTGCGCGGTGGCCGGAAGGGGCGCGGTGAGCATCAGGATCGGGTCGTCGCCACGTGCCGAGAGGTGATAGATCCGCGCCCGTGGGGTCAGACCGTGCACGCGGAGTGCGGTGTCGTTCGCGATCAGCAGTGCGGCAGCACCGTCGGCTATCTGGCTGGACATGGCGGCCGTCGTGACGCCGCCTTCCCGCAACGGTTGCAGCGCCGCCATCTTCTCGACGGTGGTGTCCCGGCGAGGGCATTCGTCGTCCTCGGCGCCGTGAATCTCCTGCCGGAAAAGACCGCCATCAATGGCGTCGGCGGCCCGGCGATGACTCTCCAGAGCGAATTCACGCATCTCGCCGGCGTCGATGGACCACCTGGCAGCAATGTCGTCGGCACTGCGAAACTGGTCGAGGACATCCGTCTCATACCGATTCATCCAGCCGTAGCTGCCCCGGTAGGGCCCGGACGGGTCCATCGCGCTCCCGATCGGCACCCGCGTCATGTTCTGCACGCCCCCGGCCACCACCAGGTCAGCGGTCCCGCTCATCACCGCCTGCGCCGCGAAATGCACCGCCTGCTGCGACGAACCGCACTGCCGGTCCACCGTCACGCCAGGAACGTGTTCTGGAAGTCCGGCCGTCAGCCAGGCCGTCCGGGCGATGTCACCGGACTGCGGGCCGAGCGTGTCGACACACCCGAGGATGACGTCGTCGACCGCCCCCGGATCGACACCGACCCGATCCACGAGCGCGTTGAGCACCCCGGCAGCCAGATCGGCGGGGTGCGTTGCCGCGTGCATGCCGTTGCGCCGGCCCACCGGAGTGCGCACGGCGCCGACCAGATAAGCCTCCACTGTTGACGCCCTCCCGCTTCCGCGTGATAGAACGTGTTCTAACTTACCGGGATCGGGGTGCGCCATGCACGTCGGATACACGCCCGAACAGGAGAAGCTGCGGGCGTCATTACGGGAGTACTTCGCCGCGCTGATGACACCGGCCCTACGTGCGGGTCTGGACAGTGGCGGCGGTGAATACGGGGATGGGACGGCGTACAAACAGATCGTCCGTCAATTGGGACGAGACGGCTGGCTGGCGATCGAAGGGCGCTCCCGCCTCGATCAGTTGATCTTCGCGGACGAAGCGGCGCTGGCCGGCGTCCCGGTGCCGTTCCTCACCCTCTACACCGTCGGCCCGACCATCGCCCGGCACGGATCACCGCAGCTCAAGGCCGACCTGCTGCCACGTATCGAGGCGGGCGAGGCGCACTTCTCGATCGGCTACTCCGAGCCCGAGGCCGGCACCGATCTCGCGGCGCTGCGCACCCGGGCGGTCCGCGACGGCGACTCCTGGGTGATCAACGGCCAGAAGATGTGGACCAGCCTGATCCAGTACGCCGACTACATCTGGCTCGCCTGCCGCACTGATCCTTCGCAGCCACGCCATAGAGGCCTGTCAATCCTGGTCGTACCCACCGACGCACCGGGCTTCTCGTGGACCCCGGTGCACACCGTCGCCGGGCCGTCGACCAGCGCCACCTACTACTCCGACGTGCGGGTGCCGGCATCCGCCCTGGTCGGCGCGGAGAACCAGGGCTGGCGGCTGATCACCGACCAGCTCAACCACGAACGTGTGGCGCTCACCTCGGCCGCGCCCCTGCAACGTGCCCTGCGCGAGGTCCGCGACTGGGCCGCGTCGACCGGCGCGATCGAACAGGAGTGGGTGCGCCTGCACCTGGCCCGGGTGCACGCCAAGACCGAGGCGCTGAAACTCTTCAACTGGCGCGCGTGCATCACCGACGGTACTCCCGCCGCGCCCCGGGCCTCCGCCGGAAAGGTCTACGGAACGGAACTGGCGATCGAGGCGTACCGCCTGCTCATGGAAGTGACCGGCACCGGGAACGCCCACATCGAGCGGATGTACCGCTCCGCCCTGATCCTCACTTTCGGTGGCGGCGCCAACGAAGCGCAGCGTGACATCATCGCGGCCGGAGCCCTCGGCCTCCCGGTCCGGAGATAGGGAACCGACATGGACTTCTCCTACTCGCCCGCCGCTACCGAGCTCGCCGGCATGACCCGTGACCTGGTCTCTTCCGGCCGCCCGCTGTGGCCGGCCCTGGCCGAGGCCGGAGTGCTGGCAGCGGCCCTCCCGAAACGTGCCGGCGGCGAGGACCACGGCTTGGCCGAACAGTGTGCGATCCTGATCGAACTCGGTCGTGCCGCCGCGTCCGTCCCCTACCTGCCATCGATCGTCGGCGCTGCCTCGGCGATCGCCCGGTTCGGCACCGACGAGCAGGTGGAAACGTTGGCGATCCCGGCCGGCCGGGGCGAGATGGTCCTCGGACCGGAAGTGCCACTCCCCGACACCGGCGCCGCCTGGATGAGAACACGCCTCACCGTCGGCGCCTGTGCGACACAACTCGGCATCACCGAGCGCGCCCTGGAGATGACCGCCGCCTACGCCCGGGACCGGGTCCAGTTCGGCCGCCCGATCGGCTCGTTCCAGGCCGTCGCCCAACGGCTCGCCGACGCGTGGATCGACGTGGAGGCGTTACGGCTGGCCGTGTGGCAGGCGGCCTGCCGGCCGGAACCCGCCGAGGTCGCGACAGCCGGATTCTGGGCCGCCGAAACCGGCCACCGGGTCCTGCACACCGCGGTCCACGTGCACGGCGGCGTCGGCATCGATCTCGAATACCCGTTGCACCGCTATTTCCTGGCCGCCGAGGACATCGAATTCCAGCTCGGTGGCGCCACCCGTCAACTGCTCGATCTGGCCGAGGTGCTGCCGTGAAATTCACCCTGGGAATCGCCCTGAGCCCGCTCGACCAACTGACCGCGCTGGCCCGCACCGCCGAGGAATGCGGTTTCGCCTCGATCGCACTGCCGGACTCACTGTTCTATTCCGAACACGTCTCCGCCTCCTATCCGTACACCCCCGACGGCAGCCGTTTCTGGAATGCCGACACCCCCTGGCCGGACCCGTTCGTCGCCGCCGCGGCGATGGGCGCGGTCACCTCCCGGATCCGCTTCTACACCCAGGTCCTCAAACTGGATCCACGGAACCCGCTGCTCCTGGCCCGGCAGATCGGATCGGTCGCGGTGATGACCGGGAACCGATTCGGCCTCGGGGTGGGCCTGGGCTGGTCACCGGAGGAATCCCACTGGTGCGGCACGCCGTTCCGCGACCGCGGTGTCCGCGCCGACGAATCCATCGACATCATCCGCCGGGTTCTGGCCGGCGGCATGGTCTCCTTCCACGGCAAGCACTTCTCCTTCGAGAAACTGCAGATGAGCCCGGCTCCGTCCGAACCGGTCCCGTTCTACATCGGTGGCCACACCGAACCGGCCCTGAACCGCGCCGCCCGCATCGGCGACGGCTGGTCCTCCGCGATGATCGGATTCGACGACCTCCGCGCCGTCATCACCCGACTCGCCGAACTCCGCGATTCATACGGCCGCGCGGAAACACCGTTCGAGATCCAGGCGGTCTGCATCGACCGCCCCGGCCTCGACGGCTTCCGCCGGCAGGCCGACATCGGCGTCACCGATGCCATCGTCGTCCCGTGGCGCCGATTCGACGCCCCGCTCCAAGAAAAACTCGACGCCCTGCACCGCTTCGCGGACAAATTCATCAACCCCTTTTCTGGTACGCCTTGAGGGCCCACAAACGCACTTGTCCGTCCCGCACCGTGCCGCTCACACCCCGACCGTCTCTCGGTCTAGGCGCTGCACCCATCCTCCTCCCTCACAAGCCGCAGCCGCCGAGTTATCCACAGCGGCCGTACCTCGACATCGCTCTGTCCACAGGCAACGAAAATCCGGAGCGGGCCGGCGTCCGGGCCGTTTACCGTCGGGCCCATGACAGATCTGAGGTTTCTCGCGGATGCACCGGCACCGGGCGTCGACCTGAGCCTGTTCGGCAGATTCACCGGCTCGTGGGCGCTCGACTGCACCGAGCACGCGGCGGACGGGTCCACCACCGTGCGGCGCGGAGAGTGGCACTTCGGCTATGCGCTGGGCGGTCACGCCACCACCGACGTCTGGATCCTGCCCGGCGTCGAGCACGGCGTGAGCATCCGTTTCCCCGACCCGTCCGCTGGTGAGGACGTGTGGCGCTCCACGTGGGTGGGGCCGGGCCGACGTCGCGTCCACACCTTCCTGGCGAGCGCAACCCCCGACGGCATCCGCCTCGACGGCGACACCCTCCGCTGGACGTTCTCCGACCTGACCCCCACGTCGTTCCGCTGGCGCAACGAGGCCCGGCGCGTCGGCGGCTGGCACCTGCAGCAGTCCTTCGAGGTCTGGCGGTCCCGGTGACCGCCACGTCGCGATTCCGAGGGACTGTCTCGGGCCGGGCCGCCGTCCACGCAGCCGCCCGTGCACAGCCGGGCCCGGTGACCGTCCGGGTCCGGCCGGGG
>NZ_BOMG01000069.1 GCF_016862075.1 Actinoplanes couchii | reverse complement strand
TCGGTCTCCGGGCGGGCGCGGGTCGACTGCGAGACTCGCGGGATGCCCTGGACCGCCGCCACACCACCACGACCGCCGTCGCGTCCCGTCGAGTTGCGGCCGATGACCCGCTCCGACCGAGCCGTGCTGGGGAACCTCGGGCAGCTCTACCGTCACGACCTGTCCGAGTTCTACGGGGTCATGCCGAACGACGACGGTTCCTTCAACAACCGGCCGGTGGACCTGTTCTTCGCCGAGGCCGTCCCGGAGACCCGGGCGTGGCTGATCACCGCTGCCGGAAGCACCGCCGGTTTCGTCATGACCACTCCCGATCCCGCCGGTGGTCTCGCCATCGCCTCGTTCTTCGTGGTGCGGGCACTGCGGCGGACCGGTGTCGGGTTCGAAGCCGCCACCAGGGTCATCGCCATGTTCCCCGGGCGCTGGACCATCGGTTTCCAGCGATACAACCCGGGCGTGGAGCGATTCTGGTCCCGGGTGGCCACCGAGATGGCCGGCGATAGGTGGGAAATCCACGACGGCCCGGTTCCGGATTCGCGCCCGCCCGACACGTTCATCACCTTCACCACGCCGGTGTCCGGCATCATCCCGGCATGACCGTCAGCCCTTTCGCTCAGTCGTCTTCCCGGATTCGGTTCGACTGGGGTCCACCCGGCGCGAGCGTGATCGGGCCCGGCGCCACGATCGTGGCCGTCGTCGACGTGCTGTCGTTCACCACCTCCCTGACCGTGGCTGCGGACCGGGGCATCGAGGTGTTCCCGTACCGCTGGCGTGATGAACGGGCCACCGCCTTCGCCGCCACGCATCGGGCGACACTGGCCGTCGGCCGGTCCCAGGCCTGCCCGGACAACCCGATCAGCCTGTCCCCCGCCACCATCCGCACCGCCAACGGTGTCGAGCGCCTGGTCCTGCCCTCGCCGAACGGTTCGACGGTCGCCCGGATCCTCGCCGAACAGGGCGCCACCGTCATCGGCGTCTCGCTCCGCAACGCCCGCGCGGCCGCCGCCTGGACCGCCCGGCAACTCGCCGAGGCCGGCGAGCACACGGAAGACGACAACCCGGAAAGCAAGAACCCGGAACCCGGGAGCCCGGGCCCCGGAGACGCGGACAGCAAGAGCGTGGGCACCAGAAGCACGGATAGCGGGAGCCCGAGCGCCGGAAACACCGGCGGTAGAAGTACCCGTGGCGGAGGCACCAACGGTGGTGAGCCCACCGTCGCAGTGATCGCAGCCGGCGAGCGGTGGGCGGGAGACGGCTCGCTGCGGCCCGCCGTCGAGGATCTCTGGGGTGCGGGCGCGTTCATCGCCGGCCTGGCCGACGAGGGTGTGCTGGGCCTGTCACCCGAAGCGCTGGCCGCAGCCGCCGCCTATCACCAGGCGTCGGCCGACATCCGTGCCGCGTTGCGCGACTGCGCAGGCGGCCGGGAACTGATCACCGGCGGCTATCCGCAGGACGTCGAGGTGGCCGCCGAGCTGAACGCCGGCACCGTGGTCCCGGTGCTTGACGGCGAACGATTCCGGCCGATCCCCACCCGGCCATGACCTCCGACCCACCAGCTGCACGGCCGCGCCGGAGTCGGACCGGCCCCGGCGCCCCTGCTCGCCGATGACGATGACGATGACGATGACGACCCGGTCGTGACCGGAGCACCACTCGATCAGTAGTCGAAGTAGCCGACGCCTGTGCACCGGACATCCGCATCCGGCCTCTGCCGTACCTCTGGGGAAAAGGGCTGCGCACCTGGAGGCGCGGAACCGAAAGCGGCAACGCCCCGGTGCGGCGTCATCCGGATGTCAGCCGGGCCGGACCTCGGCGACCACGAACGGGATGCCCTGCTGGCAGGTGGTCATCAGGTCGGGCACGACCTCGCCGGTCACGGTGACGTACGCGCCGGCCCGGATAAGCGCGCGGTCGCCGCCGACGAGCAGGTGTTCGCCGAGCAGCAGGCACCCGTGTTCGACACCGGCGGTGACAGTTCCGGTCAGAGTTCGCATATCCATGGTCATGCATCATCCTCTCGGTATCAGGACCGATGCGGGATCTTACTGCGGGTCGAAAATCCTCAATATGATGCGGATCAATTCGAACACCGGAGGACGCCCGTGTCATCGAAAAGATCCGGCCGGTTCGCCCTGGCCGCGGCGCTGTCGGCCCTGCTGGTCACCAGCGGCGCCGGCCCCGTCCGAGGAGAGCCGGCCTCGACGTCGAGTCTCTACATCGTCCAGCTGAACGCACCACCCGTCGCCGGTTACTCCGGCGGTGTCTCGGGCATTCCCGCGACCAAGCCGGCCACCGGCGAGAAGATCGATCTGGACAGCAGCGCCACCAGGGCCTACCGGGCGCATCTGAAGTCCGAGCGCCAGCGGACCCAGCGGCTGGCCGGGGTGACGGCGAGCGAGACCCTGTACGAGTACGACGTCGCGTTCAGTGGTTACGCCGCCCGGCTGTCGACCGCCGAAGCCGAGAAGCTGCGCCGCAGCCCCGGCGTCCTCGCGGTGTCCAAGAACGCGGTCCATCAGGCGGACACCATCTCCACCCCGGACCTGCTCGGGCTGACCGGGCGCACCGGGGTGTGGCAGCGCGAGTTCGGCGGCGCCGCGAAGGCCGGTCTGGGCGTGATCGTCGGGGTGATCGACACCGGCGTCTGGCCGGAGAACCCGGCGTTCGCCGCGCTGCCGAACCCCCGCCCGGACCAGCGGATCATCAACGCGAAGTGGCGGGGCACCTGCCAGCGCGGCGAGGAGACCGATCCGGCGCGCAACATCACCTGCAACAACAAGATCATCGGTGCCCGCTATTTCACCGAGGGCGGGCTCGACGAGACGAACCCCGACGAGTTCCGGTCGCCGCGTGACTTCAACGGCCACGGCTCGCACACCGCCGGCACCTCGGTCGGCAACCACAACGTCGACAGCGTCATCGACAGCCAGAAGGTCGGCAAGGCCTCCGGCATGGCGCCGGCCGCGCGGCTCGCCGTCTACAAGGCGCTCTGGGATCAGGGCGGAAGCGGCAGCGGTACGACCGTGGACCTGGTCGCGGCGATCAACGCGGCGGTGGCCGACGGCGTCGACGTCATCAACTACTCGATCTCCGGTTCCACCACGTCGTTCGTCGACCCGGTCGAGCTGGCGTTCCTCAACGCCGCGAACGCGGGCGTCTTCGTCGCCGCGTCGGCCGGCAACAGCGGCCCGGCCGCGAGCACGGTGGCGCACAACTCGCCGTGGGTAACCACGGTGGCGGCCAGCACCCACGACCGCGGCTTCGCCAAGACGGTGACGCTCGGCAACGGCACCTCGTACGAGGGTTCCGGTCAGGGAACCGCCGTCCCGTCGGCGCCGCTGATCGACGCGGTGCAGGCCGGTGCGGCCGGCGCTCCGGCGGCCGAGGTGCAGCTCTGCTACTCCGGCGGACGGCTCGACCCGGCCAAGGTGACCGGCAGGATCGTGGTGTGCCTGCGGGGCGGCAACGGCCGTACCGACAAGAGCCTGGCGGTCAAAGAGGCCGGCGGCGTCGGCATGATCCTTTACAACGACCCCGACAACTCGGTCAACGCGGACTACCACTTCGTGCCGACGGTGCACGTGGACAGCGCGGCCGGGCTGGCGATCAAGGCGTACGCGGCAACCGCCGGCGCGACCGCCTCCCTGTCGGCGAGCACCGCCTTCAAGACGCGGGCGCCGGAGATGGCCACCTTCTCGTCCAAGGGCCCGGCCCGGGCCGGCAACGGTGACCTGCTCAAGCCGGACATCACCGCGCCGGGTGTCGACGTGGTGGCGCCGGTCGCCCCGCCGGGGAACCATGGGCGCACCTGGGACGCGTACTCCGGGACGTCGATGTCGAGTCCGCACATCGCCGGACTCGCCGCCTTGCTGATCAGCGAGAACCCCGGTTGGTCGCCGATGTGGGTCAAGTCGGCGATGATGACCACGGCCGGCCAGACCGACAACAGCGGCGGGCCGATCCAGCGGGCCGGTGTCCCCGCGACACCGTTCGACTTCGGTGCCGGGCACGTCCGCCCGGGTCTGTCGTACCGGCCGGGCCTGGTCTACGACTCGGCCTATCCGGACTGGATCCGGTTCGCGTGCGGCACCGGGGCCACCGGGGCGGCCTGCGACCAGTACGGCGCGATCGACCCGACCGACCTCAACTACCCGTCGATCGCGATCGGTGACCTGGCCGGCAAGCAGACGACCACGCGGACGGTCAGGAACATCACCAGACTGCCCGGCCTGTACGAGGCGAAGATCCAGGCCCCGGCCGGTACGACGGTGTCGGTCTCGCCGAAGCGTCTCGTCGTCAAGCCGGGCCGGTCGGCGTCGTTCAAGGTGACCGTCACCCGCACCGACGCGGCGATCGGCCAGTGGGCCTTCGGCTCGCTGACCTGGGTCAACAAGGCCGACCGGAAGAAGCTGGTGTCGTCCGACGTGCGCAGCCCGATCGCGGTCCGGCCGGTGGCGATCGCCGCTCCGGTGCAGGCCGACGTGACAGGCGTCAGCGGATCGACGGGCCTGAGCATCGTCCCCGGTTACAGCGGCACGCTGACGGCGGCTCCGGCCGGGCTGGTCCCGTCCACCGCGGACCGTCTGCACCTGATGGGTACCGAGCCCGCCTTCAACACCGCCGCTCCCGCCGCCGGCCCGGCCGTCGGCAAGGTGACGTTCACGGTTCCTTCGGAGACCCGGCTGGCCCGGGCCGCGACGTTCGACGCCGAGGTCCCGGACGGCACCGACCTCGACCTGTTCGCCTACCGGGCGGGCACCACCACCCTGGTGGCGTCCAGTGCGGGGTCGACTGCCGAGGAGGCGCTGAGCCTGGCCGCCGGTTCCTACGACATCTACGTGGTCCAGTTCGCCACGCCGCCCGGTGTGAACGAACTGGACGTCACCCACCACGCATGGGCCGTGGGTGACACCGCCGCCGGCAATCTGACGGCCACTCCCGCGCAACAGACCGTCACGGTCGGTTCGCCGGTCACGGTGACCGCCGGCTGGACCGGCCTGACCGCCGGGGTGCGTTACCTCGGCGTCGTCGGTTACGGCGACGGCACCACCCGCATCGGCCAGACGGTGCTCTCGGTGATCGCCTGACCACCAGCGGGGGCATCGCCACCAGCGGTGTCCCCGCTCCGGCAGCACCAGGCACCGGATCACCCGTCCCAACCGTCTCATCCGTCCCACCCAGCGGCTCGTCTCCCCTTCGAGGATCAAAGGACGATCACCGCCCGGCCCGCGACGGTTCCGGCTGCCATTTCGCCGTACGCCCGGTCGATCTCGCCGAACCCGAACTCCTGCACCTGGTTGCGAATGAGCCCGGCCCGAGCCAGAGCGATCACGTCCTGGGCGTCGGCGATCGACGAGCCCTGGAAGGTGAAGACCTCCCCGTCGCGGGGCAGCGTGGAGAACCACGGGCCGCCGAGCCTGCCGCCGGCCGAGCCGATCAGCCCGTACGCCCCGCCGGTCCCCACCGCCCGCACCCCGGCCGTGATGGTCTCGTCGGTACCGACGAAGTCGAGCACCACCTCGACTTTCCACCGTTTCGGCAGCTCCGCGACGCTCTGATGGGCACCGATCGTCTCGGCGTGGGACCGGCGCGCGGGCAGCGGGTCGACGGCGATCACCTCGGCGGCGGTGAGGACGCGCAGGAACTGGATCGCGAAAGCGCCCAGCCCGCCGGCCCCGATCACGACAGCCGTGGCACCGGGACCGAGCCGGGGCAGGACCCGCCGGACCGCGTGGTGGGCGGTGGCTCCGGCGTCGGTGAGCGGGCCGGCGTGCCGGGGGTCGAGATCGCCGAGCGGAAGCAGGGCCCGGCGATCGTCGACCAGCACGTACTCGGCGAGTCCGCCGTCCCGCCCGTAGCCGCGCCCGGCGAGACCGTGTGGGCAGCCGCTGTCCTGCCCGCGCAGGCACCAGCGGCAGGTCCCGCACGAGGCGGGGGACACCAGGGCGACCGCTTCGCCGGTGTCCGCGATCCAGCCGGCGGTCTCGTGGCCGAGGGTGAACGGCATCCGCCAGCCCAGTGCCTCGCCCGCGGCGGCCGGGAGGTGCCGCATGGTCAGGTCGGACCGGCACAGTCCGCAGCCGGCGACCCGCACCAGCACCTCCCCCGGCCCGGGTTCGGGGTCCGGCAGGGTCACCGTCTCCGGCGGTGCGCCCCAGTTCGTCATCCGGTATGCCAACACGCCCTCCAGAGTGAAACCTGTTATCGCAGGCAGTCAATGGAACATTGACCCGAAACTAGAACGAGTTCTATCGTCGGGGGCATGCTCACCGGACCGTTCGCGGACGCCATCCAAGAGGCCGAGCGGGTCATCACCACGGCCCCGCACGTGCGCACCGAGCAGGACCTGATCGAAGGTTACGACTATCTGGCCGGGAGCATCCGCGCATCGGTCCAGATGGCCTGGGCCTACGAGCGGGACTTCCCCTATTTCGTACGATCGACGGGCCCCTACACGAAGATGGGGCTCGACAATCCGGACACGCTGTACTTCCACGCGTGGCTGCGTGACGACGCCGAATATGTGATAACCGGCGAGCGCGGCAGCACGGTGGACCTGAGTTTCCAGATCCTCGACGGCGACTACTCGCCGATCCAGGTGCCGGGCAGTCTGGCCGCGTTCGACGACCGGGAGATCATGATCGAGCCGGACGGCTCGTACCGGATGTTCCTCGGCCCGGGCCTGCGGGGCGCCGGGATGCTGGTGGTCCGCGAGGTCTTCAGCGACTGGGCCGGTGAGCGGCCCGGGATGATCCGGATCCAGCGCGCGGACCGGATCGGCGCGGCCCCGCCACCGCCCACACTGGACGCGCTAACCAAACGCTACGGCGTGGCCGGCAAGATCCTGATCAGCCGGCTGCGCACGTTCCTCGCCTTCGCCGACCGGTTCTACCTGAACCTGCCGGTCAACACGCTGACCACGCCGCGTTCCACCCCGGGCGGGCTGACCACGCAGTTCTCGTCGGCCGGGCACTACGACCTGGACGACGACCAGGCCATGATCGTCACCGTCCCGGCGAGCGACGCCCCCTACCAGGGCATTCAGCTGGGCAGCATGTGGTACGTCTCCCTCGATTACGTCAACCACCAGACCAGCCTCACGCGGGACCAGGCCAGGATCGACCCGGACGGCATGATCCGGTACGTGATCAGCGAACGGAACCCGGGCGTGGCCAACTGGCTGGAGCGGACCGGGCACCGCCGCGGTTACGTGCAGTTGCGCTGGCAGCGGCTCTCCCGTGAGCTGACCGCCGAGGACGGGCCGCGCGTGGACGTGGTGGCCGTCGACGAGCTGCCGAAGCTGCTGCCGCACTGGACGCCGGCCGGGCCGGAGGCGTGGCGGGAACGGATCGCCGCGCGACAGGCCAGCGCCGCCCGCCGGATGCTGGGCTGAGCGATGCTGCTCGACGGCAAGGTCGTGCTGGTCGCCGGGATCGGCCCGGGGCTCGGGCAGGCGGTCGCGGTGCGAGCCGCGGAACAGGGCGCGTCGGTGGTGCTCGCCGCCCGGACCGCGACGACGGTGGAAGAGCTGGCGGACAAGATCGGTGAGCACGCGCTTGCCGTACCCGCCGATCTGGCCGACGAGACTGCGGTGCGCGGGCTGGTCGACCGGGCTCTCGCCACGTTCGGGCGGATCGACGCGCTGGTGCACAACGCGTTCACCATGCCGCCGATGCGCAGCCTCGGCAAGGTCGACCTGGACGAGGTGCGGGCCGGGCTGGACGGCAACGTGATCACCGCGCTGCGGACCGTCCGCCTGGTCACGCCCGCGCTGATCGAGTCGCGCGGGTCGGTCGTGGTCGTCAATTCGGCGGTGCTGCGTCATTCTCGGCGTCCCTTCGGTCCCTATCGGCTGGCGAAAGCGGCTCTGCTGGTGATGGCCCAGAACCTGGCGAGCGAACTGGGCCCGCACGGGGTACGGGTCAACTCGGTCGCGCCCGGCTGGATCTGGGCCGACCAGTTGCGGGGGTGGTTCGAGTTCCAGGCCGCGCAGCGGGGCGTGCCCGCGCGGCAGATCTACGACGAGGTGGCCGCCGACATCGACCTGCGGCGGTTGCCCGAGCCGGACGAGGTGGCCGACGCGGTCCTCTTCCTGATCTCCGATCTGGCCCGGGCCGTCACCGGCGCGTGCCTGGACGTCAACTGCGGGGAGTTCCACCATTGACCACCGACGGGCGCACCGGTGTCGGCACGGTCGGAGACCTGCACGCCTCCGCGAGCCGGCTGACCGGGCTGGACGACTTCGGCGACGGCGACGACGGGTACGCCGAGGGTTTACGGGTGCTCCTCGACGCGTACGCCCGCGAAGCCGGTCTGACCCCGGCCGGCAGCAAGTGGATCCGCGGCCTGTTGCGCGGCGCTCTGGTCTCCCGCCTGCTGGCCGAGGCCGCCTGGTGGCAGCTGCCGCAGCACGCCGAGGTCACGGTGCCGAACCCGGTCTTCGTCACCGGGCTGCCGCGCACCGGAACCACCGCGCTGCACCGGCTGCTCACCGCCGATCCCGCCCATCAGGGCCCGGAGCTGTGGCTCACCGAGGCGCCGCAGCCGCGCCCACCGCGGGAGACGTGGCCGGACAACCCGGTCTTCGCCATGCTCCGGGAGGCTTACGGCGGCGTCGGCCTCGACGGTGTGCACCACATGCGGCCGGACCAGGTCGAGGAGTGCTGGCGTCTGCTCTGCCAGTCGATGACCTCGGTCTCGTTCGAATGCACGGCATACATCCCCTCCTATTCGTCGTGGCTGGCCGGGCGCGACTGGACGCGCGCCTATCGCCGTCATCGTCGTAATCTGCAGCTGATCGGCATGAACGATCAGCACCGGCGCTGGGTCCTGAAGAACCCGAGTCACCTGTTCGCTCTGGACGCCCTGCTGGCGGTTTACCCGGATGCGACGGTGATCCAGACCCACCGGGATCAGCGGACCGTGATCGCCTCGGTGTGCAGCCTCAACGCACGTGCCTCAGCGGGCTGGTCGACGGTCTTCGCTGGCCGGGTCACCGGGCACGCGCAGCTGGAGCTGTGGTCACGGGGGCTGCGCCGGTTCCGTGCCGACCGGGCCCGCCACGACCCGGATCGGTTCGTCGACGTGTCCTACGAGGAGTTGTCGGCTGATCCGATCCGGACCGTGGAGATGATCTACGACCGGCTGGGGGCACGGTTGTCCGGACCGGCCAGGTCAGCGGTCGCCGAAACAGCCCGCGGCGGTACGCCGAAGCCCGCGCACGCTTACGACCTGGCTTCTTACGGCCTCACTCCCGCCGACGTGGATCGCGCTTTCGCCGTCTGACCGTCAGTGCTCGGCGATCCTGGCCGGGAACCATGTCACCTCCTCGGGTCCGAATCCCTCTTCGCTGATCAGGTCGGCGACACCCTGCGCCTCGGCCAGGGTGCCGATCAGGCCGTTCCCGTTGGGCTGGACGTCCGTCTCGTCCAGCAGTGAGTAGCAGAGCCAGGTGTGGAAGCGGCCCGCCTCGAACCCCAGCACCTCGAAGCCGAGCTCGCTCCCGTCCGGCGCCGGGGCGCCCCGGGCGAGGTTGCCGATCATCGGATGCGGCCGGTCACCGATCCAGCCCGTCATCAGCTCCGTCAAGGCGGCCGCCTGATCAGCCGGAACGCTCATCGAAAGGATGTGCCCGGGGTGCTCGCGCGCCTCGCCGACGCTCTCGAACCAGGGCTCCAGCCACCAGTCGCGAACCGGGGACACGAAGTCGACCAGGCACTCGCTCACGGTGGCCACCTCGGCGGGCAGCCGGCCCCTGGAGCCATACTTCTCCGGCGGCACCCAGCGCGGGCCGGTCACGAAACCCGCTGTCACGTAAGTCGTCATGGAACGAATGATTCCACGGCGCACGGCGATCCGTAAGTTTCGGAGTACGAATCCGAAATTAGATCAGCGTCACAGCCTTTCGGACTTACACGGACGCTCTGAACTGGTGCTAGCTTCGTGTCCACTTCCGGAACTTTTCCGTAAGTTGTTGACAGCTTGTTGCCCACCGTCGAATACTCGCGTCGAGATGAATCGCTGACTGTCGATTCGTTTCCCATCCCCACCGGCATGAGCTCCTCGCGCTCTGCCTGGATTCCCCGCCAGGTCACCAGGAGGAAAACCATCATGACCAGGATCATCCGAGCGGTCTGCGCACTCGCGCTGATCGCCGCCGTGAGCACGCTCGCTCTCGGCAGCACCCCGTCGCAGGCCGCGGCCTGTAACGGCTACGTCGGGCTGACCTTCGACGACGGCCCGGCCGCCGGCAACACCCCGAACCTGCTGGCGGCACTGCGCAACAACGGCCTGCGGGCCACCATGTTCAACCAGGGTCAGTACGCAGCCGCCAACCCAGCCCTGGTCAAGGCACAGGTCGACGCCGGGATGTGGGTGGCCAACCACAGCTACACCCATCCACACATGACACAGCTCAGCCAGTCGGCCATGGAGTCGGAGATCTCCCGGACACAGACGGCCATCGCCAACGGGGGCGGAGGAACACCCAAACTCTTCCGGCCGCCGTACGGGGAGACCAACGCGACGTTGCGGGCCGCCGAGCAGAAGTTCGGTCTCACCGAGATCATCTGGGACGTCGACTCGCAGGACTGGAACAACGCGAGCACCGACGCCATCGTCGTGGCCGCCGCCCGGCTCACCAACGGGCAGGTCATCCTGATGCACGACTGGCCGGCCAACACCGTCGCCGCGATCCCCCGCATCGCCCAGGGCCTGACCGCCCGGGGGCTGTGCGCGGGCATGATCTCCCCGAGCACCGGCCGGGCCGTGGCGCCCGACGGCACCACCACGCCGCCGCCCTCCGGAGGGAGCTGCACGGCGACGGTGTCCGCCGGCCAGTCCTGGAGCGACCGCTACAACCTCAGCATCACCGTCGCCGGGTCGAACACCTGGGCCGTGACGGTGAACGTACCGTCGCCGGCCAAGGTCATCGCGACCTGGAACACCACGGCGACCTGGCCCACCGCCCAGCAGATGGTCGCCAGACCGAACGGCAACGGCAACTCCTTCGGCATCACCGTCCAGGCCAACGGGAACTGGACCTGGCCGGGCGTCTCCTGCACCACCACCTGACCCCGTTCCCCATCCCCGCGGCGCGGCGGCCCATCCCCGGTCGCCGCGCCGCACCCTCCCGGCGCCGGCTCACTCCCGGTGGGCACTACGACGGGTGGGCACTAAGACGGTCGGGCACTACGACGGGTGCTACGGCAGGCGCTATGGCGGTCAGTCGAAGTAGACGTCGTCCATGTCGTGGAGTTCCAGGTCGTACCCGGCCAGGAACGCCTCGGCGTCGGCCTGCCGGTCACGCGCCTGCAGACTCCGGACCACGATCAGGCAGGCCTCCCAGAAATAGAGGCCGTCCGCGTCGGCGGCCCAGGGCCGGGCCAGATCCTCGGCTTCGGCGTTGCCGCCCAGCATCAGCAGTGCCCACGCTTCCCGCAGGCGCAGGACGGCGTGGTCACCCGGGTGACGCCGGGCCCGATCCAGGGCTGCCCGGGGCCGGCCGCCTTCGGCTTCGAGCCGGCACAGCTCGGCCTGCACGGAGGGCAGCGAACGTTCCGGCAACAGGCCGGCGGCGATCGGTTCGTCCATCAGCTCGTCCAGACGGGAGATCAACACCCATGACCCGGTCGGCAGGCCGCGGCTCAGCGCATCGAGCAGTACACGCGCCTCCGCGCCCGTATCACCCGCGTCCCGGTGCAAGCCGGCGGCTTCGAGCAGCATGGTGACGGCACGCTGCTGGTCGTTGATCCCGGCTGCCCGTTCCAAAAGAGCGGCACGGGACGGCAGGACCGGCGGGAGCGACGGCGCAGCCAGCAACTCGTCGAGCAGGTCCCGGGTCTCCGGCAGGTGGCCGGCGACATGGGCGTAGAGCTCGGTCAGCAGATGGCGGGCGATCATCGCGTCGCCGGTGAGCCCGGCCCGGGTCAGGTCACGCCGGGCCTGCTCGGCGGACTCGATGGCATCACCCCGGCGGCCGTCGTCGCGCAGCCGCAACGCCACCTCCAGACGCAGCCGCGCCGCACCGGCGGCATCGCGAGCCGCGGTCCGCTCGGCGATCGCACGGATCAGGGCATCGACGGCAGCCCGGTTCGGATCCCCGGCAGATTCGTACATCCGATCAGTATCCGGCCTTTCCCGGCACCGCCTCAGCGCTCCCCCACGGACCGCATCACCCTTGCGAGCTGCGACGACGCAAAGATGTCAGACCCCCGGTGCATCATCGGGGAACAACGCTTGACCTCAACCGCGATTCAAGTGGGAGGTTCGTGCCATGAGCATGGAATCAGCCGCCTGGAATTCGATGTGGCACGTCATGAACCAGCAGGACGACAAGCGGCCGTTCTCCCGGGCGACGTTACGGCGCATCCTCGCCCTGGCCCGCCCACAACGGCGGACCCTGTCCGGCTTCCTGGCGCTCAGCATCATCACCGCCGTCCTCGCCGTCGCCACCCCGGTGCTGGCCGGACGGGTCGTCGACGCGATCGTCGAGGGCCGCGACAGTTCGCTCGTGATCGGCCTCGCGATCGCCATCGCGGTGATCGCACTGGCCGAGGCCGGACTCGGGATGATCCAGCGCTGGCTGTCCGCGCGGATCGGCGAGGGTCTCATCTTCGACCTGCGGACCAAGGTGTTCGACCACGTGCAGCGGATGCCGGTTGCCTTCTTCACCCGCACCCGGACGGGGGCCCTGGTCAGCCGGCTCAACAACGACGTCATCGGGGCGCAGCGGGCGTTCAGCGACACTCTGTCCGGTGTGGTCGGCAACCTGGTCGCGCTGGTGCTCACCCTGATCGTGATGATCGGGATCTCGTGGCAGATCACCGTGCTCGCGCTGCTCCTGCTGCCGGTGTTCGTGCTGCCCGCCCGGCGGATGGGCGGCCGCCTCGCCGGCATGGAACGGGAAGCGGCCGAGCACAACGCGGCGATGAACACCCAGATGACCGAGCGGTTCTCGGCGCCCGGCGCGACCCTGGTCAAGCTGTACGGCGATCCGGCCTCCGAGTCCGGCGAGTTCGCCTCCCGGGCCGCCCGGGTCCGCGACATCGGCATCCGCAGCGCGATGGCCCAGCACCTGTTCATGACCGCGCTGATCTCGGTGTCGGCCGTCGCGATCGCGCTGGTCTACGGGCTCGGCGGCTTCTACGCGCTGCGCGGGCAACTCGACCCGGGCGCGGTCGTCGCCCTGGCCATCCTGCTGACCCGGTTGTACGCGCCGCTGACCTCGCTCGCCAGCGCCCGCGTCGAGGTGATGACCGCCCTGGTCAGCTTCGAACGGGTCTTCGAGGTGCTCGACCTGAAACCGCTGATCGAGGAGAAACCACAGGCCCGTGAAGTGCCGGACGGGCCGGTGTCGGTCGAGTTCGACGACGTGCGATTCGCCTACCCGTCCGCTGACAAGGTCTCCCTGGCCTCCCTCGAAGAGGTCGCCACCCTCGACACCAGGGGCGGTGACGAGGTGCTGCACGGCGTCTCGTTCCGGGCCGAGCCCGGGCAGATGGTGGCGCTCGTCGGCTCCTCCGGGGCCGGCAAGTCGACCATGGCGAGCCTGCTCCCCCGGCTCTACGACACCGGCAGCGGGACGATCCGGCTGGCCGGCGTCGACGTGCGCGACCTGACCGCGGCCTCGCTGCGGCAGAGCCTCGGCATGGTCACCCAGGACGGGCATCTCTTCCACGAGTCGGTGCGCGCCAACCTGCTGCTGGCCCGGCCCGAGGCGACCGACGACGACATGTGGGAGGTGCTGCGCCGGGCCCACGTCGCCGACCTGGTCGCGTCGCTGCCCGACGGGCTCGACACCGTCGTCGGCGAACGTGGCTACCGGTTGTCCGGCGGCGAACGACAGCGGCTCACCATCGCCCGGCTGCTGCTGGCCCGGCCCCGGGTCGTCGTCCTGGACGAGGCCACCGCACACCTGGACTCCACCTCCGAACAGGCAGTGCAGGCGGCTCTCGGCGAAGCCCTGAACGGCCGGACCGCGGTGGTGATCGCACACCGCTTGTCCACGGTCCGGGCCGCCGACCAGATCCTGGTCATCGAGGAAGGCCAGGTGGTGGAACGAGGCACCCACCCCGAGTTGCTGGCGGTCGGAGGCCGATACGCGGAGCTGTACCGAACCCAGTTCAGCGAGACCCGGAGCAGCGAGGCCCAGATGATCAAGACATAGACGGCGGCCCGTCCCCGCACGAGGCAATGCGGCACAGTATCGGCAACGAATGATGGGTTCGCCGCAGAACTGGGCAGCCCGCCGGCGGGGCCGGCGGTCAGTGGAGGGTGGCGGCTCGTTTCAGGGCTCGGGTGGTCAGGTTTTCGGCTCGGGTGCGTTCGCCGTCGGAGGTCTCCCAGCCGACGTCGGCCATCACCACCACGGTTCGGCCGGTTCGGGACACCACTACGTAAGTGTGGTGGGTGACCTGCTGGTCCACGTGCTCCCAGCTCTGGGTCCAGCGCAGGACCAGGCGGTCACGGCCGGATTCGAGCAGTTTCCAGGTTTTGTCGTCGCAACCCTGCAGGGCTGTTCGGAGGCCGCGCAGGTAGTCGCGGGCGGCTCGTTCGGAGCGGTGCAGGGCCAGGTATTCCAGGACCACCACGGGGGCCTGGTCCACGTCGATCACTGCGGATACGGCACGGTCCGCGGTGGGCTTCGGAGGCTTCAGACCGCACGGGCGGGGCGGACGAAGTTTGGGCCAGCTCTCACCGTCGACCGGGTAGGGCTTCGACCCGCCGAGATCGTCCACGCTCAACATGGCACTGTCCGGGATCTTCGAGAACGACGCGTCATCCGAGGCCGTCACAGAGCCGGTACCTGCGCCAGAAGCGATACCTGGACCAGAAGCGGCACCTGGACCAGAAGCGGTACCCGACCCCGACCCGGCACCCGGGCTGGAACCGGTGCCCGGCCCGGAACCAGACGTGGGGCTGGAAAGGGTACCTGGCCTGGAACCGGAGGTTGGGCCGGAACCTGTGGCAGGTCTGGACTCAGTGGCCGATCCGGAACCTGTCGCCGGGCTGGAACCGGTAGTCGGCTTGGAAGGCGTGGCTGGGTTGAGATCCGGAGCTCGGGTGGTGGCCTTCGTTGAGGTGGAAACCGATACTCCAGGCTCCGCGGGAAACGGCGAAGCGAGATCGGGTCGGTTTCCTACCTCAGCGCGGACGTCCGACTCTTCACGGACGTCCGACTCTTCACGGACGTCCGACTCTTCACGGACGTCCGACTCTTCACGGACGTCCGACTCTTCACGGA
>NZ_BOMG01000068.1 GCF_016862075.1 Actinoplanes couchii | reverse complement strand
GTCCGACTCTTCACGGACGTCCGACTCTTCACGGACGTCCGACTCTTCACGGACGTCCGACTCTTCACGGACGTCCGACTCTTCACGGACGTCTGGACCTTCGCGAGCGTCCGACTCTTCACGCCCGGCACCTGCAAGAACGGCGCTGGCGAGAGCAGCCCCAGGGAGAAGGGCGCCGGAGAAGCCGAGATCCGAAGGCGCAGAAAGGCCGGCGCGGGTCACCATGCCAACTGACTGCTGGGCCGAGGAGGCGTCTGGCTGGCGGAGCAGGGAAAAGGCCGGATGCCGGCGCGCGATGGAAGTGGCGGGCTGCCGGCCGAGAAGGGAACTGCGCGCGATGGAGGTGGCGGGCTGCCGGCGGAGAAGGGAACTGCGCGCGATGGAGGTGGCGGGCCGCTGGCGGAGAAGGGAAGTAACTGGGCTCTGGTTTGCCGCCGTGGTTGGGGAATGGGCTGTGTTCGAGGTGGCCTGGGCTGGGTGGGGTGGTAGGTGGCCGGGCGGAGTGGGGAACTCGGGCACGGTCAAGGTCACCCGGAACGGGCGGACCGGTGGGTTGTCGGGAGCGGGGTGGCCGGCCGCGGTGAACTGGAGGACCGGGACGGCCAGATCACCCCGCACCGGCAGGGCGGCACGAGCCATCACGACGCCGTGGGCCGATGAACCGGGGCTGGAGATCAGATCGCCGCCGGTCGGCAGGAGGGTTCGGGAGGCCGGGAGGGTGGTTGTTGTCCGGGAGGTGGGGGGTGACGGGGAGGTCAACTGTTCGGGAACGTTGGGGGGTGTGACGATGAGCAGGGTCATCGCTGTGAAGAGGGGGGTGGGGAAGACGAGCATTTCACCTCCGGCGAGTGACAGCGATTTCGCTTGACCCTACGCTCCGGGTGGTGGATTTCCCGGGTCCTTCCCCGAATCGTGTGTTACGTTGGGCGTGTTGCAGTTTTGATTTCCACAGACGATTTTAGACGCCTGACGGGCTTCTGGCCGACAGGCGTTTTTTGTCGATGACCCGGTGTCGGTGACCCGGCTATGGGTGACATGGCCCCGGGTGGGTATCAATGCAGTGACGTGGAGTTCCGCACGGTGCGGAACTCCCATCCCCGCAAGGAGAAGAACATGGCCACCGGCACCGTGAAGTGGTTCAACGGCGACAAGGGCTTCGGCTTCATCACTCAGGACGGCGGCGGCCCCGACGTGTTCGCCCACTTCTCGGCGATCGCATCCTCGGGTTACCGCACGCTCGAGGAGAACCAGCGGGTGGAATTCGAGATCTCGCAGGGCCAGAAGGGCCCGCAGGCCGAGAACATCCGCACCATCTGACGTTGTTCCCCGGGCCTGCTGAAATCGGCCCCTGATTTGATCTCGTCATCGCCGGAAACCCGCAGGGAAACCTGCCGGGAAAACCTGCTGGTAGGCCCACCGGGAAACCTGTTGGGAAACCTGCCTGGAAGACCGCTGGGAAACCGGCGTCGGTGACGGTGAAACGGAGAGCGTGCGGAAGTCTGGATCCGGTTCGGATCAGGGCCTTCGCACGCTCTTCCGCGTTTCCTGGTCCACTAGTGATTTCCGAGTGACACTGACGGGTGAAATCTCAGACATTGCGAGAGGCCGTGCCCTGGACGCCGTGCATAAGAGTCCGCGCACGAGACGCCGCGTATAAGAGGCAGCGCATAAGAGGTCCCGAAAGGAATCCCGATGATGGCACCCGCTGACCGCCACCGCTGGATCGCGGCCGCCTTCACCGCCCGGGTCGACGGCGCACGGGACTGGGACGCCCCGGCTCCGGTCGACGGGTGGACGGCCAGGGACGTGGTCGGTCACCTGATCGAGTGGCTTCCCGGCCTGCTGCAGTCCGGCGCCGGCATCACCCTGCCGCAGGGTCCGGGGGTGAACACCGATCCGGTGGAGTCCTGGCGAGTGCACGTGACGGCCGTACAAAATCTGCTCGATGATCCGGAAACACCGGGACGGACGCTGTCCAACCCGCATTTCGGGGAGGTCCCGCTGGATCAGGCGGTCGACCGTTTCTACACGACCGACGTCTTCATGCACACCTGGGACCTGGCCCGTGCCACCGGCCAGGACGAACGCCTCGACCAGGACCATTGCGCCGAGCTGCTGGCCGCGATGGAACCGATGGACGCGATGCTGCGGTCGTCGGGCCAGTACGGTCCGGCGGTCCCGGTCCCACCGGACGCCGACCCGCAGACCAGACTGATCGCATTCATCGGGCGCAACCCCCTGTAGAAGGCGCCCCCGGTAGAAGGCGCAACCCCGGTAGAAGGCGCAACCCCAGGTAGAAGGCGCGACCCACTGTAGAAAGTTTAAGATCCTCCTTCGACAACGGGGAGGACCATCTCATGTGGCCGTTCAGCCGCAAGAACCAAGAGCCGCCGAAACCGGACATCGTCATCGACCCGGCCTACGGCGATCCGACCGCCCGCACCCTGATCGACGCGATGACCAGGCAGGACTGGCGCACCGCCCGGGACGTCTTCGACGAGGCCCGTGACCCGGACGTGCGGGCGTTCCTGATGGAGGCGGCCTGCGCGGTCGACGGCGTGCAGGACTGGATCAAGGAGTGGACGGCCGCCGAGCCGGACTCGACCCTGCCGGTGCTGGTCCGCGGCTGTCACGCGGTGTCCTGGGCGTGGGAGGCCCGGGGTGCGCAGCGGGCCCAGTACACCAGCGGCGAGCAGTTCCGGGAGTTCGCCCGCCGGTTGAAGCTGGCCGAGAACCTGCTGGACGAGGTGGTGGCCCGGGATCCGGACGACGTGACCGCCTGGACGTGGCTGGTGGTGTCGGCGCGCGGCCGTCAGGTGGGCCGGGAGGAGGCGCAGGCCCGGTTCGGCGAGGTGGTCAAGCGGCATCCGCTGCACGTCGTGGCGCACGAGCAGTACCTGCAGTTCCTCTGCGCGAAGTGGTCGGGCAGCCACGACCTGATGTTCGATTTCGCCCGGAAGGCGACGGCGGCCGCCCCGAACGGGAGTTGGCTGCCGGAGCTGATCGCGGTGGCGCACCTGGAGAAGTGGCTGTCGTTGCCGAGTGGTGAGGACGCGGCGTGGATCAAGCAGCCGGAGGTCCGTGAGGAGATCGTGGCGGCGGCGTCGAAGTCCTATCTGCACCCGGATTTCCGGACCGGTCCGGGCTGGGTGCCGCGGGTGGCCACGTTCGCGCTGACGTGCGAGTTCGTCGAGGCATTCGAGGCGGCCGGGCACGCCCACGACCTGCTCGGTGATCTGGCCAGCGAGTGGCCGTGGCAGTACTGCGACAACGACCCGGTGGCGGCGTTCGTCCGGGGCCGCGAGTACGTCCACGAGAACCGCCCGTGAGCGATCTCGGTCCCCCGCCGCAGCGGGTCACCGTCTCGGTGGAGCAGGTGCGCGAGCTGGTCGCCGGGCAGTTCCCGCAGTGGGCGGGGCTGCCGGTCGAGCCGGTGGCGGCCGGCGGCTGGGACAACTTCACCTTCCATCTCGGTACGGGGATGTCCCTGCGCCTGCCGTCCGCCGCCGAGTACGCCCTGGCCGTCGAGAAGGAGCACCGCTGGCTCCCGGTGCTGGCCGGCCGGCTGCCGTTGCCGATCCCGGCGCCGCTGGGCCGGGGTGAGCCGGGCGCCGGTTACCCCTTCCCGTGGTCGGTGCACCGGTGGCTGGCCGGCGAACCGGCACGTCCGGAACTGATCACCGACCCGGTCCGGTTCGCGCTCGATCTGGCGGACTTCCTGCTGGCGCTGCGGAGTGTCGATGCCACCGACGGGCCGAGGCCGGGGCTGCACAACTGGTTCCGGGGCGGCACGCTGCGCACCTACGAGCCGCTGTTCACCCGGGACACCGCGATCGTCCGGGCGATCTGGGCGGACGCACTGGACGCCGAGGAGGAAGCCGCGCCGGACCGCTGGTTCCACGGGGACGTCGCGGCCGGGAACCTACTGGTCGAGGACGGGCGGCTGAGTGCGGTGATCGACTTCGGAACGTGCGGTGTCGGCGACCCGGCCTGTGATCTGGCGGTGGCCTGGACGCTGCTGACCGCGGAGGGTCGAACGGTGTTCCGGGAGCGGCTCGCGGTCGGCGACGCGGAGTGGGCACGCGGGCGCGGCTGGGCCCTGTGGAAGACGCTCGCGCACGACGACACGAGCCGTGTCCTGGACGAGATCGTCGCCGAGTTCACCGGCGAAGCGAGTTCATGATCACTCCGGTGGAGCCTGCGAAGGATCTCTACCAGCGATTATGGTGACTCGATGAAAATTCATCCCTATCTGGCCGGGGTCGCCGCGCTGGCGTTCCTCGGCACCGGGGCGGCGGCTGTGGCGGCTCCCGTCGATGAACCGAGGGCGCAGCAGACGGTCGCGGAGGCGCCTGCTGACCTGACACTGGCGGCGGCCGAAACACGAACGGCCGGAACACAGGCGGTCGAAACACAAACGGCCGGGGCACAGGCGGCCGCGGCCAAGAAGTACATCTTCCCGGTGAAGGCGGCGAACGTCTCCTTCCACAAGACCCACTCCGGGTACCCGGCGACGGACATCTTCGCCGCCTGCGGCAAGCCGTTCCGGGCCACCACGAACGGTGTGGTGCTGGAGATCAGCCGGGTCGACAAGTTCAAGAAGGGCATGAAGCCCGGCCCCTACAACGGTGGCAAGTTCGTGTCGATCCTCGGTGACGACGGCGTGCGCTACTACGGCTCGCACCTCAGCTCGGTGCGCGCCGGCCTGAAGGTGGGCCAGCGGGTCAAGGCCGGGCTGCACCTGGGCAAGGTCGGCAAGACCGGCAACGCCAACAACGTCTGCCACGTGCATTACGGCATCTCGCCGGCCTGCAAGAAGACCGGTGACTGGAAGGTCCGCCGGGGCGTGGTGTGGCCGGCCAGTTATCTCACGTCGTGGCGCAAGGGCGGGCAGAAGAACCCGGCCACCGCGGTCGCGGCCTGGAAGAAGAAGAACAACTGCAAGGCCTGATGGTACGCCGGTGACCACCGCATCCGGCCCGGCGGCCGCGCCGTCGGGCCGGATGCACGGCCCACCTCGCGTGGTCGAGGCGGGACCGTCTTGGTGGAACGTACAAAAAAGGGGTCAGATCTTGGCAACCCCGCCGAAGAGGTAGACCTCGGGCTCACCGGAATCCGCGAGGGGCCGCCAGCGGGAGCAGGTCACCACACCCGGCTCCAGCAGATCCAGCCCGTCGAAGAACCGCTCCAGCTCCACCCTGGTCCGCGCCCGGATCGGCGTGCCGCCGCGCTCGGTGGTCTCGCGCATCGCCCGCAACATCGGCTCCCCGTGGATCTCCGCGGTGGAGTGGGTGAGCACCAGGTAACTGCCGGCCGGCATCGCCTTGACCAGCTCGGCGACCGCGCCGTAGGCCACGTCGTCGTCCATCAGATGGTTGACGACGCCGAGCAGCATCAGCCCGATCGGCTGGGTGAAGTCGAGCGTGCGCCGCGCGGCCTCCAGGATCGTCGCCGGCTCCCGCAGATCGGCCTCGACGTAGTCGCAGGCGCCCTCGGGCGTGCTGGTCAGCAGGGCCCGCGCGTGTGCCATGACCAGCGGGTCGTTGTCGATGTAGAGCACCCGGGAGTGCGGGTCGGCGGCCTGCGCGACCTCGTGGGTGTTGTCCGCCGACGGCAGCCCGGTGCCGACGTCGAGGAACTGACGGATGCCGGCGTCCTCGACGAGGAACGTGACCACACGCTTGAGGAACGCCCGCTCGGCCTTGGCGCCGATCGGGATGTCCGGGATGTGGGCGATCACCTCGTCACCGGCGGCGCGGTCGACGGCGAAGTTGTCCTTGCCACCGAGCCAGTAGTTCCAGATCCGCGCCGAGTGCGGAACCGTGCTGTCCATCTTGGAGCGCTCGTCCGTCATGGACGCATTGTTCCGCACACCTGTGGCGCCAACGCAAGTAGGGCTCACCTCACAACAGTTTGTGCAACCGCCCCAACGTCTCGTCGGCCTCGGTGACCAGGTCGGACAGTACCGCCGCGACCGGGCGCACCTCGTTCATCCGGCCGACGATCTGACCCACCGGCATCGGTACGACGGTCGGATCCCCGGACGCCATCAGCCGGTCGTGGGCCGCCGACACCAGCAGGTTCTGCAACGGCATCGGCAGCACCGCCGGGGCGCCCTGCGCCGACCACGCGTCGGTCCACCGGTTCCGGAGCAGGCGCGCCGGTTTGCCGGAGTAGATCCGGGACCGGACGGTGTCGCTGGAGGTCGCCCGCAGCAGCGCCTCGCGCAGCGCGTGGCCACTCTGATATTCGGTGGTGCCCAGCCACAGCGACCCCATCCACACGCCGCGCGCGCCGAGCGCCAGGGCGGCCGCGATCTGCCGCCCGCTGCCGATGCCGCCGGCGGCCAGGACCGGCACATGCACCGCGTCCACCACCTCCGGGACCAGCACCATCCCGGCGATCTCGCCGGTGTGCCCGCCCGCCTCGTAACCCTGCGCCACCACGATGTCGACGCCGCTGCGGACGTGGCTGCGGGCGTGGTCGGCCCGGCCGGCCAGCGCGGCGACCAGGACCCCGCGGTCGTGGGCCTGGCTGATCACGTCCGGGGGCGGCGGGCCCAGGGCGTTGGCGATCAGCCGGATCGGATGGTTCAGCGCCACCTCGACGTGCGCCCGGGCGACCGAGTGCAGCCAGCCGAGCACCCCGGGACGGTCCTGTGCCGCCGACAGGGGCGGAACACCCAGGCGCAGCAGCGTACGTTCGACGAACTCGTGGTGTCCGGAAGGGACCATCGCGTTGAGGTCCTCGGGCAGGCCCTCGGTGGGCACCGTGCTCGGCATGACCACGTCCACGCCGTACGGGCGGCCGCCGGTCTCCCGGTCCAGCCAGGTCAGCACGGTGTCGAGTTCGGCGGCGTCGTTGAAGCGGACCGCGCCCAGCACCCCGAGTCCGCCGGCCCGGCTGATCGCGGCGACCACGTGCTCGGACGGGCTGAAGCCGACGATCGGGTGGTCGATGCCGAGCAGGTCGCAGAGGTCAGTCCGCATCGTGTTCCCTCGTGTAGGTGTGGGCCCAGCGGTAGTCTGCTTTTCCGCTGATGGTGCGCTGAATGGTGTCGACCAGCCAGATCGCACGCGGCACCTTGTAGCCGGCGATCCGCTGCCGCACATGCTCGTCTAGATCCGACATATCCGATTCATCGCGTTTTTGCACCAGGGCCACCACCTTCTGCCCCAGCAACTCGTCGGGGATCCCGATCACCAGCGCGTCGAACACCGCCGGATGCGACTTCAGCGCCCCCTCGACCTCCTCCGGGAACACCTTCTCCCCGCCCGTGTTCACGCAGGTGTTCCCCCGCCCGAGCAGCGTGATCATCCCGTCGTCCTCGAGCCGCGCCAGGTCGCCGGGAATCGCGTACCGCACCCCGTCGATCTCGGTCAGCAGCGCCGCCGTCTTCACCGGATCCCGGTAGTAGCCGAGCGGCACGTGCCCGCCCCGGGCCAGCCGGCCGATCACCCCGGGTTCGGCCCGCTTGCCGTACTCGTCGATGACGATGGTGTCCGGCCCCGGCGTGATCCGTGGCCCGTCGACCGCGCCGCCGTCCACCTCGGCGACGATGCCGATCCCGGCGAACCCGGTCTCCGACGACCCGACCGCGTCGGTGACCAGCACGTCCGGCAGCGCCTGGAGGTACTGCCGCTTGACCGACGGGGAGAACAGCGCGGCACTCGACGAGATCGCCATCAGGGACGACCCGTCGTAGTTCCCGGCCAGGTACGCCTCGATGATCGGCCGGGCCATCGCGTCGCCGATCAGCACGATCACGTTGACCTTGCGGCGCTCCACGGTGCGCCACACCTCGTCGGCGTCGAAGTGCGGCAGGAACACCACGGTGTCGCCGGCGAACAGCGCGGCCAGGGCGGCCCACTGGGCGTTGCCGTGGATCAGCGGGGCCAGGCAGAACCGGGTCATCGGCGGCATCTCGGCGCCGCGACGGCTCTGCGACCACTCGTCCTCGACCGGGACGCCGGACATGAAGTCGATGCCGCCACCGAGCACCCGCCAGACGTCCTCGTGCCGCCAGATGACACCTTTGGGATAGCCGGTGGTGCCGCCGGTGTAGAGCAGATAGACGTCGTCGCCGGCACGCTCGCCGAAGTCCCTCGCCGGGTCGCCGGTCAGCGCCTCGGGCCAGGGCGAGCCGTCGTCCGGTAACACGACGGTCACCCGGAACTCGTGCCCCACGGCGGCCACCCGGCCGGAGAACGCCCGGTCGTGGATCAGCGCGACGAGACCCGCGTCCTCGAACAGATACTGCAACTCGTTCTCGACATAGCGATAGTTCACGTTGACGACCACGGCACGGAGTTTGTAGACGGCGATCATGGCCACCACGGCCTCGATCGAATTGCCCGCGTACAACCCGACGTGGGCGCCCTTGCCCACCCCTCGACTCTGCAGGAAATGGGCCAGCCGGTTGGCGGTCTCCTCCAGCTCCGCGTAGGTGATCTCACGCTCGCCGCAGGCCACCGCGACACGGTCGGGAAAGGCGTCGACCGCGTGCTCGAACAGGTCCGCAATATTGGCCGCCATCAACGCAAAGTAGAACCTGTTATCGTTCCGGGCAAGGTGCGGTGCACAGTCAGGAGAACCGGATGGACGCGCTCGTCGAGCAGCAGGGACCGATTCTGATCGTCACGATGAACCGCCCCCGGGTCCGCAACGCGCTCTCCGCCGAGATGATGGCGATCATGCGGGACGCCTGGGACCGGGTCGACGCCGATCCGTCGATCCGGGTCGCGATCCTCACCGGGGCCGGCGGCGCGTTCTGTGCCGGCGCCGACCTGCGCGCGATGACCGGCGACCATCCCGGCGACGGCTTCCGCAACGGCGGCGTGGATCTGTCCCGGATCGACGCGCTGCTGAAGGGCCGCCGCCTGACCAAGCCGCTGATCGCCGCGGTCGAGGGCCCGGCGGTCGCCGGTGGCACCGAGATCCTGCAGGCCACCGACGTGCGGGTGGCCGGGGAGAGCGCCCGCTTCGGCGTCTCGGAAGCACGCTGGGGCCTTTTTCCACTCGGCGGTTCCGCGGTTCGCCTGCCGCGCCAGCTTCCTTACACGGTCGCCGTCGAGTTGTTGCTCACCGGCCGTCACATTCTCGCGGCCGAGGCCCGCGACATCGGCCTGATCGGCCACGTCGTCCCCGACGGTCAGGCCCTCGACAAGGCCCTGGAGATCGCCGGGGCCATCGCCGCCAACGGCCCCCTCGCGGTGCAGGCCATCCTGCGCACCGTCCGGGAGACCGAGGGCCTGGCCGAGAACGACGCGTTCCCGATCGAATCCCGCATCGGCATGCAGGTCTTCACCTCCGACGACGCCAAAGAGGGACCGCGCGCGTTCATCGAGAAACGAACCCCGAACTTCAACGGCAACTGATTTTGTACGCTCCACCGAAACGGTCCCGCCCCGACCCCGCGAGGTGGGCGGCAGACCGGGCCGACCCGCGACCGCCGGGCCGGATGCGATGGTCACCGGACGGCGTGTGGGACGATGCGGCCATGCACCGCGAGGCCCTCGGCGAGTTCCTGCGCTCCCGCCGGGAACGCCTGGATCCCGCCGAGCTGGGCCTCCCCCGTGGCAACCGCCGCACGCCGGGCCTGCGCCGTTCCGAGGTCGCCGAGCTGGCACGTCTCCGAGATCCACTACACCCAGATCGAGCAGGCCCGGGGCGCCCAGCCGTCCCCCGACGTGCTGGCCGCCGTGGCCCGGGTGCTGCGCCTCACCGGCCCCGTCCGCGCGGATCACGGCGGGTCGCGGCATGGCGGGGAGCCCGGAAGATGCTGGTCTCGGCGTGGGCCGTGCCGGCGGCCAGGACCATCCGGGGCATCGTCTCCGGCTCGTGGTTCGGGACCTTCGCGGTGCTCCGGAATGTGGGCGGCGGCGCGGACGGGACGGCCGGCCACGGCAGGAAGCGGGCGCGCCGGCGGGCTGCCAGGTCCTCCACCCAGCCGAACATCAGCACCGCGTTGACCAGCAGCGCCACGGCGATCGTGAGGTAGCCGACCTCGAAGAACGAGCCGAGCCGCCACACCTCGAGAGCGTCACCGACCGGGTAGCAGAGGGCGATCGCCACGTTGTTCCACAGATAGATGGTCACCGCACGGGCGTTGATCATCGACACCCACGAGCTGAGTCCCGAACGACGGGCCAGCCAGGACATGTCCGGCTGCCAGCGGAGCAGCGCCAGCACGAACCCGAGGTTGTAGATCGCGTAGGCCAGCGGGATCTCCTTGACACCACTGTGTCCCCAGGCCAGCGCACCTGCCACACAGCCGACGGCGAGGACGCCGATCAGCCGGCCGGAGATCCGGCGCAGGGTGCCGTCCCGGTGCGCGAACCCGAGGATCCAGCAACTGGCGAAGGTCAGCAGGTCGACGCCGACCTCCTCGATCGCCTCGGCGGGCCAGAGCGGGTGGACGCTGACCAGGGCGAGCACCGCCAGCGGCAGCAGGACGGTGAACAGCCGGGCCTTGCGGTACAGCCGGTACAGCAGCGGCGATGCCAGGACCAGCCAGAAGTAGGTGACCAGGTACCACAGGACCTCGGCCGCCTCGAACCCGAAACCACTGGCCGGCGGGTTGGCGATCGGCACGATCCAGGCGATCAGGTGCCAGAGCGGGGCCTGGCGCTCCCAGCCGACCAGGAACATCACCGGCACCAGAATCGCGGCCAGCACCCACAGGGCGGGCAGCAGGCGGCGCATCCGGCCTCGGACCACCGTCAGCACCGGCGCGCGGTCCAGCGAGTTGGCCATCAGCGATCCGGCCAGCGCGAACATCACGCCCATCGAGGGGAAGGCCAGTTCCAACACGGCGTACGGAAAGAAATGGAAGACCGACACCCGGATGATCGCGAGGACACGCAGCAGGTCGAAGTACCGGTCCCGGACCGGCTGAGCAGCAGACACGCCGTGACGCTAAGTGCCGCTTCTGGGGCCGCGCTGTGCCGGACCTGTCAGATGGCCCTCTCCCGCCCGGCCCAGTACGGCTCCCGCAGGTGCCGTTTGTAGAGCTTCCCGTTCGGATCGCGGGGCATCGTGTCGACGTAGTCCACGGTGCGCGGCAGCTTGAACCGGGCCAGCCGTCCGGACAGGAACGCGAGCAGTTCGGTGGTGAGCGCCGGACCGGGGGTGACCGAGGGAACCGGCTGCACCACGGCCTTGATCTCCTCGCCCCACTCGTCGTGCGGGATCCCGAAGACGGCGGCGTCGGCGACCGCCGGATGCACCAGCAGTTCGCTCTCGATCTCGGCCGGATAGACGTTCACCCCACCCGTGATGATCACGTCGCTGGCCCGGTCGCAGAGGAACAGGTACCCGTCGTCGTCGAGATAGCCGATGTCACCGACGGTGAACATCCGGTCCCGCCAGGACCGGCGGGTCTTCTCGGCGTCCCCGTGGTACTCGAACGTCGCGTCACCCATCTGCAGATACACCGTCCCGGGTTCACCCACCGGGCGGTCCTTGCCGTCGTCGTCCAGCACCCGCACCCGCGATCCGGGCCACGCCTTCCCCACCGACCCCGGCCGGTCCTGCCACTCCGGCGCGGTGATCAGGGTGCCGCCGCCCTCGGAGGCCGCGTAGTACTCGATCACGACCGGCCCGAACCACTCCAGCATCGCGCGCTTGACCGGTTGTGGACAGGGCGCCGCCCCGTGGATCATCGCGCGCATCGAGGAGACGTCGGTCCGGGACGCCGCGGGCAGGGCGAGCAGCCGCCGGAACTGGGTGGGAACCATGTGGCTGTGCGTGACCCGGAACTCCTGAACCAGCCGCAGGAATTCAGCGGCATCCCAGTGGTCCAACACGACGACCGGGTGACCGAACTGGACGGAGATGACGGCAAAGTTCATCACCGCCGTGTGGTAGAGCGGCGAGCAGCACAGATGCACGTGATCGTCGAACGGGCGGAGCCCGAACAGGCCGAAGAACCACGTCGACACCGGCGGCACCTCGTCCGGGTCGAGACCGGGCAGCGGGCGGCGCACACCTTTGGGCCGGCCGGACGTGCCGGAGGTGTAGACCATCAGCGCGCCGGTCGTACGGTCGCCGGGTCTCCCGGAACCGCCCGCGCCGAGCCCGCTCAGCGCCCCGAAACCGGGAATGTCGGCGGTGGCCCAGCGCAGCTCGACGTCCGCGCCGGCCTCCTGAGCCGCGTCGCTGAACCGCGGATCGGCGATGAACGCGCGGGCGCCGCAGTCGCGCAGGATGTAGCCGAGTTCGGCGGCGGTCAGATGCCAGTTCAGCGGCACCACGTGCAAGCCGATCTGCACCGCGGCGAAATAGCCGGCCAGGATGTCGGCGCCGTTCGGCAGCAGCAGCGCGATCGTGTCGCCGGTCCGCAGCCCCGCGTCGCGCAGGCCGCGGGCGATCCGGTCGGCCTCGGCGGCCAGCTCGCCGTAGGTGAGAGTGCGGCCGCCCGGCTCCACGATGGCCACGAGCTGCGGGGACTGCGCCGCGATGGTCCACATCCCGATCCCGGTCATGCCGTGACTCTATAACTCGTTCCATCTAGGTGAAAGCCATAACAGCCGCGTTCTTGCCCGGCAAAGTTGTAACGTGTTTCACTCATCGGCGTGGATACCCTGGCCGCACCGCTCACCATCGCGTTCGACTACACGCGCTCGCTCGGGCCGGTGCTGGGCCGGTTCATGGCCGGGCTCCGCGACCACCGGGTGCTGGGCTCGCGGACCGCCGACGGCCGGGTGCACGTGCCGCCGCTCGAATTCGATCCGGACACCCTCGCGCCGCTCACCGATTTGGTCGAGGTCTCCCCCACCGGCACCGTCGTGACCTGGGCCTGGGTCGATCAGCCACTCGAGGGCCAGCCGCTCGACCATCCCTTCGCGTGGGCGCTGATCCGGCTCGACGGCGCCGACACCCCGATGCTGCACGCGGTCGACACCGGCACGGAAGACAAGATCAAGATCGGTTTGCGGGTACGCATACGCTGGTCCCCGTCGCCGACCGGTCATATCCGGGACATTGCCTGCTTCGAACCGGGCACCGCGCCGGAAAGAACAGGGCATGAAATCGGGGATGCCGTCACGATCATGACGACGCCGATCCGGCTGCACTACACGCACACCACCTCCGTCGAGGAGGACCGCTACCTACGGGCACTCGCCGAGGGCCGGATCGTCGGCCAACGCTGCCCCGCCTGCTGCAAGGTCTACGTGCCCCCACGGGTCTGCCCCGCCGACGGGGTGGCCCCCGGCGAGGTCGTCGAGGTGACCGACAAGGGCACGGTGACGACGTTCTGCGTGGTGAACGTCCCGTTCGCCGGCCAGCGCCTGACGCCGCCGTACGTGGTCGCCCAGGTCCTGCTGGACGGCGCCGACATCCCGATCCCGCACCTGATCCTCGGCGTACCGTCCGACCAGGTCCGGATGGGTCTGCGGGTATCCGCGGTCTGGCGCGACCGGGCCGACTGGTCGACGACCCCGGAGAACATCGACCACTTCGAACCCAACGGCGAGCCGGACGCCCCCTACGAGTCCTATGCGGAGCACCAATGAGCGACATCGCGGTGATCGGTTTCGCGCGCTCGCCCCGGTCCGAGGCCCTCGTCGAGGTTTTCGACGAGGTCCTGAGCAGTGCCGGACTGGGCCGTCGCGAGATCGACTTCTGGTGTTCCGGGTCGTCGGACTACCTGGCCGGGCGGGCGTTCTCGTTCGTCAGCGCGGTCGACGCGATCGGCGCGGTGCCCCCGATCAGCGAGTCGCACGTGGAGATGGACGCGGCGTGGGCGCTGTACGAGGCATACGTCAAGATCCTGGCGGGAGAGGCCGAGACCGCACTCGTGTACGGGTTCGGCAAAGGCTCCGCCGGAGACCTCAACCGGGTGCTGGCGCTGCAGACCGACCCGTATACCGTCGCCCCGCTCTGGCCGGATGCGATCAGTCTCGCCACGCTCCAGGCCAGGCTGATGTCCGCCGAACTCCGCCCCTCCGAACAGAACCTGGGAACGGACGGCGCCTCGGCCGTCGTACTCGCCGCAGGTGATCGTGCGACGCGAAACCGGGACCGCCCCGCCTGGATCACCGGCATCGCGCATCGCGTGGATCCGCCGGGCCTCGGCGAGCGCGACCTGACCACCGCCCCGTCCGCGACCGGCGCGGCAGCCGACGCGGGACTGACACCCGATGTCGAGGTGGCCGCCCTGCACACGCCGTTCGCCCATCAACAGCTGCTGCTGCGGCGTGCGCTCGGGCTCGGCGACGACGTCCGCTACCTGCCGGACACCGGCAATGCGATGTTCTCCGGCGGCCTCGCCCGGATCGGAGCGGCCGCTGAGGAGATCATGTCCGGCCGGGCCCGGACCGCGGTGGCGCACGCGACGAGCGGCCCGCTGCTGCAGCAGAACCTGGTGTGCACGCTGGGAGGCACCCGATGAGACGAGCCGCGGTGCTCGGCACCGGCCAGACCGACCACCGGACCCGGCGCACCGACGTGTCGATGGCCGGGCTCTGCCGGGAGGCGATCGACCGGGCGCTGCTCGACGCGGGCACCGACTGGTCGCAGATCGACGCGGTGGTGCTGGGCAAGGCGCCGGACCTGTTCGAGGGCGTGATGATGCCCGAGCTGGCCCTGGCCCAGTCACTCGGCGCGGCCGGGAAACCGCTGCTCCGGGTGCACACCGCCGGTTCGGTGGGCGGGGCGACGGCGATCGTGGCGACCAGCCTGATCCGGGCCGGGGTGCACCGGCGGGTCCTCGCGGTGGCGTTCGAGAAGCAGTCCGAGTCCAACGCGATGTGGGCGCTGTCGATCCAGCCGCCGTTCACCGCGCCGATCACCGCCGGGGCGGGCGGCTATTTCGCCCCGCACATCCGCTCCTACATCCGCCGGTCCGGGGCGCCGCCGCACATCGGGGCGCTGGTGGCGGTCAAGGATCGGCGCAACGGGGCGCTCAATCCGCACACCCACCTGCGGCAACCCGACATCACGCTGGAGTCGGTACAGGCGTCGCCGATGCTGTGGGATCCGATCCGCTTCGACGAGACGTGCCCTTCGTCGGACGGCGCGTGTGCGGTGGTGATCGGCGACGCGGCGGCGGTCTCGGCTGCATCTCGCGAGGTCGCCTGGATCAAAGCGACTTCGATGCGGACAGAGCCCACATTTTACGCCGGTAAGGACCACGTGAATCCGCGAGCCGGTGCGGATGCCGCAGCCGCACTGTGGGCGTCCGCCGGGATCAAGGATCCGTTACGCGAGATCGACGTAGCCGAGCTTTACGTTCCTTTTTCATGGTTCGAGCCGATGTGGCTGGAAAATGTCGGATTTATCGGACAAGGGCAGGGCTGGAAGCTCGTCGAGAACGGCGACACCCGCATCGGCGGGGTACTGCCGGTCAACCCCTCCGGCGGGGTGCTCTGCTCCAACCCGATCGGCGCCTCCGGCCTGCTGCGGTTCGCCGAATCCGCCATGCAGGTGATGGGACGCGCCGGAGAACACCAGGTGCCGGACGCCGCGACGGCCCTCGGTCACGCCTACGGCGGCGGATCCCAGTTCTTCTCCATGTGGGTCGTCGGGAGGACGCCATGAAACGTCGCACTCTTCTCCAGGCCGGCGCCGGTGTGGCGCTCGCCCCGGCTCTGCGGGACGCCGAGGCCGCGCCGGCCCGTACCGCGCTGATCATCGGCAGTGGTTTCGGCGGCGCGGTGGCCGCGTACCGGCTGGCGAAGGCCGGGGTGAAGGTGACGGTGCTGGAACGCGGACGGCGCTGGGACGTCGACGGTTCCGGCACCACGTTCTGCACGATCAGCAACCCGGACTGGCGCTGCGCGTGGTTCGGTGACAATCCGCCGCTCGGCCTGGACGTCAGCAAGACGATCACCCGGGGCGCCGGGCTGATCCAGAAACACGTCGGGGACGGCATCCAGGTGATGTGCGGCGCCGGGGTCGGCGGCGGCTCCCTGGTGATCGGCATGTTCCTGCCCCAGCCGCGCCGTGCGGACTGGGAGTCGGTCTACCCGTCGCAACTGCCGTACACCGCGTTCGAGGACACCTACTGGCCGCGCGCCCGGGCGAATCTGAGCGCCGCGACGATTCCCACCGACATTCAGAACCATGCGTCGTACGTGGGGGCCCGCTCGTGGCTGTCCTACATCGCCGAGTTCGGCAAGACCGCGGTCCCGGTCCCGTTCGCGGTGAACTGGGACGTGATCCGGGACGAACTCGCCGGTCGCGCGCCCGCCTGCCACAGCATCGGCGAGGGCCCGTTCGGCAGCAACTCCGGCGCCAAGAACAGTGTGGACCGCAACTACCTGAAGTGGGCGGCCGCCACCGGCAACGTGACGGTGCTGCCGCTGCACGAGGTGACCGAGTTGCGGGAGGTGTCCGGTAGTTCCGTCCTGGAGGTGGCGTGCCGGCAGATCGACGAGAGCGGCTCGGTGCTGACCTCCAAAGTGCTGACCGCGGACTACGTGTTCCTGGCCGCCGGGTCGTTGAACAGCACGTCACTGCTGGTCACGTCACGCGCTCGCGGGCGGCTGCCTCGCCTCACGAACACCGAGGTGGGCAAGGGCTGGGGCAACAACGGGGACTTCCTGGTGGCCCGGCTCGGCCTGCGCAAAACCGTCGGCACCGCACAGGGCGGGCCGGGGAACGTGAAGTTCTACGACGACTCCAACCCGTACGCCAAGGCGACGATGGCGTGGGAGTCGGCGCCGATCCCGTCGTGGCTGCCCGGGACGACCGCGCACCTGATCACCAGCCTCGCGCCGGAGCGTGGCGAGATCCGCTACGACGCGGCCACCGGCGCCGGGAAGGTCTACTGGCCGTACGGGGAGATGGAGACTTCCGCGGACAAGGCCGGCCGGGACCTGGCGACCCGCCTGTGGTGGGCCACCGAGGGCGCGAAGGGTTCCCTGCTGACCGGGCTGCCGTCGTACGACCGGGGCACCGGCATGGGACTCGGCTCGCGGAACACGTACCACCCGCTCGGCGGCCTGGTGATGGGAAATGCCACCGATTTCAGTGGAAAAGTCGCCGGATATGACAATCTCTACTGTGTGGACGGCGCGCTTCTCCCCGGATCGGCGGCTCTGGCGAACCCGGCCCTGACGATCACCGCGAACGCCGAACGGGTCATGGACCTGTTCCTGGCCACGTAGACCTGACCAGCGGTCCTGCAACAAACCTGCAAATGGATTCCGTTGACTCGCCATTGTCCCGATGGCAGATTCCATTACGGAACGATTTCGTCTTCCCCGAAGCGATCCGCCGGACCATCCCCAGCGCCGCAATGCGCATTCTGCCGCGGCGTGTCCGGCGGATTCATTTCGTTCCCCCGAACGGTCCTGTGGGGGGCCCGGTCGCCCGCCCACCGGACACGGTGGGCGGGCGACCACATATCTTTCCCTGAAGATCGTTTTCGAGGGGACGGGTATGACCGAGCGCGAGATTCTGACCTGGGAGACCTACGGCCGGGCGGGCCGGGAGCTGGCCCAGGCGGTGGCCGACGACGGGTACCGCCCCGACCTGATCCTGGCGGTCGCCCGCGGCGGCCTGTTCCTGGCCGGCTCCCTCGGGTACGCCCTGGCCGTCAAGAACATCCACCTGGTCAACGTCGAGTTCTACACCGGCGTCGACGCCCGCCTCACCGAGCCGGTCCTGTTGCCCCCGGTCCCCACGTTCGAGGACATGTCCGGTGCCACCGTCCTGATCGTCGACGACGTGGCCGACACCGGCGGCACGCTGCAGCTGGTCCAGGACCTGTGCGCACCCCACGTGGCGTCCGCACGCACCGCGGTGATCTACGAGAAGCCCGCGTCCACGGTCAAGTGCGACTACGTCTGGACCCACACCGACCGCTGGATCGACTTCCCCTGGTCCGACCAGCCCCCGGTCACCCCACGGTCATGACGCCGGCCGCCGGATCCGGGGAATCCGCCACCGGCTGGTCCCGCCCACTTCCGGCAACGGGAACCGCCGCACGCTGCGGTCCGGGGTGATGGTCGCCGCCCGCACCGCCGTCCCGGCCAGAGCGTCGACGACGGCGGCGGCGGGCACCGGCACCCGGCTCACCACCACCTCCCGCAGCGCGGGCGCGGACCGCAGCGCCCGCAGATCCGCCAACCGTTTCAGGTTGAAGATCTCCAGCCGCTCCAGCCGGGTCAGCGCGCTGAGGTCGGGAAGTCCCGTGACGGCCGGCAGACAGTCCAGCGCCAGCAACTCCAGCTCCGGCAACTCCGCTACCGCGCCGATGTCGGCCAGGCGGGTGTCCCGCTCCACCTCCAGAAAACGCAGCCCGCGCATCCCCTCCGGCAGTTCGAGAACCGTCTGCTTCAGCGGCCCGAACAGTGACAGCACCTCGATCCGGCCGCGGAACGACAACGCCGCGAGCATCGGCATGGCCACCGCCACGACCGCGATCTCCCGGAGCGACTCCAGATCGGCGATCGTCTCGAAGTCGGTGAAGGCGCCCCCGCAGGCGAACTCCTCCAGCACGGTGAAGCCGGCCAGCGGCATGAGGGAGGTCTTGCGGGTGACCCGCCCGAGACGGAGGGACACCAGGCTGTCGGCGACCACGGCGAGCCCCTGGATGTCGCGCACCTCCGGCAGCCCGACATGGAGCGACCGCAGGCCGGGCATGTGCCGCAGGAAGTCGAGATCCGCCGGGCCCTCGTCGCCGTATTCGGCGAACACCCGGAACTCGACGGCCGGTGAGCCGAGCAGCAGTTCGTTCAGCCGGCTGAACTCCGCCGCCGTCAGCGTCCCCGTCACCTGCACGACGATCGTCTCCGGCGGCAGCGGGCGCAGCATCTGTTCGGTCAACGGATGCCGAACCGTGCGCCTGAGAAGGTCTGTGGACATACCCGTACTGTAACAGCACTTATATAAGTACTGTTACAGTCGGTTTCATGAGTGACGACTGGCTGGCGGATCCGACCGAGGAGAGTGTGTGGCGGCCGTGGCGGCTGCTGCAGCAGCGGATGGATGACGAGATCGCGCGGGTCTACGCCGATGCGCGGATCGACGGGCTCAAGCCGACCTGGGTGATGGAGCTGATCCGGCTCGCGGTGCACGGGCCGATGACGATCACCGAGCTGGCCGAGTCGGTGCGGATCACGCACTCGGGGATGAGCCAGAAGGTGGCCGCGCTCAAGGCGGCCGGCTGGGTCCGCACCGTCGCCGGGCCGGACGCCCGCAGCAAACGGGTGGAGATCACCGACAGGGCGCGGGCGGTCGTCGGGCGCCTCGCCGCCGAGTGGCGGGCCACCGAGGCGTCGATCGCCGAGATCGAGGCGGAGATCCCCTACCCGCTGAGCCGGGTGGTCACCGACATCGAGGCCGCGCTGGAGCGCCGGAGCCTGCACGCCCGGATCACCGAGCGGCTCGCCGAGGACCCGGAATGGCGCTGACCTCGGCGCTGATCGACATCGGACCGCTTCGGACCTCGAAGGACTTCCGGCGGCTCTGGCTCGGCCAGCTACTCACCGGGCTGGGCGGGCAGATGGCCGTCGTGGCCGTGCTCTTCCAGGTGTGGGACAGCACCCGCAGCACGATCTGGACCGGCGCGGCCGGGCTCGCCCAGGCACTGCCGATCATCGTTTTCGGACTGTTCGCCGGTTCGCTGGTGGATCAGGTGGACCGGCGGCGGTTCTACATCGCCACCAAGATCGGGCAGACGGTCTGTGCGGTGCTGCTGACCGTGCAGGCGTTCATCGGTGGCCCGCCGATCCTGGTGCTGGCCCTGGTCGCGATCCAGTCCTGTTTCGTGGCCGGCGGCGGGCCGGCGGCACGCACGTTCCTGTCCCGGCTGCTGCCGCCGGAGCAGTTGGCAGCCGGCCTGGCGCTGAACCGGATCTCTTTCCAGGGCGCGATGCTGCTCGGCCCGGCCCTCGGCGGCCTGGTGATCGCCGAGTTCGGCACCGGCGGCTGTTTCCTGTTCCACACGGTCACGTTCGCGGTGGCGCTGTGGGTGGCGTTCCGGCTGCCGCCGATGCCCGCGTCACCGCAGGCGGGTCTGCGCGGTGTGGTCGCCGGGTTGCGGTTCCTCCGGACCAATCCGCCGGTACGGGGTGCGCTCCTCACCGATCTCGCCGCGACCGTGCTGGCCATGCCGATCAGCCTGTTCCCGATCGTGAACGCGGAACGTTTCGGCGACGACCCGCGCACGCTGGGCCTGTTCCTCACCGCGATAGCGGTCGGCGGGGTGCTGGCGTCGGCACTGTCCGGCACGTTCACCAGGCTGCGCCCCGGCCCGGTGATGGTCGCCGGTTCCCTGACCTGGGGTGTGTCGCTGGCCCTGTTCGGCCTGGCCCCGAACGCCTGGATCGGCCTGGCCCTGCTCGCGGTCGCCGGCGCCGCCGACACGGTCGCCGTGGTGTCCCGCTCCACGGTCATCCAGGCGCACACCCCCGACGAGTTCCTGGGCCGGGCGTCCGCCGCCGAACAGATCGTCGGCCAGGCCGGCCCGGACGTCGGCAACATGCGCGCCGGCCTGGTGGCGGCCGGCTCCTCGGCGACGATCGCCCTGGTCAGCGGCGGCCTGTTGTGCGTGGCAGCGGTGGCCACGATCGCCGCCCGGAACCCGGCTCTAAGATCGGACGGTGCGGATTCCCGGTGACGACGAGATTCGGGCGCTCCATCAGCGCTACGCCCCGACGCCTGAGGCGTTCGAGCTGGTGTGGACGCACTGTGTGATCGTCGCCCGGATCGCCGAGCAGTTCGCCGGGCCGGGGCTGGACATGGCGCTGGTCCGGGCCGGTTGTCTGCTGCACGACATCGGGGTCTACCGGCTGGAGCCGGCCGAGCACTACGTCCGGCACGGCCTGCTCGGCGACGAACTGCTCGGCGAGGTGGGCCTGCCGGAGACGTTGCGGCGGTTCTGCTCGCATCACACCGGTGTCGGCATCACCCGGGCCGACGTGCGCGAGCAGCAGCTGCCGCTGCCGGACTGCGACTTCACCGCGGAGACGCCGGAGGAGGAGCTGGTGATGTACGCGGACAAGTTCCACAGCAAGAGCACCCCGCCCCGGTTCCTGTCGGCGGCCACGTTCGGCGAGCGGATCGCCCGCTTCGGCGACGACAAGGCGACCCGTTTCCGCGACCTGGTGGATCACTTCGGCGAACCGGACCTGACGGCACTGGCCCAAGAATTCGGTCACCGGCTGACCTGACCGTCGGCGGATGGTCACGCTTCGATACGCATGCGGTCACGTAAGGGTCACCGAGGGCACCGGAACGACTTTCCCGGGGTCTGATTTCTCATGAGTTTCTCACGGGAGATCAGGCGCCGGCCCGCCATTGCGGCAGCGCTCACGATAATGCTCATGGTCGGCGCCTGCGGCGAAGCCGATCTGTCGTCACCCGACGGGTCGACGGCCCGCGTCACCACCGACGAGGATCCGCAGTCGACGTTCGCGATGGACGTGGACACCGCGTCCTACGACTACGCCCGCAACCTCATCGGGCAGGGCAGCGTGCCGGCACCGGAGACGGTCCGGCCGGAGGAGTTCGTCAACGCGTTCCGGCACCCCTATCCGCAACCGGAGGGTGACGGTTTCAGCATCACCATGGACGGCGCGCGCCTGCCGTCGAACCACCGGGCCGAAGGCGAGACCCGACTGCTCCGGGTCGGCCTGCAGACCCGCGCCGACAAGACCACGACCAGGCAGGACGCCCGGCTCACCTTCGTCGTCGACGTGTCCGGGTCGATGGCCGACGTGGGCAAGCTGAGCGTGGTCAAGAGCGCCCTGAAGGCGTACGCCGAGCAGGCCCGGCCCACCGACGAGGTCGCCATCGTCACGTTCAGCGACGAGGCCCGGATCCTGCGGGAGATGTCCCCGGCCCGCGACGGGCTGTCCGCGGACGTCGACAAGCTGCGCTCCGAAGGCGGCACCGACCTGGAGAAAGGCCTGACCCGCGGGTACGAGGTGGCGCGCGCCGGGTTCCGGGAGGGCGCCACCAACCGGGTGGTGCTGGTCTCCGACGCCCTCGCCAACATCGGCAGCACCGAGGCGTCACCGATCCTCACCCGGGTCCGGGAGGCCGCCGCCAAACAGATCACGCTGCTCGGCGTGGGAGTCGGCAACGATTACGGCGACCGGCTGATGGAGGAACTCGCCGACGGCGGTGACGGGTTCACCGTCTACATCTCCGGCGAGGACGACGCCCGGGATGCCTTCGTCAACCGGCTGCCGGCCACCCTGACGGTCCGCGCGCTGGACGCGAAAGCGCAGGTCACGTTCGACGAGGACGTGGTCGAGAGCTACCGCCTGATCGGCTACGACAACCGGAAGCTGTCGGCCGGCGAGTTCCGCGACGACAGCGTCGACGGCGGCGAGGTGATGGCCGGGCACAGCGTCACCGCGCTCTACCTGGTCCGGCTGCGCCCCGGAGCCGAAGGCAATGTCGCACACGCCCGGTTGCGCTGGCAGGACCCGCAGTCCCGGACCCCGCAGGAATCCGGCTCGGACGTCACCGTCGCGACCCTGAACCTCGGCTACGACGACGCGGCGGCGGGCCTGCAGGTGAGTTACGTGGCGGCGTGGTTCGCCGAACAACTACGCCACAGCGAACAGGCTGCGGAGATCACCCGCTCCGACCTGATCACCCTGGCCGAACGAGCCGCGTCCCGAGCCGACGACCCGGCCGTCACCGAGTTGGCCACCCTGATCAGAAATACCCGCGACTGATCACGTACGGCCGGGACCGCGTCGGTCCCGGCCGTGCTCGTCGTCTCTCAAGACCCGTACCCGGGCTGCCAGTCCTCACCCCGGATCGCTTCCATCTCCCCGTCAGCGGCCCGGCGCAGCAGCGCGAACGCCTCCGCCCGTCCCACCCCGACCCGATGAGACGGCTCATCGGCCGTCTCGCTGTTCTCCAGAACCACGAGCCCTCGCCCACCGGCGAACACCCCGATACCCCATCCGCTGTCGTCCTCCGACAGCCAGACGTCCCCGTGCTCGACGTCGTCCACGTTCACGTCCAGCTCGGCCAGCAACTCCCGCAGAGTCCCGTCCGGAACCCGTTCATGACTGCTCTGTTCCCCGTACCGCCAGATCAGCGAAAACCCCATGCCGTCTCCCCACCGTGATGCCGGTGCCCGGTCAGGCCGGTGGACGATCTCCACAGTGGAACCTTACCGGCGACCACCGCATTCGGCCCGGCGGTCGCCGGGCGGTCTCAGCCCCGGCTCCTCCTCGCGTGACGGGGCGGTTCGGGGTGTTGCGGTTGTTCGGCCCCGGTGGCGTACAAAATTATCTTTGTCCGTAAATGGCCGGTGGGGCCAGTGGGTCGTCGCCGGTGCTGTTCTGGGCTACCTCGGCGGCGCTCGGGTTGAGGGCCGACATCACCGCGGTGATGCCGACGATGGCCAGGGCTGCGGCTATCACTGCGCTGAGCAGCATGAATCGGAACGGAACCATCGTTGGTTCTCCTCTACAGGCGTTCGATGATCGTGGCGGTCGACATCGCGCCGCCGGCGCACATGGTGATCAGCGCCGTGGTGGAGTCGGACCGTTCCAGCTCGTGCAGGGCTGTGGTGAGCAGGCGCGCGCCGGTGCTGCCGACCGGGTGTCCGAGAGCGATCGCCCCGCCGTTGACGTTGACGCGGTCCGGGTCGGCGCGGTGGACAGTCAGCCAGGACAGGACGACGCTGGCGAACGCCTCGTTGACCTCGCAGCGGTCCAGATCGTCGATCTTCATGCCGGCCCGGCTGAGCACCCGGTCGGTGGCGGCGATCGGGCCGTCCAGGTGGTAGTACGGTTCCGCGCCGACCAGGCACTGGGCCACGATCCGCGCCCGCGGCCGCAGCCCGAGTTCGCGGGCCCGGTCGGCGTCCATCAGCAGCAGGGCCGACGCGCCGTCGGAGATCTGCGACGAGGTGCCCGCGGTGTGCATTCCATCGGGAAGAACCGGTTTCAGTCCGGCCAATCCTTCGAATGTGGTGTCGCGCAGCCCCTGATCCCGGGTGACGTCGAGAACCGGGACCACCTCCCGCTCGAAACGCCCTTCCGCCCAGGCGCGGGCGGCGTTCGCCTGCGACCGCACCCCGAACGAGTCCAGGTCCGCACGGGCCAGCCCGCGGCGGGTGGCGATGCGTTCGGCGGCCACGTACTGATTGGGTAGATCGATGTCCCACGATTCGGGGCGGGGCAGCCCGGCCGTCCCGAGGTTGGCCCGCAGCGGCACCCGGCTCATCGCCTCGACCCCGCAGGCCACCCCCGCACTGATGGTGTCGGTGCTGATCAGGCCCGCGATCAGGTGCGCCGCCTGCTGAGCGGAGCCGCACTGGGCATCGATCGTGGTGCATCCGTTGGTCCACGGGAGCCCGGCGTGCAGCCAGGCGGTGCGGGTGATGTTGTTGGACTGTTCGCCACCCTGGGTGACACAGCCGCCGATGGCCTGCTCGGCGAGATCGACCGGATCGCCGAGCCCGCGCAGTGCCGCGCCGAGCAGTTCGGCCGGGTGCAGGCCGGACAGCCAGCCGCCGCGCTTGCCGATCGGAGTGCGTACCGCATCGACGATCACCGGTGTGCCCACCGCGACCTCCAACTAGAACCTGTTCTCGATTGAACCTACCAAATCTCTCCGTGCCCATGTTTGAATCGGTGGAACTTGTTGCTGTAGGAGGAGCTGTGGCCGAGCCGCGCACCCGCATCGACCCCACCGATCCGGACATCTACCTGGACGGCATCCCGCACGCCGATTTCGCCGAGATGCGCGCTGCCGAACCGGTTCGCTGGATCCCGCAGGTCCGCGGCAGCGCCGGATTCGACGACGAGGGCTATTGGGCGGTCACCCGGCACGCCGACGTGATGGCGGTGTCACGCAACAGCGAGACGTATTCCAGCCGGGAGAACACGGCGATCGCCCGGTTCCAGCCGGACATGACCCGCGAAGGCATCGAGATGCAGCAGGCGATCATGCTCAACATGGATCCGCCGCAGCACACGAAACAACGCGCGATCGTGTCCCGCGGATTCACCCCACGGGCCATCAACAGCCTGCGAACCGCATTGTCGGATCGCGCCGCGGCCATCGTCGGTTCGATCGACACCGACAGCGGCGATTTTGTCACCGACATCGCCTGCGAACTGCCGCTGCAAGCGATCGCGGAACTGCTCGGAGTCCCCCAGGAGGACCGGGGAAACGTCTTCGAATGGTCCAACTCGATGATCGGGTACGACGATCCGGAGTTCAGTGGCGCCGACCCGATGGAATCGGCGATGGGCCTGCTCGGATACGCGATGCAGATGGCCGACGAACGTCAGACCTGCCCCCGCGACGACATCGTCACCACACTGGTGAAAGCCGAGATCGACGGCGAACACCTCTCCGTCGACGAATTCGGCTTCTTCGTCCTGATGCTGGCGGTGGCCGGAAACGAGACCACCCGCAACGCCATCTCGCACGGCATGCACGCCATGCTCAGCCACCCCGGCCAGTGGGAACTGTTCAAACAGACCCGCCCGCGCACGGCCGTCGACGAATTCGTCCGCTGGGGCAGCCCGATCAACGTATTCCAGCGAACCGCCACCCAGGACACCGTCCTGGCCGGCCAGAAGATCCAGGCCGGCCAGCGGGTGGCGATGTTCTACGGTTCGGCGAACTACGACGAAGAGGTGTTCACCAACCCGCACATTTTCGACATAACCCGAAGCCCCAACCCGCATCTGGGTTTCGGCGGCAGCGGAGCCCATTTCTGCCTCGGCGCCAATCTGGCCCGCTTGGAAATCGACCTGATCTTCAACGCGATAGCCGACCACATGCCCGAAATCAGCCTGGCCGGCCCGGCCGAACGCCTACGCTCCGGCTGGATCAACGGCATCAAACACCTACCGGTCAACTACCACTGATCCGGTACGCCACCGGGGCCGGACAACCGCAACAGCCCGCCCTGTTTTGTCACGCGAGGAGGAGCCGGGGCTGAGGCCACCCCGCGCCCGCCGGGCCGAATGCGGTGGTCGCCGGTTACGAGAGTTCTCCGCGGCGGATGAGGGGTTCGGCTGCGATCATCGAGTTCATGCGAATCGGTGTCATCGCTGTTCATCCCGGCCCGACCACGGTGGTTGACGCGTTGGTGGCCGGCGTCCCACTGAAGGCCGCATGGGCCGGCTCGTCGCCACCCGCCGCCGGCCGTGTCGTCGATGTCGAACTGGACATCGACGCGGTCCTCGAATGGGACAGCACGATCGCTGTCGAGGATGGCGCAGCGATGCTCCGGCCGGGACCGCTGCTCCGCGGAACCGTTGAGCAGCAGGAAGAGGGCGTCCTGACACTTCGTGTCGCCGAAGGGCTCGTCCAGGTCGAGGTCGCCGGCGGTTCCGTCGACGCGCCGGCCGGCACTGCCGTCGCCGTGGTGGCCGAGCACGTCCGGCTCTACCCGACCAACACGTGATCAACCGGCGGCGCCATGAACTGCGGCTCTAGGCGCCGAGGGACTGCCAGTAGTCGCCGTTCGGGTCGAGGGATGTGAGCCAACCGGTGAGGGCCTTGCCGGAGGTGCGGAAACTTTCGGTGCACACGTCGAACCAGCGGTAGATCACCAGCTCGTGGACGCGGACCGCGTGTGAGGCGTGGCGCAGGATCCACTCGTCCAGCGCCGCCGTCGCGGCCACCGCCTCGGGCTCGCGGCGCAGCAGTGCGGTGGCGTCGACGTCCACCACGATCCGTAGGCCGCCGGCCTCGGCGAACACCGAGAACTCGACGGTCCGGACCGCGCCTTCCACCTCGATGTCCTGGTGGTGGACCAGCACCTCTTCGGTGTCCGGGACGGCCAGGTCGGCTCCGGCCGCGCCCGGCGGGATGACGTAGTGCAGCCAGAAACCCATGTCCGGATGCTAATCCGGCGCACCGGAATCCGCATCCGGAGAGATCAGGACGGGACCGGGGTGGGCAGGGGACGGGTGGTCTCGTCGGCCCGGTGTTCGCCGCGGGGGCGCGGGGAACGGGACAGCAGGAAACCGGCCGCGATCAGGACCAGGCCCAGAACTGCCAGGCCCGACGGCACCCACAGGCCGAGCAGGGTCAGCAGCGCCACGCCGCTCTGGGCCTCGGTGCGGACCGCGTCCAGGGTGGCCTGGTCGTACTGCAGGTCGGCGTCGAAGATGGTCACCGGGGTGCCGGTGTCGGGGACCAGGGTGCGGTTCTGCTGTTCGCGGTAGCCGACGATGGCTCCGGTCCGCGGTTCCACCCAGAGGGTTCGGGTGGCCCGGTACGTGATGCTGCCGGTGGCGGCCTCGGGGGCCAGGAAACCGAGCAGGCCGTCCAGGGTTTCGGCGTCCATCTCGGCCGGCTGCTCCGGGACCTGCTGCTGGAAACGGTAGGTCGCGAGGCCGTTGAACCGTTCCTCGGCCTGATATCCGATCGGCAGCGCCTTACCCAGGGTGGAGTCCCAGTACTGGTAGGCGCGTTTCTCGGTGCCGAACGGAAACAGGTACAGCTGGCCGGCGAAGGAGATCGGCGCGCACGGGGCGGTGGTCTCGGTGTGGCACTGCCCGTCCCAGGGCACGGCCGCGCCGGAGACCCGGTCCAGGGCGACCCGGCTCTCCGACCGGTTGATCATCTCGTTGGTGTCGGACCGGCTGGTGGCGTGATACACGTTCCAGATCAGCGTGTCGCCGTCGAGTTGGGCGGCGGTGGCGAAGTCGGGTTTGATGCCGGTCGCCGAGCGCAGCCCGGCGCTCTGCACAGCGACCTGCGGGGTGCCGTCCGGCAGCACCTTCGCCTGGACGAACGACGCGCTGGTGTCCTCCACGACCACGTCAGGGGGCACCAGGTCGAGGGGCACCTTCCGCTGGGACGGCACCACGACCCAGGCGAGGGCGATCGCGAGGAGCAGGCTGAGGATGCCGAGTCCGAAGAGTGTCGTGCCGATGATCCGCTTCATCGAGGCCTCCCGGCTTGGGAAGTAGAACGCGTTACAATCTACTGCCACGTAACATCGATGGAAAGACTTATGGATGTTGGCTGCTGACCGAGATGACCTCACCGGTCAGATAGGACGCGTAGTCGCTGGCGAGGAAGGCCACCACGGTCGCCACCTCCCACGGCTCGGCGGCCCGGCCGAACGCCTCCCGCAGGGCCAGCAGATCCAGGTCCACCTGGCTCATCACCCGGCTGAGGAACGGGTGCGCGGCCAGGCTGGGCGCGACCGCGTTGACCCGGATGCCGTGCGCGGCCACGTCCAGGGCGGTGCACCTGGTGAACGCCATCACCCCGGCCTTGGCCGCCGCGTAGTGGGCCTGCCCGGCCTGGGCCCGCCAGCCGAGCACCGAGGCGTTGTTGACGATCGCCCCGCCGCCGCCCTGCGCGATCATCTGCCGCAGGGCCGCGCGGGTGCAGCGGAACGTGCCGGTCAGGGTGACGTCGAGAACGAGTTCCCATTCCGCGTCGGACATCTCGGTGACCGGCCGGTTACCGCCCAGCCCGGCGTTGTTGACCAGCACGTCGAGGCGCCCGTACCGGGAGACCGCCCCGCTGATCAGCCGCTGGACGGCGGCCTCGTCGGTGACGTCCGAGGGGATCGCCCAGACCCGGCCGGGATAGCTGTCGGAGAGCTGGTCCCGGGTCTCGCCGAGCCGTCGTTCGTGGCTGTCGCCGAGCACCACCCGGGCGCCCTCGTCGAGGCAGCGCCGGGCCACCGCCGACCCGATGCCGGTGCCGGCCGCCGCCGTGACCACGACGATCTTGTCGTCGAGCAGGCCGCGGCCGGGCGGGCCGTTCACCGAGGAAGTCCGAGCACCCGCGACGCGATGATGCCGCGCTGGATCTCGTTGGACCCGCCGTAGATGGTGTCGGCCCGGCTGAACAGGAAGTACCGCTGCCAGCGCTCGACATCGTCAGAGGCACAAGGACCGGTGGCGAGTACGTCCATGGCCAGCTCACCGAGCCCTTGCCGCCACCGCGTCCAGAGCAGTTTGATCACCGACGGGCCGGCCGGCAGGTTCTCGGTCAACGACCGCAAAGTGTGCGCCCGCAGCACGGTCAGGTCGACCCAGGCCCGGGTCAGCCGCTCCCGCAGCGCTGGATCATCGACCGCACCGGTCTGCCGCGCGACCGCCACCAGATCATCGAGGTCACGCTGGAACCCGACCTGCTGCCCGACGGTGGCCGCGCCCCGCTCGTATGCGAGGGTGCCCATGGCGACCTTCCAGCCCTCCCCCGGCTCGCCGACGACCAGATCGGCCGTGGTGACCGCGTCGTCGAAGAACACCTCGTTGAACTCGCTGTCGCCGGTGAGCTGCCGGATCGGCCGGACCGTGATCCCGGGCTGCCGCATCGGCACGAGCAGGTAGGACAACCCGGCCGACCGAGGGCCTCCGACCGGCGAGGGGGCGGTCCGGGCCAGCACGAAACACCAGTCGGCGACGTGCGCGAGTGATGTCCACACCTTCTGCCCGTTGAGGATCCAGCGGTCGCCGTCGAGACGGGCCCGGGTGGTGAGCCCGGCCAGGTCGGAGCCGGCGCCGGGTTCGGAGTAGCCCTGGCACCACAGCTCGTCGACGGCCGCCAGCGCGGGCAGGAACCGTCGTTGCTGCTCCGGGGTGCCGTGGTCCATCAGGGTCGGCCCGACCATGGTGGTGCCGATGTGGTCGGGGCGGCTCGGTGCGCCTGCCCGGGCGTACTCCTCGTGGAAGATGACCTGCTGCGACAGGGACGCGCCGCGCCCACCGTGACGCACCGGCCAGGCCAGCGTGGTCCATCCGCCGTCGGCGAGCCGGCGGGCGAAGGCGAGCCGTGGCGCGAAGGCCTCGTTCTCCCGGCCGACTCCCCCGGTGCCCCGTAGCTCGTCGGTGAGATAACGCGAAAGCCATTCGCGGACTTCAATGCGGAACGCCTCGTCGGACACTGGCGCCTCCTCCCGGATCACGCGTAGGCTCACCCTACCGACCAAGCACTTGCTTGGTAAGCCCCACCCACACGGGAGGCCGGATGGAGACCATCCCGGCGGCGGTGGCGCACGCTGCGCGTGAATTCGGCCGGGAGCCGGCTCTGGTCGACCCCGGTGTGCGCCGATTCGACTTCGCCGAGCTGCACGACGAGGTCCGCAAGGTGGCGCACGCCCTGATCGCGTCAGGCATCGAGCCCGGCGACCGGGTCGCGCTGTGGGCGCCGAACAGCGCGAAGTGGGTGCTGGCCGCGCTCGGGGTCGCCGGCGCGGGCGCGGTGCTGGTGCCGGTCAACATGCGGTTCACCGGCCCGGAGGCGGACGAGATCCTGCGCCGCAGCGGTGCCCGCGGGCTGATCGTGAGCGGCCCGTTCCTGGGCACCGACCGTCTGGCGTCGCTGACCGGGACGCCGCCGTTCGTTCTCTCGCTCCCCGACTGGGACTCCTTTTTAGAGCGAGGGTCAACTGCTTCCCTGCCTGCGGTACGCCCGGACGACCTCAGTGACATCCTCTACACCTCCGGGACCACCGGCCGCAGCAAGGGCGCGATGAGCGCACACCGGCAGTCGCTGGGCGTGGCCCGGGCCTGGGCCGAGATCGGCGGGCTGTCCACCCGGGACCGCTACCTGGTGGTGAACCCGTTCTTCAACAGTTTCGGGCTGAAGGCCGGACTGCTGGCGTGCCTGGTCAGTGGCGCCACGATCGTGCCGCAGGCGGTGTTCGACGTGCCGCGCACCCTGGACCTGATCGAGCTGGAGCGGATCTCGGTGCTGCCCGGCCCGCCGACGCTCTACCTCGGGCTGCTGGACCATCCGGCGCGGGCCGTACGCCGCCTCGGGTCGCTGCGGCTGGCCGTCACCGGCGCGGCGACGGTGCCGCCGGTGCTCGTCGACCGGATCCGGGACGAGCTGGGGTTCGCGACCGTGCTCACCGCGTACGGGCTGACCGAAGCGGTGGTCGCCACCATGTGCCGGCCCGGCGACGACACCCGGACCGTCGCGTTCACCTGCGGTCGCGCCGCCGCCGGGTTCGACGTGCGGATCGCCGAGAAGGACGGTGAGGTGCTGCTGCGCGGGCCGAACCTGATGCTCGGCTACCTGGACGATCCGGCGGCCACCGCCGAGGCGATCGACGCGGACGGCTGGCTGCACACCGGTGACGTCGGCGAACTCGACGGCGACGGCAATCTGCGGATCACCGACCGGCTCAAGGACATGTACATCTGCGGCGGTTTCAACGTCTACCCGGCCGAGGTGGAACGGGCGCTCGCGGCGCTGCCGGGGGTCGCCGAGGTGGCCGTGGTGGGGGTGCCGGACGAGCGGCTCGGCGAGGTCGGCCGGGCCTTCGTGGTGCCCCGGCCGGGCGCGGAGCTGGCCCCGGACGCGGTGATCGGTTTCTGCCGTGAGCGGCTCGCCGGATACAAGGTGCCGCGGTCGGTGGCGTTGAAAGGCGAACTGCCGCACAACGCGAGCGGGAAGGTCCTCAAATATCTGTTGAGAGAGGAATCCCGGTGACCGACGTCGTTCGCTACGAACGCCGCGGCCCGGTCGGTCTCGTCACGATGAACCGGCCGCGGTACCGCAACGCGCAGAACTCGGCGATGACCTATGCGCTCGACGACGCCTTCACCCGGGCCGTCGACGACGACGCGGTCCGGGTGATCGTGCTGGCCGGCGCCGGGGACCATTTCTCCGCCGGGCACGACATCGGCACCCCGGAACGCGACGCCGACACGTCCTTTCCCCGCCGCGCGGTGACCTGGTGGGACCACACCGGAAAGGACGGGGCCGATCGCCGGTACGCCCGGGAGATCGAGGTCTATCTGAACATGTGCCGGCGGTGGCGGGAGATCCCGAAACCGTCGATCGCGATGGTCCAGGGCGCGTGTGTGGCCGGTGGGCTGATGCTCGCCTGGATCTGCGACCTGATCGTGGCGGCCGAGGACGCGTTCTTCGCCGATCCGGTGCTGCGGATGGGCATTCCCGGGGTCGAGTATTTCGCGCACCCCTGGGTGCTCGGGCCGCGCCTCGCGCGGGAGTTCCTCTTCACCGGGGACCGTTTCGGCGCGCGGCGGGCGTACGAAATCGGAATGGTCAATCGGGTCGTACCCCGCGCCGACCTGGAGGAGACCGCTTTCGCCCTGGCATCGCGGATCGCGGAGATGCCGCCGTTCGGTCTGGCGCTGGCGAAACGGGCGGTGAACCTCTGCGAGGACCAGATGGGCATGCGCGCCGGAATGGACTCGGTGTTCGGGTTGCACCACGTCGCGCACGCGCACAACGCCGAGGTCGGCACGGACAGCCTGGCCGGGCTGGACGCGCGGGCGATGAAGCGGGCGGCCCGGTGAACCTGGATCTGGATCCGGCGGCTGTCGCTTTCCGGGACGAAGTACGGGAATGGCTGGCCGCTCAGGCATTCACCGAGGGCCGGGACTGGGAACGGCGACTCGCGGAGGCCGGGCTGGCGGCGGTCGCGTGGCCGGTCGCATACGGCGGACGGGCCGCGCCGCCGTTGCACGCGCTGTTGTTCGACGAGGAGTACCACGCGGCCGGAGCGCCGGCGCGGATCGGCCGGAACGGGATATCGCTGCTGGCGCCGACCCTTCTCACCCACGGGACGCCGGAACAGTGCGCGCGGATTCTGCCGCCGATGGCCCGGGGTGACGAGGTGTGGGCGCAGGCGTGGTCGGAACCGTCGGCCGGCAGTGATCTGGCGGCCATTCGTTCCCGGGCCACGAGAACCGGCGGCGGATGGCTGTTGTCCGGGCAGAAGACGTGGAGTTCCCGGGCGGTCGTCGCCGATCGCGCTTTCGGGCTGTTCCGTTCCGGGCCGGAACAACGGCATCGCGGCCTCACCTATCTGATGTTCGGTCTGCGCGATCCGGGAGTGACCGTCCGGCCGATCCGGCAACTCGACGGGACCACCGGATTCGCCGAGATCTTCCTCGACGACGTGTTCGTTCCGGACGCCGACGTGATCGGTTCCCCGGGGGACGGCTGGCGGGTCGCGATGAGCACCGCCGGGCACGAACGGGGATTGTCGCTGCGCGGTCCCGGTCGATTCACCGCGGCGGCCGGGCGGCTGATCGAACTCGGGCAGACCCGGCAGGTCGCGGACTCGTGGATCGCGGCCCGCGCGTACCGGATGCAGGCCTACGCGTCGCTGGACGAACCGGTCGCGCCGAGCGCCACCAAGCTGTTCTGGTCCGCACTCGACGTCACGCTGCACGAGACCGCCCTGGACCTGCTCGGTCCGCTCGCCGAGATCGATCCCGACTGGACCGCCGGGTACCTGTTCGCGCTGGCCGGGCCGATCTACGCGGGCACCGACGAGATCCAGCGGAGCATCCTCGCGCAGCGGGAACTGGGGCTGCCGCGATGAGGCTCGTGCCGTCGGTGGAACAGCGCGCGTTCGCGGCGGCCCTGCACGAGCTGCTGACCAAGGCGGACCTGGCCACGATCTCGGCGGCCTGGGCGGACGGCGACACCGGGCCGGGACGCCGGTTGTGGGCGGCGTTCGGGGACCTGGGCGTGACCGGGCTGATGATCGACGGCGGGCCGGACGATCTCGTCGTGGCCGCCGAGGAGCTGGGGCACCACGCCGTCCCCGGGCCGGTCGCCGAGTCGATCGCCGCCGCGCCGCTGCTGGCCGGCGAGGATCTGCTGCCGGAGCTGGCCGCCGGGCGGATCATCGTCTCCCTGGCCGTGCCACCCTGGCTGCCGCTGGCCGCCGACGGGGACAGCGCCGACCTGATCCTGCACGTCACCGACGCCGGGATCCGGGCCGCCGAACCCGGCGCCGTGCACCGGTCGCTGCACCCGGCCCGGCGGCTGGCCGAGGTCCGGCCCGGCGCGCTGCTCGCCACCGGCCGGCCGGTCCGGCGCGCCCTGGAACTCGGGGTGCTCGCCTGCGCGGCGCAACTGCTCGGGGCCGGGCGGGCGCTGCTGGAGACGTCGGTGGAGTACGCCCGGACACGTACCCAGTTCGGGACGCCGATCGGGTCGTTCCAGGCGGTGCAGCACCGGCTGGCCGACGTGTCGGTGGCGCTGACGTTCGCCCGGCCGCTGCTGCACGCGGCGGCGGTCACCCTGCGTACCGAGGACGTGTCGGCGGCCAAGGTCGCCTGCGGGGAGGCGGCGGTGCTCGCGGCCCGGGCGGCACTGCAGGTGCACGGGGCGATCGGGTACACCCGCGAACTCGACCTGAACCGCTGGCTGACCCTGGTGCCGGTGCTGCACCGGTCGTGGGGCACCGCCGGCCAGCACCGGGACCGGATCCTTCAGGAGATCAGATGACCGAGGAACAGCAGGCGTTGCGGGAATCCGTCCGGCGGCTGCTCGCCGGGCACGGGGACGATCCGGGGCTGTGGGGGCGGCTCTGCAAGGAGATCGGCGTGGCCGGGCTGACGGTTCCCGAGGAGTACGGCGGGTCCGGAGCCACGTTCGCCGAAGCAGCGGTCGTGCTGGCGGAACTGGGGGCCGTGCTCAACCCCGTACCGGCAATCGGGTCTCTGCTCGTGGCCCACGCCCTGCTCGGCGCCGGGCCGCGGACCCGGACCGAAATGCTGCCCCCGCTCTGTGCCGGGGACCGGGTCGTGGCGCTCGCGTGGAACGGGACCGCCCGCGTCGACGGCGACCGGATCACCGGCACGTTCTCCGACGTTCTCGACGTCGCGGAGGCGGACGCGCTACTCGTCGCGACCGGCGGCGAACTCCTCGAAGTATCCCCAGCAAGACTGGAGTCGCAGCACACGCTGGATCTCAGCCGGCCGCTCACGATCGTGCACCTCGACGATGCCCCGATCGTGTGGAGAGACGCATCTCACACCGTCCCCGGACTGCGGGATCTGGCGTGCTCTGCACTGGCCGCCGAACAGGTCGGAACCGCCGAGCGCGCCCTGCAACTGACGGTCGAGTATGTGAAGGTCAGGCACCAGTTCGGCCGCCCGATCGGCTCGTTCCAGGTGCTCCAGCACCGGCTCGCCGACCTCTATGTCCGCGTGCAGGCGGCCCGATCCGCGCTCGACGACCCCGCCGTGGCCCGGGTCTGGTGCTCGGAAACCCTCCGGGCAGTGGCCGCCGAGATGACCCAGATGCACGGCGGCATCGCCATCACCTGGGAACACGACGCCCACCGGTACCTCCGCCGGGCCTGGGCCTCGGCGGACCTCTTCGGACCACCTGGTGAGCATCTAGCCCGATTGGCCCGGAATTTTCTGGACACCTGACCGGCGATGCACGGCCCCGGGCCAACTAGCATGATCCGGTGCTTTCACCGGGAGTCGTGCTCAATGGCCGCTATCAGCTGACGCAGCGCATCGCTGCGGGCGGCATGGGCGAGGTGTGGCGTGGCAACGACCTGATGCTCCAGCGGGAGATCGGTGTCAAGGTCATCCTGCCGGCCCTGATGTCGGACCGGGACTTCATCACCCGGTTCCGTTCCGAGGCCCGGATGATGGCCGCGCTGCGCAACCCCGGCATCGTGCAGGTCTACGACTACGGCGAGAACGCCGAGGTCGACGGCCGCAACCTCGACTTCATGGTGATGGAGTTCGTCGAGGGCACCCCGCTGACCAAGCGCATCCAGCAGGCCGGGCGGATCGGGCCGGTCGACACCATGCAGATCGTCGCGCAGGTCGGCGACGCGCTGCACACCGCGCACGAGGCGGGCATCGTGCACCGCGACGTCAAACCCAGCAACCTGCTGGTCAAGGCGAACGGCGCGATCGTCCTGATCGACTTCGGCGTGGCCCGGGAGACCGCCGTCGAAGGCATCACCGGCACCAACGTCGTGCTCGGCAGCGCGCACTACATGGCCCCCGAGCAGGCCGAAGGCCACAAGGTCACGCCGCTCACCGACGTCTACGCGCTCGGCGCGGTGGCCTACGCCTGCCTGACCGGCCGGCCGCCCTACGTCGGTGACAACCCGCTCGCCGTGCTCGCCCAGCTGGTGCACGGCAAGCCGCCGGTGCTGCCGCCGGACGTGCCCGCCGGGGTCGCCGCCGTGGTGATGCGGGCCCTCGACCGGGAGCCGCAGCGCCGGTTCCCGACCGCCGCGGCCTTCGCGGCCGCCGCCCGGCAGGCCGCGAGTCAACCCCATCAGACCCCCGCGCCCGGGTACGGGGGACAGACCCGCCCGATGGCCGCCGCGGGTGGATTCCCCCCTGGTGGACCGGGTGGCCCCGGTGGCCCCGGCACCGGGTCGTTCCCCGGCCGTGGTGGCCCTTCGGGCTCGTTCCCGGGGCAGCAGGGTCCGGGCACCGGGTCCTACCCCGGGCAGGCTCCTCGTACCGGCGCCTACCCCGGCCAGGGCACCGGCGCCTACCAGGGCCAGGGCACCGGCGCTTATCAAGGGCAGGGCTCGGGGCGTTTTCCGAACCAGCGGCCGGCGCCACAGGCCCGCACCGGTGGGTACGCCGCCGGCGCGGCCTCCGTCGGCGCCGCCTCCGTCGGTGGCTCCGGCACCGGCTCGTTCGGCGGTTATGCGGACTCCCCCTCGGGCGGGCACCCGTCCGGTGGCTACAACTCCGGGACCTTCGGCGGCACCACGCCGCCGCAGCGCAACAAGAGCCTGATCGCGCTGGCCGCCGTCGCGGTGATCGCCGTGATCATCGGCATCGGTGTGGTGTTCAGCAACTTCGGCGACGACCCGGGCACCGGCGGCCTCGACACCGCCAGTGGCGGCGAGACCGTGCCGACCGGCGAGGAATCGCCGAGCCCGCGCGCGTCGAAGTCACCCAAGGCGGAGAAGACCACCAAGCCGCCCAAGGCCGAACCGACCGAGGAAGAAGAGGAAGAGGAGGAGGAAGGCGCTCCCCTCGAGAACCCCAACAACCCGGCGGACCTGTGCGGCGGCGGTTTCCAGACCATCAGCACCGAGGACCTGAAGGCGAACGGGGAACTCCTCGGCACGGTCTACCTGCTCGGCGACGCCGGCACCAACAGGTGTGTGGTCACCATGCGGCACAGCAACCTGGGTGACAAGGCCGCGGCCAGCGCCACCCTGGAGGTGCAGGACGGCGACAAGCAGTCCGACCGGGACCGGGTCCAGTTCTACGTCGGCCCGGTGAGCATCGACGCGGCCGGCGCGTGCGTCCGCTGGTCCGGCTCCATCGGCACCGTCTCGTTCACCAGCGAATTCGAGAACTGCGGCTGACCGGCGCTCAGCGCCGGTGGACCTCGCTGAGGTCGATCTCGACGGCGAACGGCTGCTTCAGCGTCGCGCGGTCGTGGTAGATCCCGACAGGGACGTAGCGTTTTGTCGCCGGGTCGCGTTCATGGACGTAGAGCACCGCGTGGTCGCCGGCATCCTCCACACGCCAGAAGTGCGGGATGCCGGCCTCGGCGTAGAGCTGGGGCTTGCGTTCCCGGTCCCGGATCTCGGACTCCGGCGACACGACCTCCACCGCGAGCACCACAGCCGACGCCGGGTACCAGGTGGCCTGTGCATCGACTTCCGCGTCGGCGTGGATGACGATCAGGTCGGGCTCTGGTCGCTGCCGGGGGCCGAGCACGATGGACATCTCCCGGCTGACCCGGAATCGATCCCACGGTGCGGCCCGGTCCAGCGCTCCTTCGAGAACTCTCAGACACTTCATGTGGAAGTGCTTCTGCGGACTCATGACGGCGATGATTCCGTCGATGAGTTCGGTGTGGGCCGGGAGGCCGGGAATCCTGTCGAGATCATCTGCGGTGTACCCATCCGTCGGCGGCCACTGCCACTCAGCTACCGGTTCAGCGCTCACGGACACTACCCCCCTCACGGACAGGCTCATCCCTCTAGCCTACCCACCCGAATAACCGCGTAGACCTCGTGCGGCACTCCTGAACAGGGCCGATGCCTGTTTCGAGGAAGGTGGCCGCCGGCCCGGGCATCGACCCGGCACCGGGATTCACCCGTCGGTGGTGGGTGCCGGGGCGGGGCCTCGCGCGTTACCCGAGGGGTGGGCCGGGGCGCACCGGCCGCCCGGGCATTCGCCTCCGGACGCCGGTAGGGCGGGGCGTCACTCGCGTTGAACTGGACATTGACACTGGCCGGGATCGCCGCCGTGGCGTGGGGATCCGCCGACTTCCTCGCCGGGACCGGGACACGGCGGCTGCCGATCGTCACCGTCCTCATCGGATCGGAACTGACCGGGCTGGTGCTGGCCCTCGCCTACCTGGCCGGGCGGGGCGGGCCGTTGCCGGCCTCGCCTCGGCTGATCGTGATCAGTGCGCTCGCGGGAGTGCTCGCGGTGCCCGGGATGGGGCTGGCCTACCGGGCCATGCGGGACGGGTCGCCGGCCGTGGTGGCGCCGGTGGCGGCCGGGGCCTCGCTGGTACCGATCGCCTGGGGTCTGCTGCACGGCGACCGGCCCGGGGTGGTCTCGATGATCGGGGTGGTCGCCGCCCTGGCCGGGATGACGTGCTCGTCCTGGCCCACGGTTCCTCGCCCGGGCCGGACCTCTCCGCCGGGCCGACCCTCCCCACCAGACCAGCACCCATCACCAGACCGGTTCTTCCCACCAGGCCAGCCCTCCCCACCAGGCCGTTTCACTCCAGCGGGCCGGCCGGGGCGGGCCGCGTTCTGGTGTGTGGGCGGGGCTGCTCTGTGTTTCGGTACGTTCTTCGTGTTGCTGCACGAGGCGGCGCCGTCGGATCCGTACATCGCCACGGCCTATGTCCGGGTTGCCGGTGGGGTCATCGGGCTGGTGCTGCTCGCCGTCGCCCGGCGGCGGGTGCGGGCTCATGTGGGTGGCGGGTCCACCTGGGTGCTGCCGATCGCGGTCGGGGTGCTGGAGACGGTTGCCGACGGGGCCTTCGCGCACGCCGCCGCCGGAGTCGCCGTGGGGGCGGCGGCTGTTGTCGCCTCGCTCTATCCCGCGGTCACGGTGTCGCTGAACGCGGTGCTGTTCCGGGAACGGATGCCGGCGGTGCACCTCTGTGGGGTGGTCGCCGCGCTGGTCGGGGTGGTGTGCCTGGCCGGGTGACGACGTCGGTCCCGGCGCTTCCACCGGCCGATCGGTTCCGGTCGTGGCGGCTGAGTGGCCGGTGATCAGATCCAGTCGGTGTGGCGGGGCCAGGACAGCAGGGTGTCGGCCACCTCGGGTGGATCGTACGGCGAAATCGGGGTCGTGGTGGTGTAGCGGCTTTTGTGGAACAGCAGCGGCGTGGTGTCCCGGCACGGGCCCAGGGTGGTGACCCGGCCGGTGACGATGGCGTGGTCGCCGCCCTGATGGATCGCCTCCAGGCGGCAGTCCGCCCAGGTCAGGACATCGGCCAGGACTGGCGAACCGGACGGGGCCGGTGACCAGGAGACCGCGGCGAAACGGTCGGCACCGCGGGTGCCGAACAGCCGGGAGACGTCGCGCTGGTCGGCGGCCAGGACGTTGACGCAGAAGAGCCCGGCGTCGCGGATCCGCCGCCACGTGTCCGAACCCGCCTGCGGGCAGAACAGCACCAGCGGCGGGTCCAGGGACAACGGGGCGAACGCCTGGCAGGCGAACCCGGCGGGGCCGTCGGCGCCGGCCGTGGTGATGACGGTGATGCCGGTGGCGAAGTGCCCGAACACCCGGCGGAATCGGACAGCGTCCACGTCCCCCCGGGTGATCAATGCCCGCCGCCGCCGAAGAACCGGTGCCCCCACACGCTGTGCGCGGTGGTGTGCCGGGCGATCCAGGTGTCGTCGTCGACGGTCCGGCCGCCGAACCCGTACTCGATGTCGAAACCGCTCGGGGTGCGTACGTAGAAAGAGACCATGCCGTCGTTGGCGTGCCGGCCCAGAGTGGAGATCATCGGGGCCTTGGCGCGGGCACAACGGTCGATGGCCCGGCCCACGTCGTCCAGGGTCTCGGTCTCGATCATCAGGTGGATCATGCCGCTGGGCGCGGGGATCGGGGCGAAGGCGACGCTGTGGTGCCGGGGGCCGCAGCCGAGGAAGCGCATCCACAGTGGCTCGCCGCCCGGCGGCAGGCCGATGTGCTCGGGCACCAGCCGCATCGAGTCGCGCAGCCGGAAGCCGAGCACGTCGCCGTAGAAGTGCAGGGACGCGGCGTCGTCGCGGGCCGGCAGCACGACGTGGCCCATGCCCTGGTCACCGGTGACGAACCGGGTTCCGTAGCTGCCGAGCGCCGGCCGGGTGTCCAGGGCCGCGCCGCAGAAGAACTCCAGGCGGTTGCCGGACGGGTCGTCGACGCTGATCAGGTGCGAGACCCGGCGGTCGGCCAGCTCGTCGGCGCCGGCCGGTTTGACGGCGATCCCGGCCTCCTCGAACACCCCGGTCAGCCGGGCCAGCGCGGCCGGGTCGGCGAGTTCCCAGCCGGAGGCGGCCAGCCGGTCCTTCTCACCGGGCACCACCACGATGCGGGCGGGCAGCTCGTCCATCCGCAGGTAGACGGCCCGCGGATCGGGGCCGCGGCCCTCGGTCATGCCGAGCACCTTGACGCCGAAGTCGCACCAGGCGGGCAGGTCGGTGGCTTCGACACGCAGATAGCCGAGGGATCGGATGAGGTTGCTCACGGGCGGTCCCCTCTCGGGATCATGAACCGTTCGGTGCGGTCATCGCGATAGGTCCGGTAGACGCACTGAGAAAGGCGATGGCCATGCTGTTGAACTCGTCGAACTTCTCCAGGTGGGCCCAGTGGCCGCAGCCGCCGAAAACGTGCAGGCGGGCGTTGCGCAGAGTCTTGAGGGCGATCAGGGCGCCGTCGAGCGGGTTGACCCGGTCCTCGCGGCCCCAGACCAGCAGGGTCTCGTGGCGCAGCCGGTGGGCGTCCCGCCAGAGCAGCCCTTCTTCGTACGACGCGGGGTCGGCGAAGGAGGCGCCCATCTCGCGCATGGCGCGCATCGCGGCCGGGTCGATCGCGGCCCGGAAACGTTCCTCGACCAGGTCGTCGGTGATCAGGGACGGATCGAACACCAGGGTACGAAGGAAGGCGGCGAGCCTGGCCCGGCTCGGATCCCGGGCGAAGGCTCCGAGTCGCTTGACCCCTTCGGTGGGGTCGGCGGCGAAGACGTTCAGGGACAGGCCGCCGGGGCCCATCAGCAGCAGTTTCCCGGCCCGTTCCGGGAAGTTCAGGGCGAACCGCACGGCGGTGCCGCCACCGAGCGAGTTGCCGATCAGGTCGACCCGGTCGATGCCGAGTTTGTCGAGGAGTTCGGCGAGCGCGGTGGCGGCGTGGGTGAAGTACTGGCCGGTGATCGGGTCGCCGATCGAGCCGCCGTACCCGGGCTGGTCGACGGCGAGCACGTCGAAGTGCGGGGCGAGCGCGGGGATCGTCCGGCCGAAATTGCTCAGGGCCGACGCCCCGGGGCCGCCGCCGTGCAGCAGGACCACCGGGCTACCGGCGCCCTCTCGCGTGAAAGCCAGCGTCATGTCACACCATCGCGTCGTTGAGCGGCATGCCGAACTCGCCGCGACCGAACATGGACAGGGCTCGTTCCGGGTCGTTGATCGCGTGGACCCGGCCGGAGTGGGCGTCCCGCCAGAACCGCTGGATCGGGGTGCCGGTGCGCAGCGCGCGACCGCCGGAGCTCTCGAAGAGCCGGTCGACGGCGCGGATCGACAGTTCGGTGCCGCGGACCTGGTCACGGCGGACCCGCAACCGCAACGGCATCGGCAGCTTGGTGCCGGCCGTGGTCAGCTCCATCAGTTCACGCATGTTGACCTGCAGGGCGAACCAGGCGGAGTCGATGTCACCGGCGGCCTCCGCGACACGGACCTGCGAGTGCGGGTCCTCGGCGGCCTTCACCCCGATGTAGGAGGCGCGGACCCGTTCCCGGGTGTACTCGACGTGCGCCCGGTAGGCCCCGGTGGCCATGCCGATGATCGGGGTGGTGATCGCGTAGGAGAAGATCGAGGCGTACGGGATCCGGTAGAGAGGTCCGGGGTTCTGCTCCTGCCCGGGGCACACGCAGCGGGCGGTGTCGTTGAAGCTGAGCGACCGGTGCTCGGGGACGAAGGCGCCGTCGACCACGATGTCGTTGCTGCCGGTGCCGCGCAGCCCGACGGTGTGCCAGACGTCCTCGATGATGTAATCGGCGGCCGGCAGCAGGAACGTCTTGAAGTCGGCGGGTGTGCCGTCCTCGCCGGGCGGGACGATGCCGCCGAGCAGGACCCAGGTGGCGTGGTCGCAGCCGGAGGAGAAGCTCCAGCGCCCGGTGACCCGGTAACCGCCGTCGACCCGCTGGATCTTGCCGGTCGGGGCGTAGGACGACGACATCCGGGTTCCGGTGTCGTCTCCCCAGACCTCCTGCTGGGCCCGGTCCGGGAAGAGCGCGAGCTGCCAGGCGTGCACCCCGACGACCGAGGCGACCCAGCCGGTGGATCCGCAGGCGGAGGCGATCTCGCGGACTCCGGTGAGGAAGGTCAGCGGGTGTGCCTCGTGCCCGCCGAAACGGGTGGGTTGCAGCAGGCGGAAGAAGCCGGTCTCGGCGAGGGCCTTGACGGTTTCCGGGTCCAGCGCACGGCGATCCTCGGTCTCCTGTGCACGCTCCCGCAGAACAGGTAACAGTTCTCGAACTCCGGCGAGGACCGCTTCCATGAGATCCCTCCAGGCTGGTTGGCCGCATGTCGAGCGACCCCTATACTAGAACACGTTCTACCTATGGACCAGGAATGCTTCCAGGGCTCAGGAGCGGTAAATGAGCATCAGCCAGCAACCGCGCACCATCGACGTCGGCCGGCCGCCCGCGAGGTTCGCCCGGGGGTGGCACTGCCTGGGCCTGGCCGACACGTTCCGGGACGGGCAGCCGCACGCGATCGAGGCGTTCGGCACCAAACTGGTCGTCTTCGCGGACTCCCAGGGCGCGCTCCACGTCCTCGACGGGTACTGCCGGCACATGGGCGGCGACCTCACCCACGGCACGATCAAAGGTGACACGATCGCCTGCCCGTTCCACGACTGGCGCTGGCGTGGTGACGGCCGCTGTGTCGAGGTGCCGTACGCGCACCGGATCCCGATGCGGGCCCGCACCCGGTCCTGGACGACCTGCGAACAGAACAGGCAACTGTTCGTCTGGAACGATCCACAGGGCAATCCCCCGCCGCCGGAGGTGGCGATCCCCCGGATCGAGGGCGCGTTCTCCGACGAGTGGAGCGACTGGACCTGGGATTCGGTGCGGATCGACGGCGCGAACTGTCGCGAGATCATCGACAACGTGGTGGACATGGCCCACTTCTTCTACATCCACTTCGCGTTCCCGACGTTCTTCAAGAACGTGATCGAGGGCCACGTGGCGGCACAGTTCCTGCAGACCCGGCCCCGGCCGGACGTGCCCCTCGCCGCGAAACAGTCCGGCGACACGACCCTGCGATCCGAGGCGGCGTACTACGGGCCGTCCTACATGATCGACTACCTCTACAACGACTGGAACGGGCTGGAGATCGAGTCGGTCCTGATCAACTGCCACTATCCGGTCTCGCCCGACTCGTTCGTACTCCAGTGGGGCGTGATCATGAAACGCCTGCCCGGATTGACCAGGGAGCAGGCGGCGAAGGCGGCGGGCAAGTTCACCAAGGGCATCGGCGTCGGCTTCCTGCAGGACGTGGAGATCTGGAAGAACAAGACCAGAATCGACAACCCGCTGCTGTGCGCCGAGGACGGCCCGGTCTACCAGCTACGCCGGTGGTACGAGCAGTTCTACGTAGACGTCGACCAGGTCACCGACGACATGGTGGCCCGCTACGAGTTCGAGGTGGACACCACACGGGCGGTCGAGACATGGGAGGCCGAGGTAGCCGCCAACCAGGCGCGGGCAGCCACCCCATGACAACCCCCACCCCTCAAACACCACCATCGCCCGACACGCGATCTTCACCCGACATGCCATCCTCGCCCGGCGCCTCCCCACAGCCCGGCCGCACCGTCCCTCCGCCGCCCAACCACCCCTCGCCGGATGCCTCCATGTCGCCCGGCCACGCCGCCCCTCCGCCGGAACCCCCTTCTCCGCTTGGGGTCACGCCGGCCGACCGCCGCACCACCACCGCACCAACTGGCACCTCCCTGCGCGACGCTTCCGCAGGCTCCTTGTTGGGCGACGATTCCTCGTCGCCCAACCTCGTCGTCCCGCCAACGGCTGGGGCGTCCCCGCCTGACGGGTCAGTTCCGGAGGGCTCTCCACCGGACGTTCTGCCGTCGGCGAGCGGCTCTGAACTGCGGGAGTATCTCGATGGGGGGCTCACCGAGGTTTCCTGTGAGGTTTGTGGGCATGTGGTTCGGGCTGGGCGGCGCAGTGTTCTGCAGACCAGCGTGCAGTGGGCCGGGTCCGGGTGTGAGCAGCTTTTTGCGCTTGCTGAAGGGCGGCCGACTGCTCTTGTGCCTACCTGTCCGGCGCTGCGGGCGAGCCTGGATCGTGCCATTCGTGAGGGTCGCTTGGAGGTCGACTGATGTCGGTCCACCGCCTCACAGCCAGCGGCTCGCGGCTCGCGGTTTGCGCCTCCTGCCCCGCACCTCGTGCCTCCCGCCTCGCACCTTCCGCCTCGCACCACGTGCCTCGCACCTCCCGCCTCGCACCACGTGCCTCTCACCTCCCGCCCCGCACCTCGCACCTCCCGCCTCGTGCCCCGCACCTCGCGCCCCACATCCCGCA
>NZ_BOMG01000067.1 GCF_016862075.1 Actinoplanes couchii | reverse complement strand
CCCGCCTCCCGCCTCGCGGCTCGCGGCTCGCGGCTCGCGGCTCGATCGTTGGCTGCTGGAACGGCGGCTTCGGGTGAGGGTCTGTCGGCTTGGTTTGTGTTGACTTCCTTCTCTGGGAGGTTTGTTGATGGCTGTTTTTCGTCCTGTTCGGGTTTCTGGGGTTGTGCTGGAGACTGCTGAGGCCTGTTCTCTGGTTCTGGAGACCGACTTTGATTACCGGGCTGGGCAGTATCTTTCGGTTCGTACTCCGGTCGGGGTTCGCTCCTACTCGTTGGCCAGTGCTCCGGGGAGGGGCGAGGCTCCTAAGATCACGGTCAAACGGGTGGTGGGTGGGGTGGTCTCCAACTGGATCTGTGATCGGGTTCGGGCCGGGGACATCATCGACGTTGCGGGGCCTGCTGGGAACTTCACGCCGGGATCGCTCGACGACTCGCTTCTGTTGCTGGCCGGCGGGTCGGGGATCACTCCGATCATGGGGATCATCAAGGCTCTGCGGAGTGATCCGGTGCTGTTCTACGCCAATCGCGATTCTGAGTCGATCATCTTTCGGGACGAGCTGGACGGGATGCTTCCGGTCATTCACTGGCTGGATCGGGAACGGGGTGTGCCGACCGCTGATGCTCTGAAGGAGTTGCTCCACCCGTACCGGAGCAGGGAAGCCTTTGTCTGTGGTCCGGAAGCCTTCGTCGCGGTGGCGGAGAAGGCGCTGCAGCTCGCCGGGGTTCCCGCGGAACGGATCAGAATTGAACGATTCGAGCCGGGAACAGAGGACGACGCGGGTCGTGGCGCTCCGGCGGACCACCACAGCGAGCACGACGAGCAGCAAGGGTCCGGCGGGCAGCAAGGGTCCGGCGGGCGGGAAAGTTCCAGCGGACGGGAGAGGTCCGGCGGACGGGACGGGTCCGGCGGTCGGGACGGGTCCAGCGGACGGGAAGCTGTTGCTGAAGTGGAGATCGACGGGCAGTCGCATGTGTTGCCGTGGGCCGCGGGGCGGCGGCTACTCGACGTGATCGTTGATGCGGGGCTCAATCCGCCCTACTCGTGTCGGCAAGGGCAGTGCGGGGCCTGCGCGGTTCGCCTGGTCAGCGGGGAGGTCACCCTGGTGCACAACGAGATTCTCGAAGAGGAGGACTTCGCCGACGGGTACATCCTGGCCTGCCAGGCGGTCGCGGTCAGTGATCACGTCAAGGTCACTTATTACTGAGCTCCCGGGCGATCGTGATCAACGGGTCTTCCTGGCCTCCGACCAGGCGACGCTCACCGGCTTTGACCAGGATCTCCGCGCCGGAGACGCCATAACGCTCGGCAAGGGTCCAGGCGTGCATCAGGAAACTGGAATAGACGCCCGCATATCCCATGGTCAGGGACATCCGGTCCAGTTTGCACTCGTCGGTCATCACCGGGCGTACCACGTCCTCGGCGGCGTCGACGATTTTGAAGAAGTCCACTCCGGTGCGGATTCCTAGTTTGTCGCAGACTCCCACAAACGCCTCCACCGGCGTGTTTCCGGCACCGGCTCCGAAACGGCGAGTGCTACCGTCGATCTGTTTTGCGCCCGCCCGATAGGCCAGCACCGAATTCGCCACGCCCAAGCCCAGGTTCTCGTGGCCGTGGAAACCCACCTGCGCGTCGTCGCCCAGCTCCGTGACCAGGGCTGCCACCCGATCGCTGACCTGGTCGAGGACCAGCGCGCCGGCCGAATCGACGACATAGACGCACTGGCATCCGGCGTCGGCCATGATCCGGGCCTGTTCGGCGAGCCGTTCTGGTGGAATCGAATGGGACATCATCAGGAATCCCACGGTCTCCAAGCCCAATTCACGGGCCATGCCGAAATGCTGGACGGCGATGTCGGCCTCGGTGCAGTGGGTGGCGATCCGGCAGACGCTCGCACCGTTCCCAGCGGCGGCCCGGATGTCGTCGAGCACGCCCACTCCGGGCAACATCAGAAAGGCTATTCTTGCCCGTACGGCAGCAAGAACCGCGGTTTTGATCAGCTCCTGCTCGGGCGTGTGACTGAAACCGTAGGTGAACGACGAACCGCCCAGGCCGTCACCGTGGGTCACCTCGATCACCGGCACGCCGGCGTCGTCGAGGGCTCGGACGATCGCGGTGACGTCGACGGTGGTGAACTGGTGCCGTTTGGCGTGCGAGCCGTCCCGCAACGACGAATCGGTGATCCTAAGATCGAGCAATTTCCTCACCCACTCTGGTGGCGGCAGCGGTCATGATGTCCAGGTTCCCGGCAAATTTCGGTAGATAGTCGCCCGCGCCCTCGACCTCGATGAAGATCCCGACCCGGACCAGGCCCTGGCCCTGGCCCTGGCCCTGGCCCTGGCCCTGGCCGAGCAGACCACTGCCACTGCCACTGCCACTGCCACTGCCACTGCCAC
>NZ_BOMG01000066.1 GCF_016862075.1 Actinoplanes couchii | reverse complement strand
GCCACTGCCACTGCCACTGCCACTGCCACTGCCACTGCCACTGCCACTGCCACTGCCACTGCCACTGCCACTGCCACTGCCACTGCCAGCGATGATGTCGAACTGCGGCTCGTCCAGCAGTCGATAGCCGGGGACGTATGCCGAAATTGCGGATACGCGGTCTTCGATTGACTTGACGATCGCGGATCGATCCGCGGTTTGGGAGACTGCGCAGAAGATGGTGTCCCGCATGATCAACGGCGGGGTGGCCGGGTTCAGGACGATGATCGCCTTTCCGCGGGCCGCTCCGCCGATGGTTTCCAGGCCGCGGCTCGTGGTCCGGGTGAATTCGTCGATGTTCGCCCTGGTCCCCGGGCCCGCCGACCGTGACGCGACGGTGGCCACGATCTCGGCGTAACTCACCGGCGTGACCCGCGAGACGGCGTGCACCATCGGAATCGTCGCCTGGCCGCCGCAGGTGATCATGTTGAGGTTCGGGGCGTCCCGGTGTTCCCGCAGGTTGACCTCGGGCACGACGGCCGGCCCGATCGCGGCCGGCGTCAGATCGACGACCCGGATCCCCGCCTCCGCATAGCGCGGAGCGTTGGCCCGGTGCACCGCCGCCGAGGTGGCCTCGAAGACGATGTCCGGCAGCACCGCCTGCCCGAGCAACCAGTCCAAGCCGTCACTGCCGACCGCGAGCCCGAGGCCGGCCGCCAGTTTCAGCCCCGCACTGTCCGGATCGATCCCCACCATCCATCGTGGCTGGATCACCGGCGACCGAAGCAACTTGTACATGAGATCGGTCCCGATATTCCCGGACCCGACGATCGCGGCGCTCAGCATCATGCCCCCTTGCCCGGGCGGAAAAGGTCTGGAAAGAAGGGGCCCGAGCGAGAAGGTCCCGGATGGGAAAGGCCAGAAGCGGGAGGGCCGGAAGCGGGAGGGCC
>NZ_BOMG01000065.1 GCF_016862075.1 Actinoplanes couchii | reverse complement strand
GGAAGCAGGAAGGCCGGAAGCAGGAAGGCCGGAAGCAGGAAGGCCGGAAGCAGGAAGGCCGGAAGCAGGAAGATCGGGAACAGGAAGGCCGGACGTGGAAGAGCCGGAGGTGGAGCTGTTGGTGGGTGGCAGGAATCGCAGGTGGACCCGGCCCAAGCCGCTGAACTCGGCGCGGAACACGTCCCCCGGGTTCGCGTCGACGGCTCGGGCGCAGGCGCCTGGCATGATCAGGTGGCCTGCTCGGAGGCGGACTCCGAAGCGGGCTACCTTGCGGGCCAACCACGCGACAGCTGTCACCGGGTTTCCGAGGACCGCGTCCGATCGGCCGGCCGCCACCTGCTCGTCACCCCGCCACAGGACGGCGGTGATGCCTCGCGGGTCGATCTCTCCCGGTGGTACTCGTCCCTGGCCCACCACGAAGCCGGCCGACGAGGCGTTGTCCGCGATCGTGTCGGGCAGACTGATCTTCCAGTCGATGATGCGGCTGTCGATCAGCTCGATGGACGGGGCCAGGGCCTCGGTCGCGGCCAGCACGTCCTGCTCGGTGCAGCCCTCGCCGGGCAGGTCCGCACCGAGCAGGAACGCCACCTCGATCTCCACCCGCGGATAGCAGTAACGCGCGGCGTCGACCGGCCGGTCCTCGAACAGCCGCATGTCGGCCAGCAGATGACCGTAGTCGGGTTCGTCGACCCCCATCATCACCTGCATGGCCTCGGACGACAGGCCCACCTTGTGCCCGACGACCGCCGCGGTACGCCGCCGGATGTTGTGCAACTGGATCGCGTAGGCGTCCTCGGCGGTCAGCCCCGGATAGTCCCTGATCAGAGGCCCGATCGGCACCCGTTCGCGTTCCGCGGACCACAGGCGCCCGGCAAGCTCCGTCAACTCGGTGGCACTGAGCACGTGCTACTCCTTCCGGCCCGGCGCCCGGAGAAGACGCAGTCGGCGAGGGACAGACCACTGACATAGGACCCGGAACAGACCCCCACCGCGGTACGCCCGGCCGCGTAGAGCCCGCCGATCACGCTTCCGTCGGCCCGCAGCACCGCGCCGCTCGACTCGTCCACGGTCAGCCCGCCAAGAGTGAGCATCGGCGCGGGCAAGACCCGCAACGACACGTCGAGCAGCGAGAACGGCCCTGTCCAATTTGACGGATAAGTAAAGGAACCGGTGATCCCCACCCGGCGGGCCGCCTCCTCGACGGTCGGGGCGGTGGTCCGCAACGCGCTCATCAACCACCAGGCCTGAAGCCGCTGAAACCACAGACTCTGCTCACGCACCTGCCCCCGGGCCGCACTGAGAATCGTGGAGTCGACCAGCAACCAGGCCCGCCCGCCGGGCCGGTCGAGGATCGCGTCCCCGAGAGCCGCCCCATAAGCGGATGCGTCACCGACCCGGCGCCCGTCCCGATCGATCAGGATCCCGCCGGCCAGCGCGGACGGCGGCGTGACGAACCGCCACATCGTGACCCGGTCCAGGTGCCGCACTCCCGCCCCGAGCGCCGTCCCGAGCCGGATCCCGGCCCCGTCGTCCCCGGGAGTCCCGAGCCGCAGTCCACGGTAGAGCGGCGCGTGCTCCCGCATCATCTCCCGGTCGAAGACGAACCCACCCGCCGTGAGCACCACCGCGTCGGCCGCTATCACTTCCTCTGCCGACCACCGGTCCTCGATCCACCGCACCACCCGGTGCAGCCGCCGTCCGAGACGGGGCAGGTAGACGCCGGACTTCACCGACCAGCGGTGCAGCAGGCCGTGGGCGCGACGGGCCACTCCGGACCGCAGCGCCCGGACGCGGACCCCGGTGACCCGGCCGGCATCGTCGGCGATCAGGCCCACGGCCCGGGTCTGTGGCCGGAAACGCACACACGCGGTCCGGGCGGCGTCGGCCAACCGTGAGTACAGCAGCCCGCCGGAGGTGCCCGGGGCGTAGGTGCGGTGTCCGCGCGGCGCCGGGTCGGGATACAGATGTTCGTTGCCGGACCAGTACAGATAGTGGTCGTCGGACGGGTAGGACGTCTTGTACGGGCACAGGCTCGCCTCGAACGGCACGCCCTGTTCCTCCAGCCAGGCGAGGTTCGCCGCCGACTCGTCGCAGAACCGGCGCAGGGTCTCGTCGGAGACGGCGCCGCGCACTTCGCGGTGCAGGTAGCCGTACATGGAAAGGGGGGTGTCCAGGATGTTCGCGGACCGTTGCTGGCGCGTCCCACCGCCCGCGTAGACGACGCCGCCCGAGATCGCGGTCGCGCCACCGCCTCCGAAGCGGTCGATGACCAGCACCGATGCACCGGAGGCGGCGGCCTCGATCGCCGCGCAGGCCCCGGCCGCGCCGAAGCCGACCACCACGACGTCCACGCGCACCTCCTAGGCGTTACGGCCGGATAACTATAACCTGTTCTAGTGATGACCGAGGAAGAGTACGACGTCGTCGTAGTGGGAAGCGGTGCGGCAGGCATGACCGCCGCCCTCACCGCGGCACACCTCGACCTCCGTGCGGTGGTCGTGGAGTCCGCGGCGAAGTTCGGCGGTTCGACAGCCCGGTCCGGTGGCGGCCTGTGGATGCCCGGCCCGGAAGCGGCCACCTATCTGAAACACGTTGCAGGTGACGAGGTGTCGCCGGCCCGCCGGGACGCGCTGCTGGAACACGGGCCGACGGTGCTGAACTTCGTCCGCAAGCACACGCCGCTGCGGTTCATGCGGGTGCCGGGCTACCCCGACTACCACCCGGAGGCGCCCGGTGGACTGGCCGAGGGGCGCACCGTCGAACCACGCCCGCTGCCGGTCCGGCGTACCGGAAAGGACCTGGAAGATCTTGCCGAGCCCTATCAGGCGGCGCCGAACGGGATGGCGGTGACCGCCCTCGACTACCGCTGGCTGTCACTGGGGCTGCGGCACCCGCGCGCGGCGCTGACCGTGGCGCGGCTGACGGCCGGCCGGCTCACCGGGCGCAAACTGACGATGGGCCAGGCGCTCGCCGCCGGACTGCGGGCCGGACTGCGCGCGGCCGGGGTTCCGGTGCTGCTCGGCACCCCGATGACGGCGCTGGTCACCGACGGCGGGCGGGTCACCGGCATCCGCTGCGGCGACCGGACCCTGACGGCGCGGCGCGGGGTGGTCCTGACCGCCGGCGGGTTCGAGCACAACGAGCGGCTGCGTCGGCAACACCACGGTTTGGGTACGACCGGAACGGTCGGCGCCCCCACCAACGTCGGCACGGCCATCGAGGCGGGGCAGGCGCTCGGTGCCGCCGTGGACCTGATGGACGAGGCGTGGTGGGGCCCGGCCCTGCCACTGACCGGTGGCCCGTACTTCTGCCTGGCCGAACGCAACCTCCCCGGCAGCCTGATCGTCGACGGCACCGGCCGCCGGTTCGTCGACGAGGCCGCGCCGTACGTCGACTTCGTGCACACCGTCCTGGGCCGCACCGGCACCGGACCGCACCTGCCGACGTGGCTGGTCGTGGACCGCACGTACCGGGACCGCTACCTGTTCGCCGGCCGGGCCCCGCGCACTCCGCTCCCCCGGCGCTGGTTCGACGCGGGTGTGGCCCATCGGGCGGACACCCTGGACGATCTGGCAGCGCGGATCGGTGTTCCGGCGGAGGCGCTGCGCGGGACGGTGGAGCGGTTCAACGGTTTCGCCACGACCGGCCGGGACGAGGATTTCGGGCGCGGCGATTCGGCGTACGACAGGTACTACGGCGACCCGCGGCAGCGCCCGAACCCGTGTCTCGGCCCGCTGCTGCGCCCGCCGTTCCACGCGTTCGCCCTGATCCCCGGCGACCTGGGCACCAAGGGCGGCCTGCGCACCGACGAACGCGCCCGTGTCCTGCGCGAGGACGACACCCCGATCCCCGGCCTGTACGCCGCCGGCAACACGTCCGCCTCGGTGATGGGCCGGGGCTACGCCGGAGCCGGCGCCACCCTGGGCCCGGCCCTGGTCTTCGGCTATCTGGCCGCCCTGGATCTCGCCGCGGACTGACCGGAGTGGACTCGACTTCTTAGGGTGACGATGTCTGAACACGGCGTTGCGTCACCCTGGGGGTGAGAGTGGACCGGATGACCACACCGCGACTCTATTGGCTGGTGGCGATCGGGCTCGTGGTGCTCGGTGCGGTCGCCGGGGCCGCCGCCGTCGGGGAGGTGCGCGGGCGGGGCGCCACGATCGGGGACATCGCCGAGGTCAGTGGGCCGATCAGCGTGGACGCGCAGACGTTGTACCGGGCGCTGGCCGACGCGGACGCCACCGCGGCCACCGGGTTCCTGGCCGCCGACGGGGAGTCGGCCGAGCTGCGCGGACGCTATCTGGACGACATCGCCAAGGCCACCGCCGCGCTGACCGTGGCGTTGCGGGACGCCGACGACGCGGACGCCGACCGGCTGCGGGTGGTCGCCGATCAGCTGCCGGTCTACACCGGACTGATCGAGACGGCCCGGTCGAATCAGCGGCTCGGGGTGCCGCTCGGCGGCGCCTATCTGCGGGAGGCGTCCGGGCTGATGCAGCAGACGATTCTGCCGGCCGCGGCCGCCGTCTTCGACCGGACGAACCGGTTGCTGACGGTGGAGCACCGGGCGGCCTCGGCGGTGCCCTGGGCGGCTCTGCTGCTGACTCTGCTGACCGGTGCGGCGCTGGTGGCGGCGCAGGTGCTGCTGTCCCGGCGCAGCCGGCGGACGTTCAACCGGGGGCTGCTGGCGGCGAGCCTGGTCACCGTGCTGGCGCTGCTCTGGTCGGGGCTGGCGCTGCACGCCTCCGGACGGCATCTGGACACCGGGGAGCAGGACGGCGCGGAGCTGGTGCGGCTGCTGGCGAACGCCGGCCGGGCCTCGTTGCAGGCGCGGGCGAACGAGTCGCTGACGCTGGTGGCGCGGGGCGGCGGCACCGGCTTCGAGGCGACGTTCGCCGCGCAGATGGACGAGCTGATCGGCAGGAACGGGCGGAGCGGGTTGTTCGCGCGGGCGATCGTGCAGGCGCCGTTCACCGACCGGCAGTTGATCGACGAGGCGAGGGACGAGGCGGTCCGCTGGCGGGAACTGCACGTCCAGGTGCGGTCCGCGGACGACGGCGGCGACTGGGACCGGGCGGTCGAGCTGGCCACCGAGCCCGGCGAGAACGGTCTGACCGCCGTCTTCGGCCGGCTGGACGCGGCGCTGTCCCGGGCGCTGGACATCGGCAACGACCGGGTGGAGCGGCAGGCGGCCCGGGCCGGCGGGTCGCTCACCGGCCTGACCGCGGGGCTGGTGCTGCTCACCGGCGGCCTGGTCGCGGGCGTGGTGTTCGGGTTCCGGCCCAGGATCGGAGAGTATCGATGAGAAGGACGACCGTGCTCGTCGCGGTGTTGCTGCTGGTCACCGCCGGATGCGGGACGCCGGAGGAGGCGCGGCCGGTGGCGGCCGAGGCCACCGCGTCGGTCCCCCGGCCGCTGAACGTGGCGGATCCGGCCGAGGTTCCGAGCCCGGCCCCCGTACCGCAATGTGATCCTCGGGCCAGTCTGCGCCCGAAGGGCGCTCTGCCGGAAGCGGGCGCGATGCCGGCCGGCAGCACCATGGCCGGCATCGTGACGAACGGGCGGCTGCTCATCGGCATCGACCAGAACGCCTACCTGTTCGGTTTCCGGGATCCGGCGACCGGCGAACTGGCCGGTTTCGAGATCGACATGGCCCGGGAGGTCGCGCGGGCGATCTTCGGTGATCCGGAGAAGGTGCAGTTCCGGGCGATCACCACCGCCGACCGCATCCCGGTGCTGGAGAACAACGAGGTCGACCTGGTGATCCGGACCATGACGATGACGTGCGAGCGGTGGCAGCGGGTGTCGTTCTCCACCGAGTACATCGCCTCCCGGCAGCGCCTACTGGTCCGGAAAGCGGACGGGATCAAGGACTTCGCCGACCTGGAGCCGGGCAGCAAGGTGTGCGCGACCCGGGGCTCCACCAGCATCGTCACCATCGACGAGCAGCCCGGCGACCTGGTACCGGTGAGCACCGACAGCACCCTGGACTGTCTGGTGCTGCTCCAGCAGCACCAGGTGGACGCGGTGTCGACGATCGACGTCCTGCTCGCCGGGCTGGCGGCGCAGGATCCGGCGACGGTGGTGACCGGCACTCCGGTGTCCGACGAGCCGGCCGGGATCGGCATCCCGAAGAACCGGCCGGACATGGTCCGGTTCGTCAACGGGGTGCTGGAGAGGATGCGCGCGGACGGCACGTGGACCCGGATCTACGACCGTTGGTTGCGGAGCCGGCTGGGACCGGCCGGCCCACCGAGAGCCGTCTACCAGGATTGATGGTCGTACGGCCGACACCACGGGTGGCCCTGCTGGTCTACCCTGACCCGACCGGGCGAACGGGGGGAGGGCCGGTGCTGACGGCGACTGTGGTGTTCCTGGTGATCGGCGGCGTGGCCGTCGTGCTCCTGGCGCTGGCGCTGCTCGGTGGCGAACTACTGCATTTCGGGCATCCGGACGCCAGCGGGCCGCTGTCCACCGAAGTGGCGGCCGGTTTCCTCGGAGCGTTCGGGTTTGTCGGCGCCGCGGCGTCCGAGCTGCTCGACGCCCGTACCGCCGCGGTGATCTCGATCGCAGTCGCGATCGGCGCGCTGGCGGCCTTCCCCGCCGCCTGGCTCGCGTGGCGCCTCGCCCGAGCCGTGCGGAACATGCGCACCGACGCCACTCCCCAGCGGGCGAACCTGGTGGGTTCGCTCGGCACCGTGGTCACCTCGGTCCCGGCCGGCAGCGGTTACGGCGAGGTGACGTTGCGCCTCGGCGGCCAGCCGGTCAAGGTCTACGCGCGGGCCGACCGCGCGATCCCCACCGGTGCCCAGGTCTTCGTGATCGAGGCGCCCAGTGATACCAGCGTCGTGGTCGAGCAGACCCCCTAGCAGCACGGTCGAGCAGACCCACTGACGTTTCGATACCTCCTCAAAGGTCTCCAAACCCCTTTTAATTCTAGGAAGGCCTGAATGTCTGGATTGTTGTACGCGATAGCCGGCATCGTCGTGCTCATCGTGCTGGTCGTCATCTTCGTGCTCTCCCGCATCAAGGTGGCCGGCCCGAACGAGGCCTTCATCATCACCGGCCGCAAGGGCAAGACCACCCAGGGCCTGGACGGCACCAGCAGCACCGACATGTCGGGGCAGAAGGTCGTCATGGGCGCGTCGGTGTTCGTGCTGCCGATCGTGCAGAAGCTGCAGTCGCTGGACCTGTCCAGCCGCCGCATCGACGTCGGCATCAAGGGCGCGGTGTCCAAGCAGGGCATCCGCGCCGAGCTGCACGGTGTCGCCATCGTCAAGGTGGGTGGCACCGAGGGCGCCATCCGGGCCGCCGCCCAGCGGTTCCTGCACCAGCAGTCGGAGATCGAGGACTTCACCCGTGAGGTGCTCGCCGGCGCGCTGCGGTCGATCGTCGGCCGCCTCACCATCGAGGAGATCATCCGGGACCGGGCGGCGTTCGCCAGCGCGGTCGCCGAGGAGGCCGAGCACTCGATGACCAACCAGGGTCTGGTGCTCGACACGTTCCAGCTGCAGGACATCGTGGCCGAGGGCTCGTACCTGCAGGACCTGGGCCGTCCGGAGGCCGCCCGCGTGCTCAAGGACGCGGCGATCGCCGAGGCCCGCGCCCGGCAGGCCGCCGAGCAGGAGCGTCTGCTGGCCGAGGAGGCCATCGCCGAGGCGAACCGGAACCTGTCGCTGAAGCAGGCCGCCATCCAGGCCGAGATCGATGCCGCGAAGGCCCAGTCGGCCGCCGCCGGCCCGCTCGCCCAGGCCGAGCGGGACCAGAAGATCCTGGCCGAGCAGCAGAAGGTGGCCGAGCAGAACGCCGAGCTCAAGCAGCGTCAGCTGGACACCGAGGTGCGCAAGCCGGCCGACGCCGCCCGGTACCGGGTGGAGCAGGAGGCCGAGGCGAACCGTAGCGCCGCGGTCCTGCAGGCCGACGCCCAGCGGCAGGCCACCATCGCCGCCGCCCAGGCCCAGGCCGAGCAGGCCCGCCTGACCGGTGAGGGTGAGCGGGCCCGTCGGGCCGCGCTGGCCGAGGCCAACGCGATCGAGGGTGTCAAGGAGGGTGAGGCCGAGAAGGGCCGCCGTTCCGCGATCGCCGACGCGATCGAGCGTGAGGGTTCGGCCGAGGCCGCGGCGATCCTGGCCAAGGGTCAGGCCGAGGCCGAGGCGATGGCCCGCAAGGCCGAGGCGTTCGCGGCGTACGGCGACGCAGCCGTCATCGACCTGCTGGTGAAGGTGCTGCCGCAGGTCGTCGAGGCCGCCAGCGCCCCGCTCGGCAACGTCGACAAGCTGACCGTCATCTCCACCGACGGCGCCACGTCACTGACCAAGTCGGTGGCCGGCAACGTCGCGCAGGGTCTGCAGATCGGCAGCGACCTGACCGGTATCGACCTGACCGGGCTGCTGTCGAAGCTCGGTGCGGGCGCGAAGCTGAACGGCGACCAGCCGGCCGTGGAGGCCAAGGTTCAGGACTGATTCACCAGATGCCGGCCTGCCAGCGTCACCACCAGGTGATGCAGCAGGCCGGTTTCGTATCTCCGGCCGCCGATCCGCAGACCGGAGATCTCCCAGTCCAGGATGTACGCGATCTCGTTGCCGGCCGGGGTCGCCCCGATCGGCAGCAGCTGGTGGTAGTCGCCGACCGGGAACATCGGCCCGGCGATCGGCCGGCGCAGCGTCTTCGGCTCGAACAGGACGGCGGCGGCGCTGATCGGGGCGGTGCCGTACTGGTTCATCAGCCAGCGGTAGTCCTCGGGCAGCTGGACCCCGATCCGGCCGGTCAGCACGTCCCAGTCGACGGGCGCGTGCCCGAGCGGCGGGCCGGCCAGCTCGGCCAGACGTTTCTGCAGGTCGGCGCCGTACGCGAAGGAGATCTCGACGATCACCGGCACGTCCGGCCCGTCGGACACCACGGCCAGCACGACCGCCCAGTACCCGGCCCGCAGCCGCGCCCGGCCCGGGGCCAGGTCACGCTCGTCCCGGTCGAAGCCGCCACCGGCCGGTAGCCCGAGCTGCTTGGCCATCTGGTGCACCACGGTCTCGGCGGCGGCGAAGGCGGCGGGGTCCGAGGGCAGGCCGAACCCCGGCAGGTCGACGATGATCCGGCCGTCGTCGACCCGGACGGCCAGGCCGGCCGGGCTGCCGATCGAGGCCAGCAGCGCCGTCAGCTCCTTGTCGCCCACCGGGTCGGCGAGCGGCACCAGCCGGCGGGCGATCTCCCGGAGGAACTCGACGGCGTTCATGACACCGGGAGACAGCTGGCGGACTTCGTCGCTGCCCGGTCGACCTGCTCGAAGGCATCGCCTTGGAGCTGGTAGCGGTAGGTGAGCCGGAGTTTGGGGCAGGCGTTGCTGTCGGTGCTGTCGGTGCCGTACGCGGTCACCGTCACCGCCTTGTTCTTCACCGCCATCCCGACCACCCACGGCTGGTCGGTGGGGCCCACGTCGGTCAGGATCGGCGTGCCGACCCGGACCGGGCCGGACGCCGGCGACGCGCCGTCGAAGACCTCGATCGTCGACGGGAAGTACGAGGTGGACGCGTCACAGGTCCGCGCCACGAGCGCGTCGGCCGTACCGTCACCGGTCATGTCCCCGGTCGTCACCAACTGCACGAGCGCCTCCTGTTCCGGGTTCTTGCACTCCTCGATGAAGGCGTCCCAGTCCCCCGCGTCACCCAGGCTCGCCAGGTTGCCGCTCGGGTCCTCGGCCTCGACCGACGGATCGCCGATCGGTTCCGCCGACGCCGGGACGACCGGCGCGGGTTCGGTCCGGTCCTCCTCCGAGCAACCGGCGAGCAGAACCAGCGCCATCACCAGAACGGCCTTCTTCAGCAAAACGATCTCCCCCGTAGATGTCACCACAGCCTAGGGCTGAGCATCCACCGGTTCCAGAAGAAGAGCGCTGGTCGGAACACCTGTGCCAGCCGTTACCAGGACCGGGCCGTCGCCGGGGACCTGGTTCGCCGCGGTGCCGCGGACCTGCCGGACCGCCTCGGCGATGCCGTTCATGCCGTGGATGTACGCCTCCCCGAGCTGCCCGCCGTGCGGGTTCACCGGCAGCCGCCCGTCCGCGATCACGTGCCGGGCCTCCCCACGGTCACAGAAGCCCAATTCCTCCAACTGCATCAGCACGTACGGGGTGAAATGGTCGTACAGCACCGCCGCCCGCACATCGGCCGCCCGACGGCCGGACTGCGCCCACACCTGCCGCGCCACCACACCCATCTCCGGCAGCGCCGCCACCGGCGACCGGTAGTAGCTGGTCATCACGTACTGCCCGGTCCCGCTCCCCTGCGCCGCCGCCGCGATCACCGCCGGGGCCCGGGCGAGATCCCGGGCCCGTTCCACCGACGTCACCACCACCGCGACCGCCCCGTCGCTCTCCTGGCAGCAGTCCAGCAGCCGTAGCGGCTCGGCGATCCACCGCGACGCCCGGTGCTCGTCCAGGGTGATCGGCCGGCCGTGGAACCAGGCCCGCGGGTTGGTGGCCGCCCACCGCCGGGCGGCGACCGCGACCCGCCCGAAGTCGTCGGGGCTGGCCCCGAAGTCGTGCAGGTAGCGCCGGGCCACCATGGCGACCTGTGCGGCCGGGGTGGCCAGCCCCATCGGCAGGTGCCAGCCGGCGTCGGCGTCCGGCGAGGCGAACGCCTGCCCGAACCGGCGGCCGGACCGCTCGTTCAGCGCCCGGTAACAGACCACCACGTCGGCGATCCCGGCGCCGACCGCGAGCACCGCCTGCTGCACGATCGCGCAGGCCGCGCCGCCGCCGTAGCCGATCCGGCTGAGGAACGTCAGGTCACCGGCGCCGATCTCCCGGGCCACCGCGATCTCACTGTTGCTGTCCATGGTGAAGGTGCACAGGCCGTCGACGTCCGACGGGCGCAGACCGGCGTCGTCCAGGGCCGCCCGGATCGCCTCGACCGCCAGGCGCAGTTCGCTGCGGCCGGAGTCCTTGGAGAACTCGGTGGCGCCGATCCCGGCGATCGCGGTGGTCCGGGCGATCACCGCTGCACCGCCACGATGCCGGAGACGTGCGTTCCGGTCGCGGTACGCCCGATCACCTCGACGCCGTCCGGGAGGACCTGACCGGTGAACGTCAGGGTGTCGTAGGCGTGGCAGGGGGCGCCCAGCCGGATCCGGATGCCCGTGACCGTCGTGGTGTGGCCGAGCCGGTCGGTGACGAACCGTTGCACCAGGCCGGTGGTGGTGAGGATGTTGAGGAAGATGTCCCGGCTGCCCAGGCGTACCGCGGCGTCCCGGTCGTGGTGCACGTTCTGGTGGTCGCGGGTGGCCAGGGCGGTGCTCACCACCAGCGTCGGGGTGACCTCCAGCGTCCACGGCTCCAGTTGCGGGACGTCGGGGCGCCACAGCGGCAGGCCGTCGTCGAAGAACACCCGCACCGGGTCGCCGATGCCGGGGCGGGGGCCGCGGTACTCGCCGACCATCCGGACACCGTCGACGTCGACCAGGGCCACCGTGAACGGGCCCCGCCGGCCGGGGACCGGTGGGTGATGGTGGACGACCCAGCTGTGGATCGTTCCGGCGCCGGCCGACACGTCGTACCCGAGCCGGAAGGAACCGCACGCCGGGCAGACCGGGCCGGGCGGGTGCCGCCTCGACCCGCACTCCTGGCAGCGTTGGATCCGCAGTTGCCCTTCGGCGACGCCGTCCCAGAAGAACGTGTTGTCCGCGGTGACCACCGGCCGCAGTTTCGCCGTTTTCTCCGTCTCGACCGGGGCCTCCGGGCGGTAGCGCAGGATCCGGAAGGTCATCTCGCCGACCGGCTCGCCCCCCACCAGCCAGGTGCTGACCGTGGTGACGAAGCGGCCCTCACCCAGTGCCGTCCGTTTGGGATCAGTGACCGATTCGAGCCGGCTGCGGACCGTGATCTCCTCGCCGATCTTGAGAAGCCGGTGGTAGGTCTGCGCGCTGTCGGTGGCCACCACTCCGGCATAGCCGTCCCGCTCCAGCTTCTCGGAGATGTCGCCCAGCGGATCCCCGGCGATCGGCGGCGCCAGGCCCCGCATCGTCCACACCTGGATCATCGCCGGCGGCGCCACCTGATCACGCTCGTAGACCGGATTCGTGTCACCCATCGCCTCCAGCCAGTTCCGGATCATCGGCAGGTTGACCGGATCCCGCCCGGCCCTCATCGCGGCACCCGCGGCAGTCCCAGACCCGCGGCGGCGATGATCTCGCGCTGGATCTCGTTGACACCGCCGCCGAACGTCAGCACCAGATCACGGCGTTCGTGCAGATCGAGCCGGTCCAGCAACTCGGCCGTCAGCGGATCGGTGGGATCACCGTGCCGGGCGACCACCTCGGACAGTTCCTGGATGATCCGCAGCAGCCGTTCGGAGGAGAAGACCTTCGTCGCGGAGGCGTCGGCCGGGCCCGGGGCGTCGCCGATGACCTGCTGGTTGAGCAGCTCGTTCACGCGATGCGCGGCGTGCGTCCGGGCCAGCGCGCGGCGGACGTCCGCCCGTTCTCCGACCCCGCTGCGGTACGCCCATTCGCGCACCCGGTCGAGCAGCGCCCCGAACCGGCCGGCCGGGCCGAGCATGACCCGTTCGTGGTTGAGCTGGGTGGTGATGAGCCGCCAGCCGTCCCCCTCGGCACCGACCCGGCGAGTGACCGGGACGCGGATCCCGCTGAGATACGTCGCGTTGACGTGATGCACGCCGTCACACGTGATGATCGGCGTCCAGGTGTATCCGGGGTCGTCCGTGTCGACGATCAGAATCGACAGTCCACGGTGGCGATCGACCGCGGTCCGGCAGGCCAGCCACAGGTGGTCGGCGTCGTGTGCCCCGGTGGTGAACGTCTTCTGACCGTCCACCACGTACTCGTCACCGTCGCGTACCGCCCTGGTCCGCAGTGCCGCCAGATCGGTGCCGGCCTCCGGTTCGGTGTAGCCGATCGCGAAGTGGATCTCGCCGGCCAGGATCCTCGGCAGGAAGAACCGGCGCTGCTCGTCGGTCCCGTGTGCGAGCAGCGTCGGCGCCACGGTCTGCAACGTCACCGCGGGCAGCGGCACGTCGGCACGCGCCGTCTCGTTGACGAAGATCTGCTGCTCGGCGGGCCCGAGGCCACGGCCGCCGTACTCGACCGGGAAACCCAGCCCGAGCCAGCCGTCGCTCCCGAGGCGGGCCACCAGCTCCCGGAACGCGCCGCCGTGCCGTTCCCGCAGCAGCACACGCCGCTCCGCGGAGGTCAGGACCTTGCGCAGGTACGCCCGGAGTTCGTCCCGCAGTTCCCGCTGCTCGTCGCTCAGTTCGAGGTGCACAGCCGCTCCCCCAGGATCTCCAGCCGGTATTCGCCGCCGCCCAGGAACCGCACCAGGTCCCGGATCAGGGCGGTGTGCCGGTGCAGCGGGTAGTCGATCGACAGGCCGAGGCCGCCGTGCAGGTGATGACAGGTCCGCGCGGCGGCCGGGGCCTCACCGGTGAACCACTGCGCGGCCACGTCCAGGTCCTCGTCGGCGTCCCGTCCGGTGCCGAGCCGCCAGGCCGCGTTCAGGGTGGCCAGGTGCAGGGTCCGTGCGGTCACGTAGACGTCCGCGATCTGCTGCGCGACCGCCTGGAACGTCGCGATCGGCCGCCCGAACTGCTCCCGGGTCCGCACGTGATCGGCGGTCAGCTCCAGTGCTCCGGCCAGCGCCCCGTCCCCGAGCGCGCAGGCTCCGGCGATGGCGTTCCGATGCAGGTCGGCGTGGCTCTCGGCTTTTCTCCCGCGGTGTCCGAACGGCTCGGCGGCGACCCGGTCCAGCCGGAGCACCCCGGTCTCGTGCAGCGCCGCCCCCGGCGCGGCCGGATCGATGACGACGACGCCCGGGCCGGCGACCGTCACCAGGATCCGGTCCCCGGTGGTCACCCCGGTCTTCACGCCGGTGACCGTGCCGTCGGCGGCCAGTTCGGTGCGCGGCGCTGCGGGAAACGGGTCGCCGGGTTCCGCGATCGCCGATCCCAGGATCAGGCCGGTCAGCAGTTCGTCCTGCTGGCGCTCGTCACCCCAGCGCGCCACCGTGGGCACGCCGATCGCCAGGTGTGCCAGCGCCGGGACGTCCAGCGCCCGCCGGCCGATCTCGGTGAGCACGAGTGCGGTCTCCAGCATCCCCAGCCCTGCGCCACCGAGACGCTCGGGAACCGCGAGGGTGAGCAGCCCGGCCTGACCGAGGGCGGCCCACGGCTCGCCCTGTTCGCCTGACAGGATCTCGCGGGCCAGATCGATGATCGACTGCTGGGTCTCGTCCGGACGGAAGTCCATACGGCAGATTAGAACATGTTTCAGTTTGCGGTCGCCACCATCGGGCGACACAGACCCGCAACGCGCCGTTGCTAGGCTGGATCGACCATCGAAGGGGCGACCATGGCAACAGCGAGAACGGGTACCAGCACGCGCGCCGCTCTGTCCGGCGCGGAGGCCGAGCAGGGTTCGGCGGCACAGCGCGATCGGCGTCGGCGCATCCTGGAGGCGACGCTGGCCCTCGCCTCCAAGGGCGGTTACGACGCGGTGCAGATGCGCACGGTCGCGGAGAAGGCGGGCGTCGCCCTGGGCACGCTCTACCGCTACTTCCCGTCCAAGATCCACCTGCTGGTGTCGGCGCTCGCGGTCGAGTTCGAGACGATCCAGGAGAAGATCGGGCGCAAACCCATTCCGGGTGATACGCCGTACGAGCGGACCCTCTTCGTCCTGGGCCGGATGACCCGCACCATGCAGCGGGAGCCGCTGCTCGCCGAGGCCATGACCCGCGCCTTCATGTTCGCCGACCCGTCGGCGTCGGCCGAGGTCAACGCGGTGGCCCGGCTGATGGAGGAGATGTTCACCCAGGCCATGCACTCCGACGACGGTTCCGAGCCGACCGCCGACGACCGCGCCAAGGCCCGGGTGATCGGCGACGTCTGGCTCTCCAACCTGGTCGCCTGGGTGACCCGGCGCGCGTCGGCCAACGACGTGGTGAACCACCTGGAGCTGGCCACCCGCCTCCTGCTCTCCCCACCGTCGGCCAACTGAGACGTGCCGGCCTGAGCCGCTTTTCCCGGCTCAGCCCGGCACGTCGCCGCCTTTTCCCGGCTCAGCCCGGCACGTGCCGTCAGCCGACCAGGGCGATCAGCTTGTCGAGGGCCTGTTTCGCGGCGGGCCCGGCCTGTTTCTCCAGCATGGCGGCCATCGGGCCGTTCAGGGCCGGCCCGGCGAACTCCATCTCGTAGGTGATCTGCGACCCGGCGCCCTCGGGCACGATGATGAACCGGTTCTTGGCCTTGACGCCCATCGGCCCGTCGCCGGCCATCTCCAGATTCCCCGGCGCGTCCGCGGTCACCACCCGCCACGCCATCTCGGCGGGCATGCCCATCAACTTCACCTTCTGCTTGTACGTCGTACCTTCGGCGACCGTGGCCGGGACGTCACCGGTGAAGCCCTGATGCATGGTGTTCCACTCGGGGGTGCGGGGCAGATCGGTGACCACCTGCCACACCTTGTCGGGGTCGGCCGCCGTCGTGGCCGTCACGCTCACCTTGGGCATGTCTTCCTCCTCATCAAGCCGTGGCGGCCGCTATGTCGAGGCCTGCCACGTGGCCGAACGTCATCGCCGGTCCGAGGGTCGATCCGGCGCCCGCGTAGCTGTGCCCCATCACCGCGGAACTGGCGTTCCCGGCCGCCCAGAGCCCGGGGATCACCGACCCGTCGGGTTTCACCACCCGGGCGTTGGCGTCGGTGAGCAGGCCACCCTTGGTCCCGAGATCCCCGGGAACGATCTTGAAGGCGTAGTACGGGGGCAGCCAGATCGGTGCCAGACAGGGGCTCGGGACGTTGGTGGGATCGGCGAAGTAGGCGTCGTACGTACTGTCGCCGCGGTGTTGATCGGGATCCTTGCCCGCTCTGGCCTGGGCGTTGAACCGGCTGATCGTCGCGGTGAGGGCCGCCGCCGGAACGCCGATCCTGGCGGCCAGCCCGGCGATCGTCCAGTCCTTGACCAGGGCGCCACTGGTGTACCAGTCGTCCGGATAGGGCAGCATCGGCGCGAGATCCTTGAACAGGTACCGGTTCCGGTAGTCCTGGTCGGTGATCATCCAGCAGGGGACGTGCCCCTTGGCGTACATGGTGTGCACGACGTCGCTGTACGGCGCCGCCTCGTTGACGAACCGCCGGCCGCCCTGGTTGACGAAGATCGTGCCCGGCAGGGTGCGCTCGGACAGGCAGAACCACGGCTCGCCCGGCAGCGGGATCATCGGCCCCCACCAGGCGTCCTCCATCAGCCCGAGCGCCGCCCCGGCCCGCTGACCCGCCTCGATGCCGTCGCCGGTGTTGGAGTCGGCGCCGATCGTCCAGTCCACCCCGATCGGCGCGGCCTGGTACTGCTTGCGCATCCGCTCGTTGTGCTCGAACCCGCCACTGGCCATCACCACCCCGCGGCGCGCCCGGATCAGGGTCTCGGCGCCGTCCCGGCGGACCAGCACCCCGGCCACCCGCCCGTTCTCCACGTGCAGGTCGAGCAGCGGGGTGTCCAGCCAGACCGGCACACCCGCCGCGATCAGCCCGGCCCGCAACCCGCCGGCCAGCGCCTGCCCCATCGTGACCGGTTTCTGCCCCTGGGCGGAGAGCTGCAGGTAGCGCCAGACGAGTTCGGTGGCGGTGGCCAGCCCCTTCGGATGCCGGGCGATCAGCGACAGCCACTTGTAGTCGACGGTGTAGACCACGGTTCCCGGCGGGCTGGCCTGGTAGGCCGGATTCAGGTGCGTCGCCTCGTCACCGAGCATGTTCAGGTCGAAGGCCTGCGGCTCGATCGAGCGCCCGTTCGGCATCCCGCCGGGGAGTTCCGGATAGTAGTCCGGGTACCCCTGCATCCACGCGAACTTCAGCGGCGTCCAGCGCAGCAGGTAGGAGATGGTGCGCGGCCCGTAGGTGAGATAGGCCCGGCGCCGGGCGGCCGGCACGTCCGTCCCGACCACGGCGGCCATGTAGGTGTCGGCCTTGTCGAAGCTGTCCGGCACACCCGCGGCGAGCAGGACCTCGTTGTTGGGCACCCAGATCCCGGCCCCGGATCGTGCCGTGGACCCACCGAAGACGGCCGCCTTCTCGACGAGAACCGTGTTCAGTCCGCTGCGCGCGGTCGTCAGCGCGGCGGTCATCCCGGCAGCCCCGGCACCCACCACGACCACGTCGTATTCCACGCTGACCGCCATGGCATCCCCATCCGTCAACCCGTTTACGCCGCCGCAATAACTAGAACAGGTTATAGCAGTGTGATGAGATTCACTAGGTCCGATACTCCTGTGTAGAGGAACCTGTTGCTGTGGGTGAAACCGAGAACGGACGGCTGCCACGGCGGCGCGCGGCGATCGGCGAGTTGGGCGAGGCACTGCGCCTCCTGATCGAGAACGCGACCGCCACCGAGATGCCTACCGAGCACATCCTGCGGGCCGCCGAGCTGATCCGGCAGGCCGCGGCCCCGCTCGGCGAACACCGACGCGGCCGCTTCGACACCGCGAGCGCCGACGACCTGCTCGGCGGGATCCGTCTCTACAACCCGGTCACCGGCGAGGGCAGCGCGTTCGCACCCCCGGTCGATATGCACCGCGAGGGCGACCTGGCGATCGGCACCTGCACCCTGGGCCGCGCGTTCGAGGGCCCGCCCAGTTTCGCCCACGGCGGGGTGAGCGCCATGCTGCTGGACCAGATGCTCGGCTACGCGGTGACAACGGCCGGCCACCCCGGCATGACGGTCCGCCTGGACACGGTCTACCGAAGCCCGGTCCCTCTCTACACCCCACTCCGGATGACCGCGTCGATCACCGAGGTCAACGGCCGCCGGGTAACCGCAACCGGCGCCATCACCACCACGACCGCCCCCACCACCGCGCTGGTCGAGGCAACCGGCCTTTTTGTGGCACTCCGCTCCGACCAGGCCAAACGTCTCTTCGGCCCCGTCCTCGACCGCTCCGCCTGACAACACCGCCGACCTGGAACGGGCCGCCGCGGACACTCTCCAGCGGGTGATCCGCCCGGCGGAGACCGTCTGGCACCCGCGCGGCTTCTAGCAGTTCTCCAGGCTGCGGTCGCGCAGTTCGGCGGGCAGGCCGGAGCGTTCGGCCAGCCACGTCACCCAGAACGGCAGCAGGTCGAGCAGATCGTCGGCGGCGTCCCGGAACTCGTCGCGGATCTGCTCGGCCACCGCCCGGGCCCGGTGCGGGGAGCAGCTGTCGAACAACTCCGGCACACTCGACGGCCACATGTCGAACAGCTCCTCGACAAGGAAGATGTCCGGCTCGGGACGGTCCGGCGCGGTGCGCAGCCAGGCGGCGAACGCCTTGGGCCCGGCGTCCAGAGCGGTCTCCACCGGGTCGAAGGCGAGGACCCGCGGCATTTCCAGGACCACCTCGGCCAGGCGGCGGCACCGGTGGTACTCGGCGAACTGGCCGGCCGTCTCGCCGCCGAGCGGGCCGTACTCCTCCGGGCCCGGCAGCAGACCGGCGAGCAGCCGGGAGTCGTCGATCCGCCGCCAGGACGTGCCACCGGCCGCCGCGGCTCCCGCCGCCACCTGCCAGGCGGCCAGCGCCTCCTCCGGCGACGCGTAGAAGCCGGCGTGCTCGGGCCTCGGGGTGAAGTCACAGGCGTCGACGTCCCACAGGTACCAGCGGACCGGGCCCTCCGGGGTGCTGAACGGCGCGATGATGGCGAACCGGCTGCCGTACCGGTCCCGGGTCCAGCGCACCTCGCCGGCCGTCTCCGGGGCGGCCGGCTCGATCCCGGCGCCGGATCGCAGCGGCATCGGCATGATCGCGGCGACCGCCCGCAGCACCTCGCCGGCTCTCTCCCCCGGCTCGGCCCGCTCGCGCAGGTCGTCGATCAGCGCGGTGGCCAGGTGGTCCGGGCCGACGTAGCCCTCCATCGGCAGATCGCCCAACCGGGCCAGCAGTGGGCCGAGCAGAGCACAGATCTCGTCCTCCAGCGCGGTGCCGGTCAGCCGGGAACCGAGCAGAAGGCCGGCCAGGTCCGCGGCGTGCGGGCGGGCCAGCTCGACCCGCTTCGCCTGCCCCTCCTCCTGAGCGCCGGCGATCGCCCGCAGCGAGTTCGTCAGCTGCACCTGCCTGGTGTGCAGGCGGCGGCGCTCGGCCCGGGCCGCGACTGTGGACTTGTGAGACTTCTTGCGCTTACGAGAGACCGGCACGGGCCGAGAATATGTGGACTCCCCGGCCCGGGCCGACCGTCGTCACCCACACGAGCGGATCAGCAGCGTTGCGGTTCCCAGCCGTCGTCACCGGACAGGAACGCTCCGGCCGTGGCGGTCGCGGCCTCCTCGGCGGTCAACTGGGGACGGTTTCCCGAGACCAGGGCGCCGGGCCCGAAGTTGCGGAACTCCCGGAACCGGGCGTCCTCCCACGGCCACGTGCCGAAGTCGCTCCACGCCACGTCCGGGACGTGCGCGCCGATCCACGAGTTCCGGATGACCGTCTGACCGATCGCGTTCGGGTCGTTGCTCGGATGCCACGGGCGGCCCAGGAACACCGTGCCGGCCGGAGCGTCCGAAGTGAACCGGCAGCGGTCGAAGAGCAGCCCGTGCGGGTTGGTGCTGTCGGTGCTGGGGGCGGTGACGTACCCGTTCGGGGTGCTCCCCCGGTCCAGCGAGTGGATCCGGCAGCGCTGGAAGACGGCGGTGGCCCGGCCGAAGATGAAATCGACATCGCCTTCGACGTACGAGTCCCGCAGGAAGACCCGGGCCACGACCCCGGCGGCGCTGCTGTTCAGATAGAGCGTGTCCTGGTTGCCGAGGAACCGGACCCGGTCGAAGACCAGCCGGTCGGCCCGGGTCAGCACGGCCACCGCCTGCCGGTTGGTGATCTCCGGGTGCGCCGCCTCGTCGAACAGGTTCGCGAACGTCAGGTTGACCGCCCGGAACCCGGCACCGTCGACGGTGACCGAGGCGCTGCCCGAGGTGCCCCAGGTGGTGCCGTCCGGTTTCACCGTCCCGTTGGCCCGGTCGTCGGCGATCACCACGTCCTCGGGGCGGCGGCCGAGACCACGGAACTCCAGCAGCGGCTTGGTCTTCGGGACGATCACCTGACCCCGGTGGGTGCCGGGACGGACGCCGATGACGAACGGTTCGGTGCGGGCGGTGGGTGCGGCGTCGACCGCCGCCTGCACGGTGTCGTGGTCGCCGCTGCCGTCCGCGGCGACGATCAGATGGGGCCGGGGGCCGGCGGCCCGGGCGGGGTCGGGGACCACGCCGGTCGCCACGATGCCGAGGCCGGAGGACATTCCGAGAAAGGTACGCCTGCGCACGCCAGTCTCCTCGATGCGGGGAATGCGCTGGGGGAAAGCGCTTTCCTTGGCACGGTAGGCCAGCCATTGATTAACGTCAACGAAATCTTCGGGGATGTGCAACTTGCACGGACAGGGCATTGTGGAACATCGGGAGGTCTGGATGGTGTCTCGTCGCATGGTTCTCCGCACCGCTGCCGCACTGCCCGCCGCTGGGGTTCCGGTGGACTCCCGCCTGCCACGCGCGGTCCGCGACCTCGAGGAGAAGATCCAGGACGGCATGGCGGCGTACCGGATTCCCGGCGTCGCCTACGGCCTGCGCCACCAGGGCCGGGACTACGTCGGCGGGTTCGGCGTCACCAGCGTCGCCGCCCCGCGGGCGGTCGGCGCCGACACCCTGTTCCGGATCGCCTCGACCACCAAGACCTTCACCGGCACGGCCGTCATGCGTCTCGTCGAGAACGGGCGGCTCGACCTGGACCGGACCGTGCGCAGCTACCTGCCCCGGTTCCGCACCGCCGACGAGGCCGCGTCCCGGCGGGTCACCCTGCGGCAGCTGCTCAACCACAGCGCGGGCTGGCTCGGGGACGTCTACACCAGCACACCCACCCTTTCCGGGTACGTGGAAGCGCTGGCCGCCGTGCCCCAGTTGACCCCGCCCGGTCAGGTGTTCTCGTACAACAACGCGGCCATCGGCGTCGCCGGGCGGCTGATCGAAGTGGCCACCGGCAGCGAGTACGAGACGGCCCTGCGCGCCCTCGTGCTGAACCCGCTGCGGCTGCGGCAGAGCGGATTCTCCCCGGATGACGTCCCGGGCGCCGCGGTAGCCGTACCGCATGGATTCGATCTGGAAGGGAACGTGGTGGCCGTGCCGGAGGCGCTGGCCATCCCGCGCAGCCTGCACCCCGCCGGCGGCCTGTTCTCCAGCGCCCGCGACCAGCTCGCCTGGGCCCGCTACCACCTCGGCGACGGCAGTCCGCTGCTGGAACGGCGGTCGCTGCGCGCCATGCGGTGGCGGCCCGGCCCCGGCGGCACCCTCTTCGTCGAGCTGGACGGCGCCGGTGTCACCTGGATGCTGCGGCCCACCGCCGAGGGCCCGCGTGTCGTCCAGCACGGCGGCGACCTGCCCGGCCAGCACTCCGGTTTCATGATCGTGCCGGAGCGGGACTTCGCCCTGACGGTCCTGACCAACTCGGAGAGCGGCCCGCTGCTCACCGCCGAACTGTTCGGCGGCGACTGGGCGATCAGCAGATTCGCCGGCCTGCACAACCTGCCCGCCACCCCGCGGACCCTGCCGCCCGAGGCGCTGGCCGAGTACGAGGGGCGGTACGTCGCCGACCAGATCGGCCTGGCCGGCGAACCGGCCCGGATCGTCCTGGACCTGGTGGCCGCGGACGGCCGGTTGAGCGGCCGGGTCGACGGCGTGGAACAGATGCTGCTGCCGTTCTACCGTAAGGATCACGTGCTGGTGTGGGCCCCGGACGGCTCCGACGCCCACAGCCGGGCCGACTTCCTCCGGAACCCGGACGGAACCGTCGGCTGGCTGCGTTTCAGCGGCCGCCTGTTCCGCCGGCACCCCCTGACGACCGACGTCCACCGCACCACCGGAAGCACCGCCGAACTGCTCCCGGCGACCCTGCCGCACCCGCCCACACTCCGCTGACCCCGCCGCCGCGCTCGTCGTCAGGCCGGGTCGGTGGGGCGGTTCCGGCGTTCGAGGCGGCGCTCTTCCAGCTTTCGCCAGCGGTTGAAGACCTGCACCGCCGCCGCGATGGGCTCGGGGGCCCGGCCCGCTCGCCACTGGCGTGGGAGCCAGGCCTCGGCGCCCAGCCACAGGAGTTCGCTCATCGGGACGGAGCCTCCGTGCATGCGCATCAGCTCCTCGGCCACCTCGAACGCGTGATCACTGCGCCGCCACTTCTCCAGAGTCGAATTGCCGTTCAGCAACTCTTCGTGGTCGTCAGGGTGCAGGTCCATGTTTGGCCAGTCCTTCACGTGCGGCGGGAACAGTCCAGGTCAAAGACCTGAAGCTGGTCACTCTCACCCCCTTCGCCACACCTGTCAAGCTGCTCCTTGCAACGTAGAGTAACTACGACCGATTCGGTCAGGGTGATCATCAACCGGCGGGCCACACCCTCCGAACAGTCAGGCGAAACCCGCGGGGCTCCGGCGCGTCGGCGAAATGTGGCCGACGTTGACAATCTTGAATTCTTACGGGCACATTGGGAGCGCTCCCAATGTCATCCCCGTCCCCTGGAGTGAACTATGACTACGTTTCGATGGAAATGGGTCGCATCCCTGGTCGTCGCGTTCTGTGCCGGAGCGGTGGGACTGGCCGTCGCCCAGCCCGCGCAAGCGGCCACCGGGTTCACCGTCTCCGGCACCCGGATCCTGGAAGGGAACGGCAATCCGTTCGTGATGCGCGGGGTCAACCACGCGCACACCTGGTACACGAGTCAGCTCGGGTCGCTCGCCAACAGCAAGGCGCTCGGGGCCAACACCGTCCGGGTGGTGCTGAGCAGCGGGAACCGGTGGACCCGGAACGACGCCGCCGACGTCACCAATGTGATCAGTCAGTGCAAGGCCAACCGGCTGATCTGTGTTCTCGAGGTGCACGACACCACCGGATACGGCGAAGAAGGCGCCGCGGCCAGCCTTGCTCAGGCCGTCGACTACTGGATCTCCATCAAGAGCGCGCTCGACGGGCAGGAGAACTACGTCATCCTGAACATCGGCAACGAGCCGTACGGGAACACCAACGCCGCGGGCTGGGTCGCCGACACCAAGAACGCGATCACCCGGCTGCGGGCGGCCGGGTTCGCGCACCAGATCATGGTGGACGCGCCGAACTGGGGTCAGGACTGGTCGTTCACCATGCGGGACAACGCGGCGAGTGTGTTCGCCACCGACCCGAACCGGAACGTCGTCTTCTCGGTGCACATGTACGGGGTGTTCGACACCGCCGCGGAGATCACCGATTATCTGGCCCGGTTCCGGACCGCGGGGCTGCCGCTGGTGATCGGCGAGTTCGGGCACCTGCACTCGGACGGCGACCCGGACGAGGACACCATCCTGGCCACCGCGCAGCAGTACGGCGTCGGCTATCTGGGCTGGTCGTGGAGCGGCAACGGGGGCGGCGTCGAATACCTGGACCTGGTCACCAACTTCAACCCGGCGCAGCTGACGACGTGGGGTCAGCGGCTGTTCAACGGGGCCAACGGGATCAAGGCGACCGCGAAGGAGGCGACGATCTTCGGTGGGGTCCAGCCGTCCCCGTCCGGTTCGTCGAACTCGCCGTCCCCGTCGACCTCGCCGTCACCCTCGGCCTCGGTCTCCACTCCGCCGGGCAACGCGGGCTGCACCGCCACCTATGCGGCCACCGGTTCCTGGCAGGGCGGTTTCCAGGGTGAGGTCACGGTGAAGGCGGGCGGTTCGGCGATCACCGCCTGGACGGTGAGCTGGACCTGGCCCAACGGGCAGCGGTTCACCAACAGCTGGAACGCGACGGTGACGACCTCCGGTGAGACGGTGACCGCGAAGAACGCCGCCTACAACGGGCGGCTGGCGGCCGGCGCCACCACCAGCTGGGGCTTCACCGCGTCGTGGACCGGAACCAACAACGCCCCGGCAGCGGTGACCTGCACCGCGTCATAACGGACGCGGGTGCGCTCCAAGAGCGGTGTCGCGGTCGGTTTTATGCGGTGACCACCGCATCCGGCCCGGCGGTCGCGGGTCGGCCCGGTGACGGGCCGGCCTCGCGTCGTAGCCACGGGCACCCTCCGTCATTCGTAAAATAACGGGCCTTCAAGGATCTTCGGGGTTCGGGTTCGGGTTCTACGAGCTCATGCTGTGGTCGTAGCGCATCCACGTGCCTTTGCCGTCGTGTTTGGCGGCGTACATGGCGGTGTCGGCGGCGTGCAGGAGGCTGCGGATGTCGTCGTCCGATTCCGCACAGGCGACGCCGATGCTGGCACTGGCCCGGACCGCGGTGCCGTCGACCGGGATCGGGACGGTCAGGGCCTGCAGGATGCGCTGCGCGGTGCGTTCGGCGTCGAGGTGGTCGCAGTCGCGCAGCAGCACGGCGAACTCGTCGCCGCCGAGCCGGGCCGGGAGGTCGCCGGCGCGGACCGCGGACCGCAGTTTGTCGGCGACGCCGGCCAGCAGCGCGTCCCCGGCCGCGTGCCCCAGCGTGTCGTTGACCGCCTTGAATCCGTCCAGGTCGACGAGGAGCAGCGACACCGTTCCCGGCTCGGCGTGCTCCAGGGCGGCGCTGACCTCCTCGCGGAAGTGGGTGCGGTTGGCGAGCCCGGTCAGGTCGTCGAAGAGTGCCTGCCGGCGCAGCCGGACCTGGTGTTCGCGCAGCTCGGTGAGGGTGCTGTCGAGTTTCTCGATGAGGCGTTTGTTGTCGTGGAAGGCGAGCAGTTGCCGGGCCACCACCATCGCGACGATGACGCCGAGCCCGCCGACGGCACCCCACAGGCGGGCGTCGTCGCGGTCCTCCGGCAGCACCAGGATCATCGCCACGAAAACCACGAAGATCGAACCATAGGGCAGCAGGCTGTACGGTTTCCGGCGCCGCGCCCCGAACGCCGTCTCGTCGAATCGGGCGGTGATCTCCTGGATCCGTGGCCCGACAGCGATCAGCAGCGAGGGCAGAAAACGGATCACGTAGACGTACGCCGGAAGCGACTCCTCGGCGTTCGGCGCCGCGAACACGCCTACCGCGTTCACGATCGCCGCGAAGATCATCGGCAGGGCGGCGTTGCGGTGCATCGGCGCGTTGCCGCTGAGCATCATCTTGACCGCCGCGAACGCCGAGGTCAGCACCACCGCGGCGCCGGCCAGCGCACCGACCGGGTTGGTCCGCATGTCCTCCGGGTTGATGGCGAAACACCAGGCCACCACCATCCCACCGACCAGTACGGTCGCCGAGTCCAGCCAGAACGCGATCCGGTCCCGCCCGCTGCGGCCGGCGTGCGGGTGGATCAGCATGGCGACGACGATCAGCCCGAGCCCGACCGCGAACAGTGTCGACTGGACGTCGCCGCCGGTGGTGGACCAGCGGTCACGCTGCCCCAGCGACAGCACGAACTGGGTGGTGTCGCCGATCGTGAACAGGGTTCCGGAGACGGTGAGGACCCGCCAGAACCGGCGGGTCGCCCCGGTCGCCATCCGGGAGACCCGCCAGGACCAGACGGCGAACAGCAGGTCGAGCGGCGGCTGGAACGCCCAGAAGATGCTGACCTGGGCCTCCGAGTCGGTGTGGAACGTGAAGAGCAGTGCTGCGGCCAGGACGGTCCAGGCTACGGCCACGGCTAGCGCCGGGTCTCTTCGGTTCACGCTGCTTTGATCGGCTCCGGAGGTGGCCTGTTGAGGAAAGTGACGGCCGGCTATCGGGTGGCGCCCACCACCGTCGCGGGGGCGGGGCGGAGCGCCGGGGACACCTGGGCCGCCAGCAGGACCGCCGCGCCGCACGCCGCGACCAGCGCCCAGCCCGGCCGGGTCGCCGCCGCCAGCCCGGCCGGGGCGATCCCGGCCAGCAGGCCACCGGCCAGGGCGACACCAAGGGCGGCGCCCACCTGGCGTGACGTCGAGGCGATCCCGGCGGCCACCCCGGCGCGGGCCGGCGGGAGACCACTGACCGCGGTGTTGGTGATCGGGGCGTTCGCGAAACCGATGCCGACACCGATGAACAGGTACGCCACCAGCAGCACCGGCATCGGGGTCCGGTCGCCGAGCCCGACCAGCAGCGCTCCGCCGAGCATCGTGGCCGCCCCGGCGATCCGCAGCGGCAGCCGGGGCCCGGCCCGGCCGACCAGCATGCCGGAGAGCGGCGCGAACACCGTCGCGGCCAGCGCCATCGGCAGCGTGACCAGGCCCGCGGCGAGGGCGGTCAGACCTCGTACCTGCTGCAGGTAGAGGGTGCCCAGGAGCAGGGTCACGTTGAGCGCCACGAACATCGCCACCGCCCCGCCGACCGCCGCGGTGAACGGGGCCCGGCGGAACAGCCCGAGGTCCATCAGTGGCTCGTCGCGCCGGGTCTCCACCCGGACGAACACGGTCAGCAGAGCGACGATCGCGGCGTACCCACCGAGCAGCAGCGGCGATCCCCAGCCCAGCCGCGGCCCCTCGATCAGAACCGCGACCGTCGCCGCGACCAGGGCGGTCAGCAGCACCTGACCGGGCAGGTCCAGACGCCGGGCCCGGGGCGCGCGGGACTCCGGCACGAACCGGAAGGTCAGCGCCAGCACCACCGCGACGATCGGCAGGTTCATCCAGAACACGGTCCGCCAGCCCAGCCCGGTGATCAGCGCCCCGCCGAGCAGCGGGCCGGCCGCCATGCTCAGCCCGAACACCGCCGCCCACACCCCGATCACCCGGGCGCGTTCCCGGGGCTCGGTGACCCCGCTGATCACGATGGCCAGGGCGACCGGCGTCAGCATCGACGCGCCCACCCCCTGCAGCGCCCGGGCCGCGACCAGGGCGCCGATCGACGGCGCCAGCGCGCACGCCACCGAACCGGCGGCGAACAGCACCAGCCCGATCCGGAACACCCGCCGGCGGCCGAGCCGGTCACCCAGCGCGCCCGAGGTGATCAGGAGACTGGCCAGGACCAGGGTGTACGCGTCGATCGCCCACTGCAGGTCGCTGATCGCCAGCCGCAGCTCGCCGCCGATCGACGGCAGCGCCACGTTGACGACAGTCGTGTCCAGGCCCACCAGGAAGATGCTCGTGACGCAGATGGCCAGGACCGGCCACCGGCGTGCGGTTTCAGTCGTCATGCCGCCGATCGTCGCCGCGGTGGCCCCCACCGGCCGAGACATCTTGCGAAGACCGCAAACTGCACCTGTGGAACCCGCGCTGCAGCAACTGCTCGACGACATCGGTCCCCGCCTGCACCGGATCCGGCAGGACCGCGGGCTGACCCTGGAGGAGCTGGCCGCCGCGACCGGCATCTCGGTGAGCACGCTGTCCCGGCTGGAGGCGGGCAAACGCCGCCCGACCCTGGACCTGCTGCTGCCGCTGGCCACCACGTACCGGATGGCGCTGGAACAGATGATCGGCGCGCCGATGACCGGGGATCCCCGGATCCACCTGACCCCGCACCACCGGCAGACCCGCACCCGGCTGGACAGTGTGGTGATCCCGCTGACCACGTACCCCGGCCGGCTCCAGGTCTTCAAGCAGATCCTCAGCCCGTCGGCCGAACCACCGATCCTGGTCACCCACCCGGGGCACGCGTTCTTCTACGTACTGGCCGGGACCGTCCGGTTGCTGGTGGCCGATCAGGAGCGGCTGCTCAAGCCGGGTGAGACCGCGGACTTCGACGCCGGGCTGCCGCACTGGTTCGGGCCCGCCGACCGGACCGCCGCCGAGGTGCTGCACCTGTTCGGGCCACATGGTGACCGGTTCACGCCGTCGGCGCTTCCCGTGGTCTGACCTCAGACGATCGCCGGGCCGAAAGTGTCGGACATCGCGGCCACGCCCAGGCACAGCAGCGGGCCGGGGAACGCCTCGTCGACGTCGGTCAGGTCGTGCCACTGCTGGACCACCGGGTCCGGCGAGTGCCGGTCCAGGGAACGCCGGGCCGGTTCCGGGATCCGGTGACCGGCCGTCCGCAGCATCGACGCGACACCCTCGAGCAGGTGCCGGACCGCGACCGCCAGATTGCCCGGGCCGCTCTCCGGGCCGGGCAGGGCGTGATCGGTCAGCCAGGCGGCGAGTTCCGGGCCGGAGACCACGTGCCGCCCCGGGACGTCGGCCCCGTAGGTGCGCCCGTAGACGATCAGCGCCGTGGTGTGCACCAGCACCTGGTGCACCGGCAGCCGGCTGGGCAGACTGATCACCGGATGTGTCGGCGCGAGCAGGATGGCGGCACGCAGGGTAGCGGCCTTCCACGCACCGGTGTCCCCTGCCGCGACCTGGTCGGCGTACTCCCAGATGCTTGGCACCAAATGATCTTCATCATCGGGAACGCGCTGGTCATCGGCCAACGGTCCCGCGTCGGCGTCCCCCGAACGTGCGGTTTCCGGTCACCGTTCGTACATCTGATCTAATCATGGGGTAAGGTGCGGCCATGAGCATCGACAGTGGTGCAGACCCCCACCTACCCCTGACCGCCCGCCAGCTGCGCATCCTCGCGGTGATCAGGGATTCGGTGCGCTCCCGTGGTTATCCGCCCACGGTCCGTGAGATCGGTGCGGCGGTCGGGCTGGTCTCCCCGTCCTCGGTCTCCTACCAACTGGGTGTCCTGCAGAGCCACGGCCTGATCCGGCGCAGCCCCAACAACTCGCGGGCCGTCGAGCTGCTCCCCGCCGCCGAGGCCTTCCTGGATGCTCCGGCCGCCACCGAGCCGGACACCGCCGGTCGCCTGGTCACGGTGCCGGTGCTGGGCGCGATCGCGGCCGGCGCCCCGATCCTGGCCGAGGAGCACGTCGAGGACCACCTGACCGTGTCGGCGTCGATGGTCGGCGGGGGCACCCTGTTCGCCCTCAACGTCAAGGGCGACTCGATGATCGACGCCGCGATCTGCGACGGCGACGTGGTGGTGGTCCGTCAACAGCCGGTCGCCGAGAGCGGCGAGATCGTGGCCGCCATGCTCGACAACGAGGCGACGGTCAAGGTCCTGCGCCAGCGCGACGGCCACACCGAGCTGCTCCCCCGCAACCCGGCCTACCAGCCGATCCCCGCCGACCACGCCGTCATCCTGGGCAAGGTCGTCTGCGTCCTGCGCCGCCTCTGACCCCTGGCAATCTCGGCGGGGCGTCAGTGCCGGCTGGTGGCGGCGGGGCTTCTGGCGGCCGTACGGACGCTGGGGGTGAAAGTGGCGACCAGCGCGGCCGTGAGCATCACGCCGGAGAGGGACCACAGTGCACCTCGGGGGCCGGCCGTGGTCAGCAGGACTCCGACGGCCAGCGACGCCAGTGGCATCACGCCCCAGGTCACCGTGGCGCCGGCGCTCATCACCCGGCCCAGCAGGTCGTTCGGGACCACCGTGCCGGCGTAGGCGAAGATCACCACGTTCCACAGTGGGCCGGCGAACGCGCACAGGGCGCCGATCACGCCGATCTGCAGGGGGTGTGTGGTCAGGAGCAGCAGCGGCAGTAACGCCGCCCAGATCCAGTTGATGCCGACCAGCACCGCCCGGAACGAGAAACGGCGGTGCAGACGGCCCGCCGCCAGGGCGCCCAGCAGGCCGCCGATGCTGTAGACGCCCATCATCACGCCGATGTCGGTCGGGGTCGCGCCCTGGTCGCCGGCCAGCACCACCAGTACCAGGACCAGGGCCTGGAAGACGGCGTTGCTCACCGCGATCAGCAGCAGCGACACCCGGATCAGCGGGTGGTGCCAGACGTACCGGATGCCGGTCATCGCCGAACGCCACAGCGGCTCCGGCGGGCCCTCCGGTGGTTTCTGCAGGTCGCGGCGGAGGAACAGGAGCGCAACGGCGGCGATCAGCGACGAGATGCCGTCGGCCAGGAACGGCAGCGCGCGGTCCAGGCCGAACAGCGCGCCGCCGGCGGGTGGTCCGGCCAGCGCCGCGGCCCGGCTCCGCGCCTCGTTGTGGGCGATCGCGGACGGCAGCTCCTCGGTGGTCACCACCATCGGCAGGGCGGCGTCCTCGGCCAGCCCGAAAAAGACAAAACACACCCCCTGGACAAAGGCCACCCCACACAACCAGGCGATGTTCAGTACGCCGGACCAGAGCGCCAGTGGCACGGTGAGCAGCGTCAGCGCGCCGGCGATCTCACTGGCCAGCAGGATGCGGCGGCGGTTCCAGCGGTCCACCAGCGGGCCGGCCGGCAGGTTGACGATCAGGTGCGGAAGGGTGCCGGCGGCGCCGACCAGTCCGGCGTCCAGCGCGGAGCCGGTGGTGGCCAGGACCAGCAGCGGCATCGCCGTCCCGGTGATCGTCGCGCCCAGTGACGAGACGACCTGGCTGCCCCAGAGCAGGGTGAAGTCGCGGTTGCGCCAGAGGCTCACGACGGCGTCGGGAACGCGTTGAACAGCACCGTCACCGCGCGGGCGCCCGCCGAGGCCGCGTCGGGCGGGCGGTGCCAGCGGCTCAGGAAGGCGACGTACTCCTCGCCGAACTGTCTCAGCTCCGCGGCGGTGAGGGTGGTGGTGCCGAACGAGTTCATGGCCGCCTCGCCGAACTCGCCGTACGACCGGTGATCGGCCAGGTAGGTGAACAGATTCCGCTGGGCGTCCTCGATCCACTGCCGGCTGATGACGTCGGCCGTGGCGGAGATCTCCGGATCCTCGGCGTCGTACGGCAGGCGAAGGTCGAGCGGTTTGGCCCGCCAATATCTGCGGCGCCCCTCGGACCGGTCCTCCTCGACGAAGTCGTAACGGGCCAACTGGCGCAGGTGGTAGCTGGTGCCGCCGCGGTCGGCCTCGAACCTGGCGGCCAGGTCGGCCGAGGTGGCGGGGCCGTACCGGTTCAGGTGGGTGAAGATCCGCTGGCGGAGCGGGTGGGCCAGAGCCTTGAGGGCATCGACATCGGTCAGATCGCGGCGCATGCCGGAGAAGGTATCGATGCGAAGACATCTTCTCATCCGAACTGTCAGTGAGATGTCACCGGACGAAGAGCAGGTACAGACCAGTCCATGTACACGCGATCATGAAGAGGACAAGGGGGAACTCGTCGGCCAGCACCGCCAGCGGTGGCCGGGACGGGCTCTCGGCCAAGGCCCGGTCGTGGGCGACCAGCACGCCGATCGCGTGGCCGATCAGGATCAGGGCTATCTGGATCGCGGCGATCACCTCGGGGATCAGCCGGGGATCCCAGGCGCCGGGCGCTGCGCCGACCAGCAGCAGGACACCCCGGGGCGCTTCGACCACCAGCAGCGACAGGTAGTGGGCCAGGGTGTAGGCGGCGGCGATCGGGATCAGGGACATCGTCACGTCGAGACGGCCCGCGGTCCACCGCACCGCCAGGTAGACGGCTGCGCAGAAAAGGATCAGGCCGGGGGCGCCCCAGAGGGCTCCGGCGCTGTCGAAGACCGTCGAACCCCACCAGACCGCCACGAACGCCGCCACACCCGGGAGCGCCGGAGTCGCCAGGCCGGAGAACAGGCCGGGACGGCGCAGCGGGCTCAGGCGTCCGGCCAGGTCGGAGTAGACCTCGAAACAGTCGCCGCGGGCGAACCACTCCTCGCCCCGGAACGCCGCCGACACCACCTGGGCCAGGCCGTACAGCAGCAGGAACAGGCCGACCGCGACCGGATCGCCGTGGTGCGGCACGACAAGTTCAAAGGCCACGAACAGCAGCAGGTACGCGGTGGCAGGCCAGGTCGAGCCCGGGGAACCGAGCGGGCGCAGGCCCTCGGGTGGCAGGCGCAGCAGGGTGAAGATCGTGCGCAGAGGGTTGAGGCCGCGCCAGATCGGTCCCAGGATCACACCGGCCAGGACCAGGCCCACCCAGAGCCAGACGAACAGGGCGTGGGCGGCGGGGTTCTCCGGGCCGCGCGGGCCGATCAGCGCGTAACCGGTGAGATAGAGCGCCAGTGCCAGGATCGGGTAGCGCAGCCAGCGGGTCACGCCGAAGTCTCTTGGTTCGGCCGGTTTCAGGCGGGGCGTGCGGCACCAGAAGGCCGCGATCAGAAACGACAGTACGACGGCGGCGGCACCGGCCTACAACACCAGGTCCAGCGGCAACGGCAGATCCTCGGAACTGCCGACACCGTGCGCGAGCGGGGTCGGAGGGCTAGACATCACGCGGCGGGCCCTCGGCGTCAGCCGCCTGCTCGCCCGAGGGGCCTTCGGCGGGGGACGCGCTCTCGGCCAGGGAACCTTCCGTGTCAGACGCCTTCCCGGCCGAGGAACCATCCGTGTCAGACGCCTTCTCGGCCAAGGAACCATCCGTGTCAGACACCCTCTCGGCCAAGGAACGGAGGACTCCGGCACCGGCGATCGCCACACCGGCGCCCAGGCCGAGGGCCAGGACCACCAGGACTCGTTCCAGGGTGGCGGGGCCGGCGAAGGGCAGGACCGGGCGGTGGAACGAGGTCACGTCCGGGAGGACGAAGACCGCGGTCAGGGCCGCTCCGGCGCAGACCGCCAGGACTCCGGCGGCCCGGCCCCGGAGGACCGTCACCGCGCCGCCGATCACCAGCGGCCAGGCGAGCAGGTTGATACCCGCCGCGCTCAGAAACGTCGTCACCATCGGAGCGGACTCGACCGCGAGGGTGGAGCCGATCACGTGAGCGGCCGAGGCCAGCGCGGCGACGGAGCCCGCGACAGCGAGCAAAAGGTCGGCGCGAAGCAACCGGTGCGCGGGCGGCTCGCCCACGGAATCCGACGGGTGGGGATGCGGGTGGACCGCGGAATCCGACGGGTGCCGGTGGGCCGCGGGATGCGCCCTGGTCAGTCGGCGGGCCGCCAGGAGGAGGGCCGCGCCGGTCAGGGCCGCGGCGATCCACCAGACGGCGGGCCGGGGGCGCTTCTCCCCCACCAGTTCGCCGGTCACGGTCACCGGGGTGCCGGCCGCGTCCAGGGTCAATGTCCACGGGACGGTGCGGCTGGCGGGCACGGTGCGGCCGTCGGGGGTGGCGCGGGTGTCGATCCAGGTCACCTCGGTGCCGGGGGCGACCACGGCAGGGGCGGCCGTACCGCCGCCGGGGTTGATCGTTATCGGACTGCCGGTGTCGTTGCGCAGACGCAGCCTCGCGCCTGCCTCGATCGTCTCGACCGTCAGACCCGGAACGGACGGGGAGACCGCGACCACCCGGCCCCGCGCATCGGTGGCGGTCAGGCCGCCGGCATGAGCCGCCACCGGACCGCCGGTGACGACGAGCGTCCCGGCGACGACGGCGAGAACGACGAGGAACCGGGTCATCTGGGGAGGTGCTGGATGCTGCGGGTGACCAGGACGGTGGCGGCGCCGGTCAGGGCGGTCAGCGTGAGCAAACCGGTCAGGATGTGGACGTTGAAGCCGGTGCTGCCCTCCTGGATCTTGCCCACCAGCAGGACCGCGCCCCACACGACCGGCGGTGTGAGCAGTCCGAAGAGGACCCAGCGGACGTTCGCGGGCCACGTGACGAAGAGCAGGGCCAGGCGCCAGGCGAGTTCGATGGCGAAGGACGCGGCGGCCAGGGTCAGGGCCGGCCACCAGTCGTCGCGGGAGTCGAACATCAGGTGCATCAGGACGGCGACGATCGCGACCAGGGTGGACGGCAGGCCGATCGGCAGCGGCCAGCGCCGGCCGATCACGATGAACGGCAGGAGCAGCAGGACGGTGCTGACGACGTAGCCGTGGATGAGCTGCGCGTCCGGCGAGAAGACCGGGATCGGCTCCTGGCCGCTGCCCAGCTGGCGGAAGCCGATGCTCGACGCGTGCAGGGTGTAGATGTGCACCGGCAGCACGGTGAACAGCGTGGAGACGCCGACGAGCAGGGCGTTCCGCAGTCCCAGGGTGCGTTCGGGGCCGGTGGCCAGCATCAGTGCCGGGCCCATCGCGACCAGCACCATGCCGAGGATGATGAACTCGTGGCTGGGGCTGACGAAGATCTCCATGTCCCGCTCGATGCCCCAGATGTTGTGCCAGAGCGTGTCCACACCGCCGCCGACGAGCAGGAACGCCATGCCCGCGAGCGGCAGGCGCAGGGCGTTGGGCAGGGCGAGGACCGAGGCGTACGTCGGGATCCCCGGCAGCCGGGACCGCATGATCCAGAGCAGGGTGAAGCCGGACGCGGCGATACCGGAGTAGAGGACGCCGTGCCAGGGTGTCCAGAACGTCTCCAGCTCGGGGGTGGTGGCGTGGGCGTAGGCGTCGAGCTGGAGCCCGATCACCAACCAGGCGCTGGCGATCAGGAGGACCCAGCGCTCCCGGGCACTGAACGTCGTCACGCGGGTAACCTACATCGCCACTTGCGCACCTTTCGATCCCGTTTCCACCACCAGCGGGAAAGCGCTTGCCCACATCGATAGAAATTGATTAGATGTGCCCTCATGGAGATTCGACGGAGAACGTTGCTCCGCGCCGGAGCCCTCGCCGCGGTGCCCGCCCTGGCAATGGGCGAGCAGACGCCCGGCCTCGCCGCGAGCAGGCGCAGGCCCACCGTCTTCGTGGCCGGCGACTCGACCGCCGCCACCTACGCGACCGCCGACCATCCGCGCGCCGGCTGGGGTCAGGCGCTGCCGGTCTTCCTGCACGACGGCGTGCGTGTGGTCAACGAGGCGCTGTCCGGGGCCAGTTCGAAGAGCTTCTACGACCTGGGCCGGCTGGACCGGATCCGGGCCGCGATCCGCCCCGGCGACACCCTGCTGATCTCTTTCGGCCACAACGACGAGAAGATCACCGACCCGGCCCGTGGCACCGACCCGTGGACGACGTTCCAGGAACACCTGAGGCTCTATCTCGACGGGGCACGCGCGGCCCGGGCCACCCCGATCCTGGTCACGCCGGTCGAGCGGCGGAGATTCACCGCCGACGGTACGCCGTATCTCTCGCACGGTGACTATCCCGCCGCGATGACCGCACTCGCCACCGAGACCGGCACCGAGCTGATCGACCTCACCCGGCTGTCCTTCGACCTGTGGAGCAGGCTGGGCCCGGAGGCGACCAAGGACCACCTGCTGTGGCTGGAGCCCGGCGAGTCGGTCAACTATCCGGACGGCGTGCAGGACAACACGCACTTCCAGGCGCACGGCGCGATCGAGGTGGCCCGGCTGGTGGTGGCGAACAGCCGCGGGATCCCCGGACGGGACCGGCGGGCGCTGTGCGACACCGACATCCCGGACGACGTACTGACCTGGCCCCCGACCCGGCCCGCAGAGGGTATAGAGGGGGTATGACCCTGACTCTCGACGCTCCCGGTGCCGTGATCGCCTACGACGTCCACGAGCCGGCCGCGCCCTCGGACACGACACCGCTGCTGCTGATCGGCTCGCCGATGGACGCGAGTGGGTTCGTCACCCTGGCCGGGCACTTCACCGACCGGCGGGTGATCACCTACGACCCCCGGGGCACGGGCCGCAGCACCCGCACCGACCCCGCGCCCGAGACCACGCCGGAACAGCACGCCGATGACGTACGACGGGTGATCGAGGCCGCCGGGGGCGGGCCGGTCGACCTCTTCGCCAGCAGCGGCGGGGCGGTCAACTCGCTCGCCCTGGTGGCCGCGCATCCGGAGCTGGTGCGCACCCTCGTCGCGCACGAGCCGCCGGTGGTGCGGCTGCTGGACGAGGCGGTGGACGCCGAAGCCGCGGTCCGGGGCATCCGTGACCTCTACGAGCGGTTCGGTGTCGGCCCGGCGATGGTCAAGTTCATCGAGATCGTCTCGTTCCAGGGCCCGATCCCGCCCGGTTTCGCCGACGAGCCGGGCGCCGATCCAGCCACGTTCGGGCTGCCGAGCACCGACGACGGCAGCCGCGACGACGTGCTGCTGGGCCAGAACCTGGTCACCTGCTGCCTGTTCGAACCGGACTTCGCCGCCCTGAAGTCGGCCGGCACCCGGATCCTGGTCGGGGTGGGCGCCGAGTCCGAGGGCGAGCTGGCCCACCGGGCCGGGCGCGCGGTGGCGGCGAGGCTGGGCGCCGACCCGGTCGTCTTCCCGAGCAACCACGCCGGTTTCCTGGGCGGCGAGTACGGCCAGCACGGCGACCCGGTCCCGTTCGCCGCAAAACTCCATGAGGTCCTCGACTGATGCGTGCATCGAGGTGGCCCACCGAAAACAACGGGCATGTCTCCGACGGATGGGTGAGGCCGTGACGGAGCTGCGCTCCCTGATCGCCGCGGGTGACCCGGTGGCCCGGTTCGACGCGTTCGGTGTGGCGGTGCGACTGTCGCTGAACGCGATCCGTGAGCAGCTCGACGAGGCGTTCCTGGACCGGCACGCGGCAGCCGCTTCGGCGTTCTTCCAGGCGTGGCTGCCGCGGCTGGAGCCGTTCGAGCGGATGCAGGCCGCCGAGTGGGTGGCCGGTGAGTACCTGCTGAGCATGGTGCACATCCCCGACGCCTACGCGCTGGGTGCCCGGGTGCAACTGGAGGCGGCGGCGGGCGCCGCGGCGGCGCTGGCCGGGACGCTCACGGATTTCGGGGCGTTCGCCGACGGGCCGGACGCCGGGATCGACGCGGCCGTCCCGGAGCGTCTGGAGCGGCTCGCCCCGCCGGTGCGGGAGGTCGCGGAAAAGCTGGCCGCCGAGGTCGACGGGCTACCACGCGCGTGAGAAAACGGATCACCGCGCGCAAGAGCGCAGGTCACCCCGCGCGCGACGGGATCCGGAGACGGCGCAGGGCCGGGACCAGGCCGCGCGGCAGGTAGAGCACGCACGTGATCAGGACGATCGCGTACACCGCGTAGGAGAGCACGCTCGGGGCGTACCCGGGCATGCCGGGCTGGGTGCCGAGGGTGTTCAACAGCTGGACCAGCACGATGATCACCCCGGCGCCCACCACCGGCCCGGCGACGGTGCCGAGGCCGCCGACCACGGCCATCACCACGAACTCGATCGAGAGCAGCACCGGGAACGAGCCGGGCGACAGGTAGCCGAGGTAGAAGGCGTACACGCCGCCGGCCAGCCCGGCCATCGCCGCGGACAGGGCGAACACCGCGAGCCGGTGACGGCCGACCGGGACACCACTGGCGGCGGCCGCGATCTCGCTGGTCGCGGCGGCGCGGAGGGCGCGGCCGGGGCGGGACGCGATGACGTTGCGCGACACCAGGACGGCGAGGGTCAACACCACGATTGCGGCGTACGCGTACCCGAGATCGTCCCCGACCAGGCGCGGTATCCCCTGCAGTCCGATCGCCCCGCCGGCCCAGTCGGCGGATGCCAGCACCGACAGCAGGATCAGCTGCACGGCCAGGGTGGCGAACGCCAGGTGATGCCCGCGCAACCGCAGCAGGGGCGCCCCGAGCAGGACCGCCGCGACCGCCGCCACCACGGGTGCGAGCAGCAGCCCGAGGACCGGCGGCGCCCCGTGCACGGCGAGCAGGCCGGCGGCGTACGCCCCGATCGCGTAGAAGGCGGCCTGGCCGAGCGAGACCTGTCCGGCGTACCCCATCAGCAGTGAGACACCCACGGTGACCGTCGCGGTGAGTGCGAAGAGGACAAACGTCGCCAGGTGCCGCTCCGGAAGGAGCGGGGGGATCGCCAGCGTGACCGCGCCGAGCAGCAGGAGTCTCATCGGGCCCGGGCCGCCTGGACGATCATGACGGTGAGCATCAGCACGAGGGCCACCTCCACCTGGTAGGCGCCGCCTCCGTAACCGGCGGCGAGGGTCTGCGTGACGCCGAGCAGCAGGCCGCCGCCGAGGGCCACGACCGGCCGGGTCAGCCCGCCGAGGACGGCGGCGGCGAATCCGTTGACGATCAGGGTGACGTCGCTGTCGAACGTGACCTGCTGGACCGGGGTGGTGAGCACCCCGGCCAGGCCGCCGAGCGCGCCGCCGAGGGCGAACGCCAGCAGTCCCATCCGGCGGACGTCGATGCCCACCACCCGGGCGGCGTAACGGTTGGAGGCGCACGCGGACAGCGCCTTGCCGAGGTCGGTGCGGGCGAAGAACAGGGCCATCAGCAGGAAGACCGGCGCGGCCACCCCGATGATCAGCAGGTAGTGGGCGGGCACCCGGGCGCTGGCGATCTCGGCGACACCCGGCACACCCGGGAAGGATCGCGGCTGGTCACCCCAGATCAACACCTCGATGGCGTACGCCAGCACGCCCAGCCCCAGGGTGACGATCAGCGCGGTTCCGGGGGTGGTTCCGGGGCTGTCTCTCCGTGGTCCGAGAACGATCAGTCCGGTGAGGAGTCCGGCGGCCGCGCCGAGCGCCACCCCGCCCACCTCGGCGAGCCCGTGCGGCAACCCGGCGGCGAGCAGGGTCGAGGTCAGCATGGCGGCGAGCACCGCGAACGCGCCCTGGGCGAAGTTGACCACCCGGGTCACCCGGTGGATCGCGACCAGCCCGCTGGCGACCAGGGCGAACCCGGAGCCGATGCCGAGCCCGGTGAGCAGGTACCCGACCAGGTCACTCATGGCCCGCGCCCAGGTAGGCGTCGGTCACCCGGGGATCCCGGGCCAGCTCGGCGGACGGGCCGTGCAGGACGATCCGGCCGGCCTCCAGCACGTAGGCGTGGTCGCACAGGTCGAGCGCGAGCCGGGCGTTCTGCTCGATCAGCAGGACGGCCAGGCCCCGGTCGGTGTGCAGGGCGCGCAGGTGGGCGGCCAGGGTGCCGACGATCAGCGGCGCGAGGCCGAGGCTCAGCTCGTCGACGACCAGGATCTCCGGGTCGGCCATCAGCGCGCGACCGATCGCGACCATCTGCTGCTGCCCGCCGGAGAGTGCCCCGGCTTTACGGTTGCGTAAGGGAACCAGGTCGGGCAGCAACTCGTACAACCGCTGGGTGTCGCGGTTTCGGCGGCCCCGGCGCCAGGCGCCGAGCCGCAGGTTGTCGTCGACGGTGAGGTCCGGGAACATCTCCCGGCCCTCCGGGACCTGGGCCAGCCGGTCGTTGACGGTGATCGTCCCGGACGCCGGGCGGACCAGCCCGGACAGCGCTTTGACCAGGGTGGACTTGCCCGCCCCGTTGGCGCCGATCAGGGCGACCGCCTGGTGATCGGCAACGGTCAGGTCGACGCCGTCCAGGGCGGTGGCGCCGTCGTAGCGGACGGTCAGCCCGGTCACCTCGACCGCGGTCACGACGGGCCCACCGCCGTGGACGGCGTGGTCATGACGGGCCCAGGTAGGCGGCGACCACTTCCGGGCGGGCCCGGACCTCGGCCGGGGTGCCCTCGGCGATGACCCGGCCCAGGTCGAGCACGGTGACCCGGTCGGCGAGCCGCATCACGAACGCCACGTCGTGCTCGACCAGCAGGATCGTCAGCCCCTCCGCGCGCAACCCGGTGATCAGCCCGGCCAGCCGCTCCCGCTCGGCGGCCCGCAGCCCGGACGCCGGTTCGTCGAGCAGCAGCAGCCGCGGCCGGGCACAGAGCGCGCGGGCCAGCTGCAACGATCGCTGCCGGCCCAGCGGCAGCTCCTCGGCCGCCCGGCCGGCCCAGTCGGCGAGGCCGGTGCGTTCCAGGCAGACCATCGCGGCGGTACGGATCTCCCGCTCGTCCCGGCGATGGGCGGGCAGGCGCAGCGCCGCCGCAAGAAAGCCGGAGCGGGTGGTGGCGTGCGCGCCGACCATCACGTTCTCCAGCACGGTCATCCCGTGGAACACCCGGGCCGCCTGGAACACCACACTCACCCCGCGGCGTGCCCGGCGGTGGGCGGGCAGCCGCTCGACCGGGTCGCCGTCGAACCGGACCCGCCCGTGATCGGCCGCGAGCTGCCCGCCGATCAGAGCGAACAGGGTCGACTTGCCGGCCCCGTTCGGCCCGATCACCGCCCGCAGCTCGCCCGGCTCGACCGTCAGGCTCACGTCCCGCACGGCCCAGACCCCGCCGAACGCCCGCGACGCCCCCTCGACGACCAGCCTCACCGGAAGCGGCTCTTCGAGAACTCGGTCGGCACGAACTGTCCACTTTCGATCGTGTTGATCGAGATGAAGTCGGTGGTCAGTCCGGAGTGGTCGTCGGCGGCATAGGTGTAGGTGCCGTTCGGGGTGGTCAGGGTCAGATTCTCCAGAGCATCCCGGATTTTTGTACGGTCCGAGCCGCCCGCCTTGCCGATCGCGGCCGCCAGCAACTGCACCCCGCTCCAGCCGTCCTGGGCGAACTGTGGCGGCGGATAGCCGTACCTGGTGGTGAACGCGGTCGTCAGTTCGTCGACCGCGGTCTTCAGCTCGCCGGCCGGCAGATGGGTGCCGACCACGCCGACGGAACTCGCGATCGTCGCGCCCTCGGCCGCCGGGCCCACCGGATCCAGGAACAGTCTGCTGGCCTGCGCGCCGGTCAGCACCAGCGGAATCGTCAGGCCGGACGCGGCGTACTGCTTGGTCAGCGCCACCGCGGGAGCGCCGGTCGCCCACACCATCAGGGCCTGCGCCTGTGACGAGCGCACGTGGGTGAAGACCGCGCCGAACTCGGTGGCCGTCGTCTGGAACTCCTCCACGGGCGCGATCGTCACCCCGTACCGGGAAGCCTGGGTCTGCAGGCCCTTCGCCCCGGCGACCGCGTAACTGCTCTTGGTGTCGAAGGCGAGCGCCACCCGAGTGATCTTCTCGTTCTGGAAATACTGCAGCGCCGCCTCGGCGTAGGCGCCGGAGGTGGCCGGGACCACGAAGACGTACGGATGGATCGGGGTGACCTGCTCGTCGGCCGGGGTCAGCGAGAGGTAGGGGATCTCCGCCCGGTCCACCAGCGGAATCGTGGCGAGCGCCGAGTTGCTGAACGGCGACCCGATGATCGCGTCGGAGTCGCCCTTGAGTTCGTTGAAGGCGAGAACGGCCTGGTCCGGCAGGCTCTTGTCGTCGCGGACGGTGAGCTCGACGGTGCGCCCGCCGATGCCACCGGCCGCGTTGATCCGCTCGACGGCCAGGGCGACGGACTTCTGGTTCTCGGTGCCGAGCGGCGAGTAGTTGCCGGTGAGCGAGACGATCTGGCCGACTCTGATCACGTCGGTGGTCTGGTTGTCCTGGCAGCCCGCCAGGGCCACGACCAGGACGAGGGCCAGCATTCTGCGCATGACGACCTCCTCGGACATCGACGCTAGGCATTTGTTTGGACGGCCGTCAAGAAGATGCCTAACATCTAGCCCATGCCGCCGAATCCGCAGACGTTGATGCTTATGCTGCTCGGGGACTTCGTCCTCGACCGCGGCGTGTGCGTCCACTCCGGCAGCGCCGTCGACGCCCTCGGCCGCCTCGGCGTCACCGCCCACGCCACCCGCTCCACCCTGACCCGGATGGTCCACCGCGGCCTGCTGCACCGGCAGCGCGACGGCCGGCGCATGTACTACGGCCTGACCCCGCGCGCCGCGGCGCTCCTGCACGACGGCCGCGCCAGGATCTGGGAGACCGGCGCGGTCAACGAGAACTGGGACGGCACCTGGACCCTGCTCTGCTTCTCCCTCCCCGAGGCGTGGCAACGCCAACGCCACGACCTGCGCTCCCGCCTGGCCTGGTCCGGTTTCGGCCCACTGCAGGGCGGCCTGTGGCTGGCCCCCGGCGAGGTGGCGGCCCAGGACATCGTCGAGGAGCTGGGCCTGTCGGCGCACGCCCGCGTCTTCCACGCCCGGGCAGCCGACCTGACCGACATCGGCGCGATGGTCCGGGAGGCATACGACCTGACCGCGTTGGCGGCGCGTTACCAGTCCTTCCTGTCCCGATGGGAGGGCCCACCCCCGCTGTCCGACCCGCTGGCGGCCCGCTTGACCCTGATAGCCGAATGGCACGACGCCATCCGCCGAGACCCCCGCCTACCGGTCGAACACCTACCCCCGGAATGGCCGGCCCACCGAGCCCAATCCCTCTTCCGAACCCTGGAGAAGTCCTACCTACCCCCGGCCCGAGCCATAGCGGCCGACCTCCTGGACCTAAGGTTCGGGCATGGGATCGACGAGGCTTGACGCCGGCTACTTCGACGAGTGGTATGCCGACATGGGTGGGTCGGCTGATCGGGACGCCGTCATCGCTGGGGCCATGGGGCTGCCCGCTGAACTTCGGGACGCCGGGGTGCTCAGCTGGTCAGCGATCGGGGAGGTTGCCTCCGCGCTTGAACTTCCCGCGGACGGGGTGCTCGTCGACGTCGCCTGCGGGCGCGGGGGCTACGGGATCGAGATCGCCAAGCGGGCCGGTGGGCGGCTGGTCGGGGTGGACTTCTCGGCTGTGGCTCTGGCTGTGGCTGCGGTCACCGGGGCGGAGCGGCTGCCGGGGCGGGCCGAGTTCCGGGTGGGGGATCTGGCCGGGACCGGGCTGCCGGATCAGGTTGCCGATGCGGTGATGTGTGTGGACGCTGTGCAGTTCGCCGCTCCTCCGCTTGCCGCTGTCGTCGAGTTCCGGCGGCTGCTGAAACCTGGTGGGCGGGTTGCTCTGACCTGTTGGGAAGCGGTTGATCCGGCGGATGGGCGGGTGCCTGCCCGGATTCGGGCGGTGGATCTGCGGCGGGACCTGACGACGGCCGGGTTCACGGAGATCCGGGTGGCGGAGATGCCTCAGTGGCGGGTCGCCGAGCGGGAACTGTGGGAGTCCGCGATGGCCGCCGACGGTTCGGACCCGGCGGTTCGGGCGATGCAGGACGAAGGACGGCGGTCGCTGGAGACGTTCGACGCGATGCGCCGGGTGTTCGCCACCGCACGCCGGGCCGCGGAGTAGCCAGGCCGTGGAATAGCCGGATCCGGGGCGGGATTGCCGTTGGTATGACCGAGACTGAGTTCGATCCGCGGGCGCTGCTCGCCCAGAGCAAGATCGGTGTGCTGGCCACGATCAAGGCGAGTGGGGTGCCGCAACTGTCGCCGGTGACGCCCTACTACGACCGGGACGCCGGGGTGATCCTGGTGTCGATGACCGAGGGCCGGGCCAAGACCGTGAACCTGCGCCGCGACCCGCGTGCCGCCCTTCAGGTGACCAGCGCCGACGGCTGGTCGTGGGCCACCGCCGAGGGCGACGTGACGCTCGCCGGGCCGAGCACCGACCCGGACGGTCCCGAGGTCGAGGCGCTCGTCGACTACTACCGGCGGGCCGCGGGAGAGCACCCGGACTGGGCCGAGTACCGCCAGGTGATGGTCGACGACCGCCGGGTGCTGATGACGTTGACGGTCACCAAGGTCTACGGACAGACGATCCGGCGATAAATACGTTGAACCGCCGCCGGGGCCCGGAGCATGATCTGAGTGGCCCCGGCGGCATCAGAAGCCGGCACTTAACCAGCGGGTGCACTGGCGATCAAACCGCGCTCGTCCGCTGGAATCATCTGTGACCGGTCCTTCACATCGGGACCGCTACGGGGCCACCCAAAATCTATTCAAGAGGTGTGTCCCATGTCCAAAGAGGTGATCATTCGCAGCGGTTTCCAGGGTCTGCGCTATGTCGACGGTCGTTTCGACCGGGTGCTGGAGCCGGGGCGTCACCCCCTGTCCACGGGTGGCCGGTTCCGGCGTACCGCAAAGATCGAGATCGTCCCGATCGACTTGCGTGAGCGCGAGCTGAACATCAAGGGCCAGGAGATCCTGACCGCCGACAAGGTCGCGGTCCGGGTCAACATCATCACGCATTTCCGGGTGACCGACCCGGTGGCGGCCATGGAGCGGGTCACCGACTACGGCGACCGCGTCTACAGCGACGTGCAGCTCGCCGCCCGGCGGTCCCTCGCCTCGATGACGCTCGAGGCCATCCTCACCAACCGCAATCAGCTCTCCGAGGACATCCTGCGGGACGTCGAGGGGGTGTCCGCGGGCTACGGCGTGGAGATCATCCGGGCCGATGTGAAGGATCTGGTCTTCCCGGGCAACCTGCAGGACGTGATGAACCGGGTGCTGACCGCCCAGCGGATGGCCGAGGCGCAGATGGTCGAGGCGCGGACGAAAGCCGACCGGGAGACCCTGGAGGCGACCACCCGGGCCGAGACGGCACGTTTCGCCGCGGAGGCGGACGCCGAGGCGAAGCGGATCCGCGCGGATGCCGAGGTGGACGCGTTGCGACGGCTCGCCGAGGCGGCCCAGGCGTACGCGGAGCATCCGGCCCTGCTCCGGCTCCGCGAGTTGGAGACGATCAGCGCGCTCGGGGCGAACGCCGAGGCCCGGCTGTACATCGGGTTCGACAAGCATGTAGCCGACTAGCTCCCGGGGGATCCCTCAAGCGGACGGGGGCGCGACCGATCGTGCCGGTCGCGTCACATCCCGTCCGACTGCGGAGGTTCCCCTACATGCGTCTCGTCTCGATGTTGCGCCGGCGTCGTATCGCCTTCGCGGCCGGTGCCGTGGCTCTGGTCGCGGCCGTCACCACGGCGCTGTTCGTCAACACCGGCCCGGCGGCGGCGACCTGGCAGACCCTGTCCGGCAGCCCGACCTGTGACTGCGTGGTCAAGAACAGCAAGACCGGAGAATATCGGGCGGTCTTCGGGTACGTCAGCAACAGCACCGCCACCGGGAAGATCGCCGCGGGCGCCAACAACCGGCTGGAGCTGACCGGCGGCAGCGGCTCCCTCGACACCGCCGTGACCACCCGTTTCGAGCCGGGCACCCACAAGGCGTCCTTCGCGACCGGCTGGGTCAGCAAGAACGCGCAGGTCACCTGGTCCGTCGGTGGCAAGACCGTGGCCGCGCACTGGAACCGCCCGACCTGTGGCAACGACGTCAGCCTGCCGGCCGGTGGCAATGGGCTCGGCCCGATCATCGCGCTGCTGGCCGCCGGTGTGGTGTTCGTCCTCGCCGCGGTGATCCGCCGGCGCCGGGTGACCCGCTCGTCATGATGCGCAGCGTGCTGGCGGTCGGGGCGCACCCCGACGACATCGAGCTCGGCTGCGGCGGCACCCTCGCCGCGCACCGGGCCGCCGGGGACTCGGTGACGATGCTGGTGGTCACCGGTGGCCAGAACGGGCCCGGTGACATCGACGGCCGGCGCCGGGAGGCCGAGGCGGCCGCCCGCAGCCTGGACTGCCTGCTGATCTGGGGCAGTCTGCGGGACTGCGAGGTCGCCCCGGATCTGGCGACCATCGCCCTGATCGAGCGGGCGATGGCCGACGTGGGCGCGGACGTGGTGTACGTGCACGCCCCCGACGACTCGCACCAGGATCACCGGGCGGTCGCGGCGGCCACGGTCAGTGCGGCCCGGCACTCGCTGCGGGTGCTGCACTACCGCAGCCCGTCCACCACCCGGTTCGAGCCGACCGTGTTCGTCGACATCTCCGCCCACCTGGCCCGCAAGATCGACGCGCTGTCGTGTCATCGCAGCCAGGTGGAGAACTCGGCGATGGTCGACCCGGAGGTGGTGGCGGCGAGCGCACGGCACTTCGGGGCGCAGGCACGGGTGCGGTACGCGGAGTCGTTCGTACCCGGCCGCTTCGTCTGGGACCTGACCCCGCCCCCCGCATTGCCGCAACTGATCGAGGTCCCGGCGTATATAGAAGCCGCAGCGTGAACCGGCGAGGGCGCCGCCGGGCGGTGCCCTCGCACCACCGTCTCGGGTTGCTGCTGCATGCCGCGGTGTTCGTCGTGGTTGCGATCATTTTCGGGCTCGACAGCACACTCGGCTGGATCGCCACCGTACTCAACGTGGTGTTCCTGATGTTCTTCTTCCGGCACCTCGGGTTCGCGGTGTCGGCCGCCCGCTGGACCGAACGCGACCTGGACGCGCCGCTGGTCGGCACCGAGGCGTTCACCCCGCCGGTCGCCGTGCTCGTCGCCTGCAAGGACGAGGAGCTGGTGGTCGACGGGATGGTCGCGGCGATGCTGTCGCTGGACTATCCGCCGGAGGCGCTCACCGTGGTGATCGTCGACGACGCGTCCACCGACGGGACCGGCGCGAAGCTGGACGCGTGGGCGGCGGCCGATCCCCGGCTGCGGGTCCTGCACCGGGCGCCGGGCGCCGGCGGCGGCAAGTCGGGCGCGCTCAACGACGCGCTCGCGCTCGTCGACGCCCAGGTGGCGGTCATCTTCGACGCCGACCACCAGCCGGAACCGGACGTGCTGCGCCGGCTCGTGCGGCACTTCCGCGATCCGCGGATCGGCGCCGTGATGGGCCGCTGCGTGGTCCGCAACGGGGTCGAGTCCAACCTCGCGTCGACGATCTTCATCGACTACCTGTCCGGCTACCTGGTGAACGAATACGGACGCCAGGCCCTTTTCGAGCTTCCCGCGTACGGGGGTGCGAACTGCGCCGTCCGCACTGATCTGATCCGGTCACTCGGTGGCTGGAACCCGCACACCGTCACCGAGGACACCGACCTCACGCTGCGGCTGCTGCTCGACGGGTGGCGGGTGCGCTACGACCCGTCGGCCGTCGACTTCGAGGAGGCGGTGCTGTCGTCGCAGCGGTTCTGGAAACAGCGGTACCGGTGGGCGCGCGGGCATCAGAAGTGCCTGCGCGACTACTGGCGGCCGATCCTCCGGACCCGGCATCTGTCGATCATGGAGAAGGTCGAGACGATGCTGTTCCTGTGGGTGTACCACGTACCCGTACTGTGCGGCCTGGGTCTGATTCTGATCGTGCTCCGGGCCTTTGGCATCGGGGATCAGTCGGCGGTCTCGATGGTGGCGCTGTCGGCGCTGCTGTTCGCCGGCCCGTTCACCGAACTGGCCGTCGGGCTGATCCTCGGCCGGGTCGAGCGGCGCGCGGTGTGGATGCTGATCGGCTTCATCCCGGCATTCGGCATGTCGATCCTGACCTCAACAAAAGCCTACTTCGACGGCATGTGGGGCACGTCCTACACGTGGTCCAAGACGGCCCGCTCCGGGGTCACGTCGACACCGGTCAAGGTCGCCGCATGAGCCTTGTCGACAAGCGTCTCGGCACCACGTTGGACAGGCAGATCAAAAGACGCACGACGATTGCCACCGTACGACGTCGCAGGCTCGTGTTTCTGGAAATGATCGGCGCGGTCGTCTTCTGTGTGGGCGGCTACCTGCTCTGGATCGACCCGGTCCGGTTCTTCGAGGTGCGACTCGCCTCCAAGATCATCGAGCTGATGGGGGTGGACCGGATCTCCGGCGCGCTCGGCGACGGCTTCGTGGTCTTCGGGCCGAACCTGGAACCGGTCGTCGCCGAGATGACCGGCTCCTGCTCGATCCTCAGCAGTGTGCTGGCCCTGGCCGCCCTCGCCGTGCTCGCGTTGCGCCAGCGCCCGCAGGCGCTGCTCGGATTCCTGGCCGCCAGCGCGTTCGTGATGGCCGCCAACCAGGTGCGGCTGCTCGGATCGCTGCTGGCCGGCCGCTACCTGGCCGTCGACGCGCTGGTCTTCTTCCACGACTGGATCGGCGCGGTCCTGAACTTCGCGTACACCCTCATCGGGCTCCTCATCATGATCGGACTGACCATGTACGACGCCGAACGTGCCGAACAGGACCGTGCCGGCCGGCACACCGCCGACCGTCCCGCCGCGTGGGCCCGCCCCGGACTCGGCCACCGGGTGTCCCTCGATCCGGCCCCGGTCGACTCCGCGCCGGTCGATGCGCCGCCCAAGCTGCAGATCGCCGCCGTCATCCACCGGCGGATCCTGCCGAAGGCGCTGTCCCGGCGGCTCGCCCAGCGCCGGGAACAGCGCCGGATCGACTACCGGGTCGGGCACGAGACCCCGGCCCGGCGTGCCGAGATCGTCCGGGACCTGGCCGCCAAGGGGCTCGGCGTGCACACCGCGACGTTGCTCGCGGTGGCGTCCTACGAGACCGATCCGCTGGTCCTGGACGCCCTCGCGGGTGCGATCGCGCAGCGCCAGTGGGAGCCGATCGCCGGTGGCGACGTGATCGCCCTGCGGCTGTGGGCGCGGGCGTGGCTGATGCGGGCGCCCCGGGAACGTACCGTCGCCGAGACCGGCCGTCTCGTCGCCGTCACCGGTGCGGGCGGGCCGGCCGGGGTCGCCGTCATCCGGGCCCTCCAGGCCGCCGGCGAGCACGTGCTCGCTCTGGACGCCAACCCGGACGCCGTCGGGTTGCGGTTGGCCGGCCGGCACGCGGTTGTTCCCCGGGCGGATCATCCGGCGTACGCGGAAACCCTGCTCGCCGTCGTCGCGGAGCACCGCCCGGTCGCGCTGATCGGCACGGTCGCCGAGGAGTACGGCGTGCTCAGCCCGCTGGCCGGGGCCCTCGCCGGGCTCGGGGTGCGCACCTGGCTGCCCGACCCGGACGCCGCCGACCTGTGCCTGGACAAGGTGGCGTTCGCGACCACCATGCACGCGGCCGGGGTGCCGCATCCGGCGACCGCGTGGACCGCCGCCACCGCCGGCCAGGTCCCCGGCCCGTGGGTGGTGAAACCGGCCCGCGGCCGGGGCAGCCGCGACGTGGTCCTGGTCGACGATCCGGCCGAGCTGGCGCACGCCTTCGCATCGGTTCCGGACGCCATCGTGCAGACCCGGCTGGCCGGCCGCGAGTTCACCGCCGACGCGCTGGTCGCCCGGGACGGCACGCTCGTCGCCTGTGTCCCCCGCTGGCGCGACGAGACCCGGGGCGGCATCTCGGTCCGGGGCACGACCTTCGAATCACTCGCGGTCACCGAGCTGGTCACCGCGACCCTTGCCGCGGTACGCCACACCGGCCCCGCCAACGTCCAGGGTTTCCTCAACGAACACGGCGAGGCCACGGTGGTGGAGGTGAACCCGCGCTTCTCCGGCGGGCTGCCACTCACCCTGGCAGCCGGAGCCGACGTGGTAGGCACCTACCTGACCGGCATCCTCGACCCGTTCACCCCGTTGGGTTCCCTGGGTTTCCAGCCAGGAGTCCGCATGTCCCGCCATTTCGCCGAGCTCTACTACACAGCCGACGGCACCCCGGTCCCCGACCCCCTGTCCCCCACCACGGTCTCGGTCCCGAACTTCACACCCCCACCCACCCCTCCCCTCACGCTCGCCGTTCCTCCGGCGCCCACCACTGCCCCGGCGTCCGCCTTCCCGGCCCCGGCGCTCCCGGCCATCGACGCCTCTCCCACCACACTTCCGGTCGGCGCGGCGACCGCCACGGCCGCCGCTCTCCCCGCGCCCGTTGCCTCCCTGTTCTCTACCGGTTTCCCGGCACCGGGCCCCTCCGTCGTCCCGGCCGTCTCCTCGTCTCGCGCCGGGCACCCGGCCCCGGTCATCCCCTCGCCCGCCGCCGACAATCCCATCCCGGCTGTTTCCTCCTCGCCCGCCGCGTTCCCCGACGCCGCTGCCCTTTCGGCTTCCGGCGGGTTCCCCGGTTCCGCTTACCTGTCCACCCCCGCGATTCCCCTTTCCCTCGCGGCCTTCCTCGCGCCGGCGCCGTCCCCCTCCGCCGCGTCCGTTCCCTCGGCGGCCCCCTCCGCCACCGTTTTCTCCACCTCCGCTGTTCCCTCCGCCTCCGCCGGTCCGGCTTCCTCGGCGTTTCCCTCGGCTGCGGAGTTCGGTGGGGCGGACTACATTCCCTCGGTTTCTGCGGATGTTGCCCGGGTAGCGGCGACCCGGCACCTTCATTCCTTGCCGGACATTTCGGATATTCCTGATTTTGGGCCTGGGGCTGCCGCGCCGGCGGCCGGGGACTCGGAGACTCGTACCGGAGGTGGATGGTGAAGCGGCACATCGTCGTTCCCTTCGGGACCCGGCCCGAGGTCATCAAGCTCGCCCCGGTCGTGACGGCCCTGCGGGAGGCCGGCCACCTGGTCACCGCCGTGGACACCGGGCAGCACCGGGACGCGGCCATGAGCGGAGACGTCCAGCGGGACCTCGGCCTGACCCCGGACGTCCGCCTCGATCCCCCGGCCGGGCTCGGCGGACTGGTCACCGGAGCACTGGGGTTCCTCGCCTCGGCCGAGCTGGACGACGATTCCGTGGTGCTGGCGCTCGGGGACACGCACACGGTGCCGGCCTGGGCGCTGGCCGCCCGGAACGCCGGGGTTCCGTTCGCTCATCTCGAAGCGGGACTGCGCAGCTTCAACCCGCGCAGTGCGGAAGAGGTGAACCGGCGGGTGGCGGCGGCCACCGCGCAGATCCACTTCGCGCCAACCGAGCGGGCCGCGGCGTTCCTGTTGTCCGAAAGTGTTCCTGCCGAGCGCGTGTTCGTGGTCGGCAACCCGGTGATCGACACGTTGCGGGGGCGGGGCTTGTCACCCGTACCGGCAAATGATCGAAGTGGGGTTCTGGTGACCGCGCACCGGGCCTCGAACGTGGACAGTCCGGACCGTCTCGCCCGTCTCGTCGACGTCGTCGGGCGGCTGGCGGCGATCGGTCCGGTTCGATTCCCGGTGCACCCCCGCACCCGGGCGCGTCTCGCCGAGTACGGGCTGACCGATCGGCTCGCGGCCCTACCCGGGGTGACCTGCGAGGATCCGCTTCCCTATGCTGCGCTGCTCGATGCGCTGGCCGGGTCGCGGGTGGTGGTCACCGACTCCGGCGGGCTCCAGGAGGAGGCCGCGTTCTTCGGCGTGCCGGTGGTGGTGCTGCGGCGTTCGACCCCGCGCTGGGAGGGTGTCGAGGCCGGTTCGACAGTGCTCACCGGCATCACCAGCGACGCCGAGGCGATCAGCGCGGTGGCGGCGGCACATCACCTGAGTTCGCCGTGGCAGCTGGAGCGGATCTCGGCGATGCCGTGCCCGTACGGCGACGGCCGGACCGGTGCCCGGGTGGCGGAGCTGCTGTCCGATCCTGATCTGAGCCCGCTGCTGGCACTGGACGAACCCGACCATACTGACGGCTCCCTGCCCTGGGAACTGCTCCCCGCCTGAAGTGATTGCCGAGACAACCATGGACCTGATCGATAATCCACCGCTGGCCGTTGTCATCGACCTGGACGACACCCTGTTTCCGCAGGCCAGCTACCTGTACGGCGCGGCGCGGGCGGTGGGGCGGGCCGGTGCCGCCGCCGGACTCGACCAGATCCGGCTGACCCGGGCGGTCCGGCAGTCGCTGCTGGCCGGCTCAGACCGGGGCGGCACGATCGACGCCGCGCTGGCCGCGTACGGCATCGGCCCGGACCTGGCAGTCGATCTGATCCCGACGCTGGTGGCGGCGTTCACCGGTTACCGTCCGCGCCGGCTGCCGCCGTACCCCGGGGCGCTGGCCGCACTGGCCGCGATCAGCGCCCGCTACCCGGTGGCCTGCCTGACCGACGGCAACCCGGCGATCCAGAGGGCGAAACTGGCCGCCACCGGCCTGTCCGAAGCTTTCACCACGATCGTCATAACCGACGAGCTGGGCGGCCGTACGCTGCGCAAACCCCACCCGGAGGGCCTGCACCGGGCAGCGGCCGCCCTGGGCGTGCCCCCCGCCGACCTGGTGGTGATCGGAGACCGCCCCGGCAAGGACATGGCGGTAGCGGCAGCAGTGGGAGCCCGCTCCATCCGAGTACGAACCGGCGAATACGCCACCGCCCCCGACACCCCACCCCCCACCGCCACCGCCGTCGACTTGACGGCAGCCGCAGCCCTACTCACGACCTGATTCAGATCGGACACCGAACGCTACGACCTGCCTCTTCCAGTTCGGTACGCCGTCCCGGATCCATCGTCTGGTAGGTCTGCCAGAACCTGCCGAACGCGGCACCGATCTCGTCGCCGTACACGCTGCTCGCGGCCATCCGGCGCAGTGATGCGCCGGCCAGCACCTCGCGGCTCATCTCGCGGATCTCGGCGTTGTCGTGATCGGCGAGTGCCACGAGAATCTCCCGGATCCTGGCGGCCAGATGGATGTCGCCATGGGCGATGTCCAGTATCTCGTCAGGCATGAGCACCCACCCCGCTCAGGGGGTGGTCGTATCCGGCATCGCCGCCGAGCAGCGGCGGAGTGATCGATTCCAGCTCGCTGAGTGCGATGTGCACCATCGAGCGGAAGCCCTTCACCGCCGAATCCGCGTACGCGAGGTACTTCGTGACGGTGCCCCACATCGCGAGCATGCTGGCCGCTTCGGCAGCGGCGACTCCCCACCCCACCGCGGCACCCGCACCTGTCATGGCGGTGGCGGTGCCACCGGCTGCCGCCAGACCGGCGATGAGGGCCGCGTCGCAGATTCCTTTGATCAAGCCACCGATGGCATCCCCTGCCTCCCACACCGCTTCCGCCATGAGCCGGTATTCCTCGGCCAGTGACGCCAAAGGCGAACGAAGCCGGTCCACGAAGGTGGCGAAGTCGGTGAAGTAGCGATGCGCCGCGTCGCCGGCATTGCCCTGCCAGTACTCCTGCAGGGCGCTCGCTCCGGCCTGAACGTTGTAGGCGAGATCGTGCACGGCTGTCGCCGCGTTGGTCAGGACCGGCTGCATTCGGGCGAGCACTTCCCAATCGCCGAAAAGTTTGTTCTGCACTTCCTGGATCGGATCGAAACCGAAAACGATGTCGAAGCCCTTCATCGTCCAGGAAGTCGGGCTGACGTAGTCCATCCAGCCCATCGTGTTCACCGGGTTCTCGGGTTCGAGGTCGGGTGTGTTCAGACTCCGACTGGGAAGCCTGGAATCCTGGAACGGGAGCGGCGGGCATACGTCGACCTCGGTCTCGATCACCGTCGGGCACCATTCTCCGGTGGCGGGAAGCGCACGATCGAGGTCGATGGCCGCGGCGAGAGTCGTCTGCCGGTAGTAGTCCGCCGCTGCGCGGAGTTCGATCGCGGAATTCTCCAACATGCAGGTCAGCCGGTTGAAGCTTCCCTCGATCGCGGCGACGGCGACCGATTGCCGTCGACGGCGATTCCGAACAGCTCGCCCCCGGTCCCGTCCGTGGCGTTCTTCGTGATGTAGTCACTGATGGCACGGGAATCGTCACCGGCCCGGTCGATCTGATCAGCATAGGAGACCGGAGCGTGCGGTTCGATGTTGAGAAGACTCATGATCCCCTCCCGGACACCAGAGCCAATCCCGCGAGGCCCAGCGCGACGAGCGTGACCGCCGCGATCAGAAGTCCGAGCACCAGTTTGGGGTACCTCCGGCTGAAGTAGACCCCACCACCGCAGACGCCGCCCACGGCGCACGCCAGGGTCGGTGCCAACTTCGCACCGTCGCTCAT
>NZ_BOMG01000064.1 GCF_016862075.1 Actinoplanes couchii | reverse complement strand
GACACCGGGTGCGATGGACCGTCCTCGGCCGAGGCTTCCACCACCACGTACACGCCACACCGCTACAACAGCGGGCCGGCACACGCGGCGGCGGCGAAACGCCCGGAACACCCAGGATCGCACGGGAAAACTGAGACGCTGGAGTAGAGGGTGACCAGCTGATCCCGGCTCGCGCCCTCCACCTCGACGGTGTGCAGCTTGGTGTTCCAGGCGGCTTCGGCGCGGCTGTGGACCGTCTCCAGGGTGTCCGCGGCGGCGATCTCCAGCTCCAGGTTGTGCCGGGCCTGCTCGACGCCGAGCAGCGAGGTGGCCACCCGCAGGTTCACCGTCTTCGCGCCGACGGTGACGTAGCCGGTGGAGGGCCGGTTGCCGGCCGGCAGCATCCCACCGCCGAGCACCGGGGCGTCGACGGTGGCGTAGAGGAACATCCGGGACGCGCCGTTGGACAGGCCGCTGCGCACGTCGGTCCAGCCGGTGATCGTGCCGGTCGCCGGGTCGACGGTCAGGCCGGCGTTGTCGTCGACGTTGTCGAAGATGATGTTGCCGCCGTCGCCGGTGAAGGTGAACTTCAGCAGGGCGGCGTGGTCGGTCGGCGCGACCTCGGCTTTGAGTCCGCTGTCGAACGTGACACCGTAGTAGTGCGGCCGGGCGGTCTCGTTCTCGTGGTGGAACGGCAGCGCGCGGGCGGTCCGGTCGGCGTTCGGGACACCGGTGCCGTCCTGCGGCATGAACTGGAAGGTCTGCCGGTCGGCCATCCACGGGCTCGGTTCGTGGCTGACCGACAGGGCCTGCAGCTGCGGCAGGTTCTGCGCGTTGTTGGCCTTGTGGTACTCGTACAGCCAGTTCAGGGTGCCCGCGTTGGTCACCGGGGTCCAGAAGTTGAAGCCGTGCGGCACCGCGGCGGCGGGGATGTTGTTGCCACGGGAGAAGCCGCCGCTCGACTGGGTGCCGCGCCGTGTCTCCACGTACTCGGCAAGGCTCTTGCTCGGCTTCTGGGCCTTGACGTCGGTGAGGGTGATGTCGTCGAACCAGGCCCGCCAGGGGCTCTGCGGCCCGGACGGCTTGTCGTAGGCGACCAGGATCCGGTCGACGGTCTTGCCGCGGGCGACCTCGCCGATCCGCGACACGATCTTGTTCCACTGGTTCGCGGACAGCTTCTTCGACGCGCCCTGCGCCTGCGGGCTGACCACGGTCCCGTGCTGGTCCCGGGCCTTCAGCGCGCTCAGGAAGGTGCCGTCGGTGAACGCGAGATCCACCGCGGTGAAGGTGGCCGGATAGCTCAGGTCGTCCCTGGTGAACTCGGGGAACACCAGATAGCTCAGCTCGGTGTCCGGTCCGACCTTCAGATCAACGTCATAGATCTTGTTGTACGTATACCCGCGCCCGTCGGTGGCATGGCGCCCGGCGAACTCCAGCGACGCCAGGCCGGAGTACCCGACCCGGGCCTTGGCGGCCGGCGCGTTGGACGGCCCGGTCCCGATCGCGCTGCGGGCCGGCTCGGCAGGTGGCGGCGTGTCGTCGCCGTTGGACAGCTGCAGGTCGGCCAGCTGCACGATGGTCGCGCCGCCGTTCGCGGTCACGGTCAGCCGGTAGAACCCGAACTCGCCGGGCGTGGCGACGTCGTAGAGGGTGGTGGCGCCGCGCTCGCCGAGGCTCTGTCCGGTCCGGGTGTCGACGGTCGTCCAGGTGGTGCCGTCGGCCGAGCCTTCGAGGCGCCAGTCGCGGGGGTCGCGGGTGGGTGCGTCGTTGGCCGCGGTCAGCGCGTAGCGGGCGACGCGTACCGGCGCGTTCAGTTGGTAGGTGACCCAGCCGGTGCCGGCGAAGACCAGCCATTTGGTGTCCGGGTCGGCGTCGAGCAGGTTCTCCTTGACCTCGCCGCCGCTGGTGTTCTCGCCGGAGGCCGCGACCGCGGTGACCCGGTCGTTGACCGAGCCGGGGATCCCGGTCCGCAGCCGCCCGTCCACGCCGGAGGTTCGTTCCGCGGTGTTCTGCCAGGTGGGCGGTGGATCCGTGGTCTCGAACGAGGTGCTGAACCTCGGTGCCGGGGCGGCCGAGGCCGGCCGGCTCACCACCACCGCCCCTCCGGCCAGGACAACCGACAACAGGGCGGCGAGCGGCGCAGAACGCATGAGGCCTCCGTCAACATCGATGATCGTCAGCCATCTTCGATCGCCTGATATCGATCTGTAAAGGTCTCTTAACAAAGAGGGTGGTGAGGGCTGCTGTCCCGAACCCGCGTCCTCCGAGGACTTCACAAATCTGTCCACTATCTGTCCAGTGCGGGCGCATAGCATCGCGCGTATGACGGAGTTGATCGATCTCTCGGGTGTGGAGTTCTGGGGGCGGTCGCCGCGGGATCGGGATCGGAGCCTTGCCGTTCTGCGGCGGGAGGCGCCGGTCAGCCGGCAGCGGCCGCTCGACGATCCGGTGCTGCCCGGTGCTGCAGGGGACGGCTACTGGGCGGTGGTCGGGCACGCCGAGGTGGTGGCGGTCAGCCGGGATCCGGAGACGTATTCGTCGGATGCCCGCTACGGCGGGGTGACGATGGAGGCGCTGCCGCCCGCGCTGGCCCGGGCCACCCAGTCGATCATCGCGATGGACGCGCCCGAGCACGCGCTGTTGCGCCGGCTGGTGTCGTCGGCGTTCACGCCGCGGCGGATGAGCCTGATGGACGCGGCGATCCGGCGCGCGGCCCGGGACATCGTGGGCGCGGTGGCCGAGCCGGGCCGGGAGTTCGACTTCGTCGCCGAGGTGGCCGAGCCGCTGCCGATCTGGGCGATCTGCGAGATCCTCGGGCTCGACGAGCCGGACCGCACATGGATCCTGCCGCACGCGAACGCGATGACCGGCTGCCGGGATCCGCTGTTCGGCGGAACCGATCCGATCGGGGCGCTGCGGGACGGGCTGGTCGCGTTCGGGGCGCTGACCGCGGAACTGATCGACGACCGGCGGCGGCATCCGGGCGATGACCTGATCAGCGCGCTGGCCGAGGCCGAGGTCGACGGCGAGCGGCTGACCGACGACGAGATCGCCGCGTTCGTGATCCTGCTCGTCATCGCCGGGAACGAGACGACCCGGCATGCGATCGCGCACGGGGTCAAGGCGTTGCGGGACAGCCCGGAGCAGTGGGCCGCTGTCGCCGCCGACCCGGAAGGGCTTCTGGACGGGGCGGTCGAGGAGATGGTTCGCTGGGCCACCCCGATCATGACGTTCCGCCGGACGGTGACCCGGCCGGCGCTGCTCGGCGGTCACCGGGTGACGCCGGGCGAGAGCGTGGTCCTGTTCTACGAGTCGGCCAACCGGGACGAGTCGGTGTTCGAGGATCCGTGGCGGTTCGACATCCGGCGCCGGCCGAACCGGCACATCGCGTTCGGCGGGGGCGGGCCGCACTTCTGCCTGGGCGCGGTGATGGCACGCAAGCAGATCCGGCATCTGGTCGCCGAGGTGGTGACGCGACTGCCGGGCCTGGAGCTGGCCGAGCCTCGCTACGTGCTCGGCAACTTCATCAACGCCATCGGCACGATGGCGGCCACGAACGGAGCGAAGCCATGACCGTGCACGTGGTGACCGGCGCGACCGGGCTGGTCGGCGCCGCCCTGGTGCTGGAGCTGCTGGCCCGTACCGGCGCCGACGTGGTCTGCCCGGTCCGTCCGGGCCGCACCGACGCCGCCACCCGGCTGACGGCCGCGCTGACCGGGGCGGCCCGTGCCTACGGTGCCGACGAGCGGTTGATCGCCCGGTGCCGGGCCGTCCCGGCCGACCTGACCCGGGAGCTGTGCGGAGTGGACCCGGCGGCGGTCGGCCCGGTCGACGAGTTCTGGCACTGCGCGGCCGACCTGCGCTACGAGGACCGTCACCGCGAACTGCTGTTCGACACCAACGTGACAGGTACCCGGCACGCGCGCGAACTGGCGCGGGCGCTGGGCGCGACGGTGTTCAACTACGTCAGCACCGCGTACGTGGCAGGCCGTCGCACCGGGCTGCTGCGGGAGGAACCGGCCCCGGCCGGGCTGGGGAACAACCACTACGAGGAGAGCAAGACAGCCGCCGAGCACCTGCTGTCCGAAAGTGATGAGCCGATGGTGCGAGTGTTGCGGCCCAGCATCGTGATCGGGCACAGCACGACGATGGCGGTGGCCGGCGGCCGGACCGGGCTGTACACGATCCACCGCCGGGTCTTCCAACTCGACCGGATGCTCACCCTGATCGGCGACACCGACGGCCGGGAACGGCCGCTGCGGATCCGGGCCGACGAGGACAGCCGGATCAACGTGGTGCCGGTCGACCTGGTCGCCGCGGACGCGGTCACGCTGAGTGAGGCAGCGGCGCCGGCCGGCGTCTATCACCTGACCCACCCGGCCCCGATGCGGCTGCGACCGGGCCTGGATCTGATGTTCGCGATGTCCGGGCTGCCCGCCCCGCTGCTGGTCGGCGACGACGACGGCTTCCAGCAGATCGACCGGGAGTTCGACAGGCGGCTGGACTTCCACCGGTCCTACATGACCGGGCAGAAGACGTTCGAACAGGGCAACCTGCGGGCGGTCGCGCCGGGCGCGCGGCTGCTGTCGTGGACGATCGACCTGCCGACGCTGGAACGTCTCTACGGCTGGCACCTCGATCAGCTGTCGGCCCGGGCCACGGTTCGGGCCGCGGTGCGGTGAGCGGCTTCCTCCGGACCGCCAATCGGGTCCTGATCGTGAATGCGGTGTTGCGGGCGACAGTGCGGATCACCGTCTGCCGGCACGGCCCACCCGTGCCGGGCCCGGTTGTCGTGGTCGCCAACCACGCCAGCCACCTTGATACGCCGCTGATCCTGCGGGTGCTGCCGCGGCGGACCGCGGTCGGCGCCGCCGCCGACTACTTCTACGCCTCACGGTTACGGTCGGTGCTGGTGCGGATGTTCTTCACCACCTTTCCGGTACGCCGTCCCGGCACCCCCGACGTCCGCGATGCCACCCACCACGACCCGGCAGGGCTGCTCGCCGCCGGCTGGAATCTGCTGCTGTTCCCGGAGGGCACCCGCAGCCGCGACGGTGTGCCCGGCCGTTTCCGCCGGGGTGTCGCCGCGCTCTGCCTGCGCGCCGGTGTCGCCTGCCTGCCTGTCGGCGTGACCGGAACTCATCACGCCATGCCCCACGGCCGTCGCTGGCCCCGCGCCGGCCGCCCACCCGTCGCCGTACACATCGGGCAACCGTTGACCCCTGCCGCCGGCGAGGACGCGACAGCGTTCACCGCTCGGTGCGCCGCCGCCGTCGGCGCCCTCATCACCTGCCCGGGAGAGACATCATGAACCGTGAAACCATGAAATGGTGGGGCTGGGGCCGCGAGGACACCGCCTTCCACCACGACGACAAACCGGCGCTGCGCCCCCTGCTGCTCGACCGCCTCGGCGTCGACATCGACATCCCCGCCGCCGGCCCGCCGCACCTCGACGACCTGCACCTTCCGCAGCCGCATCGGCCCGAGCCGCTGACCTCGGCGCTGGCCGCGGCGACCGAGCTCGGCGACGTTCCGGTCGAACGGCTCACCCACGGTACCGGCAAGTCGCTGCGCGAACTCGTCGACCTGCGCGCCGGGCGGATCGGCAGGCTGCCCGACCTGGTGGTGTACCCGGGCGACGAGGACGAGACGGCCGAGGTGCTACGCCTGGCCGCCGAGCACGGCGCGGTCGTCATCCCGTTCGGCGGCGGCAGCAACATCAGCGGCAGCCTGCGCCCGCCCGGCGACGAGACACGGCCGGTGATCTCACTCGATCTGGCCCGGATGAACCGGGTCGAATCGATCGACACCGAGTCCGGGCTGGCCGTCATCCAGGCCGGCGCGCTCGGCCCGGAACTGGAGGACCACCTCAACGCGGCCGGCTGGACACTCGGGCACTTCCCGGACAGTTTCCAGCATTCGACGCTCGGCGGCTGGATCGCCACCCGCTCCTCCGGCATGCAGTCCGACACGTACGGTGACATCGCCGCGATGGTGGCCGCGGTGCGTGTGGTGACCCCGCGCGGGCTGCTCGTGACCCGTCCGCTGCCGGGCACCTCGACCGGCCCGTCGGTGCTGGAGATGATCCTCGGCAGCGAGGGCCGCCTCGGCGTCATCACCCGGGCCACCGTCCGGATCCGGCCGCTGCCGAAGCGCCGGGTGGTGCTCGGATACCTCTACCCGAGCTGGGCGGCGGGCCTGCGCGCCGCCGCGGCGATCACCCGCGGCGAGGCCCGGCCCGCGTTCGTGCGCCTGGCCGACGCCGAGGAGACCACCTTCTCGCTGTCGCTGCGCACCGGCGGTCCCGGCCGGACCGGGAAACTGCTCGACGCGTACGTACGGACCATCCGCCGCCAGGATCCGCGGCAACTCTGCCTCGGGCTCGTCGGCTACGAAGGGTCACCCTCGTCGGTGCGCCGTGACCGGAAGCTGGTGGCCACGTCGGTGCAGGCCGAAGGTGGGTTCGCGATCGGCGCCGGGGCGGGCGCGGTGTACGACCGGAAGAAGTTCGACACGCCGTACATCCGCGATTTCCTGCTCTCCCGCGGTGTGCACGCCGACGTCTCGGAGACCGGTGCGCCCTGGTCCCGCCTGCCCGGACTGTATGACGAGGTGATGACCGCGTTCCGCACCGGTCTGGCGGAGTCCGGGGCACGGGGGTCGGTGATGTGCCACCTGTCGCACACCGACCCGATCGGCGCCTGCCTGTACTTCACGTTCGCGGTGGTGCCGGCCGAGGACGGCGACCTGAGCACCTACGACATCGTGAAGTCGTCGGTCCAGCAGGCGTTCGTCGACGGCGGCGGCACCCTGTCCCACCACCATGCGGTCGGCACCGAACACGCCCGCTGGCTACCCGAGGACGTCTCAACGGCCGGCGCGGGCCTGATCAGCGCCCTGTTCACCGCCACCGACCCGGTCGGCCTCCTCAACCCCGGCAAGATCGTGCCCTGACCAGGCCGTCCGTGCCCGTCCGGTGCGCGGGCGGCCTTCCGAGCACGGTGGCCGACGCGGCCCCTGGCCTGAACCGCCGAGGATCAGTCCGCGGTCGGAAGGGCGACACCGGTCTGTGCGGCGCAGAGGCGCAGCAGCGCGTCCTGGGTCGCGGTGTCGTGTTCGGCCGGGCCGGGGGTCCAGGCCCGCTCGGTGTCGTAGGAGTTCGGCGGGACTGTCACGCCGGTGGCGAGGCGGGCCAGGCGAGCGCCCGCATGTTCCGGGGTGAGCGGGGCCCGGTCGCCGCTGCGGGCGGTCATCGCGGTGGCGACCCATCCCGGGTCGAAGGCGAGAGCATCGGTCCCGGGCCAGAGCCGGCCGAGGCCGAGGGCGAGCAGGACCAGGTGCAGTTTTGTGGTGGAGTACGCCTCACGGCCGTTGAAGGCGCGGCGGGCGTAGCTCGGATCGTCGAGGTCCAGCTTGCCGGACCCGGCCAGCGCGGACGACGTGAACACCAGTCGGCGGGGACGCGGCAACAGGGCCGCCAGCACGTACGACGCAAGGGTGTTGACCTGGAACGTCGTCTCGATGCCGTCCACGGTGAGTTCCCGCTCGGTGGCAGTCATCCGGGCCAGGCCCGCGTTCAGCACCACCGCGTCGAACGGGCCGGTCTCCGCCGCCTGCTTCGCCAGCGCCCGGGTCTGCTCCAGCGACGCCAGGTCACCGATCACCACACCGGCGGCGCCGGGCACCGCGGACTCGGCCGCACGACGCTCGTCACGGGCATGGACCACCACCTCGTGGCCCTGGCCGACGAGCAGGACAGCCGCCGCCCGCCCGATCCCGGCCGACGACCCGGTCAGAAGAATTCTCGCCACGGCAGTGGACATTAACAGTCCATCCACAATGCCCCACACGCCGCGGCCATCGGCGTAGCGTGCCCGTTCATTGGGGGTGGAAGATCGTTCGCGCTCGTCGCCGTGGTGGCTGGACTGCTGACTGGGACGCCGATGCTCTCCGGAGCCGCGGAGGGAGATGACATGATCGCGCGCATGGTCGCCTCCCTGTCGTACGCCGCCCTGGGTAGTTCGTTCGCCTCCGGGCCCGGGATCGAGCCGGTCGTCGACCGTCATGCCATGCGCTCGGGCGACAACTACCCGCACCGGCTCGCGCGCCTGCTGGACGCCGACCTGACCGACCTGAGTGTCTCCGGCGCCACCACCGCGACGATTCTCGACCAGCCGCAGGCGACGATCTGGGGGACCGAGTTCCCGCCCCAGCTCGACGGCGTGCCGGAGCGGGCGGACCTGGTAACGGTGACAGCGGGTGGAAACGATCTGCGGTACATGGGCGCGCTGTTGTTCACCGCCTGGAACCACCTCCAGCCCGGCGGACCGATGGCCAGGCTGATGGGTGCCGATCTTCCCGACGGCGTTCCGCGGCCCGGCGACGAGGACATCGAACGGACCGCGGACGGGCTGACACGGATCGTCAGCCGGGTCCGGGCCCGTGCGCCCCGGTCACGGGTGCTGCTCGTCGACTACCTGACGATCCTCGCCGACGACGTGACACCCCGGCCCGGCATCCCGTTCTCCGCGGCCGAGTTCGAGGAGTTCCGGCTGATCCGGGCCGCACTCGAAACAGCGTACGAGCTTGCCGCACAACGGTCCGGCGCCGAACTCGTCGCGGTCTCGCGGATCAGCCGCGACCACGCACTGGGATCCGCCGAGCCGTGGATCCTCCCGTTCTCGGCGGACCCGACGGGCGCCGCCGGCTCGTTCCACCCGAACGCCGAGGGCATGGCCGCGGTCGCCGACGAGATCGCGAGACACGTCACCGGCCAGGGCTGATCTGTACCAGGTCGTCGGTGGTGCCGGCCAGGTGGTCGAGCATCCGGCGACCCGCCAGGTCCGGGTCGCCGGTGGTGATCGCGACGAGGACGTCCCGGTGCTCGGCCAGGGACCGGGCCGGCTGGCCGTCGCGGGTCAGCTCTGGTAGTGCTCGCGATCGGCGAGGCTCGGCGTCCGCCGGAACGTGCCGGTGGCCACGCCGAACTCCCGTTTGAACGCGTGGGCCAGGGCGAACTCCGAGCCGTACCCGACCTCGCCGGCGATGACCGCGAGCGGGACATCGGTCTGCCGCAACCGCCGCGCGGCGATGTGCAGGCGCCACCACCCCAGGTACCGCAGCGGGGGCATGCCGACGGTGGCGGCGAACCGGCGCGCGAAGGTGCTGCGGGACAGGTTCGCCAGCGCGGCCATCTGATCGACGGTCCACTGCCGGTTCGGGGCCTCGTGGATGTGCCGGAGCACGGTGACGATGCCGGAATCGGCTGCGCCGGCCGAGGAGAGCCCGGGGGAGTGCCCGTCGATCCACCGGCGCAGGATGTCGACGAGGAACAGGTCCAGCACCGCCGATCGGACCGCTTGATCACCGATGCGCCCGCCGGGTTGTTCCCAGGCGATCAGGCTCGTCGTGTGGGTCATCGCCCGGCCCGCGCCGGGGAAGTGCACGTAGTCCGGCATCGCGTCGAGCAGGGCCTGGCCGCTGCGCCGGCGTAGCTCGTACGCGCCGCACAGCAGCACGGCTTCCGATCCGTCGGGCGTACCGTCGCCGAGGTCGGGCCCGTCGGTGTATTCGTGCGGAAGCGTCGCGAGGGGCGGTTGCCGCCCGGCGCCCATGGCGTGAACCGTTCCCCGGGGCAGGAAGACCACGTCACCGGCGCTCAGGCGGATGCTGTGCCCGGCCCCGAGGGAGAACCAGCAGGCGCCCTCCAGGAGCACATGGAATCCGGCCCCGGTGTACGGCCCGAAACGGTTGGCCCAATGCCCGCGGCGCCGGGTGCGGCGAAGAAAAGCATCGCCCTCCCGCAACGACATGACCACCTGGCTCAGCACGTCCACCGCGCAAGGCTAACAACGCCGACGGCGTGACCCGGTCGCGCATGAAACCGGGAGTCACGCGCATGGTTGATCCCCGGCCGCTTACCTAGCCTCGATGTCCAGGAGTTGATCAAGTAGCAGATCCAGGGAGACAGCAGTGACCGCGTACGTCGTCATCGATCTGAAAGTCACGAACCCCCAGGAGTTCGGCCGGTACGCGCGGGAAGCCGCCGACCTGCTCACCCGCTACGGCGGCCGCAACCTCGTGGTCGACCTGAAGCCGGTCGTCCTGGAAGGCTCCTGGCAACCGTCCAGCCTGGTCGTCCAGGAGTTTCCGGACAAGGAGGCGGTGAACCACTGGTACGAGTCCCCGGAGTACCAGCGCCTCAAGGAACTGCGTGAGCGCTGCTCCGAGACGGCGATGGTGGTTGGCGAGACCAGGGCGGCGGTCAGGTAGGCCGCATCTTCACAGATCAGCGACTGACCCTGTCCGCGTACACCGTGGGCGGGGTCAGTCCGTGATGGAGGCACGGAAGGTGTAGCGGTCCCGCGGTGCGCCTGGACGGTCAGCCCGGGATCATCGCTGTCACGCTGCGATCGCACAGTGCCCCCCACACGCTGTGCCCGTCGCGTAGCGTCGCCGTTGATCGGGGGAGGGTGGGGGTTGTTCACGCTTGTTGTCGACGCGGTGCGGGCTCGGACCGCGCAGGTACTGGCGATCTTCGTGTTGACCGCGCTGGCCGCCGCCGTCGCCGCCGCCGGTCCCTGGTATGCCTACGCCGCCGTCACCCGCGCCGCCGAAGCACAACTGAGCGCCGCGTCGGCGGCCCAGCGCAACGTCTCGATCCAGACCGAGACCGACGTCCGCACCGACGCGGCCGCCGTGCTCCGCCGGTTCGCCGATCTCGCCGCCGGGGAGTTGTCCCGCTCCCTGGACCAGCCGGTGCGCGGGATCCAGCAGCGGCTGAGCGTCACCCGGGCCGGCGGCGACGCGAACATGGCGGTCGCCTACCGCGACGACCTCTGCCGGCACGTACGCCTCGACGGGCCCTGTCCGTCCGCACCCCTGCAGATCGCGGTCAGCAACGCCACCGCCCAGAACCTGGGCCTGCAGACCGGTGACACCCTGACCCTGCTGGACCGGACGGGCTTCCCGTTCCGGTTCACCGTCGTCGCCACCTACTCGATGCGCGATCCCGCCGACCCGTACTGGAGCAATCCGCTGTTCCGGGCCGAGGTCCCGGGCCTGGACCCGGTCTTCACACCGGTCGAGACGTTCGGTTCCGGCCTGTTCCAGCAGCCCACACTCACCTACGACGTCCAGATCCCGCCGGACCTGATCCGCGGCGACGGCGCCCAGCGCCTCGGCGCCGCACTGGACGACGCCGAGGCCCGGCTGAAACCGAACCGGCTGCGGATGATCACCGGCATCGACACGGTGCTGGAGCGCATCGCCGCCGACCGGGACACGGTCCGCCGCGGCGTCCTGACCGCGGGCTTGCAGACGCTGATCCTCACCTGGTTCGCGATCGGGATCGCCGGGCGCTGCACCGGCCGGGACCGGCGAACCGACGTGGCGCTGCTCAAACTGCGCGGCCTGAGCCGCGGCGACATCCTGCGGCTCGCCTCGGGACAACACCTGGTGCCGCTGCTGGCCGGGGTGCTGGCCGGTGCGCCCGCCGGGCTGCTGCTCGCCGGTGGCCTCGCCGGGGCGGTACACCCGAGCGACCGGGGCGCCGCGCTGGTGCTCGTCGCCGCCGCGCTCGCCGCCGTCCTGCTCGGCGGTCTGCTCGTGCTGGTCATCGGGGAGGCGCTGGTGCTGCGGCAGCCGGTCGCGGTCCTGCTGCGACGCTCGGCGACGGGCCGCGCCGACTGGCGGGCCACCCTGGTCGACCAGGTGCTCGCCGCCGTCGCCGCCGCCGCGGTCTACCAGTCCCGGTCCGGCGGGCCGGAGGACGGCCTCAAGGTCGCCGCGCCCGCGCTCGCCGCACTGGCCATCGCACTGCTGGCCGCGCGGCTGCTGGTACGCGTCGCCGACCGGGCCGGTGGTGCGGCGTTACGCGGCGGGTGGCTCCGGCTCGGCCTCACCGCCGTCCAGGTCTCCCGGCAACGCGGCGCCGACCGGGTGTTCGCCCTGATCGTGGTCGCGGTCGCGGTGTTCGCCACGGCGGCCGGCGGGCTGGCCGCCGACCGTACCGTCCGGGCCGAGCGCAGCGCCGCGGAACTGGGCGCCGACCGGGTGCTCAGAGTGGAGGCGCCGAACCGTACCGCGCTGCTCGCGGCGGTCCGCCGGGCCGATCCGGGCGGCCGGGAGGCGATGGCGGTGGTCGCCGACACCACGACGATCCCGCCGGTGCTGGCCGTGGACACCACCCGGCTCGCCGCGGTCGCGCAGTGGCGCCCCGAGTTCGGGCCGGCCGGTCTGCTCCCGGACGCGACGGCGGCCGGCGGTGCGAAGCCGCTGCCGCTGGTCACCGGCGACCGGTTGACCCTGCGGACGCGTTCCGAGGGCACCGCCCCGGTCACCGTCGAACTGCTGCTGCAGCACGAGGGCACCGGCCGGCCGGTGGCTGTCGCATTCGGTGTTCCGGGCACGGTCTCGGCTCCGGTGCCCGGATGCGCCGTCGCGCCCGGCTGTCGCCTGGTCCGCTGGGGGCTGACCGCGCCGGGCCGGAGCCCACTCCCGCCGGACACCGTGGTGACGCTGCAGAGCCTGCGGCAGTACGGCCCGGCGGCCGAGGTCCTGGACCCCGCCGGGTTCGGCGACATCGGCCGGTGGCGGCCCGCCGTCGGCGGCGTCGCCATCGACATCGCCACCACCGGCGACGGACTGCGGCTGTCCGCCGACCGCAACGAGCTGGCGGTACGGGTGAGCAGCACCGAGGTCTGGGCGTCCGACACCGCGATGCCGCTGCCGGTGGTGCTGGCCGGCGAGGCTCCGGCCGAGTGGCGGCTCACCGACCCGTTGCTGACCTCGTTCGGCCAGGTCCCGGCACGGGTCGCCGGCACTGCGCGGGCCCTGCCCGGGCTGGGCACCAGCGGAATCCTCGTCGACCTGGACGCCACCCGCCGTGTCGCGGGGGAGAGCGAGCCGCCCGGAGAGTTCCAGGTCTGGCTCGCCGCCGGCGCCCGCCCGGGTCTGACGGCCAACCTGACCGCCGCCGGGCTCACCGTGATCACCGCCGACAGCACCGCGCAACGATCCGCTGTCCTCGGTGGCCAGGGACCGGCGGCCGTCGCACGGTTCGGGTTGCTGGCCGGGGTGGCGGCGCTGCTGCTGGCCGCGGCCACGACAGCCGTCGCCGCCGCCGTCGACCGGCCCGTGCTGCGTGGCCAACTCGCGGCGCTGCGCTCGCAGGGGCTACCCGCCCCGGCCGCGGTCACCACCGGTTACGCCGGGACGGCCGCCCTCGTACTGGCCGGTCTGTCGGTCGGGGTGTTCGCCGCCGCGCTGGTCGGGCCGCTCACCCGGATCGTGGTGCCACCGTTCACCGACGGCTGGGCGGTGCTGCCGCCGCCCGCCCCGCAGAACGGTGTTGTGCTCGCGCTGTCCGCACTGGTCGCCCTGGTGGTGCTCGGCGTGACCGGGTGGCTGTCGGTGCGGCCGCTGCTTCGCGGTCTGCGAGCACCAGGCGCCGCGGCCGGTCGTGGTGCCGACCCGAAAGAGGACGGCCGATGATCTCGCTGGTCTTCGTCATGCTCTGGCACCGCCGCGGGCAGGCCGTCACCCTGGCCCTGCTCGGCCTGCTGGCGGTCACCGCCGCGGTCGCCGCCCCGGCCTACCTGATCGCGGTGGACCGTGCGGTCGCCGCCGGGCAGATCGCCACCGCCGCGCCGGACGAACTCGGCCTGGTGGCGAGCGCGGTGCAGAACGAGCGCGTCGCCACCGAGGACGACACCGGGCCGCCGAGCCCGCCGGAGCAGGACGGGTTGCAGTTCGGCGACGTGGCCACGGCGCTGATCGCCCTGCCCGGCTTCACCTACGTCTACTCGGCCGAGTACTGGGTCATCGGCATCGACCCGAATCCGGCGAACGCCGGACTCCTCGTCTACCGCCAGGACGTCTGCGCCCACCTGCGGATCCTGACCGGCCGCTGCCTGGCAGCCGAGGGCGATGTGCTGCTCGGCGAACACACGGCACAGCGGCTGAGCCTGAAGGCGGGCGACTCGGTCGAGCTGCGGTCGGCCCTGCCGAGCCCGGACCCGAAACGGAAGATCTGGCTACCGGACGGGAAACCGCGGCGCCTGCTGATCGCCGGCACCTACCGGGCGGCCGAGCCGAACGCCGGCTACTGGGGCGCCCGCGGTTACTTCACCGCGACACCGGAGACCGGCCCGGGCGAACCGATCTTCACCACCGCCGTGACCCAGCAGACGATGGACCACGGCCAGATCACCCTAGCCATGGACGGCCGGGCCGGGCCGGCCGCACTGAACCCCGACCGTCTCGGCCAACTCCGGGCCGACCTGCAGAAACTGGAACAGTCCACCGCCGACGTCGGCATGGCGGTGAAGATCGACACCGGTATGACGGCACTGCTGGACCGCATCGACGTCGGACAGACCTCGACCCGGCCGCTCGTGCCGGTGCTCGCCGTGCCCCTGATCCTGCTCGCCTGCTTCACCATCTTCCTCACCGTCGGCTACGGCCTCGAAGGACGGCAGGGCGAGCTGGCGGTCGTCGCGCTGCGTGGCTCACGATGGTGGACCCGGTGGTGGCTGGCGGCCGGCGAGAGCCTCGTCGCGGTCCTGGCCGGCGCCCTGTGCGGCTGCCTGACCGGGCAACTGCTCGTCGATGCGATCGCCGCGATCGTCTTCCCGGACGGCGGCGTCCCCTCCGCCTGGACCTCCCTGCGCTACGCACCACTGGCCGCCGGGGCAGCGCTGCTGTCGGTGATGCTCGCCCAGCGCCGGCAGCTGGTCGGCTCGGTCGCCGCACTGCTGCGCCGCAACCCCGCCACCGCCGACGGCCGGTGGGCGATCGCGGGGGAGGTGCTCGCCGTACTCCTCGCCGTCGCCGCCTCGGTCCAGCTCGTACTCTCCCAAGGCTCGCTGACCGGGGTGGGCCTGTTCGCACCCGCCATCCTGATGCTCGCCCTCGGCCTGCTCACCGCCCGCGCTTCACTGCCCTTGATCAGCCGGTACGCGGTCCGCGCCCTGCACCGCGGCCGGCTCGGTGTCGCCCTGGCCGGTCTGCAACTCGCCCGCCGCCCCGGCGCCGGCCGGCTCTTCGCGCTGCTGGTGGCCACCGTGGCCGTCACCGGGTACGCGACCTGTGCGGTGGACACCGCCACCACCGGCCGCGCCGTCGAGGCGACCCTCGGCACCGGAGCGGCCCGGGTCCTCACCGTGCAGACGGCACAACCCCAGCAACTACTGGCCGCGGTACGCCGGATCGACCCCGACGGTGACTTCGCCATGGCCGTCACCCGGCTGCCCCCGGGCACCACCGCCGACGAAGCGCCCGGCCTGGCCGTGGACTCCACCCGGCTCGCAGCCGTCGCGGCGTGGCCCGGCGACGGACCCGGCCCGGACGAGGTCGCCGGCCGGTTGCGCCCGGAGTTGCCGGCCCCACCGGAGTTCCCCGGCCCCGACATCGCCGTCGACGTGGCGGCGTCCGGACTGGTACCGGGCACCAAAGGCCTGCGGCTGCAGGTGTCGGTCTCGGCACTGAACGGGATCGGCGACGCGGTGATCGAACTCGGTGAACTACAGAACCGGGCGGCGACGTACCGGCAGAAGATCGAGGTCTGTCAGGAAGGATGCCGCATCGACGGCATCGGGTTCGCCCGCACCGGCACGTCCCGCATCACCGCCGAGGTGACACTCAAGGGTTTGCGCGCCACCGCCCCGGACCGGAAGGTGTGGCCGGTGACCCGGCTGGCCGACCCGAACAGCTGGCGGGCCAGCCCGGAGGTACGGGTGGCGCAGGCGCCGGACGGCCTGCGGATCACCTTCGACGAATCGATCAGCGCCTCCCCGCTCGTCTGGATCAAGCCGGCCAGCACCCCCGACCCGATCCCGGTCGCCGTGGCCGGTGCCCGCCCCACCGGCGACGTCATCAGCGGCCTGGACGCCAAACCCATGCTGACCACCGACGCCGGAACCCTGCCGGTCGTGCCCCAGGTGGGCCGCCGGGCCGTCATGGTCGACCTGGAGTACGCGGACCGGACGACCATGAACGCCGGTCTCAGCACCACGCCACAGATCTGGCTCAACACGACGGCGCCACCGGACATCCTGGACCGGGTCTCGGCCGAAGGACTCACCGTCGTCGCCGATGTCCGTGCCGACCGGATACGCCAGCGCCTCGACCAGCAGGGGCCGGCGCTGGCGCTCTGGTTCCACGTGCTGACCGGCGTCCTGGCCGTGCTGCTGGGGGCGGGCGCGCTGGTGCTGGCGGCAGCGGTGGACCGGCGCCGCCGGGTCGAGGACCTGTCCGCGTTGCGGAACCAGGGCCTGCGCCCCGGCCCGGCCGGCCAGGCGATGCTCTGGACGTACCCCGCCCTGGTCGCCGTCGCCGTGGTGATCGGCCTGCTGGTCGGTGCGCTCGCATGGCTGGTCACGGGCTGGGCGTTGCCCCTCGCTGGCCCGAACCCGCCGGACCTCCCACTACCCGCCTGGCCGAGGATCACCGTGCTGCTCACGGTGGGCGCAGCGGTCCTGCTGACACTCACCGCCGTGGCCGTCGCCACGGGCCGCAATCTGCGCCGGCGTGTGACGCGCCGGGGACCGCTGTGACTACGTGACGCCGGACATGACGCCCGGCGGCCATCGCCTGATGGACTGAACAGTTCGTTGCCGCGCCGCGGAGTACGTACGTTGAAATTCCCGATGCTCCGGGAAGCTCCCGTCGCCGGTGAAGGGATCGATGATGAAAACGACTTGGCAGAAGAGCTCGTATTCGGTGGCCAACGGCGCCTGTGTCGAAGTCTCTCTGGACGGCAGCCGTGGCACGAACAGAATTCTGGTGCGGGACTCCAAGAACCCGTCAGGCGGAACCCTCGCATTCGCCCTGCCCTTGTGGACGGCGTTCGTGACCGACGTCAAGTCGGGCCGCTTCCCGTCTCCGGGTTCAGCGAGCTGATCGCACGAGCGTGAGGATTGCGTCACAGCCGGGCCGCCGGACACCTATCCGAGGGCTGCGATGCCGCCCGCACCGCTCTGCGGGGCTGCACCACCAGTAGCTCGGGATGTCAGGGGTGTTCGACCGGGCTCATCCAGGTGACGGTGATGGAGGTGGGGTCGACCATGCCGGCGATTGCTGTGCCGTATGCCTTCAGGTGTGGCTGGGTGCCGTGGGTGGCCAGGTCGGGGCCGGTCGTCCAGCGTTCGTAGAGCACGATCGTGTCGTCGGTGGTGTGGAACTCGTAGGCCTCGCAACCCTTCTCGGCGCGTACCGGAGCAAGGATCTTCCGCACCTCGTGCAGGAACGCCTCCCGGTTGCCGGGTGTCGTGGTGAAGGTTCCGACGCAGGCGACCGGCTGCGGCGAGGTGAGGATGTGCTCGGGGATCGTGATGCTCATGGCGGAAGTCAAACCGAACGCAGCGGCGTACGCCAATGCCGTCTGATCATGGGGCGTTATCGTCGGGGGCATGCCCGACCTGGAACTGCGTCAGCTGACGTATCTGATCGCCGTGGCCGAGACCGGGAGCATCACCCGTGCCGCCCAGCGCCTGCGGATCACCCAGCCGGCGTTGTCCCGGGCGGTGAAGACTCTGGAACGTACGGTCGGTGTGCCGTTGTTCCTGCGCCGGCCGCACGCCACCGAGCTGACGGCGGCGGGATCGGTGCTGCTCGGCGAAGCCTACGAGCTCGTCGGACGGGCCGGCCGGGCGGTGGAACGTGCCCGGGACACGCGGACGCTGCAGGTCGCGGTCGCGGGGTGTGACGTGCTGACCGTGATGGCCACGGCGCGTGCTGCCGGCGTACCCGCGCAGATCGTGCCTTTCGATTGGAAGATGGACCTTGCCCAACTGCGATCGGGTGCCGTGGACGTGGCGCTGCTGCGGGACTGTTTCGACCGTGACGGCCTGCACTTCGTCCCGGTGTCGACCGAGCCTCGCGTGATGGTCCTCAGCGACAACCACCCCCTTGCCGGTACGGCCGCCCCGACCCTGGCCGAGGTACGTGACGCCCCGATCGCGTGCCTGCGGGGGATGTCCCCGGCGGAACGCGCGCACTGGGCCGGCGCCGACGTCGACACCCGGCCGTGGCGGCCGGGCCCCGAGGTGGCCGGGGTGTCGGAGCTGATCACCGAGCTTCGGCTGGGCCGTTCGATCGCGTTCGTGCCGGCGTCGGCGCTGCACGACGTGGGGGATCCGGCTGCCCCGCTGCCCGGCATCGTGACCCGCCCGGTCGAGGGCCTGTCACCGAGCCGGCTGGAGGCCGCGGTGGCCACGACGGACCCGGCCGTGCGGGATTTCGCGTACCGGCTGTCCTCAGAGGTCGTCGAACGGGACCGTTTCCCAGGCGTCCCGCAGCAGTGACGTCAGCTTGTCGGTGGCCGGGAAGGGGACGGTGTCGATGCTGGTGACGGGCTGGGCCGGGCAGATCGAGTTGACGGCTGCCGCGCCGGTCAGCAGCGGCAGCTCGATCGCGTCGACCGGGCGGATGGTCCACGGCGTCCCGTTCATGGAAAGCGCCAGCTGCAGCAGCACCATGGTCACGCCCTTGAGCATCGGCGCGTCCGGCCAGATCACCTGGTCGCCGTCGTAGAACGCCACGTTCCACGACGTGCCCTCGCTGATCAGGCCTTCCCGGCCGACGAAGAGCGCATCGTCGTAGCCGGCCAGTCCCGCTGATAGTCGTCGGTCCGGACACGTAGCGGCCGGTGGGCGCTCGCGGCGGAGGCACTCGCCGTACTGCCGGCCATCGCCGCCTCGGTCCAGCTCGTACCGGACCTCGCACTGCCCGAGTCCTGCCGCTCAGGCGCAGGCCATACAACGGCGGGCGAACGGCCGTACCGCCAATCGCTCTTCGGGGATCGGCCGGCCGCAACCCTCGCAGCTGCCGTAACTGCCGGAATCCAGGCGTTGCAACGCCTCGCCGACCTCGGCGGACCGATCCCGGGCCGCGGCCAGCAACGCGGTCAGCTGGGCCCGCTCGAAGCCGACGGTGGCTCCTTCCGGGTCGTGCTCGTCGTCGGCGTTGGAGTCCCGCGACGCCGCGAACAGACCCTCCAGGTCCCGGGCCAGCGCCGCCGTCTCGGCGTCCGCTCGCGCTCGCAGCCGCTCCAGCTCATCCCGGATCACGCTGTCAGCCTAGGTCGGCGGCTGTCCGACCGCCTTCCGTGGGCGAAGTGAGTCCGCAGCCCGCTGAGAACGTCGATCTCCAGGTAGCGCTACCGCTGACAGCCGGCCGGCTCGACCAGGTGGGCGTCGATCGCGGTTGACCGACGTCAAGCTCGACGTTCGAAGGTGGTCCGGATCGGCCGGATGCGATATAACGAACGGCACAACCGGAGGGTGCATTCGTGTCGATGCCAGTGCGTTCCACCATGACCGACGGGTTGGCGGCTGCCGCGATGCGGACTGGATCCGCATCTCGCCCGGCCCGATGAGCGATCTCCGGCGACCCCAGCGGATTCTGCTGGGCACCGGCCTGACCGCGGCCACCACCAGTGGGCTGGGGGTCGCGATCAACCTGGCTACCGAACCGCACTCGTCGTGGCCGATCTGGGTCGTCGTCGTTCTGTTGACGGTGGCCAGTGCACTGCTCATGGCCTGGCTGACCGCCCCGGGCCGGAACGGCACAGCTCGGGAGTTCGACGCCCGTGACGTGTCCCTGACCGGGGAGGCCGAGGTGCGGCCGCGGAAAGGCGCCGCCGTACGAACCAGGAACTTCACCGCCGGGGACCAGGCCCGGTTCATCGTCACCGACAGCTCGGACCCCGGACAGATGAAGGGTGAGGAAGTCGGCGAGGACGATCGGTGACCGACGTCCACATCGACCGGCGCACCGAACTGGCCCGGATCGCCGGCCTGCTGGCCGCTGACGAATCCGGCGTCGGTGTCGTCTGCGGCGAGCCCCGGATCGGTAAGACCGCCCTGCTCGCCGAGGCCTTCCAGCGGCATCGCCCGGACCGGCCCGCGGTGCTGATCGATCTGGAGGAGACCGCCGAACCGGGCCAGGTCCTGGAACGGATCGTCACCCGGCTGCGCGGGCGGGTGACGTTTCCGTCGTACGAGCGGCTGCGCGCCAGGATCCCACCGGTCCGAAGCGCCCTGAGAACCGGCGACGTCACACTGTCCGGCTCGGCACGGATGACGTTCGTCGTCGACGGGGTGCGCCAGCGTGCGGCGCAGGCCCGGCAGCTCACCCCGGTCTTCGTGGAGGACCTGGCCCGTGCGGGGCAGCACCGGCCGCTGCTGTTGTTCGATCACTTCGACCGCTGCCCGTCCGCGGAGGTGCGCGGCTGGCTGCGCGAGGACCTGCTGCCCGGCGCCACGCTGCACGCGGACGTCCTGGTCCTGGTCGCTTCCGCCGGGGAGCCGTGGGGGAGCGGGCCACCGGCCGCGTGGCTGCCGGGTGTCGTGCCGTACCTGTTCCGGCTCGGCCCGTTCACCCTCGACGACGTCCGCGACTGGCTGGCGGCTCTCGGCATCGACCGTTCGGACGCGCTGGCGGACTACCTGTGGCGGCGGATGAGAGGCGTTCCGGGGCCGATCCGCGACGAACTGGTCCCCTATCTCCTGGCACGCCGGGACGACGGCCGATGAGCCGTCCCCAGGACAGCCGGATTCTCGACGGGATCCCGGTCGCCCAGCGCCGGGCCTGGGGACGGCTCGCGGTGCTGCGCTGGTTCGACCCGGAACTGCACGAGTTCGTGGTCGGCGACGTGCTGCCGTTCGACCTCGTCCGCGACTCCCCGTTCGTACAACGAATCGGTGGTCAGCAGGGCCGGTACCGGGTGCGGGGGGCACTGCGGCCGGACATCCTGTCGGCGCTGGAGTCCGAGGCGCCGACCATCATCCGGCACACCGCCGGACTGGCCGCCGCCTTCCTGTCACCAGCGGACCGGCAGTACCTCGGCTACGTGGCACTCTTCGATCCCGAGGCGGCGCAGTCCGGCCTGGCGACCGCCGCCATGGGGGCGCTGAACTCCGGGGATCCCGGCGGCGCGGTGACCATGGCCCGGGACGCCGTCGACCAGATGTACCTGGGCGGGCATCTCGGCGGGTCGGCCGGGCTGGAGCGGGAACGGCTGGCACGCTTCGCCGACGTGGTCGGTCTGGTCGGTGCTCTGCTCACGTTCGACCGCGGTGCCGGTACGCCGCTCGGCCGGGCTCGTCTGCTCCGGATCGCCCTGTCGAAGGCCGGGACTGTCGACACCGTCGACGAGCAGCGCCTGTTCGACCTGGCCCGGGACCTGAGTGACCGGTACCTCCGGGCGACCGGCGCGGAGACGACGGTGATTCCCGGCATCGACGACTGGCTCACCGCACTGGCCTACGCCCGGTCCCACGACAGTGTCTCCGCTCAGACCCACACGATCACCGTCACCGGCGGGCGCGTCGTCCACCGCATCGATGCGGTGGTCCACGGCACCGGCGACGCCCCGGTCCTGGTGAGTGTGCTTCCGACCGCCGCCGGTGGGGTCGCCGACGGAGTCCACGTCCACGACGGGACCGGCGCCGTCATGCCTCGCCTGACCACCGGCAAGGCACGTCACCTGATCACCATCGCCGACATGATCGCCACCAGATTCCCCGAGCCGGGATGGCTCGCCCGGTTCCCGGAGACGGCCGACGAGACCTGGAAGACACTGCGACGGGCCAGGCGCGGCACCGGAAACCGGCTGGACGGTGTACCGGTCGTCGCCCTGCTGCCGGACTCGGCACCACGGGCGCTCACCCTGTCGTACGAGACACCCGCCGATCCACCGTCGCGGTGGACCGGCCGGACCACCGTCGTCGCCGAACCGGCCGCGGTGCACGGAGCCGAACAACACGTGACGATCAGTACTCCGGTGGGAACACGCCCCCGGATCAGCGGGAACACACCACACCTGGCGTACGGCGACGTGCTCGTCCTCGACACGCCCGGGCACGGCGGGATCACCGTGCGATACGGCCTCCCACTGCGCAACAGGGTGCCGACCATCATGACCGGGCTCATCCCGCTTCTGAACGCCCTCGTCTCACCACACCCGATCACCGCGGCTCTGCTCCTCGCGGCCGGAACCTACGGTGCGCTGTTCGCCCGGATCCTGGCCCCCGCCGACAAGCCGCGCCGGCTGCGCGCCGCCCAGATCCTGAACCTGACCGCCCTGACCACCATGACCGTATGGCTGATCGTGGTGCTGACCCAGCCGCTGCTCCGCGGCCTCGCCGCACCACTGGCCGGCGCGTCGGCAGTGCTGGGCGTAGCCGCGATGGTGATCGAGACCGTGGTCCTCGTGGGGGAGCGAGTCCGTCGTCGGCCCACCACCGCGGCACCGGACGCCGTCCTGACCCGAGTCCGGGAGTATGCCGGACGGTTCCCTCTGTTCCCGCCCCCGCTCGGTCTGACCTGGACCCCCGACGGGGAATCGCCCCGGTCGGTGCGGGTCGACGATCTGGCCGACGATCTGGCACACGAGCCGATGAAGGTGCACCTGCTCGGCAGTCCCGGCAGCGGCAAGACGATGTTGCTCTGCGCCCTCGCCGACATGTTGACGAACCGGTCGCTGATCCCGGTGGTGTTGTCAACGAGAACCTGGCACCCGACCCGGGAAACCCTCGTCCACTGGGCGGTCCGGGAACTCACCGGACGGCTCGGGCGGGTCTCGCGCAGCGAACGCGCCACCCTCACCGCCTTCGCCGAGAACGGCGAGCTCACACTGATCCTCGACGACCTCGACGAACTGAGCGCCCCGGCCCGCCTCGAAGCGCTGCGCGGCATCGAGAACGCCGGTCCCCGCGTCACGGTCGTTGCCGCGTGCCGCCTGGAGGAGTATTCGGCCGTCTCGCCGGCAGCCCGCGGACTGAGCACGGCCCGTGTCGTCCGGATCGACCCGCTGCCGGGCCCGGAGGAGGCGGTCCTGCCGCGGTTCGCGGACGAGCAGGTCGGCGACGAATTCCTCACCACCTACGAAGCGGTCGAGTTGGCCGCCGTGGTCCGGGCGGAGTTGCGTCAATCAGCACAGAACGCCGAACAGGCATTCACCGAAGCGGCGATCCAGCGGGGGATCGACTGGGGCCGGACCGACCGCGAGCCACCCATCATCGGACAGTGCCGGCGCTGGCTGCGAACCATCGCGGTGACCGCCCGCCGAACCTCGCACGGGTTCACCTGGCCGGATCTGCACCGAACCCTCACCGGCCCGGCCCGCACCCTGATCGTCACCCTCGGGTCCGCCGCGGCGGTCACACTGGCCGCCTGGATCGGTGCGTCCCGCCGCCCCCTACCGGCTTCCGGTGCTGACCGGATGACGGCGCTGATTCTGCTGCTCCTGGCCACGGCGGTGCTCGCGGCGGCGGCCGTCACCCCCCGAAAGGCCTTCACCGGGGTACGGATGACGGCCCAAGCCACCGGGGTGGCCCTGACCGTAGCCGCTGTCACCGGCCCCGCGGTCACGACCGCCGTGACGGTGGCCGCGGGCTGGCTGCTGAGCTGGCCGGTCGGCGGGGCGATCCGCCGCTTGATATCCCGGAGACGGGTCCGTCAACCACTCGATGCACGACGCTCCCTGCGGCTGGCTCTGCTGTTCGCGGTCCTGGAAGCCCTGCTGCCGCTGGTCTCCGTGTCCATCGTCGAACGCTCACCGAACATCCTCCTGACGGCGGCGGTCGCCGGGTCACCGTTGCCGCTGCTGTTCAGCCCGTGGGGCTGGTACCGGTCCAGCCATCTCGTGCTCGCCGCCCGCGGCGCCCTGCCGTGGCGCCTGACCCGCTTCCTGGAGGACGCCGCGGTCCGCCGTATCCTGCGCCACCGGGGCATGGGTTTCGACTTCCGGCACCGGATCTACCTCCAGGGCCTGGCACCGCCGGGTGCGGCCGGAGTCACCGCCCCGGTGCTGAACCGGCTGGCATACGAGGTGTCCTGCTTCTTCCAGCGTCACCCCGGGGTGGAATTCGACGACCACGACGTGTGTACGGGCACCGGCCTGATGCCCAGCCAGACGTACCCCACATTGAGGTTCCTCATCGACCGTGGCTGGCTGACCGCACGCTGGGAGGAGCGCACCGGCGACCGGCGTCGCTTCTACCGGCTCGACAGCGGTAACCGTGACGACGTCGACAGCGCGATCGAGGAGTTCCGGGCCCTCCACCCGGATCCGGCCGGGTCACCCGCACCGCGACCCCGCACAGCCGGATCCGGATCATGAACAGCGATCTCCCGCTGATCGTCGCCTCGGGTGTCGCTGTGGTGACCCCGGCCCTCATGACGCTGATCGGCTTCGTTCGCCACCTGATGTCCGGCGGCGACGCAGGGGTTGCCGCCGGTGCGAGGAACACCGTCAACTACGGAGTGACGGGTCTGGTAGCGGTCGGTTTCGTCGTCGGAACCACCTGGCTGTTCCTGGACGGCCTCGGCAAGAAAGGAGCCGTTGCCGGGACCGCAGTCCTGGTGCTGCTCGGTCTGGGCCCTGTTCTTCCCGTAGCGTTGCCGAGGCGGGCCGAACGCCCGGTGATCTGGCTGGCCGCGCTCTGGTTGCCGGCAGCCGAACGAGCCGAGTTCCGCGAACAGACCCGGGCCATGCTGACCCGGGCCACCGGTCTCCAGCGAACCGGATACCTCTACGACCTGCTGACCCGAGCCCTCGCCATGGGCATACGCCGCCGCCGAACAGTCCGGGCCGCGGACAAGCCCGGCGACGACGAAACCCTCGAATACTGAACGGCGACCGTAACCAACCGCGCTGGATGATCGAGCGCTTGCGCCTGAGGGGCTATGCGGTGGCCGGGCGGGCGGCCAGGTGAACACGCTGGGGAGCGCCGGCGAACGCCGCTGCGCTCAGCCCGGCCACCGCGAGGCCTGCCGTCAGCGTCGCGATCGCCGCCGGGACGCCGGCCTGCAAGGCGTATGCGCCGACCGCTGTCGTCACCACCCCGCAGGCGCCATACGCGACGGCGGCGTACCAGGAGGCCGCCCGTCCCTGCCGGGCCGCCCGCAGGCCGAAGGTGACGGTGGCCAAGCCCAGGCTGTACGCCGGGCCCTGACCGAGCCCGCCGATCACCGCGCCGGCCAGCAGCAACCACCACCGGCCCTGGTCGAGTGCCACCGCGATCAGGGCCATGCCGATGACCAGCGGGACCGACAGTTGCCAGGCGCGCAGCCGCAGGATCCGGCGGCGGCAGAGGGTCTGTGCCGCCCATGCCGCGGCCAGGAACATCGCGCCCGGCAGGACCGCCTGCAGCAGCGAGACGCCGGGCAGTGCCAGCCGCAGGCTGGTGGGCACCAGCGCCAGTACCACCCCGGCCGCGCTCCACGACATCGCGCCGAGCAGCAGGGCCGCCCTCCGATGCCGGGGACGGTAGCCGGACGGTTCGCCGGTGACCGGCTCGGCGGCGGTCGTGGAGGGTGCCGGCACCCCGCGGACCAGTAGCAGGCTTGTGGCGACGGCTAGCGTCACCAGCAGATGAACCGAGTAGACGGTTTCCAGCGGGGCCGGGGTCAGCACGCCCAGCAGGCCGCCGCCGAGGTTGCCGGCCAGCGAACCGATCACCGCCCCGGAGGCGACCATGGTCCGGGCCCGCTCACCGAGGGCGGCCAGCGCCACCGTCGCCGCCGATCCGGTGGCCAGCCCGACGCTGACCCCGGCCGCCAGCCGGCCGGCCGCCAGCCCGGCGAACATCTGCGACCCCCACACCATCAGCAGGTCGGTCCCGGCCGACAGCACCAGGGCGACGATCAGGGTGGTACGCGGGGACAGCCGGGGACTCGGCCGCCGGATCACCATCGACAGCGTCGCGACCAGCGCGAGCAGGTACAGGCTGAACAACACCGACTGTGCCAGCGGGGTCAGCCCGTACCGCTCGGTGTAGAGCGGCATCAGCGGGTTGGGCAGGTTCACCCCCACGATCACCACCACGAAGCCCGCTACGGCCAGTGCCCCCAACATTCTCTCCTCTCGGTGCTCATTCAGCGGGCCTGAGTGTGGTCAACGGCTACAGAACAGGCAATTGTTGACCGGAAAGTTGGTCGTTGTGTTCAATAGGGGTGCCTGCCGAGGGGTTCTGATGATCATCTCGACCACCCTCGATCCTCGGAGACGCCGGTGAACGACACCGAGGCGCGCATCCTCCGCCTTCTCGACGAGGTGCCCCGCGCGACCGTGCAGTACGTGGCCGACAACCTGGGGATCGCCCGGGGCACCGCCCATGCGTACATGAACCGGATCTTCGAAGAAGGCGGACTGGCCCCGGTCACCGCACGGCTCAGCCCGGTCCGAGTGGGCCGTCCGCTGCGTGCCCTGGTGACGGCGGAGGTCGACCAGGCCAACTTCGACGGCCTGCTGGAGGCGCTGGCCCGGATCCCGGAGGTGGTCGAGTGTCTGGCCATCTCGGGGCCCAGCGACCTGCAGATCGAGATCCTCGCCGCGGACGCCGACGACGTCTACCAGATCACCCAACGGATCATGGAATGCCGCGGCATCCGGCGTACCGCCACCAGCCTGGTCCTGCGCGAAATTCTGCCCCGCCGCATGGCGCAACTACTGGAGACACCGACCGGGGGCGGGGTCAGGCCGAGTCCCGGATCACCAGGGACGGCTGGAAGATGACCGAGCGCGGGGAGCGCGACGGGTTCTCGATGTGGGCCATCAGGAGTGCGGCCATCTCGGCGGCCATCTCCTCCACCGGCTGGCGGACCGTCGTCAGTGGGGGCCGGCACTCCAGGGCCACGCTCGAATCGTCGAAGCCGACCACGGCGATGTCCTCCGGTACCCGCCGGCCGTGGTCCTGGACCGCACGCAGCGCGCCCTCGGCCATCAGGTCGCTCGCCACGAACAGCGCGTCGATCGCCGGGTCGGCGGCGAGCAGCACCCGGGCCGCCGCCTCCCCACCGGCCCGGGTGAAGTCCCCGGTCACCGCCGGGACCCCGTCGACGCCCCGGTCCCGCAGGTAGGAGCGGAAACCATCGAGCCGCTGCGAGCCCGCCGGGATGTCCAGCGGACCGTTGATCGTGGCCAGCCGCCGCCGTCCCAGCGACAGCAGGCGCGCGGCCGCGAGTTCGGCGCCGGCCACCTGGTCGACGTCGACGTAGCTGACCGGAAGCGGGCCGGGCGGCCGGGACGACAGCACCACCGGGATGCCCAGGGCGTGCACCTGGGCCGGCAACGGGTCGTGTTCGTTGCTGCTGATCAGCAGAACCCCGTCGACGTGGCCCTGGCGCAGGTACCGGACCACCTGGTGATGGTCGGACGGTTCGGCCGGCATGACGACCAGATGCACGTCGTGCGGGCGGAGGGCGCCTGTCGCGCCGGCGGTGACCCGGCCGAAGTACGGGTCCGTGAAGATCCGGTTCAGGAAGGAGTGGTCGTCGGGCCGGTCCGGTTCACTGATCACCAGGGCGACCGAGTCGGATCGCCGGGTCACCAGGCTGCGGGCGGCGACGTTCGGCACGTACCCGGTGGAGGCGATCGCCCGCTGGACCGTCTCGCGGATCGCGGGCGCCACCGAGGCCGCGTTGTTGATGACCCGCGACACGGTGGCCCGGGAGACCCCGGCCGCCGCGGCGACGTGATCCATCGTCGGATGTTGTCCGCCACGGCCGGGCTTGGAGATCATGGAGACTTTCTAGGGGATAGGTGACCACCATCGCCACCCCGGGCCGGCGGCCCCGGCGGGACCACCGGCCCGGCAGCCCTCGTTACGGGCGCCCGTCGACCCCGCACTTGATGATCGGGCGGATGCAGTCGTTCACCCGGCGGGCCATCTCGTCGACCGGCCAGGCGTTGAAGAAGTCACCGTGCATGGTGTAACCGCCACCGGACGCCAGCCTCAGCCGGGCCGGCGCGCCGTTCACCGGGTACCGCATGACCTGCCGCAACTTCGGCACCACGACCGGGTGCGACGCCGGGCAGGCGTTGTTCACCGGGTACGCCATGTGGCTCTTGTGGTCGGTGGAGTCCAGGTTGCGGCCGTCCCAGCAGTGCGGGAAGTCGAGGTACGACTCCAGCATGGTGCCGGCCGGGCAGCTCACGAAGTCCGGCGACGACCCGACGTGCCCGGCGTGCAGGCACGACCACCGGGAGATGGTGTTGTCGGCCGGCCCGGTCGCCTTGGCGTTGCCGGCCACGATCCGCAGGCCGAACGGCAGCGGCTGGGTCTGCGCGATCAGGTCGTCCCGCACCCCCTCACCGAGGTAGTAGAAGATCCCGGTGACCGGCTCGACCGGCTGGTTGTCCTGGTACAACGTGGGAATCCAGTACGACGACTTGTCGATCGACGGGTTGCAGTTGCTGTTCGCGTTGAGCAGCTGCTCGGCGGTGGAGAACGCGTTCGTCACGGTGCTGCCGAAGAAGCTGTGCATGTGCGACGCGCCGGGCAGGTTCGGGAAGACGATCGGATCGTCCGGCAGCCTGTGGCTGAACGGGCAGTCGGCCAGGAACTCGGCGACCCGTACGGCACCCGGCGGGATCGTCGGCGTGGTGCCGCCGCCCGAGCCGAACACCTGGAACTCGGCCAGCGACACACCCCACTGTGTCGCCCGCACGCTGGTCTCCACCCGTACATAGCGGCCGGTCCCGGTCACGTTCAGGGTCTGCTTCCCCCCGCTTCCGGCGGCGGTGGAATAGAGCGTGGTCCAGTTCTGGGCGTCGGCCGAGGCCTTGATGGCGAACGTTCGGGCGAAAGCCGTCTCCCAGTCCAGGACGACACTGGTGATCGTCGCACTGGCCCCGAGGTCGACCTGAAGCCATTGCGGGTCGCTGAACGCGCTGGACCAGCGGGTTCCGGCGTTGCCGTCGACGGCGTTCGACGCCGGGAAGGCGGCCGACTCGGTGGACGACGCGGTGGCCGTCCTGCCCTGCGAGAGAAGGGTGTCGGCCGCGCTGGCCGAACCGGCTGACACCAAGAGGTAGGTGGCGAGGACGATGGCCGCGGTGCCGGCAAAGAGCTTCCTCATTGGTAGACCCTCACGTAGTCGACGAGCATCCGGGACGGGAACGGGGTGCCGGCGTCGATCGGACCGGGGAAGTCGCCGCCGACGGCCAGGTTGAGGATCAGATAGAACTTGTGGTCGAAGATCCACGGGCCGCGGGTGTTCTCCACGGTCTCCTTGTTCGCGTCGAAGACCTTCCGGCCGTCGAGGAAGAACCGGATCCCCTTGCTGTCCCACTCGGCCGCCCAGACGTGGAAGTCCTGGGACAGGTCGACGGTCGCGTACTTCTGGCCGTACCCGCCGGCGCCGTTGTAGGCCGGGGCGTGCAGCGTCGAGTACGCCTCGCCGGTGTTGCGGCCGAGGACCTCCATGATGTCGATCTCGCCGTTGTACGGCCACGGCCGTCCCTGCAGGAAGTCGTCACCCATCAGCCAGAACGCCGGCCACAGCCCGTTGCCCTTCGGCACCTTGACCCGGGCCTCGATCCGGCCGTACTGGACCGAGAACTTGTTGCCGGTGTTCATCCGGTGTGACGTGTAGTCGCGGCCGTTGGACGCCTCTTTACGCGCCTCGATGACCAGCGCGCCGGTGCCGTCCATGGACGCGTTCCGGCTGTCCGGCGTGTAGTACTGGACCTCGCCGTTCTGCGGGAACCCGGGGTCGTACGTCCACTTGGCGGTGTCCGGCTTGCTGCCGGCCGCGCCGTTGAACTCGTCGGCGAAGACCAGGCGGGTGGCCGGGAAGACCGGGTCGGCCGGCTTGGCGGGCGGAGCGGTCGGGTTGCCGCCGGTGCCGTACACGCTGAACTCCCAGAGCGAGTACCCGTAGTCGCTCGACCGTGCGGTGCCGTACATCCGGACGTACCGGCCGGTGCCGGACGCGTTGATCACGTCCTTGAGGCCGTCACCGGTGGTGGTCGAGAAGATCGGCGTCCAGTTGGCGCCGTCGGCCGACACCTGGATCTGGTAGGACCGGGCGTATGCCGGATCCCACTGCAGGACGACCTGGCTGATCTGCGCGGTCGCGCCGAGGTCGACCTGGATCCAGCCGGGGTCGACCCAGCCGCCGGTCGGGTTGGTGGCCCAGCGACTGGCCGGGTCGTTGTCGAACGCTTTGTCGGCGGTGCACGGGTTGCACTGCGGATCGTTCTGCTCGGAGGAGGCGCGAGCCGGTTTCCCGTACGAAAGAAGGCCGTTGCCGGGGTTGGGGTTGGTGGTTCCGCTGTCGGAGAAGACCTGGAACTCCCAGAAGGAGTAGCCGTAGGTTTCGATGGCGCGCTGGGTCAGGTTCAGGCGCACGTAACGGGCGGTGCCGGTCACCGCGATGCTCTGCTGGCCGCCGGTGCCCGACGTGGTCGCGTACGCGTTCGTCCAGCTGCTGCCGTTCGTGGAGAGCTGGACCTGGAACGCCCGGGCGTAGGCTGCCTCCCAGTTGATCGCAACCCGGCTGACCGCGGTGGACGCGCCGAGGTCGACCTGGAACCACTGGGTTGCGGCGAACGCGCTGGACCAGCGGGTGCCGTTGTCGCCGTCGACACCGGAGGCGGCCGGGGTGCCGGACCACTCCATCGACGACGCGGTGGCCGGCTTGTTCTGCGAGACGAGGACTTCCGCGGCGGCCGCGGGGACGGCCAGGAACGCGGTGAGCAGGCCGCCCAGGGCGGCGGCGGATAACAGGCGTCGTTTCATGGCGAGGACTCCTCGGGGATGTTTCACAGCGCGGACGGAGCTGTGAAAGCGCTCTCTTGAAAGTCACTGTGAACCGGCCGTAAAACGCTGTCAATGCAGTGGAAACATCGGTGAAGCGCTTTCTCGTCGACTTCCACAGGCATAGACCCAGGTCAGTGGGGTGTGGGTGTGGCAAGGCGCCCGTAGGTTCCGGAACCTACGGGCGCCGTTCACGTGTTTCGGCCTCGGTGGACGCCGAACACCCCGAGCGGGTAGCCGATCGCGCGGGCCGATCGACCGCGTCGGCGGCGGCCCGGGCGTCGCACTCCCGCAGCGAGGCGAGGACGGGGCGGCCCTTTACTCATGATCGCACCAATTCGGGAAAGCGCTTTCCAAGTTGGGTGATTGTTTCGCCCAAGTTGCTGATCGCCAATGGAAAGCATTGACATCGCCGGATCAGGAACTGGAGACTGCGCGGGTGTTTCCCCATCAACGGGTATTTCTCGCAGCCGGCCTGTCCGTCGGCCTCTCGATCGGGTTGGCCGGCTGCGCAGGCCCGCCCTCGTCGTCCCCGCCCGGTTCATCCGCCTCGGCCGGTGCTCCCGCGCCCAGCGGGCCCACCCTGCCCGGCACCTCTTCTCCGGCCGGCGCGTCCCCGGTCGCCTTTTCGACGACCGACAACGCGTGGATCGAGGTGAACATCGCGATGAACGAGCAGATCCTCCCGCTGCTCGCGCTGGCCACCGAACACGGCGCGAACACGCAGCTCAAGGCGCTTTCTGTCGACCTGGTGGGCCGATTCGAGGCCGAGCTGGCCGACCTGCGGCAACTGCACGCCGAGGCCGGGCTGCCCGCCGAGAACCCGCATCTCGGCATGCCGATGCCCGGGATGGTGACGCCGGAGCAACTCGCTGACGCGACCACGAAACGCGGCGTGGCGTTCGACAGTGTGCTCCGTGAGGGCGTGCAGGCGCACCGGGCACAGGGCGAGGCACTGCTCGTGAGTCTGATGAAATTGAACAGTCCGCAGCCGGTCATCGACGTCGCGATCCGGATGAATGCAAACCGCGAATACATCCGTTACATGCTGGCCGACATTCCCGAAAAATAGAATGGAGAGCTGGTTAGTTGGTTTCCAGGGTGCGGTGACCGGGTGGGTCGTCGCGGGTAATGCCTCGTGTTCGCCATGCATGCGTCGGTTGTTGTACCAGTGAGCCATTTTCATCCTGAGTAGGCCGGGTACTCCACGTGATGGAGCGCGAGGATGGCTTGCACGATCGCGGTTGCGCGATGTGGGCTGCAGCGGAGTTTCGTCAGGATCTTCCAGGTCTTAAGGGTGGCGTTGGCGCGTTCGCCGATGGCGCGGATCCGGGCGTGAGCCCGGTTGACCTTCTTCTGCCAGGGGTTGAGTTTCGGCCGGTAGCGGTGCCGTTTGAACGGCGTCCGGATGCTGCCGCGGGCTCCTTGGTAGGCCTTGTCAGCGAACGTCATCACCTTCGCGCTGGTCAACACCTGGATGATGGCGTGGGTGCGGGCTGCGGTCAGGTCATGAACGGCGCCGGGCAGCGCTGCCGACACCCAGATGAGCCGCCCTGCCGCGTCGGCAATAACCTGCATGTTCACGCCGTGTCGACGATGTTTGCCCGAGTAGTAGGGCTTCTGGTCGGCGACCCGGTCGATCGGGATCAAGGTGCCGTCGAGAATCACATACGCGAGCAGCCGGATCCTGGCCATCGCCGCTTCGAGGTCGTCGGCGGTGGCCGCGAGGAGGTCTATGGCCTCGCGGACGTACCGCCAGGCGGTGGTCACGCCGATCTCGAAACCGCAGGCCAGACGGGTCAGGGTGTCGCCGTTGCGCAGGTGTGCCAGGGCGAGCAGTGCTTGCCGGCCGGGGTCGAGGCGCCGCCACCGGGACCTGCACTGGTCGCGGCGGGCCCGGATGAGGCCGGCGAGGTGGTTCAGGCTGCGAGTGGACAACGGAATCGCGGCGGGGTAAGACAGCACAGCGAGGCTCCCGGTTGGGGCATCGGATCTTGGTCGACTGCTGTCTTACCGGGAGCCTCGTCCTTTGTCGACTCTCACCGTCAACACCCACCGTGACCTGCGCCGTCACGATGAAAATGGCTCAGTCGATGTACTCGACGGTGGCCATCTCCAGATCGTCGAGGCCGCGCCAGGATCCTCTGTTGCGGACGAGTTCGGCCTTGAACGGGGAGTTGAACGCCTCGGTCATCGCGTTGTCGAAGAAGTCGCCCTTCGATCCGACCGGGGCGACGCCGCCGGCCTCGCCGAGTCTCCGGGTGTGGCGAATCGCTCGATATTGGGCGCCCTGGTCCGAGTGGTGGATGAGTCCGCCCAGTTCAGCGCCTTGATTCTCGCGGCGCCACACGGCCATCTGCCAGCCGGCGATCATGCGGGAGCACACGTCGAGGACGAACGCCGGTCGGTCTCGGCGGCCGGCCGGGTCGTGCGCGGCGACTTGTCGCGCAGCAGCCCACGCAGCCCACATGCTCGCATCAGCCGCTCGACGGTACAGCGGGACACGGGTATGCCCGGCGGTGTAACTTGTGCCAGATCTTGCGGGCGCCGCAGACGCCGTAGTTGTCCTGGTGAATCCGTTCGATCGTGTCGGTCAGCTCGTCATCACGCACCGTTCAGGCCGAGGCGGGACGGGTCTTGGCGGAGTAGTAGGTCGACGATGCGATCTGTGCCGGCGTGTCTCCCGAACTGGTCGGCGATCCGCTTGATCGCCCCGACCGCAGATCCCGGATCTCGGCGGGCCTCAACCGCCAACCGGGTCGCACGCTCACGCAGCTCATCGGGGTACTTCTTCGGTGCCGGAACAGCTGAGTCTTCTCCCAGGCTTGGATGTCTCCATCAAACCCGGGGCGGGACCGTGCAGGCTGCCAGGGATTTCGCGTACCGGCTGTGCTCAGAGGTCGTCGAACGGGACCGTTTCCCAGGCGTCCCGCAGTAGTGAGGTCAGCTTGTCGGTGGCCGGGAAGGGGACGGTGTCGATGCTGGTGACGGGCTGGGCCGGGCAGATCGAGTTGACGGCTGCCGCGCCGGTCAGCAGCGGCAGCTCGATCGCGTCGACCGGGCGGATGGTCCACGGCGTTCCGTTCATGGAGAGCGCCAGCTGCAGCAGCACCATGGTCACGCCCTTGAGCATCGGCGCGTCCGGCCAGATCACCTGGTCGCCGTCGTAGAACGCCACGTTCCACGATGTGCCCTCGCTGATCAGGCCTTCCCGGCCGACGAAGAGCGCGTCGTCGTAGCCGGCCAGACGAGCCCGGCGCACGGCGTACGTCAATCCCATCGTCGCCGCGTGTTTGTGCGCCGGCCAGTCCCGCTGATAGTCGTCGGTCCGGACACGTAGCGGCCGGCCAGCGGTGTCGTCCACCGGAGCACTCACCGAGACCAGGATGTCCGGGGCCGCCCCGCCGGTGGCGGACGGCACGAACCCGACCCGGACCGAGGCGTCGGTCTCGTCGCCGAGCGCGTGCCGGATCAACCCGAGCAGCCGCTGTTCGTCGTCGATGCCCATCCGGAAGTCGAAGAACTCCTCGTTGCCGTCGGACAATCGGGCCAGGTGCAGCGCCAGACCGCGGACCGCCCGGCCCCGCACCTGCATCGAGGTGTAGTGCCCGTATCCCGCGGTCGCCAGCCGCTGGATGTCGGCGACGTCCGACGGCACCCGCCCGTTCAGTTCGATGTTCAGCACGCTGTCCAGCCTAGGCGGGGCCCGGAGTCGTCACTGGATACGGTCTTTATATCGATGTCGGGAAATACAGTTCCGGTCCACGGCGGAATGCGAGCATCGATGTCGTGCCCGGGGGAATCGCCTCGGGTGAATGATGGAAGGTTGTTTGCCTCGCATGAGAAATGTCAAGGATCTGACTCGGCGGATCGTTGCCCCGCTGGTGGCTCTCGGGGTCACCGCGGGCTTTTCGGTGGTCACCGCGGTTCCGGCCGCGGCGTCGACGATCAGGGACGGCTGGATTCAGCTCTGCCCGTGGGGTAACTACCGCGTCCACCTGGAATACACCGTCGGGTCCGGCTACCAGCGGCTCAGTCCCACCCTCGACGCGGGCGCCGACTGCTGGTGGGGGCCGATGCCCAGTGGCAGCACCCCGGCCCTGATCTGGATGGTCGGCCACTTCAACACCAGCGAGAACACCTTCACGGTCGGTCAGCGCGGCCAGAACGGCCAGGAGACGTTCTACAACGGCAGGACGGGAATCGGTTTCGCCGCCCAGGGCACCACCGACAAAGCCGGCGGGGCGTCCTACTACTACACCTACTGATTACGTCCGGCCGGCCCCCGTACCAGAAATCGGATTCTGTTCTCTCGTCTCTCTGATTTCTTTTATAGGACTCGTGACGGGGGCCGCCGCCGACACCACCGGCCTGCCGTGGGCGGTCAAAGACGATTGCGGCCCAGGGTCTCCGCGGCCCGCTCCGGGTTCGCGTAAGCGGTGGTCAGCAGGGCCTGCGCGGCCGTCGGGTCGGCCTCGACGACCCGGAACCGGCGGTCGGCTGTCAGGACCCGGCCCGGCCGTGCGGCGACCCTGCCCAGGGCGGCCGCCGCGTGCACCCCGATCCGGGAGGCCGGCATCCGGGCCGCCACCTCGGACAGCACGTCGTTGGCCCGGTCGAGGGATGCCGATCCGCCCCGGCTGCCGCCGAACGCCAGCACCCGGCCCACGCCCTCGGTGAGCACGTCGCCTGCGAGCCGGTCGGTCTGCCGGTCCGCCGGTGGCCGGATCTCCAGGCGCAGTGGTGCCGACAGTACGTCCCCGGACGGTGTCGCCAGGGCCGCGTACAGCGAGTATCGGCCCGGCTCGGCCAGGTCGAAGCCGTTGCGGCCGGCCCACGGGAACACCGACGTGGACAGTGACTCGCCGGGCTGCAGGACGACCGGGTCGGGCCGGTGGCAGTAGCGGGCGAACGGCACCCACTGCCGCGGTTCGCGTCCGTCGCCCTCGATCAGCACGGTCAGGCCCTCGCCGGCGAGCACGTTGCGGTCGACGGTCTGCGGGAGCGGTGACGTGTTGGTGAGGGAGACCTCGACCACGACCGGTTCCAGTGCGGCGAACGCCGGTTCGGCTCGGCGGACCCGCAAACCCAGTTCGAGCGTACGTGCGGAAGCCCGCCGTGCCTGCTCGAAGCCGTGCCGGTCGAACCAGGGTGCCGCGCCCATCTGGACCAGGTGTTCCGGCGCGTGCCGCAGGAACAGCAGTTCCTCGTCGCTGAACCGGTAGTCGAAGTCGCTGAAGAACGCCTCGGCGCCGCCGTCGACGGCATACGGGTAGTTCATGAAGCTGCGGGCTTCGGGGTCGACCCGCAGCGGGATCCAGGATCGGCCGAGCGGCTTCTGCCACGAGTGGGCCAGGTTGAAGCAGTGCCCGATCTCGTGTACGGCGGTCCAGAACCGCATGCGGCGGACGGCTGCTGCGGCGTTCGGGTCACCGGGTGGGGGTTCGGCGATGAACGAGTCGCCGAAGACGGCGCAGCCCTGGCGCTGGGCGGCGCCGATGCCGTCGAACATGATGCCGCCCAGTGCCGGGCCCTCGTCGTGCCGTCCGGCGAACAGGGTCCACACCTGCCACTGGGGTGTGTCGGCCCAGCGGGACCAGTGGGCGGTCATCGCGTCGTGTAGTTCGATGTCCGACCAGGTGCTGTCGTCTCCGGCGCCGGAGACCGGGATGACGTCGCCGCCGCCGGTGCGCTTCATCGCGATGCCCTGGGCGGTGAAGACGTCCTCGATGGTGAGGGTCCGGTCGGGCAGTCCGGCGGGACGGTTGGGGTGGGACCGCAGGGAGAAGTCGGTGACCGCGGTGGCGCCCTCGACGGTGTCGAACTCGATGCCGACCGTGCGGAACGCGGACCGGGTGAACACGAAGCGCCGGGTGGTGGGCCGGGTGCCGCAGCCGGAGAACGTCACCTCACCGGCCGGGGTGACCAGGACGTGTGCGGCGGCGCCGGTGCCGCCGTCGCGGTACTCGATCCGCCCGGCCCAGCCCTGCCGGGTGTCGTCCCAGGTCACCGGGGCGATCCAGGTGAGCCGGCCGGGGGTGGTGCCGCTGACGGTGGGATGTGGCCCGTCGACGTCGATGCGGAGTTCCTCGGCGGTGGCGCGGTGGGTGTACACGCCGCTGCGCAGGGTGCGGACGGTGGAGGCGGGCGCGGTGATGGTCATGGCTGTTCCCTCGGTCGTTGCTGATCGGGTGGTACGGGAGTCGGATCCACCGAGGTGGCGCGCTGATACACCGAAATAACCGGTATTTCGGACATGTGGTTCAGACTCTGATCACCGTGGCGTACGCCTACCGGGCGCCGCGGAGAACGGAGTAGTCATGAACAACGAGCTCAACGCCGATCTCGTCCTGGAGGGCGGCGGAGTCAAGGGCATCGCGCTGGCCGGTGCCGTGTCGATGCTGGAGGAACGCGGCTACCGCTTCCGCCGGGTGGCCGGAACGTCGGCCGGTTCACTGGTGGGCAGCCTGGTCGCCGCCGGGATCTCCGGCGGACGGCTACGCGAGATGCTGCAGGATCTCCATCTCCGCGACTTCCGGGATCCGCCGTTCTACGCCCGGTTCGGTCCGGTGGGCGCCTGCACGGCGGTGCTGGTGCACAAGGGCTGGTGCAAGGGGGACCGGTTGCGCTCCTGGGTGGCCGAGTGTCTGCAGGAGGCCGGCGTGCGTACCTTCGCTGATCTTCCGCTGGACGACGTGGACGCGGCGCCGGAGTTGCAGGACGACCCGGACCGGCGTTTCCGGTTCGTCGCGATGGTCTCCGACCTGTCCCAGGGGCGGCTGGTGAAGCTGCCGTGGGAGTACCGGGCCCGGTTCGGGGTCGACCCGAACGAGACGCCGGTGGCCGACGCGGTCCGGGCGTCGTCGGCGATCCCGTTCTTCTTCCGGCCGGCCCGCTGCCCGGACCGGGTGACCGGGGGACAGGCGTGGCTGGTCGACGGGGGCATGCTGTCGAACTTCCCGATCAGCGTCTTCGACCGGCACGACATCGAACCGCGGTGGCCCACCATCGGCATCAAGCTGTCCGGTGACCCGGCGGCGATGCGGGTGAACCGGATCGGCGGCGTGGTCACGCTGTCCCGGGCGATGCTGTCCACGATGACCGGCTTCTACGACCGGCTGCAGACGTGCCGGCCCGAGGTGGTCGCCCGGACGATCGTGGTGGACACCACCGGGGTGAACGCCACCGACTTCGGCCTGAGCCCGGCCGACTCGTTGCGGTTGTTCGAGAACGGACGACGGGCCGCCGCCCTGTTCCTGGAGGGGGACGAGCGGCGGCCGGCGTGGGATTTCGAGGCGTACAAGAGCCGGTTCCGGCGTTCGCCGTCGGCGGCGGTGAACTGAACCGGACAGCTCAGACCAGGACCGGATCCCGGCTGTCGAGTGTCAGCCGGGCCGGTTCCCCCTGGGACAGCGCCGAGCCGAGGAGTTCGTCGGCGGCCTCGGTGGCGGTGCGCCGGCCGGGGACGGTGCGGGCGGCGATCGCGGCGCTGACCAAGGCGGCCGCGAACGACGTCCCGCTCCATCGGGCGTACCCGCTGAAGGTTTTCACGACCCGGACCGGTGGGTGCGGGCCGGGACCGTCGGGGTCCTCCCAGACTGAGACGGGACCGGTGAGGTAGGTGCTCTCCAGGTCGCTCCCCGGTGCGATGACGGTGATCCACGGACCTTTCGCGCTGAACGGGGCGCCCTGCGCGCCGACCGCGATGACGTTCGGGAACGCCGCCGGGAAGGCCGGAAGGTACTCCCTGCCGTCCGGGAGATGGCCGTGATTGCCGGCCGCCGCCACCACGACGGTGTCGCCGAGTTTGCTCAGCGCGGCGGCCAGCACCAGCGGGCCGTCACCGTCGTCGGTGTGACAGACGAAGGACAGGTTCAGTTCGTCCACCCCGTCGCGTCCCGCCTGCACGATGCGTTTGGCGGCGTTCCAGGCGTTGCCGTCACCGTTCTCCTCGAGTACGGGATAGACGCGCACCGTGGCGGCCGGGGCGTAGCGGCGGATCAGGCCGGTGATGAACGTGGCGTGTCCCTCCTCGGCGGTGCACGGTTCGCCGTCGCAGGCCGGTGGTGGCGCGCCGGTCCAGCCGCCGGCCAGGTAGTCGTGGTTGACCATCTCGGTGTCGATGAGCCCGACCGTCACCCCGGAGGGTTCGGCGGTCTGGCGGTCGCTGGCCCAGGCCGGTTTCGCGATCGCGACGGGCGCCCCGCCGCCACCGTGCGAGACCTCGCCGGCGCCGGCGACGTCGTCACCGGCCCGTCCGTGGATCCGGCCGACGTAGCGGTTCTTGCCCAGTTGGGGGGTCCAGCCGAAGTAGCGGTGCGCGAACCCGGTGCGCAGGCCGTACAGGATCCGGTCGAGTGTCGTGTCGGCCGTGGACGGGCCCTGCTGCCGGGACCAGAGGAGCAGGTTGCGGGCTGCCTGTTCCGGTTCGGGCAGTTTGACCAGGGCGAGGTCGAGGTCTCTGTTGACTTCGAGGGTCTCGTAACGGCAGTCGGCCTCGGTCAGCGCGGTCACCAGCGGGCGCAGATGCTGCTGGGCGACCACCAATTGGTCGGGCTCGGCGGGGGACGTCATGCCGAGACCATATAGTCGTAAAAAGTACTGTATGACCGATAATCGTGGTGATACACCGCTGGGAGGACACGGGTGGGGGACGCCGATGCGGTGGCCGCCGATGCCGAGGAGGCGCTGCGGCTCGCCGCCGTACACCCGGATCAGGCCCGCCGCTGTGCCCGGGCCGCGGAAGAAGCCGCCCGGGCGCGGGGCGACAAGATCTCCCTGAGCGTCGCGAAACGGGCCCTCGGCGTCGCCGCCATGCAACAGCGCGACCTCGACGCGGCGGTCGCCCACCTGCGGGAGGCGGTCACCGTCGCCCGCCGCGCCGGTGCCGGCACCCTCGCCGCAGAGGCCCGGACCAGCCTCGCCTCGGCACTCGTCCTGCGCGGCGCGACCCGATCGGCGCTGCGCCAGATCACCACCGCGCTGCGGGAACTCAAGGGCGTGCCCGCGGCCCACGCCCGCGTCCAGCAGGCGGCGATCCTGCAGGAACTCGGCCGGCTCGACGAATCGCTGGCCGTGGTCCGCACCGTCCTGCCGGTGCTGCGCCGGGCCGGTGACCACCAGTGGGCGGTCCGGGCGCTCAACAACCGGGGCCTGCTGCACATCGAACGGCGCTCCTTCGCGGCCGCGGAGGAGGACCTGCTGCTCGCGATCGCCCTGTGCACCGAACACGACCTGGAACTGCCCCGGGCGTACGCCGAACAGAACCTCGGCTGCCTGCACGCCGGCCAGGGTGATGTGCCGGCCGCGCTGGTCCTGTTCGACCAGGCCGAGCAACGATACCGGCGGCTCCACGTACAGGTCGAGTCGTTGCTCGTCGACCGGGCCCGGCTGCTGTTGTCGGTCCGCCTGGTCGGGGAGGCCCGGGAGACCGCCGAGGCCGCGGTGGCGGCGTACGTGGAACACAAGCGGATCAACCTGCCCGAGGCGCGCCTGCTGCTGTCCACCATCGCGCTGGTGGACGGCGATCTGGAGACCGCCGAACAGGCGGCGCAGCAGGCGATCCGGGAGTTCCAGAGCCGGGACCGCCGTCAACTGCTCGCCCTGGCCCGGCACGCTCGCCTCCAGGTTCAGGTGGTCCGGGACCGGGACAGCGTGACACCCGGCCTGGCCCGGCGCACCGCCGACGAGTTGGCCGCGGCCGGCTGGCAGGTACCGGCTCTGGAGGCCCGGGTGATGGCCGGCATGCTCGCCCTCCGGCGTGGACAGCGGGCCGAGGCGCGCGAGGATCTGATCCGGGCCAGCCGGGCCCGCTCGGCCGGGCCCGCCGAGGTCCGGGCCCGCGCGTGGAGCGCCGAGGCGTTCCTGCGCCGCGCCGACGGGCGCCGATCCGGCGCGCTGCGGGCCGTCGACGCGGGCCTGCGCATCGTGGAGGAGCAGCAGGCGATGCTGGGCGCGACCGAGCTGCGCGCGCACATGACCGCCCACCGTGACGAACTCGCCCTGATCGGTGTGGGCATGGCCCTGGAATCCGGCAGGCCCCGGGACGTCTTCCGCTGGGCCGAACGCCGCCGGGGCATCACCGCGGAACTCCGGCCGGTCCGCCCGCCCCGAGACCCGGTACTGGCCGCCCTGCTGGCCGACCTGCGCGTCACGATGACCGCCATGGAATCCGATGGACCGTCGCCGGCTCTCGTGCAGCGGCAGGTCGCCGTCGAACGGGAGATCCGCGACCACTGTCGCCGGCAGGACGGCTGCGGGCAGGGCGTGTACCGTCGCCGGATCGCCGCCGTCGACGACGTGGCGGCGGAACTCGGCGAGGCGGTGCTGATCGCGTACGTCGAACTCGACGAGGAGTTGCACGCGGTGACCGTGCGGGACGGCCGGGCCCGGCTGCACCACCTCGGGCCGATGACCGAGATCGTCCGCGCCCTGAAGCACCTGCCGTTCGCTCTGCACCGGCTGGCCGGGGAGGTCACCACACCGGCCGGGATCGCCGCGGCCCGTACCGTCCTGGACCGGGCCGCCGCCGTCTTCGACCGGACCCTGCTGGAGCCGTTGCGCGCGTCCGGACGGCCCCTGGTGATCGTCCCGAGTGACCGGATGCGCTCGGTGCCGTGGTCGATTCTGCCGTCGTGCGCGGGACGGCCGGTGACGGTGGCGCCGTCGGCCGGGCTCTGGCGGTCGGCCGTCCTCGCCTCCGGCGCCGACGGCTCGCGTACGGCCGGGCCCGTCGTGGTCGTCGCCGGGCCGGGCCTCCGCGACGCCGACCGGGAGGCGGAATCGGTCGCCCGGCGCTATCCGGGCCCGGTGATCCGGTTGCGGGGCGCCGAAGCGGACGCCGACCGGGTCGCCGCGGCCATGGCCGGATCCCGCCTCGTGCACGTGGCCGCCCACGGCGACCTGCGCTCGGACAACCCGCTGTTCTCCGCCCTGCGGCTGGCCGACGGACCCTTCACGGTGTACGACCTGGAACAACTCGACGTGCCGCCACGCCACGTGGTGCTGGCCGCCTGCGACGCCGGCCGGGGACACCCGGTGGCCGGTGCGGAAGTCCTCGGCCTCACCACCGCGCTGCTCAGCCAGGGCACTCCCACCCTGGTCGCGCCGGTCATCCCGGTGCCCGACGGGGAGACCGTCACCCTGATGGAGGCGTACCACTCCGGCCTCGCCGCCGGCTGCTCCCCGGCACAGGCGCTGGCTGTCGCCCAGGAGCGCATCCGCGACCACGGGCCCCGGGAGTTCGCGGCCGCCGCCGGGTTCGTCTGTCTCGGCGCCGGCCTGACGCCGTTCACCATCTGAACCACTCGGTCACCATGTCCACGCCGTCGGCCCGGACCCGCAGGCGTACCGGTTGATCCTCGGGTGGCATGAAGTTCAGGCAGCCCACGTCGTCGATCGCCACCTCGGCCCGGTGCCCCTGTGCTCCTTCGACGATCAGGGTTCCCGGGCCGGGCGGGATCACCTGCCCGACCACCTCGGCGCCGTCCTGCTCCACTTGGATCTCGGTCCCGGACTCCCCGGTGAAGACCAGCGTGCGGCGTACGCTCGTCGCACCCGACCGTAGCGCCACCGGCGGTGCGAGCAACGAGTCGTGGGTCAGGCTGGCCAGCTCCAGCTCCTCGTCGATGGTCCGCCAGGTCCAGGCCCCCAGGCCGGTGTCGCGGACCCGGTCGTGCAGCGGTGCGGAGTCCCGGAGCGCGCTCGCCATCTCGGCGAGCAACGTTTCATCGTCCCAACTGTGCAGGGTCACCGTTCTCACTCCCATCCCATGTTCTGCAGGTACGTGCGCAGCCGGTGCAGGGCCCGGGCGCGGGTCGGCCCGATGCTCCCGATCGGGATGCCGAGCTGCCTGCTGATCTCGGCGTACGGCATCGGCGGATCCGTCAGGAACAGCAGGACCAGTTGACGCTGCGGCTCGGGCAGTTCGGCGAGACCGGCGAGCAATGCCTGCTGCCGGGACCGTCGGAGCATCGGTTCATCCGGGGCGTTCGCCGGGTTACCGTCCGTCGTCTCCGGCAGCTGCTCGCGCGGCTGGGTCCGCTGTCCGGCGCGGATCTGGCGCAGGCACTCGTTACGTGCCGTCGTCTTGATCCACATGGGCAGCGCCTGCGGTTCCTTGATCTTGCCGAGGTGCTCCACGAGGCGCAGCCAGACGGTCTGGGCGACATCGTCGGCGTCGGTGCCCTGCAACCGGAATCCCCAGGCCACCGAGGCCACGAGCGGGGTGAACCGGGTCACCAGGCCCTGCCATGCGAGCTCCTCGCCGCCGGCGGCCGCGGCCACCAGGTCGGTCAGGTCGTAGCTTTCGTCCACACAGTTGAGGATCGGCCCAGCGAGTTTTTGATACCCAAATAGGCCGAAATACTCCGCCTTCGAGCGCCCCGGCACGACTGACGGACTGCTGTGGTGATGATCGAGACGTCTGTGCGCTTCGCCCGTGAGCGCACCGCGTACGTCTGGCTCATGTACCGCCCGGAACTGTCCGAGACCGGCAAGGATCCAAACGCCGAAGCGTCGAACGCGGCTCTATTGTCCCCGCCCTGACTGCACAGGTCACGTTTCTGTTCCAGGGGTTGCTGTCGAGGTCGTGATCCGCAGCATCGCATCGGAGGACGACGCTGCGCTTGATGGCGGGGGTACGGTCCGCCGGGCCGGCAGGTCCGCTTACCTACCGGGTGATGGCGCAGCACAGGGCGAAGGCCATTTTGCTCGAGCTGCAACGCCGCACCATCGGCCATCATCTTCATGGTCCGGCTGGCGTTGCCGTTCGACCCGCTGACCATTCGGCAGCCGGAACGGGTCGGTCGTTCGGCCCGACTTACCGCACTGATCGATTGACGCCGATGGGTTTTACGCTTGGGACGATGACGTGGTGCGAACGTCTCTGCTCGGACGACTCGTCGTTGCCGGTATCTTCGCCTTTACCGCACTCCTCATCGGCGGCCTTGCCGTCGCCCTCACCCGTCTCGGTCTCGAGCGCGCCGACCAGCTCTCCAGCGTTCTGGCCATGTTCATCGGTGTTTTCGCCTTCGGCGCCGCTGTGGTCGCACTGCGCCAGGGCCGGATCACTTCGAGACCGGTCCGGACCCGAAGGCAGCGGACCGCTTGGGGCCGACGGCCACTTCGCGACGACGTGCGGCGGCTGCTCCAGGACATCGAGGTAGCCGCCGACCGGTCGCCGAGCCGTCTCCTGCGTGACCGTCGGAACGAGGTGTCCACCGTTTACGTACAGCAACGGGTGGAACAGCCTCAGCCCACAGAGAGCCGTACGGATCGACGCCAGCACCGTCCGAGCCGCTTCTCCGACGAGCGGTTGTTCCTGCCGTTCGACCAGCGTCCCCGAGTCATCCCGGTGCGCCGTCCACTGGAGAAGGTCTTCGATCAGCACCGTCACCTGCTCATCGAGGGCGGCCCCGGTACCGGCAAGTCGACCACGGCAGCGCAGATCTGCCGTCAGCTGGCCAGGGCCTGGCTGCACGCCGACGAGCGCGGGCGCCGGTTGACGGCGAAGCCCCTGCTGCCGTTGCTGGTCACGGCTCGCTCACTTGCGGTCCATGCGGACAAGAAGTGGCCGCAGGCGCTGGCGGCGGCCGCGTCGCAGGGCCTCGGGATGGCAGCCCGCGACTCGGTCGATCCGGATCTGCTCGCCGGTGCCATCGACAGCGTCGAGTGGCTGATCGTGATCGACGGCTTGGACGAGGTTCCGGGTGACGAGCGAGAGACCTTCATGGCGGTGCTGTCCGGATGGACGGCCTCAACCGACCGTCCCTGGCGTCTGCTGATCACAACCCGACCCATCGCCGGGCATGCCACCGCGATGCTCGGCGCTGGGTCGATCGGCCACTACACGCTGCTCCCGTTCGACCGGCGGATGCTCGCCGACTTCGCCCACCGCTGGTTCGAGCCTTCACCGGAGGCAGCGGACCGTGCTGCCGGCTTCTTGTCTCAGATCGCGTCAGCCGGCCTGCATGAAGTCGCCGCGGTCCCGTTGATGGCGACTATCGCGATCACCGTGTACGACGATGATCCGGATTCCCGACTGCCGCGGAACCGCCACGACCTGTACGAACGTTACCTGCACTGGCTCCGTCAGAACAACGCTGCTCGGCGATCCGCGGCACGCGCCGCGCTGATCGCCGCTCTGGACGGGGACCGTCACGCTCCCGCTCTGGTCGCCGCGCTCTGCGACCGTACGGATGATCTGATCGAGGAAATCGCGGTGGTACGGGTGCGCAGCCGGCGCTCGCTGATCCTGACCGCGATGGAGTGGCTGCGCCGGGAGACCGGGCCGATCGGTGGCGGTCCGGCCGAGGACGTGGCGGAACTCGTCTCCGAGGTGTTGCTCAGCACGGGACTGCTCAGCATTCGGGATGCAGGGCCGGACTTCATCCACCTGACGTTCGCCGAGCACTTCGCTGCCCGGCGGTTTGCCGCGGACCTGCCGGATCGCTTCGACGCGGGTGACGCGGGATGGCGCCGCGCACTGCATCTCGCGGTCCGCGACGAGCCGGGCGCGATGGCGGTGCTGATCAGGTGGACCAAGTTCCATCCCGGGAACGGAGACCTGCTGAGCTGGTTGCTCAGCGGTGTCGCCGCCGACAGATCCACCGCGGTACGACTGGTCGCTGAGGGCGCGGAGGCTTCCGTCGAGCAGACGGCCACGTGCCTGGACTCCCTGGTTCATCAGCTGGTGGGGGTGACGATCGCCAGCGCGGTCGAAATAACCGCTCCGCTGCGCCGGTTCCCGATGTCCCCGATGCTTGTCGACTGGCTCGCGCGCCGACTCGAGATCGCCGAACCGGGGTCGGCGGCATGGTCGGCGATTGCTGCGATTCTTGCGGACCGTGACCGCTCACGACGGTCGGCGCTGGTGGCGGAGTTACTGGCCGAGGCCGCCGAGGGGGACTCGCTGACCGCTCGGCTGGCCGCGGTGGTGGCCCTCGAGACCATCGGCTCCGACCGGGAGCCGGAACTCGCCAGCCTGCTGACTGACGCCTTGACGACGATCGAGGGCACCATCGCTGATCGGGTCGCCGTCGCGAGTCACCTCATCGACAGAGAGGGCGAACCGAGGGAGCGGGCACTCCAGGTGATGCGGGACGCCCTCCGCGATGTCGCATCTCAGGTGGATGAACGGCGGCTGGCCGCGGAAGCTCTGGCCGAATGGGATGGTGACTCCCGCCAGTTGATCCTCGCTGAGCTTCGTGCCACTCTCGGCCGGCCGGACATGTTGATCTACGAACTGGCGGGGACGGCGGAGACCACCCTCGCAGTCGATCAGTCGTGCCGATCCGAGATCGCTGCGCGCTGCTCATACTTCCTGTCCGAGATGAACATCGACGACCGCAGTCGTATCGAGGCTGCTCGGCTGTTGACGGAGCTGGGACCGGAATATCGCTCCGACGGGGTTCAAGTTCTGCGTCATCTGTCTTTTGCCGACCACGTAAGTCCGGACGACCGGATGCATGCCGCACTGAAGCTGGCCATGGTGGGCGAGGATTCTTGGCCGGAGGTGATCGAAGCGGTCTGCCGGGCCTTGTGTGACGGTGGCCGGTCGCCGCGGAGTCTCGTCTATTCCGTTTCCTTCGGGAAAATCGAACGTGATTTACGTGATCAAATAGCCGATGCTATCGAGACGTTGACACGCGAATCAGGATTCGATGCCGCGACCGAATCTCGAGTCCGGTCACTGGCTGTCGACCTCGACCCTAGATTTCAACCCGATGCGGATGCGGGGTTGAAGGCTGCCGCAGCACGCCCATGGACCACTAAGGAGACCGGCAGCCACATCCGGCGAGCGGGCGAATGTTCTCTGCCAGCCGGTGGCGAATTCTTTCGGCGGCTGAAGCCGATTATGATGAGCCCTGATATTGATCTTTCAGGTAGCTTGGTGTTTAGCTCAGTCAGCCTCTTGCGCACAATCCGAGGTGCCGATGATGCGATCGATTCATTGGTCCACGATTTAATGACCACATCATCTACGCAGCCCCGTGATCAGCTTCGCTCGGCGCTTATGCTGATGAGTCATCCTTCGCATTATGTGTCAGCAAAAGAAGTCGTGCTCAGTATCAAGGCGGCTCCCACGAAGCGTTGGAACCTCCTTATTCACTACAGGGCTGTTATCCGTCAATTTCATCCCGCCTTCGATATCGTCGAGTCATATGCGCGCGACCCGCACATTGATCCCACCTATCGTGTTGATGCTGTTCCGATTCTAATCGAGTTTATGCCGCAGCGGGCAGCGGAGTGGGTGTCATTGTTGCCGGATATGTTGTCGGAGCGGACCAATGACTCGATCGATCGCCGTTGGATAGCAATCAGGCTTGCCGAGAATCGCTTGCTGGCCGATGCCGTCCGAGTACTGGAGGCGACAGTAGACGAGGCCTACACGCCAGGTGAAGAGCGTGCCGACGCCCTCTCCTGGCTCGCGCAGACCGAGAGGAACGGAACTGGTCGGTATCGAGCTGGGCTGCTGGCGTTGTTCTCGGACCGGTACGAGCTGATCGAACACCGGGTGCAAGCACTGCAAACGCTCCAGCGCCATGGGGACGGCAGCACTGTCCCGCCACTGGAGTTGACCGACGACCTGCTGTGGGCCCCGGTTCCCTCGGCCTACGACGCTCAACGCACGGCCGAGATTCTGTTCCGCTCCGGGTGGGGACGTGAACTGGCCGTACGAGAAGCAATCGGAGATCTACTTCTTCGGCTCCTCGCCCGGCCCGATCCTCGCGGCTACGTGTCGCCAGAGACCGTCCGCCGGCTGGCCCTCATCGAAGGGGTCAGAGCGGCGATCCTGACTGCCCTCGAAGCTGAGCGGCCCACCGTGGCGGCAGTGGCCAGCGCCGTCATGGTCCTCCCGCAAGAGGAAGCGGCGGCGTTGGCCGGGATCCGTCGGATTCTGGAGGAGCCGGCTGCTACACCTGGGGACCGAGCCCGGGTGCTGGAGCTACAACTAGGCCTCTCATCCGAGCACCGACTGTCCGCCATAGAGGGGCTTCACACTGCCCTGCGTACCCGGCCAGACGAGACGATGCCCGCGCCGATCGATGCGGTCGATGCCGCCCGGCTGCTATACCTCGTCGTCCAGAGCCGGGCTGAGGCCGGTGCGGAGCTTGCAGCGGTCGTCAGTGATGACGACGAGACCTGGCGCCGCCGCCGTGCGGCCCGAGCCGTCCTGACCGAGGAGGGTGGCCCGACCGCGCTCAGGCACGCAGACCTGTCGTACGTGGCCGAATGGTGCGACGACAGGCTGTCACTGACCGATCGATGCGCGGCTCTGGTGCAGCGAGCCGACGAGGTGCCGGGCGTGCTGCCGGACAGCATCAGCCGCCTCCGCGGCGCGCTGGGCACCGTCAACAGCAGGACTGACCGGATCACCGTCCTGTCGGCCATCGCGAGCGCCGACCCGGAACAGAACGAGCACCTGTCCGAACTTCTCGCTCTGATGAGCGCGGCCGAAAAGGACTTCGAAGCCACGATCGAGATCGCGCGGAAGCTGAGCAGGGGCACACCCGTACAGCGGCATCGTGCCGGCCTGGTGGTGGAAAGGCTCCTCGACCATGAGGACTTCACGCCAGCACGTCGACTCAAACTGCTCACCGAGCTGAAGCGGATGCTGCCGGACACCGTACGCCGGGTAGCGAACGAGGCGACCGCTATCGCGACTGACAGCGGCCTCAACCCGTCCGTCAGAATCCAGGCGGCCGTCCTCCTGGCGGGCCTCGGGTCGGGCGCCTCCGCACGGCCGGCCCACAACGTGCTCCACGATCTGTTGAACGAACCGGAAACGCCTGGATATCTCCGTGTGCTCGCCGGTCAGGCCCTGCTCGACGGGCCGGGGCCCCAACGCGCGGATACCCGGTCCCGCCTACTGGAGTTGGATGGCCATCCGAGCGATCGTCTGGCAGCGGCCATCGTGGTACTACATGCCGATGGTCCGGAGCCGGCAGTTCGCCTCCGTCGACACGGGCCGTCGGCATCGCAACGTGTCATCGAGTTGTCGACTCTGCCGGATACGCCGCCGCATATCGTCCTGACCGCGGCGAAAGCGCTCGGTGGCACCGGAGCCTGGGCGGACCGCGAAGCCGCCGCGACCATCCTGCGGCGGTTGGCGGGTGATCAAAAAGTGCATCCCCTTGTGCGCCTTGCTGCGCTCGCGGCCATCCCCGAACTGGACTTTACGCACGCGAGCACCTGTGCTGAGCGTCTGCTCCTCGCGGTGGCCGACGCAGGCAGCCCGTTCGACCACAGGCGATGGGCAGCTGAAGGTCTGGCCGAAATCTCGGGTCCAGGTCAGCGCCGTGCCCGTGACGCGCTCCTGGCATTGGACGGTAGCCATCTCGACCGGCGTGCTCGGCGGCGGCTGCGACGGTCCATCGCCTCCATAGGGAACGGGTCGGGCTGGATTCCCGGGCAGGGAGTTCAGCCGGGTGTCTGAGTAGAACGGCGGCGTACCACGACGGTTTCAGCGGGCGAGCAGTTCCCGGGTCAGTGCGGCGGTGAGCCAGGATTGCGATTCGTCGAGTGACCAGCCGAGGTCGTCGGTCCGGACGAAGTAGGCGGTGTTGCTGAGGTAGATCCACAGGAGGTCCTGGGCCCGGTCCACGTCGATGCCGTCGCTGAGCGCGTCCAGCTGGGCCAGGCGTTCGGCGGTCAGCCGCAGGCCGTTACGGAGGCTCGCCTCGGCGATCTTCATGCTGTCGCGGACGGTGGGTTCCTGCGGTGCGGCAGCCGCCACCTGGCGCATCAGCGGTGCCCACTGCTCGAACTTGGCCCGGGTCGCGCCGACGACAGTGGCCAGCAGCGACTCCGGGTCGGTGACCGCGGCCAGCTCGGCGTGGATACGGGCGTTCTCCTCGGAGTTGACCGCCGACTCGATGAGCGTACGGAGCAGGCCGCTCTTGCCGCCGCCGACGGCGTAGACGGTGGCGGGCGCGACCCGTGCCGCCCCGGCGATCTGGTCGACCTTGGTGGCGAAGTAGCCCTGCTCGGTGAACAGGGTGCGGGCCGCTTCGAGGATGGCGCGGCGGGTCTGTTCGGCGTACTCGGCGCGCCGGCCGGTGGGTTGCATGTCCATGATCATAGTCGGCTTATTTCGCCAGAGTCGACTCTGATCAACATGGTACGGTCCGCCGACACGAATTCGGCAGCGAACGAAACGAGCCCCTCATGCACTACGTGTTCATCCCCGGCGCCTGGCACGGTGGCTGGTCCTGGCACGCCGTCGGCAGCCGGATCCGGGCGGCCGGGCACGGCGCGACCGCACTCACCATGCCCGGCCTGAACCTCGGCGACGACCCGGCCGGGCTGCGGCTGACCGACGCCGTCGATCACATCGTGGCCGCGGTCGAGGCTCGTGACCTGCGCGACGTCGTCCTCGTCGGGCACAGCTGGGGCGGCATCCCGATCACCGGGGCCGCGCACCGGCTCGCCGGGCGGCTGGCCGGGATCGCCTACTTCAGCGCGTTCATCCCGCGGCCCGGGGAATCCATGGCCGCCGCCATGGGCCCGATGGAAGGCTTCGTCCGCGACACGATCGCCGCCTCACCGGACCAGACCATCGGCATCGACTTCGGCTCGTTCACCCAGGGGCTGATGCCCGGCGAACCCGAGCAACTGCAACGTGTCGTCTTCGATCAGCTGCTCCCGCAGCCCGGCGGGTACATGACCGACGCGCAGGACCTTCCCGGAGTCGAGACGCTCGGCCTGCCGGTCACCTATGTGCTCGCCGAGAACGACCACGCCCTCGCCGCACCCGGCGATGAACTCGCGGCTCGCGTCGGCACCCGGCCGATCATGGTCCCCGGCGGCCACGAGGCGCTGCTCACCCACCCGGACGAGGTGGCGAAAGCGCTGCTGGCCTGACAGTACGCCCGCTGCTCTACCGGTTTCCGCGGACGGGTTCGATGCCCGCCGGAACGGTCCGGCTGAGGGGGCCGGGCGGTCCACTTCCCGCGGGCTTGATGTCGTTGAAACGGGGCCAGTTCGGATTGGTCTGTCTGATGAACGCGCCGAAGTAGAACCCGGGTTCGTTGAAGTACCACTCCAGGCGATAGGTGGTGTTGGGGCCGACACCGGAAGTCAGCGTGTTGAAGGCCCAGCCCACACTGCCGTTGGCGTTGTAGACGACCATGTTTCCGTCGTTCTGGAAGACCAGGCGGGTGCCGGCGGTGTAGGTCCTCCAGCGGACCGTCTCGCGGTCGTAGAGCACCAGGTCGCCGTTGTCCTGGAAGACCAGTCGCCAGTGCTCGTGGCCCGGGGCGGGGTTGTGCATGCACCAGTTGTTGGTCCTGGTGTACGTGTAGCTCTGCGCTCCGGACCATGCGCCGTACGTCGGCCCGGTCGCATTCCGGCAGTCGGCGGCGGCCGCCCGGGCCGGCGCGGCCATCCCGACCATGGACAGCACAGCGGCCAGTGCGGTGGCGAGCGCCATCCTCGCCGTCATTCGTCTTCTCATCTCTCTCCCCGTGCAGGTGGTGGCATGGACCCGGTTGGCGTCCATCGACACAGCGCAGCAGCGCGGCGAGTTGTTCACCAGCCCCGTACTCGGTGGACAACTCCGGAACGGGTGGCGAGTGTGCGGGCCGGCCATGGCGGGAGATCCACAGTGTGCACTGCCGATGATCAGATAGGGCTGGGCCTGGGGCTATTGGGGGTGGTTGATACGGTGTGCCCAATCGTGCGGGCCGTGGGCGGGGAGGTTGCGCGGGTGGGGGAAGTGCGGCTGTTGGGGCCGGTCGAGGTCCGTACAGCCGATGGGGTCGTTCTTGGCGGCGAACCGCGGCGCCTGGCCGTGCTGGCGGCCTTGGCGGTCGACGCGGGCCAGGTGGTGCCGGCGACCGTTTTGATCGACCGGGTCTGGGGTGAGGATCCGCCGGGGCAGGCGGTCAGGACCCTCGGCACCCACATCACGCGCATCCGGCGCATGCTCGAACAGTCCTTCGGCGATGTGACCGTGGTCAATCATCCCGGCGGCTATCGGTTGACTGCCGTGCCCGACCACGTGGACCTGATCCGGTTCCGTGACCTGGTGGTCCAGTCGAGGTCCTCGTCGTGCACACCGGAGCGCCGTGTCGAGCTGCTGCGGCACAGCGTGTCGCTGCACCGCGGCGACCCCCTCACCGGGGTGAGCGGAACATGGGCGACGCGCACCCGTGAACAACTGACCGGGGAGCTGCTGACGGCCCGGGCGGAGTGGGCCGAGGCCGAGTTGGCCGTCGGCAACGCCATGGCGGTGCTGGCGCCGCTGACCACGCTGGTCGACGCGAATCCCCTGGTGGAGCCGCTGGTCGTGGCGCTGGTGAAGGCGCTGGTCGACTCCGGGCGACCGACCGAGGCCCTGGAACGGTGCCGCCTGCACCAGCAGCGGCTCGCCGACGAGTACGGCACCGACCCGAGTCCGCAACTGACGGCGCTCTACCAGGAGATCCTGCGCGGGGACCGGCATCCGGCCGGGGCCGCCCGCGTCCCGACGGAGCCGGAACGTGCGGCGCCGCCCCCGCCCCAGCCTCCGACTTCGCCGCCGGTCGCCGACCGGCCCGTTTCCCCGGGAAAACGCCGCCGGTACGGCATGGCAACCGTCGCGGTGGGAACGACGCTCGCCGTGACGCTGGGCACCGTCGCGATGTTCCGCCGGTCCGGCCGCACCGCCCCCGCTCCCGCCCCCTTCACCGTCACCGAGGACTTCTCCGGCACGACCCTGACACCGATGCAGTGGGCCGCCAATCAGGCCCAACGGGAGAACGGCTCGTCGTGGTCGCCGAGCGCGGTCCGGGTCGAGGGCGGCGAACTGCAGATCCGCGGTACGGGGCGGAACCCGACCGGCGCCGGCAACGTCGCGGGCGCCGTCTGCTGGTGCCTGGAACAGGGAATCGTGCGCAGCTACGGGATCTGGGAGGTCCGGGCCAAGTTCGACGTCGGCTCCGGCTACGCCCCGGCCATCGGGTTGTATCCCGCCGCCGAGCCGGGCACCCCGGGCTGGGGCTTCATGACGATGGCCCGGTTCGACGAGGGTGATCGCCGGGTCATGTATCCGGTGATGCGCGGGGCTGAGGCCGAGCATGTCGACGGTGCCCCGGTGACCGGGGATTTCACCGCCTGGAACACGTATGCGATCGAGTGGCGGCCCGGTTTTGTCACCGTCTCCCTGAACGGTGCGGTCATCCTCGACAGCCGCAGGTTGCCCGACCCGGTGAGCATCCCGACCGTCCCGATGTTTCTCTACGTGCAGATCAACCCCGGGCCGGAGGGCTCGATCCCGGCCCCGAACGAGGAGACACCGAGCCAGGTCACGGCCCACGTCGACTGGGCGCGCTACACAAGCTGAGCAGCCCCCACCGGACGGTGAGGGCTGCTCGATATCAGGGCCGGTCAGACGAGCGACCAGGCGCCCCACGCCCCGGTGGTGCCGTTGCGGTGGCGGGAGTAGCGGTAGCCGTTCGAACCCGTCGCTTCGATGAGGATGTGGTTCGTGTTGTTGTGCTTGACCACCACGGGGCTCCAGACGCTGCCCTCCATGTTGTACCAGGCGTCGTTCCAGGTGCCGCCGCCGAGCTGCCAGCGGGAGTAGACCGCGTGGTTCGGGCCCACCACGAAGACCTGCTTGCGGCCGTCGGCCAGGGTGGCCGTGGCCACGCCGTAGTCACAGATGTAGGTGCCGCCGAGCGTGGCGTGGTGGCAGGTGGCCTCGGCTGCGGCAGCCGCCGCGTTGGCCGGGCTGCCGGGCAGAGCCACGGCCGCCATCGCCATCGCCATCGCGGATGCCGCTACCAGTTTGATGAAGCGCTTCACGCGTCTCCCTTTCGTCTTCGTCGATGCCGTTCACCGGATCCGAACATGTCGTTCGCTGCAAGACCATCACCGAGAACCCCCGACGATTCGGCTGTGGAATCCCTGCGGTGCAGGTCAACCACCCCGTCAGGACCGGGTGAGGCTGCTGTCCCCTGGCTGGTGGCTATCTGTCCCCGGGGACAGATAGCTGTTCACTGACGGGCCCGGCGCCCCGGATGCTGCTGACGTCACCTCAGCGACGGCGGACGGAGGAGCGTGGACGAGCGGGTCCGGCAAGCACAGCAATGGGTCAACACCACCTACCGATCGGTGGCCGGGTTCGTACCCGTGCCCGAGTCGGGGCAGACCGGGTGGCCGACGATGTACGCGCTCACCCGGGCGTTGCAGCACGAGCTCGGGATCGCGACGTTGTCGGACGCGTTCGGGCCGGGAACCCTGGCGGCGCTGAACGCCCGGGGGCCGATCGGGATCGGGCAGGCGACCGGGAACATCGTCAAGATCATCCAGTCGGCCTGTTACTGCAAGGGCTACGATCCGGGCGGCATCACCGGAACGTTCGGGCTCGGCACCGAGAGCGCGATCCTGAACCTCACGGCGGACGTCTTCGGTGCCGGCGCCGGCCAGCGGACGGTGACGCCGAAACTGTTCAAGGCGCTGCTGACGATGGACGCGTACGTCCAGGTGTCCGGCGGCACCCCGGCGGTCCGGGTGGTCCAGCAGTGGCTGAACAGCCGCTACCTGAACCGGGCGAGTTTCTTCGTCATCCCGTGCGACGGCATCTTCTCCCGCGACGTGCAGAAGGCCATGTACCTGGCGGTCCAGTACGAACTCGGCATGAGCGACGCCGACGCCACGGGGGTGTTCGGGCCGGGAACCCGGTCCGGGCTGGCCGGGCACGAACTCGCCGAGGGCGCGACCGGGATCTGGGTGCAACTGTTCAGCGCGGCACTGATGTTCAACCGGGTCGCGCTCGGCGACGGATCGGTGTGGTCGACGTTCACCACCTACTTCACCCCGGCGCTGGCGTCGGCGGTGCGCACCCTGCAGCAGTTCTCGGTGCTGACGGTCAACGGCCGGGCCGACTACGCCACCTGGTGCCAGGTGCTGGTCTCGACCGGGGATCCGGGGCGGCGCGGTGAGGCGTGCGACTGCGTCACCGAGATCACCGACGACCGGGCCCGCACCCTGTACGCGGCCGGATACCGCTACATCGGCCGCTACCTGGACGAGGACGACCTCACCGTCATCGACAAGATGATCCGCCCCGGCGAACTGGCCACGATCTTCCGCAACGGGCTGCGGGTGTTCCCGATCAGCCAGTACTACGGCCGTGAGGTCGGCGTGTTCACCTACGCCAACGGGTACTCCGACGCCCGCCGGGCCCACACGGCCGCGGTCGGCTACGGCTTCGCGACCGGAACCGTCATCTACTTCGCCGTCGACTACGACGCCACCGACGCCGAGATCGGCTCGCACATCATCCCCTATTTCCAAGGGGTGGTCGCCGGGCTCGCGTCCTCCGGGAAACGGTATGTGCACGGCGTCTACGGATCACGCAACGTCTGTGCCCGGGTGACCGCTCAGACGTACGCCCGCTGGTCCTTCGTCTCCGGAATGTCCTATGGCTTCTCCGGCAACATGGGCTTTCCGCTGCCGGACAACTGGGCGTTCAACCAGGTCCAGACCCTCACCGTGGGTCAGGACGCCGGAAAGATCGAGATCGACAAGAACATCTATCGCCCGGGTACGGATCCCGCGGTCGCCGCGGTCAACGTGACCGCGACCGGACTGGAGCAATTCCTGGAGTACGTCACCAAACTGCACCAGCGGGCGGTGGCCTACGGCGGGGACCGTCCACCGAACCAGCTGGTGCTGGAGTTCCTGCGCCACGAGGACTACAACGACCTGCCGTGGCGGACCCTGATCGGAACGGTCGACGGCACCTTCATCACGTACGTCAAACAGCTCGGCATCGACATGGTCCGCGAGGTCCGCGACCCGTTCTTCGGCATCGACCTGAAGGTGTCGCACCTCGGCGCCTCCTGCAACGGCGCCCTGGTCGACGGCCGGCCCGGCGGCAACGACGTGAACCGCGGCGACGTCGCGGGATGGGGCGGTGACCTGATGACCTTCTACGGCGAGTGGCGGCGCGACTCGAACCAGTACCCGTCCGGGCTGGCCTACTGCCGGGAGAAACTGGCCAAGGTCAGCGACCCCACCACCGGCGGTACGTTCAAACTGCGCGACCTGATCGAGGACGCCGACGCGTTCAACCTGGCCCGGCGGCTGGGCGGCACCGCGAACATCGCCGACGTGTTCACCGCCTACTACCGCGACGGCGGCACCCTGACCCGGTTCTCCCGCTACTACGCCGACCGGTTCAACGGCCAGCAGAACGCCAAGGCCATCGCCCGGACGATGCTGACCACCGAAGCCGACCTGGTCATCCTGGCCGGCCGTGACTACCTGATCCGGTCCACGGCCGGCCCGCTCACCGCGATGCCGGGCGACCTGACCGACGAGAACCTGGACGCCTTCGTCCAGGGGTTCGCCGAGATGCTCCTGGACCGGGCAGGCCTCGGATGAGCGCGCGACTGTCCCGCCGGACACTGCTGGTGCTGATGGCCGGCAGCGCGGGCACCACGATGATCGATATCGGCCCGGCCGCAGCGGCAGCGCCGGTCACGTACCGGATCGAAGGCAGCGACGCCACCGTGGCACTGGCAGCAGCGGCCGCGCCGGTGCTGCTGTACGCCGCCCGACGGTTCCACTACGAGGTCGACCCGATCCGTCCCGGTGAGGTCGCGCCGCTGTTCGGCGGAACCGGCGTGCTGCTGCGGCCCGGCGCCTATCCGGCCGGTGCCACCGATGTGCTGTTCCCGGCCCAGGTGCTGGTGATCCGCGACATCCTCGTCGGCTGCGGGGGACTGGTCCGCTGGGGCGGCGACGACCGGACCCCCTCGGCCGGCCTCTTCCGTCTCGACGTGCGGCCCGGCGATCCACGCCTGGCCGCCTGGCACGCGGCCGGGGGCAGCACTCCGGGATCCAGTCCCGATCCGCTGCAGCCCTCCCGGCGTACCGCCGCAAGGAATTTGAAAAACCGCCAGACCCGCTGACCCCACTGTGAGGAGACGTCGATGAGACGACTGTTCCGGCGCACCGCGGCGATCGCCGCGGCCGTCATCCTGGCCGTGACCGCCACCGCCACCCCCGCCCTGGCGGACCCGACCTACGCGACCGGGTTCGGCAAGTTCAACTCCGCCACCGACTGCGGCAAGTCGGTCTACCTGGCCAAGTACCAGGTCAAGTACTGGGCCTGCTCCTACAACGGTGCCGGCGTGGTGCGCACCGGCATCGCCGTGCAGAACTACGGCGACTTCCAGGTGTACGTCGAGGCCAACTACACGCGCTTCCGCAACTACATGTCGTCGCAGGCGAGTTCGGTGCAATCCTTCGGGCCCCAGGGCATCTACGTGCCGGCGCACTCCACCTGGACGGTGTGGGAGCTGCACTACTGGCAGGGCGCCGAGAGCATCTGCTCGGACAACTCCGGATGCTACGTCCAGGGCACGAAGGGATACATCGACGCGTGGGCCGGCGGCACGTCCGAGCACGGTGCGTCGGCGTACTCCCCGCTGCAGTCCATCCAGGACTGGTGCCTGGACGGGCCGCAGATCACCAACTGGCCGGACACCGGCAAATGTGACTGACGGCCCGGCCGCTCGACCCGCTCCTCGCCGCCTCGACATAATGATGTGTCGATGGATCGGGAGGGGTGGGGTGAGCGGATCGATGGCGGATCGCTCCGCGACGACGGCCCGGCACCGGACGCCGCCTGCCAGGACGGCACCGTCGGCGCCGAGATCGTCACCACGACCCCGCAGGTGTTCCGCGACGACGACGCCATCCGCCTGGAACCCAACCTCGACTTCGACGCCATGAACGGCTCCGGCCGGTACGCCCGCCACCAGGGCCTCACCTACTACTGGGGCCGTGCCGGCTCCGACGACGCCACACCTTTCGCCGGCGGCTCCCGGGTCCGGTGGCGCGTCGCCGACGGCCCGTGGCACAGCTGCGCCACCCCGCTGCCGGTGGCCGAACGGGGCTACGTCCACAGCCCCGCGGTCCCCACCACGATCGGCGGCCGCCCGGTCACGCTCCAGGTGTGCCTGTGGCGCGACGAGCCCCACCGGGAGAACTGCACCGCCGAGATCCGTACCGGCTGACGACAGCGCATCAGGCAATCTGCGTGGCGCCTTCGTGTTCGGCGACGGCCGTCGTTTGAACGGCCGCGAACCACGGGTAGATCAACTCCTCGTGTTCTCAGCCATCAATCTTCGGCAGGCAGCGGCACGGCTGCGACACGCCGCCCCTCCAGCGTTCCTGGCAGCTACCGCGGCGACCCTGGCCTGGCTCGCCGCGGCCCACCTCATCGGACATCCGGATCCCGTCTTCGCGCCGTCGGCAGCCCTCATCGTGATCGGCGAAGTCGGTGGACGCCGGTTACGGCAGAGCAGCGAACTCGTGCTCGGTGTAGCCGCCGGAGTGCTCATCGCCGAACTCGTGATCCTGACCGTCGGAACCGGCGCGATCAGCCTCTTCGTCGTGTTGCTGCTGACCGTCGGGCCCATGCTGGCGATCGGCGCCAGCAACACGCTCGTCGTACAGGCGTCGCTCTCCGCCCTGTATCTGGTGCTCGTGGCCGCGCCGCAAGGCCGGCTCGTCCCGTTCCGGTTCGTCGACGCGCTGATCGGCGGCGCCGTCGCGCTCCTGGTCACCCAGATCGCCTCCGCGCGCAAACCGCTGACCCCACTGGTCGACGCGGCGCGCCGGACGTACGCCGAGGTGGCCGCCCTTCTCGGTGATCTCCGCGACGCCCTCGACCGGTGCGATGAGACAGCCGCCGACGCCGTCCTCGACCGTGCCCATCGGCTCAACGACGGCGTCGAACACCTCGAAGCGGCGGCCCGGGCGGCAGGCGAGACGTTACGGTTGCAGATCCATCGCCGCAGACACCTGGAGCGGGTACGCAACGTCCAGGCCACGATCCGTCAACTCGAACACGTCGTCGGCGACGTGTGGGTGCTGGCCCGGCACACGGCGACACTGACCCGCCTGCACACCAGCACCCCCGACGACCTGACCCGGGCGCTGAACGCATTGATCGAGGCCGTCCGTTGCGCAGGGGAGTCCCTGGCCACCGACCTGACCGGCGACGACGATCCGGCCCGGCACGCCTGCCGCGCCGACGAGAACGCTCTCGAAGCGGTCCGCATCGCCGCGAAACTGCTCGAGTCCGCCCCGTCGGCACCGGTCACGATGGTCGTCGGCCAGATCCGGGCGACGGCCGTCGACCTGCTGCGCGTAGTCGGTCAGGACGACGTGCTGAGCCGTGTCGACGAAGCCATCGGCTGGGGATGACCGGCACGCCGTCAGTCGATGATTCGCGCTGCGGCCTCGGCGAACGCGCCGGGCTGCTCCAGGTGACCGAAGTGGCCGCTGCTCTCGAGAATGACCGGCCGGGCGCCGGGAATCCCGTCGGCCAACTGCTGTGCCCAGACCGGGCCGGCCAGGAAGTCGTGGCGGCCGGCGATGACGACGGTCGGCATGGTCAACTCGCCGAGCCGGTCGCGTACGTCGAACGGGGCCGGATCCCCGGCGCCGGCCGGCACGGCGTACATCCGCAATGCGGTCCGGAAGTTCGCGAACTCCTCGCGCCGGGCCCAGAAATCGGCGAAATAGACCGGGACGGCCGCGGCGAAGGCCCGGCTGAGCACGTCGTCGCCGTCGGTGACGGCGGCCAGCGCCGCACGGAACAGGCCGGGCACGGCTGCGGCTTCCGGTACGTCCGGGTGGCGCTGCGGGTGGGCGTCGAGCCCGGCCATCCCCGCCTCCCAGAACTCCTGCCCCGCATATGGTGAGGTCGAGTAGAGGATGAGCCCGGCAACCCGATCCCGGTGCTCCAGGGTGTACGTCTGCGCGACGAACCCGCCGAAGGAGTGACCGAGCACGTACACCGGCTCGGTGCCCAGATGGTCGACGACAGCGCCGAGGAACCGCGCGTACGTCGCGAGCCGGTAATCTTCGGCCGGAAGCCGCCCGGACCCGCCGGTGCCCACCGGCTCGAGATAGACCATCGTGAAGCGTTCCTCCAACTCCGGTGACCGAAGATACGCCCAGCCCAGGCCGGGCCCGCCGGAGTGGACGACGCAGTACGGGCCGCGCCCGGCCACGTGGAAAACCTGCCGGACACCGTTTACTTCAAGGCTTTCGTTTCGCACTCACCCACTGAACCGTCCCGGCCCCCGGCCCGCCATACTGAGATCTCGCAGACACATACGCATCCCCTTCGCGCACCGGCGGTATCGTCCGCGCGGTGGACATGATCAGCGAGGCGGTCGCTACCGCAGGGGCCGGCCGGGCAGTGGCCGTCCGGAACCGCTATGCCGGCTCGTGGACCACCCGTTTTCCCGCCATCAACGGTGCCGGCCTGCACATCGTCCGGCAGGGAGCACCGTTCCTCATTCCGGAGCACGGCGATCCGGTACGACTGGGCCCGGGCGACATCGTCTTCGTGCCGCAAGGGCCACCGCACGGCTTCAGCAGCGAACCCCGCCCGTTCCGGGACCTGCCGCCGGAGCGCGTCCCGTCGCCGGACCCCGACCCGTACGACGTCGACTTCGTCTCCTGCTGCTACCACCTCGACCGTGGGCGTGCCCACGAGTTGCTCACCGGACTGCCCGACGTCATCACGCTGCGCGTCGACGATCCGGGCGTGCGGGGACTCGCCGACCTGCTCGGCGACCACGCGCCCGGACAACACCCCGGCGACGACGTGGCACTGCCCGCCATCATGGACCTGCTCCTGGTCCGGCTCCTGCGGATCTGCCACGACCGGCAGGGCGTCCCGCCATCGCTCGACCCGGCCATCGCCCGCGTCCTGACATCGATCCAGGAAAACCCCGGCAAACCCTTTTCGGTACGGCAGTTGAGCGCTCTGGCACGGATGTCGCCCGCCACTTTCGCCCGCCGATTCACCGAGGCCACCGGCGAGACCCCCGGCGCCCATCTCACGCGCCGACGGCTCGACCAGGGCGCCCGGCTGCTGCGCCACACCGACCTGCCGCTGGCGGCGATAGCCGAGCGGCTGGGCTACGCGACGGAGTTCAGTTTCTCGGCCGCGTTCAGCCGCGAGTACGGCACGGCACCGGGCCGTTTCCGCCGCCGGCATCGCGACGTCGCCCAGGGCTGAGATCCTACTGGGCGGCTTGCGCCGTCATCAGGCACTGTGCGTTGCTGTCGCGCATGGGGCTCACCTCCCTCGGGGAACCCCTCCAGGGGGTGGTCGAGATACATGCCGACCACCCGCAGCGCGATCGGCTCCGGCCAGCATTCATAGCGACCTGGGCTAGAAGCCCTGTGCGATGTAGTTCCCGAAGTTGACCGGGGGCGGCAGAACGGTTGCGTCGGGGCACGTGGGGTCGTCGCTCGGCGCTTGCCGTGGCCATTGCAGGAGGTAGTACACGGTCCGGTCGGTGCTGTTGATGGCCTGCCGCAGCGAGCTGGCCGCAATGGAGTCGTTGTTGAACGCCTCGCCGATCGTCCAGCCCTGCTTGGTGTAGCCGTACTGGTTCATCATGGTGTGTGCGGTGGTGAACAAGGCGCCCTCGTCGACCCCGTTACGACGGTAGAAATGGAAGTCGAACAGGTACGGCGCGTTGTTCCCGTACACCTTGGGGATGTTCTGGATCCGGCCGGCGTAGCCGATGGCGGAGAACCCGACCGTGTCCTTCTTGTCGAAGGCGTTGGTGTAGTCCTTCCACAGTTGCTGTGTATAGCGGAGCAGGAGCGGCTGGAGGTCCGTCGGCACCGCCTCGTTGCACAGGTCGATCCGGTAATGGAGGCCGGAGCCGGCGATGATCGGGCGCAGGTTGGCGATCAGTCTCCAGTTCTCCTGGTAGATGTCCTCATTCCAACTCGTCCAGTTGTATGCGGCGTTCTCGCCGATGGGCATGAACGCCACCTGGATCTCGACGAAGCCGGCGTCCTTGATCGCGCGCAGCAGATCGGCCAGGTTCTGCCGGTTCGCGGCGGAGATATTGCCGCCGGTGGAGTCCATGCAGGTTCCGGTGTCCGCACGGTGCCGGTGGATGATGTGCACCCGTAGCCGTGCCTGGCCGGCCGCACGCATCGCGGCGAGCTGACTGCGGATCAGGTCCGGGGCTTTGTGGAACGAGTTGACGACGCCGTACGGTTCCCGGTTGCAGCCGTCGATCTGGTACCAGCCGTAGTTGGACCCGCCCCGGGAAGTCGCCTCGGCCGGCGCTGCCAGGGAAGAACCCGGCCGCCAGCCGACGAGCCCGGCCGCGCCGACCGCCGCCGACCCCAACAACATCCTGCGACGCATCGCGCCACCCCTTCCGATCATCGCCCCGAACCGAACCGTCGCGAGCCAGGCGAGTAGACCGGCCGACCTTGCCCTCCGGTCGTCACCTGACGCGGAGAAGGATCGGCCCCCGTGATTTCTTGATCAAGATATAGCGAAGCGCCCCTTGTTGTCCGACCCGTGTCAGTGCGGTGGCCCACCGAACCGGTGAGTGACGCGGTGGTGACGACGGGCAGGTGCCCGTCCGCAGGACTGGGTCAGGGCAGCGGGATGCTCGCCGACAACCTGGTCCCAGGGTGCAGGTCGACGAGCCGGAACGTGCCGCCGAGATCCTCGCAGCGGCGCCGCATCGACTCCAGGCCGACTCCGGTCGGCGTGCTCGTCGCGCCGCCCACGCCGTCGTCGTCCAGTACGACCCGCACGACCGCGCCGACACGTCGCACCTCCATCCACGCGTGGGAAGCCGACGCGTGCCGGACGACGTTCGAGAGTCCCTCGTCGACCAGCCGGAAGACGGCCACCTCGACGGCGGCAGGCACGTCGGCGAGGTCACCGGCGACGCTCAGCTCGATGACCGGCCCACCGACTTCGTGCCGCCCACCGATCTCGTGTCGCCGGACGATGAGAGACAGAGCCGCCGGGAGCCCTCGGTGCAGGGCCGGCGGATCCAGCCCGGCCCCGGTGTCCGGTCCGGCGGCGGCCGACTCCATCAGTGTGATCGCGTCCTTCAACCGCCCCCGATCGCCGGTACGGGACGCCGACGTCCACATCAGGGATGCGAGATTCGACTGGCGTGACGCGTACCGCGGATCCTCCGGATCGGTGGTGTCGAGCGCCTGCCGGCTGACCGCGAGCGCCTCCCACAGCTCGTCGACATCCCCGGTACGGTCGTAGCTGCTGCTCAGGTCGCTGGCGAGGTTGGTCAGCAGCGACGGGTGGTGCGGGTGCCCGGCTCCGGCGAGCAGTGCGGCGCGGTGTGTGTCGATCGCCTCCCGTAGCGGCTCCGGATCGCCGGTGAGCAGGTAGGACTCGCGCAGCGCGTTGCCGAGGTTGCCGAGCGCGACAGGCCGGGACGGGTGTCCCGGTGGCAGCATGTCCAGGGCTGCGCGCTGCGCCGTCATCGCCTCGTCCAGGTCGCCGGGATCGCCGGTGGTGTCGAAGCCGAGTGTCAGCGAGTTCGCCAGGCCCAGCCACAGGGCCGCCTGTTCCGGGTGGCCCTCGGTTTCGGCGACGGCCCGGCGGCCGAGTGCGATCGCCTCGTCCAGGTCCGCCCGGCCGGTGCTGAGGCGATAACGCAGGCGCAGGGCGTTCGCGGTGTTCGCGCGATACGTGGGCAGGTCACCGGCGCCGATCCGCTCCGTCGCAGCAGGGTCAGTCCGAGGGCGGCGGCCGTGGACAGATCCGGTGGCCGCGTGGTGTCGAACATCGCAGCGATGCCGGCGGGCAGGCTGTCCGGGAAACTCGTGTCCACGGTGGAGAGGAAGGCCAGCGCATCGGCCAGTTCGGGCTCGTTGGAGCCGTCCGGCAGACACTGGTAGCGCAGCCAGTGCAGCCGCAGGCGCACCGTCGGATCGTCGCCCAGTCCCGGTGTCGCCCGCAGCAGGGCGGCCGCCTCGGTGGTCCCGTCGGCGAGCAGCGCCTCCGGTTCGGCGGAATCCAGCGCCGCCATCACCGTGACCAGAGCTTCCTCGCCCACTGTCACCCCCGATTCGCTCGTGGTGACGGTATCGTTGCGCATCTCCGCACCGCTGAGCCGAGGAGACGGGCTTGCCGAACCCGCGTGACCTCAATGTCCTCGACCATCTCACCGCATGGGAACTGACGGACCAGCGCTGGGACCGGGTCCGCGCAGCTCTCACTATGGCGAAAGGAGACGTTTGCTCACCAAAAGGCTCAGTATTCGTCCAGAGTTCAATTTGATGATCATTCGGGACGCGGAACTTCCCCGTGACGAGGAAGCAGCCCGCGAGGCAAGGCACCGCGCTGGCCTGGGGATCGTCGCAGCCAGTAACGAGGCGGTCTACATCTGCGCCACTCAGAGAATCATCCCGGTGCAGTTGGTCGTGAAGGCTTACAGTCGATCCCGAGTAGTCGAAGACAATTCCGGATGGGACGGAGTCTTCGACTTCGTGGTCGACTTCCCCAGCGGTCTGTTGCACTTCGGTGACACCTTCCACTGCGCAGACGGGCTGGAGCTGCCGGCCGGTGCTGGACGCCTCGCGGTAACCGTTCTGCACGCTGGCCGGGAGGCCGTGTTCAGGACTCTCCGCGCCATCGACCATCTCGATGGTCCTGAACGGGAACGCCTCATCGACGGTAACGCCGACATCGAGCGCTACCTTGTCATCGTCGCCCCCGTGGGATTCACCGGCCATCCGAACCCCGGCAACGGTGGAGGTGAACCCTCAAGTGCCGACAGCGAGTACCGTTGTCATGATGGTGCCCGTCGCTCCCGGTGCACTCAACTCAGGAACGATCCCGTCAGGTTGAGACCCCTCGGGAGTAGGCGAGCTGCATGACGGCTGGCCTCAGGCATCTCGGTCAACGTGGCGTCCGTGGTGATCCCCACACCAGAAATGCGGCACCGGCGGCCAAGTCCACGGTCGACAAGGAAGCGCTCGGCCACAACTGTGGTCTTCGACTACTGCGACGACCAACTCGGCATTCGAAGCAGCAGTAACGGGGCCATCCAGGTGGAAGGCGACTGGTATTGCCCATCCATGCCCATCGGCCTGATCAACGCGACGGCGCAGTACCGGGCCGAGAGGGGCATTCGGCGTGCACTCCTACGGTCGTGCACCTGCATCGACTGACCAGCGGCAGAGGGCCCGGCCGGGACGGCCGTGAGGAGAGCGAACCGGGGGTAGGTGTGCCAGGTGAGCACGGTGGCGATCGGATCCCGTACCCGGAGGCGCAGCGGGCCCTGACCTTCGGCTCGCCCCCCGGTGCCGCCGAGAACGTAGTCGTCACCATCGATTGACTGGTCGACGGATGTCCGCATCGGACGGACCTTTACGAAATCGACAGCTGTGAGTTTACTGGGCGGGTGAAGAGAGCAATCCTCGCCGCCGCCAGCCTGCTCCTGCTCACCGCCTGCGTCAGCAACGACGCCACCGCGACTCCGGAAGCGCCCCCGGGAATCAACGAAGCGGGGACGCTCCCACCGGGCGAGCCCGACGTCAACGGTGACGGCAAGGTCGTCATCGGGGTGCTGAGCCCCGGCGACATCAACGACAACGGCTACTACGAGAGCTTCGTCGTCAAGGCCGAGGCGTTCGCCACGAAGCAGGGCTGGCAGGTGATCAAGCGGGGCAGCGTCCCCGTCGCCGAGGCACTCAACGCCGCCCGCGCGCTCTGCCAGCAGAAGGTCGACATGGTCGCGATCGGAGCCGCCGAACTCAAGGACGCGATCCCCGCCTCCACCGAGGCGGTCTGCCAGAAGACCGCCTGGTACGTGCCCTCGTCCGCGAACGTCGCGCAGACCCCCGAGATCACGCTGTCCAGCGACGACCCGAACCAGTCGATGCTCGTCGCCGGGTACGCCGCCGGGCTGCTCATGCGGGAGAAGGGCACCACGAAGGCCGGCTTCGTCAGCGGGCCCGAGGCCGACTTCACCGTCGTGGCCGCGACCGCGTTCAAGGCCGGGATCCGCGAGATCATCCCCGAGGCGACGCTCGTGACCACGTACGCCGGGGATTTCAACGACTCCGGCAAGGCGCGCGAGGCGGCGAACGCGCAGATCAGCCAGGGCGTCGGCGCGCTCTACCCGTATCTGGGTGGCGCCACCGACGCGGCGACGGCGCTCGCCAACGAGAAGAAGCTGATCACGCTGACGCCCGGCACCGACCGTTGCGACTCCACGAATCCGGCGTTCGACGTGTCGGTGCTGTTCGACCCGGGCGACTACTTCGAGGCCGCGCTGACGCTGTTCGCCGCGGGGCAGCTGCGGATGGGTGTCACGAAGGTCTGGCAGCTGGGCGTCGACCCGTACCCGACGGTGAAGTTGTGTCACGGCACGCCTGAGCAGAACGCGAAGCTGGCCGCGTTCATCGCCGACATCGGCGCCAAGAAGATCGATCCGGCGGCGGAAGTGAAGAAGCTCGGCAACTGACATGGGCGCGCTCACGCTGCGGGGCATCACGAAGCGGTACGGCACGGTCGTCGCCTGCGACGCCGTGGATCTCGACGTCGAGCGTGGCGAGATCCACGGCCTGCTGGGCGAGAACGGCGCGGGCAAGTCGACCCTGATGCGCATCCTGCTCGGCCTGGAGACCCGAGACGCGGGCACGATCCTCCGCGACGGCCGCCCGGTCACCGCCGGCAGCCCGCGCGAGGCCGTGGCGCTCGGGATCGGCATGGTGCACCAGCATTTCAGCCTCGTCGAGCCGCTGACGGTGTGGGAGAACGTCATCCTCGGCGACACCGGCCGGATCCGGCGCTCCCGCGCCTGCGCGGAGATTCACGAGATGAGTCAGCGGTACGGGCTGCCTGTCGATCCGCTGGCGACGGTCGCGTCACTGTCGGCCGGCGAACGGCAGCGCGTCGAACTGATCAAGTGCCTGCGCCGCGACCCGGCAGTGCTGATCCTCGACGAACCGACCTCGGTGCTGACCCGCGCCGAGTCGGCCGAGCTCTTCGCCGTGCTGCGCCGGGTGGTCCGCTCCGAGGGCCGCGCGGTCGTATTGATCAGCCACAAGCTGGCCGAGATCACCGCCGCCACCGACCGGGTCACCGTGCTGCGCCACGGCCGCGTGGTCTTCCGCAGCGCGACCGCCGCGACGGACGTGGCCGAGCTGGCCCGCCAGATGGTCGGCCGCGAGGTCGCCGACGCCGCCGCGCTCGGCCTGATCCCCGCCGCGCCCCACGTCCCGGAAAAAGCCCAGGGCGATCCCGCGCTGCGGATCCGCGGCCTGACCGCCCCCGGCCTGACCGGAATCGACCTCGAGGTACGCCCGGGGGAGATCGCCGGCCTCTACGGCGCCGAGGGCAACGGCCAGGCCCAGATCGGCGACGTCCTCTGCGGCCTCGTCACCCCGGACGCCGGCACCGTCGAGGTCGGCGGCGTCCCCGTCGACCTGCGCACACCCGGCGCCCTGCACACCGCCGGCCTCGGCATCGTCCCCGAGGACCGGCACCGGGCCGCCGTCGTCCCCGCCATGAGCGTCGCCGCCAACCTGACCATGAAGGATCTCGGTACGCGCGTCTGGCTCGACCGCCGCCGCCTGCGCCGTCGCGCCCGCGAACTCGCCGCGGAGTTCGGCGTCGTCGCAACCTCCCTCGACGCGCCGCTGAGCAGCCTCTCCGGCGGCAACCAGCAGCGCGTCGTCCTCGCCCGCGAACTCTCCGGCGACCCGCGCGTCCTGGTCCTCGCCCAGCCCACCCAGGGCCTCGACGTCGGCGCCGCCGAGGACCTCCACGAGCGCCTGCGCCGATGCGCGCACGACGGCATGGCAGTGCTGCTCATCTCCACCGAGATCGAGGAAGTGCTCGGGCTCGCCGACCGGGTGCTGGTGATCGCTTCCGGACGTGTCGCGGGTGAGCTGCACGCCGCCGAGGCCACCCCCGAACAGCTGGGGATGCTCGTCGGGGGAGGCGCCGGGTGACGCGTACCGCCGCCTGGTCTGCCCTGGCCCTGCTGGTGTCGGCCGTGCTCATCGTCGCCACCGGCGGCTCCCCGGTCGAGGCGATGCAGGCTCTCGTACGCGGCAGCGTGGCCGACGCGACAGCGATCAGCGTGACGCTGCTGTACGCGGCCCCACTGCTGCTCATCGCCGCCGGCGCCTGCGTCAGTGCCTCCGCCGGCGTGTTCAACATCGGTCAAGAAGGTCAAGTGCTCATCGGTGCCCTCGCCGGCGCCGCCGCCGGGCTGCGCCTCGCCCTGCCCGGCCCCGCGCTGATCGCCGTCGTCGGGCTGGCAGGCGCGCTGGCGGCCGGATTCTGGGCGTGGCTCAGCGCCCTCATGCATCGGCTGCGCGGCGTCGACATCGTGGTCAGCACGCTGCTGATGACGTTCGTCGCCCAGCAGGTCGTCGCGTTCGCGGTCAACACCCCGTGGCTGCTGCAGGAGTCGCGCCTCGGCCGGGCGACCGTGCTGCCGCAGACGAACAAGCTCCCGCCCCGCGCGCTGCTCGGCTCGCTGGGCAGCTACCCGGGACTACAACTCAACGCGGGTCTACTGATCGCCGTCGCGGCGGCCGTCTCCGTCGCCGTGCTCCTCACGCGTACGAGATGGGGTTTCCGGGTCACGATGCTGGGGCTCAATCCCGCGGCCGCGGCGCACTCCGGCGTACGCGTCACGGTGGTGACCGGTTCTGCCCTCGCCATTTCCGGCACCCTCGCCGGACTCGCCGGTGCCGTGCTGCTGACCAGCCCGCTCAGCACCAACCGGCTCCAGCCCGGTGGCACCCTCGGCCTCGGCTGGGACGGCCTGCTCGTCGCACTGATCGCCCGCAACCGGCCGCTGCTCGCGATCCCCGTCGCGCTGCTGTTCGCCGTGCTGCGCTCGGGCGGCAGCTTCCTCGCGGCCACCGGCGTCCCGTCCTACCTCGCCGACATCGTGAAAGCGTTACTGGTTCTCGCTTTCGTCGCCCCGCGGGTTCCCTGGAGAAGGCTGGCCGTCGCATGAATCTCCTCGACGACCTCGGGACCGTTCTCTCCAGCAGCCTGCGCCTCACGGCCCCGCTCGCGTTCGCCGCCTGCGGCGAGTACCTCGCCGAACGCGCCGGCACCCTCAACATCTCCGTCGAGGCCATGATGCTCGGCGCGGCCTTCAGCTCGGTAGCCGTCGCCGGCGCCACGGGCAGCGCCACCACCGGCCTGGCCGCCGGCGTGCTGACCGGCGCGCTGATCGGCCTGATCCACGGCAACCTCGCCCACCGCCTCACGATCAACACGTTCGTCGTCGGTCTGGTCCTCAACGCGCTCGTACTCGGCCTGACCAGCTTCCTGATCGCCGGCGCCACGTTCGGCAGCCGCCCGCCCCAGCGCTGGCCGCTGCTCCTGCTGCCCGGCATCGTCCTGCTGACCTGGTGGCTGGTCGAACGCAGCCGGTGGGGCCTGGAACTGCGCGCTGTCGGTGAGAACCCGCGCGCCGCCGACATGACCGGCATCCGGGTCGGCCTGCGCCGCCGCCAGGCACTGCTCTGGTGCGGCGCCCTCGCCGGGCTCGGCGGCGCGTACCTCGCGGTGGGGGAGGTCGGCTCGTTCAACCAGAACATGACCGCCGGCCGCGGCTACCTCGTCATCGCCGCGGTCATCTTCGGCGGCTGGCGCCTCGGCCGCACCCTCGTCGGCTGCGCGGTCTTCGGCCTCGCCGACGCGCTGCGGCTCGCCCTGCCCGCGCTGGGCGTGACCCTGAACTCGCAGCTGCTCATCGCCGCCCCGTACCTGCTGGCTCTGCTCGCGATGGTGCTCTTCGCCACCCGGCACCGCCGGCCCCGCGCCCTCGGAAAGCCCTTCGTCCGACAGGAGCCCTGACATGACCAGCGCACTCGCCGAGAGCTACGACCCGCTCGGAGCCCATGCCGAGGACCCGTTCCCCTTCCACGCCGAGGCCCGGCGCAAAGAGCCGGTCTTCTACTCGCCGCGCCTGGACGCCTACGTCCTCACCCGCTTCGCCGAGATCGACGCGGTCCTCAAGAACCCGGCCGTCTTCTCGTCGGTCAACAGCCTGCGCGGCATCAAGGCCCCCTACCCGTCGACGATCGCGGTGCTGTCCCGCAGCTACCCGCAGACCCCCGACGCCGTCACCACCGACGACCCCGCGCACCGCCGCCTCCGCCAGCCCTACGCCAAGCACCTCACGACGACCGGCCGGCTCAAAAACCTCGAACCAGCCATCCGTACGCGCGCCGAAGCACTCGTGGACTCGTTCATCGACGACGGCAGTGCCGACCTGGTCGCCCGCTTCTCCGCGCCGCTGCCGGTCCAGACCGCCGCCGCCCTGTTCGGCTTCGCCCCCGACGACATCCCGGTGGTCAAGGAAGGCAGCGAGGCCCAGTTCTCCCTGGGCAGCATCGACTTCACGGTCGAGCAGGAGCTCCTGGTCGGCGAGACCGTCGTCGTCTTCAAGAACCTGGTCGCCGAGTACGTGCGCCGTCGCCACGCGGCCCCGGCGGGCGACCTGATCAGCGACGTCACCGCGGCCTTCGGTCCCGGGGTCGCTCCTGGGGAAAATCTGTCGTACGACCAGGAGTCCGAGGTGGTCACGTCGCTGTGCAGCACGTTCGGCGCGAGCCACATCACCACCGCCGACCTGATCGGCAGCGCCCTGCGCCTGCTGACCGCCCACCCCGCGCAGTGGGAGCTGCTGCTCCGCGACCCGTCACTGATCCCGCAGGCCGTCGAGGAGACGCTGCGCTACGAAGCGCCGATCCCCGCGATGTTCCGCCACGCCACCAGCGACGCCGTGCTCGCCGGCGTCGACATTCCCGCCGGTGCCGACCTCATGCTGCTCTTCGCCTCCGCCGGCCACGACGAGGACCGCTATCCCGACCCCGCCCGCTTCGACGTGACCCGCCGCCCGGCCCGGCACCTCGCCTTCGGCGCCGGCATCCACACCTGCGTCGGCGCGGCCCCGGCCCGGGCTCAGGCCCGCATCGCCCTCGAAATCCTGACGGCCCGCCTCCCGGGCCTGTCGCTGCCCCCGGGCACCACCGTGCCGATCCGCAACTCCGTCAACGTCCGCGGACCCCTGGAGCTTGCCCTGCAGTGGTGAGCAGTGTTTCCTCGCCAGGGCGGATGACCTGTCAGCCGGGCCTTGCTCGAGTCCCTCCAGTCATAGAAAGATTTTGGGAACTTTCCGCTGCCTCCGGACAGAATCTGATGTGAACCCTTCACTACGAACACGGATCCGCGCCGGTGACGTCGCGGCGTTCGGGCAGGCCTTCGAGGAACACGCCGGCGCGGTCTACCGGCACGCGATTCGGGTGTCCGCCGACTGGAGCGTGGCCGAGGACGTCGTCTCGCTGACCTTCTTCGAGGCCTGGCGGGTACGGCACCGGCTGCGCCCGGACGGCGACAGCGTGCTGCCCTGGCTGCTGGGTATCGCCACCAACGTGCTGCGCAACCTGCGGCGGACGATGCGGCGGCACCGGGCGGTCATGGACCGGCTCCCGGACCAGCAGGTGCCGGATTTCGCCGACGACGTGGTCGGGCGCATACAGGAGCGCGAGGAACTGGCCGCGGCGAAGGCAGCGCTGGCGCGGCTCCGGCAGCCCTATCGGGATGTGTTCACCCTCTGCGTCTGGGCCGGGCTGGACTACGCGTCGGCGGCCGAGGCCTTGGGCATCCCGGTCGGCACCGTCCGCTCACGACTGTCCCGGGCCAGGGACAGGTTGCGCAGCTTGGCCGAGGCCGAACTGAAGAGCCGGGGTGCCGCCGCCCACAGCCGTTTTCCCGCCGCCCAGACGATCCACGGGAGGGACCGATGACCGCCAGGCAGCATGAGCAGGACGACATGATCCGCGAAGACCTTCTGCGACTGTTGCCGCCGGCCGATGCCCGGGACCTGACCCCGGACCGGCAGCGGAACCTGAAGCGGACCCTGATGACCGGTATCAGCGCCCGCCCGTCGGCCCGTCGACTGCGGATTGTCCTGGTGACGGCGGCGGCCATGGCCGCGGTGCTGCTCGGCGGAGCCGTAGTGGCGATCCGCCCGTGGGCCGGCGGCACCGAGATTCGCCAGACGTACGTCGCACCGATCATCGTCCCGGTCCAGCGTGCCTCCGTGGACGGGGCCACGGTGCTGCTGAAACGGGTCGCCGCCGCCGCCGAGGAGAAGCCACCGTCCGGCGACAGCGGATTCGTCTACGTCAAGAGCCGGGTCGGGTTCCTCACCTTCCCGGAGAACGGTCCGGACCAGCAGATGGCCGGTGTCGACCCGCGGGTGATGGAGGCGCTGCACGACCGGGAGATCTGGGTTCCGCTGCGTTCCGGTGACGGGCTGATCCGGGAGCGGGGCTTCGACATCGTCCTGCAGGATCCGGAGCCGCACCGGAAGTGGACGGAACTGCCCGCCGACCCGGACGTACTGCTGGAGCAGGTCTACGCCGCCACGAAGGAGGACACCAACAAGCCCCGCGATCACGCTGCCTTCGACTACATCGGCGACACCGTGGACGAGTCGGCGCTGTCCCCGGCCTTGACCGGGGCGCTGTTCCGGGCTGCGGCGAAGATCCCCGGGGTAACCATGGTCGAGAAGTCGGTCGACGCGCTGGGCCGGCCCGGCGTGGCAGTGGCGATGACGTACCTCGACGAACGCACCGAGTGGATCTTCGACCCGGCCACTTTTGAATACCTGGGTCAGCGCAGCTATCTCGTCGCCGACACCCTAGACGGCAAAGCCGGCACGCTGACCGGCACCTCGGCGGTGATCGAGCGGGCGGTGGTCGACAAGGCCGGAAACCGCCCCTGACAATACTTCGAGAAAGCCTCGGAGTTCGATAAACCGTTCCGAGACCGGACCCGGTCTCGGAACGGTCCCCAGTTTGGCCGCGACCAAGACCAGGCTGGTGATTTGCAGGCCTGCGGCATCTGCGACGGTAAGTACCGCGACGTACTCGCCGCCCACGACACCGCGGAGAGGTCGAAAAGTTACGGCAGGCCATCGCCGACGCGGACGCTAAGATCACCCGCTACCGGGCGACCCGCGACGCTGGCGGCTACCCCGCACTGATCGCCGACTGGATCAGCGGGACCACGACAATCAGGAAGCTGCGTAGGCACGGCTGGGTCTCACCGAGGCGCCGCTCCAACGGATGAGCACCGACCAGATCGACGCCATCGCCGACGCGTTCAACGATCTGTTCCGGCTGCTGCGTGACGCCGACCCGCGAGACAAGGCCGAGCTGTACAGCCGTATCGGCCTGCGGATGACCTACCGCCCTGGCCCAGAAACACCTCTCGCCGAGGTTTGCACCCCGGCGAGTTCCCGTGTCTTTAATTGGTGTCCGAGGGGGGACTTGAACCCCCACGCCCGATAAAGGGCACTAGCACCTCAAGCTAGCGCGTCTGCCATTCCGCCACCCGGACCTGCCTGGATAAACTAGCAAGTCGATCATGAACCGACTACGGCGGGGGCGTACGTCAGGCGGTCGGCTGTAGGGTCTCGCACATTACCCGGTTTCGGCCTGAGCGCTTTGCCGCGTACAAGTTGCGATCCGCTACCGCGACCACGGCCGCCTGGGTGCGGGTGGGGGCTGACTCCACGCTCGCCAAGCCGGCACTGATCGTCACCGGGAACGGCATCTCCCACGGGTGGGCGCTCACCGTCTCGCGGATGCGGTCCACCAGGCTCAACGCGTCCGGCAGCGGGGTCCGAGGCAGCACCAGCAGGAACTCCTCGCCGCCCAACCTGGCCGCGAAACCGTCGGGCACCGACGACGCCACACCGTCCACCAGCAGCTGGGACAACGTCACCAACACCTGGTCGCCCACGTCGTGGGACAACTCGTCGTTGATGCGCTTGAAATGGTCCACGTCCACCAGCGCCACCGTCAGCGACGGGTCACCGTCGATCAAAGCCGGCAACCGCTCATCCACGAAACGACGGTTCCGCAGCCCGGTCAACGGATCCCGGCGGGCCTCCTCGCGAGCCTCAGCCGTCTCGAACAACGCCTGCCTGGTACGCGCCTGCGACTCCTGATCCGCGGTGTACCGGCTGACGTACGCCCGATGGAACTCCTTGAACGACGCGAACGCCGCCGCATGCTCGCCACGCGCGGCATACAACTCGGCCTGCTCCTCGTGCACCTGCACCAGAACGTGCCCCAGATCCCGCCGATCACACAACGCCCGCGACTCGTCCAGACTGGACTGCGCCCGATCATAGGCACCCAGACCACGCCGGGCCCGCGCCAACGTCAACAGATACCCGGCCAGCGAATGCCCCTCCTCCTCCCGCCCGTCACCGCAGCGCTCCAGGCACAACAACAGCGTCCGCTCGGCCCGAGCGAAACGACCGTTCCCGATCTCGATCTGCCCGATCGTGTCCAGCTGCGCCGGCTTGAGCTCGGCAGCAGCCTCCCGCAGCCGGTCCGCCAGACGTTCGGCGCGCTCCAGGTCACCGTTGGCGAATTCCATGTACGCGTGATTGTTCAGCACCCACAACAGCAGGTCCGGGCGGTCGTACCGATGACATTGCTCTTCAGCATGCGCGTACCGGACCCGCGCCGCCTCCATCGACCCCAGCCCGGCCAGCGCGTCCGCCAACTTCAACCGATGCCAGACCCGCATGTACGATGTAGCGGTCTCGTCCAGCAGCTCCACCGACCGCAACGCGCATTCCAGACTTTTCGCCGCATCACCCAGCACATAGTGCAGCGCCGACCAGACCATCTGCACCCGGGCCTGCAGCCTGGTCTCACGATGCTGGTCCGCCCACCGGTGCACGCCCCAGATGTTCCGGACCGCGACAACCGGATCGCCGGTACGCATCAACATGGTCACCCGGCACAGCCGCGCCCGCTGGACCAGCAGGTCGTCACCCAGGGCGCGCGCCTGCCGTTCCAGCCGGACCGCGCTGTCGAACGCCGCGACCGCGTCCCAGACCTCGCCGTCCTCGATCTCCAGAACGGCGGCGTCGACGTCGGTCAGCTTCTCCACCTCGCGACCATCGGCCGCCGCGCCCCGGACATGAGGTTCCGAAAACCCGATCAGCGCTGGGCGGCTTCGGCGGGCGCCCGCCGGGCCGACCCGTACCAGGCGTAGGCGACCAGACCGCCGAGGGCCAGCACCGCGGCCGTGCTCACCGCCGCGGTGTCTCCCGGCGCCTGGGCCTGCCAGGTCAGAATCCTGCCGGTGACCGTGTCGGTGTGCGGGAACAGCACCGCGGCCAACGTCCAGCCCAGCGGCAGGAACCAGGCGCGGGCGGTGCCCAGCACGACGGCGCTCAGTGCGGTCAGCCCCAGCAGCCCGGCGGCGTCCCGGACCACCAGCGCGGAGGGCCCGAACCGGGTTCCGGTCAGCTGGGTGACCAGCATCAGGGCCACCACGACGATCAAGACCATCAGCAGGTACGCGGCCCGTCGCGGCCGCCAGCGCAGGGCGCCGGTGCCGTCGAGTTCGTCGTCCGGCCCGTCCAGGGTGGCGGTGAGCGCGGCCACCAGGATCAGCACGGTCACCACCACCATCTGTATGCCCACGTCACGCTCGTCGGAGAACACCGACCACAACGTCCAGCTGCCCACCGTGGCGGTACCGGCGGCGGCGAGTGCCGGCAGGACGTACCGGGACCGCAGGTAGAGGGTCAGCAACCTCATCGGGTTTCGCCGAGCAGGGTGCCGTCGGTGGCGGTGCAGTCGACCGCGGCCTTGCGCAGTGCCGCGACCCGGGCGGTCGCCTCGTCGGCGGGCAGGCTGGTGAGGCCCTGCCAGATGGCGGTCGCCTCGCCGACCATCGTCGGGTCGTGCGGGCCGTTCAGGACCGGTTCGCGGTCGCGGAGCCAGAACGCGGCGGCCAGCGCGTCGGTCCGTCCGCCGCTGCCCTCGCACGAGTAGGGGTTGCTCAATGCCCGGACCAGGACGTCGGTCACCAGGTCGGCGCTGTTCTCGACATGGGCGTCCGGGCCGACGGTGATGCTGAGCAGCACGACATCGGCGGTCTCCGCGGGGTAGGCGTCGGGGGAGAAGGTGGTGGTGTCCTCGTGGACGCGGTCCGGTGCGCCCGGAATCGTCGCCAGCATGGTCAGCGCCTCCCGGGCCGGTCCGGTCACCTCGGGCAGCAGTCCGGCGTGGATCCGGCTCAGGCACACCCGGGGTTCCCCGTCGGCACAGACGAGTTCCTTCGCTGTCATGTCGACCGCGTTGCGGACGACCCGGTCCTCGTGCGGCATGACCGCGATCCCGAGGGCCAGGCCCAGCGCCACCGGCAGCAGCGCGGTCACCCGCCACCGCCAGCCGGCGGCGACCAGCAACAGCAGCGCGCCGGCGGCCAGCCCGGCCAGCCAGAGCGCCTGCGCGGCACTGGCGACGCCGGGCAACGTCTGGAACGGGCCGGGCATGTTCATCTCGTAGATCGGGGACAGCAGCAGCGCCAGCCAGCCCTTAGGCCGGGTCGCGCCGGGGATCAGCAGCAGCGTGGCCAGACCGGCGATGCCCAGCAGCGGCGCGGTCACCGGCGAGGGGATCAGCCGGCCGACGGCCAGGCCCAGCCAGACCGCGGCGACCAGCGCCAGCAGCCCGACCCCGAGCACCGCGAACGTCGCGACCGGCAGGTAGGTGGCGGTGCCCGCGATCCACGCCGCTCCGGCCAGCCCCATCGCGAGGTAACCGGTCACCACCGCGGCGGTCATCGCGAGGACCACCGGCAGGAACCGTTGCGCCTGCGGTCGCGGGGTGGTGGCGAACAGTTCCGCCACCTTCGCCCGCTGGTCCCGGCGGGCCTGCCAGGCTCCGGCCGCCAGCGCCAGCGGCCACAGCAGGGCCAGGTACAGCCGCATGGTCATCGCCAGCTGCATCCAGCCGTCCGCGAAGTAGATCTGCTCGGCGAAGTAGAGCAGCAGGGCGCCGATCACGGCCAGGATCAGTGCGGTGCCGATCGCCGCGGACCGGCGCAGTTCGATACCCAGGACACGGGTCATCGGCCGGCCTCCGCCCGGTTGCGGCGCAGCAGCGCCGAGTAACCACGTTCGGCGGGACTGTCACCGGCGTCACCGTGGCCGCCGTGGGCGATCAGGTCGCCCGGCGTGCCCTGGAACACCACCCGGCCCTCGTTCATCATCACCACGTCGGTGCACGCCGCCACCACGTCCTCGACGAGGTGGGTGGAGACCAGGACGCAGCTGTCGGTGCCGAGGTCTCGCAGCAGCTCACGGAAGTCGAGACGCTGCTCCGGGTCGAGACCGACGGTGGGCTCGTCCAGCAGCAGCACGGCCGGGTCGTTGACGATCGCCTGCGCGATGCCGGCCCGGCGCAACATGCCCCCGGACAGCGTCTTCATCCGCGCATCGGCCTTCGCGGTCAACCCCACCCGATCCACGGCCCGCTGTATGGCGGCCGGGACGAGGTTGCGGGGCATCTCCTTGAGCCAGGCCATGTACTCCACGAACTCGCGGACCGTGAACCGCGGGTAGAAGCCGAACTGCTGGGGCAGATAGCCCAGTTCGCGGCGGACCGTCCGCAGGTCGGCGCGGCCGCCGACCTGCTCACCCAGCAGCGTCAGCCGTCCGCCGGCCGGGGAGACGGCGGTGGCGAGGGCCCGCATCAGCGTCGTCTTGCCGGCGCCGTTCGGGCCCAGCAGCCCGTGTACGCCGGTGCCGAGGGCCAGGTCGAGGCCGTCGACGGCCAGGTGCCGCCGTCCGGCACGGACCTGGAGTCCCTCGGCGTGCACGGCCCAGTGATAGGTGGGCGGCGCGGTCTCTCTCGTGCTCACGATGCGCATCGTCGGCTCGCAATCTCAGTAGTGGCTGGACAGCCCGCGGAGGTGGTGGGATCGCCAGGCGACGACACCGGCCACGACCAGGGTGCCCAGTGCCCAGGCGGGGGAGCTGGCCGGGCGCAGCATGACGGGAAGGTCGGCGGTCAACAGCACCGGCAGCAGTGCGGTCAGCGCCCAGGCGCCGCCGAGAACGTAGGTGGCCCGCTGGACGCCGATGAAGGTGCCCAGCGCGATCGTGGCGGTGGTGAATCCGAGGCTCGGCAGCAGCGCCAGCGCGAGCGGTGCCCCGCTGCCGGCACTGGCCAGGGCGAGTGCGGGCACGACAACTGCCAAAATTGCGGCGGTACGCCGTAACAACATGCCCAGACCCGCCGCCGGGGTGGTGGCGAGCAGTTCCCACGCCGGGTCGTGCCGGCGGCTCCACGCCACGGCCACCCCCGGCAGCGGCGCGACCGGGGCCAGCAGAGTCACCAGCGACGGCAGGCTGGGGAACAGGGTCTGCAGCAGAACCGCGCAGCCCAGGACCGCCATCGTCATGATCAGCCAGGGGGTCAGGTGCCAGACGAACCAGCGCTGGTGCGCCGCCCAGAACCGCCGCCGGCGCACTGGGGCGGGTTCGGTGGCGACGATGGTGTCGATGTCGGCGCCGATCCGGGCGAGCAGGTCGTTGCTCGGATCCGGCAGGTGCTCGGCGACCAGGGCCCGGCAGCCGGAACACTGCTCCAGGTGGGCTTCCACCGACCAGGCGGTCACCTCGTCCAGGATCGTGTGCCGGTCGGCGTACCGCGCAATGATCTCGGGGTTGGGGTGTGTGGTCATGAGAGTGCCTCCCGCAGCGCGATCCGGGCGCGCCGGGCCCGTGTCTTCACCGTGTTCTCCGGGATCCCCAGCAGCAGCGAGGTCTCCCGCACCGACAGCCCGTCGAGAACCATCGCCCGCAGCACCTGACGTGCCTCGGCCGGTAGTTCGAGCAGCGCCTGCTCCAGCTCGTGACCGACCCGGCCGGCCAGCACCTCGTCCTCGGCGGCCGGAGCCACCGTCTCCGACAGGGCGATCGGCGGCTTCTGGGCCTGCCGGGCCCGACGGCGGAACGCGTCGATCAGCCGGTGCGCGGCGATGGTCCAGAGCCAGCCGACGGCACTGCCGTCGACACCTTCGGGCGCGAAACTGCCGGCCGACCGCCACACCGTCAGGTACGTCTCCTGAACCACGTCGGCGACCACGTCGTCGTCGGCGCAGCGACGGTGCAGCCGGGCGAGCAACCACGGTGACGTGCGCCGATACAACTCGGCGAACGCCTCCCGATCCCCGGCGGCGGTCCGGCGAACAAGCGTCGCCTCATCCGGATCCTGATTCACGTCCGACAAGACGACCGCCCCGAGCCAACGGTTTCACCCAGCGACGTGACGTGGATCACGCCCGTCCGGGTCCTGCACGATCTCGACCGTACCGAGATCCTGGTCCAGGGAGCCCGTTCGGGGTTATCTGTCTTCCGGCGACAGGTAACCCCAGGTCAGGGACAGATGCGCATTGGTGTCGGCCATCCGCGTCGTGAACATCGGAGGTGCCGTTCGGACGGACGTCCGGCGGACTTCGTAACCACTCACAGGGAGCCGGAATGTACACACGAGTCAAGGCGTCGCTGGCCGCGCTGGTCGTCGGTGTCGGGTTGGTCGCGTTTCCCGCCGCCGCGCAGGCCGCCCAGAACAACTACGTCGCGGGCACCACCGACGGGGACACCAGCTGGGTGCTCTACAGCACCGTTCGTCACGACGTGGACGGCACCACCGTCACGTTCAAGCCGGACCGGCTGCCGCCGGGCGGGCTGTGCCTGATGCTGTTCAACGTGCGCACCGGGAACTACTACGGCCACGCCCCGTGCTGGGGTGCGGGCGACTACACGGCGAAGAACGTCGCCACGAACGTCGCCACCAACACCGACTTCCGGATCCGGGCCAAGCAGCGCACCCAGCAGGGGAGTACCAATCCCTGGTCGGGCACCATGCGGTACTGACCGGCGGGAGGCCGGGAATCTCCGCCGAGTCGCGGGGATCCCCGGCTGCCCGGTCAGGGGGACGTGCAGGTGACGGCCGGTGTTCCGGGGGTGCCGGAGGCGGTGAAACCGAAGGTGGTGGAGCCGCCTGCGGGCACGCTGCCATTCCAGGACACGTTGCGGACGGTGACTGTGGAACCTGACGAGGTCAGCGTGCCGTTCCAGGCCTGGGCGATGGTGGAGCCGGCCGGGAGGGTCCAGGAGACCGTCCATCCGCTGGTGGCGACGGTGCCGGCCCGGACGGTGACCTCGCCCTGGTAGCCGCCGTTCCAGGTGCTCGTCGCTCGCAGGGTCGCACCGCACGAACCGGCCGGTGACGACGGTGACGGCGAGGAGGAAGGCGACGACGAAGGTGACGTGGACGGTGACGACGGGGGCGGGGGAGAGGACGGCGGGTTGGGTGCGGTGCTCGCCAGGCTGTAGGCGAGGTCCGGCTGGAACGACCCGGCCGCGTACCGGCAGCCGTCGGCCTCTCCCGGCGGTTTGATCCACAGGTAGGCGTCGATGTTGGCGTCGCCGGTGTTCACCGTCGGGTACTGGCCGATGCGGCGGTCGGTGTTGTCGTCGCCGCACCAGTCGCCGCTGGCGCCGCCGTTGCGGCTGACGTCGATGACCTGTCGTTTTCCGGTGGCGCCCTGCCCGTTGAGGGCGCTGATGATCGAGCGGCCGTACGCCGCCTCCGCGCTGGTCGGCTGGAAGTTGGACGCGTTGGTGTAGAAACCGTCCGCGCTCGCGATTCCGGCGGCGACGAGGCGGGACGCCTGGTCGCCGGCGCTGTTCCAGGCGGAGTGCCCGCCGTCCAGGTAGACCTTGGCGTTCGGGTTCGCGGCCTTCAGGGTCTGCGTGGCGGTGCGCAGTGCCTGGTTGCGGGCGGCGATCTCGCTGCTGTTCAGGCAGGTGAGCAGGGCGATCGAGTCGGGTTCCAGGTTGAGCACGACGGTGCGGGTGCCGAGGTTGCGGGCGATGTTGCCGATCCACGTCTGGTACTGGGTGAGGTCGGGGGCACCGCCGGAGCTGGCGCCGCCGCAGTCGCGGTTGGTGATGCCGTAGACGGTCAGGGCGGGGATCTGCCCGGCCGCCTCGGCGGCGGTGACGTAGCCGGCGACCTCGGCGCCGACGGTGGCGATGTTGAAGTTCGACAGCCAGCGGGTGGCGGGCTGGCTGGCGATCTTGTCGCGGATCACGGTGGCCCGGGAGTCGCCGGGGTTCGCTGACAGCCAGCGGGCCACGGCGGTGTCCGGGTCGCGGTAGAGGGTTCCGGAGATCGTGCCGGCCGAGGCGGACCCGGTGACGATCAGGACGCTGGTCGCCACCACGGCGGCGCAGGCGGCGGCTGCTGCAATGCGGGAACGGGACATGGATCCTCTCCTGGGGATGGGAGTGGGAGCGCTCCCAAATTAACCCCATCGATGTTTCGCGGCAACATTTCGTGCTGTTGGCGCGCCAGGATCGGGCGCAGTGGACACGCGGCCTATTTCAGGGCGGATTTCTGTGGTTTGCCGCTCGGGGCCAGGGGGACCTGGTCGATCACCGTCACCGTGGTGGGGGTGCTGGGGGCGCCGAGTGTCGTGCGGACCAGGTCGCGCAGGCGGGCCGGGTCCGGGGTCTCGCCGGGGGTGGGGACCACGAACGCGTGCACCGACTCGCCCGTGTCGTCGTCGGGGCGGGCGATCACGTATGCCTCGGCGACCGCCGGGTCGGTGGCGAGCAGGTGTTCGATCGGGCCGGCGTGGACCAGCGTCGCCTGGACGATGATCACGTCTCTGGTCCGGCCGAGCAGGTGCAGGTAGCCGTCGTCGTCGAGGCGGGCGAGGTCGCGGGTACGGATCCAGCCGCCGGTGAAGATCCGGACGCTCTCCTCGGGATCCCGCCAGTACGAGGAGGCCTGTGCCGGTGTGCGTACGTAAAGCTCACCGTCGTTGATCTTGAGGTTGTTGACCGAGGGTGGGCGGCCGACCGTGTCGAGCCGCTCGCCGGGGAAGGTCATCGAGATCATGCCGGTCTCGGTCTGGCCGTAGCCGTGGAACACGACCGGGCCGAGCACGTCGAGCGCCTCCCGCAGGCGGCCCGCCGTCAACGGAGAACCGGAGACCATCAGGGCTTTCAGCCCGCTCAGGTCGACCGGATCCGCGCGCTGCGAGCGGACCAGCTGATGCAGCTTGCCGACCGTGATCACGCTGGCGGTGGCCCGGTGCCGGACGAACGCGTCCGGGAAGGCCGGCGGGTGGGCGGCGACCAGGGTGCCGCCCGCGGTGAGCGCGAGGATGCCGTACTCCAGCATGACCTGGCTGCTCAGCGAGCCGAAGACCAGATACCGGTCGAGGCGGGTGGCCAGTTCGGCGATCACCGGAGGCCATCGGTCCGGGTGGGCGGCCCAAGCCGCGGACATGGCGGCGTACGTCTGGGCACAGCCCTTGGGCTGACCGGTGCTCCCGCTGGTGTAGATGATCCGCGCGACGTCCGTGGGGTGCCCGGCCGCGCTGACCGGAGACGGCGGGAAGTCCAGCAAACCGGCGACGGCCGTGTCGTCGATCAGCTCGGCGTCGTCGCGGGCCAGCAGGTGCTCCAGCTGCGCCGGGGTGAGACCGGGCGGGATGCCGCAGACCCGGGTGCCGACGGCGAACGCGGCGATCGTGGCCGCGAACGCCTCGGCGTCGACCCCGAGCCGCAGCGCGAGCCCCCGGCCCGGCCCGAAACCCCGGTGCCGCAGACCGGCCGCGATCCGCTGGATCAGCTCGTACATCCGCGACGCCGTCACCACCCGGTCGCCGTCCTCGAAGACCGGCCGGTCACCGCCGGAGGCGAGCAGATTCAGCACTGAAGCGGGCCACATGGTCAGAGCAGCCCCTTGATGAACTGTTGCAGGGGCTCCTGGTGCACCGACGGGATGTTCCAGTGGTTCTCCAGGTTCTCGGCCAGGTGGTGTTCGGCGACCACCACGCCGTCGCGGTGGGCCCGCACCACCGGGTGCAGGTAGCTGGCCCGGTGGGCGCCGGCGGCGTCGTTCTCGGCGATCCGCGGGACGGTGATGTCGAACGGGTCCACCAGGTCGTGGCCGGGCCCGTACTCCAGGGTGACCACCAGTGCCAGGGGTTCCGGCGCGAGGTGGGCGACCGGAACCTCCTCCCGGTAATCGGCCCGCCCGTCGGCCACCGTGACCACGTCGGCGAGTACGGCGAACTGCTGCCACAGCGCGGACGTCACGTTGATCCGGGCGATGATCGCGTCGGTGATCGCCTCCGGGGTGGCGTCGACCGGGGTGGACGGCCACGGGATGTCGTGGTGGCGGCTGCGCAGGATCCGGTACAGGGCGCGGACGCCGTACCGGAAGCCGTGAATGAAGCCGTTCGTCGACTTCTTGAAGTCGCGCTGCTGGGAGAGGGTGCCGGCGAAGTAGAGCCCGGGCACGTTCACCGACTCGAACGCCGGGGACAGTGCCGGGAACCGGCCGTTGATCGCCAGTTCGGGCCGGGCCGAGGCGTCGAAGACCGACGCGTCGAACCGGAAGCCGGTGGCCAGGATGATCCGGTCGTAGTCGATCTCGCGCAGGCGTTCACTGGTCCGGGCGTACCGGAACACGATCCGGAAACCGCCGTCGTCGCGCCTGGTGATCCGTTCGACGGTGCCGTCCAGCACCGCGTTCTGGGACTTCAGCTGGTACGTGTCGAGGAAGTTGTTGTTCACCGCCCGCAGGTGCCCGACGTAGTGCGTCTGCCAGGCCAGCCGGATCGAGTGCGGCCCGGCCACGTGGATCGTCGCGGCCGTCTCGACCAGGGCGTCCGCGGTCTCGAACGCCGAGTTGCCCTTGCCCACGATCAGCACCCGCTGGTTCTCGAAATCCGCCGGGTCGACGCTGACCGTGTCGTAACGCTCACACAGCTCGGCGCCCTCGATCGGCGGCACGTACAGCTGCGAGACACCGGTGGCCACGACGACCCGGCGGGCCCGCCACGACCGGTCGCCGGCCACCACGGTGAACACCCCGTCGGCGAACGACACGCGCTCCACCCGCGTACCGAAAAGGATGTTGAGACCTTGCGCGAAGTCGGCCAGATAGCGGACCAGGTCGTCGGCGCCGGGGAAATATTTGCGGCTGTAGTTCTTGAACAGCAGCGCCGGGTCGTCGGTGAGCAGCGAGTTCCAGTCCGAACGCAGGTTGAACTCCGGATCGTCGGAGCCGGTGAACACCTTGTTGATCGAGATCAGCGTCCGGTGCCGGGGATAGCGGGTGAAGAAGGTGCCCGGCGCGTCACCGGCCTCCAGGACGACGTAGTCATGGCCGTCGCGCTCCATCAGGGAGGCGAGCTGCAGGCCGGCGGGCCCGGCTCCGATGACGAGGTAGTCGTGGGTCATGACCCGGAACCTACTGATCCGATTTCAGAGGGTTCTGAGAAGTCCTGATTAGCGTCGGCGACCATGACGATCAAGGTGGATCTGGCCTCCCCGCTGCGTGTCGAGGACCTGTGTGCCGCCGGTGAACCGATCACCGTGCTGGTCGGGCCGGAGGTCCGGGAACGGGTCACGGCCGGGCGGGTCTTCCTGTCCCGGGTGCTCGGCGACGACCGGGCGGTCTACGGCGCTACCACCGGTTTCGGGGCCCTGGTGGGGTACGCGGGTCGCGCCGACCAGCGGGACCAGGCCGACAACACGCTCGCTCACCTGGGCGCCGGCCAGGGCCCGGATCTCGGACCGGACCTGGCCCGCGCCACCCTGCTGGTCCGGGCGCACTCGCTGGCACAGGGCGACTCGGGCGTGTCGCCGCACGTCGTCGACGCGCTCGCCGCCGCGCTGGGCACCACGTTCGCGCCGGCGATGCCGCGCCTGGGGTCGGTCGGCGCGAGTGGTGATCTCATCCCGCTGGGCGCCGCCGCGCAGGCGCTGCGCGGGCGCGGGCACGCCTATCTGGACGGCGAGCGGCTCCCCGCCGCCCAGGCGCTGCGGCGGGCCGGGCTGGAGCCGCTGCCGCTCGACGGCCGCGACGCCCTCGCCCTGGTCAACGGCACGTCCCTGACCACCGCCGCGCTCGCGCTCGCACTGCGCCGGATCCGGTCCTCGCACCGGGTGATCCAGCTGCTCACGTGTGTGCTGGCCGATCTGCTCGGCTGTGATCCGCAGTTCCTCGACGCGGGGCTGCTCGACGCGTACGGGCATCCCGGCGCGGTAGCGGTGGCGGCCCGGATGCGCACGATCCTCGACGGCGTGACCCCGTCCGGGACGCGGCCGTTGCAGGAGCCGTACTCGATCCGCTGCACCCCGCAGCTGCTCGGCGCGGCCGAGGACGCGTTGCGGTACGTCGACGGGGTGGTAAGCGCCGACCTGGCGAGCGTCAGCGACAACCCGCTGTTCTTCCCGGACGCCGACCGGGTGGTGCACGGCGGCAACTTCTTCGGGCAGCCGGCCGCGTTCGCCGCCGACGTCCTCACCATGGTCCTCGCCCAGCTCGGCAACCTGGCCGAACGCCAGCTGGACCTGCTCGTCGACCCGGTCCGCAACGGTGGCCTGCCGCCGATGCTCGCCGCCGGCCCCGGGCAGCAGCACGGTCTGCAGGGGGTGCAGCTGGCCTCGACCGCCCTGATCGCCGAGATCCGCCGCGACGCGATGCCGGCCAGCCTCCAGTCCCTGCCGACCAACCTGCACAACCAGGACGTCATTCCCCTGGGCACGCAGTCCGCGTTACGCGCCCTGGACCAGTCCCGCCTGCTCGGCCTGATCACCGGCTCGCTGGCGCTCGGGCTGCGCCAGGCCGTCCATGTGGGAGCCCGCACGCCTACCGCCCCGGCGTGCGCAGAGATCCTGTCCGCGCTGTCCGCCGCGATCCCGCCGGTCGACCCGGACCGCCCGCTGGACGCCGAGGTCCGCCTGGCCGCTGAGATCACCGAATCACTGGCAGCCCTGACCCCACCCGAGTGATCGGTCGTCCCATGGCGTTCATCGACCTCGGCCGGCGATCCGGTTCGGATCTTTCGTGCTGTCCAGTCTGCCTGACAGGCGGAAGCGGCTACCTGCCCAACGGCGCCGATCTGCGGGCATCACTGCTCGACGCGTCTTACCGGGCCGACGTCGCCTACCGCGACTGGGCCAACAGTCCCGACGGCAGCTGCACCCATGAGGCGGCCTGGTCCAGTTTGTCGCGTTGTGGAACCCGATCTGCCGGTGGTACGGCTGGTGCGGCTGGCGGCTGGTCCGTCAGCTAAGGGTATGAGGCTTCCGGGTGGCCGGGCGCGAGCGGCCGCAGTGCTCGCCCTCGCACTCGTGGTGCTGCCGCTACTAGTGAACTTCCTGTCCGATGACACACCGGACTGGCTGACCACGCCGGCCCTCATCATCCCGATCACCGTTTGCGTCTTCGCGGCCCTGGCCTACGACCAGCTGCGGACGCCCGCCGAGGCGCTGGTACCGACTGCCGCAGTGGATGCACGGTTCGCAGCCCGCCTGATCAACACGACCCGCAAGACCCTGGAGGCGAGAGACCGTGGCTCGATCGACGTCGAGGCTGGCACGGTGCTGGGCCCAGCCGCGCGGCTCCCCCTGACACTGCAGCCCGCGGGTGAGGACGACGGGCCGCACCGGGCAGTGTCCAGTGCGGCTGAGTTGGTCGCCGCGGTGGTCGACTCGCGCGGTGCTCTCTCGGTCGCGCTGGTCGGCGATCCCGGTTCGGGAAAGAGCACCTTCCTGCGGGATACCACCTGGGCGCTCGCCGACGACGCGGCCGCGCGGCTCGACCGTGGCGAGGACCCGGTCATGCCGGTCCTGATCGACGCCGGCTCGTGGCCCTCCGGGCTTGACCTCGCCCGGCATGTGCGACAGGTCTTACAGCAGCGCAGTGCAGTACCCGGCGCGGCCGTCGACCGATGGCTGGCAGCCGGAACCGTCTACCTGCTGATCGATAATCTGAGCTGGCTGCCGCCGCTGCGCCGCAAGAAGGCGATCGAGTACCTCAACGCCTTCCGAACCGCTTATCCCGCGGTCGGTCTGCTGCTCGGCGTCAATGCCGAAAGCACCCGGGCCGGCGGCGCCGAGCTCAACCTGCCAGAGCTTGTCGTCGAGCCCGTCAGCGCCGGTCAGGTGGATCTGCATCTCGACCGCTTCCGCGGCACCCACGACGAGCTACGTTCAGTGGCCCGCGACTCGCCCGCCCTGGTCGACGTGCTGCGGACCCGCCTGTTCTTCACCACGGCCCTGCTGGCCTTCCCGGATCGGGACGGCACCACCATGCTGCGGCTGCGCAATGGTGATCCACGGAGGGCGATCATCGAGTCGTACGCGGAATCCATGTTGCTTCGTGACGACCGCGCCGGATCGCTCGCCGCGCCGCAGGCCCGAGCGGAACGCGAGGCCTTCCTGCGCGACCTTGGCTGGATCGCCATTCAGCTGGATCGCCTGAATTCGTTCTATCTGCGCGATTACCTGATGGTTGAGTGGATCCCTCAGCGAACGGCCCGCCGGGTGATCAACCTGTCTATCGGTCTGTTGGTGGCTCTGGTTGTTGCACTCAGCGCGGCCGCGATCATCGTACCCCGCCACCCAACAACCGGTCTCGGCGTCGCACTGGCCCTGTTCGTGTTGCTGAGCGCCTTCCACGTGCCGGACCGTACGGGCGACACCGCGATTCCCGTACGGACGGCGCGGCCCCGCATCTCGTGGTCGGTCAGCGAGTTCCGGCGCGGGTTTCGCCGGTTCGGCGGGGTTGTGACGGTCGGATGCGCGCTGTTCGACGCTCATCGCCTCTATCAGGGCTTGTCGGTCTGGGGTTCACTCGACGCCGGTCAGCGACAGCGTCTGCTGATATTCGCGGTGGTCGCAGTGGTTTCGGTGGGCGCATTGGGCCTGCTTCAGGGCGCCCAATGGGGGTGGACCGACACGGAAAACTGGGCCGTCGGGCCCGTCGTGCGCCCGTTCGGCCCCTTCGTCCTGCGCAGCGCTCGCTGGGCCGCGTACGCCGCCGCCATTTCAGGGCTGATCACGGCGCTGGTATTTGCCACCGGGCGCCTGCTCCTGACCGCCTTCAGCGCCGACGACCAGTCTTACCGCGAAGTGTTCGCCTCGCTGTACCCGGCGTTCGACGGCGGCGTCCTGGCCGCCGCCGTCGGCTTCGTCACCGTGCTCATTGTGCTTCTCAGCGCCCGACTCGAAGTCACCGTGGTCGAGGCCAGGCTGCGCGACGAGCATCTCATCCCTTCCGATCTGCCCGCCTTCCTGCACCGCGCCACCCGGCTCGCGCTCCTGCAACGTACCGGCGGCAACGAGTACACATTCAGCCACCAGATCCTGCGCGACCACTTCGCGACACGGCCACCAGGCCCGGTTGGGAAGAACTGACAAACCTCGCCGTGAATACGCTCAGCGCCCGGACCTACCGGCATGCGACGCATCGGGCGACATCTCGGTCCGTCAGATATGAGAATGATGCCAAGGCTTCGGCCTGTCCTGAGGAGATCCGAGAATGCGACCGGCCCGTTCCTTCATCGCCATAGTTGTCGTACTTGCCTTTGTGTGCGTGGCCTCGACGGCAGGATGCAAAATCCAGGGGTCCGGTGCGACATCGACGGCCGGACCGCCCGTTGCCCAGCCGCCACGGCTGGAGAGCTGTCCGGCCAACCCGGCAGACGTCCCGGCGACCCGGCTCCAGCTGCCACCCGAACCACTCAGTGGAGACCTCTACGTCGCCCTCGGCGACTCGTACTCCTCCGGTGAAGGCGCGCCCTTCCGCACCGTCTGCGGCGAGAGCATCTTCCTCGACGGCACTGAGCAAGGCCGCGAAGGCTGCCACCGTTCATGGGAAGCCTGGCCCGCCCGTGTCTGGCGAGCGGAGAAAATGCGCTTCGGACTGCGATTCGCCGCCTGCAGCGGCTCCGTGATCAACGACTTCTATCAGGGCCCCAACCACCAATACCCGAACGATGCCGCACCACAACGAGACGCCCTACTCAACGCCGGCCGACCGGACCCGCGAGTGAAGCTGGTGACCTTGACCTTCGGCGGAAACGACGCCACGTTCGCGACGATCATCACCTACTGCGCCAACGTCCTCAAGAAACGCCGTGGCAGCTGCCTGGCCGGCCAAGGCGCGGCCGAGCGCCTCATCGCCTATCTGGGACGCGATCGAGGCGCCTGGCCCGGCCGGCACACCTTGGCCGACCTGTACGCAGACGTCCACGCAGCGGCACCGGACGCCCGGGTCCTGGTCGTCGGCTACCCCCGCTTCTTCCCCGCCAGCCCACCAACAGGCTGCGGCACCGGCGGCGGCACCAACTTCACCGAGATGGAAATGCTCGGCCTCAACCAGACAGTCGACCTGGCCAATCGGACGATCAAACAGCGAGCATTCGACGCCGGATTCGAGTACGTCGACATCACCCACGCCATGAAGGACCACGACGTCTGCTCGAAAGAAAACTGGATCAACCGGGGCATCCCGTCGTGGACCAACCTCAGCTTCCATCCCACCGTTGCCGGCCAGCAGGCAATCGCCGACAAGGTAATCGCCTGTATCCGCAACAGCTGCGCCAAACCGGAAACCGGGCTCCCCGCAGACATGCAATTCCTCGTCGGTGAATGGGGCGGCCGCTACCGCTCGATCACCGTCAACCCGGACGGAACCGGCACGATGAAACTTTTGAACCCACCCGCCGACCCCGCCAAGCCCGCCGCTGACGGCGACACCACCATCCTCGACATCCAGCTCGAACCAGGGTTGACCGCCCACATCATCAAAAGCAACGACCTGGCCGTTCCCGCCGGTGGCCGAATCACCATCAAACGAACAGACGACCCCGGCGTACTCGAGATCACTACACCCGACCGAACCTGGGGCACCGCAACCTATTGCAACCCCAAAACCGCCGCCGATCCACTGGCATGCGGCTGAAAGCCGATCACAGGCTGCCTCAACGAACTGCCACCCGGCGGCAGAGGACTTAGCGCTGCAAAGAGCCGACGACTTCCGTGGATACCTTTCCTGGGCCTACAACGCCAGCCATCTCACGCTGCTGGAGCAATACCTGACTGCCGGTGTCCGCGAGTGCGTTGCACAGTCGTCAGCAGGGTGGCGGCGGATGAGCGAGCTGAAAAATCTCTGATTTCTGCTTCGTACGGTCGGTGGCATGCCGCTTGACTACGTGATCATCGGGGCCGGCCCGGCCGGTCTGCAACTGGCCGCGCTGCTGGAAGCCGACGGCAGGCGTGACTATCTGGTGCTGGAGGCGGCGGACCGATCCGGTGCCTTCTTCACCCGGTACCCGCGCCATCGGACGCTCATCTCCGTCAACAAGCCGCACACCGGCACCGACGATCCCGAGCTGAACCTGCGGCTGGACTGGAACTCGCTGCTCAGCGACGATCCCGAACTGCTGTTCACCCGCTACACCGAGCGCTATTTCCCGGACGCCGACACGATGGTGCGGTACCTGGGTGACTTCGCCGAGCGCACCGGGATCAAGGTCCGGTACCACTCCCGGGTGACCAGGATCAGCAAGGACGGGGATCTGTTCACCGTGGCAGCCGGGGACCAGGTGTACACCGCGAGACGGGTCGTCGTGGCGACCGGTGTCTCGCAGCTCCACCGGCCGGACATCCCCGGGTTCGAGCTGGCCGAAGGCTACGACACCATGTCCACCGATCCGCATGACTATCTGGACCAGCGGGTGCTGATTCTCGGCAAGGGCAATTCGGCGTTCGAGACCGCCGACAACCTGATGGAGACGACCACGGTGATCCACGTGGCCGGGCCCAGCTCGGTGCGGCTGGCCTGGCGCACCCATTTCGTCGGCCATCTGCGCGCGGTCAACAACAATTTCCTCGACACCTATCAGCTGAAGTCCGCCAACGCGATCCTTGACGGTACCGTAAAGAAGATCGAGCGCGACGGTGCCGGTTTCAAGGTGACGTTCAGCTTCGCCCGGGTGAACGAGGTCGTCAAGGAACTGCACTACGACCGCATTCTGGCCTGCACCGGCTTCCGTTTCGACGCGTCCGTCTTCGACGAGTCGTGCCGCCCGGAACTGACCATCGACGACCGTTTCCCGGCACAGACCGAGGCGTGGGAGTCGGTGAACGTGCCGGGCCTGTTCTTCGCCGGCACGATCAGCCAGGTCCGCGACTTCAAGAAGTCCACGAGCGGTTTCATTCACGGTTTCCGGTACGCCGTGCGCGCGCTGCACCGGATCCTCGAGGACGCCCCCTGGCCGGCCGAGAAGCTGGACCGCACCCCGGAGGCGATCACCGATGCCGTCATCACCCGGGTGAACCGGACGTCGGCGCTCTGGCAGCAGTTCGGGTTCCTCGCCGACGTGGTGACCGTCGGCGAGGACAGCGCCCGCTACCACGACGAGGTGCCGGTGGAATGGTTCGCCCGGCACGGGCTGGCCACCCCCGACCACGACTACCACGACGCGTTCGTGATCACCCTGGAGTACGGCCCGGACCACGACAAGGTCGACCCGTTCGACATCGGCGTGGCCCGGATCGCCCAGGACACCCCCGGCCAGGCGCACGACGCCGCGTACCTGCACCCGGTCGTGCGGCACTACCGCGACGGCGCCCTGGCGAACACCCATCACCTGGCCGAGAACCTGGAGAACCAGTGGGACCGGCCGGAGGTGCACGTCAAGCCGCTGGCCGGGTTCGTGGCCCGGGTCCTGGGATGAACCCGGTGCACGCCGACTTCTTCGCCGGTGGGGCCGGCGAGGAACGCACGCTGCGGGACAACCTCGCGGCGTACGACCGGCTGCGGATCGTCCCGCGGGTGCTGCGCGCCACCGGTGACCGGGACCTGCGGACCACCCTGTTCGGCACCGAGCTGGCCACCCCGGTCCTGGTCGCGCCGACCGCGTTCCATCTGCTGGCCCACCCGGGCGGGGAGGCGGCGACCGCGGAGGGGGCGGCCGCCGCCGGAACCGTCATGGTGGTGAGCATGGCCGCGACCCAGCCGGTCGAACGGATCGCCGAGGCCGGCGGCCCGCTCTGGTTCCAGCTCTACCCGCAGCCCGACCTGGAGTTCACCGAGAGGCTGGTGAAACGGGCCGAGTCGGCCGGCTGCCGGGCCCTGGTGGTGACCGTGGACTCGCCGGTGTTCGGCCGCCGCGAACGGGACCTGCGGCACGGCTTCACCGACCTGCCGGACGGGCTGGCCTGTGAGAACATGCGCGACGACACCGGCCGGGTCCGCGACATCGAGATGGACCCGGCCCTGGGCTGGGACCGGATCGGATGGCTGCGCGCGATCACCGGGCTGCCGATCGTGATCAAGGGAATCCTGCATCCGGCGGACGCCCGGCTCGCGGTGGAGCACGGCGTGGACGCGGTGATCGTCTCCAACCATGGCGGGCGGCAACTCGACGGGGCGGTCGCCACCATCGACGCGCTGCCCGCGGTGGCCGAGGCCGTCGGCGGCCGGATCCCGGTGCTCCTCGACGGCGGTGTCCGGCGGGGCACCGACGTGCTGATCGCGCTGGCCCGGGGCGCCACCGCGGTCCTGGTCGGACGGCCGGTGCTGGATGCCCTCGCGGCGGGCGGGGCCGATGGCGTACGAGATCAATTGCGGACACTGACCGTTGACCTGGACCACGCCATGGCGCTGGCCGGAGCGCAGCGACCGGCCGACCTGAGCCCGGACCTGGTGACGGTGGCCGGATGAACACCGTCGTCCGGCTCCGCGAGTGGATCTTCCAGCGGGTCAACGGGACCGAGGGGATCCCGGTCCCCGGCCCGCTGATCGGCGCGGAGCACTTCGAACGGGTCTACAGCGATCCGGCCGCGAACGGCCGCAGTCGTGGCGCCGGGCTCTCCGACCTGTTCTGGTACTGGCTCGCGCCCGGCCCGCAGATGCACCAGGAGCACCTGGAGCCCGGTGATCGGTATCAGACGGTCGCCCGGACCACACGCAAGGTGCTGGCGGTTCCGCACACGCGCTCGGACGAACTGGCGACCGCGGCGACCCGCCGGATCCTGGACCGGCTGCCACCGGACCGGACCTCGTTCACCCGGCTGCGGGACCTGCTCATGCCGGTGTGGGCGGAGGTCTTCCACGAGCTGGTCTTCGCAGAGGCCTGCCCGCGTGCGGCGCGTGACCTCATCGTCGCCAACGCCGACGACGTGGTGACCGCGCTGAAAGGGCTGAGCCTGCGGCACATGCGCCGCCGCGACCGGCTGACCCGCTATCTGCTCGGCCGGATCGAGGCCGGGACCTGCCCGGTCGTACTGCCGCCGCCGTTCACCGCCCAGGAGACGGCCTGGTACCTGCAAGGCGCGTTCTTCAACACCGCGGTGGTGCAGATGTCCGAGGCGATGGCGCACATCCTGCTCTGCGCCGTGGGCTACCGGACCGACCTGTCCGACGAGTCCCTGGACCGGCTGATCGACGAGACACTGCGGGTGCATCCGCTCTTCGGCATCGCCCACCGGATCACCTCGGCGCCGATCACCGCCGGTGACGTCACGGTGCCCGCCGGATCCGTGCTGCTCTTCAACTACCTGGCGTTCCAGCGCACCGGGCCGGCCGGCGACGACGTCTTCGACCCCACACGCTGGGAGAAGATCAAAAGACGAGAGGCCCATTTCATCCCGTACGGGGTGACCGCCAACCGTGCCTGTCCCGCCCGGGGCGCCGCACCGGTGATGCTGCGCGCCGCCACCCGCGAGGTGCTGCGCCGGTTCACGATCGCGTCCTCGGTCCGGCACACCCGGTCGCTGCCCAGCCGGGGGCCCGCGTACCTGACCCCGGTCGGCCGCCCGGGACCGGCGGCTGGCCGGCTACGCGCCCTGCGCCGCTCCGACGCCGTCGCCGACGCCGGCCGCTCGGTGAAACAGCTGGTGCTCGGCACCTGGATGGTGCTCGACGCCCGCCGCCAGAGACTCTGCGCCACCTATTTCGAGGAGGCCCGCCCGTGACCCCGACCGAGCTGGCGCCGCGGTTCTTCATCGCGGTCGCCGTGATCCTGATCGTCTGCCGCCTGGTGACCTGGCTGCTCGGCAAGACCGGCCAGCCACCGGTGGTCAGCGAGATGCTCGCCGGGGTGCTGCTCGGCCCGTCCCTGCTCGGCCTCCTCTTCCCGCAGGTCCAGGCGGCGTTGTTCCCGGCGCCACTGCTGCCGGTGCTGTACGTGGTCGGCCAGGTCGGCCTGGTGCTGTTCATGTTCCAGGCCGGGTACGCGTTCGCCGCGCACCGGGTGCCCCGGATGGCCGGCACCGCGGGCGTGATCTCCCTCGCCGGGGTCCTCGCGCCGCTGCTGCTCGGTGTGCTGCTGGTGCTCCTCACCGCGGGGGCGGTGCCGATGCGGCCGGACGGGGTGTCGCTCGGGGTGTCGGCGGCGTTCGTCGGCGTGGCCCTGGCCATCACCGCGTTCCCGATGCTGGCCCGGATCATCACCGAACGCGGCCACGCCGGCACCCGGCACGGCTCGCTCGCCCTGGCCAGCGGCGCGGTCGACGACATGATCGCCTGGATCATGCTGGCCGTGGTGCTGGCGTTCGCCTCCGGCGAGGCCGGGCCGGCGTTCGTCACCGCGGGCGGCGCGATCCTGTTCGGGCTGGCGCTCTGGTTCGGCGGCCGGAGGGTGACCGGGCTGCTGATCGGCAGTGACCGGCTCGACGACCGGACCCGGATGCTCGGTGTGGTGGGCCTGCTCTTCCTGGTCGCCTTCTACACCGACGAGATCGGCCTGTACGCGGTCTTCGGGGCGTTCGCGCTCGGCGTGGTGATGCCCCGGCACGAGCGGACCGACCACGTGATCGCGGTGACCAACCCGGTCGCGTCGGCGGTGTTCCTGCCGCTGTTCTTCACCTTCTCCGGGCTGCGTACCGAGTTCGCGCTGCTCGGCGACCCGCGGGTGCTGCTGTTCGCGGCGGCCTGCGTGACGGTGGCGATCGCCGGCAAGTTCGGCGCGTGCTGGGCCGCCGCCCGGTGGCGTGGCGAGCCGAACGGTGTCGCGCTGAAGGTCGGCGCGCTGATGAACGCCCGCGGGCTGATGCAGCTGATCGCCCTGAACGTGGGGCTGGAGGCCGGGATCGTGAACTCGTCGCTGTTCACCGTGCTGGTGCTCGTCGCGCTGGTCACCACGATCATGACGACGCCGCTGCTGACCCTGCTGGAGCGGCGTGAACAGAGAGTTCTCATAGCTTCTTAAGAATTCGGCCGGAGACGCGAATCCCACCGTAAGCATATGAGATCTTCGATGAATGCAGCGGCTTCTGGTGGTCGAGGACGACGCCGATCTACGTGAGCTGGTCACCGAGACCCTGGTCGACGAGGGCTACCACGTCGACCAGGCGCCGGACGGCCAGCGCGGCCTGCATCTGAGCCTGACCCGGCCGTACGACGTGCTGGTGATCGACAGGCGGTTGCCGGCGCTCGACGGCCTGGACCTGATCACCCGGCTGCGCGCCCGGGCCGTCGCGGCGCGCGCCCTGATGCTGACCGGCCTCGGCACCGTCGACGACCGGATCGCCGGGCTGGACGCCGGCGCCGACGACTACCTGGTCAAACCGTTCGACCTGGACGAACTCAGCGCCCGGATCCGGGCCCTGTGCCGGCGCACCTCGGACGCCACCGACGTGCTGCGGGTCGGCGACGGCATGCTCGATCTCGGCGTCCGCGACGCAGTACTGCCCGACGGAACCCGGGTGTCGCTGTCGGCGCGGGAGTTCGAACTGCTCCGTGTCCTGGCGGCCCGGCCCGGTGCCGTACACGCACGGGCCGCCCTGCGCCGGCGGGTCTTCGACGAGGCGGCCGCCGCGTCGATCGTGGACACCTACGTCTACTACCTGCGCCGCAAGCTCGGGCGCAAGGTGGTACAGACTGTGCACGGGCTCGGCTACCGGCTCGGCGCACTGTGATCCGGAACGTCGAACCGTGGGCGGACCGGCGGGCCCACTGGCAGACCGGGGTACTGGCCGGAGCCGGGCTGCTGGCCGCGATCCTGGCCGGGACACTGGTCGGCCGCCGGGCCGTCGGCCCGCTGGCCGAGGCGCTCGACCGGCAACGCCGGTTCGTCGCCGACGCCAGTCACGAACTGCGCACCCCGATCGCCCAGGTGCACGCCCGCGCCCAGTTGCTGGCCCGGCGGGCCGCCCGGGACGGGACCGACCACCACGACCTGGACCGGCTGGTCGACACCACCCGGCGGCTCGGCGAGATCGTCGACGAACTGCTGCTCTCCGCGCGTCTCGGCACCGGCCCGGACGACCCGTCGCCGGGCGTGCCGGTCGACCTGGCCCGGCTCGCCGCCGAGGAGACCGAGCGGGCCCTCACCGGGACCACCACGGTCACCCTGCGGGCTCCGGAACGGCCGGTGCCGGTCGTCGGGGTCGAGTCGGCGCTGCGCCGGGTGGTCAGCGAACTGCTGGCCAACGCGCTCGCCCACACCCCGGGCGGCCGGATCACGGTCACCGTGCGAGCCTCGCCGGCGACCGCGGAACTGACTGTCGCGGACACCGGCGACGGCTTCGACCCGGCCGACGCCGAACGGATCTTCGACCGTTTCCACCGCGGGCCGGACCGGGGCCGCTTCGGGCTGGGCCTGGCGCTGCTGCGCGAGGTGGTGACCAGCCACGGCGGCACCATCGTCGCGGACGGTCACCCGGGCCGGGGAGCAGCCTTCACCGTCCGGCTGCCGCTCGCCGGTCAGACGCCGCTCGCCACGCGGATCACCCGGCCGGGGCGCTGTCCCGGGCGATCCGTGCGAGGCGGGTCGCCGTCTCCGGGGTGATCCGGTGACCGCCGGAGGTGAGCGCCTTGTCCAGGTCGCGGTCGGTGGTGATCACGCAGGTGGTGGTGGCGCCGTGGGTGCTCAGGGCGCCCGCGCCGGTGAAGGCCAGCACCGGAGCGACCCGCACGGCGACCCCCGCCGCCGTGGACAGCGCGGTGGCGGCCCGGGCGGCGGCACGTTTGGCCTCGGCCACATAGCCCAGCCGCCGGCCGTTGATCTGCACCACGTCGCCGACGATCAGGACCCGGAAGAGCCGCTGGTCGGCGACGGTGACCGCGAACACGCCGCCGGGGCCGACGGCCAGGAAACCGGCGCGGGCGCCGAGTGGGTCGGACTCGTCGTGCCGGCGCGACAGGCCGGTCTCCGACCAGTCCACGATGTGCCAGCTCTCGCCGAGGCTGTCGAGCCGGCCGAACGCTCGCGCGCCGGCGACCTCCAGCCGCCGGTCGACGAGGTCGGCCCGGCGCCGTCGTACCCATTCCGCAGGGGACAGTCTGGTAGGCATCCGACCACGGTAGCCGGTGGGTCACAGTCGCCGCCGTCGCCGATCAGCGGACCCTGTTGTTTTAATAACCCTTACTTATAGACTGCCTTCGATCTAAGGATCGCCCGTCCCCGCGTGGAGAGGTAGTTCCGCATGTTCGAAAGAAGGCGTCTCGGCGCCGCACTCGGCATCGCTGTCGCACTGACCGTCACCGGCGTCCCCACCCCCGCGTCCGCACAACCGGCCGCACAGCCGGCTCCGCAGAAGTTCGAGTTCCCCGCCGAGGCCCGCCGGCAGATTCCGCTGGTGCAGGCGGCCGGAACCATCCGCAGCGTCGTCGACAAGGGCACGGACGCCGGTTATGCCGGCATCGAACTACAGGACGACCGGGTCGTGCTGTGGTGGAAGGGCGCACCGCCGGCCGCGATCCGTCAGGCGGTCGGCACCGCGCGCCGCACCGCCCCCGTTCAGATCGGCGCCGCCACCTACACGCTGCGGGAACTCCGGGCGGCCGGTGCACAGCTGCGCACCTCTCTGACAGCCGGGAAACCGCGGATCAAGTACGCCGTGGACGGCAGCCGCGTGGTCGTCGACCTCGCCGGGCACGCCGGTCTCCGTACCGCGCAGGTCCCGGACGTGGGGGTGCCGGTCGAGGTCGTCGACCAGGGCGCGAAGGAGCTGACCAGCCGCCGCGACGACTGGCCGCAGTGGAAGGGCGGCGCCGACCAGATCAACGGCAACTCCCGCTGCACCACCGGCTTCGCGGTCCGTAACGCCGAGGCCGAGTTCATCCTGACCGCCGGGCACTGCGGCAGCAACGGCAACACCATCCGGGACGGGGTCGGCGAGTTCATGGGCACGTTCACCGGCGACCGCGACGACCACGACATCGCGCTGGTGCACACCCCGAGCGGATCCGACAACCTGATGTACGTCGGTGGCCTGGACAGCAACGTGGTCACCACCGTCGAGGGCTGGGACTGGGTGTTCCCGGGCGAATACCTGTGCCAGTCCGGTGGCTCGTCGGCCCGCGACATCGGCGGCCCGGTCTGCGGCCTGCGGGTGGAGAAGTTCAACACCGACTCGGGTGACGCCGTCGAGGCGCGCCAGGTCGACGGACAGCCGGCGGTCCGCGGCGGCGACAGCGGCGGCCCCGTCTTCGGCCCGTCGGCCAGCGGAAACGTCATCGCCAAGGGCATCAACAACTACACCTACGTCGGTAACAACACGATCCTGGGCTTCCAGGACTTCGGTACCGCGACCCGCGATTACGGGATCTGGATCACCGACTGACAGGCCACTGATCGGGCGGTGGCGGCCGCCCGGTCAGCGTTTCACCGCCACGCCGCCGTACACGAAGACCTTGTCGTCGTCGGGGCCCGGCTGATCCGGCTCCGGATGCCAGCGGTGCACCGGGCACACACCCGGGTCGAGCAGTTCCAAGCCGTCGAACAGGGCCTCCACCTGGCCCCTGGTCCGGGCCCGCGCCGGGATCCCCTGCGCCCGGTAGCCGGCCACACCCCGGGCCACCTCGGCCGGGGCCGAATCCGCGGTCAGGGTGGAGATCGCCAGCATGCTGCCCGGTGCGAGCGGGCCCATCAGGCGGCGGATCACCGCGTGCACCCGGTCGTCGTCCACGACGAAGTGCAGCATCGCGATCAGGCTCACCAGGACCGGCTGCTTCAGGTCCAGGGTGTCGTGGACCTCCGGCGACCGCATGATCGTGTCCGCGTCGGCCAGATCGGCGTCCAGATAGGCCGCCCGGCCCTGCGGAGTGCTGGTCAGCAGCGCCCGCGCATGGACCAGCACGATCGGGTCGTTGTCGATGTAGACCACCCGGGCGGCGGGATCGACCTTCTGGACCACCTCGTGCAGGTTCGGGGCGGTCGGCAGGCCGGTGCCGATGTCCAGGAACTGCCGGATCCCGTGCACCCGGGCGACCCGGCCCGCCATCCGGGCCATGAACAGCCGGTTCGCGCGCATCGACACCGGCAGGTTCGGGGAGCCTTTGGTGATGTGCCCGGCCGCGGCCCGGTCCGCCTCGAAGTTGTCCTTGCCCCCGAGCAGGTAGTCGTAGATCCGCGCGCTGTGCGGGACCGACGTATCCAAGGCGATCTCTCCCATCGCGTACACGATAGTGACCGGCGCTTCGATTGTCGTCACCCCCTCGGGCCACGGCGCCGACCCCGTACCGAAAAAAGCTCGGAAAGGGTGTTATCCCCGCCCCCTTCGGTGCGTCGGTAACGGCATGCGAAGAACAAGAACAAGGACAATTGCCGCCGGTACGGCCGTGCTGCTCATGTCGATCGCCGGGCCGTCGGGAGACCGGGCCGTACACGTGGTGGCGCAATCTCTGGGCGAACTCGCACAACCGTAATCCGCTGGCGAAGGCGAACACCCAGTTCGTCAACAACGTGGTCTACAACTATCAGGCCGCCTACACCGCCGGGAACTCGTCCGGGCATTTCCTGCACGACGTGGTCGGGAACTACTTCATCACCGGACCGCGCACGACCAGCGCGTCGAACTACTACTACCAGACCGGCAATCAGCAGATCTACCAGCGCGACAACTGGATCGACAGCGACCGGGACGGCCAACTCGACGGCGCGGCGACCGTCGTCCGGGGCGGCGCCACCGCGCTGACCGCACCGTTCTCGCCGGGCACCGCGCAGATCCCCACCCTCGGTGCGGCGGCCGGGTACGCCGACGTCCTCACCAGGGCCGGCGCGATTCCGCGGGACGACGTGGACAAGCTGGTCGTCGCCGACGTGACCTCGCTCGGGACCAAGGGCGCGCTGTGGGCCAGCCAGACCGCGACCGGGCTGCCGGAGAACGGCTACGGGGTGGTCGCCGGTGGAACACCGCCCCCGGACACCGACCGCGACGGGATGCCGAACGCGTGGGAGACCCGATACGGCTTGAATCCCGCGGTCGCCGACGCGGCCGGCGACTTCGACGGGACCGGCTGGACCAACATCGAGAAGTACGTGAACGGGCTGCTCGACGGGCAGTACCCGTAGATCCGGTACTACGATTGCCGGGTATGAGCCCGGGTGGTACCGACGTGAGCCTGCTGCAGTTGGTGGTGGGCTTCTTCGTCGCGATCACGGTCATCGCGGTGATCACGATGGTCCTGCGCCGTCGTGACGGCAGCCGGGACCTTTTAGGCGCGCAGGTGAGCGAGATGCAGGCGCGGGCCGCCGCGTCCCCGCAAGCGGACACCCGCTCGTGGGACGCGGCCACCCGGGTCGCCGAGGCGCGCGCCCACGAAGCCGCTGCTCCCGCCGACGTCACTCCTGACGCGGTGAGCCGGCCGGTTCGGGACGCGACTGCCGCGCCGGACGGGTGGTCGACGGAGCCGGGCGGTGTGTCGGCGGAGCCGGGCGGGACGAACGACGCGATGGTCGACGCCTTCGCCTGGCTCCAGATCGCGGCGCTCGTGGAGGCCGGTCAGCGCGACCAGGCGATCACCCTACTCAGCAGCACGATGAACATCTCAGCGGACGATGCGGAGATGCTCGTCGACGGCCTGAACGACGTGGGCGGCGGCAAGCCGCGCCCGTAGTCCGGCCGGCCCTACAGCTCACGGCCGGCGCCAGGTCGTCGCGGGGACCAGGGGGAGTGGGGCGGGGCGTTCGGCGGTGGTCGTCAGGTCGATGCGGCGGCCCTCGTCGGCGGAACGCTGCAGGGCCGTCATGGCGTCGAGCACGTGCAGGGCCAGTGTGCCGCCGGCTCGGGGAGCGGCGGAGGTGAGCATGTCGAGCAGGCCGATGCCGCGGGAGGCTTCGGCGTAGCCGGCGGACGGTGGGAGGGTCTGCCAGTCGGTGGTGCCGAGAGCGAACAGGCGTACGTCGCCGGTGAAGTTGTTGGGGTCGGGGACCTCGAGGGTGCCGGTCTCGCCGTGGACCTCGATCGGGGCGGCGGTGGTCCGGACGGCGTCGAAGCTGGTGGTGATGGTGGAGAGGGCGCCGTTCGCGTGGTGCAGGACACCTGTCACGTGGGTGTCGACCGTGACCGGGATCCGTTCGCCCGAGCGTGGGCCGCTGCCGATCACCCGCCAGGCGCGCTGCCGGGAAGCGGCGCCGGTGACCGCGACGATCGGTCCGAGCAGGTGGACCAGGGCGGTCAGGTAGTAGGGGCCCATGTCCAGCAGCGGCCCGCCGCCGGGCTGGTAGTAGAAGCCGGGCTGGTGGTGCCAGCGTTCGGGACCGGGTGTCGCCATCACCGCGACGGCGGACAGCGGCCGGCCGATGAGCCCGCTGTCGACGGCGGCGCGGCCGGTCTGCACGCCGGTGCCGAGGACCGTGTCGGGGGCGCAACCGACCGCGACGCCGTGGTCGCGGGCCTGGTCGATCAGGGTGCGGGCGGAGGTCATGTCGGCGGTCAGCGGTTTCTCGCCGTACAGCGGATGGCCGTTCTTGATCGCGCCCAGCCCGATCTCGGCGTGGGCGGCCGGGACGGTGAGGTTGAGGATCGTCGTGATCGAGTCGTCGCGCAGCAGGTCACCGGGGGAAAGGGCGCGGCAGCCGGGGACGCTCGCGGCGACCGACGCCGCGCGGGCCGGATCGAGATCGGCGACCGCGGCGATGGCCACCGCCGGGTGGTCACGCAGGGTCTGCAGGTAGGCGCCGCAGATCCATCCGGTTCCTACGATGCCGATGCGGTGCGGCTCGCCCACAGCATGCCCCTTTCGATCACGGTACGTACGGACGGGTTCGCGAGGACGTCGAGGCTGTGGCCGGGGGTGGTGACGACGATGCGGCCGGCGCCCCACTGCCTGGTCCAGATGGCGGGGGAGGTGATCGGCCGGTGCCAGGGGTGCCACGGCTGAACCGGGTGGGTGGTGGTGGCGAGCACGTCGATCAGGTCGTCGTGCAGCACCCAGTACTGCTCGGTGGTGAGATCGAAATCGGTCAGCCCGGCGGTGATCGGGTGGTCGCGGCCGAGCGGGGTGATGGCGACGGTGTGGGTCAGGAAGTTGTCGGTCTCGTCCTGGACGCGGCAGCCCGGTTCCTTGCCCGGGTGGGTGGCGAACTGCCCGCCGATCAGTTGCAGGTAGTCCGACGAGGCGCGGAACGAGTCGGCGATGCCGCCGTGCCAGCCGGTGAACCCGGTGCCGGCGGCCACCGCCGCCCGGAGCCCGGCCAGTTCCTCGGCTTCGATGGACGACATGGTCACGCACTGGACGATCAGATCGGTTCCGGCCATCACCGCCTGGTCGGCGTAGATCGCCGTCGAATCGTGGACGTGGACGTCGAAACCGTTGCGGGCCAGGTACGGGAGGAAGAGCTCGGTGGCCTCGACCGGCCGGTGACCGGCCCAGCCGCCGCGGACAACAAAAGCATCAGCCATCATCGAACTGTGCCCACTGCGACGACCTGGTTGGTCAACATCCCGAGTTGTGGACACCGGATCTCGATGGTGTCGCCGGGGCGGGTGGTGAAATCGGCGTCCGGGACCATGCCGGTTCCGGTCAGCAGGATCACGCCGGACGGGAAGCTCAGGGCCCGGAACAGCCAGTCGGCCAGGTCGGTGAAGTCTCGGGCCATCTTCGCGGTGGAGGTCGTCGCCTGGTAGGCGGTCCGGCCGTCGCGGAGTACGCGCAGTCCGATGTCGAACGGGCCCGGAGACAGCGACCAGCTCGGTACGATCGCCGGGCCCAAGGCGCACGAGCGGTCGTAGATCTTGGCCTGGGGCAGGTAGAGCGGGTTCTCGCCCTCGATCGAGCGGCTGCTCATGTCGTTGCCGAGGGTGTAACCGAACACCTCGCCGGCCGCGTTGAGGACCAGGCCGATCTCGGCCTCGGGCACGTCCCAGCCGGAGTCGGCGCGGATTCCCACCGGGTCGCCGTCGCCTACCACGCGCCACGGGCTGGACTTGAAGAAGATCTCCGGGCGGTCGCTGTCGTAGACGTCGTCGTAGAGGGCGCCGTACCGGGACTCCTCGCGGCGACCGTCGCGGCTGCGCAGGTACGTGACCCCGGCCGCCCAGATCTCCTGGCGGTCGACCGGGGGACGGGACGGGCCCGGCGTACCGGAGAACGGGTTTGCGGCCTCGACCGCGGCCCGGGCCTGAGCGATCGGCAGGGCCAGCAGGTCGGCGAGGGTGTGCCGGAGGGCGGACCAGGCGCCGTCGGTGCACACCGCCCAGCCGGTGTGCAGGTGGTGAAGCGAGATCGGCACAGGAGCCTCCGTTAACCTGGGGTGGAGATCGAAAGGACTATCGACGTGGCCCGTGTGGTACCGGCGGTCATCCGCGCGCTCGACATCCTCGAGCTGTTCCTGGAGCGGCCGGAGCTGTCGGCCCGTGAGGTGATCGAGCGGCTCGACCTGCCCCGGACCACCGTGCACGAGCTGCTGGTGACGCTGGTGGAGCGGGCGTACCTGATCGTGGTCCCGGGTCAGCCGGTGCGGTACCGGCTGGGCATGCCGCTGTTCCAGCTGGGTTCGGCGTTCGCCGGGCGGCTGGATCTGGTCCGGGAGGCGCAGATCGTGGCGCGGGACCTGGCGGCGGCCTGTGACGAGGCGGTCCATGTGGCCGTGCTGGACGGCGCCGACGTCATCTACCTGGTCAAGGTGGACAGCACGCACCCGGTCCGGATGGTGTCGGCGGTGGGTCGCCGGTTGCCCGCGCACTGTACGGCGGTCGGCAAGGTTCTGCTGGCCGGTCTTGATCGGTCCGGCCTGGACGCCGTACTGGCGAAGGGTCCTCTGGTCGGTATGACGCCGGCCAGCATCACCGAGCCGGACCGGCTGCGGGCGCATCTGGAGCGGGTCCGCGCCGAGGGTGTGGCGGACGATGTCGGGGAGTCGGACACGGCGATGCGGTGTGTGGGCGCCGCGGTCCGGGACCATTCCGGAGCGGTCATCGCCGCGATGAGCGTGTCGGCGCCGATGATCCGTTGGACCCCGCAGTCGCCGCAGGAGTGGACCGGGTTGGTCCGTGAGGGTGCGGCGGTGCTGTCCCGCCGTCTGGGCCATCGATAATTCGCCATCGGCTCGAAACATTGACACCTTTCTCGGTTCTGCTTTAGCGTCGCGTCCACCTGGTTCGGTATATCGAACCACGTTCGAAATATCGAACATAGGGGTGAGCGGACATGGAGAGACGCAACTTCCTGGGGATCGGCGCGGGAGTCCTCGGCGCGGCCGGGCTGGCCGCGTGCGGCGGCGGCACCGAAGCGCCACCCAAGGTCGCAGCCGAGGTGCCGAAGGAACTGCTCGACGCCGCCACGGCGCTGAAAGGCTCCACGATGGGCCTGCTGTCGCAGAAGCTGTACTCGACGGCGGCCAACGAGAGGCTCGACGCCTCGATCCGGAAATTCGCCGAGGCCACCGGGACCACGGTGGAGAACAGCCTGGTCCAGGCGGACGCCGGTGACGTCGTCGCCAAGATCGACGCCGAGGTCAAGGGCGGCGTGGCCCGCGACATGGCGTTCATGACCGACTCCCGGTTCATCGCGCAGTTCCATGCGCTGGGCGACCTGGAGGACGTGACCGAGGTCGTCACGGCACTGACCGCGGTGTACGGCGAACCCTGCGCCGAGGCCAAGAACTTCTGCGTCTTCGACGGCAAGTGGTACGCCATCCCTTACCACTTCATCGGCATCGGCTCGTTCCTGCGCAAGGACTGGATGCAGGACAAGGGCATCACGCCGAAGGACGCCTACACCTGGGAGGAGCTGCGCGACGTCTGCCTGGCGATCTCCGACCCGGGCAAACGTCGCTTCGGCTGGGGCATGACCGTCAACCGCTCCGGCGACGGCAACGGCATGATCGAGGCGTTGATCAACTCGTACGGCGGGGCGGTGGCCTCCAACGACGGCCGCAAGGTCACCTTCGACTCCCCGGAGACCGTGCAGGCGGTCACCTTCCTCGGCGACATCTACACCAACGCCAAGTACAAACCCATGCTGCCGCCCGGCGTGGACAGCTGGACCGACACCAGCAACAACGAGAACTGGCTGGCCGGAGTCCTCGGCTACACCCGCAACAGCTTCAGCGTCTACGCCGACTCCAAGACCAAGAAGAATCCGGTGTACGCCAACACGCACGTCTTCTCCGACTGCACCGGCCCGGCCACCGACAAGTCGCTGCTGCTCGGCCAGTCCCAGGGCTTCGTGGTGTTCAAGGGCGCCAAGAACGGCGCCCTCGCCCGGTTGCTCGCCCAGTACCTGATCACCGCGCCCGCCCTGGTCGGCGTCGCCAAGGAGGCGCCCGGCCTGGTGATGCCCGCCTGGCAGAAGGTGTGGGACGACGACCCGTTCTTCGCCGGCGGCGACCCGGCGTTCCCGATGCTGCGCACCATGTCGCAGCAGCCGCTGCCACTGGCGACCAAGAACGGCCTGAGCTTCCCGCAGAAGGCCAGCGCCGGACAGCAGGCGGTGGTCGCCGCCTACGTGATGACCGACATGATGCAGCAGGTCGTGCAGGGTGCGGCGCCCGCGCAGGCGGTCAAGGACGCACACGCCAAGATGGTGCAGATCTTCACCCAGCAGGGGCTGCCGCAGTGACCTCACTCCGCACCGGACCGGTCCCGGTGGCGAAGGGGACGTCGCCACCGGGGCCCGGTTCCCTCACCCCGGTCCAGCGCAGGCTGGGCCGGGACTGGCGGCTCGCGGCCGTCTTCCTGACGCCCACCGCCCTGCTCGTCGGCGCCCTCGTGCTGGTGCCGATCGTCCAGTCGATGTTCACCAGCACCACCGAACGGCACGGCGCCGAGAGCGTGTTCGTCGGGCTCGACAACTACACCGCGCTCGCCGGCGACCAGCAGTTCCGGACCGGCGTGGTGAACTCGTTCGTCTTCACCGCGTACGCCGAAGTGTTCAAGGTGGTCCTCGGCCTGGCCGCGGCCCTGCTCCTGCACCGGCTGCGCCGTGGGCGGGCCCTGCTGACCGGGCTGCTGCTGATCCCGTGGGTGGTGCCGACCGTGGTCACCGCGTTCAGCTGGCGCTCCCTGCTCGACCCGATCTTCGGCAGCGTCAACACCCTGCTCACCAGCTCCGGCATCGGCCCCCTGCTGGCGAACCTGCAACTGGTCGACAGCTGGCCGGCCGGCTGGCTGTCCGACCCGGAACTGGCCATGCCCTCGGTGATCCTGGTCAACGTGTGGAAGGGGGTGCCGTTCTTCACCGTCTGCTTCCTCGCCGGGCTGAAGGCGATCCCCGCCGAACTCTACGAGGCGGCCACCATCGACGGCGCCTCCACCTGGCAGCAGTTCCGGTTCGTCACGCTGCCCGGGCTGCGCCACGTCATCACCGTCACGGTCACCCTGTCCTCGATCTGGACGTTCAACAACTTCGACCTGATCTGGCTGCTCACCCAGGGCGGGCCGGGGGACGTGACCGCGCCGTACGTGCTGGTCGCGTACTCGAAGGCGATCCTGCAACTCCAGTACGGTGCGGGCGCCGCCGCCACCCTGGTCATGCTGCCGATCATCGCGGGCCTGGTGTTCTTCCTGGTCCGGCTGCTGCGTGAGGACGGGCCGGCCCGGCCGTACCGAAGAATCAGGGGTCTGCCCTGGGTCCTCACCGCGGTGCTCACCGGCCTGCTGTTCTGGGCGAACCCGGGGATCTTCTGGCGGGCCGCGGTCGTCCTCTCGGTGATCCTGCTGCTCGTCGTCGTGATCGGCCGGGTCACCTACCTGGCCCTGGCCGGCCTGCTCGCCTTCGTGCTCGGCCCGATCTACTGGATCGCGGTCACCGCGTTCAAATCGGAGAACCAGGTCGTCATGCGCGACAGCGACCTGTGGCCGACCCCGTGGACCCTGGAACAGTTCACCGGGCTCTTCGCCAACCAGCCGTTCGGCCAGTGGTACCTCAACACCCTGATGGTGTCGGCCGCGTCCACCACGGTGGCCCTGATCTGCGCCGCCCTCGGCGGATACGCCCTGGCCCGGCTCCGGTTCCGCGGCGCCCAGGGTTTCACCGTGACCGTGCTGCTCACCTACGTGATGCCCGGCGCGCTGCTGTTCATCCCGCTGTACCAGCTGCTCATCCAGACCCGGCTCACCGATTCGCTGTGGTCGCTGGTGCTGACCTATCCGACGTTCACGCTGCCGTTCGCCACCTGGCTGCTGACCGGCTACTTCGCGTCGATCCCGGTCGACCTGGAGGAGGCCGCCCTGGTCGACGGCAGCACCCGCTTCCAGGCGTTCCGGCGGGTGGTGCTGCCGCTGGCGAAACCGGGGCTGCTGGCGGTCGCCCTGTTCACCCTGACCAACGCGTGGAACGAATTCCTGTTCGCCTTCGTGTTCATCACCAAGGACGAGTACAAGACCCTGCCGGTCGGCATGCAGTCGATGATCGCCGGCGACGTGGTCCCACAGGGCCAGCTCGCCGCCGCGTCCCTGCTGGTCAGCATCCCGGTGGTGGTCATGTACGCCTTCGGCCAGCGCTTCCTCACCGAGGGCCTGACCGCCGGCGCGGTGAAGGGCTGAGACGCCCTCCACCGCGGCACGGTCAGAGGGCGGTCAGGGTCAGGGTTCCGGTGTAGACGCCCGGTTCGGTGTCGGTCGGCACGCTCAGCGTCAGGCCGGCGTCCAGCTGGGCGGTGCCCCGGCCGGATCCGGGCGCGGAGGTTGCCAGCGCCGCGCTGGTTCCGAGATCAGCGATCGGGCCCGTCGTCACGCCCTGGGTGTCGCCCTGGGCCACCACCTTCGGGGTCCAGGTGAGGTGGCTGCCGGGGAAGGACTGACCTTTTTCGGTACGAAAGCCGTTCGGTATCTGGCCCGAGGCGGTCCAACCCGGCTTTTCGGTACGGGTATCGGTGATCGTCACCGGCCGCAGGGTGCCGGTGCTCTCCCAGCGGTCGCCGGTGCCGTTGAGGACGGCCGCCGGCAGGATCACCGATCGGTCGGCCACCGCCACGCTCATCACCAGCGCGCCCTCGGCCTCGCTGATCGTCGCGGTCACCGTCTTGGCGGCATCGCCGCCCGGCGGCGGTGCCACCACCTGCAGAGGGGCGGACTCCACGTATTTCCGGCCGTCGTCGAAGGTCAGTCGGGCGAAGACCGTCGCTCCGTCGTCCGCTGCGGACAGTTGCAGAGACGCCTCCCGCTGACCGGCGACCGGGGAGGCCGTCTCCGCGCCTTGTCGCTGGACGTGCCATTCCCATCGGGTCAGCACCGACGCCGGGTTCACCGTGGCGGTCACCCGGTCGCCGGTCTGTTCGATGGCCACCTTCTGCTGGGGCGCGGCACCGTGGTCGTCGACGTGGATGGTCGCCGGCTCGCTGGTGGCCAGGACGTCACCGGCGGCGGACAGCAGATCGGCCTTCACCAGGGTGCCGTCCAGCGCCTGCTCGGCCCGGACCTCGTGCACGGCGGCGGTGGCCTCGTCGATCGCCACGAAGTCGCCCTGGTCGGGGCGTTTCCACCACCAGCGGTAGGTGTCGGTGTCGCCGGCCACCGGGTCGGCGGCCGCCGACAGGCGGATCGTGTTGCCCTGGTGGTAATGGCCGGACAGCGAATCCAGGAACACCTGCTGCTCGCCGGGTGCGGCGTCGGTGACCCGCAGCTTCTGCTGGGCCCATCCGATGGTGTATCCGGTGTCGGCGTCGGTGGTGGTCAGGAAGAGGGTCTGCCCGTCGAGGTCCGCGGTGACCGGCAGCTCCAGCGAGGACGAGGTGGCGCCGGGGATCGGGTCGGTGAGACTCCACTGGTAGGTGACGCCGTCGCGGGCCGGATACAGCTCGGACTCGGCGCGCAGGGTGTCGCCGACTCGGTAGACGGTGCGGATTCCGGACAGCAGCAACTCCCGGTTGGTGATGGCGGCGCTGTGCGCGGCGGAACGGCCCACCACGACACCATCAGGACCGACTATTTCGTACGCCCATTCGTACTGGTTGATCCAGGACGTGTCCAGGAAGTGATCGGTGGGCACACCCGGAACCGGCTTCGGCTGGGACCACTCGCTGGCCGGGTTCCACACGGCGCCGATCGGGACGAGCCGGTTCGCCCAGCGGCCGGTCTCCCCGGCGGCGAGGGGCCGGTGCGTGACCGTGACCCGTACCGGATCGCCGAGGTGGTAGGAGTCGCGCATGCCGGTGACCGTGACCGGCTCGCCGGTGCCGACGTTGGGCCCGTCCACGGTGATCGGGTGGTAACCGGTCTCCTGCAAGGTCTTGCCGTCCGCGCTGCGTAGCTGCACCTTGATCTGGGAGCCGTGCATCGCCACGGTGGCGTCCCGGGTGTACCGGTCGCCACGAAGGGCGAGATAGTCGCTGGTCAGCCCGGCTGGCCGGACCAGCCATCGCCAGGTGTCGCCGTCTCCGGCGGTCGCGCCGGTGATCCCCAGGTCGATGATCTGCCCCGCCTGATACCGGTCGGCGAGACCGGTGATGGCGAACACCTCGCCGCCGGGCTTCTCGGTGACCGTGACAACAACCGGCGCGGAGACCGAGCGGGTGAAGTCGTTGAGGACGTGCGGCACGAACCGGGCGGTCAGTTCCCGGCGGCCCAGCGGCAGCGTGGTGGTCTCGAAGGTGGCCCGTCCGGCGGTGACCTCGGTGTGCCCGAGAACGGTCGTGCCGTCCAGGAACTCGACAAATCCGGAGGCGTCGACCGTCGCGTCCAGGCGCACCCGGTCACCGGCGACGACGCTGGTCGCGCTCGCGGTCAGTGCCGTGGTGGTGGCAGCGGCGGTGGGCATGTCGCCGACCACGAAGGTGTAGGTGGCGCGGGCGGTCTGCCGCTGACCGCCCATAACGACGGCTGCTTCCACGCCGAGGCGGTAGGTGCCGGCTGCGGTGAAGGCCCAGTTCGCATGCATGTGCGTACGGCCGACGGAAAAGGTTTTGAGGTCCTGACTCGAGGACCACAGGCGTTTGGCTCCGCCGAATCCGGCCGCGGTGAACAGTTCCAGGTTGCCGGGGCCGTCGACGCCGGTCAGGGTGAGGGTGGTCTGATTGTTCTCGATCGCGCCGGCCGGGATCGACTCGGTGGAGAAACCGGGCCACAGGCGACCGGACCCCGGGTTGGATTCGGGTGCGATCCAGACCTGGCTGCCGGCGGGGGCGATGAACTCGTAGCCGGCTGGGACCGTCGCTTGGGCGTCGTCGGCCAGGTGGAACCAGATGTCGCCGGAGGCGAACCGGGTGCCGTTGCCCTCGTCGACGTCGGCCTTCGACGCCAGGGTCAGCTTGCCGTCGTCGAGGAAGGTGGACACCGCGTCGGTGTGCACCCCGGCGATGATCCGGTGTTCACGGGGTTGCGGGGCGGGCCCTTCGGCCGCGGTGGCGGAGGATGCCGGGGCCAGCACGACGGCGGTCCCGGCGACGACTGTCGCCAGCATCGCCGCCCGGCGACGCGGGGCGGATAAAACGGACACTGTTGTGCCTTTCACGAGGGGCGCAGGCGCATGAGGACGCCGTGACGAGGGGCGAACAGGTGGGCCAGCAGGAACGCGCCGGTCAGGGTCAGCACGATGGTGCCGCCGACCGGCAGGTCCCAGGACCAGGACAGGTAGAGGCCGATCAGCGCGCACCCGGCCCCGATCGCCGGAGCTACGGCCATCATCACCGGCAACCGGTCGGTGAGCAGGCGGGCGGTGGCGGCCGGGGTGACCAGCAGCGCCAGCACCAGGATGTTGCCGATGGTCTGGACGGCCATCACCACGGCGAGGGTGACCAGCACGTACAGCAGCAGGTCGAGCCAGAAGACCCGCAGCCCGAGGGCCCGCGCCATCTCCCGGTCCAGGGTGACCGCCACGAACTCCTTGTGCAGCAGGAAGACGGTCAGCAGCACGCCGACGGTGGTGCCGCCGACGATGTACAGGTCCCGGTCGGGGATGCCGGTGATCGACCCGAACAGGAACTGCTGCAGCGAGCCCGCGTATCCGGGCGCCCGCGAGATCACCACGATGCCCAGGGCGAACGCGGCGACGAAGAAGATCCCGATGACCGAGTCCTCCTTCAGCCGCCGGTTCTGGGCGAAAACGGTCACCAGCAGGGCGGTGACGACACCGGCGAGGGTGCCGCCGAGGACCAGGCTGCCGGAGAACAGGAACGCGATCGCCAGGCCGGGGAAGACCGCGTGCGCGACGGCGTCACCGATGAACGCCATGCCACGCAGCACCACGTAACAGCCGACGACCCCGCACATGACGGCGGCGAGCACCGCGATGGTCAGCGCCTTGGGAAGGAACGCCAGGTCCGGATTGGCCAGGTCGGCCAGGAACTGCCACGGCGACACGTCAGGCCTCCACCAGATCAAGCGCTTTGAGCAGGTGACTTGCGGGGCCGACGTCGAAGGTCCGCATCCAGATCCCCGGATCCTTCAGCGATGCGGGCGGGCCGCAGGCGATCACCGTGCGGTTGAGGAGGATCAATCGATCGCAGCCGTACGCCGCCGCGACCAGATCGTGGGTCGCCATCAGGACCGATCGGTCCCGGGCGATCTCGGTGAACAACTCGGTCAGCGTCTCCTGGGCGGGCATGTCCAGACCGGTGAACGGCTCGTCCAGCAGCAGCACCGCCGGTTCCAGCACCAGCGCCCGGGCCACCAGCACCCGCTGCCGCTGCCCGCCGGACAGCTCACCGACGGGTCGTTTCCGCAGGTCACCGAGGCGGACCTGGTCCAGGGCGGCCCAGGCGGCGCGCCAGTGCGCGACGGTCGGGCGGCGGAACAGGCCGATCCGCCGAACCAGGCCGCTGAGCACCGCGTCCTCGACCGAGGCGGGGAAGTCCCAGGTGAATTCGTGGCGCTGCGGTACATAGCCGGTGGTGCCGGACGTGACCGTTCCTGATCGCAGCGGGACCAGGCCGAGGGCGGCCCGCATCAGGGTGGTCTTGCCGGCGCCGTTCGGGCCGAGCAGTGCCGTGAAACCGGTCTCCAGGCGAAGATCCACATCCCGCAGTACGGGCCGGCCACCGAGATCGGCACACACTCCGGTCATCTCCAGAGCCGCGGTCACCGGGTGTCCCCGGCCCGCCGGCGCACCGTGGACTGCCGCCACACGAGCGCCGCGACCAGCAGCAACGTGGCGATGACGGCGATCGCCACGAACAGCAGGGCGTTGCTTCCCGCAGCGGCCGGGGCAGCGACGGCGGCGGGGGAGACGGGCGCGGACGGCAACGGTCCGGTGAAGGTCGCGCCGAAGGCGTCCGCCGGGTCGGTGGAGTCGCCGACCGCGAGGCGCAGGATCGTGCGCGCGGTCGCCGTCGAACCGTCGGCCAGATCGGCTGTCACGTCCACGGCCAGCAGATACGTGCCGGTCTTCGCGAATACCCAGTTGGCGTGGGTGTGCGTGTTGGTCTCCACCCACAGCGGCTGCGGGTACGGTTTCGCCGAACTCCACAGCACCCGCGGCGCGCCCAGATTGCCCGACTGCAGGAACACCGTGACCGCGCCCGGGCCCTGCACCCCGCGCAGGTTCAGCGTGACACCCCGGCTGATCGCGGCCATCACCGCCGGATCCTGGGTGTTCCAGCCGATCCAGACGACACCCGGCTTCTCGGTCTGCGGTACGACATGGACCGTCTCGCCCGGGGCCGAGCCGAGGAACGCATACGACTCGTCGTCGGGAACCTGCAGCTCGGCGGTGTCCCGCACGCGCAGCACGGTCTCCGCCGGGTCGCGCCACACCGACGGGACCGCGTGGTCGTCGTGGATCTGGATCGTCCACTTCCCGTCGTGCAGCCGGGGGCCGATGTCGACGTGCCCGGTCTCCAGGACGGCCCGGCCGCTCGCCTGGACCTGACCGGGGTCCACTGTCTGATCCAGATCACCGGACGGGGTGGGCGCCATCACCAGCGCGAGCGCCAGAACTGCTCTTATCAAGGGATCTTCCTGTTCAGGTGAGGCATCGTCGTCACGTCAGGCATCGTTTTAGGGAGTCGGCGTTGAACCGCATCATCGACACGTAGTCGGTGACCCGGCCGTCGAAGGCGTCGCCGTAGATGTCACAGACCCGCACGTCCTCCTGCTTCGCCACCTCGACCAGCGTCGACGAGCGGGCCTTCAGGTTCGGTTCCAGGAAGACCGCCCGGACGTGCAGGTTCCGCAAGGTCTCGGTGAGCCGGCGCCGGTCGGCGAGACTCGCCTCCACCGCCGGATTGGGCGTGACAAAACCGGCGACCGGCATGCCGTAGGCCTTCGCCAGATAGGCGAAAGCGTCATGCGTGGTGACCAGATGTCGGTTCGCCGTCGGGATCGCGTCGATCTCCTTCTTGACGTACGCGTCCAGCGCGCTGAGTTCACCCAGGTAGCGGTCGGCGTTGGCGCGGTACCCGGGGGTGCCCGCCGGGTCGGCCGCGATCAGGCTGTCCCGGATCAGCTCCACGTAGGCCTGGGCGTTGCCGACGTCCTGCCACAGGTGCGGGTCGATCTCACCGTGCACGTGCCGCCCGAGAACCGCCTGTGGGAGCTGGTAGATGCTGGTCCCGGGTCGGCCGAGGAACCGCCAGCCCGGCCCCGCGGGCACCTCACGCAGGGCTTTCACCGGGACTTCGACGACCGTACGCGCAGGGTCGAGCCGTTGATCTTCGGCCAGTAGATAGATCTCGCCGGTGTCGATGTCCGTGGTGACGTCGGTATGACCGCCCCGCAGAACCGTCACGTCGGGTGAGAGGTGCGGGTCGACGCCGACCGCGAAGGTGATCGTCTGCTCGTTCATCGGGATCGGCCTGCTGTCGGCGGTCACCGCCAGCTCGGCGCGCAGCGTCAGCCGGTAGACGCCCGGCTCTCTGAACGCCCAGCTCATGTGGGTGTGCGCGTCCGGTGGCAGGATCATCGTGTCGTCCCGGAAGCCGTTGGCCGCCTCGAAACCGTCGCCGGAGTCGAAGAACGTGTCCGGGTTTCCGAACGACTCCGTCAAGTAAGCGGTCGCCCGGCCCGGTCCGGACACGCCGGTCGCCGACACCCGCACGTCCGAGGACCGGTCCACCCCGTGGGCCGCACCCTCGCCCCGGGCCCGCATACCCAGCCAGACGGTGTCCAGCGAGACGTCCTCGACGAGGGGGATGATCTCGGCGGCGTACTTGGTCGCGCCCTCGGCCAGGGAGATCTGTTCGACGCCGGAGGGCAGGTTGGCGTCCAGGGTCTTGATGACGTTCTGGGCTTCCAGCATCAGGTAGTTGCTGAACGCCACGTCGGCGTAGACGATGTTGCGCACGTCGCGCAGCGTCGGCTCGTAGGCGTGCGCGTCCGCGTTGTCCGGCACGATCGAGTCGACGAGCACCTGGTCACCGCCGACGTTACGGACCAGGTCGGCGAGGATCCCGGTGGTGGTGATCACCTGGACCCGGCTGTCGTCGGCGGAGAGGGCGGGCGGAGCCGCGCAACCGGCCAGCGTGAGGCAGGCCACGAGCGCGACGGGGATGCGGTTCATTAGTCTCCCGGAGTGGGCCCGCTCCAATTCCAGTGGAGCGGGCCCACCCTGATTTCCTTACGGCAGGACGGTGAAGGTGAACGCCTTCGCGCCCGTGGTCACGGTGGCTCCGGTACTGGCGAGCCGGGCGGTCACCTCGAACGTGGCGGTGTAGGTGCCGGCCCGGGTGAAGCCCCAGTTGGCGTGGGCGTGCGAGTGGTAGGGGACGGATTTCGTGTCGGGCAGGCCGTCGCTGGAGTCGAAGATCCGGGTCGGGGTGCCGGCCGCGACGGTGTAGACGCTGACGTTGCCGGGCCCGGTGACACTGTTCAGCCGGAATGTCATCGAGTTGCCCTGCAGCACCCCGGCCGGGACCTCGCTGGTGTCCCAGCCCGCCCACAACAGACCCGCGGTGTTGCTCTGCGGCAGCACCCACGCGGTCGCGCCGGGGCTGCCCAGGAACGACCAGGAACTCCCGCTCGGCACGGTGATCTTCGCAGCCGCCGGGACCTGGAAGGTCACGTCGGCCGGGTCACGTTCGACCAGGCTGCCACCCGTGTCGTCGCCGACCGCGAGGGTCAGCGTGCCCGGAGCGGCGTAGTCGACGTCCAGGACGTCCACGTGCCCGCTGGTCAGCGTGATCGGGGCGGCCAGCGCGCCGACCGAGACGGCGGTCAGTATCGCGGCGACCAGGTTCACGGCTGCACCACGATCCGGTACGTCTCCGGCTCGGACGTGACGGTGCTGCCGTCGACCAGGGTGCCGGTGGCCCGGACCTTGATCAGGTAGACGCCGGCCTTGGAGAACGCCCAGCTGGCGTGCAGGTGGGTGCCGGTCGCCAGCGGCAGCGCGTCGGGCAGCCCGTCGGCGCTGTCGATCAGCACGTCCGGGGTGCCGACGGCGTCCTCGGTGAAGACGGCGACCTGACCGGAACCGGTCACCTTCTCCACCTTGAGGGTCACCTGGTCACCGGCGAACACGCCGGCCTCGATCTCCTCGGTGGCGATGCCCGGCCAGAGCAGGTCCTCGTTCTGGATCTCCGGCAGGATCCACACCGGCTTGCCGGCGGTGCCGAGGAAACCGTAGGCGGGGTCGGCCGGCACCGTGGTCTTCGCGGCCTTCTTGACCAGGAAGACGACGTCGTCGACCTCCCGCTCGACGTCCGGCTCGACGGTCTCGTCGTGGACGCCGATCTCCAGGGCGCCGTCCTCGTACGCCACATCGACCAGGTCGACGTGGCCGGCGCTCAGCACCACGACCGGGGTGGCCTGGGCGGGGACGGCGGTGCCGAGCAGGGCGGCGGCGAGGACGCCGGTGCCCAGCAGCGCGCGCAGCGGTTTACGCAAGGGAATCTCCTTGATACGAGTCCGGTGTTCGATCACCGGATCGAAGTAAACCTTAATGGTTTTCATTTTCATTAGGAAGGGTCGGGAGTGGACTTTCGGCGCCGGGACAGCACCACGACGGCCGTCCCCACGCCGAGCAGCAGCACGCCGCCGACGGCGATCGACATGACGTCGGTTCCGGTCTTGGCCAGGCCGCCGCCACCACTGTTGGCCTTGTCGTTGCCGCTGGTGTCCTTGTTGCCGGCGTCGTTGCCGCCCTTGTCGGTGCCGGTGTTGCCGCCCTTGTCGGCGCTGGAGCCGGTGTCGGTCGAGTCGCCGACTGCGAAGGTCAGCGCTTTTGTGTCCGAGACGCTCTTGCCCGCCGTCGTCGTCGCGGTCATCTCCACCGCGAGCCGGTAGATCCCGGCCTTGGTGAACGCCCAGTTGCCGTGCGCGTGGGTGTTCGGGGCGATGCTCAACTGCTGCGGCAGGGAATTCGCCGAGTCGAAGATGACCTCAGGGGTGCCGAACGATCCGGTCAGGAACAGCTTGAACGCGCCGGGGCCGGTGACCTGCTTGAGACGCCAGGTGACGTTGCCCTTGGTGCCGCTGACCACCGACTCGTGCTGGGTGTTCCAGCCCGGCCAGACGATGCCGGACTGCTGGGACTGGGGGAGCAGGTAGACCTTGTCGCCGGCCTTGCCCAGGAAGGCGTATCCGGCCCCGGCCGGCACGTCGATCTGCGCCTTGCTGGTGACCTTGAGGGTGACGGCGGAGAGTTCCCGCCAGGTCGGGGGAGTGGTGGTGTCGTCCTTGAGCCGGATCGTCATGGTGCCGCCGGACAGGTTCGGTCCCATGTCCACGTGCCCGTCCGAGATCACCTTCTGCCCGGCCGCGGCCGTGGACGCCGCTGCAACCGCTCCGGCCTTCGGCACCGCGGCCTTCTGTGGGGCGGCCTGCTGCGGGGTGGCCTGGGCTTTCGTTTGGACCGAGATGCTGTAGACGGCTTCGTCCGTCAGCTTTCCCGAGGTCGCGCGGAGCGTCACCCGGTACTCGCCGACCGCGTCGAACATCCACACCACGCCACCGAGCCGTTGCCCGGCGGGCAGATTCGTGCTGCGTGGACCGTCGCTGTCGAACAGCAGGGTGGGCCGTCCCCACTCGGAGAGCGTGTAGGCGGCGAACGATCCCGGGCCCTCGACCGAGGCGAGTTCCAGCGTCACCTCGCCCTTAGAGATCGCGGTGGTGTCGAAGGTGGAGAACGGCGAGCCCTCCTGCAGCGACCACACCGGCGCCCCCGCCTTGCCGAGGAACGCGAACTCCGGGTCGTCCGGGATCGTCCCGGCCGGCGACCCGGAGGCGGTGAACGCCAGCGATCGCGGGTCGGTGTCCGATCCTGATTCGCTACGGAAACTCATCCGCAACTCACCGGACTCCACGGTCAGGGCGACGAGATCCGACCCGTCGGCCTGCGGGGCCGCCGACGCCGGTGTGCCGGTCCCCAGCACCACGGCGAGTGAGGCGGTGACGGCAGCGGCGGTCTTACGCATGCGGCTCACTCCTTGATTCCGTTCGGGATGCGGCCTGGTCGCGGCCTCGTTGTTCGGCGGCGGCCAAGGCGGCTGTCATGCGGCGGGCGCGGCGGCGGCGGGCCAGCAGCCAGGCGACGGCGAGGGCTGCCAGCAGGGCCAGGATCGCGAGCTGGGGCCAGGGGACGAGCCAGAGGCTGTGCCGGGTGACGGCTCGTACCGGCAAGGGACTGATCTCCCGGCCGTCGGCGGTTGCCGGCCGGATCTCGATGGTCAGCGACTCGTGGAACAGCGGCGGGACCGTGTCGAGGACGATGCTGGTGCGCAGCGATCCGCCGGGCAGGATCTCCGGGACCGCCACCGGGGCGCTGTCCCGGGCGCCGAGACCGAACGGGCCGGTGACCCGGGCGGACAGGGCCCCGGTCAGGCGTACGTTGCCCGGATTGGCAATGGTGAGATCGGCCGTGACACGCGGCAGCCGTAGCGGGTTCCAGGATGTCGCGGCCTCGACCCGCACCTCGGTGACGGCCAGCGACGGATTCAGGGGCCCGGCGACCCGCAGGTAGACCCGGGTGCCGACCCGGTGATCGACGGAGACCTGGTTGCCGGCGGCGTCGGTGCCGGCGGCGACGAGCGAGGCCACCACCCCGGCCGCGTGGTCACCGGGGGTGGCGTTGGCCGGCACGGTGACGGTGAACGGCACGATCACCCGCGACGACGCCGGCAGCGTGAGCCGCTCCTGACCGAGTGTGATCCACGCACCGGCGTCGGTGGCCGCCGCGTTCCCGGCCCGCAGGTCGAATCCGCCGCCCGCGGTCGTGAACGCGTCGTTCGGATAGAGCCGCAGCGTCAGCGGCTGCGTCGAGTGGTTGGTGACAGCGACGTGATCGGAAACGGTCGCGCCGGGGTCCAGTTTGTAGTCCAGAGCGGCCCGCCCGTTCGGCCCTTCCGGACCGGAGGGAGCGACCGACCAGGTCAGCGATTCGGCCGCGGCATGCGCGGGCAGAGGCAGAAAGGACAGCGTTGCGAGTACGGCTACAGCAGCCGTGGCGATGCGGGTGCGCATGGGAGTCTTCCGGGTCGTGGGGCGGGACCCCGGGGAGAGGGCCGCCCCACGACGTCTTAGATGGCGGTCAGGGTCAGGGTGCCGGTGTAGGTGCCGGCCGCCGTGTCGGTCGGGACGCTGAGCTTCAGCGCCGCGTCCAACTGGGCGGTGCCCCGGCCCTTGCCGTTCGGCGCCGACGCGAGGGCCGCGCTGCCGCCGAGGCCGGTGCCCGGCTGTCCGGAGACGTACGGCGCCGAGACCGGTCCGGCGATGACGCCCTGCTGGTCGCCCTGCGTGGTGACGCTGGGGGTCCAGCCGAGGTAGCCGCCGGCGAAGGTCTTGCCCTCGCTGTTGCGGAACCCGTCGGCGACCTGCCCGGACACGGTCCAGCCGGGCTGGGCGGCCCGGGTGTCGGTGACCGTGACCGGTTGGAGGGCGCCGTTGCTCTCCCACCGGTCACCGGCCGCCGACAGTGCGGCGGCGGGCAGGGTGACGGTGCGGTTCTCGGGATCGACGCTGATCACGAGGGCGCCGTCGGAGGCGTTGATGGTGGCGGTCACCGTCTTGGCGGTGCTGCTGCTGTCGTCCGGGAACGCCACCCACAGCCACGCCGGGTCGCTGGACGCCACCACGGTGCTGCCGTCGTAGAGCTTGACCAGGTATTCCGCGCCGTTGAGGGCACGGGTGGCGGTGAAGCGGTACGCCGCGCCGGTCTCGCCCTCGATCGCGGTGTAGTCGCTGTCGCCCTGCTTCTTGCTGAACCACTGGTAGCGGGTCAGCGAGCCCTGGGGTGACTGGACCGCCTGGAGCGTGACGGCGGTGCCGGGTTGCTGGTCGCCCTCCGGCATGCCGGTGATGCTCAGGCCGACCGTGGACTGCGTGTCACCGACCACGAACCGGTAGTCGACCGGGCCGGTGGACAGTTTTGTGCCGTTGGCCAGGGTGGCGTCGGCCTGGAACTTCAGCGTGTACGTCCCCGGGGCGGAGAACACCCAGCCGGCGTGCGCGTGGGTGTGCACCGGCACGTCAAGCTTGTCCGGCAGGCCGTCGTTGCTGCGGAACTTGATGTTCGGCGTACCCAGGGAATTGGTGTCGAAGAGGGTCACATCGCCGGGACCGTCCACGCCGGTCAGGCTGATGGTCACCTTGTCGCCGGCGAAGACGCCACTGCCCAGGGTGGTGGTGTTCCAGCCCGGCCACAGCAGGGCCGGGTCCTGGACCTGCGGAAGCATCCAGATTTTGCTGCCCGGTGACCCGAGGAACGCGAAGGCCGGCAGGTCCGGCACGACGGTCTCGGCGGCGGGCAGGACCTGGAAGGTGACGTCGGCCGGATCCCGTACGACGGCGGGGCTGATGGTGTCGTCCTTGACCTTCAGCTTCAGAGCGCCGCCCTCGTAGTGCACGTCGATGGCGTCGGTATGCCCCTGTGCCAGCACCACGGCCTCGGCGGCGAGCGCGGGTGCCGGTGCGAACAGGGCTGCGGCCAGGGTGAGACCGATGACCGCAGTCGTCACCCGTAGGCCTGGTCTCGTCACGCGGACCTCCTTTCTGTACTTGCAGTACTTGAAAACGACTCTCGTTTTCAAGTGGACGCCAGCATGCCAGAAAGTTCGCCCTCAATCGATAACGATATCGGTTTTCTTTTTCTTGTACGTGGTCTACGTTGGGCTCCCCGCCCGGGAGGAGACTGATGGCGACCGATCTGCGACCACGCGTCGAGGGCGAACTGCGGTCCGTTCTGGACGATCACCGCTGGCTGCACGAGCTGGTCGGCGCGCTCGGGTCACCGCTCAACCTGGTACTGCCGGATCAGATCGCCCGGAACGTGCACCGGTTCCGCGACGTCTACCGCGACCACCGCCTGCGCGGCGGCATCTACTTCGCCCACAAGGCCAACCGGTCCGCCGCCCTGATCCGGCGGCTCGCCGCCACCGACGCGGGCATCGACGTGGCGTCGCTCGGCGAACTGCAGCACGCCCTCGGCGCCGGCTTCGGCCCGGCCCGGATCATGGCGACCGGTCCCAAGTGCCGCGAGTTCCTGTGGCTCGCCGCCCGGACCGGGGTGACCGTCAACGCCGACTCGGTCACCGAACTGCGCGACCTCGCCACGATCGTCGCCGGCCACCGGCTGCCCCGCGTCCCGGTGATGGCGCGGCTGTCCGGCTTCGCCTCGACGGGGACCACCGTGCTGACCCGGGCCAGCCGGTTCGGCACTCCGGCGACCGGCCCGGCCGGGCTCTGGGGCGTCCTCATCGAGCATCGGGAGCAGCTCGACCTGCTCGGGATGGCCTACCACCTGGACACCGTCGGGCTCCCGGAGAAGGCGATCGCCCTGGAAGGGTGCCTGCTCGCCATGGAACCGACGGCGCCCAGTGGGAGGCGTGGACCACCGAACTGACCGCGGCCGTCCTCGGCCGACGGCCGCCGATCACCTGGAACGGGCACGGCTACGGGCTGCGGGACGAGGCCGGCCCGCCGGAGCCGGCGGGTGTCCACCTCGCCGGCGACCTGTGCCTGGAAGCCGATCTGATCACCCGGCGCAAGGTCGTCCTGCCGCGCGGGCCGTGTCCCGGTGACCTGCTGGTGTTCGCGAAACGGCCGGCTATCTGATGGACTTCAGCGCGGGCAGCGCGCTGATGCGGCCCGCGGCCCGCACCGTCGCCGCCTGCAAGGACGACGGCGAGCGGCGCTGGTTCCTGGGCCACCAGTGCTGGCCGGTGCTGCGAACGGCGTTATGACCTGGCCGCGCGGGCGTACTTGGCGCGGAACTTCTCCACCCGGCCGGCGGTGTCCAGCAGCCGGCGCTTGCCGGTCCAGAACGGGTGGCTGCCCGCGGAGATCTCGACGTCGATCACCGGGTACGTGTGGCCGTCCTCCCACTCGATCGTCCGGTCGCTGGTGGCGGTGGAGCGGGTGAGGAAGGCGTAGTTCGCGCTGCGGTCGCGGTAGACGACCGGGTGGTAGTCGGGGTGGATTCCGGGCTTCATGTCAGTTCTCCTCGGTGGTGGTGTCGTCGGTCAGCGGGAAGCAGCCGGCGAACGGGTCGGGCAGGTCACGCCAGGCGTCGGAGCCGTCGGCGAGTTCGGCGTCGGTGAGCAGGCAGGACCGCAGCAGCCCGGTGAGGGCGTGGTGGTCCAGGTGCAGTCCGATCAGGGCGAGAACGGTGCGGCGGTCGCCGTAGTAGGGATCCCAGTCGAGGTCGGCGGCCAGACGGCGCTCGTCGCTGGTCTCGGTCCAGCGTTCGGCGGGCAGGGCGGCCAGCCAGTAGCCGAGGGTGCCCAGGCTGAGGCCGCCGCCGGCGAACTCGAAGGCCAGGGCGGTGTCCGGCTGACTGGCCAGCCACAGTTGCCCTCGGCCGCGCAGGGTGTTCTCGGTCAGCTCTTCGAGGGCCTCGTTGAGGCGCTGTGGGTGGAACGGTCGGCGGGTGCGGAACACGATGGACGTGACACCGTGGTCACCGTCCGGGTCGTGCACCGCGATCTGCCGTCCTTCGAGGGCCCGGCCGAGCAACCCGGGGCGGGTCGGATCGTGCCGCCCGGTGCGCCGGACCCGCGCCGCCAGGGCGGTGCAGTCGACCCGGTCCGAGTTGCCGGTGGGCACCTGGGCCGACCAGGGGGCGAGCCGGTGGACCAGGGCGCTGAGCCGCTCGGATTCGAGAGGGTCGGTGTCCGGGTGGGTCCAGAGGATGACGGTGTCGCTGAACTCGACCTGGTGCACGACCACCTCGGCCACCGCCCGGTGGTCGTCGTCGGCCGCGTGCAGGTTCCGGTCGCTGAGATCGTCCGCACTGGCCAGATCGTCGAGGAAGGTGTCGGCGTCGACGACGGTGACGTACGAGTCGAACCGTACGGACTCGCCGACCGGGCTGTGCTCGCAGGCCGCCGCCACCGCTTCGGGTTCCACCGCGGGCGGCAGGACCAGCAGCAGATCGCTGCCCGGCCGTTCGTGGGCGAGCCGGATCAGGGTGGGCAGCACGTCCTCGCGCAGCGTGCAGGAGACGCAGCCGTGCAGCAGTTCGACGAGGGTGTGCTCGAGGACGGTGGTGGCGGTCAGCACGGTGCGGCTGACGAGTCCGTCACGGATCCCGGTGAGGTCGTGACGGATCGCGAGGAGTTCGGGGTCGGCGACCAGCAGCGCGCTGGCGGCGGCCTGAACGGCGCTCGGGGAGAAGCCGGACAGCACGGTGACGGCGGGCCGGCGGTCCACGGGCGCGGTCACGGCGGAGGTGATCGGGACGGTACTCACGGAGACCATCTTGCTGAATCCTCTTGATAATGACAACCATTTTCATTGTAGGGTTGCGGCCATGTCGTTCGTCTGTGACGTGACCGGCGCCGAGCCCAGCTTCGGCAACGCCGTGTCCCACTCCCACCGCCGCACCCGCCGTCGCTGGAACCCCAACATCCAGCGCCGCCGCTTCCGCCTCGCCGAAGGCCGCACCATCCGCCTCACCGTCAGCACCACCGGGCTGAAGATCATCGACCGGGACGGCATCGAATCCGTCGTCGCCCGCCTGCGGGCCAAGGGGGTGAAGCTCTGATGGCCAAGAGCACCGGCATCCGCCCCGTGATCAAACTGCGCAGCACCGCGGGGACCGGATTCACCTACGTCACCCGCAAGAACCGCCGCACCCACCCCGACCGCCTGGTGCTGCGCAAATACGACCCGATGATCCGCCGCCACGTCGACTTCCGGGAGGACCGCTGATGGCCCGCCGCAGCCTGACCGAACGCGAAAAACGCCGGGCCGAACTGACTTTGCGGTACGCCGACCGGCGCGCCGCCCTCAAGCAGGCGATCTCGGCGCCCGCCACCGATCCCGAAGAGCGTGCCTCCGCCGTGCGTGCCCTGTCGTCCCTGCCCCGAGACTCCAGCCCGTCCCGTCAGCGCAGCCGGGACCAGATCGACGGGCGGCCGCGCGGCGTACTGACCCGCTTCGGATTGTCCCGCGTCCGCTTCCGTGAGCTGGCCCTCCGCGGCGAACTTCCGGGCGTACGCAAAGCCTCCTGGTAGTCGACTGGCCCTTTACGGTTGACCATAGGTAGATCATTTACCTATCCTCGGTGGTCATGACGCCGCTCCGGGAACCCACATTCCTCATCCTGACCGCACTCGCCGAAGGGCCCCGGCACGGCTACGGGGTGATTCAAGAGGTGGGGGAGGTGTCCGGTGGGCGGGTCAAACTGCTCACCGGCACCCTCTACACAGCACTGGAGCGGCTCACCGCCGAAGGGCTGGTCGTGCTCGACCGGGAGGAGCGGGTCGACGGGCGCACCCGTCGCTACTTCCGGCTCACCGACGACGGGCTGACCGCGCTGCGCGCCGAGACCGCCCGGCTGCGTGCCCTCGCCGCCGCGGCCGAGCAGCGGCTCAGCCGGGCACCGCGGCTGGGGGCGATCTGATGCGACACACCTGGATCCTCGCCGCCTATCCGAAGGACTACCGCCGCGATCACGGTGACGAGCTGCTCGAACCGATGCTCGTCGAGTCCCGCCGCTCCACGCTGCGGGAGGCCGCGAACCTGATCGTTCACGGTCTGCGAACCCGCCTCGGGCGTCCCGTCAGCCGCGGGGTGGTGGTCTGGGCCGTGCTGGTGGCGGTGCTCGGCGGGGCCTTCGGGGTGGCCGCCGGTTCCTGGGCGGGTCAGCAGGTCACCGGTCCGCTGCCCCGTCCCGAGTGGACGCGGGCGCTGCTCGCCGACGTACTGCCGGATGGCGATTTCGGGGTGGTGCCGATCCCGCCGTCGTCCCCGTTCCAGCTCGGTGATGACGAGTTGACCTGGAGGAACGCGGGCGATCTGCTGTTCAATGGAGCCGGCCACCGCGCCTCGCCGCAGTACGCGCAGGCCCTGTTTCCCACCGCCGACGGCCTCGGTGCGCGGGCCGGTCGCGTGGCCGACCGGTTGACGGCGACCGGATGGGATGTCCGCGCCGGCTCACCGGGCCGGCTCCGGGCCACCCGAGGCGACGTGACGCTGACCCTGGAGATGTCACTGACACAGGACCCGCGCACGGCGACGGTGTCGGTGGCGTTCACCCACAGCGTGCCCGCGGCATCCTGGATCGGCGCTGCCGTGGGCGCCCTGATCGCGGCGGCCGTGGCGTTCCTCGTCTTCGCCTGGGCGAGCCGCCGCACCGGTCGCCCCGGCCACCCGGCCCGGCTGGCCGTTCTCTTTCCCCTGATGCTGGCGACGTTCTTCTGGTGCGTGCCGACGACGCTGGCGCTGGTCGTCGCGGCCACCCCGGGCCGGGCCACCTGGATGGATATAACCGGCCCGTCGGTGTTCTCTCTGCTGCTCGGGATCGGCGCCGTGTTCGCCGCGCTGGCGCTGCTGCTGGCAGCCCTGCCGGTGCGGCCCGAGTTCGGTTCCGAGCGGGTGTCGCGTACCCCAGGTCCGGGGGAGGTTCGGGATCGCGTATCTTAATGAAAACGGTTGTCAAAACCGTTTGGTTTTCCGAAGGAGTTCCGATGGCTGTTCCCAAGCGGCGCACGTCCCGCAGCAACACCCGGCATCGCCGGGCCAACTGGAAGGCGGCGGCCGTCGACCTGGTGCCGATCCATGTCGGCAGCGAGATCTACCGCATTCCCCGCCGGCTCGTCCGCGCGGTGCAGCGCGGGTACCTCGATCCGGCCGCCTTCCGCTGAGAAGCCGGCCGTAAGCTTCGGCGACATGGCAGATGTGACGTCCCGGCCCGCCGCGCGGCCCTCCCGTGGGGGCCGGGTGCCGGTCATCGGGCTGACCGGTTTCCTCGGCGCGGGCAAGACGAGCCTGCTCAACCACCTGCTGCGCCGCCCGGGCGCCCGGCTGGGTGTGGTGGTCAACGACTTCGGCACGCTGAACGTCGACGCGGCCCTGGTCGCCGGGCAGATCGACGACGCCGAAGCGATCTCCGGTGGTTGTGTGTGCTGCCTGCCGGACGCCGGCGGGCTGGACGACGCGCTGCAGCGCCTGTCCCGCCCCCGGCTCCGGCTGGACGCGATCCTGGTCGAGGCCAGCGGCATCGCCGAGCCGATCGGGCTGGCCCGCCTGATCGGCCTCAGCCCCGTCAAGGGGATCCGCCCCGGCGGCATCGTCGAGGTGATCGACGCCGTCGAACACGACCGGACCGTCGACCTGTGGCCGGAACCACCCGCCCGCTACGCCGCGGCGACACTCGTCGTCATCAACAAGGTGGACCTGCTGCCGCCCGCCGAGCGTGACCAGGTGATCGCCCACATCCAGGACCGGGTCCGGCAACGCCACCCGCACGTCCAGATCATCACCGCCCGGCACAGCCGCATCGACCCCGCGCTGGTCTTCGACACCGCCGCCGACGAGGACCCGGTGGACGAGCTGCCACTGGCCCGCCTGATCCGCGACCAGTACGAGGATCGCCACGACCACCAGCACGCACGGGCGGCCTCCACCGAACTGGTGCGGCCGGTCTGCCCGGACGCGCTGATCGATCTCCTGGAAGACCCGCCGCCCGGTGCCTACCGGATCAAAGGCCGGATTGTCGTACGAGGATCGCGTACCGCCCAGGGCTACGCCGTGAACGTGGTCGGAACCCAGATCCACGTCACGCCCCTACCGGCCCCACCACCGGTCGGCGAGCTGGTGGCGATCGGCATGAACCTGGACCAGGAGACCACCCAGCACCGCCTCGACACCGTCGCGAACGCCCCGGCCGAGCGGCCACACACCGCCGGCCTGCGCCGTCTGCGCCGCTACCGCACCCTCAGCGCCTGACGACCTACGGCCGCTGATCCGTGCCCCGGCTTGCCGGCTGCGGCGCGGCGTTGTCGTCCGCGCCCCAGTTGCCCAGCAACGGCAGCACCTTCGCGGTCGGTGAGCCGGGCTCTACGGTGTAGACCACCAGACGCTGTTCCGGGTGGTGCGGGACGGTGACGGCCTCGATGTGGAACCGGAGCCGGCCCGCCGAAGGATGCGAGATCACCTTCTCGACCGACGTACGGTCGGTCACGCCCTGGTCGTCCCACCACCCGGCCAGCTCCTCCGAACCCGTCCTCAGCTGCGCGATCAGCTCGGCGAGACGGCGGTCGTCCGGATGCCGGCCACTCTCGTAGCGCAACCCGCCGACGGCCGCCTGCGCGAAATCAGCCCAGTTGACGATGCGGTCGCGGGCGGCCGATCCGAGCAGCAGCCACCGGGCGAACGGTGTGCCGATCTCCAATTCCTCGCCGAGCACGGCGTCGAGGAGTGTGTTGCGGGCCAGCACCTCGCTGCGGCGGCCCAGCAGCAGCGCCGGCAGGTGGTCGAGCGCGGACATCATCCGGAGCATCCCGGGCTCGGGCCGCTGCGGGTGTTCCCAGCCGCTGCGGCGGCGCGAGGTGGGCCGGGCCAGCGTGCGCAGGTGCCGGCGCTCGACGTCGTCGAGGCGTAGTGCCCGGGCCAGCGCCGCGCACATCTCGTCGCTCAGCGTGCTCTGACGGCCCTGTTCGAGACGGCTGTAATGGTCGGAGCTGATGCCCGCCAGCACGGCCAGCTCGTCCTTGCGCAGCCCCGGCACCCGCCGTGGGCCGGGGAACGGGTCGATGCCCGCCTGCGCCGGAGTCAGCCGGTCACGGCGCGAGCGCAGGAACGCCCCGAGAGCGGCGTTCGGTGTGCGCGCGGACATGCCGCCCATCGTAGGCAGGCCGCCCCGCCGCTGCCTGGTCATGTCGTGACCAGGCACGACTCGCCCTGGCGAGCACACCCGTCGGCCGATTTTGATGGTGCTCGTGAGTTCTTCACGAGCTGCATCGATCACCGAAAGGGAACACCATGTCTGACAACCGACTCCGGGTGGGAGTCATCGGGGCCGACACCAGGGCGAGCTGGGCCGGGGTGTCGCACATTCCGGCGATCCGTGGACTCGACACGCTGACGCTGGCCGCGGTGGCGACCCGGCGCGAGGACAGTGCCCGGGAGGCCGCTGGCGCGTTCGAGGCCGGGCACTGGTTCGATGACCCGTACGCGATGATCCGCAGTGATCTTGTCGACGTCGTCACGATCGCCGTCCGGGTTCCGGCACACCGCGACCTGGTCCGTGCCGCGCTGGCCGCGGGCAAGGCGGTCTACTGCGAAGCCCCGCTGGGCGTGTCCCTGGCCGAGACCCTCGACCTGGCGTCCGCGGCCGGGTCCGGGGCGAACGTGGTCGGGCTGCAGGGGCGGTTCAACCCCTCGGTCCGGCGTGCCGCCCAGCTGATCGGCGAGGGGGCGATCGGGCGTCCGCTCAACGCGCGGGTCGTGTCCACCTCGGCGGGGTTCGGGCCGGTCACCGCCTCGCCGTACGGGTACTTCGAGAAGGCCGAGTCGGGCGCCAACCTGCTGACCATCACCACCGGTCACACGCTCGACATCGTCGAGGCCCTGCTGGGCGACCTGACCGAGATCGACGCGCGCGCCGAGACGCTGTGGCCCCGGCCGCTGCTGGCCGACACCGGCGAACAGATCGACCGGGAGGTGCCGGACCACGTCGACGTGCTGGCCCGTACGACATCGGGGGTGGTCGTCGCCGTTGACGTGGTGGGCGGGGTCGCGCCTGACGACGCGACGTTCCGGTTCGAGCTGCGTGGCACCGACGGCTGGCTGACGCTCACCGGCGGTACGCTCTTCGGCGTCCAGGGCGGCGACCTGACCCTGACGTCGAGTGCGGTGTTCGAGGCGCCCGACGACCCGGTCGCGAAGGGGGTTTCCGGACCGGCGATCAACGTCGGCGAGCTGTACGCGAGACTGGCCGCCGACCTCCGCACCGGAACCCGCACGGCCCCGGGATTCGGCCACGCCGCCCACAACGCCCGCCTGCTCGCGGCGGTGACGCGGGCCGCGACCTCAGGACAGCGGGTCGAAGTCGCGAGCAGCTAGTTCGTCGAGAGCCGGGTTGGCCGCGAGCCGCGGATATTCGCCGACGAGCCGGGCCAGCACCGCCTGCCGGAAGTCCAGCCAGGCGCGGGTGAGGTCAGCGAATTCGCAGACGGCCTCGGCCTCCGTGTAGGTGCACGAGACCCGCACCGCCCCGCCGTCCAAGGTGAACGTGATCAACTCGGCATTCTCGGTGAAGCCGATCGTGGAGTTCTCACCCCCCTCCAGATGCTCCAGCACACCCTTCATCGACCACAGAAGGTCGAAGACAGGCGTCCATGACCACGGCGGGGACAGGTCGATGCCGCCGATCGTGAACGAGAGGTCGGACCAGAAGTAGTACCAGCACAGATCGGCGCGGCTGACCAGGGCGAGGTCCACACCCTCGTCGTTCTCCCGGCCATGGACCACGTACGGCCCCGTGCGGCGATATTCGATCTCGATCACCGGCTGACTCTACGGTGGACCACTTCCCCCGTTCCGGCTACATCCGGCTGAAGTGGCGTGCTGTCTGCTGTGGTTCGGGATGCTGTGGCCGTGGTCGAAGAACCGGTGAGGCAGCTCGAGGAATTGTTCGTCGGCGCGGTGCAGGGCGCCCGTACGCGTACCGGCCCGCCGCCCGCTGAGCGGGCCGTCTTCCGCAAACTGCACGGTGCGGCGCACGGCCGGCTGGTCCCGCGCCCGGACCGGCCGCGGCGATGGCGGGCGGGGATCTTCGAACCTGAAGACCTGACCGCCTGGGTACGGTTCTCCAGCGCCGCCGCCCCACCGACCCGGACCTGGGCAGCACCCTCGGCATCGGGATCAAGCTGTTCGGCGTGCCCGGTTCCGGAACCGCGGATCTGATCCTGCAGAACGGCCCGCGCTTCTTCGTCGACGACGCCACCGAGATGGCCACGTTCACCGAGGCCGGGGTGATCCGCCACGACTATCCCGGATACCTCGCCACCCACCCGGTCGCCAAGGAGGTGCTGCACGACCTGGCCACCCGCCTGGCCCGCGACGAATACCGGTTCACCCTGTCGGTGCAGGTACGCACCGATCCGGACCGGATGCCGCTGGACAAGGCGACAGTGCTCTGGCCCGAGGACGTCAGCCCGTACGTCCCGATCGCCGATCTCGTTCTGGCCCGTCAGGACGTGAGCGCCCGCGGTCAGGCCGAGTACGGGCAGGCGCTCGCCTTCAACATCGGCCGGGTGCCGCCCGCGAACCGGCCGTGCGAGGAGTCGTCGCTGGCCCGGGCCAGGCAGGTGGTCTACGCGGCCGGTGCCGAACTGCGCCACCTCGCCAACGGCCAGCCGGTCGACGACCCGGCCCGGCCGCGCCCGGCGGTGCTGCCGGAACCCGCACCCGACGACACGATCGTGCAGGCGGTGATCCACCCGGCGATCGGGGTGGCCCGGGTCGGGTCCAGTGACGAGTTCTTCTACGCACCGGAGGTGCCGTACCCGGACCCGCTGCCCCTGGGCACGTACCGCGATGCCGGCCTGGTACGGGTTCCAGCTGGTCCTGGACATTCCGGAGGCCACCTACGCGCCGCCGACGACGCTGCGCAACCCGGACGTCGCCGACCGGGAAGCGATCGTCATGGACACCGCCACGCCTCGGCAGACGACGAGAACGGGTAGTGGTCCGGTGTGGGACCGCTACCCGTCATCGGTGGTGCGTCAGGCCGGGACGCTCAGTTTCTGTTCCAGGCGTACCTGCTCGGTGACGTCGTAGGCGTACTTGATGACCTTCACCGGGCGGCCGGACAGGTCCAGGATCGGGTTGTAGCTGGACTGGATCCAGACGTCGCGGCCGTTCTTGCCGTGCCGGTGGAAGCGGCCGGAGCGGAACTCGCCGTTGCGCAGGCGGGCCCAGAAGTTCCGGTACTCCTCGGAGGCGGCGTACTCCTCGGTGCAGAACATGCTGTGGTGCCGGCCGACGATCTCCTCGAGGGTGTAGCCGACCGTGTCCAGGAAGTTCTGGTTCGCGGTCAGGATGCGGCCGTCCAGGTCGAACTCGATGACCGCCTGCGACCTGTCGATGGCGTCCAGGCGTCCGGCGTACTCGACGTTGCGCAGTTTCTCGGCCGTCGTGTCGTTGGCGAACTTGACCACCTTCACCGGCTTGCCGTCGGCGTCCATGATCGGGTTGTACGTGGCTCTTATAAACACTTCACGACCGTCTTTGGTGATCCGCCGGTACTCCGCGGAGTGGAAGTCCCCACGGCCCAGCTTCTCCCAGAACGCCTGGTACTCCGGCAGGGCCGCCTCCTCGGGGGCGACGAACATCCGGTGGTGCTTGCCCTGGATCTCGTCCAGGCGGTAGCCCATCAGGTCGAGAAACGAATCGTTGGCGTCCAGAACGATGCCCTGCAGGTCGAATTCGATCACCGCCTGCGAGCGACGGATCGCCCGGACCTTGCCCTCGAAGTCGGCGTTGCGGGTCTTGGCCTCGGTCACGTCGCTGGCGAACTTGACCACCTTCCACGGCTTGCCGTCCAGCCCGAAGATCGGGTTGTAGGTGGCCTGCAGCCAGATGTCCTTACCGCCGCGGCCGTAGCGGTGGAACTCGCCGGAGACGAACTCGCCGTTGCGCAGGTGCTGCCAGAACTCGGCGTACTCGGCGGAGTTCGCCTGCTCCTTGGACACGAACATCCGGTGGTGTTTGCCGATCACCTCGTCGGCGCGGTACCCGACCGCGGCCAGGAAGTTCGCGTTCGCGCTCAGGACGAAGCCGTCCAGGTCGAACTCGATCACCGCCTGCGAGCGGTTGATCGCGGCGACCTTGCCCTCGAACTCGGCGTTGGCGAGCTTCGCGGCGGTGACGTCGACCGCGAACTTGACGACCTTCCACGGCTTGCCGTCGACACCCAGGATCGGGTTGTAGACGGCCTGCAGCCACACCTCCAGGCCGCTCTGGCCGATCCGCCGGAACTCCCCGGCGACGAACTCGCCGGCGCCGAGACGCTGCCAGAACTTCTGGTACGCCGAGGACTGCGCGTCCTCCTCGGTGACGAACATCCGGTGGTGCCTGCCGACGACCTGGTCGCGGGTGTAACCGACGGTGTTCAGGAAGTTGTCGTTGGCGTCCAGGATGTTGCCGTCCAGGTCGAACTCGATGACCGCCTGGGACCGGGAGATCGCCTGGATCTTGCCGGCCGCGTCCGCCGCGGCCCGCTTGCCCTCGGTGACGTCCAGGGCCTGCTCGATCACTTTGACGATCTGGCCGGCACTGTTCTTCACCGGCACCCAGCTGGAGCGGATCCACCGGTCGCGGATCTGCCACAGCAGCCGGAACTCGGCGGTGTCGCTGCCGGACCGCAGCTGCTCCCACAGCGTGGTGTACTCCGCCGAACCGGCCGTCTCCGGTGCGACGAACGAGCGGTGTTCGGTGCCCACGATCCCGGCCGGGTCGGCGCCCACCAACGTGGCGTAGGCGTCGTTCGCCCGCACCAGCCGGCCGTCCGGGCTGTACTCGGCCGTGGCCGACCCTTGCTCGTACGCCTCGACCTGGCTCCTGAGCTCGGCCAGAAGCTCATCCGTGGTGATACCCGTGGTGGCCGTCTGATCCGACAAGTCCGTGTCCTCCCGCTGCGTTTTGTGCTACCGATCCGGCGCAAGAGGCTGATCGGTAGCCTGGCGGGTGACCTGAGGAATACCAGGTCAGAGACCTGCCCGGAAGCTGAACGAGACCAGTTGGGCGCGGTCCCGGGCGCCGACCTTGGTCATCGCCCGGACGACATGGGTCTTCACGGTCAGCGGCGACACGAACATCTGGGCCGCGATCTCCTCGTTGCTGAACCCGCGCGCCACCAGCACCACCATCTCCCGCTCCCGGGGTGTCAGGACGTCGAAACGGCGCAGCAGCTCCCGGTCGACCACCGGCGTCCGGCTGTCGGCCATGTGCCCGATCAGCGCGGCCGACGCGTTCGCCGACAGCGCGCCACCGCCGGCGACCACCTCGGTGATCCCGGCGACCAGCTCGGCCGGGCTGACCGTCTTGCTGAGGAACCCGTTGGCGCCCGCCCGCAGCGCCGCCAGCACGATGTCGTCCTGGTCGAACGTGGTCAGCACGATGATCCGGACCAGGGCGGGCGGGTGCTCGGCGCGGATCCGGCGGGTCGCCTCCACCCCGTCGATGCCGGGCATCCGGATGTCCATCAGGACCAGGTCGACCTGATGCTCCCGTAGGAACGGCACCGCCTGCAGCCCGTCGGACAGGTCGCCGACCACCTCCAGGGCCGGGTCGAGCAGCAGCATCGCCCGGATCCCGGCCCGGATGTCGTCCTGGTCGTCGACGATCAGCACCCGGGTCACCGGATCACCGCACCGGCCGGGTCGAACTCGGCCCGGACCAGGAACCGGCCGCCGTCCCGGTCGATCGTCAGACGCCCGTTCGACGACTCGACCCGCTCCCGCATCCCCACCAGCCCCAGCCCGCCGCCCGGCCCGGCACCCGGCCCGACCCGGTTCTCCACCGTCACACTGATCCTCTCGTCCCGCTCCCGTACCGCCACTGTCGCCGGTCCCTCGCCGTGCCGGTAGGCGTTGGTGAGCGCCTCCTGCACCACCCGGAACACCGTCACCCCGACCGCCGGCTCGACCAGCCCGGCCGGGACCTCGATCTCCGGATCGACGGTCAGCCCGGCCCTCTCGAACGAGGCGATCAGAGCACCGAGACCGTCGATCGACGGGGTCGGCCGCAGTGCCTCGTCACCGGACGGCTCGTCGCCCCGGCGCAGCAGCGCCAGGATCCGCTGGGTCTCCACGATCACCGTCCGGGCATGCGACCGGGCCGTGACCAGGGCCTCCCGGGACCGGTCGGCGCCGGCCGGCAACCCGATCTCGGCAACCCCGAGGTTCATGCTCAGCAACGCGATCTGATGGCCGACCACGTCGTGCAGGTCCCGGGCGATCCGCAGCCGCTCCTCGGCGACCCGCCGGTCGGCCTCGATCTCCCGGGTGGCGATCGCCCGCACCGCCCGGTCCTCCAGCATCCACCACTGGTCCCGGTGGATCCGCAGCGCCGCCCCGGTCGCCCCGCCGGCCACCGCGGAGAACAATGCGGCGGTACCGGCGACCGCGCCACCCCGGAAACCGCCGACCGTCATGAACGCGCCCAGGAAGAACACCGCCACCAGGGCGGTCGCGGCCAGCGGCGGTTCACCCCGGAACGTGACCGAGAACAGCACGAACACCGCCATCATCCACACCGACAGCGGATCCGCGCCGACCTCGGTCACCGCGAACGTCGCCGCGCTCGTCACCGCCAGCCCGGCCCACGGGTGCCACCGGGACAGCACCACCCCGGCACCGGCCAGCAGCACGGCCAGGAACGTCGGCCACCCGGCTCCGCGCACCACCGACGCCACGATCTGACCGGCGAAGGACAGAGCGGCTGCCGCGTACGCCAACCGGTGCAGCATCTCCGGACGGCGGATCCACATGGGGGCGATGACCATGACCAGATTCTGCTTGCCCAACTCTCTCCACACGTACTTCATCCGAAGTACGCGGCCCCGCCCCGCCGCCCGCAGACTTCCTCACCGGGAGCACTCGCCCCACCTCAGCCCCGGAAGGAAACCCCATGTCGGCCACCCTCACCCGGCTCTACCTGATCCGTGCGATCACCGCCCTGACCTGGGCGGTTCTGCTCTTCGTCGCCTTGGCCCAGGCCGGCACCCTGACCGCCGGATCCGCCGTGCCGGCCTTCGCCACCGCCCTGCTCGTCCTCTATCCGGTGATCGACGTCGCCGCCTCGGTGGTCGACGCCCGGGCTCAGCAGGCGTCGGGCCGGCCGGGCAACGCCCGAACCCAGTGGATCAACGCCGCGATCAGCACGGTCACCGCCGTCGCGGTGCTGGTGGCCGCCCTCGACGGCCCGGCTCCGGTACTGCGGGTCTACGCCGCCTGGGCGATTCTCACCGGCGTGATCCAGCTGGCCCTGGCGGTCAACCGGCTGCGCCGCGGCCTCCCCGGCCAGTGGTCGATGATCATCAGCGGCGCGGGTTCCGCCCTGGTCGGCCTGACCTTCGTCAACCAGGCCACCCAGCCCGAGCTCTCCCTCACCGGAGTGGCCGGCTACGCGGTCGGCGGCGCGATCCTCTACCTGATCTCCACAGCGCGCCTGCGCCGTACCGCGATCACCGCCTGATCGAGGGGTTGATCGGGCATATCGGCCCAGGTCACGGGGTTTGCACCTAACTTGCGAAGCAGCCCGCCATGATCAGTTGGCGGGTCTGTGCGCAACTTTAGGGGTAGTGACATGCAGACCTTGCGTTCCCGGATCGGCCGTGTCGTCACGGCTGCCGCGCTGGCTGTCGCCGGTGGGATGCTGGCCGTGCCCGTCGCGGCCCAGGCCGAGGAATCGGCGCTGTTCGAGTTCACCGATCAGCAGCAGAGGGATACGTTCGTCATCAAACTCACCAACCCGGACCGGATCGCCGAGGCCCGGCGGATCCTGTCCGGTGAGGAGCAGCGCAGAACTCACGTGATGGGCCGGTTCATCAAGCGTCCCGCTGACTACAACCCGCGGTGGGGCTTCCAGTACGACCCGGACACGATCCAGTTCTTCGAGGTGGCGATCGAGGTCTGCGACTCGTCCATCCAGTACCTCGAAGACCACTTGGACGAGGCGGGCGGCGCGTTTCTGCCGGGCTACTTCTGGTGCCCGTGGGCGTCGAAGCTGACCCGCGAGATCAAGTGACCGCCTGACCCGAGACATCGAACAGCGCCTCGCGGACCCCGGTCCGCGGGGCGCTGTTCGCGTGCACAGTGGAGCGTGGCGCATTTCCGGGATATCGGTCGATGAGTGGTCCCGCCAGGATTGTCCTCGACGCCGGGACGGCCAACGGGCCGCCGGCGAACACCACGACGATTCCTGAGGACTTCACATGTCTGCCCGTTACCGCCTGCTGCTGGTCGCCCCCGCCCTGATGGTCGCCCTGTCCGCCTGCTCCTTCTCGGGCACCGTCGGCTCCGCTCCCGAGGCGGCCGCGCCCGCCCCGGAGAAGACCACCGCGTCCTCGCCCGCCCCGGAGAAGACCACCGCGTCCTCGCCCGCCCCGGAGAAGACCACCGCGTCCTCGCCCGCGCCGGGAAAGACCACCGCGGACCCGGCGCCGAAGCCCGACGAGTGCCCCTCGGCGCAGACCCTCGAAGGGCTCACCACTGAACTGCCGGAGGGCTGGTCGTTCACCGACGTGACCTGTGCCGAGGGCTGGGCGGCCGCCACCCCGAAGGGGCCGAAGACCGGCGACGGCGTCTACCTTTTCCAGAAGACCGGCACCACCTGGAAATATCACAGCCAGGGCAGCGGGTTCGACTGCAAGGACCTCGGCCTCGACGCAGCGCCGTTCTGCATCTCCTGACCTCAGGTCGGCACCGCGGGGAACTCCTCCACGCCCACCACCCGCATGAGCTCCAGCCTCTCCCGGGACGGGGTGTCGGTCGGGGTCAGCACCAGCAGTGACTGACCCAGGTCCGGCGTCACCAGCGTCTCGCAGTCCATCAACAGGGGCCCCACCCGCGGGTGGAACAGGGTCTTGCGGTCGGCCCGGCGCACCGCGACCTCGTGCTCGCCCCACCGGCGGCGGAACTCGTCGCTGGCCGCCTGCAACCGGGCGATCAGGCCGGTGACCGTCGGGTCGCCGGCCCGGCGGCCCACGGTGGCGCGGAGATCGGCCACCAGCTGCCGGGCGTGCCGGTCCTGCTCGGCGGCCGGGTGCACGTCCCGGATGCCGGTCTCGGTGAACCAGCGGAACGCCAGGTAGCGCCGGTCGCCGGTGAAGTGGGTGAGATCGCCGGCCAGCAGCACGGACATCCGGTTCTGAGCGAGCACCTCGCCCAGGTCGGAGAGCACCATCGCCGGGTTGTCGCCGACCAGGTCGAGCATGCGCAACAGCCCGGCGCGGGCGTGCCGGGCGACGCCGTCGGCGGTCGGCGGCTGATGACCGGCCAGGTGGAAGAGATGGTCGTGCTCGTCGTCGGACAGGCGCAGGGCCCGGGCCAGCGCACCGAGCAGCTGGGCCGACGGCTGGCTGCTCCGGCCCTGCTCCAGCCGCACGACATAATCCACCGACATGCCGGCGAGCATCGCGACCTCCTCACGGCGCAGGCCGGGGGCGCGGCGGTGCGGGCCGCCGGCGAGGCCGACCTCGGCCGGGCGGATCGCCTCCCGGCGGCGGCGCAGGAAGTCGGCGAGCTGTTCACGCTGCATCAGCCCATGGTCCTCCGCCGGGGCGGGCCCATCCAGGGACTGGCGCTCCTACGATAAGCGGTCCTCTCCCGGACCCGGGGAAACGCGGGCAGCCTGGGGTCATGCAGAAGCGAACCTTGGGAAACAACGGGCCGTCCGTCTCCGCGATCGGGCTGGGCGGCATGGGCATGTCGGATGCCTACGGGCCGACCGACCGGGCGGAGAGCATCGCCACGGTGCACGCGGCGCTCGACGCGGGCGTGACCCTGATCGACACCGGCGACTTCTATGCCAACGGGCACAACGAGCTGCTGCTGGCCGAGGCGCTGCGCGGCCGTCCACGGGACAGCTACCTGCTGAGCGTCAAGTTCGGTGCGCTGCGGGGCCCGGACGGGTCGTTCCTCGGCACCGACAACCGGCCGTCGTCGGTGAAGAACTTCTTGAACTATTCGCTGAACCGGCTCGGCACCGACCACATCGACATCTACCGCCCGGCCCGGCTCGACCCGGAGGTGCCGATCGAGGACACGGTCGGCGCGATCGGGGAGATGATCGAGGCGGGTTTCGTCCGGCACGTGGGCCTGTCCGAGGTCGGCGCCGACACCATCCGCCGTGCGCACGCCGTGCACCCGATCACCGACCTGCAGATCGAGTATTCGCTGATCTCCCGGGCGGTCGAGGACGAGGTGCTGCCGACGCTGCGCGAGCTGGGCATCGGCGTCACCGCGTACGGCGTGTTGTCGAGGGGTTTGATCTCCGGTCACTGGACGGCTGCCGGTCCGGGTGACCACCGCGGGCACACCCCACGCTTCGCGGCGGGGAACGTGGAGCACAACCTGACCCTGGTCGAGGCGCTGCGGCGGGTCGCCGAGACGAAGGGCTGCACGGTCGCCCAGCTGGCCATCGCCTGGGTGGCGTCGCGCGGGGACGACATCGTGCCGGTGATCGGCGCCCGCACCCGCAAGCGCCTGGACGAGGCCCTGCCGGCGCTCGATCTGGAGCTGACCGCGGACGACCTGGCCGAGATCGAGAAGGCGGTGCCGAGGGGTGCGGCCCGCGGCGACCGCTACCCGTCGGTGATGATGGCCGACCTCGCGGTCGGCAACTGATCGGCTGATCACGGCAGGCGGCGGCGGATCCGGGACTGTCGTAGGTCGCTGGTACCTTCCAGCGATGTCGATCATCATGATCACGGACGCGACCGTGGACCTGCGTGCCGGGGCGCGGGTCACCTTCCGCACGCTCGTGCCGTCGTTGGGTGGCTGATGGCGACGTTCGATGCCGAGGCCACGTTGCGCCTGGTGGCCGACAGCATCGGCCGGATGCAGAAGCAGAACCGCGACCACACCTACCGGGCCGACGACAGCGAGCTGGAGCAGTTCGCCGAGCACGTGGCGATGGTGTGCGGCTGGGCGCCGTCCGGCACCGGGGCGGCTCTGCTCGCCTCACTCGGCGAGTTCCCGCTGGTCGGCGTCCAACGGGAGGTGATGCCGTCGGCTGTGGAGCAGGCGGAGCGGCTGCTCGGCGCGGTGCGGACGCTGGAGAGCGCCGACGCCGGCCACGACCAGCGGGTGGCCGCGGCGACGACGGCGACCGGTTTCCTGCATGCCGGTGTCGTCGGCAGCGCCTACCACCCGGCCGACGACCTGTGGTGGGAGGCCACCGAGGGCATGGTCGAGCGGGCCCGCGAGGTGCTCAGCGGTCAGCCGGTGGAGGTCCGGCAGACACTGTTCGACACGTGGACGGTCATCGAGGGCAGCGCCTGTCCCGGCCGCGAGCCCTTCGGCCGGCTGACGAGCAGCCTGCTGACGGCCGGCGGCGTCGACGGCCGGGGCTGGCTGGACCGGTTCGGGGCCTTCTTCATGATGTACCCCGGCGACTGGACCGAGCCGATCATCCGGGCCGAGCACGAGGCCGGCCGTCCCCACCCGTGGGCGCTCGCCACCTGGCGCCGCACCCGGATCGGGCGGCACGAGCCGGTCGACAGCCCGTCACTGTGGCCGGTGCCCGACCCGGGCGAGCCGTGGACCGATCGCGCCATCGCCGAGATCGAGGCGATGCCCGCGCCGGACCGCGCCGCCTGGCACGCGCTGCTCGCCCACTGCGTGAACGAGAAGGATCAGGCGAAACCGACAGCCACCTGGCGCCGGAAGGCCGGGCCGCTGCTCGCCGCGGTCGGCGCGGACGTGTTCGCCACCCACCTCGACGGCTGGCTCGCGCTGGTCGGCGCACCCCGCAGCGTGCCTGGGCGGGTGGTCACCGATTACTTTCCGGTCACCGTCGGCGAAGGCTCGCCGCACACGCCGGACCGGTACAACATCGGCCTGCTGTCCGGGCTGCTCTGGGCGCGGGTGCTGTGCCCACCGGCCGAGGGCGCGATCCGGAGTCTCGGCCGGATCGCCGAGCGGGCCACCCGCAAGCTCCCCGGGCACGGGCCGGTCAGCCCGAAACTGGCGAACGCGGCGGTCACGGCGATGACCGCGATGGATCACCCGGCCGCCGTCGCGCAGCTGGCCCGGCTGGCGTCCCGGCTGACCTACAAGAGCACGCTCACGCTGGTGGGGAAGGGCCTCGACGTCCGGGCGACCGCGCTCGGCATCGCCCGGGAGGACGTCGAGGAGATGGCCCTGCCCGGGTTCGGGCTGCCACTGGCCGGCAAGTTCGGAGACTGCGCGTACGAGGTGGAGATCCGGGGCGTCGACGCGGTCGTCCGGTGGACCGGCGCGGCGGGCAAGCCGGTCCAGGCCGCTCCGGCCGAGGTCCGTGCCGATCACCGCGAGGACCTTCACGAGCTCACCACCACGATCAAGGACATTTCCGGTACGTTGCTCGCGCTCCGTGACCGCCTCGACGGCCTGCTGCGGCGGGACCGGCAGTGGACGGTCGACCAGTGGCGGGAGAGATTCCACGACCACCCCCTTGCTCGTACGATCGCCAGGCGGTTGATCTGGACCGTCGGCGACGTGGCCGTCTGCTGGGCCGGCGACGCCCTGCGTGCCGTGGACGACACGGTGGTCGAGCCCGCGGACGACGCGGTGGTGCGACTGTGGCATCCGGCCGTGTCGCCGTCCGCGGGGTGGCGCGAGTTCCTGATCCGGCACGGGATCACCCAGCCGTTCCAGCAGGCACACCGCGAGCGGTATGTGTTGACCGACGCCGAGCGGGCCACCGGCACGTACTCGAACCGGTTCGCCGCGCACGTGGTCCACCAGCACCGGCTCACCGCCCTGCTGGCCCGGCGCGGCTGGTCGTACGCCCAGTACCGCAACGACCCGTACTGGCGGGAGCCGCCGCGGCTGGCCCTGCCGGACTGGAACCTGCGCGCCGAGCTGAGCATCACCGGCATCGACGATCGCGACGACGACATGACGGTCTTCGACACGATGGCCACCGACGGGCTGCGGTTCCTCGGCCCCGACGACCAGCCGGTGCCGCTGGAGACGGTGCCGCCGGTGGTGCTCAGCGAGGTGATGCGCGACATCGACCTGTTCGTGGCCGCCGCCGGTGTCGGCAGCGACCCGAAGATCGAGGACCCGGTGATCCCGCACCGGCGGTGAGTTGTCAGCCGCCGGAGTGCACGTGGGCGGCCCACATCGACGGGTTGCGGCCGGCGTGGCGGGCACGCTGGCCGCGTACCGCGTGGTGCAGGGCCTCGGCGGCGGATTCCGGGTCGGGCCGGACGGTGCCGCCGCGGGTGAGCCGGGTGTAGAAGGCCTCGGTGATCTGTGCGGCGGCGGAGTCGTGGACCGGCCACAGAGTGCCGATCACGTGCCGGAACCCGGCGAGCTGGAACGCGCTGACGGCGTGGATCGGCTCGTCGGACAGCCCTTCGGCCCCGCGGACCGTCTCGCAGGCGGCAAGGAACGCCAGGGCCGCGCCCGGCCGGTGCTCCTTCGCGACCCGGCCCACGGTCAGCGTGCCGCCGTCACCGTCGGCCAGCACCAGGCCACCGGCGTCCGGATCGGTGGGGTCCACCCGGTAGTGGCAGGCGAAGTGGACCAGCGCGACGTCGGGCAGCATGGCGGCCACCTGCTCCACGTCACCGTCCTCGACCAGTACGGATTCGGGGACGAGTCGCTGGACGGCTGCGGTCTCGGTCCGTACCCGGGGCAGCGGGACGGCGGTTCCCGGCGCCGCGACGACGAGCAGCCGGTCCGGTGGCTCCCCGGTCACCGGCACCGACCGTGCGTGCCGCAGCGCGCCGATCGTCGGCGTGTACGCGGAGATCACCCGGTCCAGGACGGTGCGGCCGCTGCCGTCGGTGTGGTGCCCGGCGGCGTGTAGTGGCAGCGGGGTCGCGGCGCCGGTGGGGCACCACCAGATCCGGGGCCACTCGCTGCCGTCAGCCGGTGGGCCGGTGTGACCGAGAGCGGTCAGGACCGGTTCGGTGATCCGGTCCCAGATCCAGCCCAGCACCTCGGTGATCGTCTGCTGGCCGGCGCGGCGTTCGTCGAGGTCGACCGCTACGGCGAGCAGGTGGGCCTGTTCCTCCACCGCCCTCCGGTCGGCGCCGGGCAGCGGCAGGGAGCGGATGCCGTCGGTGGTGCACAGCAGCGCGTCGCCGCCGTAGCGGCTCGTGGTGATCAGGACGATCGGCCCGGCCGCCGCCTGCCGGATCAGTTCGTCCTCGTCCGGCGGTTCCAGCAGCCCGGACAGCCCGGGGCGGGAGCGGGCCCGGTCGAGCAGTTCGCCGAGTTCGGTCTCGGCCTGCCGTCGTTCGCGTTGCAGGTCCGCGTACATGCCGGGGTAGGAGAAACCCGCGGCGCGGCCACCGGCGGACGGTCCCTGCATCTGCTGGACGTACTGCCGGTCGGTGTCGCTGAGTTCGCTGAGGTCCATCTCGATGACCACCAGGTCCTCGGGGTCGTTGTCGAGAAGTTCCAGGATCTCGAGGAACCGGGCGTACTCCGCGCCGAGTTCCGGATCGGCCGCGGTGATCCGCGCGCCGAGTCCGCGCCGGTCCATGGTCTCGGTGAGCAGCGTGCCCCGGGCGCGTTCCAGCAGTTCGACGGCGAGAGCGGGCTCACCGGCGGCGATCGCGGCGGACGCCGCCTCACCGGCCAGTCCGGAGACTCCGGCCAGAGCGCGCTGCCGGTCCCCGCGCCACATCACCATCGAGGACAGTTCGGACAGCAGCGTGATCGCGTCCATCAGCGGCGGTAGGGCCTGCATCGGGGTTCCGGCCTGCAGGTAGGTCCAGGCGAGACCACGATCGGCGGTGATGCGCACCGAGACGGGCAGGGAGTCGTCGAGGCACGCGCGGAGGAACGGGCCGCGCGCGTCGTCCGCCGAGGCGGCGCCGAACACATGCAGCGCCTGCAGTGCCCGGCCGAGGGCGAGGTGGGCGGCCCCGGATGCCGGATCGCGGTCGACGGCCTGCTCCGCGACGGTGTGGGCCTCGCGTACCAGAGCGACGTCGTCCTCGATCGCGGCCAGATCGCACAGTGCCGAGGCGAGGCTGCCGAGCTGGTCCGCTGCAGTCGTCGCGGGCAGGTCCATCTGCACCGACTCGCGGGTCAGGGCGATCGAGCCCCGCAGATCGTCGATCCGGCCGGTGCGGCGCCACCGTTCGTGCTGCGCGGCGGCGGCCAGGTGCAGTGCCAGGCCACGCCGGTGATGCCCGGGTTTCAGGGTGTTGAACGCCTGCGCCGCGGTGAGCATCGCGGCCGAGGCGTACGGCACCCCGCCGTCCTGGACCGCGGTCGCGTAGTAGGCGCGGGCCAGCTCGTGCAGCAGCGGTCCGCGTAGCGGGTCGTCCTCCGGGGTCGCGGTGCAGGCGTCGACGCCCGCCTGGACGGCTTCTTGCAGGTTCGTGCCGTACGGTTCGGCCTGGGCGTAGTCGACCAGGGCCGCGCACAGGGTGCCGAGCAACTGCGCGGAGGTCCGGCCCGCGACCTGCTCCGCGGCGCGGGCCTCGCGGGCGACGTACACCGCGTTGCGGATCCAGCTCGGGTGCCGGATCAGCCGGAACGCCTCCCGGAAGCCCTCGGCGCACTCCCGGGCGACGTCCACGTCCCGGCCGGCGTCGGTCTCCCAGGCCACCTGCAGCAACTCGGCGGCCGCCTGCGCGGAGGCGGGATCGTCGTGGTCGCGGGCCAGGGTGAACAGCCGCAGACCGGAATGCCGGGTGAGGGCGAGCCGCACCTGTGGATCGGTGACCGGTGCGGTGGCCAGCCGGCGCCCCAGCTCGGCGCATTCGGCCAGGGCGCCGGTGTCCCGGTCATACTCGGGTCGGCCCGCCAGGCAGTCGATCAGCTGGGACAGCGCCCACGCCGTGTCGTCACCGAACGCGAGCGCGAGGGACTCGCGGCGGATTCGTTCGCCCTCGTCGAGCAGCGCGGGATCCCCCTCGCGCAGGAAACAGTGCAGCACCAGGTTGCCCAGGTGCGCCAGCGTCTCCGCGGTGGCCGGGTGCGCCCAGGAGATGAACCGCACCGCGTGCCGCAGACGATCCGTCGCGGCGGTCAGGTCGGCCGTGCTGACGTCGTCGACACCCCCGGTCAGCAGGGCCAGCGCTTGGTCGAGGGCTTCCTGCTGGCCGCCGGTGTTCGCCCGCAGCCACGCCTGATAGTCGTCCCAGTGCCGGGTCAGCCCGGTCCGGAACCAGTCCGGCGGCACCGTCCCGGGCCGCGCGACCAGGGCGAACATGGTCGACAGATCGGCGTCCCCGGCCGGCGTGCCGGGCCTGGTGGTGAACCGGTGCCAGAACAGCAGCCCGGCCGCTTCGGTCTCCCCGGGCGAGTCCCGCAGCAGCCCGGCGGCGTCACGCAGCGCGTCCAGCCCGTCGACGACCGAGGAATCGCCGGTACGGGTGAACAGGTCGATGCGCTCCGAGACGTCCATCACCGTCAATGTATCCGCGGTCGGCCACCACTTCAGCGGGGATCGCCCGCAGGGACGAAGGCGACCCGGGCCGTCGGCACGGCCGGGCGGGACCTGCGCAGAGCCCGGAGCGCGTCGAGCGCGGTCAGGTCTACCCGGCGGTCAGCACCTTGCCGAGGTTCTCCGTGGCCAGGTACGGGTTCAGGTGGGGGTGACGGCTGTCGGCCGCCACGTCGCGCCAGAACCGCTGGATCGGGTTGTCGATGCTGAAACCGCCGCCGCCGTGCAGGTCGAGCAGCATGTCCACCGCCGTCCGGCAGTCGCGGGCCGCGCTGGACTGGGCCATCTGCCAGCGCGGCAGATCCGCCGGCGGGATCGGGCCGTCGGCGTCCACGGCGGCGGCGATGGTGTGGGCGGTCTGTTCGGCGCGGGTGATCAGGTGGGTGGCCTCGGCCAGCCAGTGCCGGGCGCCGGGGGACTCGCCCATCGACGTGTACGCCGTCATGAACGGCTTGCGGCCGGTGCCGAACATCGCGGTCGTGGCGTTCAGGGCACCGCGGGCCGCGCCGATCACCGGACCGAGAACGGTCAGCGCGAACAGCAGCACGTCGTCGACCGGGAACGGGCGCATCGGCAGCACGAACGCGGCCGGCACCCGCACCGCGCCGGCGGTCAGGGTGTGGCTGCCGGTCGCGCGCATGCCGACCGTCCGCCAGGTGTGCTCGACCCGCAGGTCACCGGCCGGGATGTACGCGACGTGCGGTGCCCCGTCGAGCATCAGCCCGAGCCCGGCCCAGTCGGCGTCCTCGCAGCCGGAGACGTTCGGCCAGGCCCCGGTGACGAGCACGTCGTCGCCGTCGCGGGTGCCGGTGCCGCATTCCGGGCGGCCCGACCCGCAGCTCACCGAGCGCGGGTCGGCGAAGATCTCCTTGAGTACGGTGTCGTCGCCCAGCCGCGCGGCGAGCACCTTCGACACCACGCTCACCCCGGCCACCCACGACACCGAAGCGTCCTTCTGGCCGAGTTCGATCAGCCGGTCGAGGACGGCCCCGGAGCTCGACCCTGCTCCGCCGTACGTCAGGGGAACCGCCATCGCGAAGTCGCCGGCCTCGCGCATCGCCGCGAACGTCTCCGCCGGCAACCTGTCCTTCTCGTCAAAAACCATGATCAACAGCCAAGCAGCCGGGTGTGGGTGACACCATGCGCGGTCGTACCCGGTCCATGCGCGTTTGTGCGCCGGATAGATTCGCGCCGTGGACGTGATCAGCGAGGCGGTCGAGGGCTTGCGGATCGGCCGTGCCTACGGCCGGCGGATCGAGGCGCCCGGCGGACGGGTCGGCCGGTCCACCGGGTTCGTGGGCGTCGGATTCCACGTCGTGCTCGGCGGCCAGGGCTGGTTGATCAGCGAGGACCAGCCGCCGGTCCGGGTCGGGAAAGGTGACGTGGTGCTCGCCCCGCACGGTGCCCCGCACGGATTCTGGCCGTCGCCGGACGCGCTGCACACGCTGCCGATCATGGCCATGGGCCCGGTCCCGCCGCCCGACGGCCCGGACGGCCTGGACTTCATCTGCGGCGCCTACCGGCTCGACACCGGCGGCACCCTGCACCCCTACCTGCGATCGCTGCCCCCGGTACTCACCGTGACGCCGGACCCGGTCCTGTCCGCGCTGGTCCAGGTGCTCGCCGCCGACATGACCCAGCACCGGCCCGGGGCCGAGGTGACCCGCCCGGCGCTGGTCGACCTGACGCTCATCCACGTGCTGCGGATCTGGCACGACACCACGGGCGGGAAACCGTGGCAGGCCCTCGGTGATCCGGTCATCGCCGCCGCCCTGCACCTGATCCACGAGCGCCCGCAGGACCCGTGGACGGTCGAGCGCCTCAGCCGCACGGCGGGACTGTCGCGGACCGCGTTCACCAGGCGTTTCACCGCCCGGGTCGGAACACCTCCGATGGCGTACGTGATCAGCAGCCGCCTGACCAGAGGCGCCCGGATGCTGCGCGAGACCGACGCCCCGCTGGCCACCATCGCGAGCCGGGTCGGGTACGCGACCGAGTTCGCCTTCTCGGGCGCGTTCCGCCGCGAGTTCGGCATGGCCCCGGGCCGGTTCCGCCAGAGCCGGGGCTGACGCCGACATTCGCGAGCGGGCCGACCTGCCGGATGCTGTTCACCAGGGAGGAACACCTGGGCGTACGACAAGGGCGGGTTTGAACGTGGTGAGGATCTCCGTGATGACCCTAGATTGGAATGGATCAAGAGAAGCAGTTGATCTTATGATCGGAGCCGCAGCACTCAGCGTGACGATCCGCGCCGCTGCTCCACCTGTGCGTGCCGGCACAGGTGGTCAGGTCCACAGGAAAGGCTCCACCGTGTCTCTCATCAACTCCGTCGTGAAGCCCTTCACGGTCCACGCCTACCAGCAGGGCAAGTTCCTGCAGGTCAGTGACGCCGATCTGAAGGGAAAGTGGAGTGTCATCGTGTTCTACCCCGGTGACTTCACCTTCGTCTGCCCGACCGAGCTGGCCGACCTCGCCGACCTGTACCCGCAGTTCCAGGCGATCGGCGTCGAGGTGTACGGAGCCTCTACCGACAGTCACTTCGCTCACAAGGCGTGGCACGAGACCTCCGAGGCCGTCGGCAAGGTCCAGTACCCGCTGCTCGCCGACCCGACCCTGACGCTCTCCCGCAACTTCGAAGTGCTGATCGAGGAGGACGGCCAGGCCCTGCGCGGCACGTTCGTCATCGACCCCGAAGGCAAGATCCGCACCATCGAGGTGCACGACACCGGCATCGGCCGCAGCGCCGCCGAGCTGCTGCGCCGGGTCAAGGCCGCCCAGTACATCACCGCCCACCCGGGCGAGGTCTGCCCGGCCAAGTGGGAAGAGGGCGCCGAGACCCTGACCCCGTCGCTCGAGCTGGTCGGCAAGATCTGATGCTGGATCCTGCCCTGAAGGCGCAGCTCAGCGCCTACCTGCAGAACCTGCGTACGCCGATCGAGCTGGTGGCCACCCTGGACGACAGCAAGGCCGGGCAGCAGACCCGCGAGCTGCTCGAGGACGTGCGCTCGGCCAGCGACAAGGTCACCGTCCGGGACGACTCCGGTGCGGACGTCCGCACCCCGTCGTTCCTGATCACCACACCCGGAAACGACTCCGGCGTACGGTTCGCCGGAGTCCCGCTCGGACACGAGTTCACCTCGCTGGTCCTCGCGCTGCTGCACGTCGGCGGGCACCCGCCCCGGCACGACGCGGACCTGCTCGACGCGGTACGGGCACTCACCGGCCCGCTGCACTTCGAGACGTACTTCTCGCTGACCTGCCAGAACTGCCCCGACGTGGTGCAGGCGCTGAACACCATGGCCGCCCTCAACCCGCAGATCACGCACACCGCGATCGAGGGTGGCGCGTTCGCCGCCGAGGTGACCGAGCGCGAGGTCATGAGCGTGCCCGCCGTCTACCTCAACGGCGAGCTGTTCGGGCAGGGCCGGATGGAACTGGCCGACATCGTCGCCCAGCTGGACTCCGGCAGCGCCGAGCGCGAGGCCGCCCAGCTGACCGGTAAGGAACCGTACGACGTCCTGGTCATCGGTGGTGGCCCGGCCGGTTCGACGGCGGCGATGTACTCCGCCCGCAAGGGCATCCGCACCGGCCTGCTCGCCGACCGGATCGGCGGCCAGGTCCTCGACACCGCCGGGATCGAGAACTACCCGTCGGTGCCGCACACCGAGGGCACCCAGTTCGCGGCCGCCCTGGAACGGCACGTGCGCGAGTACGAGGTCGACGTGATGGCCCGTCAGAAGGCCGCCAAGCTGCACCCGGCGGTCGACGACGACGGCCTGATCGGGGTCGAGCTGGAGACCGGGGCGGTGCTGCGCTCGCGGACCGTCGTGGTGGCCTCCGGCGCCCGCTGGCGCACCATGGGCGTGCCGGGGGAGCAGGAGTACCGCAACAAGGGTGTCACGTTCTGCCCGCACTGCGACGGCCCGCTGTTCAAGGGCAAACCGGTCGCGGTGATCGGTGGCGGCAACTCCGGTGTGGAGGCCGCGATCGACCTGGCCGGCCTGGCCTCGCACGTGACGCTGCTGGAGTTCGCCGGTGAACTGCGCGCCGACGACGTGCTGCGCCGCAAGCTGGCCGGCCTGCCGAACGTGGACGTGCTCACCCGGGCGCAGACCACCGAGGTCGTGGGCGACGGCCGCAAGGTCACCGGCCTGAGCTACCGCGACCGCTCGACCGACACCGAGCGGACGCTGCCGGTCGAGGGCGTGTTCGTGCAGATCGGGCTGCTGCCGAACACCGACTGGGTCAGCGGCGCCCTCGCCCTGAACGACCGGGGCGAGATCGTCATCGACGCGCACGGCGCCACCTCGGCCCCGGGCGTGTTCGGCGCCGGCGACTGCACGACGACGCCACACAAGCAGATCGTCGCCGCCGCGGGTGACGGGGCGAAGGCCGCGCTCAGCGCCTTCGACCACCTGATCCGCAACTGACAACCGTGCGGTCGTCCCTGTTCGGGGACGACCGCACGGCAGTCTCCGGCGGGAGTCAGGCCGCCTTGCGCAGCGCCACGACCGCCACCACCGCGCCGGTGAGCATGATGGCCGCCGCCGTGGTGGCGGCCACGTCGAAGCCGGCGAGGAACGCGGACCGGGCCGCGGTGAGTACGTCGCCGGCGGCCTGCGGGATCTGGGTGGCTACCGCCGTGGCGTTGGCCAGTGACTCGCGGACCTGGTCGGCGGCGGTCTCCGGCAGGGCGGCGGGCAGGCCCGATGCGAGTTCGCCGCGGTAGACGGCGGTGCCGACGCTGCCCAGGATCGCGATGCCGAGGGCGCCGCCGAGTTCGGTGCCGGACTCCAGCAGCGCGGAGGCCGAACCGGCCCGTTCCGGTGGGGCCACCGCCAGCACCATGCCGGTGACCAGGGAGATCACCGCGACCAGGCCGCCGGCGTAGAGCGCGCCACCGAACAGCACGAACCACAGCGCCGTGCCGGTCTGCACCTGGGACAGGACGGTGAAACCGGCGGCGGCCAGCAGGAAACCGCCGGCCATCACGTACGCCCGGTTGACCTTCTGTCCGATGGCCACGGCCGCGGGAGCGAGACCACCGGTGACCAGGGTGGGCACCAGACTCCACAGGGCGGCCTCCAGGGTGTCCATGCCCAGAGCCAGCTGCAGGTACTGCGTCAGGTAGACGGCGAAACCGACGATCGCCAGCATCGCGAACAGGTTCACCAGGATGGAACCGCTGAACGCGGCCCGCCGGAACAGGTCGATGTCGATGAGCGAACCCGGCCTGGCGATCTGCCGCCACACGAAGAGCACACCCATCAGGACACCCACGCCGACGTACGACAACGTAGTGGTCTCCGGGCCGTCCGCGGCGAGCTGCTTGACGCCGTAGACGACCGGGAGGATCGCGGCCAGCGAGAGCAGGGCGCTGAGCAGGTCGAAACGTACCGCGGCCGGGTTCTTGAACTCCGGCAGCAGCAGCGGGGCGGCGATCAGCAGCAGCACCATGAACGGCACGTTGACCAGGAAGACCGAACCCCACCAGAACCGCTCCAGCAGCAGGCCGCAGAGCAGCGGGCCGAGCGCCACCCCGCCGGAGAGAGCGGCCGTCCAGATGGCGACCGCCTTGTTGCGCTGCGTCTCGTCGGGGAAGAGGTTGCGGATCAGGCCGAGCGTCGACGGCATCAGGGTGGCGCCGCCGATACCGAGCAGGGCCCGCGCCAGGATCAGCGTCTCCGGGCTCGACGCGTAGGCGGCCAGCAGCGACGCCGCGCTGAACGCGACCGCGCCCGCCAGCAGCAGCCGGCGACGGCCGATGCGGTCGCCCACGCCGCCCATGGTGATCAGCAGACCGGCGAGCACGAAGCCGTAGATGTCGAGGATCCACAGCTGCTCGGTGCTGGACGGCGCGAGATCCCGAGCGACGAACGGCACCGCGAAATACAGGATGGACACGTCCATCGAGACCAGCAACAGAGGGATGAGGAGTGCGACGAAGCCGAACCACTCGCGGCGGCCGGCCTGTCCCCTCGGGTTGTGCGTTGTCACTCGCCGTGCTCCGTTTCTGCGATCAATGGGTTCTCGTACACCGTACGAACAATGATCGGGACGACAAAGCGCGGCGCTGATTCTGGCATTCGTGCATCAGGGTGCCCTAGTGCACTAGGGTGTGCGTCGGAACACCCCGACCAGCACACCGGAGCTACCATGGCCCCCTATCTGCGGATCGCCGAGGCCCTCGCCGAACGGATCACCGCCGAATCGCTGCGACCGGGTGACCGGGTGCCGTCCACCCGGCAACTGATGCAGGAGTTCGGTGTCGCCATGGCCACCGCCACCAAGGCGCTGGCGAAGCTCCGCCAGGACGGGCTGGTGCACGTCGTCCCCGGCATCGGCACCGTGGTCGCCCCGAGGCCCCGGCGTGCTCCGGCCGCCCCGGTCCAGCGGGAGTCCGGTCCGGACCTCTCCACCGCACGGGTGGTCGCCTGCGCCGTGGACATCGCCGACCGGGAGGGCATGGCCGCGCTGTCGCTGCGCCGCGTCGCCTCCGAGCTCGGGGTGGCCCCGATGACCCTGTACGGGTACGTCGCCAACAAGGAACAGCTGGTGCTGCTCATGTCCGAGGCGGCGTTCGCGCAGACCCCACCGCCCCCGCACCGGCCGGCGGACTGGCGTACCGCGCTGCGCGACATCTGCCGGCTGCAGTGGGTCATCTACCGCCGGCATCCCTGGCTGGTCCAGGTGACGCCGCTGACCCGGCCCCGGCCCGCCCCGCACGCGATGGCGCACACCGAGTGGGCCCTGCAGACGATCGACGGCATCGGCCTGGACCCGGTCACCATGCTGCACGTCCACCTCATCACCACCAGCTACGTCCGCGGGTTCGCGATCAACCTGGAGATGGAGGCCGAGGCCCGGCAGGAGAGCGGCATCACCGATCAGGAGTGGCTGCACACCCAGCAGCGGGCCGTGCAGGACATGTTCGCTACCGGCTCGTTCCCGCTGCTGGCCCGCTCCACCGAGGTGCTCGGCGCCGCCTTCGACCTGGACCGGATGTTCGAGTTCGGCCTGACCCGGGTCCTCGACGGCGTCGGGGTGCTCATCGAGCAGCGGGCCACCGGGCGGCTGGACGCGGACCGATAGGATCCGCCTCCATGGCGATCGACAGTGGACAGCTGATCAGCAACGGGGTCACGTTCGCCGACGGTCAGAACGGCGTCAAACCCGGCGGCCACCAGCGGTCCGCCGTCCACACCCTGAACGACATCGTCCCGGCGGCGATGCAGGTCGGCGACCGGGCCCGGTGGCGGCTCGACTTCGGCGGCGCACCGGGCCAGCCGCCGCCGGCCGGGGAGGTCGAGTTCCGGATCATCGCCTTCCGGCATCAGACGAGCGTCAACGGCACGATGGTGTACGAGGACTCCTGGACCCGCGCCGAGATCGCCGAGGTGGAAGCGGCCCGCAAGGCCCGCGGTCACGCCGCCGGGAGTTGACCCTCCTGCGCCGGCAGACGGATCGTGAAAGTGCTCCCGGCGTCGAGGGTGCTCGCCGCGGTGACCGTTCCGCCGTGGGCCTCGGCGAGTTTTCGCACGATGGACAGGCCCAGCCCGCTGCCGCCGGTGGCGCGGCTGCGGGAGGTGTCGGCGCGCCAGAACCGGTCGAAGACCCGGGGCAGGTCGGATGGGCTGATGCCGACTCCGGTGTCGGTGACCGTGATCGTCAACCGGTCGCCGTGGAGCGCCGGCCGTACGGTGACGGATCCGCCGGCGGGGGTGTGGCGGATCGCGTTCGCGACCAGGTTGCCGATCATCTGACGCAGCCGCTGCGGGTCCACGAACGCCTGTGGGGCGCCGGCGTGGACGAGTTCCAGCCGGACACCGGCGGTTCGGGCCGCGCCGTCGTGGGCCTCGACGACCTGCGCGGTCAGGTCCTCGACGTCGGCGGGTTCGCGGTGCAGGCGAAGCGTCCCGGCGTCGGCGGCGGCGAGATCGCGCAGGTCGTCGATGATGTGCTGCAGGAGCACGGCCTCGTCGAGCAGCAGGTCGAGCAGCCGCGGGTCGAGGGGAACCACGCCGTCCTGTGCGCCCTCCAGCCAGCTGCAGATGTTGGTCAGCGGGGACCGTAGTTCGTGGGCGACGTCGCCGACCAGCTCCCGCCGCTGTCGTTCCCCCTCCTCGCGCCGTTCGGTGAGGTCGTTGAGCGCGTCGGCGAGGTAGCCGATCTCATCCCGTGTCCCGGCGGTGAACCGTGTCGCCGTGGGCCGGTGTGCGGCGGCGGCCAGGGCGCGCAGCGGGCGGACGAGCCGGCTGCCGGCCAGGACGGTGACCACGATCGCGAGGGCGAGGACGAGGCCGGTGACCCCGAAGATCCGGACCAGGTTGGGCCGGGACAGGTCGATGGCCGTTCCGCCGGGATCGGTGTGCGGGGCGGTGACGAACACCAGGGCGGGTGGGGCGACGTGGTTCCGCAGTTGGGCACGCCGGCCCTCGATCAGGCAGGTGTCCGACGGCAGGGCCGGGGTGGGGGTGAACGTGCCGGCCGCGATGCCGGTGACGAGCTTCGTGCCGAGGCAGGTGTTGGTGCGCTCGATCAGGTCGTCGAGCTGTCTCTGCTCGGCCCAGGTGGCCGTTGCGAGCCAGCTCAGGGTGGGGCAGTAGCCGGTGAAATCGGCCAGGTCGACCTCGTCGGCCCGGACCACCGGCCGCCCGTTCGGCTGGGTGACCACCCGCGCGGGCACGCCCAGCCCGCTCAGGCACGCGACAGCTGCCTGTGCGGCGCTCTGCCTGCTGTTGGCGTCCTTGCCGGTCACCCGGTACGGCCCGATCGCCCGGGGGTCGATGCTGTTCTGCGGCCGCCCGCTGAGATCCGCCTCCAGCCGTAGCGGATCGACGGTCGCCGACGGTGCGGCGTCGCGCAGCGAAGGGCCGGGGGCGGAGTCTGCGAGCAGGGTGCGGTCGGTGGTGGTCAGGGTGATCCGCCGGTTCGTCTGCCGGGCCAGTTCGGCGACCACCGGTCCGGCCCCGGTCCAGTCGGTGTGTGCCGCGGCGTACCCGATCAGGGTGTCGTACACCTGGCTGTAGTCGGCGAGGGACTGGCCCTGCTGCTGACGGATCACTTGCGTGGTGCTGCGGAAGGTCAGCCAGGCGGTGGCGATGATGGCGGTGACGGCGATCGTCAGGGACGCTGCGAGCAGCCGGACCAGCAGGCTGCGGTGCAGCGGGACCTCAGTCGCCGGCATCGCGCAGCTTGTATCCGACGCCGTAGACCGTCTGCAGGTGCTCCGGGCGCCGGGGATCCGTCTCGATCTTGCGGCGCAGATGGAGCACGTGCGAGTCGACCGCCCGATCGGTGGAGTCACGATCGACGGCGCGGGTCTGTTCCAGGAGCTGGCGGCGGGTGAAGACCCGGCCGGGCTGGGCGGCCATGGCGGCCAGGATGGCGAACTCGGCCGGTGTGCAGTCGACCGGCCGATCACCGACGGCGACCGTGTGCCGGTGCGGGTCCACGGACAGCCGTCCGATCCGCAGCACCTCGGTGCGGGCGGATCCGGTGTGTTCCACCCGGCGCAGCAGGGTACGGACCCGGGCCAGCAGTTCGCGGGGACTGTACGGCTTGGTGAGGTAGTCGTCGGCGCCCCGGTCCAGGCCACGCAGCAGATCGTCCTCGCTGTCCCGGGCGGTGAGCATGAGGATCATGACCGGTGACTCGGCGCGCAGCACACCACAGACGGTGAGGCCGTCGACGGTCGGCATCATCACGTCGAGCACGATCAGGTCGGGGCGACCGGCCCGGGCCAGCGTGAGGGCACTCTGCCCGTCGCCGGCCACGGTGACCCGATGGCCCGCTCCGGTGAGATATCGCTGCAGGATCTCGGCCTGTCTGGGGTCGTCCTCGGCGAGGAGGATGGCGGCGCACACCGGCCGACTATAGGTCGCGGCCGGAATCGGTTCCGGATTCCCGACAGGAACTCCACAATCGCTGCCGAGACTCTGCGGCCATGCCATTCAGGAAAGGCCCATGGGCGTTCGCGGCGGCCGCGCTGACGGTGGCCGCGGCCGGTGCCGGGTTTCTCTCGCTGCAGCGGGCCGGCGGGAGTCCGCAGTCCCGGCCGAGCGCGAGCACCGCCACGTTGTCCACCGCCGAGGTGGTCCGCCAGGACATCGCCACCGGCCGGCCTCTCACCGGAACCGTCGGTTACGGTCCGGCCTGGCCGGTGACCGCGCCCGGCGAAGGGGTGGTCACCTGGCTGCCCGCCGTGGGAACCACCGTCAAGCGCGGTGAGCAGGCGTACCGGATCGACGACCGGCCGGTCCCGGTGTTCTACGGCAAGGTGCCGCTGTTCCGCAGCCTCGACCGGGCCAACCTGGTCGGCCGGGACGTCCGGATCGTGGCCGACAACCTCGAGGCCCTCGGATACCGGGTCGGCTCGCAGCCCGCCAAGGGCACCGTCGTGACCGTGGCGCCGGAACCGAGCGTGCCGCCGGGCCCGCCGGTCACCGTGCACGCCGGCGAAGCGGTGGTCACCGACGGCCTGATCAAGGCGATCAAGGCCTGGCAACGCGACCGGCAGCTGCCCGAGACCGGCACCATCGCCCGCGGCGACGTTCTCGTCCAGCCCCGCCCGATCCGGGTCGCGACGGTGACCGCACGACCCGGCGACACCGCGGGCGACGAGCTGATGACGGTCACCGGCACCGCGAAGGTGATCGAAGTGATAGCCGAGGTGGGTGACGCGGGCACCGTCAGCACCGGCGACGCGGTCACCGTCACGGTGCCGGGCGGAAACGCGAAGACCGGCAAGGTCACCGCGATCGGCACGGCGGCGGGCCCCGACGGCGGCACCCCGTCACTCACCATCACCGTCACCCTGACCGGCCGGAACGAGGCCGCCCGCCTCGACGCGGCACAGGTACAGGTCGACTTCGTGACCGAGAGACACCAGGACGTCTTGGTCGTCCCGGTCGGTGCGCTGCTGGCCCTGCGCGAGGGTGGGTACGCCGTCCAGCTGTCCGGAGGCGCCCTGGTCGCCGTCCGGACCGGCATCATCGCCAAGGGCCTGGTCGAGGTCAGCGGCGACGGGCTCGCCGAAGGCGCGACGGTCGTGACGACCTCATGACCCCGGTCCTGCGCGTCCACGAGGCCGGCAAGACCTATCCCGGTGGGGTCGTCGCCCTGGACACGGTCTCCCTGCGCATCGAGCGCGGCGAGCTGCTCGCCATCGTCGGCCCGTCCGGCTCCGGCAAGTCGACGCTGCTCAACATCATGGGCACCCTGGACCGGCCCACCCACGGCACGGTCGAGGTCGACGGGGTCGACGTCGCCACCCTCTCCGACCGGAAGCTGTCCGCCCTGCGCGCCCGCCGCCTCGGCTTCGTCTTCCAGCAGTTCCACCTCTCCGCCGGGCTCACCGCGGCCGAGAACGTCGCGACCGGGCTGCTGTACGCGGGCGTACGCCGCCGGCACCGCAAGCCCCTCGCCGAGCGGGCCCTGGACCGGGTGGGCCTCGCGCACCGGATCGGGCACCGCCCCCACGAGCTGTCCGGCGGCGAACGCCAGCGGGTCGCCATCGCCCGGGCCCTGGTCAACTCACCCGCCCTGGTCCTGGCCGACGAACCGACCGGCGCCCTGGACACGGCCACCGGCCACGCCGTGCTGGAACTGCTGGAACGGCTGCACGCGGAAGGCACCACCATCGCCGTGATCACCCACGACCGCGACATCGCCGCCCGCCTGCCACGCCGCGTCGAGGTGCGCGACGGCCGGATCCGGTCCGACTCGGCCGGAGCGGTCGCATGAACATCCGGCTCAGCGTGTTCGACGTGCTCTCCGTAGGACTCATCGGACTGCGTACCCGCAAGACGCGCGCCGCCCTGTCGGCGCTGGGAATCTCGCTCGGCATCGCCACCATGGTCGTCGTCACCGGCATTCCCGCGTCCAGCCAGGCAGACCTGATGAGCAGGCTGTCCGCGCTCGGCACCGGCGTGCTGCAGGCCTCCGGCGCACCGGACGGCTCCGGTGACTCCGCGGTGCTGCCCTCGCAGGCCCCGGCGATGGTCGCCCGGATCGGCCCGGTCGAACAGGTCGCCGCGGTCGCCAACACCCACGTCCCGCTGCGCCGCTCCGACAAGACCGGTGACGGTGACGGCGCCGGTCTGGCCGTGCTCGCGAGCACACCGGCGCTGCTCGACCTGGTACGCGGGCAGGTGCGCAGCGGCCGGCTCCTCGACGCCACCACCGCCGGGCTGCCCGTCATCGTGCTCGGATCGGTCACCGCCACCCGGCTCGGCATCCCCGACCTGACCCCCGGTGCCCCCGCCCCGCAGGTGCTGGCCGGCGACCGGTGGTTCACCGTCGGCGGCATCATCGACCCGGTCGCCCTGGCGCCCGAACTCGACGTGTCGGCGCTCGTCGGCTGGGAGTCGACGGTCACCCATCTGGATTTCGACGGGCACCCCACGGTCGTCTACGTCCGCGCCCACGAGGACGCCGTCGAACAGGTCCGCGCCGTCCTGCCGGCCACCGTCAACCCCGCCGACCCGTCCACCGTCCGGGTCACCCGGCCCTCCGACGTGCTCGCCGCCAAGCGGGCCACCGCCTCGGCCTTCTCGGCGCTGTTCCTCGGCCTGGCCGCCGTGGCGCTGCTGGTCGGCGGGGTCGGCGTCGCCAACACGATGGTCATCTCGGTGCTGGAACGCCGCGCGGAGATCGGCCTGCGCCGGGCGCTGGGCGCACACCGCGGCCAGATCCGCACCCAGTTCCTCACCGAGTCCGTCGCGCTCTGCCTGCTCGGCGGCCTCGCCGGAACCGCGGGTGGCGCCGCCGCCACCGCGGGATACGCCACTTACCAGGGCTGGCCGGTGGTCCTGCCGCCCGCCGCGATCCTGGCCGGCCTCGGCGGCGCCGTGGCCATCGGCGTGCTCGTCGGCGGATATCCCGCGATGCGTGCCGCCGCCCTCTCCCCGACCGCGGCCCTGGCCGCCTGAAAACCCCCGAAGAAAGGACCATCACCGATGGTACGCAGGACCCTCGTCGTCACCGCGCTGCTCACCGCACTCGCGGGGTGCGGTACGACCGGCAGCACCGGCGCCGACCAGGCGCCCCCGGTGGCGTCGATCTCCCAGCCACCGTCCGCGGCGGCCGCGGCCCCCGGCTCCTCCGAGGGGCCCCGTGCCCGGCTGGACACCACCCAGAAGGAACTGGAGGAATGGGCCCTGGCCTACTGGCAATGCATGAAGGACCAGGGCGCGAACGTGTCGGACTCACCGAAATCCAAGATCAACGGTGTGGTGGACAAATCCCAGGCGACACCGGAGATGTTCGCCGCCTGCGCCTCGAAGAAGCCGGCCTTCCTGCCGCGTGAGATGGACCCGGACCTCAACCCGGAATACCAGCGGCAGCACCACGAGTACGTGAAATGCCAGCAGGACAAGGGCATGCCGATCGTCGAGACCGAGGGCGGCTGGAACTACGAGTCCTCGAACGTGATCGTGCCGCCCGACGCGGACGAGATCGACATGGCGTGCCGGGTGGAAGCCTTCTCCGGCAACTGACCCCGAATCCGCCGGCCGGTCCTTTCCGGGCCGGCCGGCGCGTGGATCGACAGGTGGCGCAAACGCCCGGTCATGATCGCCGCGGATTTGCTGCGCGCGGTGCTCCTGCTGCTGGTCCCGGTCGCCTGGGCGATGGACGTACTGACAATTTGGCTGCTCTTCGGGGTGGCCCTGGCCCATGGGCTGGCGACCGTGCTGTTCGACGTGGGCTACACGAGCTATCTGCCGGTCCTGGTCGGCCGTGATCATCTGGTCGAGGGCAATGCGAAGATCGCGGCGGTACGGTCGGCGGTCAGCGTCGGCGGGCCCGGACTGGCCGGGCCACTGGCCGGGTGGCTGGGCGCGCCGGTGACGCTGGTCGCGAGCTCGGTGGGCATGCTGCTCTCCGCGCTCGGCGTCTGGCGCATCCGCAAACCCGAGCCGGTCGCGGAGACCGCCGGTGAGCGGCGCCTGCTGCGGGAGGTGGGGGAGGGGCTGCGGTTCGTCGCCGGGCACCCGCTGCTGCGGCCGATCCTGATCACGGACGGCATGTTCAGCCTGTTCCTGGTGACGTACCAGACGATGTTGTTGATCTTCCTGTCCCGGCATGCCGGCCTGGGGACGTCCGGCATCGGGCTGGCGCTGTCGGTGATGGCCGCCGGTGACCTGATCGGCGCGCTGACCGCCCGGCGGGTGATCGCCCGGATCGGCCCGGGCCCGATCGTCTGGCTGGCGCCGCTGTGCACCGCCCCGGCCGCCGCGCTGATGCCGATGGCCCGGCCCGGCTGGTCGCTGTGGCTCGCGGTGGCCGGGTTGATGCTGGTCTCGCTGGGCGGGGTGATCCGGCTGATCGCCCAGGGCGGGCTGCAGCAGACCGCCACCCCGGACCGGCTGCTCGGGCGGATGAACGCCACCGTCCGTTTCGTCCAGTGGGGCAGCATGCCGCTCGCGGGCCTGCTCGGCGGAGCGCTCGGCGGGCTGCTGGGCGCCCCCGCGGTGCTGTGGATCGGCGCGGCCGGGATGACCGCCGCGTTCGTTCCGGCCCTGCTGTCGCCGCTGCGTACCACCGGGGAAATGCCGTCGGCGGTGTTTCCGGTGGCTGATCCGGGGCATCCGGACGAACCATGACGACGTTGAAAGCCCTGGTCCTCGGCTGTTCGCTGAAGAAATCGCCGGCACCGTCGAGTGCCGAGCTGCTCGGGCGGGAGGTTCTCGCCGCCCTGGCCGATCACGACGTGGACGGTGAGGTCGTGCGGGTGGTCGATCACGACGTGCGGTTCGGGGTGTCCACCGACGAGGGGGACGGTGACGCGTGGCCACGGATCCGGGAGAAGGTGCTCGCCGCGCAGATCCTGGTGATCGCCACCCCGATCTGGATGGGCCAGCCGTCCAGCGTCTGCAAGCTGGTCCTGGAACGCCTCGACGCCGAGCTGTCCGAAACCGACGATCAAGGGCGGCCCAGCATGTACGGCAAGGTCGCCACGGTCGCCGTGGTCGGGAACGAGGACGGCGCGCATCACGTCACCGCTGAAGTGCTGCAGGCGCTCAACGACGTGGGGTTCAGCATTCCGGCGGCCGGTGGCACCTACTGGGTCGGTGAGGCGATGGGGTCGCTCGACTACCAGGACGCCGGACCGAAACCGGACACCACCGGGAAGGCGACCACTGCTCTGGCGGCCAACGCCGCTCACCTGGCGCGGCTGCTGGCGGAGAACCCGTACAGCGGCGGTTGAGTCCGCTCCTGATCGGGTAGAGCCAGGACCTCTTCAACCCAAAGGAAACCAATGTCGGAAATCACGGTTTTGTTTCGGTCGGTTCCGTCCGTCTCCTCTTCGGACGTCCCGGCGGTGGCCGATCGCAGCCACGAGGCCATGCAGCGGCTCCGGGAACCGTTCGTGACCGCGCCGCACCGCTCCGACGGCGGCGTGACCGGACTGACGGGAATCTGACCGTCGGTTTCACCTGCTCAGCGCCGGGCACACCAGCCACAGCAGACCTGAAGACCAGTGAACCGAGGGCGGTACGCATGACCTACACCAGTGATCCGGTAGGCCGCGAGCACCTGGCCGACGACACCGAGCAGACCCCCTTCGACGTCGAAGTCGACGACACCGCCCCGGCGCCCCGCAGACGCGTCAGGCAGGCGCTCAGCGGAACGCGGGACCGTGTGGCGGACGTGAGCCGTCGCCCCGCCGTGCGCCGGACCGTGCCGCCGGCGGTGATCGCCGCGGCGCTCCTGGGTGCCACGCTTGTCGTCGTGCAGCGGCGGCGCGCGGCCGCGGCCCGGCAGGTGATCCCGTCCGGGCCCGCGGCCTGGCTGCGCCGCCTCCGCTGACCTGCGGTTCTCGACCCTGCGGGGCCCGGCGCGACGCGCCGGGCCCCGCGGTGCGTCTGCGAACCCCGGTAAGACCCCGGTAAGAGCCGGGCCCGCCGGTGTCAACCGATCGGATGACACCGGCGGCTGCGGGAATCAGTCCTGCTACCGACGCGGCGGGCAGGCCCGTGTTGCGAACCTTGACGCAGTCGGCCGGAGGCGGCCGGAAGCGAAGGGGACATCGATGAAGTACGCGGGTTGGTTCGTTCGTGTGGGTGCCAACACCATCGACGGACTGGTGCTCGCACCGGCTCTCGTGGTCGGCGCGGCCACCGAGCGGCCGGGGCTGGTCGGCGTCGTCCTCATCCTGCTGGGGGCCGTCGTGTTCGTCTACAACCGCTGGTTCCTGGCCGGGCGCACCGGGCAGAGCTGGGGCCGGATGGTCCTCGGCGTGCACCTGGTCGGCGCGGACAGCGGGCGGCCGGTCGGAGTGCTGCGCGCCGCCGGCCGTGACTGGGCGCACCTGCTCGACGGCGCGATCTTCAACCTGGGCTATCTGCTGCCGCTGTTCACCGCCCGCAAGCAGACGATCGCCGACCTGGTGTGCCGGACCGTCGTGGTCTCCGAGGTCCCTGCTCCTGCCGCTGCCCCGGCACCGGCGCCGGCCTGAGACACCGCGGCGGACACGGACCTGGAAGTCTTGTCGGATGATCACATGGTGGGCGGCGGCCCGCGGTGCCGGCCCGGCCCGGCTGACGTACGAGATCGGCCTGGCCCTGCTGGTCGCCGCGATCGTCGCGGTCTCGGCCCTGGACGCCGACACCGTGGCCACCGTGCTCGTGGTGATCGTCACCGTGATCACCACCGCCCTGGTCCCGCTGCGGCTGGTCTATCCGGCGGGAGCGTTCGCGGCCGGTGCCTGCGCGAGTGTCGTGGCCGGGGGCCAGAGCATCGCGGTCATGGTGGTGATGGGCGTCGCGGCCGGCTACCGGATGACGCATCTCGGGCGCACCGTGGCGGCGTTCGTGATCGGGCTGCTGGCGGTGGCCGGGGCGCTGCTGTTCGAAGGGGACTTCGACGGGGGCTCGATGATCCTGCTGGGCGCCCTGTACCTGATGTTCGCCGTGCTGCCCGCCGTCGTCGCCCGGGCGGTGGCCCGCCGCCGGTCGCTGGTGAACGCGATGCACACCCGGAACCTGCAGCTTTACGGCCAGCAGGCGGCGGTGGCCCGGCAGGCCCGCGAACGGGAACGCACCCGGATCGCCCGTGACCTGCACGATTCGCTCGGGCACCAGCTCACGTTGATCTCGCTCTACACCGGAATCCTGTCGACGGCCGACGAGAAACAGCGCGCGGAGGCGGTCGGACTGTTGCGGACCACGTCGGCCGCCGCGATGAGCGAGTTGCGGCAGATCCTCGGCATCCTGCGCCAGGAGGACGGCGACGAACCGGGCGCCGCCCAGCCACTCAGCCGCCTCGACGACCTGCTGGACCGGGCACGGTCCGCGGACGCCGACGTCACACTGCGGCGCGAGGGGGAGGAGCGGCCGCTGGCGCCGATGATCGAACACGCCGCCTACCGGGTCGTCCAGGAAGGTGTCACCAACGCGCTGCGGCACGCTCACGGGGGTGCGGTCCAGGTGATTCTGCGGTACGAGCCGGACGCGGTGATCGCCGAGGTGGTCAACACGCCGGGGGTGCCGTACTCCGGGCGTACGTCAGGCCAGGGTCTGATCGGTCTTGCCGAACGTGTCCGGCTCGCCGGTGGGGTGCTCTATCACGGCCGGATGCCGGACGGCCGGTTCCGGATCGCGGCGACGCTGCCCTACCGCTCGGAGGTCGCTGAGGTGGTGCCGGTGACCGCGCCGGCCGGCGACTTCAGCGTGCACATGGACCGGACGGCGCGGCGCTCCCGGATCTGGCTGGTGGCCGTGGGTGTCGGCGTGACCGCGATGGTCGGGTTGTGCTCGGGCAGCCTGATCCTCGCCGAGACGATGCTGACCGTCGACGAGCAGACCTACGACGCGGCGACGGTCGGGCAGCCGGAGGAGTCGGTCCGCGCCACCCTGCCCGATCCGGGGAACGGCACCGCGAGCACGGTCGACGGCGCGGCCTGCGTGGCCTACGAGTCGTCGTTCGTGGCCCGGCTGGGCGATGATCATGCGGGTGACCTGTCCTACCGGTTCTGCTTCGCGGATGGTGTGCTCGCCGCCAAGGAGTCCTTCTACCAGCCCGGCCCGTGAGGTGCTGCCATGAGCGCGACGATCCGGGTGCTGATCGCCGACGACGACCGGCTCGTGCGTACCGGGATCGGGCTGGTCCTCGCCCCGCTGCCGGACATCGAGGTGGTCGCCGAGGCCGCCGACGGACGGGAGGCCGTCGCTCTGACCCTGGCGCACCGGCCGGACGTGGTGCTGCTCGACATCCGGATGCCGGTGATGGACGGCCCGGCCGCCCTGCGGGAGATCCGGCGGACCGCCCCCGGCGTCGCGGTGATCATCCTGACCACGTTCGGGGAGGCGGCCTACGTGTCCGAGACCCTCGCCGCCGGGGCCGCCGGATTCCTGCTCAAGGACTCGGCGGTGGACGAGCTGGCGCCGGCGGTCCGGGCGGTGGCGGCCGGCGAGGCGTTCCTGACCCCGGCGGTCACCCGGCAGGTCCTCGACCGGCTGCCCGCGCCCGCCGCCCCGGCGGTCGACCCGGCCGCCGAGCGGCTGGCCGCTCTCAGCGACCGGGAACGGGAGGTGATGGTGCTGCTCGCCCAGGGCCTGTCGAACCCGGCGATCAGCGAGCGGCTGCGGATCAGCGAGGCGACTGTGAAGACCCACCTCAGCCGGGCGTTCCTGAAACTCGGCTGCGACAACCGGGTGCAGGCCGCCCTGCTCGTCCACAAGGCGGGCCTGCTTCTCGACTGATGCCCGGATCCGTTACTCGGTGGTGGTCCAGCCGGTTGTGCCCGGCACGGTCACGGTCCGGCCGTCGCTGGTCAGGGTGCCGGTGATCGTCGGCTCGGCGGCCTGCGGCGCAAGAACGGCCTCGGCCAGACCGCTGCCGGGGACACCTGTCACCGGCGTGCCGGTGCCGATCGTGGCGGTGGAACCCTGCGGGCCGACCACGACCGCGATGCCGGGCCCGTCCGCGGAGGTGTCGATCAGCGACGCGCCCTGCCGCGCGGCGTCGAGGTTGCCGCGTTCGCTCATCTGCTGGGGCGTGGCGCCGCGCGGTCCGTCGAACCAGACGATCTGCGGGTCGGTGAGCAGGCCGAACCGGTACGACACGTAGGCCAGCGCCACCCGCCGGTCGCCGACGTCCCCGGCGTACAGGACCCGGACGGTGTCCCGGTCGACGACCCGCCACAGTTCGGTCGGATCCTGCTTGTCCTCGGGCACCGCCCGCAGCCCCTCCTGCCACGCGGTGTCGGCCGCGAGGGAGCCCCGGACCGGGCTGTTGATCAGCGCGTCGTCGGCCGAGGCGACGGCGACCGTCGGTGCCCAGCCCGGCACCGGCAGCAGTCCCGACTGCACCCCGACGATCCCGGCGAGGGCGGCCGCGGCGACGCCGATCCGGGCCCGGCGGTGCCGGCGGTGGCGGACCTCCCGGTGGTGGAATCCCAGCCAGGGGTCGTCGGGCAGGGTGATCGCGGCCGCCCGGTCGTTCATCTCGTCACGCAGTTCGGTCTCGATGGTCACGGTCGGCTCCCCAGCAGGTTGTCAGCGGTGAAACGGAGGTCGGTGGTGTCCAGGTGGTCACGCAGGCGTTGCAGGCCGCGGGACGCCTGACTCTTCACCGACCCGACGGAACAGCCCATGATGTCGGCGGTGTCCGCCTCGCTCATGTCCTGGAAGTAGCGCAGAACCAGCACGGCCCGCATCTTCGGTGGCAGCTTGCGCAGGGCCGCGTACAGCTGCTGGCGGTGTTCGATCTGCTCGTACGGGTCGTCGGCCCGCGCGGTGTCGGCCGGCAGCTGCGGGATCTCGCCCCAGCTGCGCCGGCGCCGCCACGAGGTCGCGGTGTTGACCATCACGCGGTAGACGTAGGCGGTGGGCGCGTCCATCGCGGCGACCTTGCGCCACTTGCGGTGGGTCTTCTCCAGCGCCGCCTGCACCAGGTCCTCGGCGTGGCTGCGGTCGCCGGTCAGCAGGTAGGCGGACCGGAGCAGCGGGCCCCACTGCTGTCGTACGAATTCCGGAAAACCGTCGTCGTCAGGTCTCATCGACCGTCTCCCTCAACTTCATGCCGGAGAAACGCCTCGAACCGCGTCCGGGGTTGAGTCGACTGTCCCGGATTCCGGTTGCCGGCCGGGGTGATCGCGGCCACGTGGCCCGGACGGTGCCGCGATCTGAACACCACGGACCCCACAGGTGTCTTTCAGGTAAACAATCACTAAGATCCGCGCATATGGGTCTGCAACCGCCGGAGTTCTCCACCGATCTCTATCGCGTCGTCGTCGGCATGGCCGATCGATCGCCGGAGAGTGTCCAGTGGTTCATGGAGCACTTCACCGAGTTCTCGATCATCATTCTGCTGGGGATCGTGGTGTGGCTGTGGTGGCGGGCCCGGCACGCGAGCGCCACCACGATGGCGCTGAGTGTGCTGGCGCCGGCGGCCGGCGTGTTGGCGTACCTGACCAGTGAGGTCAGCAAGACGTTCCTGACCGAGGAGCGTCCGTGCCGGGCGGTCGGCCTGCCGATCGTGGCCGCCGAGTGCCCGCCCGTGGGCGACTGGTCGTTCCCCAGCAACCACTCGACGATCGCGGGTGCGCTGTTCATCGCCGCGTTCCTGGTGTCGTGGCGCTGGGGCCTGATCGCCCTGCCGATCGCGACGGTGGCGGCGTTCTCCCGGGTCTTCGTCGGCGTGCACTACCCGCACGACGTGCTGACCGGCTACCTGCTCGGCGCGACGGTCACCGCCACCCTGACGTTGCTGCTGGCCCGGCACGGCGCCCGCCTGGTCGAGTGGGGCCGGTCGCAGACCGCGCTGGCCTGGGCCTTGGGGCCCGGTGTCCCGGCTGCCCGGCCCGAGGTCAGGGAGTTCGCCGGGGCGGGGACCGCGAGGTTCTAGCGAGCTTCCCTACGGAGCGAGGGCGAATGTCCGGACCGGGTCGAGGTGCAGTTCGTAGGGGCCGAAGCAGTCGGCGGCGAGTGTCGCCACCGGGGCTCCGCAGGGGCACGCCAGGTTGAGGCCCTGGTTGCCTGCCGGTCCGCAGCAGCCACTGCTGTTTCGGTGGTCGGGTAACGGTTGGAGACCGGCGGCGTCCTCGGGGTGCACCACGATGGTGTCCCGGGGGCCTGCGGAGATCACGAAGCCCTCTTCATGGCAGACCAGGGGGCCGCGGGACTGTGCCGGTTCCGGGTCGCCCTGGTTCTCCTGCAGCACGTAGGGGAAGCCCCAGGGCTGTGGGTCGATCGCAAAGTGCCCCGGTGGGATCGTGGACGGAGCGCGGCGGGTCTTCTCGTCCCGATCCTGCTCGGACTCGTGGACGTCGGGGATCGCCCGGAGCTCCACCAGCTCCGCGGTGATCGCGACGCCGCACCGGGAACACAGGAAGACGGTCAAGTCCTCGTTCCTCGTCGACGGGGTCACTTCGATCGATTGCCCGTTGAGTATGCATCGTGCCCGCGATTGATCCGTTCGAGCCACCCGGTTTTCGGGGTCGGCCGTCAGATCAGCGCCGCCGCGGTTGCCACGATCGCACCGGCCACGGCGACCAGCATCAGGGCTGCGGCTCCGGCTCCGGCGGCGAGGCGGCCGGCGATGGTGAGTGCACCGGCGCGGGCGGCCAGTACCGGGGAATCCTGGACGGCGACGGCGTCCGAGTCGTCGAAGAAGATCACGCTGAGTAGGTTACGACACCGAAACCTTGCTGGAAAATCCCTGCTCAAGTGACTTCTAGCACTCAATCGCAGGCCGTAACCGAGCAAGAACATTACGTACGGTGACCAATGTGGAATTGATCAACGACGTTGCCGGGACATCCACTGCCAAAGGTGCGTGCCGTTGATGGACGGGGCGTTACGGGCCACGTAGATCCAGGACCAATGGCCGGCGAACTGATGGCCGTTCCAGATCACGTTGTCGTAGAGCGTCAGCCGGGACCGCGGGATCAGGTCGTGGGCGTGCACGGTGTTGGCGATCGGGTCCACGGTCGCGTCGTCGCGGGACGTCACCAGCCACGTCGGGGTGGTGATCGCGGTCAACTCGGCGTCCGGGATCAGCGGCGGGCTCCCGGCGACCACGCCGCAGACCGGGACCGAGGCGGCGTACGTGTCCGGGTAGACCGTGGTCATCTTCATCGTCATGTAGCCGCCGTTGCTGCAGCCCACCACGTAGATCCGGTCGGTGTCGACGTGGTGCCGGCGGGCGACACCGGTGACGATCTCCTGGATCAGCGGGGCGAAACGGGGGCCGTCCTGCATCCAGGCGGAGAAACTCTGCGGCGCCACCACGTACGCCCCGTTGAAGATCTTCTGGGCCTCCGGGGTGGAGAAACCCAGCGCGCCACGGTTGGCGCGCAGCGTCGTCTCGTTGTCGTAGTAGCCGTCCGGCAGCGACGCGCCCTCACCGCCGCCGTGCAGCCAGACGATCAGCGGGCGGCGGCCACCGCGGCGAGGGTCGAATAGGCGGTACTTCATCCCGGACGGTGACTCGTGGTAGCTGTACGCGTCGACCTCGGGGTTGACCAGACGACCCTGACGGAAATCGGTGAACGTGACGGGTCGCCCGTACACCAGCAAGGGTTTGATCTGCTTGATCGTGTAGACCAGGGTGAGGCGGACGTTGCGGGACTTGCTGTTGAGGTAACCGAGCGTGTTGCCGCCGGGCATCCCCTCGGCGTGCGCCAGGTCGAGCACGATGTCGCCGGAGCGGTCGATGCGGGCGGCGGTGACGGTGCGGTCCAGGTCGTAACCGGGGTCGTTGGCGGCGGCGACCGGGCTGGTGGCCGTGACGTGTACGGCGAAGGTGCCGGCGGTGAGGCTGGACCGCTCGATCGGCCCGATGCGCGAGGTGTCCAGGGTGATCGACGTGACCTGTTCGCCGCCGTCCAGCGTTCGGGCGTTCAGGACGAACTTCAGGCTTGCCGCGGTACGACCACCGGCGCGCGCCGCGGCCGCGGGCATCGTGACGGCGGCGGCTGTTCCCGCGCCTGCGGCCAGAACGGCGCGTCGACTGATCGGCACTCTTGTCGCCTCCTCGAAACACTGTGGAAACGGGATAGACATATGTCTACCTCTGAGTAGACCGATCGGTAGGTTCCGTTACCTTTCCGTTACCCGATTGCCCGGCGCACCATGGCGACGTAATCGGCGAAGACGGCGGCCATGTCGAATCGCTCCGGGGCGAGCAGCCACTGGACCTGCAGGCCGTCCATCATCGCCAGGATCCCGGCAGCCTGGGCGTCACAGTCCACATCGGCACGGATCTCCCCGGCGGTGATGCCGTTGCGGAGAGCGGTCGCGATGTCCGCCCGCAGCCGCAGATAACGCTCCCGGAACCACTCCCGGGCCGGATGATCCGACCCGGCGGACTCTCCGGCCAGCACCGTGAACGTCTGCACCAGACCCGGGACCATCGTGTTGTACCGCACCAGCTCCACCAGCCGGTCCAGAGCCGCCAGCCCCCGGCAGCCGTCCAGCCGGAAATGCGCGGTGTCCAGGCGATCGCGCTCGGCCAGCACCGCCACCAGCAGATGCTCCTTGCTCGGGAAATGATGCAGCAGCCCGGCGTTGGTCAGTGCCGCGCCGGCGGCGATCCCGGCCAGCGTCGACCCCCGATAGCCGTGCGCGGCGATCGCCCGCAGAGCCGCGTGCAGCACCCGCTCCCGGGCCGCGTCCCCACGCCCCGCCTCCTGCTGCGCCACGAGACCACCTCCGGCTGGAAGTACGATCATCAACGGTCCGAACACTCGCTAGGCGTTACGCCGTGACAGGGAGCTGTCCCGTGCAGGGGCATCCGGGGTCACGTCAGCCGCGGAGTCGACCTTTCAGTTGCGACGGGGTGAGAGCCGGCCGACGCCGATGAACCATCGCGTGACAGTTGGCGCACAGCGGCACCAGGTCGCGTTTCGGATCCACCCGGTATCCCGGTCCGAGCGTTGATATCTCGCGCACGTGGTGCACGTGAATGAAGTCGCGTCCCAACGGTCCGTACATCTCGTGGTAGTTGAAGCCGCAGACGAGGCAGGTAAGGCCGTGGTGGCGGATGCAGGCAGCACGTGCGTTCCGGTCACGCTCATACCGGTTGACCATGACGCGGGTGACGTCGCCCTCGGCGTACGTTTCTGCTGTGAGCTCCTCGGGGTTGGCATAGGGCGTGTCGCCGACATGCGCCTGCCACAATTCCTCCAGGTCCTGATCATGGGGCTGGGCGACGGCGACCCCGGAGCCCTGAAGACGGTCCCAGGAGACCGCGGGCACCCTGCCCTTGAGCACCTCGACGGGAAGCCGGTCCTCCACCGCCAGCACCTGGTCGAACTCGATGTCGGCGTAGGTTGTCCGGCGACCGGACCCGTCCCAGTGCTCAGCTTCGTAGATCGCATGAGAGAAGTGACCGCTGGCGACTATGCCTCTCTGGCGACGTTGACGCACGAGAAAGGCCCGGTCCCCGATCGTGATGCCAGATCGGCGTAGAGCCACACTCCAGCGCTGGAGTTCGCTCCGACCTGCCGCGGCTGCCTCGACGGCCGCTTCGTGATCGGGGTCGGGCCATCCCGGACCATCAGGGTTCCCAGTGAGCAGGAAGGTCGCCATGCCGGCCATCCTCGCGTACGAACGGCGAGACCAGCAGCATCATCCTGATTGCCGCTGTCCGGTCCTTCGCCATCCCTTCCGTTCGAGGTGGCGAGGGTGTCACTGTCGGGGGGTGGCCATCTCACCGCATCTGGCTCGGTTGCGCTCGCTGATCGGGCCTGAGCTGATCCTGCTGCCGTCGGTTTCGGTGCTCGTCGTCGACGGGGACGGGCGGCTTCTGCTGGTCCGGCACGCCGGGGACCGGCAGTGGTGGGCGGTGCCCGGGGGTGGGGTCGACGTCGGTGAGTCGCCGGGTGAGGCCGCGGTTCGGGAGATCCTCGAGGAGACCGGGCTGCGGATCGGCGGTCTCCGGCTGCTCGACGTGCTCGGCGGGCCCGACTACGAGGTGACCTACCGCAACGGCGACCGGGCCGCCTACGTCACCACCGTCTACCAGGCCGCCGTCGAGGGTGGCACGCCTGCGCCGGACCAGGACGAGATCAGCGAGCTGGGCTGGTTCGCCCCGGACCGGCTGCCGGATCTCAACCGGTTCACCCGGGCGCTGCTGCGTGACACCCGCTGGCCGTCAGGCGGTCTGTCGCTCTGACCAGGCCCGGGGTGGCGAGGCCGACCGTGCGGCCAGCCTCGCCCTTCTGCGAACCCTCCTGGTCAGGAGATCTCGCTGATCTTTCCGGTGTGCAGGACGCCGTCGGTGCCGCGGACCGCGTACACCTGGAGGCTTCCGGTGGACGTGTCGGTGCGTACCGGGGTGGGCCAGGAACTTCCGGTCCAGGTCTGGTTCCACAGGCCGATGCCGGACCGCAGGGTCACCAGGTCCAACTGGGCCGAGGGCCAGCCGGCCGCGGCCAGCGCGCGGACCTGGCCGGTCGCCGGGCTCTCGGTGCCACCGGGCACCAGGGTCGACGCGACGGGCCAGGTGGTGTCGGAGCCGGCGCGGTGGTAGACGCCACCCCACAGGGTCACCGTGAACAGGTGCAGGCTGCCGTTCGGCAGGGCCGCCGCGGCCAGGTCGGCGATCTCCTTGTTGTTGTCCACGGTGGTGACGGTGCTGCTCCACACGCCGGCAGCGGTGGCGGTGCGCTCGCGCACGCCGCCGGTCGAACCGGCCAGGATCAGGTGCAGCTTGCCGGTCGGGTGGGCGACCGCGGCGATCGACCGCAGGTCGGTGCTGGAGTCGACCTGGCTGGACGTCGCGTTCCACGGTTGGCTGGCCGGGCGCTTGCGGTACCAGACGCCCAGGTCCGGGATGAGCGTGAACGCGTGCAGGTTACCGGCCGCGTCGGCGGTGACCGTCACGTCGGTGATCCGCAGGCTGTTGTCACGCTTCTCCGTGGCCTGCCACACGCCGTCGGCATCCCGGGTGCGCGACCAGAGTCCCTCGCCGGGAATCAGGGTGAGCACGTGCTGCCGGCCGTCCTTGTCGATGGTGGCCGCGATCCGGCCGACCGTCGCGGTCTCGCCGACCTCGACGGTGGTCCCACCGGCACTGTCGAACACCCGGCCGCGTTGGGCGATGTCCTCGACGCCGTAGTACGGGCTCGCCACTCGGGCCTTGTAGAACTCCGCGCCCGCCTTGGTCACCGACTTGGCCGGGTTGAAGAAGTCGAGCGTCGCGGTGCAGTAGCCGTTGACGGGCGTGCCGCAGTCCACCGGCGGCGTCCGGTATTTGTCGGCCTGGGTCTGCACGATCTGCCCCGATGGCTGCAGGCTGATCGACTTCACCGCCTGACGATCGACCCCGGTGCCGGCGCTGGTGAGCTGCTTGGTGGTCTTGTCGTAGGCGTACACCCGGGAGTTTGTGGTGATCCACAACTTGTTCGGGTCGGTGTGGTCGGCCGCCACATCGTGCACGTCGTCGGTTCCGGTGCTGATCTTCAGGGTCCGGGTGGTGTCCACCCGCAGGCCGGGCGTGGAGGCCGGGCCGGTGACCTCCAGCGCCATCAGCACCTGCTCCTTGGCCGTGCCGTCGGTCGGCGAGCCGGTCACCCACAGCCGGCGGATGCCCGGATCCCACAGCACGGAGTGTGCCGCCGGGAGGGGGAAGGATGCCGGCTTGGCCGCGGAACTGGTCGGGTAGATCCGCACCTCACCGGTACCGGTGGCGGCGACCGCGACGTTGCCGTCCGGCAGCAGTTCGGCCGAGTGCAGGTTGTCGCCGCTGGTGGCCTTGGTCGCCCAGACCCGCTTGCCCTCCGGGTATGTCGCAACAGTTACCAGGCCCGGCCCGTCCGCCACGACCAGGCGCTGCCCGGCGGTGGTGTTCCGGACCCGGAAGTCGTTGCCGCCGTTGAAGCCTTCGCCCTCACCGGTGGTGTACCCCAGGTCCGTGGTGGGTGCCCACGTCCAGGAGTCCCACGTGTAGGTGGACGTACTCAAGCGATAGATCTTGTCGGTCTTCTGGTCCCCGGCCAGGACCGGAAAGTCCGCGACGGCCGCGACCGCCGCCGACGGCACCGCCAGGGCCGATGTCATGCTGATTACCAGCGCCGCCAGAACGGCGCCGGTTCCCCGTTTGTTCATGTGGAAATCATATCCACGTTGCTAAAGATTCAAGATCATCGACTCTCGGGCTGGGGTCAGCGCAGCTGGGAGATCACCAGGGGCCACCAGCACTCGGGCTTCATGGCGTCCGGGTCGATCGACTCGAACAGGTCGGCCAGGACCGCGGCGCGCTCGGCACGGCCTTCCTTGCCCTCGTCGTCGGCCACGAAGCGGCCCATCTGGTACAGGAACTCGGCGAAGGTCCGGAAGGTGGAGTTGACCCCCTGGATGTCGCCGGCCTCCATGTCGAGCTGCAGGATCTCGCCGGTCCGGGGATCCATCACGTACAGCAGCCCGGGGTTGGTGGCGACCGCGCCCAGGGCGATCAGCCGGATGTCCAGGCTGCCGTCGTCGGTGGCCAGCTGGATCACGTCGTACAGTTCGAAACCGGCCTCGATCTGCGCGGTGTAGACGATCGCCACGTCCTGCGGGATCTCGTCGCCGACCGGCAGGTCCTCCTCGGGGATGCCGCCTTCGAGCCACGACTCCCGGGGGAACGGCACCAGCTCGTCGACACTCCACAGGCTCAGCAAACGCGGGTCAGCAGTCATGTCCCCATCCTCCCCGACGGCGGTCGGTCAGCCCTCCACCAGGGCGGTCAGGTTTTGCAGGCTGCTGATCAGAGCACCGGTGTAGCCGAAGATCCGGCCGCACCACTTGGCCACCGCGGCGACGATCTGCGAGACCCCCAGCGGGATGGTGACCACCAGCAGCGCCTCCGCCGCCCAGACGATCACCCGGGCGACCAGGTCGCAGATCAGGTCGCGGACGATGTCCCGGACGAACTGCACCAGGTTGCCGGCCGCCTGGGTCGCCGCGGACATGGTGTTCGCCAGGCCGGCCAGCCCGCCGATGCCGTCCACGTTGCCGGCCATCAGACCGTGGTACGCCTCGGCCGCGCTGCCACCCCAGTCGGGCAGGTCGGCGGCGAGGTTGGACTGCAGGTCGACGGCCATCGTCTGCAGCGCGCCGGCCATGTTGGCCCAGGTCTGCGCGTGCCCGGTGATCACGTCGGGGATGCCGGCCAGCTTGTCGAGGATGTCGCGCAGCGGCTCGAAGTGCTCCATCGCCCAGCCCAGCCCGCTGGACAGCAGCGTGCTGAACGGGTCGAGGACCGCGGCCGCCGCGTCACCGGCGAACGCGCCGCCGGCCAGCAGCGTGTCGACCCAGCTGCCACCCTGGACGGACTGATAAAGCCCCTGGGCGCCGTCGGCCAGACCGATGCCGGTGAACGCGGTCCGGGTCGAGACGGTGTCGGCGACCAGCGACGAGTTGGACACCATCAGCGGCCACCGGCCCGGGTGATCCGGTCCCGCGCGCCGGCGTCGGCGGCCTCGTAGTCACGGGCGGTCGCGGTGATCGCGTCGGCCGCCGCGCGCAGGTTCTCGTCGACCAGGCCGAACAGCTCGTCGGTGCCCTGATGACGTCGTTCCAGGATCGCCGAGATCCAACCGCACAACATGCCGTACGCCGCGTCGTTCTGCCCGATCGCCGAACTGGCGCTCTTGATCGCGTCGAGCTGGTCCCGGACCGCCAGCAGTTTCGCCGCGTGCCGGTGCAGCTGGCTCGCGTCGACCTGGAACGCGTCAGCCACGGTAACGATCCTCGCCGCTCCGGGAAGCCGTCCCGGGCTCGGGGCGGTCCAGCTGCTGCCGCATCCGGTCACCGATCACCTGCGCGGACAGCGAGTTCGCGCCCATCGTCTCGACCGCGATCGCCTGAGCCTGCTCGGCCGCCCCGGCCCGGGCCTTGCGCAGCGCGCCGAGCACCGCCTGCGCCACGGTCGCCGGGTCGACACGGTGGATCCGGTCGGTGAGCACCAGGTCGATCAGCACACCACCGGAGTCGACGGTCACCTCGGCCAGGTTGTTGCCGTCCTTGGCGGACGTGCGCACCTGCTCGATCCGGGCGGCCATCGCGGCGGCCCGCTCGGCGCGGCGCTCGGCGTCGTCGCGCCAGCTGCGCAGATAGTCCCGGGAAGCCTCCGGATCGAGGAACGACCCGGGGTCGGAGACGTTCGACATCGGCTGATCTCCCCGTTTCATACGACGCTGCGTCCGATCCGCGAAGTTATCAGACGGTCCTGTCCAAGATCGATCCGGTGCCGGGGTGCGGTACACCCTGGATGGCCGGGGACGTCGGTGTTTACCCTGGTCGCATGGCTGTCAGCGACCTCGGGCGGTTTCTCGTCGCGCGGCGGGCCCGGCTCGGGCCGGAAGACGTCGGGCTGGTGTCGCACGGGCGGCGGCGGGTCGCCGGGCTGCGCCGGGAAGAGGTGGCCGTGCTCGCCGGGGTCAGCGCCGACTACTACACCCGGCTGGAGCAGGGCCGGGAGCGGGCGCCGTCGCCGTCGGTGCTGGACGGGATCGCCCGCGCCCTGGACCTGGGCCCGGACGGGCGCGAGCACCTGTTCCGGCTGGCCGGCGTCCCGGCCGCGGACCGGTCGCCGCTCACCGACCGGGTCGACGACGACCTGCGCGAGCTGCTCGGCGAGTGGCCGCACCAGCCCGCCGTGATCCTCAACCGGCGCCTGGACCTGCTCGCCCGCAACCCGATCGCCGACGCGCTGTACTCGGACTTCGCCGACACCGGCAACCTGGCCCGGATGACGTTCCTCGACCCGGCCGGCCGCACCTTCTTCGCCGACTGGGAACCGGCCGCCGAGGCGTGTGTGGCCCATCTGCGGCTGGCGCTCGGGCACGATCCCGGCGACCGGCGCACCCTCGCGCTTATCGACGAGCTGACCGTTGCCGACGACGGGTTCCGGCAGCTGTGGGAGCGGCACGACGTGCGCGGCAAGACCGGCGCGGCCAAACGGTTCCGGCACCGGGCGGTGGGGGAGCTGACGCTCACCTATCGGACCTTCGACGTCCGGGGCTCCTCCGGCCAGCAGCTGATCGTCTACCGGGCGGCGCCGGACAGTCCCGCCGCGGATGCGGTGCGCCTGCTCGGCATCCTCGCCTCGACCGCCCACCGACTGCAGTCCTGAAAGCTGAGTCGAACTGTCGGGCCGGGAGGCCCGTCGGCGGTGGCGCAGCGGATGGCGGATCAGTGCCGGATGCCGATCCCGTCACGGACGGACGAACACGGCCAACCGCCCGGCGGGCCTCAAGCCGTTCGCCTGGTAGAAGTCCGAGGCGGCGCTGTCTCGAGCGGTCAGCAGGTACCGATGACGAACTTCAGGTAGACGGCTTGCCAGAGCTTCGAGCAGCGCGGAGCCATGTCCCTGCCGTTGGCGTGCCGTGCGCACGCACATCTCTTTCAGCAGGAAGTGGTCTTCGGCCTCCGAGCGCTGTGAATCCCAGCAGATCACCATCTGGGGCACTCAGACAGACGCCATGCCGCGCCATACCTCGCCGAGCCGGGACGGGCCCCGGTCACGACGCCCGCAACCGTCGCCGGTCCTCGGCAGGTCCTCTCCGATCGGCCCACTCCTGCGACACGCCGGAACCCAAGCTGATAGATGCACGCCAATATAAGCATCAACTGTGCCACTGTGGTCATTTTCATTCTCAGCAAGATCGGACAAATCTCGCCGTAGATGTGAAGCGGAACATCGTCGGCCATAAGTACCTGCCTGCAGGTCTGAATCGAAACGTATCTCCGCAACTTCCTGACCGATGAGATGATTTTGGCGGCTTAACGGACGGTTACCTCCGCAGCTGACGAGCCGTGATCATTGTGCGTCCCGTTCATAAACGGATTGTTGTTACAAAAACGGTTATCAGCGGTAGGCCGCCCCGGGCTACACCCCTGAGAGGACATATATTCCCCATGCGCAAGTCTTTGATGGCCCTGGTCGCCGCCGGACTTCTGACGTCGGTGACCGTCACGGCGTGCGACAGCGGGGGGACCGAAGGCGCCACCGGCAGTGACAACGCCACCCTGGGCACCAGCGGCAAGGTGACCGGAACCGACGGCGTCGCGGTGATCCTGCCGGACACCACCAGCTCCACCCGGTGGGTCAACGACGATCCGAAATACCTGCAGGCCGCTTTTGACGCATCGGGCGTACCCGCGCAGATCTTCAACGCCGAAGGCGACGAGGAGGAGTTCAAGCGGATCGCCCGGACCGCCCTCGACCGGGGCTTCAAGGTCCTGGTCATCGTGAACCTCTCCGCCGCCAGCGGCAAAGCCGTCATCGCCGACGCACACGCCCGCGGCGTCCCGGTGATCGACTACGACCGCCTCACCCTCAACGGCGCCGCCGACTACTACGTCAGCTTCGACAACGAAGAGGTCGGCCGGCTCCAGGCCGAAGGCCTGATGAACTGCCTCAAGCAGAAGAACGTCGACAGTCCGGTCATCGCCGAACTCAACGGCTCACAGTCGGACAACAACGCGTACCTGTTCAAGGACGGCTACGACAAGGTCCTGAACAGCTACTACGACAACGCGTCCGCGATCAAGGGGCCGGACCAGTTCGTGCCCGGCTGGGACGAGGACAACGCCCGCGAGATCTTCGAACTGATGATCAAGCAGTACCCGAACGTCGACGGGGTGCTCGCCGCCAACGACGGCCTCGGGAACGCGGCCATCGAGGTGCTCAAGTCCAAGGGCCGCAACGGCAAGGTGCCGGTCACCGGGCAGGACGCCACCGTCAAGGGCCTGCAGAACATCCTCACCGGCGACCAGTGCATGACGGTCTACAAGGACACCAAGGCCGAGGCGGACGCGGCGGCCAAGCTGGCGATCGGGCTGTACAAGAAAGAGAAGCAGAACGTCACGGCCAAGATCAAGGACCCGGATTCCGGCCTGTACATCCCGTTCGTGAAGCTGGAACCGAAGGCGATCAACCGCGCCAACATCAAGTCGATCGTCGACGTGTACGTGGACGCCGCGACCCTGTGCACCGCCGCCTACCGCAAGGCCTGCCAGAACGCCGGCATCCGCTGACCCACCCACCGTTTTGCGGACGCCGCCCGCACTGACGGCGGCATCCGCTGACCCACCCACCATCCCGCGGACGCCGCCCGCTCTGACGGCGGTGTCCGCTGACCCGCCCGCTGTTGCGGGGACGCTGCCTGCTGTGACGTCGGCGTCCCCGGCCCGCCTGTCGTGATGGTGCCGTCCGCTCGGGCACCCTCTCCTTCCGCGCGCCGCCCTCCTTCCGCCGTGCTGCCCTTTGGGCGGCGAGGCGGAAATTGTCGGGGGGTGCGCCTAGCCTTCGGCGCGTGATGGAGATGGTCGCCCGTCGGCGGGTGCGTAGCTATGCGGTGCCCCCGCTGATGATCGACGAGTGCACGCAGGCTCGGGAGCGGGGTGACTGGCGGCGGGCCTGCGCGGCCGGGGACATCGTCGCCGACTTCGAGAGCCCCGGCGAGGCCGCCTCCTTCGCCGATGCGCTTGCCGGGTTCGCGCCCGACCTGCTGCGCTGGCACGCGCCCCGGGCCCTCGACGCCTTCGGGACCATCGCCTCTGGTCTGGATCTCGTTCTCACCCCTGATGGCCCCTTCAGGCCCGGCACCCCCGTTCTGGCGGTACGTACGCCGCCCCCGCTGTGGGACAACATGGGCACGAGCAACTTCCTGCCGTTCGGCAACCAGCGGATGAGGCTGCGGGTCCGCCGCGCCGGCGGCCTGAACCCGCACCGGGCGGTCTGGCTCGCACCGCACCAGTGGGACGCCCGCCGCTCCGGAGAGTTCCGAACCGCAATCGGCGGCGACGACCGACGGGTGCCCTTCTTCGATGCCCACGCCCATGCCAGCACCGATGGACACGCCGGCACCGCCGCCTACACCGACCATGCTGGCACCGACGGCCGCGCCCCCGCTGACACCAGCGCCCGCGCCCCCGCTGACACCGGCGGCCGCGCCCGCGCTGGCACCGGCGCCCGCGCTGGCACCGGCGCCCGCGCTGGCACCGGCGCCCGCGCCCGCGCTGGCACCGACGTTCGCGCTGACGCTGACTTCCACGGCAGCCCGCGCCCGGTGGCCCTGCTTGGAGTCGGTGACGACCCAGCGGCCCGCGCCGAACGGGCCTGGATGACGCGCCGGGCCGGTGATGCCTGGGCGGAGGCGGGGCTGCTGGCTGACGGCGCGACCAGCATCGGTGACCGCACCCTGGCGGCGATCATCGACCCGCTCCGGCTCGCTGCCGAGGCTCGGCGTCTCGGTGCGCAGACCGGACGACCGGTATGGATCATTCGGTACGAGCGCAGACACGTGCTCGCCGTGCAGGTCGACGGTGACGCGGTCACCGTGCGAACGGTCGAGTGGGACGACTCTCTCGACCACCGGCCCCGGCTGCATCCCGCCCAGGTCGAGTTCTGCACCGACCTGCTGCTGGTCCGGCGCGGTCTGCTCGCCCCTGACGAGTTGCATCCGCTGGTCCGGGAGGCGCTGTTCCTCCAGCCGCCACCAGCAGCTCGCCCGCAGGTGCTGCTACGGTCAGCGCTCCCGCAGGTGCTGCCACGGTCAGCTCGCCCGGAGGTGCCGCCACCGGCTCGCCCGCAGGCGTCGCCGCCATCAGCTCGCCCGCAGGCGTCCCCACGATCAGCCCTGCCGCGGACGTTGCCGCTGTCGGCTGTTCCGCAGACGTTGTCACCGTCGGCCGTACCGCAGGAGCCGTCGGTTTTGTCTGGTTCGGTGGTTGCTCGGCGGGGCCTCGGTCTTGGGCGTGCGGCGGCGACGACCTCGGTTTGGGTTCGCTGTCGGGGGGAGTGGCACGAGCTGCAGCACCGGGACGGGGGTCTGACGCTTTCGGCGCACACCGAGGCCGAGCGGCAACGGGAACGGGCTCTGCGCGCCTTCGGTGGCACGTCCGGCGGGTGCTTCGCGGTGGCGCATGCCTGGGGTGGCGGGTCCGGGCGGCTGCCGAGGCGGCTGTTCGCCCTCCGGCGTGATCTGTGGCTGCGGATCCGGCACGGTGGCACCGATGAGGCCCTCCGGCTGCTGGACGCCGGCATGGACCCGATGATCCGCGACGAGCGGGGCCGGACGCTCGCCCATCTGCTGGGGGCGTTCGACCACGAGCGGCTGCTGCCCCGGCTGGTGTCCGCCGGGGCCGACCTCGACGCCCGTGACCACTTCGACGCGACCCCGCTGACCCACGCCGTCGAGCGCCGCTGGCCGTTGTCCCTGGTCCGGGCGCTCGCCGCGGCGGGCGCCGACCCGAACAGCGGCCTCTACCCCGACCCGTGGAGCACGTCGCCGCCCCGCACACTGCTGGAGTGGCTGACCGAGGTCGATCCAGCGTCCGGGGACAGCGCCTACCGGCACGAGGCGCTGGCGGCGCTGCGCGGGGACACGTCAGGGCCACTGCTCGGGGACACGTCAGGGCCACTGCGTGGGGTCACGTCAGGGCCACGAAGTTGAAGCCCTTCGCCTTCAGTGCCGGGAGGACCGTCTTCAGCGAGGCCACCGTCTGTGAACGGTCGCCGCCGCCGTCGTGGCAGAGCAGGATCTGGCCGGGCTTCGCGGCGAGCATCCGCTTGGTGATGTGCGCGACCCCCGGCCGGGACCAGTCGCGCGGGTCGTTGGTCCAGTCCATCGGGATCACGCCGTTCTGCGAGACCGATTTCGACAGGCCGTCGGACCAGGCGCCGCCCGGGGCACGGAAGAGCTTCGGGGCGAACCCGGTGGTGCTGTAGATCTTGTCCTGGGCCCGTTCGAGCTCCTTGATCGTCTTGCGGGCCGGCAGCTCGGCGATCTTCAGCGGGTGGCTCCACGTGTGGTTGGCGATGTGGTGACCGTCGGTGACCACGTCCTTGGCGATCGACTCGTGGCCGAGCACCTGGTTGCCGATCATGCAGAACAGCGCCGGGACGTGGTACTTCTCCAGCAACCGCAGGATCTGCGGCGTCCAGACCCCGTGTGGGCCGTCGTCGATGGTGAGCGCGATGGAGTCGGTGGGGAACGCGTCGCCCGGCACCACCTTGCGGAAATCGGCGAGCGTGTGCACCGGCACCTTCATCACCGGGGCCGTCGGCCGGGGCGTGGTCGGCGCCGGCGTCGGGGTCTGCGACACCGGTGGCGGCTCGCTGACCACCAGGTTCGGCTTCTTGACGGCCGCGGGCTCGTCCCGGCCGGTCAGCGCGGCGATGGTGCCACCGGCGAGCGCGGTCCCGGCGATGGCCGGAATGGCCCAGAGCAGACGGCGCCGGGTCAAAGGCTTCGATTGCGGCGGTACGCCAGGAACAGCCCTGGGTGCGACCGGCACCCCGGCCGGCAGCGCGATCGTGGGCTCCGCGGGCGGCGGGGTAACGGTGGGCGCAGCCCGCTGAGCAGGCACCACCGGCGACGGCCTGTGGGGCGAAACCGGCAGTGCGACCGTGGAGTCGGCCCCGGCCCCCACCCCACCCGAAGCCGTCGGCGTGATCGGCAGCGCAATGGTGGCCTCGGACCTGGGCGTGGCCGGCAGTGCGACGGTGGCGTCGGCGGTCGGTGCGGCCGGCACGGTGACGGTGGCCTCGGGCGTGGGCGGGGCAACCCGGGAAGCCGGCCGCGCGACCGTCGAATCCGGCGAGGTCCGAGGCTTGGGCAGCGAAACCGCAGGCCCGGCCCCGGCCGAGATCACCGTGGTCGTCTCGTCCCGGTCCTCAGCCGCGGTCGCTGCCGCCACCGCCGCGGCAACCGCCCCGGCAGAAAGAGCAACCGTCTTCTCATCCACGTCCGCGGCGGGTTCTTCGGCGACCGTGGCTGCCGGGAGGAAAGCGGTCTTCTCGTCCACGTCTGCGCTGGCTTCTCCGGCGACCTTGGCCGCTGGGAAGAAGACGGTCTTCTCGTCCGTGTCCGCGACGGTCTCGGCGGCGAGCTTGGTTGTCGGGAGGAAGGCGGTCTTCTCGTCCGCGTCCGCGATGGTCTCGTCGGCGACCTTCGCGGCCGTGAAGGTGACGGTCTCCTCGTCCGGTTCCGTGGCGGAAGGCGTACCGGTCTCCTCGGTGGCCTTCGCCGCCATGATGGTGACGGCCTTTTCATCCACCTCGGCGACAGTCTCTTCGGCAGGCTTCGCCGCCGGGAGGACCGTCGTTTTCTCTTTCGCCTCTGCCGTAGCCGGGGCGGTCGACACCTCGGAAAGCTTTCCGGCTGAGAGGAGGGTCGTCTTCTCGTCTGCGTCCGTGTCAGGGGCAGGACCGGCGGCCTTGGTCGCCGGGAGGATCGTCGTCTTCTCGTCCGCGTCTGCGTCAGGATCAGCGGCCTTGGTCGCCGGGAGGACCGTCGTCGTCTCGTCTACCTCTGCCGAGGTGAGGGCCTCTGCCGCGGTGGAAGTGGCCGTCGTGTCGGTAGACCCGGCCGCGGGAAGGGTCACCGTCGGCTCGGCGCCGTCTTTCCCGGCCTCGTTCTCCGCGGCCCGGTCCTGCGCAGCCTCGTCCTCCGCAGTGGCGGCGGCCACAGCTGCGGCTACCTCTGCCGCGGTGAGGGTGACCGTCGCGTCGGCGGTCCCGGTTGCCGAAAGGTCCACCGTCGCGTCGGCGGTCTCCGTGGCCGGCAGCATGACCGTCGGCTCGGCTTCGTCGCCGGAAGCATCGGACGTGCCGGAAGCATCGGACGTGCCGGCAGCGCCGGGGGCGCTGGAATCGGACGTCGTGCCGGGGGCGCTGGAACCGGACGGGGCGCTGGGACCGGCCGCCGTGCCGGGGGCGCTGGAATCGGACGTCGTGCCGGGGGCGCTGGAACCGGCCGCCGTGCTGGGCGTACTCGTGGTGGGGGAACCTCCGAGAGCGCTAGCCCCACCGGCATCGGACGACGCGCCGGGGGTGCCTAGGCCGGTCAGAGCCACCGTGGGGTCGGTCGACGAGTCGGCCGTGGTGGGCTTTCCGGGCGTACCGGTCTCGGGTGCGGGGGTGGGCTCATCGGTGTTCATCGGTGGGATTCTCTCGCCCAAGGTCAAATCGGTCGTCATCTGTGTCTTGCCTGTGAACCGTCGTGTTCCGGCGGGATCCGGGTGTCTCCTTCCTTCCTCCGTGCGCCCTTACCAGCGCCCGGAACGGTGAGCGATCAGCTGATCACCGCATCTATCGGCCGCGCGAGCCGGAAACCACCCGGAACCGCAATTTGAGTGGCGTCCGTCACATCCAGCATAGATGCATCGACAATTGTCGCGCCGCGTTTGCCTGGCGCGGCTAGGGTCCGGTCACGGAGTAGGGAGGCTCTGTGGCTCGGCGGTTCGATCCCGCTACCGTGTACCAGTTCGTGGCCGGCCCTCCGGCCACAACGGACAGACGTAGGGCTGACGGAGCCGCAGCCCGCCATGCCCGAACGAGGCGCACCGTCCTGGTGGTCACCCCCGGCCACCCGGCAGCGCCCCCGCGACCGGTAGGTGTGAACAAATGAACGCGTACGGGGAACCGCAGAACGCACGAGCCCGGGCCGAGGTGCCCGGGCCGTCCGCTGCTTCCACTCCCGGTGGCCAGCCGGCTGACGACGGCCGATCCGGTCCGGGTGCCTACGGGCGCCCGTCCGGTGCCGCGTCGGTCGGTGGTGCCGGCCGTGCCCAGGTGAGCGGCCCGACACCGGGTCGCGCCCAGGTCGGCGGCGCCACCCCGGGCCGGGCGAGGGTGGGGGGTGCCACCCCAGGCGCCACCCCGGGCCGGGCCCAGGTCGGCGGCGCAGTCCCGGGTGGAGCGACCCCCGGCCGCGCGTCGGTGAGCCCGGCGACCCCGGGCCGCGCCTCGGTCGGTGCGGCCCAGGTGGGCGGCCGTGCCTCGGTCCCGCCCGGTGGCGGTGGCCCCCCGGGTGGCGGCCCGCCGCGTGGCGGCAACGGCGGCGGAGGTTCGGGTTCCGGCGGTTCCGGTGGCCGTAAGCCCAAGAAGAAGGCCGACAAGAAGAACCGGCGCGCCAACATCCTGACGGCTTCCGCCGCGGTGCTGGTCATCATGCTCGGTGTGGGCATCGTCGGTGGCACGTACTTCTTCGACGACGTGAAGCTTCCCGAGGCCGCCCCGGAAGCGCAGATGAACAAGATCCTCACGTCGAACAACAAGCTGCTGGAGCAGACCGGCTCACCACGTATCAACGTGCCGCCGGACCAGATCAGCAAGGTGATGCAGGACGCCGTCGTGGCCGCCGAGGACAACAAGTTCTGGGATCACGAGGGCATCGACTTCCAGGGCATCATGCGTGCCGCGTGGAACAACTTCACCAACGGTGACCTGCAGGGCGCTTCGACGATCACCCAGCAGTACGCCCGGCACATCGCCGATGAGAAGGACATCAGCTACAGCCGCAAGCTGCGTGAGGCGGTCATCGCCCGCAAGCTGGAGTCGGAGTACAAAAAGCCGGAGATCCTCGGCATGTACCTGAACTACATCGACCTCGGCCGCGGCAAGTACGGCGTGGAAGCCGCCGCGAACGGCTACTTCGGCACCTCGGTGGTCAAGGACGCGAAGAAGCCGATCACCATCGAGCAGGCCGCGGTGCTCGCCTCGATCATCAAGCAGCCCTACGCGTCGAAGACGCACCCCGGCTTCGACCCGGCGAACAACCCGAAGGGTGCCCTGGAACGCTGGGAATACACCATGGGCAAGCTGCTCGAGATGAAGTCGATCACGCAGGCGCAGTACGACGCCCGTAAGTTCCCGACCGTCCTGCCGAACAAGAAGACCAGCACCAACAACACCGCGGGCAAGCCGGTCGGCGTGGTCATGCGGCACGTGACGTACGAGCTGCACCAGCTCGGCATCACCGAGGAGATGCTGGACAAGGGCGGGTACACGGTCACCACCACGATCAACCCGAAGATCCAGGCGGCGGCGGAGAAGGCCGGTTCCCGGCTGAGCAAGACGTCGCCGTTGTACAAGCAGTCGAAGAAGATGCAGTCCGCGGTGATCGGCATCGACCCGAAGTCCGGTGAGGTCCTCGGGATGTACGGCGGGGACGACCCGACCGGCACCGACTACGCCGGTTACATGTCCGGCAACGGTGAGGGTGTGCTGCCGCGGGCGGGTCAGTCGCCCGGCTCGACGTTCAAGATCTACACGCTGGCGGCCGGTCTGAAGGCGGACATGTCGTTCGACACGATCTGGGACGGCACGAAGGAGCGCAAGGGCGGCGGCAAGATCAGCAACGCGGGCGCGGCGGACTCCAACCTCTGCGGTGGCAAGATCGAGTACTGCGACCTGCGGTTCAGCACGATCAAGTCGTACAACTTCCCGTTCTACTGGATCGCCGACACCGTCGGCCCGGACAAGGTGATCGACGCGGCGCGCCTGGCCGGTGTCGAGACCATGTGGAACGACGACTTCGAGAAGATCGACCTGAAGACCGCCAACGCGAGCAAGCTGAAGAACAACTTCGACAACGAGGTCGCCTTCGGTCAGTACCGTGTGGTTCCGCTGGAGCACGCCTCGGGTGTGGCCACCATCGTGAACCAGGGTGTCCGGTTCACCCCGCACTTCATCAAGCAGATCAGTCAGCGGGACGGCAAGACCGGCGCCAACAAGGTCATCTACAAGGCCTCCAAGAGCGGCAAGCGGGTCTTCGACCCGGACCAGATGGCCGGTCTGGCCGACGTGCTCAAGGAGATCGCGAAGAAGAAGCCGCTGGCCGGTGGGCGCCCGGCGATCGGCAAGAGTGGCACCTGGGAGATCAAGGTCGGCAACCAGCGACTGAGCGGTGACACCTGGTTCGTCGGTGGCATCCCGCAGCTCGCGGCGACCGTCTGGGTCGGTGGCGCGCAGGACCGGATCCCGCTCAAGGAGCCGAACGGCGGGGCCAACATGACCGGGTCCGGAACTCCGATGGACATCTGGAAGGAGTTCCTGGACACCTCGGCCAGGGCGATGGAGTGGGAGAACGAGTCCTTCCCGCCCGGCGTGAAGACGGGTCAGGACGACAAGGGCAACGGCGTCAAGCCGGTCGAGGTGGTACCGCCGCCGACCGGGGACAACAGCGAGTACTGCAATATCGACCAGACCGCCCCGGAGTGTCAGGGGCAGGGCCCGGGTGGTAACACCGGTGGCCCGGGCGGTAACACCGGCGGTCCCGGAGGCGGAGGACGGCCCGGCCGCTAGGTTCCGGTCGAACGACGGCGCCCTTCTCGTACGTACGAGAAGGGCGCCGTTTGCCGTTTGTCAGGGGTGGGGGTTCCAATAGGGCGTGGCGGTGCCGGTGGTGCGGACGCGGGCGGTGAACAGCCGGCCCGAGTGCGGATGCTCGGCCAGGTTGGCGGGGGAGAGGTCCTGCCGGGCGGTGGTGACGACCAGCGTGTCCAGGGCGGGGCCGGCGAAGGCGACGCTGGAGGTGTGCGGCGCGTCGACCTCGACGACGGCCAGGAGATCACCGCTTGGGGTACGACATTCGACCCGCCCCGATCCCCAGAGCGCGATCCACAGGTTGCCGTCGGCGTCGGTGCACATGCCGTCCGGGTTGCTGAGGGTGAACGCGCTGCTCCGCGGCCCGGTGCCGCCGGTCGCCGGGTCGTAGTCGCGGACCCAGACCGTGCCGGGGATCGTGTCGATGCTGTAGAGGCGGGTGCCGTCCGGGCTCCACGCGAGCCCGTTGGACAGGTGCAGGTCGTCGTCGATGACCGTGCCGTCCGGCCGGAACAGGATCTCCTGCCCTTTGCGGTCGTCCTGGGCGAGGCTGCCGACCAGGAACCGCCCGGCCGGGTCGACGGCCCCGTCGTTGAGCCGGCTCTGCCTTTGCTCGTCCAGGAGCCGGATCAGTGGCGTACGTGCCCGGGTGGTCGCGTCGACGCGGGTCAGGGTGTGGCGCTCGGCGACGAGCAGGTCCCCGCTCTCGGCGACGGCGACCGCGCCGACCGTGGTGTCGAAGGACAGTGACCCGGTCGGTGTGACGGCGCCGCCGTCGAGGCGCCCTTCGTGGACGACACCCGGCACGATGTCGACCCACAGCAGGCGCTGCCGCAGCGGATCCCAGACCGGCCCCTCGCCGAGGAAGTAGACGTCTTCGGTGGCGGGCTGTGCGGTGAAACGGTGTGTCATCTGTTCTCCGGGGTGCCGGCGACGATCGCGCGGATGACCGGCAGTTCGTCGACGAGTTTCTGGGCGGGTGTGCGGTAGGACAGGCTGCTGATGCTGATCGCCCCGCTGGCGACGGTGGGGGAGGTGAGATAGGCGGGGACGGCCAGGCAGTTGACGCCCGGTTCGGTCTCGCCGTCCTCGGCGCCGTAACCGGTCACGCGGACCCGTTCGAGCTCGGCGTGCAGCTGCTCGACGGTGGCGATGGACCGGTCGGTCGGCGTGGCCAGGGGCTGGTCGCCGACCCAGTCCCGGACCGCCTGCTCGGTCGGCAGCGCCGCGGCGAGCAGCAGTTTGCCGACCGCGGTGCAGTGTGCCGGGTTGCGGCCGCCGACCACCGAGGTGAGCCGGACCGCGCCGACCCGCGGGTCGAGCTTGGCGCGGTAGACGATCGACCGGCCGTCGAGGACCGCGTAGTGGACGGTCTCGCCGTACCTGTCGCAGAGGGCATTCCGCATCTTAGATCTTCATTCCACTATGGTGAAACTGCTACGTTCGTCGATGTGACAGCTCCCCGGCGCAGCGCTCAGTGGTATGGCGGAGACGACCGCAACAGCTACATCCATCGCGCCTGGATGCGCCGTGGCCTGCCCGCCGACGCCTTCGACGGCCGCCCGCACATCGCCATCGCGAACACCGCTTCCGCCCTCACCCCCTGCAACGCGCACCTCGACGAGGTCGCCCGCAGTGTCGCCGACGGCATCCACCGGGCCGGCGGCATCCCGCTGAACCTGCCGGTCGTCTCGATCGGCGAGACCCAGGTCCGGCCCACCGCGATGCTGTGGCGCAACATGGCCGCGATGGCGATCGAGGAGATGCTGCGGGCCAACCCGATCGACGCGGTCGTGCTGCTCGGCGGCTGCGACAAGACGATTCCCGCGCTGCTGATGGGCGCCGCCTCGGTGGATCTGCCGGCCGTGGTGGTGCCGGGCGGGCCGATGCTGACCGGCACCTTCCGCGGTGTGCCGCTCGGCTGCGGCACCGACGTGTGGAAACTGTCCGAGGAGGTCCGGGCCGGGACACTGTCGGCCGCCGAGTTCTCCCGTTCCGAGTCGTCGATGATCCGCAGCAAGGGCCACTGCAACACGATGGGCACCGCGTCCACGATGGGCCTGCTCGCCGAGGTCCTCGGGATGACCCTGCCCGGTGTCGCCGGCACCCCCGCACCGGACGCGCGCCTGCTGGAGGCCGCGCACGCCACCGGTGTCCTCGCGGTCGAGCTGGCCGACAGCGGGCGGCGGCCCAGCACCGTCCTGAGCCGGGGCTCGTTCCTCAACGCGATCGTCGCGCTCGCCGCCCTGGGCGGTTCCACCAACGCGGTCGTGCACCTGCTCGCCATCGCCGGACGGCTCGGCATCACCCTTTCCCAGGACGATTTCGATCGTACGGGCGCCGAAGTGCCGTTGATCGTCGATCTTCTGCCCGCCGGGCGTTTCCTGATGGACGACCTGTACCGGGCCGGTGGCCTGCACGCGGTCCTGGCCGAGATCCGGGACCTGCTCGACCCGGCCGCGCTGACCGTCACCGGCCGTCCGCTGGTCCATTATCTTGACGATGCCCGTGTCTATGACCGGGAGGTCATCCGCACCCGGGAGCAGCCGTTGCAGCAGCACGCGGGAATCGCCGTGCTGTACGGCAACCTCGCTCCCGGCGGCGCGGTCGTCAAACCGGCAGCCGCCTCGCCCGCGCTGCTGCGGCATCGGGGCCCGGCCGTGGTGTTCGACTCGGTCGAGGACCTGAACGCCCGCCTGGACGATCCCGGGCTGGAGGTGACCGCGGACTCGGTGCTGATTCTGCGAGGTTGCGGCCCGAAGGGTTATCCGGGCATGCCCGAGGTCGCCAACATGCCGCTGCCGGCGAAACTTCTTGCCCTGGGTGTACGCGACATGGTCCGGATCTGTGACGGCCGGATGTCCGGAACCGCCTACGGCACCGTGGTCCTGCACGTCACCCCCGAAGCGGCCGCCGGTGGGCCGCTGGCCAAGGTCCGTACCGGCGACATGATCATTCTGGACGTGCCGAACCGGCGCCTGGACGTCGACCTGCCGCCCGGTGAACTCGAAGCCCGGGAGCCCGATGCCACGACGGTGAAGGCGTTCGCCGCTCCGGCCCGAGGTTGGGAACGCCTCTACGTGGACACCGTCGGCCCGGCGAGCACCGGCGCTGACCAGGGATTTCTGCTGGGTTCCAGCGGTGACCAGGTCTCCCGCGAGTCGCACTGACGTCGTACCTAATCGGCGCCTTTGTCCAGCCGGGCCACCCGGCGCGGTCCGGCGGTGCGGCGGTAACTGGTGTCGAGGAGTTCCCCGATCTCACCCCAGTCGGTGTCGTCGCCGAGCTCCAGCCCGATCCAGCCGGACGGCCCGAGATAGGCCGGGACGAAGCAGCGCTCCTCCGGAAGCAGCGCTGCACGCTCCGCGTCGTCGGGAAGGATCAGCAGAGCCCGCTCCTTGCGGACCCACTCCCCACCGACCTTGATCGACCCGCCGTAGTAGGCGAACACCTTGGTCGTGTAGAACGCCGGATGCCCGTGCGAGATCTTCTCCGCGGCATCGGGAAAGGCCAGAGCGATCCCCCGTACGCGGACCAGCAGCGGATCGTCGTCGTCGAACATGATCGGGTGAGCCACCCCTCCATGCTCGGCCACGACGCCGCTGATCGCACCACCCGACACACCGGCCGGCGGCCGTCACAGTGCGGTCGCGGTGATCAGGAGTTCCGCGGTGCCCCGGTCTCCGGTGATCGTGATGCCGGGTAGCTGGGAGAGGGGAGTGCCGCCGATGACGCAGGCCTTCCAGTCCCGGGTGGAGGCGGTGATCGTCGCGTCTGCCCGGGCGGGCTCGGGAACCCGCTCGATCGTGGTGGCGTCGGACGTCATGATCGCTCGGTAGTGCACGGGGTCGACGGTCTCCTGGCGGGAGTCGGTCAGCGTCAGCGACGCCGTCAGCGGGCCGGGACCGGCCGGCAGTGGGCGGGCGTGGGTGCGCATCGCCAGGACCAGGGTGTCCGGGCTCATGTCGGCCTCGAACGGCATGGTGGGGGACTGGACGGCCCATGCCGACAGGGTCGAGTTGATCGTCTCCAGGCGGAGGCCCCAGGCGGTGAGCTCGTAGACCTCCACCCGGCCGGGGCCGGGCAGCCGGCGCCGCACGGCGACCCCGTGGGTGGTCAGCTCGTGGAGGCGCCGGGTGAGGATGCCGGGCCCGATGCCCAGCACGTCACGCTGCAGGTCGGCGAAACGTTTCGGCCCCAGCAGCAGCTCACGCACCACGATCATCGTCCAGCGGTCACCGATCAGGTCCAGTGCGTGCGCGGCCGCGCAGCCGTCGTTGTACGAGCCGTAACTCCGCCGGGCAACCATGGACACATCCTACTACCAATACAGTAGTGTCCACTACTGAATTGGTAGCTACGGAAGGAAGGTGCCTGTGATGACCGACGTCTGGAGCCTCGTCCACGCCGCGCGCCGCTCGCTGGCCGACGACCTGGCCGGTCTCGCGCCCGGGCGATGGCACGAGCCGACCCTCTGCACCGGGTGGGACGTGGAGCACGTCGTCGCCCACCTGACCGCTGCCGCCTCCACCGGGCGGTGGCCGTGGATCCGCAGCATCGTGCTCGCCGGGTTCCGGCCCGCCGTGCACAACGACCGCCGCCTGCGTGCGCACCTGGGATCGACCCCGGCGGAGACGCTCACCCGGTTCGAGGCCGTCGTCGCAGCGACCGTCGCGCCGACCGGTGACACCGCCGCCTACCTCGGTGAAGTGCTCGTCCACAGCCAGGACATCCGGGTTCCGCTGGGTATCGGCACGGAACCGGACGTCGAGGCGCTCACCGCGGTCGCGGAGTTCTACGCGCGCCGCGACTTCACCGTTGCCAGCCGGACTCTCGCGTCGGGGTTGCGGCTGACGGCCACCGACGGGCCGTTCCGGGCCGGGGACGGGGTGCCGGTCTCCGGTTCCACGCTGGCGCTGGTGATGACGATGGCGGGCCGTCGCGCTTACCTCGATCAACTCGACGGCGACGGCCGTGCCGTCATCATCGACCGGCTGGGGTGACCGGCAGCGCGCCGAGGTTGCACTCCTCGAAGAGGCGGGCGAAGAAGACGTCCGCCAGCACGCCGCTGTCCACGAAGACCTGCGCCGCGGCGTACTGCAGAGGGGTGGGGGTGTCGCCGGGCCGGAACGGGCCGTCCGGGAACGCGAGGCTCAGCAGCAGCCGGGCGGCGTACAGGAAACGGCTCGGATCCTCGCCTCCGGCCGTCAAGTGGGTGAGCAGCATCGGAGCGAGCGTGGGCAGGGCGACGACCGGCAGGGCACCGAGAGCGAGCGCGGCGCCCAGGGCGACGTTCTCCCGGTAGAACGCCCAGCCGTAGACCTCGTCGGGGCCGAGGAACAGGCAGTCGCACAGCTGTTGCAGCATGTCGTCGTCGGGTTGTGCGGAGAGCCGGGCCAGGCCCATCAGGACCGTCCAGCTGCTGATCAGGCCCGGGCGGTCGCGCCACCGGGTGACCGCGGTGACCAGTGCGGTGTCGTCCGGGTCGCCGATCGTCCCGGCGGTCAGGCAGAGGAACGAGCCGACCACGCCGTCGGTCTCGACGGCCAGGCGGGCGACGATCGCCGGAACGATCCGGGCCGCGTCGGCGGGGAAGTGGCTGAGCAGGTGGGCGCTCAAACCGCGGGCGTCGCGGGCCGGATCGTCCAGCAGGCGCACGAAGGTGGGCACACCGGCGCGGACTGCCTCGTGCGCCTCCTTGACGATCGGATCGGGTGGCGGGAAGCCGTGCCGGATCCAGCCCTCCCGCTGGGACAGGTACAGGTCGCTGCGCCGGTCGGCGATCTCGTGGAGCCGTGGCCCGAGCCGGTGCGGGCGGGTCTCCGGCGGGTCGGGCACGATCTCGGCGAGCAGCTCGTGGCCGAGGGTGCGGTCCGGGGCGCCGGGGTCGGCCAGTAGCTCGATCAGGTACGGGACCGCGGCCACGCCGGCCGGATAGAGCGAGTCCTGGTGCATCACCAGGTCCCGGAACCGCGCCACGGCGGCGGTCCGGCGCTCCTCCTCCGGCGAGCGCAGCGTCCGCAGCAGGTCGGGTATGTCGGTGGCCGGCCCGTAGGCGTGGTCGACAGCCGACCAGTCGAGATCAAGGGGATCGTGCAGCACCCGGGCACCCTATATCCGGCCGCCGGGTGACGATTTCGGTACGGTCGGGTCGTCATCGTGGTGGCAGGTTGCCACGAGAGGAGAACGACATGCGGTACGCGCTGTTGATGCACTACGCCGAGCCGGCTGCCGGAGAACTCAGCGAGGAGGTCGTCGCCGAGGCCCGGCGGGCATTCGACGTCTATGCCAAGGCTCTCGACCAGGCCGGGGTCCTGCGCCTGGCCGACGTGCTCCGGTCCAGCGACGCGACCACCACGGTCACCCGCCGCGACGGTGGGCTGCGGGTGCAGGACGGGCCGTTCGCCGAGACCAGGGAAGCGCTCGCCGGGGTGTTCCTGATCGACGTGCCGGACCTGGACGCGGCGATCGGCTGGGCGGAGAAGTGCCCCGGCACCCAGTGGGGTTTCGTGGAGATCCGGCCGGTGGCCACCGCGTTCCTGGACGGCCGGTGGTCGGCCTGACCGGCGGCGGAAACCACCCGGCCCGGCCGGCTGCGCTTGCCGCCGGCCGGGCCGCCCGGGAGAGCCGCGGCCGGCTGCTGGCGTTGCTGTCGGCGGCGGCCGGCGACCTCACCGCGGCCGAGGACGCGCTCGCCGACGCCTTCGAACAGGCGCTGCGGACGTGGCCGGCCCGCGGGATCCCGGACAATCCGGACGGGTGGCTGCTGACGGTGGCCCGCAACCGGCTGCGGGACCGGTGGAAGTCGGCGGCGGCCCGGCGCACGGTCGCGCTCGATCCGGAGCGGGACTCCCCGGCGTACGACCAGCAATGGGACTTTGATCTGATTCCGGACCGGCGGCTGGAGCTGATGCTGGTCTGCGCCCACCCCGCGATCGACCGGACGATGCACACGCCGTTGATGCTCGACACGGTGCTCGGGTTCACCGCGGCGCAGATCGCCGTCGCGTTCGCCATGCCCACCGCCACGATGGCGACCCGGCTGGTGCGCGCGAAGAAGCGGATCAAGGCGGCCGGGATCCCGTTCCGGCTGCCCGACCGCGACGACCTGCCGGGCCGGATGGCCGCGGTGCTGGAGGCGGTCTACGGCGCCTACGTGATCGACTGGGCGACCACCGGGCCGCAACCGCGCACGCTGCCCGGCGAGGCCGGGTACCTGGCCGAGATCCTCACCACCCTGGTCCCCGGCGATCCGGAGGCCCACGGTCTGGCCGCGCTCGTCCAGTTCTCCAGCGCGCGGGCCGCGGCCCGGACCGGAGCCGGCGGCCGGTTCGTCCCGCTGACCGAGCAGGACACCACCCGCTGGGATCCCGACCTGATCGGCCGGGCGCACGACCACCTGCGGGCGGCGCACGCGTGCGGGCGGCTCGGCCGATTCCAGCTCGAAGCCGGCATCCAGGCGGTGCACTGCGCGCGGGCCCGGACCGGGACCACCGACTGGCCGAGCCTACTGGACCTGCACCGGCTCCTGCAGACGATCGCGCCGTCGCTGGGCGGTGGTGTCGCGCTCGCCGCGGTGACCGCCGAGGTGGACGGGGCGGCGGCGGGCCTGGCCCGGCTCGACGAACTGCTGGCCGGGGCGGGTGCGGCCGGCGGGCGCTTCCAGCCGGCCCGGGTGCTCCGGGCGCACCTGCTGGAACGCCTCGGCCGGATCGGCGAGGCCGCCGGCGCGTACGACAGCGCGGTCGATCTCACCCACGATCCGCGGGAACGGTCCCATCTGCGGGAGCGGCGTGCCGCGCTGCGTAACTAGAGGTGTCCCGCCGTTGCGGCGCCCGGTCGAACTCCTCGACCACCTCGGCGATCGCCATGTGCAGCTCGCCGAGGACGGCCACGACTGAGCGCAGGAACTCCTCCGGGTGCCGGCTCATCAGCTCGTCGACCCGTTCGGCCAGCGGGGCGAAGAACCCGATCGCGTGCTCCTTGACCTCGGGCACGATACGCAGGGTCACGATCCGGCGGTCCCGGTGCTCGCGGGACCGGGCGACCAGACCGGCGGTCTCCAGGCGGTTGATCACGGTGGCGGTGGCGCCGCTGGTCAGGCCCAGACGCCGGGCGAGCGCGGAGGGTGACAGCGGTGTTCCCCGGTCCTGGGCGTGGAGCACCTGCCCGAACGCCTCGGCGTCGGCCGTGTTCACCCCCAGCCAGTGGGCGAGGCGGTGGGTCACGTCCGCGTTGTCGGCGGCGTACACCCGCAGGGCTTCGACCATCTGATCGGCGGCGCGCATACGGCCCTTCCCGGCTCGGAGAGACTCGAAATTCAAATACCTTGAATCTAGAGCTACTTGGCGTACGGGTTACCGGCTGACGAGGAAACCCGATGCGCATTCCGGTGACCGGAGCCGGCATCGCCGGACCCGTGCTCGTGTGGGGCCTGCACCGGCCCGGCCGCCGAGATCGAGATCCTGCGCTACTCGGGTGGGTCCAGTTCGTTGATCATCGGCTGGAGCAGGGCCGACATGGTGGCCGCCGCCGCGGTGGCGTCCCGGGCGACGATGGCCCCGATCAGGTCGGCGTGCAGTTGCGCCAGGTCGTCGGTGTCGCCGGCCACGTCGTGCAGCTGCACCTCTTCGAACATGCCGAGCAGTCCGTCGTAGACCTCCTCCAGCAGCGGGTTGTGGGTGGCGCCGACCACCGCCCGGTGCAGCGCCGAGTCGGCGCGGATCCGCTCGTGCACGTCGCCGCCGCTCCAGGCCTGCCGCCGCTCGTCCAGCAGGGTGGTCAGGCGGGCCGCGTCGTCGTCGGTGCGGCGGACGGCGGCGATCCGGGCCGACGCGGCGTCCAGCGCCAGCCTCAGCTCCAGACAGTCCCGGCGGGAGGTGGCCGCGGCCCGGCGAGACACCGACGACCGCAGATCCGAAACGGACAGCACGAAGGTGCCGCGCCCCTGCTCCCGGCGCAGGATCCCGGACTGCACCAGCGAACTGATCGCCTCCCGGACCGTGTTGCGCCCGGCGCCGCTCCACTCCACCAGCTCCGGCTCGGTGGGGATCTTGCTGCCCAGCGGCCAGTGGCCGTCGGTGACCCGGGCGCGGAAGGCCTCGGTCAGGCGGGTGGCGAGGGCGGTGCGGTCAAGGTTCGGGCTGGACACGGGAAGCAGCCTAACCGGCGGTGGACGGCACCGGCCGGCACGCGGCCCACCCGGCGGCCAGGGTCACCAGCAGGGTGGCCGCGAGCACCAGGTAGGTGCCGTCCCAGCCGTTGCCGGCCTGGTGGAACGCGCCGATCGCCAGCGGCCCGAGACAGCCGGCGCCGTACCCGACCCCCTGCACCAGACTGGACAGCCGGGACGCGCCCGCCGCATCCACCGCCCGGACGGTGATCAGAGTCAGACAGAGCGGGAAGGTGCTCACGCCCAGCCCGAACGCGGTCGCCCACAGGAAGGCGCCCGCCGCCGGCGCGACGATCATGCCCCCGTAACCGGCACCCATGAGAACCACACACACCACGACTATCGGGTACGCGTTGCGCAGTCGCCTGACCAGCGGCGGCACCACGAACGCGGCGATCAGCCCCAGCCCCGAGAACCACGACAGCAGCAACGCGCTCGCGGTGGAACTCAGCCCCGCGTCCTCGAGCATGGCCGGGAACCAGGTGACCAGCGCGTAGACGTGCAACGTGGTCATGGCCATCAAACCGATCAACCCCAGCACCAGCGGCGTACGCCAGGACACCGGGGGCGCGGCCGGAACCGTGGCCGCCGCGGAGGAGGAGCCGGAGCGGGGCACGAACATCAACCACAGGATCGCCGCCACCCCGGTGAACACCGCCCAGACCCCCGCGGCCGTACGCCACCCGAAGGCATTGGCCAGCGGAAGCGCGACCAGGGGCGCCGACAGCTGCCCGACCTGCAGCAACACCATGTACATCGTGCTGACCGCGTGCAGCCGCTCCGGAAAATGCTGCTTCACGATCGGGATGAGAACGACGTTGGCCGCCCCCACCCCGGAGAACGCGATGACCGTGGCGACGATCAGCACCCCCGGCGACCAGGCGACAGCACGAAGCAGAACCCCCAGGGTCACCGCGGTGGCGGCGATCGCGGCGGTCCGTTCCAGCCCGATCCGCCGGGCCAGCGGTGCGACGGAGAACGCCGCCACCGCGAAGCACCCGGTGACGATGGTCCCGATGGCCCCCGCAACGACCGGCCCGAACCGCAGCTCAGCCCCGGCATCCCCGGTCAGCACGCTGAACCCGGTCACCGCCGTGCGCAGATTGAGCGCGGTCAGAGCAACAGCGAGCAGAACCCCACGAGCCAGGCGGGCACGGGACTGCGTAGAAAGAGGCGCGGCAGCAGACACCCCCGAACCCTAACATGGGATGATGGGATGAATTCTGGTCGAGTGTCCTCAGCAGTCGGTGACGTAGACCTTGACGTTGCGCGGCGTGACCTTGCGCCCGGTCTCGAAGTCCTTCCCGGTGACCTTGAGGCGCTGGGACGCCTCGATGACCCGGTAGCCGGCCTTGGACACACACGCCGAGTACCACGCCGTGCCGCGATCGTGGTCGACGTAGAGGTCGTCGAAGGTGACGACGCCCCGGCCCGGGATCGTGACCTTGAAGACCATCGACCGGGCGACGTTCGGCAGCGCGGCGAGCGAGATGTTGTACTCGAAGGTTCCGTTCTTGCAGGTGGAGTCGCCGATGCCGGCGGGCACCAGATACAGCCCTCGCTCGATCTTGCGTGTGTGCGAAGCGGTGTCACCGGCGGCCTGTGCCGGCGTGGCGGTGCCCACGAGCCCGGCACTGATGAGTGCCGTCGAGATGACGACGAGAATTCTCTTCATGACGAGCCTCGGATCCTCGGTGGGCGCTGTGCGCTGGCCCACAACTGATCGGAGAGCCTCGGTCTCACTTGAGGATCGCTCACCGGAACTTCGCGAGGGCGGGGCAGGGGCGGGGGTGGGGGAGTGGCGTGGGTGATTGCGGTTGGGGTGATCTTGCGTATGGTGGTGGGCTCGCGCGGACGAGGGGGACGTCATGCAGCCGGGGTTCGAGGTCGACCGGGAGCTGTTGGAGAGTGTGGCGGGCAGTGTCACCGCGGTCAGCGGCACGCTGCAGGAGGCGCTGTCGGCGGCGGGGTCGGGGAACGCGCCCGTCGGGCATGCCGGGTCGGCTGCTGCCACCGCGGCGCGGGCGGCGGAGCAGGCCTGGGTGGCCGGACTGGGGAAGCTGAAAGGCGACGTCGAGACGTTCGGGACGCACCTGGCCACGTCGGCCAAGGAGTACTCGGCCAGTGACAGCGCCAGCGCCGAGGCGGTCCGGCGGGCCAAGAGCGAGAGCGAGAAGCCGCGATGAGCGAACTGACGCTGCAGGATCTGCTGAGCTGGCAGGCCGGGCCGTGGCAGAGCGCCGCGAACGGGTGGCGGCGGGTCGCCGACAAGCTCGAAGAGGCCGACGAGGATTTTGTCCGCGGCACCCGGGACCTGCCGGAGGCGTGGAGCAAAGGCACCGGATCGCAGGCGGCGGCCACCAGGGCGACCGCGCTGAAGACCCGGGTCAGTGACGCGTACACCCCGGTGAAAAGCATCGGCGACCAGCTGGACCTGCACGGATACGCGATGGCGGGGCTGCGCCAGCAGGCCGAGCAGATCATCACGACGGCACGCAACTCCGGGTTCGAGGTGGACGTCGCGAAGGGGGTCATCTCCGAACCGGAGCGGGAGTTCGTCGGCCCGCGGTTCGTGGTGCCGGGCCGGACCCCGGAGGCGCTGGCCGCCGAGTTGACCGGGGTGCTGACCCGGGCCCGGTCGCAGGACGACGAGACCGCCGCGATCCTGAACGCCAACGTGCCGTCCGGGCCGGGGCGCGCCTGGGGTGGGCAGGCCGGGGCGATCGACCGGGCCGAGGAGCTGGCGCTCAAACTCAAGAATCCGTCGTACCAGCCGAGCCCGGAGGAGCTGGAGGAGCTGCGGCTGCTGCTCGACAGGTACGGCGACGACGAGGTGTTCGCCCACGACTTCCTCACCACGCTCGGCCCGAAGGGCCTGCTGGAGCTGAACGGCACGCTGGCGACGTACCAGCTGGACCGGCCCGGGGTGGACGCCGACAGCATGCTGTTCGACAGCCGTACCGCCGATGCGGTGAAGGGTCTGCAGTCGGGTCTCGGCGACATGCTGGAGACCGCGACCGACCGGACCGGCAAGCACCGGCTGCCCGACCAGTGGGTCGACGACCTGAAGGAGGCCGGGCGCAGCAAGTTCAACATCGGGGATCCCGACAACCCGGCGCGGTACGTCGAGGGCGTCTACGGATACCAGCTGCTCGGCCCGCTGCTGCACGACGGCGAGCACGATCCGAAGTTCGTGGCCGACATCGGCGGCGACATGGTCGACTTCGAGATGTCGCAGGGGAAGAACAGCGCCCTGTGGACCGAGGCACGCAGCGAGAACGTCCGCCTGGACTGGACCCGGAACCACGACGACAACAAGGCACCGGCGGGGTACGACCCGATCACCGCCCTGATGGACGGGATGTCGCACAACGGCGCCGGCACCCAGGACCTGCTGCTCGGGCGGACCGGCGAAGGCGCCGAGAGCAACCGGCTGCCGCGCCTGGACTACCTGCTCACCGACCGGAACTGGGATGCGGCGTCGGACGTGCCGGGCGGCCCGGGCTGGATGGCCGAGCTGATGGAGAACGGCGAGAGCTACCGCAACGTCGGTCTCGACCGCTTCGGTGAGGCCCTGGAACGCGCCACCATCGACCACCCGGGCGAGGAGTCCCGGCGCCTGATCGAGTCGATCATCTTCGAGACCAACGTCGACGAGGAAGCCCAGGGCGCGGCCAACGGCGAGAAGCCGGAGGAGGGCAAGACCACCGACTTCACGAACACGAACCTGGTCGAACCGCAGCTGCGCGATTCGATGGGCAACATCATGGCGGCGTACATCGGCGACGTGAACGAGAACATCGCCCTCAACCAGCCGGTGACCCGCGGTTCGTTCCAGGTCGCGCAGGACGATCTCACCCGGTTCCTGGCCGACCTCGGCAAGGACGAGAAGGCGCACGAGGCGATCGGCAAGGCCGAGAGCCTGTACACCGCCGCGATGTACGACCAGATCCTCGCCGGCCAGGTGGACCCGGGGAACACGCTGCGCGGGGACCTGGACGCGATGAAGGTCGTCTCGCACAACCACGGCAGCGTGATGGGCGTCATCGACCACGGCGCCGGCCTCGCGCAGCACCAGACCAGCGCCGACCTGGATCAGAAGATCAACGCTTCGATCGAGGACAAGTACAAGATTCTGGGCCCGGTGAGCGAGGCGGTCTCCAGCGTGGCCACGGACCGGGTTCCCGGCGCCAGCGACCTGGTCAACGGGGTCGTCGGGGAGATGTTGAGCCAGATGGAGGAGTCGGAGAAGGTGGACGGCACCGGCCGGACCAACTTCGAGGTGGGCGAGATGCTGAACGCCGGCCGGACCGCCACGGTCGGCCTGACCGAGTCGGCGCTCTACCACAGCGGCCGGCTCGACGACATGCCCGCCAAGCTCTACGTGGACGGCAAACTGACCCCGATGAACGAGCTCAGCGAGGACCAGCGCTGGGAGTGGCAGTACTACGTGGGCCACCAGGGCATGGATACGGTGGGACGGTCCGCCGTCGATGCGGCCAGTTCCTACCAGGACGGCCTGGCATGGGCGGACCAGCTACTCGGCAAAGCGAAGGAAGGCGGATCCTAGTGGGATGGCGTGGCGCGGCGATCGTCGCCGTTGTGGTCGGGCTGACGGCGGCCGGGTGCACCGATCCCGCGGAGCCCCCGGCCGCCCCGGCGCCGAGCGGGAGCGCGGCGCCGTCGATGACCTACGAGGAGGCGTACCGGGCGTTGCCCCTGGACGGGACCGAGCAGGTCCCGATCACCTGGGATCCGGCCGGCGTCCCGGAGACCGCGGAGATCCTCGCCGCCCGGCGCAGCCTCGCGCAGGTCTACTGGATGAAGAGCCTGACCGACTGGGCCCCGGCCATCCGGGTCAGCCGGTTGCTCTCCACCGACAAGCACTACGACGGGGTGATGGCGCCGTTCGCGGACACCACGACCGACACCCCGCAGACCGGCCCGGTCTGGGTCCGGACCATGGGCGTGGCGAAGACCGGCGCCGACGAGACGACCGTGACGTTCTGCGTCGACACCGGCAACTGGGGCCGGATCAAGGACGACACTCAGCGGGCCGAGATCCGGGCGACCCTCGAGTCGTACGTGATGCACCACGTCCAGACCGGCGACGGCGAACGCCGCTGGCTGACCGACGGCGGCATCAACGGTGACGAGAGCCGGGAGGGCACGTACGGCGCGGAGTGCACAGAATGGGCCAAGCACTAGGGATGCGGCGTGGGGCCCGGTGACGTGGGATCGCCGGCCCTGTCCGGCTCCCGGTCCCGGCCCGCGGTACGGGCGGTGAACAGTGCCGTGCCGATCAGCCAGACCACGGCGATCAGCAACACCAGACGCTCCACCACGGCGCCGGTGGTCGCCCGGCCGACGGCCAGCATGATCACCGCCAGTGCCGCGCCGAGCGGCACCATCGTCAGGACCGCGACGCCCGAGAGCCACCGGACGGCCCGGTCCGTTGCGGTGAACCACATCGCCGCCATCGCCCCGGCCAGCACCACCATGCCGACGACACTCGCCCCGGCGTGCACGACGTCGGCGAGGGTCGTCGGCTCGTACGGCGGCAGCGGACACTCGTGACTGCACGGCACCGCCCCGGAGACGGCCGCGAGCACGGCGGCGACCGCGAGCGCCCACACCGTCACCCGGCCGTCGGCCAGCCGTCCCCGGAACCGGGGCGTCCCCGCGAGCAGCCCGGCCAACCGGGCCCGCACCCCGGCCGGTTGCACGGAACGGCCCGGCAATGCCGACCGGGCCACGCCCAGCAGCGCGACACCGAGGGCCAGCGTGACCAGTCCCCAGCGATACGGGATCGCGTAGGGCTGTTCGTCGGTGCCGGCCTCGCTGACATATCCGTACCACCACGGTTCGGGCCCGGCGGCCAGCGTGAACATCATCGTGCCGGCGCCGCCCGCCACTGCCAGGGCGGCGGCGACAGCCGTGAGCCGGATCCGCGTCATCCCACCATCATGATCGACATCGGCAACGACCCCACCGCACGGCAGCCCTGGCGTGCCGGCTGCCGGCCCGATCTGGTGGTCACGCCGGTTGGGTCGAGGCGTAATCGTCGAGGGTGATGTTCTTTGCGGGGCCCTCGATCAGCCGCATGGCGGGGCTGAACAGCTTCAGGGCGGTGAAGAGCAGGTTGCGGGCCACGATTCCGGGTCTGGTCCTCGGGGCCAGGAGACGGCCGGCGTTGATCTTGTCGGAGATGGACGCGTACTCGCGGAATTTGGTCTCGAACTGGGGAAAGGCCACCGTGTGGTCGCCGCCTGCCCGGGCCAGCTCGCCGGCCAGGACGTAGGCGCCGACCATGGCCAGGCCGGTGCCGAAACCGCCCAGCGCGTTGCCCCAGGCCGAGTCGCCGACCAGCGCGACCCGGCCGGTCGAGTAGCGGTCGACTGTCGCGCGGCTGATGGAATCCATGTAGAACCCGGTGGCCGCGGGGATCTTCGTGAGCAGTTCCGGGATGCGCCACCGGCCGTCGCGGTAGGCGTCCATCATCATCTGTTTCTGCGCGTCGACGTCGTCCCGGGCCGGGAGCCGGTCCGCGGCGAACACGAAGAATGCCGGCGCCTTGGAACCGCCGAGACCGACCATACGACCGGGCTCGTTGTACGCCACGTTGTCGTCGCCCGCGTCGAGGTCGGCCAAGGCGTAGTAGTAACCGAGATGGGTGACGTGGTCCGACTCCGGTCCGAAGGCGAGCCTGCGGACGTTGGAATGCATGCCGTCGGCGCCGACGACGAGGTCGAAGGTGCGCGGGGCGCCGTGCGTGAACGTGACGTCGACACCGGACGCCGTCTCGGTCAGCGACGTGATCGAGTCGCCGAAGACGTACTCACAGGTGTGCGCGGTGAGGGCGTAGAGAAGGCGGGCCAGATCGCCGCGCGGGATGTTGAACTCGCCGCCGGCGAAGGCCGCCGGGACGAAGCCGATGGTGCGGCCCCTGGCGTCGACGATGCGGTCGTCGCCGCCCATCACGGTCGCCTGCTTCACCCGGTCGAGGATGCCCATCTCGCTGAGCACCCGGCGGTGGATGGGGCCCTTGAAGTCGACGGCCTGCCCGCCGCGGCGGATCTCGCCCGCCTTCTCGACGACGGTGACGTCGAAACCGTGCCGGTGCAGCCAGTAGGCCAGCGCCGGCCCGCCGATGCTCGCGCCGGATATGAGCACACGCTTGTTGATCATCGTGGGTCTCCCCGGTAGGTGGTGGTGATCGACCGGAAGGCCTGGTCGAGGTGGTCGAACGCCAGGGCCGCGGTCCGGCGCATCCGGTCGGCGGCCTCGTCGGAGACGTCCCCGGACCGGACGTGGGTGCCGATGTCGTCGGTGATGCTCTGGACGACCGCGACGATCGCGGCGGCGTGAGCGCGCGCGACGATCGCGGGAACGGCCGGGTCGGTCGTGCGGATCGCGTCGCCGATGGTCTGCGCCTGCTGCTCGCGGACCTCGAGCGCGAACCGGCGCAGGACCGGGCTGATCAGGCACTGTGCGGGGAACTCGCCCCGGGCGAGCGACAGCTCCTCGCTGCGGAAGTGCGTGATCAGCCCGATGACCAGTAGGTGCAGCGCCGATGCCGGGCTGGTGCCGGGCGGACGTGTCGCGACCGCCCGGTGGTACTGCTCGCGGATCTCGTCGGCCCGGTCGAGGACCAGGTCCTGCTTGGCGGGGAAGTAGTTGTAGACCGTCTGCTCCGACACGGTGGCGGCCCGCGCGACCTCGATCATCGAGACGCCGTCGTAGCCACGCTCGGCGAACAGGCCGGCGGCGACGTCGGCGATGCGCTCCCGCATCTGCGCCTTCTTCAGTTCACGAAGGCCAGGTTCCTGCTGCATGCGAATAGAGTAACCACAAACTTTGGGTAACCACAAAACTTTTCCGCGTACGTGTAGAAGGTGTTTAAATAAATTAGTAATTTAATCTTGACGTGATGGTGGCGGCCGTCTCATGCTGGGCGCTCCACCAGCCAGCAGGACGGACAACTCTCCATGCTCAACAGAAGGACACTCCTGGGTGCCGGCACGGTCGCCGCCCTGGCTCTGATGACCGGCTGTACCGGCGGCGCCGGCGACGGCAGCGGTGCCAGTGGCGACTTCTCCGGTGAGGTCAAGGGCGCCATCACCGTCCTGACCAACCGGACCGACCTGGTCGAGACGAAGCTGCCGGAGTACGCCAAGGCCTTCCAGGCGAAATATCCGGGAACCACCGTCACGTTCGAGGGCGTCACCAACTACGAGGACGACGTCACCACCCAGCTCAGCGGCGGCGACTACGGTGACGTGCTGCTGATCCCGAACAGCGTCGCGGTCGACCAGTACCCGCAGTTCTTCGAGCCGCTCGGCGACGCCGCCGACCTCAGGACGAGGTTCCGGTTCATCGACCAGACGACCTACCAGGGCAAGGCGTACGGGCTGTCGCTCGGCGGGATCGCCAAGGGTTTTGTCGTCAACAAGCGGATCTGGGCCGAGGCCGGGATCACCGCCCCGCCGAAGACACCCGAGGAGTTCCTGGCCGGGCTGCGGGCGATCGCGGCCGGCGGCGCGGTGCCCTACTACACCAACTACAAGGACGGCTGGCCGCTCAGCGAGTGGAACAACCAGCGTGCCGTCTTCGCCGATCCGCAGATCAACGAGCAGCTCCCGGCCGATGCCGCCCCGTGGCAGCCCGGCAGGATCCAGTACCTCGCCGACGGCCTGCTCTTCGACATCGTCCACGCGAGACTCACCGAGAAGGACCCGCTGACCACCAACTGGGAAGCCTCCAAGCCGATGCTCGCCACCGGGAAGACCGCGAGCATGCTGCTCGGCTCGTGGGCGGTTCCGCAGGTGCAGGACGCCGCGAAGGCCGCCGGGGCCAACCCGGACGACATCGCGTTCTGGCCGTTCCCCTATCAGAAGGACGGGAAGTTCCACGCCCGTATCGACGGCGACTACACCGCCGCGATCAGCCGCAACTCCGGGAACAAGGCGACCGCCAAGGCGTGGCTGGACTGGTTCGCCACCGAGTCCGGATTCGCCGCCGACAACCAGGCCATCCCGCCCGCCGTGGACCAGCCGCTGCCGGCCGCCCTGCAAGCGGTCACCGGCGCCGGGACCGAGCTGATGGAGACGCCGCAGGCGGTCGCCAACGCCGGCAAGGAGGACGAGATCATCCGGGAGTCCGAAATCGATCTGAAGGGCGACATCTACCGGCAGAAACTCGTCGACGTCGCCCGGGGCGCCGCGGAGGGCGACAAGGAGTCGTTCTTCGCCGACCTCAACAGACGATGGGGCGCGGCGCAGTCCCGGGTCATGAAGTGACGAAACGGCAACCGTATCTGTACGTCGCGCCGGCGCTGATCCTGCTCCTCACTTTCACCTATGTGCCGGTCGGCAACATGATCTGGTACAGCTTCCACCGCTGGGACGGCCTGGACGTCACGATGACACCGGCCGGGCTGGACAACTACGTGCGGGTGCTCACCGACGAGCAGTACCGGCGGGTCTTCCTGATCAGCCTCTACTACCTGCTGGCGTCGTTCGTGCAGATCGTCGTCGCGCTGTACTTCGCGGTGATCCTGTCGTTCAGCACCCGGTTCCGGAACCTGTTCAAAGGCATTCTGTTCTTCCCCTACCTGCTCAACGGGGTCGCCGTCGGATTCGTCTTCCTCTACCTCTTCCAGCCCGACGGCACCCTCGACACGGTGCTGCGGTTCCTGGGACTCGGCGAACACACCCGGCTCTGGCTGGGCGACCCGGACATCGCCAACGTGTCACTGGCCGGCACGTCGGTGTGGCGATTCACCGGCCTGAGTTTTGTGCTGTTCCTCGGGGCGATCCAGTCGATTCCCGGTGAGATCTACGAGGCCGCGGAAATCGACGGCGCGAACCGGTGGCACCAGTTCCGGCACATCATCGCGCCCGGTATCCGGCGGATCATCAGCCTGTCGATGATCCTGGCGATCTCCGGCAGCCTGAGCGCCTTCGAGATCCCGTTCATCATGACCGGTGGCGCCAACGGGACCCGCACCTTCGTGATCCAGGCGTACGAGTCGGCCTTCCAGTTCCGGCAGATCGGCCTGGCCTCGGCGATGGCCGTGGTGCTGCTGCTGATCGTCCTGCTCATCACCTGGTTGCAGCGCCGTCTGCTGCCCGACGAAGAGGTGTCCCTGTCATGAGGCACGTGGCTCGTCTCGCCAAGTACGCCTCGCTCGTGCTGGCCTCCCTGGTGGTTCTGGTCCCGCTCGTGGTCGTGGTGTTCGCGTCGTTCAAGACGCATGCGGAGTACCAGGCGACCGGCCCGCTCACCCCGCCCGCGGACTGGCTCAACCTCGACAATTTCGTCACCGCGTGGACGGCCGGGGACATGCTGCGCGGTTTCCTCAACACCACCGTCATCCTGATCGTCTCCCTGGCCGGTACGGTCGCGGTGGGCACCCTGGCCGCGTACGCGATGAGCCGTTTCGTCTTTCCCTTCAAACGCCTGATCCTCGGGCTCTTCCTGGTCGCCTCACTGGTGCCCGGAGTGACCACCCAGGTCGCGACCTATCAGATCGTCAAGTCGATGGGGCTGGTCAACACCCCGTGGGCGGCGATCGTGCTGTTCCTCGGCACCGACATCATCGCGATCTACATCTTCCTCCAGTTCATGCAGTCCATTCCGCCGAGCCTGGACCAGGCCGCGATGGTCGACGGCGCGAGCCGGTTCACCATCTACCGCCGGATCATCCTGCCGCTGATGAAACCGGCGATCGCCACCGTCGTCATCATCAAGGGCATCGCGATCTACAACGAGTTCTACATCCCCTTCCTCTATCTTCGATCGCCTGACCTCAATGTCATCTCCACCGCGCTGTTCCGGTTCAAGGGCCCGTACGGCGCGCAGTGGGAGACCATCGCCGCCTGCACGATGATCGTGATCCTGCCGACCGTCGTGATCTTCCTGCTGCTGCAGCGCTTCATCTACAACGGCGTCACCGCCGGAGCCACCAAATGACGAAGGACCGGGACATGCTGCATTCACAAGACCTCGGCGGTGCGTGGGAACTGCGCGAGAAGCCCGGCGATCCGGCCATCGCGGCTGCCGTTCCCGGCTGTGTCCACGTCGACCTGATCAACGACGGCCGGCTGCCCGATCCCTTCCTGGACGACAACGAGAAAGCCGTCGCCTGGGTCGGGCACACCGACTGGCAGTACACCCGGGAAGTCGCCTGGACCGGACCGGCCCACGACCGGATCGACCTCGTCTTCGACGGCCTCGACACAGTCGCGTCGATCGAACTCGGTGGCGTCTCCCTGGGGCGGACCCGCAACATGCACCGCAGTTTCCGGTACGACGTGACCACACTGCTCGCCGGCGGGCCGCAGCCGCTCACCGTGCGTTTCGAGTCCGCCTATGCCGAGGCCGAGAGGGTTCGTGAGCTGCTGGGGGAGCGGGACAACGCCTATCCGGAGCCGTTCAACTTCATCCGCAAGATGGCGTGCGGTTTCGGCTGGGACTGGGGACCGACGCTGGTCACCGCCGGGATCTGGCGACCGGTGCGATTAGAGGGGTGGAGCACGGCGCGGCTCGCGGCGGTTCGCCCGCTCACGACGTACACAAGCGGGGTCGGGAAGTTGAACTTGACCGTGGACATCGAGCGGATCCGCGATTGTGGGCTGAGCGCGACGATCCTTCTCGACGGCCACCAGATCGGATCAGTGGTGGCGGTCAATGCCGATTCGGCGCGGTCGGAGATCGACGTGCCCGGAGTGGAACCGTGGAATCCGCGTGGTCACGGTGAGCCGGCGTTGTACACGCTGACCGTCGTACTGACCGATGGTGATCAGGAACTGGATCGGTGGGAGCGCCGGGTCGGATTCCGGAGTGTGCGGCTCGACCAGACTCCCGACGACGCGGGAACCGGATTCGTGTTCCACATCAACGACGCGCCGGTGCTGATCAAGGGGGTCAACTGGATCCCGGACGACATCTTCCCGTCCCGGATGACCAGGGAACGGTACGCGCGGCGGCTGGGGGAGGCGGCCGCCGCCGGGGTGAACCTGATCCGGGTGTGGGGTGGCGGGATCTATGAGGACCGGGCCTTCTACGAGGTCTGCGACGAACTCGGGCTGATGGTCTGGCAGGACTTCCTGTTCGCGTGTGCCGACTATCCGGAGGAGGAGCCGCTCCACTCCGAGGTGGTCGCCGAAGCCCGGGAGAACGTGAGCCGGCTCGCGTCGCATCCCAGCCTGATCACGTGGAGTGGCAACAACGAGAACCTGTGGCTGCACGGGGCGATGGGGTGGGGCTCGTCCGGTGCGACGTGGGGTTCGCGGTACTACCTGGAGACGCTGCCGGAGATCGTCGCCGAACTCGACCCCAGCCGTCCGTACCAGGCGGGAAGTCCCTGGTCGGGGTCGTGGGAGCACGAACCCAACGACGTCGATCACGGGACCTTCCACTCCTGGGAGGTTTGGAACCGGGAACCGTACATGAACTACCGGCTGTCGGCTCCGCGGTTCGTGGCGGAGTTCGGGTGGCAGGCGCCGCCGGCCTGGACCACGCTGCGGGACGCCGTCTCCGACGATCCGATCCTGCCGGACTCGCCCGGTGTGCTGCACCACCAGAAAGCCGACGACGGCAACGGCAAGCTCGCCCGTGGGCTGACCGCGGATCTTCCCCGGCCGGAGAGCGTCGAGGCCTGGCACTATCTGACCCAGCTCAACCAGGTCCGGGCCGTCCGCACCGGTGTCGAACACTGGCGGTCGCACTGGCCGCACACCGGCGGCGCCATCCTCTGGCAGCTCAACGACCTGTGGCCGGTCACGTCCTGGGCGGCGATCGACGGGGCCGGGCGGTACAAGCCGCTCTACTTCGCGCTCGGCGAGATGAACGCGGACCGGGCGCTCACCATCCAGACCCGCGACGGTGGCCTGGTGGTGGCGGTCCTCAACGACACCGCCTGCACCTGGACCGGGACGCTGACCGTCAACGATCAGGACGTGTCGGTGGCGGTGGCGCCGCGGTCGGTGGCACACGTCCCGGTCGAGGCCGCCGGGGATCCTGTGGTGGTGGCCCGGCTCGGCGACGCCCGCGCGCTGTGGTTCGCCGACGACCACCCGCTCGCCGATGGCGGTCTCACCGTGGACGTCCAGATCGTAACCGGCGGCCTCGACGTCCACGTGCACGCCACCGGATTGGCCCGCGACATCCTGCTGCAACCCGACCGCATCGACCCACAGGCCATCGTCGACCGGGGTTTCGTCACCCTGCTTCCCGGGGAGTCGGTCACCTTCCACGTCCGGGCCCCGCACACCCTCGATCCGTCACTTGTCGAGGTTCCGTGGGTGCTCACCGACCTGGCGACCGTGGTCAACGGTCAGACCGGGACCTCGAAATGTTGATAGTCCTTGAGCGACGTCCATTCCCCGCCCCAGGTGAAACCGTTCGTCGTGAACGCCCGCCAGACCCGGTCACCGCGTTTGATCATGCCGGGTCGCGTGTTCGCACGGTTCGTGAACGTCTTTCCGGCCGGCGGTTGCACGACCGTGCCCTTGATGTACGGGTTCTCCAGCGGGTTGATGTCGATGGCCTTGCCGTACGAATGCACGGAGAAGCCCTTCGTCGCGCCGGTTTTCGGGCGGCAGTTGAACGCCGAGGTGTTGTCGGCGGCCATCGACGCGTTGTCGTCGGCGTTGAAGCGATCCACCGGAAGAATCGTCCGGATCGGGAAACGAATCGCGTACAGCTCCCGGAAGATGTTCACCACGCCGGCCGCCACATCTTCGTGGACGATCAGGTCGCCTCGGTGCCGGGTGTTGTCGAAGCCCCAGTAGGTCAACTCCACCCGGCGCAGGTCCGCGATCCGCACCGGACAGCCCTCGCGCCATGAGACGCCGGTCATCGCGCCCGCTTCGGCGCGACCGATGGTCTTGATCGAGGCCCGGTAGCCGTCGTCGGTCGCAGCGGGCGCCACCACGCCTGTCGCACCGACGACCGCACCGGTCACCGTCGACATGATCGAGACAAGAAAGGAAGAGAACACGTCCCGATGATGTCAGCCCGGACCGCCGTGTCCTCGTCATGAAGGTCCGGCATCACCCGGCCGTATGAGTCCATTCCCGTCCGGGCTGCGGTGGCGATCAGCCGCGTCCGTCGAGGGTTCGCGCCCAGGGCTCGTCGACGTCGGCCAGGCCGAGGGCCAGCGTGACGTTATCGAGCATGCCGGCGCCGAACCAGTGCCGGACGGCGGCGGCGTCGTGGTCCAAGAGCTCACTGACGAGTGCGACCTGCCGGGCGTAGCATTCCCGCACCGCGTCGGCGATCAGCGGTTCGTCAGTGGCGCAGTTGGCCTGCATGAGGAACCGCATCACGTCCCGGTCCTCGATGAGGGTGCTGTAGGCCGTTCGGACCGAACGCATCGCCAGCTCCGGTTGGCGGGGCGGCCCGCTCCGGTCGGCGCCGGCCGTGGTCAGCGCTTGGGAGATGAGTTCGGAAACATGGTGGACGGCGCCGGCGAACAGCGCCTCCTTGTTGGCGAACAGGCGGTAGACGTAGGGCTGGGAAATCCCGGCCCGTTCGGCGATCTCACCCGTCGTCGTGCCGTACAGACCCTTGCGCGCGAAGCAGGCCACCGCGGCGCCCAGCACCACTCGGCGGCGTTGATCACTCTTCACGCTGGAGCCGGGGGCGGGCATGCCGACCAGTCTTTCACGGCCGGACCGGGGTGGGCGGGGCGCCCACCCCGGTCCGGCCGGGGATCAGTGCGACGTCGGCCACGCCACATCATTGGCGCCACTCGCTGCCTCGTCGGGGGTCATGGCCTCGATGGCCACGAGAGGGTTCCAGTAATCGACGAACCGCTCGACCAGGCCTGCCTCGTCGAGGTGGATCACCGAGATGACCGTCTGGTGGTAGGGCTTGCCGGTGCTGACGGCATTGCCTTCCGAACGGTATTCGGCAACCGCGGTCCGCTGGTCGGTGGTCTCGATGAACTTCACGTCGACGAACTTCAGATCGAAGGTCTGTGGGAAGCCGCGCATGTGTGCGATCAGTGCCTCACGCCCCTGAACCTCGGTCGGCACACCCGCCGGCGCGAAGGGGAACTCGATGCGGCCATCCGTGGCGTACAGGCTGATCCATTCGTCGATCTGACCGGATGACACCAGGCGGAGGTGCTCGGAGAGGGCGTGCTGTGCGGGGGTGGGGTTCATGGCGACTCCTAGGTTAGTGGTTGGCCAATAACTAACCTACCCGGGAAGCTGTTCCGCGACCACCGTGAGTGCGATCACGCAGCCGGGTCACGCCGTCAGCTGGACCGAATGACCTGGTCGAGTCGCTGTTCGAGTCGGCTGCGGGCGAGATCGACGGTGATGTCCACGCCGGAATCACGCCATGGTTGGACCACCTTCACCGGGTCCGGGAGGTAGCCGACGATGTCCATGACGCTCCAGTACCGGAACTGTTCCTCGTCGCTTCGATCGTCAGTGCGGCGGCGGTACGCGTCGGTGAATCCGGCTGATGCCTCGATGCCGTGCACCATGGCCAGATGGGTGGCTGCATGCGCGACATCCAGTCTGGCCGGTCCCCACGATGTCTCGACCCCATCGACCACGCCACTGATGTGCCCCCGCGACCACAGCAGATTGCCCAGGTGGAAGTCGCGGTGCAGGAACGTGCCCGCATACGCTGGTGCGGGCTGATCCAGCAGCTCGAATGCCTTCTCCCAGAGTGCCGACCGCCGCATCCATGGCACGACGACTCGCCTACCCGGCGACGCCCATGACTGGTAGGTCCGGGGTCTGTTCGATCCGGGATCGAAGTGATGGATGTCGGCGAGGGTCTGCGCCAGCACCTCCGGGACGTCCGGTGCGGCAGAGTCCAGGCGGAGGCGCCGCCGGGAAGCCATGACATCAGATGGGCCGGTGCTCCGGGGCGCTGGAATACCGGAACGATCCTGCCATCGATACCTCCTCTACCGTGTGCTGGTGATCATGCGGGACGGGCAGGCGGAGTTCGGCGAACTGGATGAGCTGGCCGGGCTCCTCGACGAACAGGGGCGTACCGGCGAGGCCGAGGCCCTCTGGCGGGCCGCCGTCGCCGGCGGGATGCCGGGGGCGCGTGTGGCGCTCGCCGCACTGCTGTCCGGTGACGATCGGCCGGATGAGGCACTGGCGGAGTACCGGGCCGCGGTCCGGGACGGCGAGAAGCATTCCCGGGACGGGCTCGCCACCCAGTTGACCCGGATGGGCCGTCTCGACGAGGCGATCGGGGAGTACCGGTCGATGATCGCGGACGGCGTCGGCTGCCGCGTCCGGATCTCGCTGGCCGAGCTGTGCACCCGGACCGGACGGTACGACGAGGCGATCGCCGTCTACCGGCAGGCGATCGACCAGGACGGGGCCTCGCCGTGGATGCTCGGCGAGATCTACGAGAAGGGCGGCCGGCTGGACGACGCGATCGGCGCCTACCGGGCCGCCGTCGAAGCCGGTGAGGATCATGCGCGTTTCCGCCTGGCGCGGGCCCTGGCCATGGCCGGCCGTGCGGTGGAGGCCACCGATGAGGTCCGCGGCTGGCCCGGCGACCGGCGGTTTCTGCAGCTGGGCTGGCTGCTCACCGAACAGGGACGGCACGGCGAGCTGGACCGGGAGGCGGCGCGGCTCGAGGCGGAGGACAACGCCTACGCGCTGTGGAACCTGATCCGTGGCTCGCAACGGTCGGCCGAGGGCCATGACGGATGCGAGCCCGGCGGCACCTGTCGTGCCAGGGTGATGCGGGTGCTGCCGCGCTGAGCACCGAACTCACCCGAGGCGGACCTCACCCTGGTTCAGGACTCGGGGATGGAAGTACGCCGCCTGGATCTCGGCGTTGGTGTTGCTGCCGCGCAGCTGTTCGGACCAGATCATGAAGTACGCCCACCGGGGCTGGCCGGTCAGCAGGGCGGCGGTCGGGACCTTGCCCATCTCGGCGATCGCGATCGGCTTGCCCGCCGCGATCGACTGGATCTGCTGGTAGTCCGCCGCCGACGGGTGGCCCTTCCACCAGACGTCCAGGGAGACCACGTCGACATAGTTGCCGCCGGGGTAGTACTGCGCCCAGTTCGCCGTCGGGTGGTCCTGCACGTTCCACACCCAGATCAGGTTGTCCAGGCCCTGGCTGTCGAAGTAGTCGCGCATCTGCTGGTAGATCTTGGCGCCGCCGTTGGCCCCGGGCCGGGCGCCCCACCAGTTCCAGGTCTCGTTCATCTCGTGGAACGGCCGCCACAGCACCGGCACCCCGGCGTCCCTGAGTTGCCGCAGGTAGGGCACGACGGCGGCCATCCGGCTGCGCCAGACCCCGTTGAGGTACGTGCCGCCGGTGACGATCTCCTGGAACTGCGCGTTGCTGATGCCGGTCTTCACGCCGCCGTCGAACTGGCAGGTGGCGCCGCCGGTGGGGGAGCAGGCGTGCCAGGTGAGGGCGACCAGTGAGCCGTTGGCCCATTCGGTCTTCGCCTGGTCGACGACGCGCTGCCGGTCGGCGATGTCGGTGCCGGTGAACATCATGTCGCCGCCCCAGAGACCCGGGTACTGGCCGGTGACGTCGTACACCTGCCGGGTGTATTGACCGGGTTGTGCGGCGGGTTCCTTGTTGTGCTGGCCGGAGACGATCGAGGTGCCGGTGATCGCCCGCAGATAGTTGAGGACGGTGGACTTCGGGGTGGCCGGGAACGCGGCCGCGGCCGGAGCGTTGACACCCGCGCCGAGCAGCACCAGAGCGGCGCCGACGGCCCAGGCGGGACGGGGGATTCGCATGAGGAGAGCATCGACGGCCATCCGCACCCTGTCAACTTTAGATTAATAATTTAACGAAAAAACCGCGGCTTGGGTACGCGGGGACAACGCTCTCCATGGTCGACACACACGAACGGTTCGTGGCCTCCGGACCGCTACGACTCCGGACCGGCCCGCAGAGGTCGCCGACCTGATCCGGCGGTGACGCGACGACGCCTCAGCCGGTGCTGTCGCGGGCCACGAACACCGCGGGCGGCGCCTGGTACACCGCCGGGGGCTCGCCGGCCATCGCGTCGAGCATCGCGCCCGCGGCGATCTCGCCGATCCGGACCACGTCGTGGCTCATCGCGGACAGGGCCGGCACCGCGAGCTGGCACAGTGCGGAGTCGTCCCACGCCACCACCGACACGTCACCCGGCACGGCGATGTCCCGCTCCTTCAGGGTGTCCAGGGCGGCCAGGGCCATCAGGTCGTTGTCGCAGATGATCGCGGTGCACTCCCGGGCGGCCAGCTCGGCGGCGGCGACCTGGGCGGACTGGTAGGAGTAGTCGCCGTCGGCCTGCACCACGGTGACACCCAGCGCCGCGGCCTCCTCGAGCGCGCCCGCGCGGCGCAACTGGGTGTGCAGGAACGACAACGGCCCGCTGAGGTGCCCGATCGTCCGGTGCCCGCGCCCGGCGAGCAGACGGACCGCCTCCCGGGCGTACCCCGCGTCGTCGGTCCACACCGTCGGCAGCCCGGACGCCGTCGACGGGGCGCCCAGCACCACCGCCGGCAGGCCCAGCCGTCCCACCAGCGGAACCCGGTCGTCGTCCGGTGTCAGGTCGACCAGGATCACACCGTCGATGCGCCGGCGCTCGGCCCACCGCTCGTACGCCTGGTTCTCCGCCTCCCGGTCGGTCACGATCTTGACCAGCACCGAGACACCGGCCGGGTTCAGCACGCGCTCCAGCCCCTCGACGAACTCGTGGTAGAACGGCTCCTCGCCGAGCACCCGGGAAGCCCGCTCGAGTACCACGCCCACCCGTCGTTGCGCCTGTGTCACCGGTTCCTCCGCATCCCTGGCACCGAAAGGTACGGTATCGCCTGTCAGCAGGCGGCATGCGAACGGAGACCACAGGTAATGGCACGCCGGGAAACCTCCGTCGCCGGGCCGGGCAGCCGGGCCCTGATCGTGGACGTCATCCGCTCCACCATCTCGATCAGCCGGGTGGAGCTCGCCGAACGCACCGGCCTCACCCAGCCGTCGATCTCCAACATCGTGCGGGACCTGATCGCCGACCGGGTGATCTACGAGACCGGTTCCGCCGACTCGGCCCGCGGCAAGCCCCGCAAACTGCTCGCCATCACCCCGGCCAACCGTTTCGGCATCGGCTTCCACCTCGGCCCGGACACCCTCAACTGCGTCGCGATCGACCTGACCGGCGGTGTCGTCGGCCGTGAGGTCGTCCCGTTCGACGGCGTCGACCTGGCCGCCCGGCTCGCCGAACGGTTCGGTGACTTCGTCGACGACCTCGACCTGCCCCGCGACCGGATCGAGGGCCTGGCGATCGTGGCCGCCACCGCGCGTCCCGGCGCCGAGGCCGACGCCCCGCATTGGGCTGCCGTCCGCGCCGCGCTCGCCGATCGGCTGCGCATTCCGGTGATCGTGGAGAACGACGCGGCCGCCGCCGGGCTGGGCGAGTTCTGGAGTCGCCGGGTGCCCCGGGAGCAGGCGTTCGGCAGCGTCTACCTGTCCACCGGGATCGGCGCGGGACTGGTCTTCGGCGGCGCGTTGTTCCGCGGCGCCAGCTTCGACGCGGGGGAGTTGGGGCACCTGTCCATCGCGTACGACGGAAGGCCCTGTCCGTGTGGCAACAAGGGCTGCGTGGAACGGTACGCGTCGATGGAGGCCACCGTGGACGCAGCCCGTGAAGCCGGTCTGACCGTCGATCAGAAGACCATTTCCAGCGCGTACGACGCGGTGGCGCACGCCGCGGTCGGCGGTGACCCGCGGGCGTACGCCGTGGTGGACCAGGCCGCCGGCTACCTGAGCCTGGCGGTGACCTCGATGGTCAACCTGCTCGACCTGGGCCGGGTGGTGCTGACCGGTCCCGGTGTGGCCGTCGCCGGTTCCATCTACGCCCGCCGGCTGCGCGCGCACCTGGCCCGCACCGCCCACGCCCGGCACCGCCACGAGATCTCCGTCGAACTGTCCGCCCAGCCCCGGGACGCGGCCGGGATCGGCGCGGCGGCCCTGGTCGTCCAGGCATCGATCGCCCCTGGTCACACCGTTCCGGCCACCTGAGAACACTTCACATTTGCAGTCAATAGGTCATTCGGGAGAGACTCCAGCGGCCCCGTGCCGGTGGGGCCGGGCGGTCGCCGTGACCTTGTGGCAGGGAGAGTTGTGGACACCGCGTTCCGGGTGAATCCGTTGTCGGATGCCGATCCCGAGAAGATAGGCGCGTATCAGCTCCTCGGGCGGCTGGGCACCGGCGGCATGGCAGTGGTCTACCTCGCCGAGGACCCGGACGGCACCCCGGTCGCCGTCAAACTGATCCATCCGGCACTCGCCGCCGACGCCGAGTTCAGCGGGCGGTTCCGGGGCGAGGTGGAGCGGGCCCGGCAGGTGCCGTCGTTCTGCACCGCGGAATTCCTCGACGCGGACCTCGACCACGATCCGCCCTACCTGGTGGTGGAGTACGTCGACGGCCCGACCCTGACCGAGGTGGTCGAGGAACGCGGGCCGTTGCGCGGTGGCGCCCTGCACTCGCTGGCGGTCGGGGTCGCCACCGCGCTGACCGGCATCCACGGCGCGGGGGTGATCCACCGGGATCTGAAGCCGGACAACGTGCTGTTGCCTCCCGGCAGCCCCAAGGTGATCGATTTCGGGATCTCCCAGCCGCTCGTGGCGACCAGCCAGTTCACCCGGGCCGACGTGCTGGTCGGCACGGTGGCGTACATGGCGCCGGAGCGGTTCGCCGACGACCGGCGCGACGCCCCGGTCACGCCCGCGGCCGACGTCTTCGCCTGGGCCTGCGTGATCGCCTACGCGGGCACCGGGCGCACCCCGTTCGGAGGCGACTCGCTCCCGGTCACCGTCGCCCGGATCATGAGCCGGCAGCCCGACCTGGACGGTCTGCCCGACCCGTTGCGCGCCATCCTGCGGCTGGCGCTGTCCAAACAGCCGGCCGACCGGCCCACCGCGGCGGACCTGCTGGCCATGCTCGTCGGCGAGATGCCGGTGCCGCAAGGCGCGGAACCGGCCGGGGAGAAACCGGCGCCGGCCCGCGCGCGGTGGCCGATCTTCGTCCCCGCCGGGTTCCTGTCGGCGGCCGGGCTGATCGCCGTCGTCATGGTGGCGAACTACGGCGACACCGTCATCGACGTCCCGCGGGCCGCTCCGCCCGCCTCGGTCGGATCACCGGCCCCGGTGTCCGGCGTGGACGCCGGGCCGAGCCCGAGTGTGATGCCCAGCCCGGGCCGGTCGAGCCGGAGGTCCCAGCCGCCGGCCCCGGTCGAGGTGCCGAGCGCCGGCCCGGCCGTGTCCCGGTCGTCGGCGTCACCGTCCCGGTCCAAGGTCCGGGGCACCGCGAACCCCACCGGGCGCAACCTGGCGCTGGGCCGCCCGGCCACCGCGTCCAGCTCGGAGAGTCCGCCGTTCGTCGCCGACTCCGCGGTCGACGGCAACCCGGAGACCCGATGGAGCAGCACCTTCAGCGACCCGCAATGGCTGAGCGTCGATCTCGGCGGAACGTACCGGATCAGTGAGGTCGAGCTGTGGTGGGAGGTGGCGTACGCCACCGACTACCGGATCGAGGTCTCCCTCGACGGTGTCGACTGGACGACCGTGCGCAGCATCACCGGCGGGACCGGCGGCAACGTGACGGTGCTGATGGGCGGTGTCCCCGGCCGTTTCGTGCGGATGTTCGGCACGAAACGGGCCGTGGAGTACGGCTATTCACTGTTCGAGATGGAGGTCCGCTGACCGCACGTCACGGGGCGGGCGGCGGTTCGACACCGTACTCGGCGAGCCGCCGCAGCAGCCGGCCCTGATCCCACGACGCCCCGAACGTGCCGTACAGCGCGAACGAGTCGGCGCCGGTCCGGGCCGCGTCGTGCGGACGGCGGCTCGCGGCCAGCAGGACGGCGGCGTCCTCCAGCGCCCCGGCCCGCTCCGGGCGGCGGCCGACCCGCTGGTAGTGGGCCGCGGCTGCCAGCGCGGGCGCCGGGTCACCGGTGAGCAGCGCCCGGCAGCGGCCCGACGCCCAGGCCGCCCGGCCCGGCCGGGGGTCGCGCTCCGCCTCCTCGGCGCAGATCGCGGCCGCCCGCCGGGCCACGTCCGGCCGGCCCACCCGCAGCGCGAGCCGGGTCACCCACGGCAGCCACTGGTGGCGTACCACCAGGGGGGCGTTGCCGGGTTCCAGCAGGGAACCGAACAGCAGCAGCGCCTCCTCCGGGCGGCCCCGCTGCTCGGCCACCAGGGAACGGGCGGCGAGCAGGTAGTCGGGGCACTCGCACTCGGCCTCGGTGGCCAGTGCCGCCTCGGCCGCCTCCAGATGGGCGCGGGCCAGGTCGGTGGCGCCGCGGTGCCCGGCGACGAGGGTGGCCACCGCGTGCCGCAGCGGGCCGCCGCCCTCGTCGTGCAGGGAGTCCACCCACCGGCCGTGCCAGTACTGCTGGATCGCCACCGGTGCGGTCAGCACGGTCGACGACTGCAGCCGGTGCCGTGCGGCGAAGCGGGTGGCCTCGCGGACCGACAGTTCCGCCTCGTCCAGCCGGTCCAGGTTGTGCAGGGTGAACATCCGCCGGCCGTACAGGTCGAGGACGAACGTGGGATTGCGGGCCGAACCACGGACCAGTTCCAGAGCACTGTCGACGTACGCCAGGGCCTGCTCGTGGTCGCGGCGGACGGTGGCGGTGAGCCAGCGGGTCTTCCAGGCGATCATCGCCTCGTGCTCCTGCTCGGCGGCCGTGGCCGAGACGGTGGCGGTGCCGGCCCGGTCCGGATCCGGCAGCGGTCCACGGCGGACCCGGGCGAGGTACGACCGGTGCCGCCAGCGCCAGACGTCGGGGGTGTCCGGGTCGGCCAGTCCCTCCTCCAGAACCCGGATCGCGGTGGCCCGGTCACCGTGCTGATCGGCCATCGAGGCCACCAGCTGGCGCAGCCCGGCCCGCTCCTTGACCCGGGTGGCCTGCCGGATCGCCTCCTCGGACTCGGCCAGCGGGAAGCGGCCCCGCCGGAACTCCGCCTTCACGAGCGCGACGGTCAGCGACTGCCGGGTCGCCGGGTCCGGCAGCCCGGAGCCGAGCACCTGCCGGATCAGGTCCGCGGCCACCGCCGGATCGTGCCGGGCGACCTCCTCGTGGTTGCCGGACAGCCAGGTCAGCACCCAGTCGTCCACGATCGGCGCGGCCGCGATCAGCTGGCCGGCGACCAGGGTGGCCTGGCTGCCGGCCCGGGTGAGCACCTCGGCGAGATGCCGGTGCAGCACGGGGCGGACCGCGACCGGGACACCGTCGTAGAGGGCCTGGCGCAACAGGGGCGGATGAAAGGCCAGTTTCCGGCCGTACTCCACGACCACCCCGGCGGTCAGCGCCTCGGCCAGGTGGTCGAGCAGGTCGAGCGACGTGTCGCCGGCCACTGCCATCAGGTCGTCGACGCCGAACGCCGGGCCCAGCAGGGCCGCCGTCCGCAACGCCTCCTGCACCGGCTCGGCGAGCACCTCGACGGTGCCGCGGATCTCGGCCAGCAGCGCACGCGGCGGCTCGATCGAGGCGGCCGGGGGCAGGTCGGCCCGCCCGTCGCGCATCTCGATCACTTCCCGCAGCAACTGGGCGATCGCCAGGCCACGGGCGTAGCGGGGGTTGCCTCCGGACAGCGGCACGATCGTCGCCAGCCGGGGCCCGAGCGGGGCGCCGACGATCTCGGCCAGCAGGGTCTCGAGCACGTCCGCCGGCAGCGGACCGAGCCGGATCACCGGTCCGCGCCGCAGCCGGGCCAGATCCTGGTTGGCGGGCGCGGTACGGGACGCGGTCACCACCAGCAGCGGCAGCCGCGCGGTGAGAGCGACCAGCTGATCGAGCAGCAGGATCTCGCACGCCCCGGTCCACTGGAGGTCGTCGACGATCAGGATCAGCGAGCTCGCCGCCCCGGACTCCCGCAGCTGCCCGAGGATCCTCGTCAACACCGGGACCAGCGCGTCCTCGTCGTTCTCGGATCCGGCGACCCGGACCACCCGGACGCCCGGATCGGCGAACGCGGCGTCCAGCAGCAGACTCTTGCCGCTGCCCGGTTCGCCCTCGATCCACACCGAGCCGCCCCGGCCAACGGTCAGGGCCCCGGCCAGGGTCCGTAGCCGGTCGATCTCCGCGCCGCGCCCGGCCGGAGCAGCGACCGGGACCGGCGCCGGCCGCGGCCCGGCCTGCAGATGTTCGTGCAGTCCGCGCAGCGCGGGCCCCGGATCCACGCCGAGTTCGGCGCGCAACGCCCGCCGGATCCGCTGGAAGACCTGCTCGGCCTCGCCGGCCCGGCCGGCCCGGATCAGCGCCAGCATGAGGACCTCGTGCAGCGGCTCGTGCAGCGGGTGGGTGCCGGTCAGGTCGCCGAGTTCGGCCACCGCGCTGTCGTCGTTCAGCTCGGTCAGGGCCCGGGACCGCTGGACGACGGCGGTCAGCCGCCGTTCGGTGAGCAGGGCCCGTTCCTCCTCCACCCAGTGCCCGTTCAACCCGGCGAACGCCTCGCCCTGCCACAGGCCGAGCGCCCGGTCCAGGAGGCTCACGGCCGCGGGCGCGTCGTTGTGGGCGGCCTGCTCGCAGAGCCTGTCGAACTCGTCCCGGTCCAGTTCACCGGGGTGCACGACGAGCGTGTAGCCGGCCGGCCCGGACACGATCCGGTCGCGGCCGAGGGTACGGCGCAGCCCGGAGACGTACGTGTGGACACTGCCGGCCGCGGTGGTGGGCGGGTTGGCGCCCCAGACGGCCGCGATGATCTCGTCCCGCCCGACCGGCCGCCCGGCGGTGGCGAGCACGGCGAACAGCATCCGCTGCCGGGGCTGGCCGAGCACCAGTTCGGTCTCCCCGCGCCAGGCCCGGACCAGCCCGAGTACCGACATCCGCATCGTCATCCGCACCCCGTCCCGGGGTCGAGCACGTCCGAGCGGGGCAGGTGCGGATGGGTGGGCACGCCCGTGGTCAGCGGCCGCAGCCGGTCGAGCATCTCGCGGACCCGGTGCTGCCACGGATCGGTGATCAGGGGCTCGGCCAGTGCCGCCCGGGCGGCGGCGGTCGCCGCCTCCACGTCGCCGTTGCGCTCGTGGGACATCGCCGCCGTCCACCGCATCTCGCCGGCCAGGTCGGGGTCGGTGGCCCGGGCCGCGACCCAGCCGGCCTCGGCGGCGGCGTCCGCGCCCCGCCACAGGAGCAGGCGGGCCAGCCAGGCGGTGAACTGCAGGCGGTGCTCCGGAGCGAGGGTGCGGACCAGCCGGGCCCGCCGCAGCACCGCCACCGCGAGGTCCGGGTTGCTCTCGGCCAGCCCGGCGATGTGCCGGACCAGCCAGCCGGCGGCCTCGGTGCTGTTCGAGAACTCACCGGCCAGCAGCTGACCGGCCACCACCTCGGGTGGTCCGCCCGCTTCGGCGATGCGCTGGGCGAACCGGCGGTGCAGGGCGATCCGCAGGGCCGGTGGTGAGCTCTCGTGCAGCGCCCGGCCCAGCGCCGGATGGACGAAGGCGATCCGCTCGTCCCCGGCCCGGAGCAGCCCCGCCGTCACCGCCGGTTCCAGACCTTCGCGCACCTCGTACGGGGTGTTGCCGAGGGCGACGGCCAGTACCTCGGCCGGTTGCGGTGACACGCCGAGCGCGCCGGCCGCCCGCAGGAGCCGTCTGGTGTTCTCCGGGAACGCCTCGGTGCACGCCGCGCCCGCGTCGGGCAGGCTCTGCCGGTCCCCGGCGGTCTCGGCGGCGAGACCCGCCAGCAGCCCGGGGTGGCCGTTCGCCTCGGCGAGGATCCGGCGCAGCTCGCCGGTGCCGGGTGACAGCGGTGACCGGGCCCGGACCAGGGCGGCCGCGGCGGTGTCATCCAGCGGCGGCAGGAGGATCACCTCGCCGGCGGGCAGTTCGGGAAGAACCGGCGCGCCGGTACGGGCGGTGGCGATCAGTGTCAGCGGCAGGTGCGCCAGCCGCCCCCAGGCCCACAGGGTGAGCGGATCGGCCAGGTGGATGTCGTCGATCACCAGGGTCAGCGGACCGGTGGCGAGCAGGCCGCCGATGAGTTCGACGACCCCGTCGACGGACTGCGGGACGGCGTGCGGCTCGACGGCTCCGCTCGCTTCGAGGCACTCGGTGAGCAGGCCCATCGGCAGCCGGTGCGACAACCGGTCACCGTCGGCCCAGCCGAGCCGGTGCCCGGGCGGGACGTGGCCGCGCAGCGCCGTGGACAGCACGGTGGACCGGCCGATGCCGGGTGGTCCTTCGATCCGGATGCTCCGGCCCGTCCCGCGTACCGCCAGGCGAAGGTGTTGAATCTCGGTGTCCCGCCCGAAGACGGCCGGCCCGGTGGAGGCGGTGGCCCGGCGACCGCCGCCGAGCAGCCCGGTGAGCAGGGCCTGGACCGAGTCGCGCTCCGGGTTCTCCTCGGACAGGGTGCGCAGTGCCCGCACCGCGTTGTCCGGCCGCCCGGTCTCGGCCAGCAGGACGGCGTGCCGTTCGGCGGTGGCCAGGCGCAGTTCGGTGAGCCGGGTCCGCTGGGCCGCCGCGAACGGGCCGGGCACCCCGTCGAGCGCGTCGCCGTGCCACATCGCCAGTGCCGTCTCGACGGTGGCCAGCTCGGCCGGGACGTTGTTGGTCAGCCGGTGGTGGCGGGCGGTCTCCCGCAACGTCTCGAACCGGGTGACGTCGACGTCGTCCGCGGTGATGTTCAGCCGGTAGGTGCCACCGCCCGAGGTGAGCAGCCGGCCGGCCGACCAGCGGTCCCGGTCCGGTTCCAGCAGCCGGCGCAGGGCCGAGATGTAGGTGTGCACGTTGCCGATCGCGCTGGCCGGCGCCTGATCGCCCCAGATCGCGGCGATCAACTGGTCGCGGGTGACGGCCACGCCCGGGTGCAGGGCGAGCATGCAGAGCACGGCGTTGCGGTGAGCCGAACCGAGGACGAACTCGCTGTCGTCCCGCCACGCCCGCGGTCGGCCCAGCAGCCGTAGTTCGATGCTTCCGCTCGTTGCCGGCATCCCTCGCCTCGTTCTCGTGTGTCGCCCTCCTGACGCCGCGGGTTCTCCGGTGGTCCGGAGACTTGCCAGGAAGGATTACCATTTCTAGACCGTGTGGCCCTGGATTGCCACCAAACATGATCTTTATCGTTCACGGGCGTGGTCGCTTGACGTCATAGGGCAGACCCGGTGGTCACCAGAGGCAGGAAATCGGCGAGCACGTTCCCGGTCCGCCGGATGTCAGGTGAACTGGGCGGATGCCTGACGAGTCGTGGAGTCCCTTCGCCGGAGACCTGTTCCTCACGCTCGCCCGGCGGGGCTGCCTGACCGTCGAACCCGCCCGTGCGCAGGAGATCCTGGCCGGGCTGGAGAAGACCCTGTCGGTGGTCCGGGCCCGGCACGAGATCCTGTGCCGGCGGCAACCGTCCGGGCCGCGGGCCGACGAGCTGCCCGAGGAGCCGGCCGGCGCGGTGACCGACGCGGTCTTCGTCGAGCAGGTGGCGCCCGGGCTGACCGAGAAGGCGCTGGCCGAACTCCCCAAATACATCGAGTCGATCCGCCGTGCGGCCGAACCTTCACGAACGCCTTCCGTTTCTGAAGAACGTCGAGAGATTTCCTGAAGATCGCCTCCAGACACTGGCAACGACACGGGGGTGGTGTCGGAACCGGGCGGATCGTCCCGATCCGTGGATGTCGGAGGTACGAAGACGTGGAGCAGGTTCGGGTGGTCGTGGAAGCACCGGACCCGGTCAGTCGCGCCGGATTGGTGACGCTGCTGGAGGCCACACCGGAGATCGAGGTGCTCCCGGCCGGGACGGCCGGTGGCGCGAACGTGATGCTGGTCTGCGGTGAGCAGGTCACGCCGGAGGTGTGGACCCTGCTGCGCCGGTCGGCGGCGGCCGATGGTCCGCCGGTGGTACTGGTCGTCGACGGCATCACCGAGGGTGAGTTGCTGACCGCTGTGGAGTACCGGGTGGCGACGATCCTGCCGCGCGGCGCGGTCACCGCGGAACGACTCGGTCACGGGGTGCTGGCGACCGCGGCCGGTGGCGGCGTGATGCCACCCGCCATGGTCGGTGAGCTGCTCAAACACATCGAGCGGGTGCAGCGCGAGGTGCTGACGCCGCAGGGCCTCAACCCGTCGGGCCTGACGCCCCGCGAGGTCGACGTGCTCCGGCTGATGGCCGACGGGATGGACACCCAGGAGATCGCCGCCGAGCTCTGTTACTCGGAGCGCACGGTCAAGAACGTCATTCACGGGATCACCGGCCGTCTCCACTTGCGTAACCGTTCGCACGCGGTCGCCTACGCGCTGCGCGCGGGCATGATCTGAACCCCTCCACCCATGATCGGCCTCCGGCCCGACACCCGCTCGCGGCATCGCGAGCGGGTGTCGTCGTCGGTGCCCCGTCAGGATTCGTCCAGCAGGCGGAACAGCTCGTCGTCGCTGGCCTCGTCCAGGCTCGGGCGGCCGCCCGCCAGAGCGCGAAGCCGCCGGGACGCGGTGGTGTCCAGGGACACGCCGTCGGCGAGCATCCGCTCCAGACGGGTGATCAGACTGTCCACCGACGTCTCCGCCGCGGGCACCAGGGATTTGCGGAGGAACCGGACGACCGCGTTCGGGGTCGGGTGGTCGTAGACCAGGGTGGCCGGCATGGTCACCCCGGTCCGGGTCATCAGGCGGTTGCGCAACTCGATCGCGTTGACCGAGGTGACACCCAGCTCGATGAGCGGGCGGGCCGGGTCGACGGCGCCGACCGGACCGCCGCCGAGCACCGCGGCGAGCTCGCCGGACACGATCGAGAGCAGCTTGTCGTCCTGCTCCAGGTCGTCGAGCCCGTCCAGCCCGGTGAGCAGTTCGGCCGGCGGGGGCATCAGCAACGGCGCGGACGGGGTGGCCGACACCCAGTACGGCTGGTGCTGGAACGCGTACGTGGGCAGCGGCACCGGCTGCGCGCCGGGCAGCACCGCGGCCCAGTCGATCGGCACCCCGGCGCCGTGCAGGTGGCCGACCGCCTCCAGCAGGGCGGTGTCCTCGTCCCGGTCCCGGCGGCCGGCCGGAACGGCGGTCCCGGCGCCGACCATCGGGGTGAGCACGGCATCCGGGCCCACCTCCAGGAACGTGCCGATCCGGTCCGCGGCGAGGGTGGTGACCACGTCGGCGAACCGGACCGTGTCCCGGACGTGGCGCACCCAGTAGTCCGGGCCGGTCTCGGTGACCGCCGTGCCGGTGGTGTCGGAGATCCAGGGCACCGTCGGCGCGTGGTGGGTCAGCCCGGCGATCGCGGCGCGGAACTCGTCCAGCATCGGGTCCATCAGCGCGGAGTGGAAGGCGTGGCTGACATCGAGCCGCTTGGTCCGCGCGAAGCCGGCGGCCACGGCGGTCACCGCGTCCTGGGGACCGGACAGCACGACGGCGTCGGCGGCGTTCACCGCGGCCAGCGACACCCCCTCGGTGAGCGGGACGTCGGCGGCCGCGGCCTGGACCGCGATCATCGCGCCACCGGCCGGCAGCGCCTCCATCAGCCGGGCCCGGGCGGCCACCAGCGTGCACGCGTCCGGCAGGGACAGCACCCCGGCGACGTGCGCGGCGGCGACCCCACCGATCGAATGGCCGGCGACCGCGTCCGGGCGGACGCCCCACGACTCCAGGAGCCGGTACTGGGCCACCTCGAACGCGAAGATCGCCCGCTGCGCGTTCCCGGTCCGGTCCAGATCGTCCCAGCCGATGTCGCCGAGAAGGGCGCACGCCTGCTCGAAGGCCGCCGCGAACACCGGGTACCGGGCGGCGAGCGCACGTCCCATCCCGGCGCGCTGCGAACCCTGCCCGGAGAAGAGCACGGCCAGCCCGCCGTCGCCGGTCCGCCGGGTCACCGGGAGCGCGCCGAGCTGGTCGGCGCCGCTGACCACGGCCTGGTAGTCGTGCACGGCCCGGGAAGTGGCCAGCGAGAACGCCACGTCGGCGGGTTCCGCGGGAACCGCCGCCAGATGTGCCGCCAGCCGCCGGCCCTGTTCGTGCAGGGCCGCCTCGCTGCGGGCGGAGAGGAACCAGGGCCCGGATCCCGTCCCGGCGGTCCGCGGCGCGGGCATGGGAACGGCGACGTCCTCCAGGATCACGTGGGCGTTGGTGCCGCTGATCCCGAACGACGAGACCGCGGCCCGGCGCCGTTCGGTGGCCGGCCACGGCCGGGGCTCGCCGAGCAGCCGCGCCGTGCCGCGGGACCAGTCGACCTGGGTGGTCGGGCGGTCCACGTGCAGGGTGCGGGGCAGCACACCGTGCCGCATGGCCTGCACCGCCTTGATCACCCCGGCCACGCCGGCCGCCGCCTGGGTGTGGCCCAGGTTGGACTTCACCGAGCCGAGCCACACCGGACGGTCCGCGGTACGCGCCTCGCCGTAGGTGGCCAGGATCGCCTGCGCCTCGATCGGGTCGCCCAGCGCGGTGCCGGTGCCGTGCGCCTCGATCAGGTCCACGTCGGCGGCCGACAGACCGGCGTTGGCCAGCGCCTGCCGGATCACCCGCCGCTGGGCCGGGCCGTTCGGGGCGGTCATGCCGTTGGACGCGCCGTCGGAGTTGACCGCGGAGCCGCGGACCACGGCGAGCACCGGGTGCCCGTGGCGCCGGGCGTCGTCCAGGCGTTCCAGCAGCAGCACCCCGGCGCCCTCGGACCAGGCCGCGCCGTCGGCGCCGTCGCCGAACGACTTGCACCGCCCGTCCGGGGCCAGCCCGCGCAGCCGGGAGAACTCCACGAACGAGTCCGGGGTGGCCATCACCGCGGCGCCACCGGCCAGGGCCAGCGACGACTCGCCGGACCGCAGCGACTGGCAGGCCAGGTGCAGCGCCACCAGCGACGACGAGCAGGCGGTGTCCACCGTCAGGGCCGGGCCGTGCAGGCCGAAGTGGTAGGCGATCCGGCCGGACAGGGCGCTGGCGGCCCGCCCGACGGCGAGCAGACCCTCCAGCTCGCCGGCCGGGCCGGTGGCGTAGTCGGCGTACATGGACCCGGTGAACACGCCGGTACGGGAACCGCGCACCGCCGAGGGGTTGATCCCGGCCCGTTCGAAGGCCTCCCACGCGGCCTCCAGCATCAGCCGGTGCTGCGGGTCGGTGGCCAGGGCCTCCCGGTCGGACAGGCCGAAGAACCCGGCGTCGAAACCGGACGCGCCGGACAGGAAACCACCCTGCCGGGCGTACGTCGTCCCGGGGTTGTCCGGGTCGTCGTGGAACAGCGTCTCCAGGTCCCAGCCACGGTCGGCCGGGAAATCGGTGATCGCGTCCACACCGTCGGTGACCAGTTCCCACAGCCGTTCCGGGGAATCGGCGCCACCGGGCAGCCGGCAGGCCATGCCGATGATCGCGATCGGCTCGTCCTGGCCGGCCGCCGGCGTCTCGTCCGGCTCGTCGGTGGTGTGCCCGGTCAGGTGCCGGGCGACCGCGAGCGGGGTCGGGTGGTCGAAGGCCAGAGTGGCCGGCAGGGTCAGGCCGGTCGCCTCGGCGATGGCGTTGCGCAGCCGGATCGTGCCGACCGAGTCCAGGCCGTGATCGCGGAAGGCGCCGCCGGGACCGATGCCGGCGTCCCCGCCGATCCGGCCCACGCAGACCCGGACCAGGTCCAGCGCGTCCTGAAGGCTGCCGGCGTACCGGGCCGGGCCGGTCGTGCGCCGGCGCAGCATGTCCTCCAGCGCCCGCCGGTGCATCTTGCCGGCCGGGGTCTTGGGCAGCTCGGGCAGGTGGACGAGGTCCAGCGGGATCCCGTACTCGGCCAGGCCCAGCCCGCGCAGGAAGCCGGTGACCGCGGTGAGGTCGATCCGGTCCCGGACCGCCTCGGTGACGACCAGGCAGGGGAACTCGCCGAGCCGCGGGTCGGCCTGCCCGACGACCGCCAGCGGGCCGATGCCGGGCATGTCGGCCAGCAGGCCCTGCACCTCGACGGCGTTCACCTTCCGCCCGCCGACGTTGATGATCTCGGCCGCGCGGCCGTGGAAGACGAGCCGGCCGTCGGCCTCCAGCGCGGCGGTGTCACCGGTGCGCAGCCAGCCGTCGCCGGTGATCGCCTCGGCGGTCACCTCGCGATCACCGTGGTAGCCGCGGAACATGCTCGCCGCCCGGTACTGCAGCTCACCCGGCACACCGGCGGCGACCGGGTTCCCGTCCTCGTCCCGGATACGGACCTGGGAACCGGGACCGGGACGGCCGATGGTGGTGGCCGCGACGACACCGTCGTCGTCGACCAGGGTGCGGGTGCCGGTGCCCAGCTCGGACATGCCCCAGACGACCACCACCGAGGTGTCCAGCGCCGACCGGAGCTGGTCGGCGGCCGCCGCCGGGAGCACACCGCCCGCGGTCCGCACCTCGCGCGGCGCGAAACCGGCCGGCTCGCCGGTCCGGGCCGACCAGCCGATGACGTCGTAGATCTGCGGCGGCACCAGGAACACCATGCCCGGCTGCGCCTCGCGGCCGACGACCAGGAACCGTTCGGTGTCCCAGGCGCTGAGGATGGTCTGCCGGCAGGCGGCCATCAGCGCCATGTGGATCGACTGGAGACCGAACAGGTGGGTCAGCGGGCAGGCGGTGACGATGCCGGCCCGCAGCGAGTCGAGGGCCTCCTCGGTGATGTACGAGATGTTGGACAGCAGCCCGTCGTGGTGGTGCACGCAGATCTTCGGGCGCTGCGAGGTGGTGCCGGACGACGGCAGCAGCAGCATCGGCAAATCGGGCCGCACCTGCACCGGGCGGGGCCGGTGCCCACGCCAGCGGTCCGCGGTGGCGTGCCACACGTCCGGGGTCAGCACGGTGCGCAGCGACGGGGTCTCGGCGAGCAACTCCGCCGCCGCGCCGGCGTCCGCGGTCACCAGCACGACCGGATCGGCGCGGTGCAGCAGGGCGAGCACGTCCCGCCGGCCGATGCCGTTGTGCAACGGCAGCATCACCGCACCGATCTCGCCGACGGCCAGGTGCGTGGTCTGGTACTCGACACTGTTCGGCAGCTGCACGGCGACCACGTCACCGGGCCCGACGCCTGCCTCCTGCAGGCCCCGGGCCACCGCGTCCACCTCGGTGCGCCACTGCTCCCAGGTGAAGGAGCGGTCCCCGTCCACGATCGCCACGGCCGGCCCGCCGGCGGCCACCGCGCGGGCGAACACTGCGGGCAGCGTGAGACCACGCTGGAACGAGGTCAGATCGTCGGCCGGTATGAGCTGGTAGTCCGCGGCGGTGATCGCCATGGGGGTCTCCCGAGGGGGTCAGGCTTGCGCGTTCTGGCGTTCCGGGAACTCCGCGCCGAGCAGGGTGAGCAGGGGGCGCGCCTTGACGGCGGTCTCCTCGTACTCGGCCGCCGGGTCGGACAGCGCGATGATCGCGCCACCGACGCCGTACCGCAGTCGGCCGTTGTTGAGCACCACCGTGCGGATCACGATGCTGAGGTCGGCGCCTCCGGTCAGGGAGAAGTAGCCGATCGCGCCGGAGTAGAGGCCCCGCGGCCCGGCCTCCAGCCGGTCGATGATCCCCATCGTGCGGATCTTCGGCGCCCCGGTCATCGAGCCGCCGGGGAAGGCACAGCGCACGCCGGTGACCGGGCTGTGGTCCGCGGCCAGCTGCGCCCGGACGGTGCTCACCAGCTGGTGCACGGTGGCGTACGTCTCGACGTCGAAGACCTTGTCCGCGTGCACCGAGCCGACCTCGGCGCAGCGGCCCAGGTCGTGCCGGACCAGGTCGACGATCATCAGGTTCTCGGCGCGGTCCTTCTCGTTGTTGGCCAGGTCGTCGACGAGCTGCAGGTCCTCCTGCGGGGTCCGGCCGCGCGGGCGGGTGCCCTTGATCGGCTTGGACTCCATGCCGCCGTGCCTGTCGATCTGCAGGAACCGCTCGGGCGAGGTGCTCAGCACGCAGACGTCACCGAAGCCGAGGAACGCGGCGAACGGGGCGGGGGAGAAGCGGCGCAGGAACCGGTACGCCTGCCACGGGTCGACGTCGGTGTCCGCCTCGATCATGTTGGTCAGGCAGACCTCGTACGTCTCGCCGCTGCGGATCTCCTCCAGACAGTCGTCGATCAGGCCCAGGTACTGCTGTCGGTCGTGCCGCAGCCGCAGCTCGCTGGTCCGCGCGGCGGGCGGGGTGTCACAGGGGGACGGCTCCCGGCCGGTCAGCGTCTTCAGGGTGGCGGTGGTGGCGGCCAGCCAGTCCCGCGCCCCGGCGTCGTCGCCGTCCTCGGCGAGGGCGAGCAGGTAGGTGCAGCGGGTGCGGTGGTCCAGCACGATCGCCCGGTCGGCGAAGACCATCACCGCGTCCGGCTCGGGTGAGGAGTGCGTACCGTCGCCGTCGCTCTCGGCCTTCAGTTCGTAGCCGAGCGCGCCGACCCAGCCGAGGGCGAACTCGAACGGCAGGAACGGGACCGTGGTGTCCAGCGAGCGCAGGTCGGCGTCGAGCCAGTCCAGGAACTCGCCGGACCACACCTCGGTGGTGTTGCGGGCGGCGACGGTGACGGTGCCGGCCGTGACGTCGGCGGTGGCGATCCGGGCCAGCGGGCCGGACGCGTTGCCCATCACCGAGACCTCGCCGGGCCCGCCGGTCCGGCTGCTGTCCAGCCAGTACGGGTGCCGGCCGCCACGGAACAGGGTGTCGAAGGCGACCTCGGCGTCCCAGCGGGTGTCCATCGCCTCGACGAGCACCCGGAGCTTGCGCGCCGGTTGCGGCGCCTCGTCGCGGACGGCGGCGGGCGTGGTGATCGCCACGACCGGCCGGGCCGGGCGGTGCTGTGCGCTGAGCTTGCCGAAGTTGGCCAGCAGCTGGTGCCCGCCGACGGTGCCGATCGACTCCGGGTGGAACTGCACACCCCACAACGGCAGGCTGCGGTGCCTGAGCGCCATCACCAGGCCGTCCTCGGTCCACGCCGTGGCCGCCAGGTCACCGGTGAGCTCGGAGACCGCCAGCGAGTGGTACCGGACCACTTCGAGGGGGGACGGCAGGCCCTCGAACAGTTCGGTGCCGTCGTGCCGGATCAGCGAGGTGCGGCCGTGCCGGGGTTCCGGGGCCCGGCCCACCCGCGCGCCGTGGGCCAGGCCGATGCCCTGGTGCCCGAGGCAGACCCCGAGCACCGGCAGGGATCCCTCGGCGGCGATCGCCGCGCACAGCCCGAAATCGGCGGGCCGGTGCGGGGTGCCGGGGCCGGGGGAGAGGACCACGTTGTCGAACTCGGCGAGACGCTCGGGGCGCCAGTCCGGGTCGTCGTTGCGGATCACCTCGGGCTGCTGCCCGTTCACCTCGGCGAGATAATGGAACAGGTTGTACGTGAACGAGTCGTAGTTGTCGACCAGCAGTGTGCGCATGTGCGAGTCCTAGTCCTGGTCCGTCGAGGTGGGGGTCATCGCACCGCGGCGGCCCGGCGGGCGTCCGCCAGGTCCCGGGCGATCTCGGCGTTCACCGAGGACTGGTGGGCGGCGATGAAGAAGTGTCCACCGGGGAAACCGGCCAGCCGGTACGGCCCGCCGGTGTGCCCCTCCCACGCCGCGGCCTCGGCGGCGGTGGTGAGCGGGTCGGCGTGCCCGGTCAGTACGGTGATCCCGGCCCGCAGCCGCACGTCCGGCGCGCTGCGGTACGTCTCGATCGCCTGGTAGTCGGCGCGGATCGCGGGCAGCGCCATCCGCAGGATCTCGTCGTCGCCGAGCAGGCCCGGCACGGTGCCGTTGAGCCGCTTCAACTCGGCGACCACGCCGTCGTCGTCGCGCTCGTGCACGGTCTCGCTGCGGACCGTGGACGGCGCGCGCCGGCCGGAGGCGATCACGGTGTGGGGCCCGTTTCCGTCGCGTTCCAGCCGGAGCGCCGTCTCGAACGCCAGAACGGCGCCCATGCTGTGCCCGAAGAACACCGTCGGCCTGTCGCTGAGCGTGCGCAGTTCGGCGGCGACCGCGTCGGCCAGCGGGCCGATGGCGGTGTAGGGGGTTTCCCGTCGGCGGTCCTGCCGGCCCGGGTACTGCAGGCACACCACGTCGGCCGTGGTCGCGTGCGCGGCGGAGACCGGGTGGTAGAAGCTGGCCGAGCCGCCCGCGTGCGGGAAGCAGACGAGCCGTACCTCCCGGCCCGGTCCCGGGTGGTAGCGCCGGATCCACGGGGTCGTCGCGTCGTCGGCGATCGTCACGTCACAGCTCCTCGTCTCCTCGCATGGCGCCCCATCCCATCAGGAGGGGGTGCCGGAAATTGCTAGTCCTGGACGGCCGGCTCGGTGACCGTGATGGAACCCGAGGGGCACAGCTGCCACGCCAGGTTCACGTCGTCGGAATGCTCCGGGCCGGGCTCGGCGTCCAGCACCGTGACCAGCCCGTCGTCGTCCTGGTCGAACACGTCGGGCGCGGACAGCACACACTGTCCCGCGCCGACGCAGGTCTCGGTCTTCACCGTGATGCGCATCTCGTCTCCTCCGTCACCAACGGACCGGCAGCGTGTGCAGGCCGTGCAGGACGCCGTCGTACTTGTAGGGCAGACCCTCCGGGCCCATCGCGAGTTCCAGGCCGGGGACGCGCTCGAACAGGGTTCGGTACGCCAGTTCCATCTCGACCCGGACCAGGTTCTGCCCGAGGCACTGGTGCACGCCGTACCCGAAGGCGACGTGCTGTTTGGCGCTGCGCTCCGGGTTGAACGCGTGCGGGCAGGCGAACACCGTCTCGTCGTGGTTGGCCGCGGCGACCAGCGGCACGATGCCCTCGCCGGCCTTGATCGTCTGACCGCAGATCTCCACGTCCTCGACCGCCACCCGCAGCGACACCAGGTCGGCCACCGAGTGCAGGCGCAGCAGTTCGTCGACCACCCGGTCGTCGCCGATCCACTGCGGGTTCTCCAGCAGCGAGACGATGCCCAGGCCGATGTTGTTGGCGGTGGTCTCGTGCCCGGCGATCAGCAGCAGGAGCAGCACACCGGGCAGTTCCCGCGGCTCGAGGACACCACCGGCGAGCAGCCGGCTGGGCAGGTCGTCGCCGGGCCACTTCGACTTGATCTCGATGAGCCGGTTGATGTAGCGCAGCAGCTCCCGGCTGGCGGTGTCACGCTGCGCGTCGGTGGAGGTGCGGATCGACACCAGGGTGCGGGTCCGGGACTCGAAGAACTCGCGGTCCGCCTCCGGGACGCCGAGCAGCGCGGAGATCACCAGCGAGGGGATCGGCAGGGCGAAGTCGTTGACCAGGTCGGCCTCGTTCCCGGCGGCGAGCATGTCGTCGATCACCCGGTCCACGACGGCCTGGATGGCCGGGCGCATCTCGCGCACCTTGCGGACCGTGAACTCGGGGATCAGCGCCTTGCGGAACCGGTCGTGGTCCGGGGAGTCCAGGCCGACGAACCAGCCGGGGATCTGGTCCTGGCGCGGCACGCCCATGGTCTCGCCGATGTTGGGGAAGCCCTCCCGGTCCGGGTTGGAGCTGATCTTCTTGCTGGTCAGGATCTCCCGGACGGCGGCGTGCCGGGTGACCAGCCAGACCGGCTTGCCGTCCGGCAGGTAGGACAGGACCAGGCCCTCCCGCTGCCGGTACTCCGCGTAGCGCGGCGGCGGGAACTCCTCGCCCTCCTTGCGCAGCGGGAAGTCGACGACGAGCTGGTCATCGGTGTCTGTCATGCCGGCCTCTCGTAGAACTCGCGGACCTTGGCCACGATGTGGTCGATGTCGGTGTCGGCCAGGGACGTGTACGTGGGCAGGTAGAAGCCGTCCTCGCTGAACCTCGTCGCGTTCAGGGTCGGCCAGCGTTCGTCCAGGTAGCCGGGCTGGCGGCTCATCGCCTTGAAGAACAGCCGGGTCTCGATGCCCTGTCCGGTCAGGTACGCGAGCAACTCGTCGCGGCGCTCGGCCCGGACGTCGTACATCCAGAGGACGTCGCGCGGCGGCATCAGGGTGATGCCGGGGATGTCACGCAGGCCGTCGTCGTAGCGTTTCTCGATCCCGGCGCGCCGGGCCAGGATGTCGTCCAGGCGCTCGGTCTGGGCCAGGGCCACCGCGGCCTGCATCGCGGTCATCCGGAAGTTGTAGGCCAGCTTCTTGTGCAGGAAGCTGTGGTCGGCGGTGAACGCCATCGCCCGCAGGTGCCCGATCTGGCCGGCCAGCACCGGGTCGTCGGTGAGGCAGATGCCGCCCTCGCCGGATGTGATGATCTTGTTGGCGAACAGGGAGAAGCAGGCGATGTCGCCGACCGGCCGGACGCCGTGCGCCTCGGCCGAGTCCTCGACCACGCGCAGGTTGTACTGGAACGCCAGGTCCATGATCGCGTCCATGTCGCAGCGCCGTCCGTAGACGTGCACCGGCATGATCACCTTGGTCCGGGGGGTGATCGCCTCCTCGATCCGGGTGACGTCGATGTTCAGATCGTCACCGCAGTCCACGAAGACCGGGGTGGCGCCGGTGTAGGTGACCGCCCACGCCGACGCGATCATGGTGAACTCGGGCACGATCACCTCGTCGCCCGGGCCCACGTTCAGCGCGCGCAGCGCCAGGGTGAGCGCCGCGGTGCCGGACGAGCAGGCGACCCCGTGCGCGACGCCGTTGTAGTCGGCGAAGGCCTTCTCGAAGCGGGCCACGTACGGGCCCTGCGACGAGATCCAGCCGTCGCTGATCGTGCTGGTCACGTACTCCAGCTCACGGCCGTCCAGGGACGGCATGGAAACCGGGTAATGGTAGGTCATCGGGGTACCACCTGGATGATCAGATCGGCCGCGGTCCGGGCGCCGCCGGCCTCGCGCTGGCGCGCGCCGAGTTCCTCGGCACGCTGGGTGAAGGACGGTTCGGTGAGGATCCGGGTCAGCTTGCCGACGATGTCGTCCGGGTCGACGACCTGGGGATCGTCCAGGGTGAGGCTGACACCCGCGTCGCGGCCACGGACCGCCTGGTCGAAGCAGTCGACCCAGAGCGGCCGTACCAGCAGGGGCTTGCCGAAATAGACACCCTCGTGGAAGCCGTTGCCGCCGCCGTGGGTGAAGAACACCTTCACCGACGGGTGGGCGAGCACGTCGAGCTGTGAGGGCAGCCAGTTCTCGATGCGCAGGTTGGCCGGCAGTTCGGCGGCGGGCGGCAGCAGATGCTGCTGCTCGGTGGGCAGTTTCCACAGCACCGAGTGTCTGCCGTCGAGCCGGCGGGCCACCTCGACCAGTGCGCCGACCTGGGCCGCGGTGAGCCGGGTGATGGTGCCGAAGCCCATGTAGACCACCGAGTCCTGGGCGTCGAGCCACTGCGTCACGTCGTTGTCCGAGGACGCCTCGGGCAGCGGCGGGAGCACCGCGCCGACCAGCTTCAGCTTCTCCGGGACGGTGAACGGGTAGTCCAGCTCCGGGATGGAGGCGCACAGGATCAGCCGGGCCTCGTCGACACGGGTCATCGGGCTGGGCGCGGTCAGGCCCAGCTCCTTGCGGATCTTCGCGTCCTCGGAGAGCACCTTGCCCATCGCCGGCTCGAAGAAGATGCCCAGCGTACGCAGCTTGAAGAGGGTGTTCTGGACCCGTTGGCCGACTGTCATCCGGGCCGGCAGCCCGGAGTGCGGCACCGGGAAGCCCTTCGGCGTGTAGGAGGCGGCGAACGGGTTGTGCGAGGTCAGGATGTTGCTGGGCAGGAACGGGACGCTCAGCACGAACGGGATCTTGCGGGTCAGTGCCAGGTCGATGGCGAAGCCGCAGAGCGACTCGATCACCATCAGCGAGGGCTGGATCTTGTCCACCACCTCGGCCAGCGCCCGGAACTTGGCCGCCTGCAGGTCCGGCCGGTAGGTGTGCCGGATGACCGCCCGGTGCGCCTTGAACCGGCTCTTCTGGGTGACCTGACGGTAGATGTCGTCGTCCCAGGTGACGGCGGACAGCTCGGGAACCACCTCACCCAGCGATGCGAACTGGACCGAGGTGTCGCCGGCGATGCTCTCCACCTCCTCGCGGCGCGGCTCGTCGGTGGCGAACCAGAGGTCCGGCACTCCCCGGCCGGCCAGCTCGGAGGCCAGCACCAGCATCGGGTTCAGCAGGCCGCTCTCCGGCAGGCTGACGAACAGCACAGGACGGGCGTCGGGTGCGGTCGAAGGGTTCACCCCATGTTGATCCCATGCCGGGCACCGGTGAATTCCTTAGACTTCGGCCGGCTCCCCGGTTGACCCGGGAGAATTGAATATGTTTACGTAAACATGGCTCGCCGGAGCTGCCGGAAAGAAAGAGCACCGGTGAGTACGGGTGGGCAATGGATTGTGTCCGCGCGGGCAATGACCGAACGCCAGCCTGTCGACGAGCGGGGCCGTTGCTAGGGTTTGGGCCGGTCAACCGTCGATCGAATCGTGCGCACATCGCCATTCAGCGAGAGTTTTCCACGTCATTGCCGACGGTTGGCCGTGCGGTTCAATCGTACGGAAAGGACCCGGTGACAGAGGCTGTGGCCAGCGACGGAAACCACGGATCCGGCCCTTTGGAATACGGCGAGCGACGTTTGCTGCACCTGCAGGCCGCGCGCAAACTGCTGACCGAGGGCGAGCCGATCCGGGCCGTCGCCCGGCACCTGGTCGCCGCCGGCGGCACCCTCGAACCGTGGGCGGTCGCCGCCCTGCGCGAGGCCGCCGCCGAGGCCGTCGCCCTCAGCGCCGAGCCCGAGGCCCGGGAGTTCCTCCACACCGCCCGGCAGGGCACGGACAGCCCGGCCGTCGCGGCCGAACTGACCGACCTGGACTGGTGGATCCGCCCGGCCGCCGCGGTGGGCGCCCTGACCGAACTGGCCCGCACCGACGGCCTGCCGTCCCCGGCGACCGCCGTGCTGGTCCGCCGGCTCGCCTGGCACGGCCGGATCGAAGAGGCGAGTGAGCTGCTCGCCGCCCGCCCCGACCCGGGCATCGACGGCGCGGTCACCGACGCCTGGCTGAGCCGCCTCTACCCGGGCGCGTTCGGCGCCCGGACCGGGGCGCCCGCTCTCGACGAGGTCGCCGCGACCCACCCGTGGCTGCGTGCCGACGCCGACCCGGGCGCGGTGCTGCAGGGCCTCGCGCTGCACCGGGGTGCCCTGGAACCCCTGCAGATGTCGCTGCTCGCCCTGGACGGCGCCGGCACCCTGGACACCGAGGCCGGCTGGTTCGCCGACCTGCTGGCCGCCGCCCGCCGCTCGTCCAGCCGGGTGGCCGAGGCCCTGCTGATCGCCGCCCGCGCCCGGGTCGAGTTGCGCCGCGGCGAACTGCGGACCGCCGAGGAGTCCGCGGAGACCGCGCTGTGCCTGCTCACCCCGGCGAGCTGGGGCGTGCTGATCGGGATGCCGCTGGCCACCGTGCTGGAGTCGCTGACCGAGCAGGGCCGGCACGCCGAGGTGCCGGACCGTCTGCGGGCCACCCTGCCGCAGGCGATCAGCCGCACCCCGTACGGGCTGATCTATCTACGCGCCCGCGGGCAACACTTCCTGGCCACCGGGCGGTCCCGGGCCGCCCTCGGCGAGTTCCTGGCCGCCGGGGAGATCCAGCGCTCGTGGGGCGCCGACCATCCGGGACTGTCCCCGTGGATGCTCGACGCGGCCCGCGCGCACCTGGCCCTCGGCGAGCCGGCCGCGGCCCGGGAACTGGCCGGGCGGCAGCTGCGCGGGCCGGGCGGGGACCGCCCCCGGATCCGGGCCGGGGCGCTGCGCATCCTGGCCGGCACGGTCGGGCCGGGCCGCCGCCCCGAATCGCTGCGCGAGGCGATCACACTGGCCGAGCGCAGCGGCGACCGCCTCGAACTCGCCAGATGCCTGGCCGAGCTGGGGCGGGCCTTCACCGAGGCGGGACAGCCGGAGTACGCGTACGCGCCACTGCAACGGGCCTGGCGCATCGCCACCGACAGCGGCGCCGGGCTGCTGCTGGCCGAACTGGCCGCCGGCGGGCTCGGCGGGCCACCCGTCGACCCGGCCGAGGCGCGGGGACTGGCCCAGCTCAGCGACGCCGAGCGCCGGGTCGCCGAACTGGCCGCACAGGGTTACAAGAACCGGGAGATCGCCCGGCGGCTGTTCCTCACCGCGAGCACCGTGGAACAACACCTCACCCGGATCTACCGCAAACTCGGCGTACGCCGCCGCAGCGCCCTGGCGGCCATCCCCGGACTGGTCCCGGCGGCGGACGTCCCGCGCCCGGGCCGCCCGCGTCCACTGTGCGCGCGCCCCGGCATGGTCTGAGCTCAGCCGATCGTCGCCCGTACCGGCAGATGGTCCGAACCCACCGCCGGGCCCACCGCCGCGGCGGTGACCGTGACGCCCGGCCCGGCCAGCAGGTGGTCCAGTTGGGCCACCGGGAACCGGGCCGGGAACGTCCGGCCGCGCACCGCCGGGCGGAACCCGCGGGCCAGGTGGACCGTGGGACGGCACATGTTCAGGTCGCCGGCCAGCACGGTCGGCCTCGGGTCGGCGCGCAGCGCGGCCAGCAGCCGCCGCAACTGCGCCGGCCCGTGCAGCAACCGGTGGGTCAGGTGCACGTTGACGACACGGACCTCGGGAAATTCGATCACCTGCGCGGTACGTTCGCCGACCACGTCGCCGGGCGCGGCGCCGATCGCGACGGTCCACTGCCGGTCCCACGGCACCCGGCTCAGCACGGCCAGGCCCCACGCCCCGGTCTCGTCCGGGGCGGTGCCGTCGACCACCTCCAGGTCGGCCAGGGGAGTGTCCGGGACCAGATCCAGTTCGGTGTACGAGGGGTAGCCGCAGTCGGCCGCGGCGGTGGCGGCCAGGCTGTCCGAGCCGTGCACCCGCCAGTTCTCCTGGACGACGACGACATCGGTGTTCAGCGTCGTGACCGCCTGTTTGACGGAGAACGGCACACCACGGTGATCCAGTCCACAGTGCATGTTGAGGCTGGCGAGACGGAGGGCCATCAGTGCCTTTCGGGGTCGGGACGGTGATCGTACGCCGAAGCATGCCCGCCGGAACTCCTAGGAATTCTCTAGATCCACCGGTGGCAGCCTCTCGGGCGAGGATCGTTCGGCGAGAGGTCTGTTGTTGAATCTGCTCCGACTGCTGCGCGCCCATCTGCCGGCGTACCGGGGTGCGGTCTTCCTGCTGCTGTTGCTGCAACTGGTCCAGACCGGAGCCACGCTGGCGCTGCCCGCGCTGACCGCTGACGTGATCGACAACGGTGTGGTGGCCGGTGACCGGAACCGGATCGTCACCACCGGCGTGACCATGGTGCTGATCGCCGCCGTGCAGGTCGCGGTCAGCGTCGTCGCCGTCTGGATCGGCACGCGGACGGCCACCTCGGTGGGCCGGGACCTGCGCGGCGCCGTGTTCCGGCACACCCACGACCTGTCCGCGCACCAGGCCGCCCGATACGGCACCTCCTCGCTGGTCACCCGTACCGTCAACGACGTCCAGCACGTGCAGGAACTGGTCCTGACCGCCCTGAACGTCGCGCTGGCCGCCCCGTTCCTCGGGATCGGCGGCGTCGTGCTCGCGCTGCGCTCCGACGTCCCCCTCGCCTGGCTGATCACCCTGATCGTGCCGGCCGTCTCGATCACCGCCTCGGTCATCCTGGTGCGGATGTCCCCGCTCTACGCGCGGATGCAGGACGGTCTGGACGGCATCGGCCAGGTGCTGCGCGAGCAGATCACCGGTGTCCGGGTGGTCCGGGCGTTCGTCCGGGACGACCACGAGCGCCGCCGGTTCGCCGAGGCGAACGCCGGTCTGCTGGCCGTCTCGCTGAAGGTCGGCCGGCTCACCGCCGCGATGTTCCCGGTCGTGCTGCTGGTGATGAACCTGTTCACGGTGGCCCTGCTGTGGGCCGGGGCGATCCGCGTGGACGGCGGTCAGGTGCAGGTCGGCACCCTGAACGCGTTCATGGGCTACCAGGCGCTGATCCTGATCGCGACCATCTCGGCGATGCTCGTCTTCCTGAACATGCCGCGCGCCGAGGCCTCGGCCCGGCGGATCACCGAGGTGCTGCGCTCCGAGCCGGACGTGCTGGCACCGGCCACGCCACGGGCCGCGAGCCCGGCCTGCCTGCTGGAGATCCGGTCCGCCGGGTTCGGGTACCCGGGCGCGCAGCGGCCCATCCTGACCGACATCGACCTGGTGGCCGCTCCGGGCGAGATCGTCGCCGTGGTCGGCAGCACCGGCTCCGGCAAGACCACCCTGCTGGAAATGATCATGCGGCTGATCGACGTCACGTCCGGGTCGGTCCGGGTGAACGGGGTGGACGTGCGGGAACTGGATCCGCCCGAACTGCGCCGGTTGGTCGGCATCGTGCCGCAGCGGGCGTACCTGTTCTCCGGCACCGTCGCGAGCAACCTGCGCCTGGGCAACCCGGACGCCACCGACCAGGAGCTGTGGCACGCCCTGGACGTGGCCCAGGCCAGCGACTTCGTCCGCAAGATGGAGGGCGGCCTGGCGGCGGAGCTGTCCCAGGGCGGCACCAACATCTCCGGCGGCCAGCGGCAGCGCCTCACCATCGCCCGCGCCCTCGTCCGGAAGCCGAAGATCTACCTGCTCGACGACTGCTTCTCGGCGCTGGACGCGTCCACCGATGCGGCCGTCCGCGCGGCCCTGGCCCGGGAGACCGAACAGTCCCTGGTCGTGATGGTGGCGCAGCGGATCAGCTCGATCCGCAACGCCGACCGGATCCTGGTGCTGGACCGGGGCGAGCTGATCGGCGCGGGCACCCACGACCAGCTGATCGCGACCAACCGTACGTACCAGGAGATCGCCGCCACCCAGCTCCAGCCCGAGGGGGTCCTCCGATGAGCGGGGCCAGGCGATGGACCGGCGGACGGCACCGCGCCTCCATGTTCGGGGCCCGGCCCTACGACCTGGGGGTCGAGCCGGAACCCGCGCCGGAACCGGCGCCGGAATCCCCGCCGCAGCCGGGCGGGACCGGGGTGGCGCAGGTCTTCGGGCTGCTGCGCCCGTACCGGGGGCGCATCATCGTGATGGCGCTGATGGGGCTGCTCGGGGTGGTCCTCAACGCGGCCGGGCCGCTGCTGCTGGGCCGGGCCCTGGACCTGATCTTCGCCGGGTCGGTCAGCCGGAACCTGCCCGCCGGCGTGTCCCGCGACGAGGTGATCGCCGGATACCGGGCCGACGGCGACGACACCCTGGCCGACGTGCTGTCCACCGTCGACCTGGTGCCCGGCAGCGGGGTGGACTTCACCGCCCTCGGCCGGCTCCTCGCCATCGCCACCGTGCTCTACCTGGTGGCGTCCGCGGTGAAACTGGCCCAGGAGCGGATGGCGGCCCGCGCCGTCCAGCTCGCCATCGCCGACCTGCGCGAACGGGTGCAGGAGAAACTGGCCCGGCTGCCGCTCGCCTACTTCGACCGCAACCCGCGCGGCGACCTGATCAGCCGGGTCACCAACGACGTGGACAACGTGCAGCAGACCCTGCAGCAGGCGCTCGGCCAGCTCGTCACCGCGCCGATCGCGGTCATCGTCGTACTCGGCGTGATGTTCTACGTCTCGCCGTTGCTCGCCGTGGTGGTGCTGGCCGGCGTGCCGCTCTCCGGGATCATCGTGTCCCGGCTGGTGATGAAGTCGCAGCCGATGTTCGAGCGGCAGTGGGCGGCCACCGGCACCCTCAACGCGCACGCCGAGGAGACGTACAGCGGCCACTCGCTGGTCAAGGTCTTCGACCAGCGGGAGGGCGCCGAACGGGACTTCGACGCGAACAACGAGAACCTGCGCGACGCCGCCGCCCGGGCCGGGTTCATCTCCGCCGCGATCGAACCGGCGATCATGTTCGTCAGCAACCTCACCTACGTCGCGGTCACCGCCGTCGGCGCCCTGCGGGTGGTCACCGGCAACCTGTCGCTCGGTGACGTGCAGGCGTTCGTGCAGTACTCCGGCCAGTTCAGCCAGCCCGTCGGTCAGCTCGCCGACGCCTCCGGCCGCCTCCAGTCCGGTGTCGCGTCGGCGGCCCGCATCTTCGACTTCCTGGACGCCGGGGAACAGGTGCCGGACACCGGGATCCCGGTGCAGCCCGGCCACCTGTGGGGCCGGATCGAATTCCGCGACGTGTCCTTCCGGTACGACCCGGAGAAGCCGCTGATCGACCACCTGACCCTGATGGTCGAGCCGGGCAGCACGGTGGCCGTGGTCGGGCCCACCGGCGCGGGCAAGAGCACACTCGGCAACCTGCTGATGCGCTTCTACGAGGTCAACAGCGGGCGGATCCTGCTGGACGGCCACGACATCACCCGGCTGACCCGGGCCGACCTGCGGTCCCGGACCAGCATGGTGCTCCAGGAGACCTGGCTGTTCGCCGGGTCGATCGCCGACAACATCGCCTACGGCCGGGAGGGTGCCACCCGCGCCGACGTGGCCAAGGCGGGCTGGGCGACCGGCCTGGACTCGTTCGTCCGGACCCTGCCGGACGGTTACGACACGAAGCTGGACGAGGACGCCACCGGGCTCAGCGCCGGCGAGCGGCAGCTGATCACGCTGGCCCGCGCCTTCCTGGCCGAGCCGGTCCTGCTGCTGCTGGACGAGGCGACCAGCTCGGTCGACACGCGCACCGAGATGCTGGTCCAGCGGGGCATGGCGGCCCTGCAGGCGGGCCGCACGACCTTCATCATCGCGCACCGGCTCTCCACGATCCGGCACGCGGACCTGATCCTGGTGATGAAGGACGGCGACATCGTCGAGAAGGGCCGCCACGACCAGCTGCTCCGGGCCGGCGGGGTGTACGCGGACCTCGTCCTGTCCCAGGACGGGTGACCGCGGGACACGTGATCCCTCGGTCGTGGATTCGAGCCCCGCCCGTCCCGCAACCAGATCGACATTCATATTTATGACCATCGAATTCGCGGCGGGTGGCCCGGGCTCTTCAGGATCCCGGGCTCGGCGTCTTTTCTGCCTGGCGCGGTGTCGATAGCGTGGGCTGGTCGCCGGTGAAGGTGAGGCTCCAGTGAACGATCTCGATGCTGCGGAGGAGTGGCTGGATTCGTGGGTGTCGCAGGTTGATGCGCAGGCCGAGCGCAGTATCGAGTTGTCGCGGCGGGTGGCGGCACTGACCGGTTCGGCGGAAGGGCTCGCCGGGGCGATCCGGGTGACGGTCGGGCCGGCGGGCCAGGTGGAGGCCCTTGATCTGGACGATCGAGTGCATGATTTGTCCGGCCCGCTGTTGGGCCGTGAGATCTTGGCCGTGATGCGGCGGGCGCAGGCTGTGTTGGCAGCCCGGGTGGCTGAGCAGGTTCAGGCGACGGTGGGCGCGGACAGCGAGGCCGGTCGTGCGGTGATCGGCTCGTTCGAGGCCCGGTTTCCGGAGCCGGACAGGCAGGACGAGCGGTGAACGCCGGGATGCGGTTCCCGCCGGAAGTGGTGCGGCAACACGCGGCCGCGGTCGGCGAAGTCGCTGAGCGAATGGCGGCGGCGCGGTCGGCGGTGCGCGAGGTGAGCATGGACCGGCAGGCGTACGGGGAACTCTGCCAGTTCCTGCCCGGTTTGCTGGAGCCGTTGTTCGGCGGTGCCGTGGATGTCATGAACGGTGCGGTGGACGCTTTGTCGGAGACGGCGCTCAAGCTCCGTGTCATTGCGGCGACGATCGAAGCCACTGATGTCGACAATGCCGACCGGTTGACTGAGACGGGCCGAGGGACCGAGTCGCTGTTGTGAGTGACAATCCGCTGGTCGCGCGGTCGCAGAGTTCGACAACCTGGTCTACCGGGCTGGGGTTGGTCGAGGACGCCCGGCAGATCAGCGACGGCATCCAGAACAACAGCTGGGTCGACACCACCCTCGCCGGGGCCGGCGGGAGCCTGGATGCCCTGGCGGTGGCGGTCGATCCGCTCGGCTCGCTGTTCGCCTGGGTGTCGGCTGGCTGATGGAGCATGTCAAGCCGCTCAGGGATGCCCTGGATTGGCTTGCGGGTAAGCCGGACGAGATAGCCGCGCATGCGGCGACCTGGCGCAACGTCTCAGCCTCGGCCAGCGAAGCGCATCAGCAGTACGCGGCCGCGATCCAGATGCAGACTGCCGAATGGCTCGGCGCGTCCGGCGACGCTTACCGCGCCCATGCCGGTGAGCAACTCGCCGCTGTCGACGGGATCGCGACGGTCACGAACGCTATCTCGTACGCGGTCGAAGGTGCTGGCCTCCTCGTCGGGTTGGTTCGCGAGATCGTGCGTGACTTGATCGCCCAGTTCGTCGCGACGCTCGCTGTGCGGTTGCCGCAGTGGTTGGCCGAGGAGGGCGTCACGCTCGGATTGGCTACTCCGGTGGTGGCCGCTCAGGTCGCCACCCTGGTCGCCAGGTGGGTCAACCGGATCCAGCACTTCATCCGGGCACTGCTCAACAGTCTGCGCCGTCTGAACGGCAAACTCGACGAACTCGCCGGCATCCTTGCCCGGCTCAAGCAGCTGCTCGGACGACTCCACCGGACCGACCCGGTTGCGGCGTCGGCCAGCCACAGCGAGTCTTCCAGCGGGAATGTCTCTGCGGAGGGGGCGGGGGACGGCCTGTTCCGGGAGGGCGACGGTATCGTCCGTAACGGACAGAGGCTACTGATGAGCAGGGAGAACGTTCTGGCGGTCGCAGAGAAGTTCGGAATCGACATGAGCGGTGTCCGCTTCTCCTTGGACAAGGTCCGGCGAGGGTCAGGGCCCGGCAAGGAGTTCTACGGGGTGACGATGCCCAACGGCGATATCAAGCTGGCCCGTGACGCGTTCATGGATGAGGAACAGCCGGCTCGGACGTTGGCGCATGAGAGATTCCACCTCGACGAACTGCGCGGCGGAATGGATTTCCCCTGGAAGGAAGCGGACCGCGCGGCCTACGAGGTTCGCGCCTACGCGCATGAGGAGCAGTGGTGGCAGTCGAAGAAGCACTTACTCGACCAGGAGTAGATCGCCCGATGCGTGAGATGACGGATTCCAACCGCAGGTGGGAGGCGTGGTTCACCGCCTTCACAACGATGCGGGACGCTTGGCCTGCCCGAGTCGATGTCCCGTGCCCGGACGGTGATCAAGGGCGACTGCACATCACGTACACGGGGAATCCGGAGTCCAGGGTCGGCTTCGCGACGATGTGGTGCGAAGTGGGCCGCAATGGCATCTTCCTTCCCCGAGTCGGTATTCCTGACGGTGCCGAGATGCTGCCGTTCGACGCGACTCCGGAAGAACGAGCTGCCGTCCTTCCGGATATCAACCTGATCCCGGCAGATCCGTACACCCCGGACGAAGAAGAGTGAGATCTCGCGTACCGCCGAGGGTGACCTGGTTTGCTGATCTCAGGGCAGGACGGTCACCGCGGTCACGACGAGGTTCCGGTCCACCAGGTGGCGGCCCGCGAAAGTGGACGGGCCGCCGCTGATCAGGATGTGGGCGGTGAAGGTGCCGTCGGGGGACACGTCGAGGCGGGCGTCCTCGAAACCGAGCCAGCACTTCGCCATCGGGTACCACGCCTTGTAGACCGACTCCTTGGCGCTGAACAGCAGCCGGTCCCAGTGGGTGCCGGGGTGGGCGGCGGCCAGGCGGGCGAGCATGGCGCGTTCCTCGGGCAGGGCGATGCTCTCCTCCACCCCGTCCGGGAGCGGGCCGTGCGGTTCTGCGTCGACGCCGGCCGAGACCACCTCGGACGACCGGGCGACCACCGCCGCGCGGTAACCCTGGCAGTGGGTGAGGCTGCCGACGACCCCGGCCGGCCAGAGCGGCTCGCGTTTCGGGCCGGGCCGGATCGCCACCGGCGGGTGACCCAGCCGGACCAGGGCCTCGCGGGCACACCGGCGGGCGGTGACGAACTCGCGCCGGCGGACCTCCACGGCGGACGCGATCAGGTCCTCCTCACCCGGGAAGACCTTCTCGCCGGGTACGTCATGGAACGCCTCGACCGCGATCACCGCGTCGGGCAGCAGTCGCTCGATCATGCCGCCGCTCCCGCCAGGATCAGCTTGGGCAGCACCGGCGGACCGGACCGCCGGCCCCACTCCCGCGGGTAGCCCAGCGACACCTCTTCGAAGCGGACGCCGTCGTAGTGCGTGGTGCGCGGGATGTGCAGGTGGCCGTAGACCGCGACGTCGGCCCGGTAGCGCACGTGCCAGTCGGCGGTGCGGTCGGTGCCGCACCACTGGGCGAACTCCGGGTAGTACATGACCTCGGTCGGCTGCCGGACCAGCGGCCAGTGGGTGACCAGGGCGGTCCGGGTCTCCGGGGCGAGCGCGTCGAGGCGGCGCCGGGTCTCCGTCACCCGGGCCCAGCACCAGGACTCCCGGTCCGGGTACGGATCCGGGTGCAGCATCATCTCGTCGGTGCAGACCACACCGGACTCGTAGGCCACCTTGAGCGAGGCCTCCTTCGTGGTGGTGCCGGGTGCGGTCCACGAGTAGTCGTACAGCAGGAACAGCGGGGCCACGGTGACCGGGTGGTCCGGGCCGGGCCAGACGGCGAACTCGTCCTCCGGGGTGAGCACGTCGATGCCGCGGCAGATCTCGACCAGCCGCCGGTACCGTTGCTCACCGCGCAGCCGCACCGGGTCGTCCGGGTGCGACCACAGCTCGTGGTTGCCGGGGGCCCAGATCACCTTGGCCCATCTGGCACGCAGACCGGCCAGGACCGCCTCGATGTCGGCGACCTTCTCGCCCACGTCGCCGGCCACGATCAGCCAGTCCCCGTCGTTCGCGGGGCGCAGCGCGTCGGTGATCGCCCGGTTCTGCGGGTACGACACGTGCAGGTCACTGACCGCGTACAACGAGGGCACGGTTTCTGTCATCAGATCTCCTCCGGCACGATCGACTCGTACCGCCGGCGCAGCGCCTCCAGGGCGGGGTGCGCGATGTCGAAACGGGTGGCGTCGGCGGCGGCGATCGGCCGCACGCCGGTGGCCGCGTTGGTGGCGAACGCGGCGGTGAGACCGGGCAGCCGGGAGAGCCCGACCGGCTCGGTCCGCTGCGGACCGTCGTAGGCCCCGGCCAGCAGCCGGGCGGTGACGCCGGGCAGCGCGTCGGCTTCCGGCCAGATCAGGGTGTCGCCGTCCAGGAAGCCGATGTTCCAGGTCACGCCCTCGCTGATCGACGCGTCGGCGTCGGTGAACAGGGCGTCGTCCCAGCCGTCCAGCTGGGCGCGCCGGCGCTCGTAGAGCGGGCCCAGCAGACCGGTGTGCTTCACACCCGGCACGTCCCGGGTGTAGACGGTCGAGCGCACCCGCAGCGGCGGCCCGGTGGGCGCGTGCGGGCGGATGGTGACCAGCACCTGGGGCTGGGCCGGACCGGACGGGCGGGCCAGGGACAGGCCGGGGTCGGTGATCGTCACGCGGGCGACGACCGGGCCGGTGCGATCGGCGATCGCCTCGCGGATCCGCTGCCGGACCAGACCGGTGGGCAGCTCGGCGGCGAACATCGTGGCGCAGTCGGCGACCAGGCGGTCCAGGTGCAGGCGCAGACCACGGACCCGGCCGTCCTCCACCAGCATCGTCGTGAAGTGACCGTAGTTGGTCAGAGCCAGGCTCTCCATCACCGTCATGGACGCCAGTCTGGCATCGGGGTCCGACGAAAACGCCTGCCGCCGGCGGCACCCGCGGCGAATCTAGTGATTCCCCTATGCCGATGACCCCCGTACCCGCACTTGCATATCGCCTGTGGTTGGCCGAGTCAACCCCTAAAAGGTCTTCCTTACCCCGATCCTTCGGTCGTGAATACGGGTTTCACCGGCGGCCGATCCTGATCATGATGATCTGGTGGCGGCGGGGAACCGGCCGCCGCTCGTGCTGTGCCGCCGCTCGCCGGCGCCGGTGCGTTCGGTGTTCCATGGCAATTCGTAATGCCGCCGAATCGGCGATGAGCCGCCCGGAATTGATCCGCGCGTGCGCCTATCTCTATTTCCAGGAATGTCTATCGCTCTATTGCCGGGTCTGTCGATCTGCCCGAAGGTCACTCCGGATGTTCCCGAAAGGGCAATGACGCTCATCTGTGTCACCAGAGCGGAAGCGGCGGGTGACAAAGAGTGGATTTCCTTTGTGTACAGACTGGCCGACTTCCATATTTCAGCTACCTTAAATCCACCGTAAAACCGTGCTCACAGTGATCGCCTCATCACCCGTGGGTGATCGTCGGTTCGGTGGCACCGGGGTGCCGTGAGGTGTGCCCGGCCCTTGATGGGAGCGTGTTTTTCGCAGGTCCAGGGTGTTTCGAGGTAGCGATTTCGATAAATCCGACCGGGCTGGAAGCGCACCTTAAACAGAACCTTTAGTCGCCCGGCTTGGGCCCAATCAATTGGGCCCAAGCTCGGTTGACACTCGGAAACCGGCGCTCCTAGTGTGATCGCCAGATTAAGGCCGACGAGCCGGGACACCGCCACAGATAACTGTCGGGACCGGTGCCGCTCGTCGCTCGGGGATTCGATGCACCGGCACAGAGGCAATGGAGGCTCGTCATGTTTTCCACATCCATCGCTCCCCACCTGGACGAAATCGGTGACGAGGCCGCGGCGGACGTACTTCTCTCTGCCGACGACCCCGGAACGTGCATGGCCCACCTGGACCGGAACCTGGCCGTCCGGCACGCGAACCCGGAGTTCTTCCGCCGATTCGGCGAGACCTCCGCGGAACTGTGCGGCCGGAAGTTCGCCGACCTGATCCACCCGAGCGTGCGGGCGCCGATGATGCGGAACTTCACCCGGCTGCTGGAGGGCAAGCAGCACCGCTTCACCAGTTCGGTGATCGCGGTCCGCCCGGACGCCGAGCCGCTGACCGGCACGATATCCGGGGTCGTGGTGCAGGGCGGCGCTCCGGACGCCACCGGCGTGCTGGTGCTGATGCGCCCGGACGACTCGGAGAGCCTCGCCGAGCCGGCCGTGGTCAGCCGGAAGAAGATCCTCAGCAAGACCGACGCGAAGATCCTCGAGGGCATCGCGTCCGGGATGTCCACCATCCCGCTCGCCGCACGCCTGTTCCTGAGCCGTCAGGGCGTCGAATACCACGTGGCCGGTCTGCTGCGGAAGCTCAAGGTGCCGAACCGGGCCGCGCTGGTGTCCCGCGCGTACTCGATGGGTGCACTGACCGTGGGGGTGTGGCCACCGAAGGTGGTCGAGGACTTCATCAAGTAGCCGATAACCGCGCTGGATCTAGGGAAACTGCCGGTCGCCCGGATCGTAGCGTCACTGGCGTCGACGGTCGGCGGTGAAGGGACGGAAATGGCCAGGCGAGCGCTAATCACCGGAGTCACCGGGCAGGACGGGTCCTACCTGGCCGAACATCTCCTCAACGAGGGCTATCAGGTCTGGGGCCTGATCCGTGGCCAGGCCAACCCCCGCAAGTTGCGGGTCAGCAGGCTGGCCTCCGAGCTGTCGTTCGTGGACGGCGACCTGATGGACCAGTCGAGTCTCGTGTCCGCGGTCGAGAAGGTCCAGCCGGACGAGGTCTACAACCTCGGCGCGATCTCCTTCGTGCCGATGTCCTGGCAGCAGCCGGAACTGGTCACCGAGATCAACGGTATGGGCGTGCTGCGCGTGCTCGAAGCGATCCGGATGGTCAGCGGGCTCAACCACTCCCGCAACGGCGGTACCCAGATCCGCTTCTACCAGGCCTCCTCCTCGGAGATGTTCGGCAAGGCGTTCGAGACCCCGCAACGGGAGTCGACGCCGTTCCACCCGCGCAGCCCGTACGGCGTCGCCAAGGCGTACGGGCACTTCATCACCAAGAACTACCGTGAGTCCTTCGGTATGTACGCGGTCTCCGGAATGCTGTTCAACCACGAGTCCCCGCGACGGGGCTCGGAGTTCGTCACCCGCAAGATCTCGCTCGCGGTGGCCCGGATCAAGCAGGGCTTCCAGGACAAGCTGCACCTGGGCAACCTGGACGCGGTCCGGGACTGGGGCTTCGCCGGCGACTACGTGCGGGCCATGCACCTGATGCTGCAACAGCCGGAGTGCGGCGACTACGTGATCGGCACGGGGCAGATGCACTCGGTCCGGGACGCGGTCCGGATCGCCTTCGAGCACGTCGGCCTGAACTGGGAGGACTACGTGGTGATCGACCCGGCCCTGGTCCGCCCGGCCGAGGTCGAGGTGCTCTGCGCCGACCCGGCCATCGCCAAGCGGCAACTCGGCTGGGAGCCCAGGGTGGACTTCCCCGAGCTGATGCGCATGATGGTCGACTGTGACCTCCTGCAGACCTCGCGGGAACACGAGTACGCCGACCTGATGCCGGCGGGCGCCTGGTAGGCGACTCACCACAGAGTGAAGGCGGGGCCCCGGGAACGGGTGCCCCGCCTTTTTGTCGGGCGGTGGAAGGGTCAGGCGTCCGGGGGCAGGTCGCTGCGGGAATGGGCCAGCGCCAGCATCGCGCGCGCGATCTCCGCGCCCTCCGGGCCGAGCCGGGACGTGTAGCGCTTGACCATCGCGTACTCCCAGGCCATCTTGCGCACCGGCAGCCCCGCCTCGGCGCGGGCCTCGTGCTGGCCGCGGGCGCGGAGCGTGCGATCGATCAGCATGCTGATGAGCAGGTCGTCGAGGGAGTCGCAGGGATCCGCTTCCGGCTCCGGGGCGAACAGGTCCTCCGGGGTAACGGGGGTACCAACCGTCATGCCAGCATCCTGATCGGATCCGCACCCGGTATTCCCTAAAGTCGCAGGCGGGGTTCTAGGGATTTTCCCGGTCGCCACGGCCGAGACTCCGAATCATGACGGGCGCCGTGGACAAGGAACAGAAGCTCCGGGACTACCTCAAGCGCGCGACCGCGGATCTGCAGCGGTCCCGGCAGCGGGTGAACGAGCTGGAAGCCACGGTCGGCGAGCCGATCGCGATCGTCGGCATGGCCTGCCGGTATCCGGGTGGTGTGGACAGTCCCGAGGCGTTGTGGCGGATGGTGCTGGCCGGCGAGGACGGCCTGTCCGGCTTCCCCACCGACCGGGGCTGGGACCTCGGCGGTGAACTGGCCGAGGCCTCCGCGGCCGGCGGCTTCCTGCACGACGCCCCGGACTTCGACGCCGACTTCTTCGGCATCTCCCCGCGGGAGGCGCTCTCCATGGACCCGCAGCAGCGGGTTCTGCTGGAGACCTCCTGGGAGGCGTTCGAGCGGGCCGGAATCCCGCCCGCGTCGATCCGCGGCACCCGGACCGGCATCTTCGTCGGCGGCATGCCGCAGGACTACCGGGTCGGCCCCGAGGACGACGTCCGCGGCTTCGTCCTGACCGGAAACTCCACGAGCGTCCTGTCCGGACGGCTCGCCTACTTCTTCGGCTCGGTCGGCGCCACCGTCACCATCGACACCGCCTGCTCGTCGTCGCTTGTCGCGCTGCACCTGGCCGCCCAGTCGTTGCGCCAGGGGGAGTGCGGCACCGCGATCGCCGCCGGCGTCACCGTGATGTCCAGCCCGACCACCTTCGTCGAGATGGCCCGCCAGGGCGGCCTGGCCGCGGACGGGTACTGCCGGTCGTTCGCCGACTCGGCCGACGGCACCGGCTGGTCCGAGGGTGTCGGCGTCCTGGTGCTGGAGCGCCTGTCCGAGGCACAGCGCAAGGGCCGCACCATCCTGGCCGTGCTGCGCGGCTCCGCCGTCAACTCCGACGGCGCCTCCAACGGCCTGACCGCCCCGAACGGCCCGTCACAGCGGCGCGTCATCGAGTCCGCCCTGGTGAACGCGCGGCTCTCCGCCGACCAGGTGGACGCGGTCGAGGCGCACGGCACCGGCACCACGCTCGGCGACCCGGTCGAGGCGCAGGCGCTGCTGGCCACCTACGGCCGTGGCCGTGACCCGGAACGCCCGCTGCTGCTCGGCTCGGTCAAGTCCAACCTGAGCCACACCCAGGCCGCCGCCGGCGTCGCCGGGATCATCAAGATGGTCATGGCGCTGCGCCACGAGGTGCTGCCCCGGACCCTGCACGTGGACACCCCGACCACGCACGTCGACTGGACCGCGGGCGCGGTGCGGCTGCTCACCGAGGAGCAGCCGTGGCCCCGGCGCGACGAGCCGCGCCGGTTCGGTGTCTCCGCGTTCGGCCTGAGCGGCACGAACGCGCACGCCATCATCGAGGAGGCGCCGGCGCCCGCCGAGGCCGCGCCGGCCACCGTCGTACCGGACGAGATGCCGTGGCTGCTCTCCGGCCGCAACCCGGCCGCACTGCGTGCCCAGGCCGCCCGCGTCCTTGACCTGCTGACCGGCGGCACGGCCGACCCGGTCGCGGTCGCCCGCGCCCTGGCCACCACCCGGTCCGCGCTGGAGCACCGGGCCGCGATCACCGCCGCCGACCCGGCCGCCGCGCTCGCCGAGCTGATCGCCGACCGGCCCGCCACCGGCCTGGTCACCGGCGGTGTCCTCGGCCGCGGCAAACTGGCGGTGCTGTTCACCGGCCAGGGTTCCCAGCGCCTGGGCATGGGCCGGGAGCTGTACGAGCGGTTCCCGGTCTTCGCCGAGGCCTTCGACGAGGTCTGCGGCCACTTCCCCGGACTGCGCGACATCGTCTGGGGCGACGACGCGGACCTGCTGGAACGGACCGGCAACGCGCAGCCCGCGCTGTTCGCCGTCGAGGTGGCGCTCTACCGGCTCGCCACCGGGCACGGCGTCACCCCGGACTACCTGATCGGCCACTCGATCGGCGAGGTCACCGCCGCGTACCTGGCCGGTGTCTTCTCGCTCGCCGACGCGGCCACCCTGGTCGCCGCCCGCGGCCGGCTCATGCAGGCGCTGCCGGCCGGCGGCGTGATGGTCGCCGTGGAGGCCGCCGAGGACGAGATCACCCTGTCCGAGGGTGTGTCGATCGCCGCCGTCAACGGGCCCCGCGCCGTGGTGCTGTCCGGCGACGAGGACGCCGTGGACGCCGTCCTGGCGACCCTGCCCGGCCGCCACGTCAAACGGCTCGCGGTCAGCCACGCGTTCCACTCGCACCGGATGGACGGCATGCTCGCGGAGTTCCGCGAGATCGTCGCCGGGCTCGACGCGCAGGCCCCGTCGATGCCCGTGGTGTCCACCGTCACCGGTGTCCCGGCCACCGTCGAGCAGCTCACCTCCGCCGACTACTGGGCCGGTCAGGTGCGGGCCGCGGTCCGGTACGCCGACGGTGTCGCCTGGCTGCGTGAGCACGGCGTGACCACGTACCTGGAACTCGGCCCGGACGGCACGCTCGCCGCGATGACCCGGCAGAGCGACGAGGACGCCACCGTGGTGGCCGCGCTGCGCTCCGGGCGCCCGGAGACCACCACCCTCACCTCCGCCCTGACCCAACTGCACGTCACCGGGGTTCCGGTGCGCTGGGACGCCTGGTTCGCCGGCACCGGCAGCACCCACGTCGACCTGCCCACCTACCCGTTTCAGCGCCGCCGCTACTGGCCCAAGGGCACCTTCGGGGCCTCCGCCGGGCTCGGCGCCGCGAACCACCCGCTGCTCGCCTCCGCGGTGTCGCTGGCCAACTCCGACGGGCTGCTGCTCACCGGCCGGCTGTCGGTGCGGTCCCACCCGTGGCTCGCCGACCACGCCGCCGGCGGCACCCTGCTGCTGCCCGGCACCGCGTTCCTGGAGCTGGCGATCCGGGCCGGCGACGAGGTCGGCTGCGACCTGGTCGAGGACCTGACCCTGACCGCCCCGCTGCCGCTGCCCGCCACCGGCAGCGTCGACGTGCAGGTGTGGGTGGGCCGCGAGGACGAGTCCGGCCGGCGCACCCTCACCGTCTACTCCCGGGCCGAGGACGCCGGTGACGAGCCGTGGACCTCGCACGCCACCGGCACGCTGAGCACCGGCGCGTACACCGCCGAGGCCGTCGACGTCCCGCCCGCCGGCGCCACCCCGATCGACCTGACCGGCCTGTACGAGCGGATGGCCGACGCCGGATTCGTCTACGGGCCGTCGTTCCGGGGCCTGGTGGCCGCCTGGCGTGACGGCGACGACGTCCACGCCGAGGCCGTTCTGCCCGAGGGCCTGGACGCCGAGCAGTTCGGCATGCACCCGGCACTGCTCGACGCGGTTCTGCACGCCACCTCCCTGATGGGCCTGTCCGGGCTGCCGTTCGCCTGGCAGGACGTCACCCTGCACGCCTCGGCCGCCACCGCGGTCCGGGTCAAGCTGTCGCCGGCCGGCGCCGACGCGGTGAGCCTCACCGTCACCGACCCGGCCGGTCAGCCGGTCCTGTCCGCCGGTTCGCTGGTGCTGCGCGCCCCCGAGGGCAACACCGTCCCGGGCCGGGAGGCGCTGTACCGGCTGGACTGGGTGCCGGTCCGCGGTACCTCGGCCCTGCCGTCCGCCGTCGCGCTCGACGGTGACGACGTGTTCGGCCTGGCCGCCGGGCTGCCCGTCGACGCGGCCGCCGCGACCGTGCTCGTCCAGGTCGCCCCGTCCGGTGACCCGGTCGCCGGCGCGCACTCCGAGACCGCCGCGGTCCTGGCCCGGGTGCAGGAGTGGGCCGCCGACGGCGGCAACACCCGCCGTCTGGTCGTCGTCACCCGGGGCGCGGACACCGACCCGGCCGCCGCCGCCGTGCGCGGTCTGGTCCGCTCGGCGCAGGCCGAGCACCCCGGCCGGTTCGGCCTGATCGACCTGGACCCGGCCGGTGGCGCCGACGGGCTGCTCGCCGCGCTCGGCTCCGACGAACCGCAGCTGGCGCTGCGCGGCGGCGAGATCCGCTGCGGCCGGCTGGTCCGGGTCGCCGCGCAGGCCGGTGACCTCGGCTGGGATCCGGACGGGACGGTGCTGGTCACCGGTGGCACCGGCGGGCTGGGCGCGGTCTTCGCCCGGCACCTGGTCACCCGGGGCATGCGGCGGCTGCTGCTGGTCAGCCGCAGCGGCCCGGACGCGGCCGGCGCCGCGGAACTGGTCGCCGAACTGACCGCGGCCGGCGCGCACGTCGACGTGGCCGCCTGCGACGTGGCCGACCCGGCCGCGGTGGACGCGCTGGTCGCCGGGATCACCGGCCTGACCGCGGTGGTGCACTCGGCGGGTGTGCTCGACGACGGGGTGGTCGAGTCGCTCACCCCGCAGCGCCTGGACGCGGTGCTGCGCCCCAAGGCGGACGCGGTGTGGAACCTGCACCGCGCGGCCGGGGACGTCGCCGGTTTTGTGGTGTTCTCCTCGTTCTCCGGCACCGCCGGAGCGGCCGGCCAGGCGAACTACGCGGCCGCGAACGCCTTCGCCGACGCGGTCGCCGAGCTACGCCGTACGCAGGGAAGGAATGCTCTGTCCCTCGGGTGGGGACCGTGGGCGGCGACGTCCGGGATGACCGGCACGCTGTCCGAGGCCGACCTGGAGCGCCTGGCCCGGGCGGGCACCCCGGCGCTCACCGCCGAGCAGGGCATCGCGCTGTTCGACGCGGCCCTGTCCGGTGCCGACGCGGTGCTGCTGCCGGTCCGTCTCGACCTGCCGGTGCTGCGGTCCCGCGGTGACGTCCCGGCGTGGCTGCGCGGCTTGATCCGGGCCCCGCGCCGGTCCGCGGTGTCCGGCACCCAGGCCGCCGCCGGGCTGGTCCAGCAGCTGTCCCGCCTCGGCGCGGACGAGCGCCGCGACACCGTCATCGGGCTGGTCCGCGCACAGGTCGCCGCGGTGCTGGGCCACGACGGCCCGCACGACGTCGACCCGGCCCGGCCCTTCACCGACCTGGGCTTCGACTCGCTCACCGCGGTGGAGCTGCGCAACCGCCTAGCCGCCGTCACCGGTCTGCGGACCTCGGCGACGGTGATCTTCGACTACCCGACGGTGACCGCTCTGGCCGGGCACCTGCTGGCGGAGCTGTTCGGCGCCGCCGGTGACGCCGGCGCGACCATGCCGCTGGCCGACACCGCCGACGACCCGATCGTCATCGTCGGCATGAGCTGCCGGTACCCCGGTGGCGTCTCCTCGCCGGAGGACCTGTGGCGGCTGGTGGCGGAGGAGACCGACGCGGTCTCCGGCTTCCCGGTGGACCGCGGCTGGGACCTGGAGCACCTCTACCACCCGGACCCGGACCACCTGGGCACCACCTACACCCGGCACGGCGGTTTCCTGCACGACGCCGGCGACTTCGACCCCGCCTTCTTCGGCATGAGCCCGCGCGAGGCGCTGGCCACCGACTCCCAGCAGCGGCTGCTGCTGCAGGCGTCGTGGGAGGCGATCGAGCGGGCCGGCATCGACCCGTCGTCGCTGCGCGGCAGCCGCACCGGTGTCTTCGCCGGCATCATGTACAACGACTACTCCGCCTTCCTGACCGGGCCGACGTTCGAGGGCTTCCAGGGTGTCGGCACCTCGGCGAGCATCGCCTCCGGCCGGGTCGCCTACGCGCTCGGGCTGGAGGGCCCGGCCGTCTCGGTGGACACCGCCTGTTCCTCGTCACTGGTCGCCCTGCACTGGGCCCTGCACGCGCTGCGGGCCGGTGAGTGCACGCTGGCCCTGGCCGGTGGCGTCACGGTGATGTCCACCCCCACCTCGCTGATCGAGTTCTCCCGGCAGCGCGGCCTGTCACCGGACGGCCGCTGCAAGGCGTTCTCCGACACCGCCGACGGCGTCGGCTGGTCCGAGGGTGTCGGCATGCTGGTTCTGGAGCGGCTCTCCGACGCTCGCCGCAACAACCACCAGATCCTTGCTGTCGTACGCGGTTCCGCGATCAACCAGGACGGTGCGTCCAACGGCCTGACCGCCCCGAACGGGCCCTCCCAGCAGCGGGTCATCCGGGCCGCGCTGGCCGGCGCCGGGCTCGGCACCGACGACGTGGACGTGGTCGAGGCGCACGGCACCGGCACCACCCTCGGCGACCCGATCGAGGCGCAGGCCCTGCTCGCCACCTACGGCCAGGACCGCGCCGAGGACCGTCCGCTGCTGCTCGGCTCGGTGAAGTCGAACATCGGCCACACCCAGGCCGCCGCCGGTGTCGCCGGGATCATCAAGATGGTCATGGCGATGCGCCACGGCAGCGTCCCGCGCAGCCTGCACAGCGACCGGCCGTCGTCGCACGTGGACTGGTCGGCGGGCGCGGTCCGGCTGCTCGACACCCGTACCGACTGGCCGGCGGCGGACCGTCCGCGCCGGGCCGCGGTGTCCTCGTTCGGCATCTCCGGCACCAACGCGCACGTCATCATCGAGCAGGGCCCGTCCGTTCCGGCCCGCGAGAGTCAGGAGACCGGGCCGGTCGCCTGGACGCTGTCCGGGAAGACCCGCGGCGCGCTGCGCGACCAGGCCGCCCGCCTGCGCGGCTTCCTGACCGACCAGGACACCGCCGACGTCGGCCTGTCGCTGGCCACCGCCCGTACCGCGTTCGAGCAGCGGGCCGTCGTGGTCGGCGACCGGGACGAACTGCTGCGCGGCCTGGCCGCCCTGGCGGCGGACCGGACCGACCCGGCGGTGACCGTCGGGGAGAGCGGCGGCGCCGGCAGGCTCGCGATGCTGTTCACCGGGCAGGGCGCCCAGCGGATCGGCATGGGCCGCGGCCTGTACGACCGGTTCCCGGTGTTCGCCACGGCGTTCGACGAGATCAGCGCCCACTTCGACGGGCTGCGCGACGTGGTCTGGGGCGACGACCCGGCCGCCCTGGACGAGACCGGCTGGGCCCAGCCGGCGCTGTTCACCGTCGAGGTCGCCGTCTACCGCCTGCTGCACTCCCTGGGCGTACGCCCGGACGTCCTGATCGGCCACTCGATCGGCGAGATCGCGGCGGCACACGTGGCCGGGGTCTTCTCCCTCGCCGACGCCGCCACCCTGGTCGCCGCCCGGGGCCGCCTGATGCAGGCGCTCCCGGCCGGCGGTGTGATGATCGCCGTCGAGGCGGCCGAGGACGAGATCACCCTGGCCGACGGTGTGTCGATCGCCGCCGTCAACGGGCCGCGCGCGGTCGTGCTGTCCGGTGACGAGCAGGCCGTCGAGGCGGTCGTCGCCGGGCTGGCCGGCCGCCGGACCAAGCGGCTCGCGGTCAGCCACGCGTTCCACTCGCACCTGATGGACCCGATGACCGCCGAGTTCGCCGCGGTCGTCGGCGGCCTCACCCTGGCCGTGCCGTCGATCCCGCTGGTCTCCAACGTCACCGGGCGGATCGAGACCGACCTGTTCACCGACGCGGCGTACTGGGTGCGGCACGTCCGGGAGGCGGTCCGGTTCGCCGACGGCGTCGCGGCCACCGGCGCCGGCACCCTGATCGAGGCCGGCCCGGACGGTGTCCTGGCCGCGATGAGCGAGGGTGTGCTGACCGGCGCCGAGGCGGTGCCGGCACTGCGCGGCGACCGGGACGAGGCACGCGCCTTCACTGCCGCCCTGGGCCGGCTGCACGTGCGCGGGCTGCCCGTCGACTGGCGGGCCTCGTTCGGCTCCGCGGCGCGGCGGGTGGACCTGCCCACCTACGCCTTCCAGAACGAACGCTACTGGCCGGACACCGTGGCCCCCACCGCCGCCCCGGCCGACGCCGCCCTCTGGGAGGCCGTCGAACGCGGCGACGCCGACGGCCTGGCCGGCCTGCTCGGGCTGCGCGACGAGGAACACGCCTCGCTGTACGCGCTGCTGCCCGCGCTGTCCTCGTGGCGGCGCCAGCGCTCCGCCGCGGACGCCCTGCGGTACCGGTTGCGGTGGAAGTCCGTCCGGGCCGCCGCCGCACCGGTCCTGGACGGCACCTGGCTGATCGTCACCACCGGCGCCGTCGACGCCGAATCCGTCGTCGGGCCGCTGCGCGGGCACGGCGCCCGTTTCCACATCCTCGACGTCACCGGACTCGACCGGGCCGGTGTCGCCGCCGCTCTGGAGGAGCACCGCGACGCGGCGGGCGTGCTGTCCCTGCTCGCGCTCGCCGACACCCCGGCCGACGCCGCCTCCGGCCTGCCGGACGGGCTCGCCGCCGTGGTCACCCTGGCCCAGGCGCTCACCGACGTCACCTGGGGCGTCCCGGTCTGGACGCTCACCCGCGGCGCCGTCTCCACCGCGCCCGCCGACACCCTGCACAACCCGGCGCAGGCCGCGGTCTGGGGCTTCGGCCGGGCCGCCGCCCTGGAACGGCCGATCCCGTGGAGCGGCCTGATCGACCTGCCGCCGGTCCTGGACGCCCCGGCCGTGCAGCGGCTGGTCAGCGTGCTCGCCGCGCACGGTGGGGAGGACCAGCTCGCGATCCGGGACACCGGTCTGCACGCGGCCCGCCTGGAACGTCACCCGGGCACCCCGGTGACCGACGACGCGTTCACCACCTCCGGCACCGTGCTGATCACCGGTGGCACCGGCGCGCTCGGCGCCACCGTGGCCCGCTGGCTGGCCGGCGCCGGAGCCGAACACCTGGTGCTCACCGGCCGCCGCGGGGCGGACACCCCCGGCGCGGCCGAGCTGACCGCCGAACTGGAGGAGCTGGGCGCCCGCGTCACCGTCGTCGCCTGCGACACCGCCGACCGGGACGCGCTCGCCGCGGTGATCGCCGCGTACCCGCCGAACGGTGTGGTGCACGCGGCCGGAGTCGGCCAGGCCGGCCCGCTCACCGAGACCCCGCTGGACGCGGTGGCCGGTCTGATCGCCGGCAAGATGGTCGGCGCGGCCCACCTGGACAGCCTGCTCGACGGCCACGACCTCGACTTCTTCGTGCTGGTGTCGTCGGTCGCCGGGGTCTGGGGCAGCGCCGGGCAGAGCGCCTACGGCGCCGCCAACGCCTACCTGGACGCCCTCGCCCAGAACCGCCGCGCCCGTGGTCTCGCCGCCACCTCGATCGCCTGGGGCCCCTGGGGATCGGCCGGCATGGCCACCCACGAGGCGATGGCCGACAACCTGACCCGGCGCGGCCTGAGCTTCCTGTCCCCGGACAGCGCCGTCGCCGAGCTGGGCCGCGCCGTCCAGAGTGGCGAGGTCACCCTCACCGTCGCGGACGTGGACTGGACCACCTTCCACCCGATCTTCACCGTCGCCCGGGCCGGCGCCCTGTTCGACGAGCTGCCCGAGGTCCGCGCGATGGCCTCCACGCCGCGGACGCCGGTTGCGGAGTCCCTGCTCAGCGGCCGGCTCGCCGGTCTGGACGAGCCGGATCAGCTGCGGATCCTGATCGACCTGGTCCGGGCCGAAGCGGCCACCGTGCTCGGCCACGAGTCCGCCGAGGGCGTCGCCGAGCGGCGCGCCTTCCGGGACGCCGGGTTCGACTCGCTGACCGCTGTGGAGCTGCGCAAGCGCCTCGTCGCGGCCACCGGTCTCGACCTGCCCAGCACCCTGGCGTTCGACTACCCGACCCCGGTGGCGCTCGCCGCGTTCCTGCGGGAGGAGATTCTCGGCGCTGCCGGCGGCCCGGCCGGCGGCGCCGAGTCCACGGCGGCGCTGGACGAGCCGATCGCCATCATCGGCATGGCCTGCCGGTTCCCCGGCGGGGTGCGCACCCCCGAGCAGTTCTGGCAGATGATCGCCGACGGCACCGACGCGATCAGCGACTTCCCGGTCAACCGGGGCTGGGACACCGACGGCCTCTACGACCCGGACCCGGACCACGCCGGCACCACCTACTCCACCCGGGGCGGCTTCCTGCACGAGGCGGGACAGTTCGACCCGGCCTTCTTCGGCATCTCGCCGCGCGAGGCGCTGTCCATGGAACCCCAGCAGCGGCTGCTGCTGGAGACCACCTGGGAGGCGTTCGAGCACGCCGGCATCGACCCGGCCGACGTGCACGGCAGCCGTACCGGAACATTCATCGGATCGTCGTACCAGGAGTACGGCCTGGGCCTGGACACCGACGGCGCCGGGTACGCGGTCACCGGCACCAGCCCGAGCGTGCTCTCCGGCCGGCTCGCCTACCTGTTCGGCCTGGAGGGCCCCGCGGTCACCGTGGACACCGCCTGCTCCTCGTCGATGGTCGCGCTGCACCTGGCCTGCCAGTCGCTGCGCAACGGCGAGACCAGCCTCGCCCTGGCCGGCGGCGCCACCGTGATGACCAACCCGAACCCGTTCATCGCGTTCAGCCGGCAGCGGGCACTGGCCGTGGACGGGCGCTGCAAGGCGTTCTCCGACGGCGCGGACGGCATGACCCTGGCCGAGGGCATCGGCGTGCTGGTGGTCGAGCGGCTCTCCGACGCCCGGCGCAACGGCCACCCCGTGCTCGCCGTGGTACGCGGCTCGGCGATCAACCAGGACGGCGCCTCCAACGGCCTCACCGCCCCCAACGGCCCGTCCCAGCAGCGGGTCATCCGGCAGGCGCTGAGCAACGCCGGGCTGAGCACCGCGGACATCGACGTGGTCGAGGCGCACGGCACCGGCACCGCCCTCGGCGACCCGATCGAGGTCCAGGCGCTGCAGGCCACCTACGGCCGGGACCGCGACCCGCAGCGCCCGCTGCTGCTCGGCTCGGTCAAGTCGAACATCGGCCACACCCAGTCCGCCGCCGGTGTCGCCGGCATCATCAAGATGGTCCTCGCGCTGCAGCACGGCGCCCTGCCCGCCACCCTGCACGCGGAGCAGCCGTCGAGCCACATCGACTGGACGCCCGGCACGATCAGCCTGCTGACCGGCGGCGCGGACTGGGCCGACGACCCGGCCCGGATCCGCCGTGGCGCGGTCTCCTCGTTCGGTATCTCCGGCACCAACGCGCACGTCGTCATCGAGCAGGCCCCCGCCGCCGAGCCCGCCCCGGCCCGGCCGGAGCACGACGGGGCGCTGCCGTGGATCCTGTCCGGGCGTACCCCGGCCGCGCTCGCCGGTCAGGCCGCCAACCTGGCCGGTCTCGACGCCGACCCGCGTGACATCGGTTTCTCCCTGCTCACCACCCGCGCGGTGTTCGAGCAGCGCGCCGTGATCGTCGGCGCGGACGCGGACGAACTGCGGGCCGGGGCGACCGCCCTCGCCGCCGGGCTGCCCGCCGCGAACGTGGTCACCGGCACCGCCGACGTGGACGGCCGGACCGTCTTCGTCTTCCCCGGCCAGGGCTCCCAGTGGGCCGGCATGGGCGCCCGCCTGCTCGACGAGTCGCCGGTGTTCGCCGAGCGGCTGCACGAGTGCGCGGCGGCCCTAAGCGAGTTCTGCGACTGGAACCTGATCGACGTGCTCCGCCAGAGGGACGGCGCACCCACCCTGGACCGGGTCGACGTGGTGCAGCCCGCCTCGTTCGCCGTGATGGTGTCGCTGGCCGCGATGTGGCAGGCGCACGGCGTCCGGCCGGACGCCGTGATCGGCCACTCCCAGGGCGAGATCGCCGCGGCCACCGTGGCCGGCGCGCTGTCGCTCGCCGACGGCGCCCGCGTGGTCGCGCTGCGCAGCCAGGCCATCGCCGCCACCCTGAAGGGCACCGGCGGGATGATCTCGGTAGCGCTCACCGTCGAGGACGCCGAGAGCCGCATCGAGGGGACGGGTCTGTCCGTCGCCGCGGTCAACGGCCCCGGCTCGGTCGTCGTCTGCGGCCCGGCCGAACCCCTCGACGCACTGGTCGAGCGGCTGACCGGGGACGGGGTCCGGGTCCGCCGGATCCCGGTGGACTACGCCTCGCACTCCGCCTCGGTGGAGCTGCTGCACGACGAGATCCTCGACATCCTGGCGCCGATCCGGCCGCGTACCTCCGACATCCCGTTCTTCTCCACCCTCACCGGCGACTGGCAGGACACCGCCGGGCTGGACGCCGGCTACTGGTACCGCAACCTGCGGCACACCGTCCGGTTCGGGCCGTCCGTCGCCGCGCTGGTCGAGCAGGGCCACCGCGTGTTCGTCGAGTGCAGCTCGCACCCGGTGCTGACGATGGGCGTACAGGCGGTCGCCGAGCAGGCCGGCAGCCCGGTCACGGCAGTCGGCACCCTGCGCCGCGACACCGGCGGGCTGGACCGGTTCCAGCTCTCCCTGGCCGAGGCCTTCGTCCGGGGCGCCCGCGCCGACTTCCGCCCGCTGTTCGAGGGCGCGGGAGCCCGGCGGATCCCGCTGCCCACGTACGCCTTCACCGAAGAGTTCCTCTGGGCGATCCGGCCCCCGCGGCAGGACGGCGACGGCGCCGGCCCGGCCGACGAGGCGTTCTGGAGCGCCGTCGAGGGCTCCGACGTCGACGGCCTCGCGGCCGATCTGGAGCTGGACACGGCGGCGCTCACCCCGATCCTGCCGGCGCTGGCCCGCTGGCGGCGCCGCCGCCTGGACAGATCCACCATCGACGGATGGCGCTACCGGTCCTCCTGGAAGCCGGTCCCGTCGCTGCCGCCCGCCCGGATCACCGGCACCTGGCTGCTGGTCGGCGCGGACACCGAGGTCGAGACCGCGCTCACCGCGCACGGCGCCACCGTGGTCACCGACCCGGCCGGCCACGAGCTGACCGGCGTCGTGTCGGTCCTCGCGTCGCGGGAGGAGCCGGACGGCGACCACCCGGGCCTCACCGCGGGCCTGATCGCCAGCCTCGACCTGATCAAGACCGGTCACGAGGCGCCGCTCTGGTTCCTCACCCGCGGCGCGGTCGCGGCCGGCCGCGCCGACCGGGTCACCAACCCGGTCCAGGCGCAGATCGCCGGCCTCGGCTGGACCGCCGCCCTGGAACACCCGCAGCGTTTCGGCGGCGTCGTCGACCTGCCCGCCCGGCTGGACCGGCGCGGCGCCGAACGGCTCGCCGCGGTCCTCACCGGCGGCACCGGCGAGGACCAGGTCGCCATCCGGGACTCCGGTGTGCTGGCCCGGCGCATCCTGCGCGCCCCCGCCGCCGAGAAGCGGCAGTGGGCGCCCACCGGGACCGTCCTGGTCACCGGCGGCACCGGCACCCTCGCCCCGCACCTGGCCCGCTGGCTGGTGGACCAGGGCGCCCCGAGGATCGTGCTGGTCTCCCGGCGCGGCCCGGACGCGCCCGGCGCCGCCGAACTGCTGGCCGGCCTGGGGGACACCGCCGAGGCGGTCGCCTGCGACATCACCGACCGGGCCGCGCTCAGCGACCTGATCGACCGGCTCGCCGCCGACGGCACCCCGGTCCGCACCGTCGTGCACGCCGCCGCCGTGATCGAGCTGGCCACCATCGAGGAGACCTCCCCGGCGGCCTTCGCGACGGTGATGCACGCCAAGGTCACCGGCGCCCGGCTGCTCGACGAGCTGCTCGGCGACGACCTGGACGACTTCGTGCTGTACTCGTCCACCGCCGGCATGTGGGGCAGCGGCAGGCACGCCGCGTACGTCGCCGGTAACGCCTACCTCAACGCCCTCGCCGAACAGCGCCGCGCCCGCGGCGGCCGGGCCACCTCGATCTCGTGGGGCATCTGGTCCGACGACATGAAACTCGGCCGGGTCGACCCGTCGGCCATCCGGCGCAGCGGCCTGAACTTCATGGAGCCGGCGCTCGCCCTGGCCGGCCTGAAGCAGGCACTGGACTCCGACGACACCGTGGTCACCGTGGCCGACGTGGACTGGGCGACCTACCACCCGGTCTTCACCTCGTCCCGGCCCACCACCCTGTTCGAGGACCTGCCGGACGTCGCCGAGCTGGAGGTCCAGGCACCCGCCGCGGACACCGGGTACGCCGCCCGGATCCGGGCGCTGCCCGCCGCCGAGCAGGACCGGGTCGTGCTCGACCTGGTCCGGGGCGAGGCCGCCGCGGTGCTGGGCCACGCGTCGTCGGAGACGCTGTCCGAGCACCGGGCGTTCCGTGACGTCGGTTTCGACTCGCTGACCGCCGTCGAGCTGCGCAACCGGCTCGCCGCCCGGACCGGTCTGTCGCTGCCGAGCACGCTGGTCTTCGACTACCCGGACCCGCGCGCCCTCGTCGACTTCCTGCGCGGCGAACTGGCCGGCGGCCCGGTCGAGGTGGCCGTCGCGACCGGCGCGGCCGGCACCGACGAGCCGATCGCGATCATCGCCATGGGCTGCCGCTACCCGGGCGGCATCGAGTCCCCGGACCAGCTCTGGGATCTGGTGCTGTCCGGCGGCGACGCGATCACCGAATTCCCCACCGACCGGGGCTGGGACGCCGACGGCCTGTACGACCCGGACCCGGACCGCTCCGGCAAGACCTACTCGGTGCGCGGCGGCTTCCTGACCGACGCGGCCGACTTCGACGCCGGCTTCTTCGGCATCTCGCCGCGTGAGGCCCTGTCCATGGACCCGCAGCAGCGCCTGCTGCTGGAGACCAGCTGGGAGACCCTGGAACGCGCCGGGATCGACCCGGCCACCCTGCGCGGCAGCCGGACCGGCACCTTCATCGGCGCCAGCTACCAGGACTACAGCGCGGGCACCGCGGTCCAGGACGGCGCCGAGGGCCACCTGGTCACCGGCACCATCTCCAGCGTCCTGTCCGGGCGGGTGGCCTACAACTACGGCTTCGAGGGCCCGGCCGTCACCCTGGACACCGCCTGCTCGTCCTCGCTGGTGGCGCTGCACCTGGCCTGCCAGTCGCTGCGCAACGGCGAGAGCGACCTGGCGTTGGCCGGTGGCGTCAGCGTGATGGCCACCCCGAACGCGTTCGTCGGGTTCAGCCGGCAGCGCGCGATGGCCGTCGACGGGCGCTGCAAGGCGTACGCCGAGGCCGCCGACGGCATGAGCCTGGCCGAGGGTGTCGGCCTGGTGCTCGTCGAGCGCCTCTCCGACGCACAGGCCAACGGCCACCACATCCTTGCCGTCGTACGCGGTTCCGCGGTCAACTCCGACGGTGCGTCCAACGGCCTGACCGCCCCGAACGGCCCCTCCCAGCAGCGCGTCATCCGGCAGGCCCTGGCCAACGCCGGGGTGGCCGCCGACGAGGTGGACGTGGTCGACGGCCACGGCACCGGCACCAAGCTCGGCGACCCGATCGAGGCGCAGGCGCTGCTGGCCACCTACGGCCGTAAGCGCACCCGCCCGCTGCTGCTCGGCTCGGTGAAGTCGAACATCGGCCACACCCAGATGGCCTCCGGCGTGGCCAGCGTGATCAAGATGGTGCTCGCGCTGCAGAACGGCGTCGTTCCGGCCACCCTGTACGTGGACGCACCGTCCACCCACGTGGACTGGGTGCCGGGCGCGATCGAGCTGGTCACCGACACCACCGAGTGGCCGGAGGCGGACCGTCCGCGCCGGGCCGCGGTCTCCTCGTTCGGGCTGTCCGGCACCAACGTGCACACCGTCCTGGAACAGGCGCCGGCCGTCGAGCCGGTCGAGCCCGGTGCGGGCCAGAACGGCCCGATCGTGCTGTCCGGGCGTACCGAGGCGGCGTTGCGGGCCCAGGCCGGCCGGATCCGGACCTTCCTGCAGGACCGTCCCGAGATGCCGCTGCCCGACCTGGCCGCCGCGCTCGCCGTCTCCCGGGCCGGCCTGCGGCACCGGGCCGCGGTGGTCAGCGACGACCGCGACGAGGTGCTCCGCGCCCTGGACGCGCTGCGCGCCGGCACCCAGGACCCGGCAGCGGTCACCGACGCCCCGGCCCGTGGCGGCCTGGCGTTCCTGTTCACCGGCCAGGGCAGCCAGCGCCCCCGGATGGGGCACGCCCTCTACCGGCGGTTCCCGGTGTACGCCCAGGCCCTCGACGAGGTGCTCGCCCACTTCGACCAGATCCTGGACCGCCCGCTCGGCGAGCTGCTGACCGCCGAACCGGGCAGCGCCGACGCGGCCCTGCTCGACGACACCCGGTGGACCCAGCCGGCCCTGTTCGCCGTCGAGCTGGCCCTGTTCCGCCTCGTCGAGTCCTGGGGCCCGTCCCCGGACCGGGTGGTCGGCCACTCGATCGGCGAGTACGCCGCCGCCGTGGCCGCCGGGGTGCTGTCCGTCGAGGACGCCTGCACCCTGGTCGCGGCCCGTGGCCGGCTGATGTCCGAGCTGCCCGGCGGCGGCGTGATGATCGCCGTCGAGGCGACCGAGGACGAGGTGCTGCCGCTGCTCACCGACGGCGTCGAGATCGCCGCCGTCAACGGGCCGCGCTCGCTGGTGCTGGCCGGCGACGACGCCGCGGTCACCGTGGTCGCCGCCGCGTTCACCCGGACCAGGCGCCTCACCGTCAGCCACGCGTTCCACTCCGCGCACATGGACCCGATGCTGACGGCGTTCGCCGAGGTGGCCCGGACGGTCACCTACCGGGCGCCGATCATCCCGCTGGTCTCCACGGTCACCGGCGAACCGGTCGCGGCCGAGCGCCTGGCCTCGCCCGAGTACTGGGTGGACCAGGTCCGCGCCACCGTCCGGTACGCCGACGCGGTGGCCTGGCTGGCCGCCAACGGCATCGGCACCGCGCTGGAGATCGGCCCGGACGCCACCCTCAGCAGCGCCGCCGGCGACGTCCTGACCGCGGTGCCCACCCTGCGCCGCGACCGCGACGAGGTGGCCGCCCTGTTCACCGCCCTGGCCCGGGTGCACGCCCGCGGCACCGACGTGAACTGGGCCGGCGTCTTCCCGGCCGCCACCGCCCGGGTCGAGCTGCCCACCTACCCGTTCCAGCGGCAGCGGTTCTGGCCCGAGCCGGCCGACCTGGCCGGCACCGTGGACGCCGAGTTCTGGGCCGCCGTGGAGAACGGCGAACTGCCCCTGGACGAGACCGCCCGCCAGACCCTGACCTCGTGGCGGCGGCGCCGGGCCGAGGCGTCCACCCTGGACGGGCTGCGCTACCGGATCGTCTGGCAGCCGGTCACCGGCACCGAGACCCGGACCGGCCCGTGGCTGGCCCTGGTCGCCCCCGGGGACACCGGTGAGGTGGTCGAGGCGCTCGGCGCCACCGCCGTCACGGTGCCGGGCCCGGACCGGGCCGCCATCACCGCACTGCTCGCCGGGATCGACGGCGTCGAAGGGGTCGTGTCGCTGCTCGGCGACGCGGTCACCACGGCCGCCGCGGTGCAGGCCCTCGGTGACGCCGGGATCACCGCACCGCTCTGGGTGATCACCCGTGGGGCGGTCGCGGTCGGCTCGGCCGACCCGGTGCCGGACCCCGAGCAGGCCGCGATCCAGGGCCTGGCCCGGGTCGTCGCCCTGGAGCACCCGGACCGCTGGGGTGGCCTGATCGACCTGGACCCGGCTGCCGTGTCCCGGCTCAGCTTCGCCGGTGGTGAACTCGCCGTCCGTACCTCCGGGGTGTTCGCCCGTCGCCTGGTGCACGCACCGGCCGGCGGCGCGGCACCGGCCCGCCCGCTCGACCTGACCGGCACCACGGTGATCACCGGCGGCACCGGCGGCATCGGCGCCCACGTGGCCCGCCGCCTCGCCGCCCGCGGCGCCGAACACCTGCTGCTGCTCAGCCGCCGGGGCCTCGCCGCGCCCGGCGCGCCGGAGCTGGCCGCCGAGTTGGGCGACCGCGCCACCATTCTGGCCTGCGACGTCGCCGACCGGGACGCCCTCGCCGCCGCCCTTGCCGGGCTGCGGGTGGTGAACGTCTTCCACACCGCCGGGATCGTCGACGACGGTGTCGTGGACGCGCTCACCCCGCAACGGTTCGCGGCGGTCCGCCGGACCAAGGTGGACGCCGCCCGCAACCTGCACGAACTGGTCCCGGACGCCTCCGCGTTCGTGCTGTTCGCGTCCACCGCCGGTGTGCTCGGCGCGGCCGGGCAGGGCAACTACGCGGCCGCCAACGCCTGGCTCGACGCCTTCGCCGCCCAAAGGCACGCCGACGGACGTCCGGCGACCTCGGTCGCGTGGGGCCCGTGGGCCGAGGCCGGGATGGCCGCCGACCGGGCCGGGATCGAGGAACGGGTCCGGCGGGGCGGCTTCACGCCGATGACGCCGGAACTGGCGATCGGGGCCCTGGAACAGGCGGTCGAGCGCGGCGACGTCGCGGTCACCGTCGCCGACGTGAACTGGCAGCGGTACGCGCAGATCTTCGCCGGCCCGCTGCTCGCCGACCTGCCCGAGGTACGCCGCGCGGCCACCGCCGCACCGGCGGGCAGCGCCGGCCTGCGTGACCAGCTCGCCGGGCTGACCGGCACGGCACCCTCCCGGTTCATGCTGGACCTGGTACGGGCCAACGCGGCAGCCGTGCTCGGCCACGCGGACCGCAGCGGGGTCGGCGCCGACCAGGCGTTCAGCGACCTCGGCTTCGACTCGCTCACCATCGTCGAGCTGCGCAACAGCCTGGCCTCGGCGACCGGGCTCACCCTGCCCGCGACCCTGGTCTTCGACTACCCGACCCCGGTGGACCTGGCCGAGCACCTGCTCGCCGAGTTGACCGGCGCCGTCGCCGACACCGGCGGACCCGCGGTGGCCGCCACCGACGTCACCGACGACCCGATCGTCATCGTCGGCATGGGCCTCAGGTTCCCCGGCGGCATCCGCACCCCGGACGACATGTGGCGGATGCTCACCGACGGTGCCGACGTCATCTCCGGCTTCCCCGCCGACCGTGGCTGGGACCTCGAAGAACTGGCGCGCGGTGGGTCGGCCACCCTGATGGGCGGCTTCCTGGACGGCGTCGGCGAGTTCGACGCCCCGTTCTTCGGCGTCTCACCGCGTGAGGCGATGGCCATGGACCCGCAGCAGCGGCTGCTGCTGGAGACCACCTGGGAGGCCCTGGAACGGGCCGGCATCGACCCGTCCGGGCTGCGCGGCTCGGCCACCGGCGTCTTCGTCGGCACCAACGGCCAGGACTACCTGAACGTGCTGCGCCGCGGCACCGCCGACGTCCGCGGCCACGCCGCCACCGGCAACACCGCGAGCGTGCTGTCCGGCCGGCTCTCCTACACGCTCGGCCTGGAGGGCCCGGCGGTCACCGTCGACACCGCCTGCTCCTCGTCGCTTGTCGCGCTGCACCTCGCGGTCGGCGCGCTGCGCGGCGGCGAATGCACCCTGGCCCTGGCGGGCGGCGCGTCGGTGATGTCCAGCCCGGACGCCTTCGTCGAGTTCAGCGCCCAGGGCGGCCTCGCCCCCGACGGCCGCTGCAAGGCGTTCGCCGACGGCGCGGACGGCACCGCCTGGTCCGAGGGCGCCGGCGTCCTCGTCCTGGAACGCCGCTCGGACGCCGTCCGGGCCGGCCACGAGATCCTCGGCGTGGTCCGCGGCACCGCCGTCAACCAGGACGGCGCCTCCAACGGCCTGACCGCCCCGAACGGCCGCGCCCAGCAGCGTGTCATCCGGGCCGCCCTGGCCGCCGCCCGGCTCACCCCCGGCGAGGTCGACGCGGTCGAGGCGCACGGCACCGGCACCACCCTCGGCGACCCGATCGAGGCCGGGGCGCTCGTCGCGGCGTACGGCCGGGACCGGCAGGCCCCGCTGATGCTCGGCGCGGTCAAGTCGAACCTCGGGCACACCCAGGCCGCGGCAGGCGTGGCGGGCATCATCAAGATGGTCCTGGCGATGCGGCACGGCCACATGCCCGGAACGCTGCACGTGGACACCGCGTCCACCCGGGTCGACTGGTCGTCCGGTGCACTGGACCTGGTCGAGCAGGCCCGGGAATGGCCGGCGAACGGGCACCCGCGCCGGGCCGGCGTCTCCGCGTTCGGTGTCAGCGGCACCAACGCCCACGTGATCCTGGAGCAGGGCGGCTCAGCCGTGCCTGCGCCCGCGCCCACCACCGTGACTGTGCCGGCGACGGTGCCTTGGTTGGTTTCGGCCCGCGCCGACGCGGCCCTGGACGCCCAGATCGACCGGATCCGCGACGCCGCCCGGGACCGGGACCTGTCCCCGGTCGACGTCGGCCGTACGCTGCTGGACCGCGCCACGTTCGCGCGGCGGGCCGTGCTCATCGGCGACACGGTGATCCGCGGTACGGCCGCCGACACCAGCGTCGGTGTGGTCTTCTCCGGTCAGGGCTCGCAGCGTGCGGGCATGGGCCTGGAGCTGGCCGAGCGATTCCCGGTGTTCCGGGAGGTGTTCGACGCGTGCCGGTCCCGGCTGGAGATCGACTGGGAAGACCTGGACGCCACCGGCAACGCGCAGCCGGCGATCTTCGCGGTCGAGGTGGCGCTGTACCGGCTGCTGGAGTCGTTCGGCGTACGGCCGGAGGTGGTCGCCGGGCATTCGATCGGTGAGATCGCCGCCGCGCACGTGGCCGGTGTGTTCTCCCTGGCAGATGCGCTGACCCTGGTCACCGCCCGGGGCCGGCTCATGCAGCAGCTGCCGGACGGCGGCGTGATGGTGGCCGTCGAGGCCTCCGAGGACGAGGTGCGCGCCCTGCTCGTCGACGGCGTGTCGATCGCCGCGGTCAACGGCCCGACGGCGGTGGTCCTGTCCGGGCCGAAGAAGAAGGTGGAGAGTGTCCGCCGCAAGATCACCGGCCGGACCACCACGCTGCGCGTGTCGCACGCGTTCCACTCGGCGCTGATGGACCCGATGCTGGACGAGTTCGCCGCGGTGGTCCGCACGCTCACGCTGAACCCGCCCACCCTGCCGCTGGTCTCCGGCGTCACCGGGCGGGTCGAGACCGAGCTGTTCACCGACCCGGACTACTGGGTGCGGCACGTCCGTGAGACGGTGCGGTTCGCCGACACCGTGGACACCGTCCGGAGCCTCGGCGCGGACACCCTCGTCGAGGCCGGACCGGACTCGGTGCTGGCCGGTCTGTTCGACGGCATCCCGACGCTGCGCCGGGACCGGGACGACGAGACCGCGTTCGTCACCACCCTGGCCCGGCTGCACGTGGCCGGCACGCACGTCGACTGGCCGGTGCTGTTCGCCGGCACCGGCGCGCGCCGCACCGACCTGCCCACCTACGCCTTCCAGCGTCAGTCCTACTGGCCGGACCCGGCGCCGCAGCCCGGTCCCGCTCCGGACGCCGCGTTCTGGTCGGCGGTGGAGGCCGGTGACCTGAACGCGCTGACCGCCTGGCGCGACCGCAACGACCAGCGCGCCTGGCGTTACCGGATCCTGTGGCGCCCGATCACCCCGGCCGTCCCGGCGACCGGCCGCCGCCTGGTCCTGGTCCCGACCGGCGACGACCCGTGGGTGACCGCCGTGGCCGCCGCGCTCGGCGGCGACGTCACCACCGCCGAGTCGTTCCTGGCCGGCGGCTCGCTTCCGGCCGGTGACTACGACCAGGTCGTCTCGGTGCTGGCCGGATGGCCGCAGGAGCTGGCCGCGGGGCTGGAGGCGGCCGGTGTCACCGCGCCGCTGTGGTGTGTCACCCGTGGTGGTGTCACCGTCGGCCGCTCCGACACCCCGCCGGACCCGGCACAGGCCGCGGTCTGGGGTGTCGGCCGGGTCACCGCCCTGGACCGCCCGGACACCTTCGGCGGCATGATCGACCTGCCCGGGACCCTGGACGAGCGCACGCTCGGCCGGCTGGTCATCGGCGGCGACGAGGACCAGATCGCGGTCCGAGCCTCCGGCGTCTACGCCCGCCGCCTGGTCCGCGACACCGTTGACGGGCCGGCCTGGCAGCCGTCCGGAACGATCGCGATCACCGGCGGTGACAGCGCCTTCGCGGGGCCGCTCACCGAATGGCTGACGGCTCACGGCGCGGAGAAGGTCGTGCCGCACGGCGCCAGCGCCGACGTGCCGGACGCCATCGTGGTGATCGCCGACGGTGACGCGACCGGTGACGACCCCGCTGTCGTCCTGCCCGCCCTGGCGGCGCAGCTCGACGCGGTGGTGGACGCGGCCCCGACCGTTGTGCTGTTCGCGTCGATCGCGGGTGTCTGGGGCATCGCCGGTCAGTACGGCCCGGCCGCCGCCAGCGCCTACGTGGACGCCGTCGCCGCACGCCACGACAACACGATCGCCGTCTCCTGGGGCGCGTGGTCCGGCGCCACCCCGGACGCCCTGGCCGCGCACCTGCGCGCCAACGGCCTCCCGGCGATGGACCCGGGCACCGCGCTCGGCACCCTGGCCCGTTCGGCGGGCGAGTCGGTGACGGTGGCCGACGTGGCCTGGGACCGGTTCGCGCCCGCCTTCACCCGGACCCGGCGGGCACCACTGTTCGCCGAGTTGCCCGAGGCCAGGGCCGCCGTCCCCGCCGTACCGAAAACCGGCCCGAAGGTTGTCGCACGGCCGGAGGCCGGGCAGTTGCTCGCGCTGGTCCGGGCCGAGGCGGCGGTCGTGCTCGGTTACCCGGACGGCGACGCGGTGCCGGTCAACCAGGCGTTCCGTGATCTCGGGTTCGACTCGCTGACCGCTGTCGACCTGCGTAACCGGCTGGCCGACGCGACCGGGCTGACCCTGCCCGCGACGCTCGTCTTCGACTACCCGACCGCGGAGTCGCTGGCCCGTTTCCTGGGTGACGAACTCTCCGGCGGCAGCGAGGTGGTGGCCACCGTGGCGCCGGCGAGTGTGGCCGGTGACCCGATCGTCATCGTCGGCATGGCCTGCCGCTACCCCGGCGGGGTGCGCAGCCCGGAGGACCTGTGGCGGCTGATGGCCGACGAGGTCGACGCGATCGGCGAGTTCCCGGCCGACCGTGGCTGGGACCTGGACCGGCTGGCGCACGGTGACGCCGACGGCCGCGGCCGCAGTGTCACGAACAACGGCGGTTTCCTGTACGACGTGGCCGACTTCGACCCGGCGTTCTTCGGGATCAGCCCGCGTGAAGCGATCGTGCTCGACCCGCAGCAGCGGATCCTCCTGGAAGCCTCGTGGGAGGCCCTGGAGCGGGCCGGGATCGACCCGGCCGGGCTGCGCGGCGGGGACACCGGTGTCTTCGTCGGTGGTGGCAGCGGCGACTACCGGCCCGACCTGGGCCAGCTCGGCCACATCGAGACGGCCCAGTCGGCGAGCCTGCTGTCCGGGCGGGTCTCGTACACCCTGGGCCTGGAGGGTCCGTCCGTCACCGTCGACACCGCCTGCTCGTCGTCGCTGGTCGCGCTGCACCTGGCCGCCCAGGCACTGCGGGCGGGGGAGTGCTCGATCGCCCTGGCCGGCGGCGTCACGGTGATGTCCAGCCCGGTCGGTTTTGTCGAGTTCGGTGAGATGGGCGCTCTCGCGGCGGACGGCCGCTGCCGGGCGTTCTCCGACTCGGCGGGCGGCACCGGCTGGTCCGAGGGTGTCGGCATGCTCGTCGTCGAGCGGCTGTCCGACGCCCGGGCCCGCGGTCACGAGGTCCTGGCGGTGCTGCGCGGGTCGGCGGTCAACCAGGACGGCGCGTCCAACGGCATCACCGCCCCGAACGGGCCGTCGCAGCAGCGCGTCATCCGGCGCGCCCTGGCCAACGCCGGCCTGACGGTCGCCGAGGTGGACGCGGTCGAGGCGCACGGCACCGGCACGTCGCTCGGTGACCCGATCGAGGCGCAGGCGCTGCTCGCCACGTACGGCCGGGACCGGGAGACCCCGCTGCTGCTGGGCGCCCTCAAGTCCAACATCGGCCACACCCAGGCGGCGTCGGGCGTCGCCGGGGTGATCAAGATGATCCTGGCGATGCGCAACGGCAGCCTGCCCGGCACGCTGCACCTGGACCGCCCGTCCTCGCACGTGGACTGGTCCGCCGGAGCGGTCACGCTGCTCACCGGGCAGACCCCGTGGCCGGCCGTGGACCGGCCCCGGCGCGCGGGTGTCTCGGCCTTCGGGGCCAGCGGCACCAACGCGCACGTCATCCTGGAGCAGCCGGCCGCCGAGCCGGCCCGGATCGGGGACCTCACCCCGTCGGTGGTCGCGGTGCCGATCTCCGCGCCCGGTCTGGACGCCGTCGCCGACCAGGCCCGCCGGTTGCTCGGCACCGGGCTGCCGGTGGCGGATCTGGCCCGGGCCCTCACCGCCCGGACCCAGTTCGAGCATCGTGCCGCGATCCTCGCCGCCAACCCCGGTGAGCTGCGGGACGGGCTCGACGCGCTGATCACCGGCGCCCCGTCGGCGCGGGTGCTGCGCGGCACGGCCCGGACCGGGCGCACCGCGTTGCTGTTCACCGGGCAGGGCGCGCAGCGGGCCGGCGCCGGACGGGACCTGTACCAGCGGTTCCCGGTGTTCGCCGCGGCCCTGGACGAGGTCCTGGCCCGGTTCGACGCGGTGCTGGACCGGCCGCTGCGGGATCTGCTGTTCGCCGAACCGGGCAGCGACGACGCGGCTCTGCTGGACCGGACCGAGTACACCCAGCCGGCCCTGTTCGCGATCGAGGTGGCGCTGTACCGCCTGGTCGAGTCGCTCGGGGTACGCCCGGACTACGTGGCCGGGCACTCCATCGGTGAGATCGCCGCCGCGCACGTAGCCGGTGTCCTGACCCTGGACGACGCGGTCACGCTGGTCGCGGCCCGGGCTCGGCTGATGGGGGCGCTGCCGTCCGGCGGTGCGATGGCGGCCGTGGAGGCCACCGAGGACGAGGTCACCGCCCGGCTCACCGACGGTGTCTCGATTGCCGCGATCAACGGCCCGCGCGCTGTCGTGCTGGCCGGTGACAGCGGCGCGGTGGAGGCTCTGACAGCCGGATTCTCGGCCGACGGGCGCAAGACTAGGCGTTTGCGGGTCAGCCATGCATTTCACTCGGCTCATATGGACGCCATGCTCGACGAGTTCGGCCGGGTCGCCGCCACCCTGTCGTACGCCGCACCCGCGGTTCCGCTCGTCTCCGACGTGACAGGCGACGTGGCCGAGGCCGCGCTCGTCACCGACCCCGGTTACTGGGTCCGGCACGTGCGGGCCACGGTCCGGTTCGCCGACAGTGTCGAGTCACTGGTCCGAGAAGGTGTCACCACGTTCCTGGAGATCGGCCCGGACGGTGTGCTCAGCGCGCTGACCCGGGAGATCGCCCCGGCGGCGGTCACCGTGCCGGTGCTGCGCAAGGACCGCGCCGACGAGGCCGCCCTGGTGCACGCCCTGGCGCAACTGCACGTCACCGGGACCACCCCGGACTGGGCGGCCTTCTACGCCGGCACCGGCGCCCGCCGGGTCGACGCCCCGACGTACGCGTTCCAGCGCCAGCGGTTCTGGCCCGAGCCGCGCCCGAAGGTCAAGACCATCGACGCGGCCGACAGCGAGTTCTGGTCGGTGGTGCAGAACGAGGACTTCGACACCCTCACCGGCACCCTGGGTGTGGACGGCGACGCGCTCGCCAAGGTGCTGCCCGCCCTGTCCGACTGGCGGCGCCGCCGCGGCGTCCAGGCCACGGTGGACGGCTGGCGTCAGCAGATCGCCTGGCGCCCGCTGAACCGCTCGGCCACCGGAACCCCGGCCGGCACCTGGATCGTCGTCGTCCCGGCCGGCACCGGCTCCGACGAGTGGGTGACCCGCGTGGTCGCCGCTCTCGGCGCCGGCGCCACCTACCTGGAGATCGCCGACACGGAGCGGTCCGCGGTGACCGGCCGGCTGCGCGAGCACATCGCCGGCCGCGAGGTGACCGGGGTGCTGTCGCTGCTGGCCCTGTCCGAGGACCTGATCGGGGACGTCCCGGCCGGTGTCCTGCTCACCACCGCGCTGATCCAGGCGCTCGGTGACGCCGGGGTGCACGCCCCGCTGTGGTGTGCCACCCGGTCCGCGGTCGCGGTCAGCCCCGGCGAGCCGGTTCCCGGCGCGCTGCAGGCCGCCGTGCACGGCCTGGGCCGGGTCGCCGCGCTGGAGTACCCGCAGCGCTGGGGCGGCCTGATCGACCTGCCCGGCACGCTCGACGGCGGCGCCGCCGCCCGGCTGGCCGCGGTGCTGGCCGACCCGCAGGGCGAGGACCAGCTGGCGGTCCGGTCCGCCACGATCTTCGGCCGCCGTCTGGCGGCGGTGCCGGAACGACCGGTCCGGGAGTGGACGCCGGCCGGCACCGTCCTGATCACCGGCGGCACCGGCGCGCTCGGCGCCCGGGTCGCCCGGGACCTGGCCGGCCGGGGCGCGAACGTGGTCCTGGTCAGCCGCCGGGGCCCGGACGCGCCGGGTGCGGATGACCTGCCCGGACGGGTGGTCGCCTGCGACATCGCCGACCGGGACGCCCTGGCCGCGGTGCTGGACGGCATCGACGACCTGACCGCGGTGGTGCATGCGGCGGGTGTCCTGGACGACGGTGTCCTGGACGGGCTCACCGCGGCGCAGTTCGCGACCGTGTTCCGGTCCAAGGTCACCTCGGCGCTGCTGCTCGACGAACTCACCGCGGATCGTGACCTGACGGCGTTCGTGCTGTTCTCGTCGGCGTCCGCCGCGGTCGGCAACCCCGGCCAGGCGAACTACGCGGCCGCCAACGCGGTGCTGGACGCGATCGCCGAACGGCGCCGCGCCCGGGGCCTGGCCGCCACCTCGGTCGCCTGGGGCGCCTGGGGCGGCGGCGGGATGGCCGACGACGGGAGGGCCGCCGTGGCGGCCCGCCGCACCGGCATCAAGCCGCTCGACCCGGAGCTGGCGGTCACCGCTCTGCGCCAGGTCGTGCTGGCCCCGGAGCCGGTCGCCCTGGTCGCCGACGTCGACGCGCAGCCGTTCATCAGGGCCTTCACCTCGGCCCGGCCGACCCGGCTGCTGATCGAACTGCCGGACTACGACAGTGTCGTGGCCGCCGCCGCACCGGCGGCGGTAGCCCGGGACCTGCGGGCCGAGCTGGCCGCGCTGCCCGCCGAGCAGCGGGCCGCGGAGGTGGTCGGGATGGTCCGCCGTCTCGCCGCGGAGACCCTCGGGCTGTCCGACCTCAGCACGGTCGGTGACGAGAAGGCGTTCCGGGACCTCGGTTTCGACTCGCTCAGCGCCGTCGAGCTGCGCAACCAGCTCAACGGGGCGACCGGGCTGGACCTGCCGTCCACGCTCGTCTTCGACCACCCGACCCCGGCCGCCCTGGCCGACCACATCCTCGGGTCGTTCTTCGACCCGGCGGAGACCACCGACGACGAAACCGCACTGCGGTCGGTACTCGCCAGTGTCTCGCTGGACCAGCTCCGCGAGATCGGCGTACTCGAACCGCTGCTGAAACTGGCCGGCCGGAGCACCGACGGTTCCGCGTCCCTCGACGACGACTCGATCGACGCGATGGACCTCGACAGTCTGGTCCAGGCCGCACTCAAGGAGCAGGGGGACTCATGACCTCGTCCAGCGATCGGGTGGTCGAAGCGCTGCGCGCATCGGTCAAGGAGACCGAGCGGCTGCGCCGGCACAATTCCGAACTCGTCGCCCAGCGGTCGGAGCCGATCGCGATCGTGGGCATGAGCTGCCGCTACCCCGGTGGGGTGCGTAACCCGGACGACCTGTGGCGGCTGCTCATCGACGGCGGCGACGCGATCGGTGGTTTCCCCACCGATCGCGGCTGGGACCTGGCGGCGCTCGCCGAGGCGGGTGTGGACGCGCGCGGCATGAAGGTCAGCCAGGAGGGCGGCTTCCTGGACGACGTCGGCGGGTTCGACGCCGACTTCTTCGGGATCTCGCCGCGCGAGGCCGTCACCATGGACCCGCAGCAGCGCCTGCTGCTGGAGACCAGCTGGGAGGCGTTCGAGTCGGCGGGCATCGACCCGGCGTCGCTGCGCCGCACCCCGACCGGCGTCTACCTGGGCACCAACGGGCAGGACTACGCGTACCTGCTGGTCCGGGACCTCGGTGACGCGACCGGGGACATCGGCACCGGTATCGCGGCGAGCGCGGTCTCCGGCCGGATCTCGTACACGATGGGCCTGGAGGGGCCGGCGGTCACCGTCGACACCGCCTGCTCGTCGTCGCTGGTCGCGCTGCACCTGGCGGCGCACGCGCTGCGCAACGGCGAGTGCACCCTGGCCCTGGTCGGCGGCGTGAACGTGATGTCCACCCCGGGCTCGCTGATGGAGTTCAGCCGGCAGGGCGGGCTGGCCTCGGACGGGCGCTGCAAGGCCTACGCCGACGGCGCGGACGGCACCGGGTGGGCCGAGGGTGTGGGCCTGCTGGTCCTGGAGAAGCTCTCCGACGCACAACGCAACAACCGGGAGATCCTTGCTGTCGTACGCGGGAGCGCGGTCAACCAGGACGGCGCCTCGAACGGCTTCACCGCCCCCAACGGGCCCTCGCAGCAGCGGGTCATCCAGCGGGCGCTGCGCAGCGCCGGCCTCCAGCCGTCCGAGGTGGACGTGGTGGAGGGGCACGGTACCGGCACCCCGCTCGGTGACCCGATCGAGGCCGGCGCGCTGCTCGCCACGTACGGCAAAGATCGTGAAGTGCCGTTGCTGCTCGGCTCGATCAAGTCCAACATCGGTCACACCCAGGCGGCCGCGGGTGTCGCCGGCGTGATCAAGATGGTCCTGGCGATGCGCCACGGCGTCCTCCCGGCGACCCTGCACGCGCAGCGGCCGTCGTCGCAGGTGAACTGGGAGTCCGGCGCGGTACGGCTGGCCTCGGAGGCGACCCCGCTGCCGGTGTCCGAGCGCCCGTGGCGGGCCGGTGTCTCCTCGTTCGGCATCTCCGGCACCAACGCGCACGTCATCGTGGAGCAGGTCCCGGACGGGACCGCCGAGCAGACCGTCGCGGCGATCGTCCCGCTACCGGTCTCGGCGCGCAGCCAGGCAGCCCTGGACCAGCAGATCGCGGCGGTACGTGCCGTCGACGGTTACCAGGTCGACGTGGGTTTCGCCCTGTCCCGGCGCAGTGCGATGCCGTACCGGGCCGCGCTGATCGGCGACACCGTGGTCCACGGGGAGGCGGCTGCCCGTACCCTCGGCCTGGTCTTCTCCGGGCAGGGTTCGCAGCGCGCCGGTATGGGACGGCAGTTGGCCGCCCGGTTCCCGGTGTTCCGGGACGCGTTCGACGAGTGCCGTTCCCGGCTGGCGATCGACTGGGACGACCTGGACGCCACCGGCAACGCCCAGCCGGCCATCTTCGCCGTCGAGGTCGCCCTCTACCGGCTGCTGGAGTCGTGGGGCGTACGTCCGGCCGTGCTCGCCGGGCACTCGATCGGTGAGATCGCGGCCGCGCACGTGGCCGGGGTGTTCTCCCTGGACGACGCGTGCACCCTGATCTCCGCCCGCGCCCGGCTGATGCAGGCGCTGCCCACCGGCGGCGCGATGATCGCGGTGCAGGCCACCCCCGACCAGATCCCGGCCGGTGTTGACATCGCCGCGATCAACGGCCCGGACTCGGTGGTCATCTCCGGCCCCGCCGAGCAGGTCGAAGCGGTCGCCGCCGGGTTCGAGCGGACCAAGCGTCTCACCGTGAGCCACGCGTTCCACTCGGCGCTGATGGACCCGATGCTCTCCTCGTTCGCCCAGGCCATCGCCGGGATCACCTTCCACGCCCCGGTTGTCCCGCTGGTCTCCGCCGTCACCGGGCGGATCGAGACCGACCTGTTCACCGACCCGCGGTACTGGGTGCGGCACGTCCGCGAGACCGTCCGGTTCGCCGACGCCGTCACCGCGATGGGCGTCGACACGATCCTGGAAGCCGGCCCGGACTCGGTGCTGGCCGGCCTGATCGACGGCATCCCCACGCTGCGCCGCGACCGTGACGAGCAGACCGCCCTGGCCGTCGCCGCCGGTCGCCTCTGGACCGCCGGTGTGCCGATCGACCTGGACCCCTGGTTCACCGGTGGGCACCGGATCCCGCTGCCCACCTACCCGTTCCAGCACGAGACGTACTGGCCGAAACTCGTTCCCGGGACCGGTGACGCGGCCGCTTTCGGTCTCGACCGGGCCGGGCACCCGCTGCTCGGCGCGGCCACCACGGTCGCCGGCTCCGGTGAGCTGATCCTGACCGGCCGCCTCGACGCCCGCCTGCAGCCGTGGCTCGTCGACCACGTCGTCGACGGCGTGGTGACCCTGCCGGCCGGCGCCGTCCTCGACATGGTCCTGCGCGCCGCCGACCAGCTCGGCCACACCACCGTCGACCTGCGCGTCGACGCGCCGGTGGAACTTCCGGAGAGCGGCAGCGTCGCGATCCAGCTCTGGGTCGGCGGCCCCGGCGAGGACGCCGGCCGCGAGGTGCGGTTCCACACCCGGCACGGCGACGGTGAATGGATCCGGCACGCCACCGGCCGGATGGACCCGGCCGCGGCCACCGGCGCCGAGCCGTTCGACGCCACCGCCTGGCCACCGGCCCGGGCCACCGTCACCGACCTGGACGGCCTCTACGACGACCTGGCCGACGCCGGGCTCGGCTACGGGCCGGCGTTCCACGGCGTCCGTGCCGCGTGGCGGCGCGGGACCGAGATCTTCGCCGAGGTGGCGCTGCCCTCCGGCGTGACCGACGGCGCCGCGTACGGCGTGCACCCGGCCCTGCTCGACGCCGCCCTGCACCTGGCCGCCCTGGACGGCGACCCGGCCCTGGCCACCGGCTGGCGCGGGGTCACCCTGCACGCCGCCGGCGCCTCGATGCTGCGGGTGCGCCTGGTCCGCGACGGCGACACCGTGACCCTGGCCGCCGCCGACGTCGAGGGCGCCCCGGTGCTCACCGCCGCCGCGGTCACCCTGACCGCCCCGGCCGCGCACACCATCACCCGGCCGGCCGCCGACGACGGCCTCTTCACGGTCACCTGGGTACCGGTCGAGGTGACCGGCCCGGCCCCGGACGTGGTGACCGTGCCGGTGCCCGGGATCACCGGGATCACCCCGGAGGGCGTACGCGCCGCGGTCGCCGACGCCCTCGTCCTGCTCCAGCAGCACCTGGGCACCGGCGCGCGCCTGATGTTCGTCAGCCGGGCCGGCGACGACCCCGCCGTCGCCGCCGTGCACGGCCTGATCCGCTCGGCGCAGGCCGAGAACCCGGGCCGCTTCCTGATCGTCGACACCGACGACAGCGCCGCCCCGGACGGCCTGCCCGCGCTGCTCGCGGCCGGTGAGACCCAGGTCCGGATCCGTGACGGCCGGGTCCTCGCGGCCCGCCTCACCCCGCGGACCGGCCCGGACGTGCCGGCCCCGGTCATCTTCGACCCGGACGGCACCGTCCTGATCACCGGCGGCACCGGCGGTCTCGGGGCCGAACTGGCCCGGCACCTGGTCGCCACCGGCCGCACCCGTCGCCTGCTGCTGCTCAGCCGGCGCGGCCCCGAGGCGCCCGGCGCGGACGACCTCGCCGCCCTGGACGCCGAGGTCACGATCGTCGCGTGCGACGTCACCGACCGTGAGCAGCTGGCCGCCGCGATCGCCGGGCACCGGCTCACCGCCGTGGTGCACACCGCCGGCGTGCTCGACGACGGTGTCGTCTCCTCGCTCACCCCGGAACGGCTCGACGCGGTCCTGCGGCCCAAGGTGGACGCCGCCTGGCACCTGCACGAGCTGACCGCGGACCAGGACCTGGCCGCGTTCGTGCTGTACTCGTCGGTGTCCGGCCTGATGGGCGCCGCCGGCCAGGGCAACTACGCGGCCGGCAACAGCTTCCTGGACGCGCTCGCCGGGCACCGCCGTACCGCCGGGCTGCCCGCCCTCTCCCTCGCGTGGGGCGCCTGGTCCCAGGACCGGGGCATGACCGCGACCCTGGGGGAGCGGCAGACCCGCCGGATGACCGACGCCGGCGCCCCGCTGCTGAGCCTCGCGCAGGGTCTCGCCGCGTTCGACGCTGCGCTGCACCACGACAGCGCCCTGATCGTCCCGCTCGCCCCCGGCACCGGCCGGGCCGCCGCCCGCGGACCGGTGCCGGCACTGCTGCGCGCCCTGGTCCGCCCCGGCCGCCGCCGTGCCGCGGACGGTCGTGACACCCCGCGCACCGGCGCGGCCGCCCGCCTGGCGGAGCTCCGCGCCGAGGACCGGGAACGCTTCCTCACCGACCTGATCCGGGCCGAGGCCGCCACCGTGCTCGGCCACGCGTCGGCCACCGCGATCGGCAGCGACCGGGAGTTCCGCCAGCTCGGCTTCGACTCCCTGACCGCGCTGGAACTGCGCAACCAGGTCGGCGCCGCCACCGGCCTCACCCTGCCGGCCACCCTGATCTTCGACTACCCGACACCGCGGGTGCTCGCCGCGCACCTGCTCGCCGAACTGTCCGGCGCCGTCGCCGACGTCCCGGTGCCCACCACGACCGGTGCCGCCTCGGACGACCCGATCGTCATCGTCGGCATGGCCTGCCGTTTCCCCGGCGGGGTGCAGAGCCCCGAGGACCTGTGGCGGCTGCTCACCGACGGCGCCGACGCGATGTCCGAGTTCCCCACCGACCGTGGCTGGGCCGACGGGCCGCTCGCCGACGTCACCGGCCAGGGCGGCTTCCTGACCGGCGCCACCCGCTTCGACCCCGGCTTCTTCGGCATCTCCCCGCGGGAGGCGTCCGCGATGGACCCGCAGCAGCGGCAGCTGCTCGAAGTGTCCTGGGAGGCCGTCGAACGGGCCGGGATCGACGCCCGGTCGCTGCGCGGCAGCCGCACCGGCGTCTTCATGGGCACCAACGGCCAGGACTACACCCAGCTCGTCATGCAGAGCAGCCGGGACTCGGTGGAGGGGCACGCCAGCACCGGGCTGGCCGCCGCCGTCATCTCCGGCCGGCTGTCCTACTCGTTCGGCTTCGAGGGCCCGGCCCTGACCGTCGACACCGCCTGCTCGTCGTCGCTTGTCGCGCTGCACCTGGCCGCCCAGTCGCTGCGCTCCGGGGAGTCGTCGCTGGCCCTGGTCGGCGGCGTCACCGTGATGTCCACCCCGATGAACTTCGTCGGCTTCACCGCACAGGGCGGCCTGGCCTCCGACGGCCGCTGCCGGGCGTTCTCCGACGACGCCGCCGGCACCGGCTGGTCCGAGGGTGTCGGCGTGCTCGTCGTGGAACGCCTCTCCGACGCCCGCCGGCACGGCCACCGGATCCTGTCGGTGGTCCGGGGCTCCGCGCTCAACCAGGACGGCGCCAGCAACGGCCTCACCGCACCGAACGGTCCCGCGCAGCAGCGGGTCATCCGCGCCGCGCTGGCCGAGGCGGGCCTGCGGGGCCGCGACGTCGACCTGCTCGAAGCGCACGGCACCGGCACCCGGCTCGGCGACCCGATCGAGGCGCAGGCGCTGCTCGCCACCTATGGCCAGGACCGCGAGACCCCGCTGTACCTGGGCACCGTCAAGAGCAACATCGGCCACACCCAGGCCGCCGCCGGTGTCGCCGGGCTGATCAAGGCGGTGCTCGCCATCGGGCACGCCACCCTCCCGCGCACCCTGCACGTGAGCGTCCCGACCAGCCACGTGGACTGGACCGCGGGCGCGATCGAGCTGCTCACCGAGGAGAAGACCTGGCCCGATGCCGGGTACGCCCGCCGGGCCGGTGTCTCCTCGTTCGGGCTGTCCGGCACCAACGCGCACGTCATCCTGGAGGAGCCGCCGCCCGTCGCGGACACTCCCGCCGAACGGCATGTCCCGGCCGTACTGCCGCGGCTGGTGTCCGGTGCCACCGAGGCCGCGCTGACCGCGCAGATCGAGCGGTTGTCCGGCCTGGACGCCGACCCGCTGGACGTCGCGTTCTCCCTGGCCACCGGCCGGGCCGCGCTGGAACACCGGGCCGTGCTGATCGACGGGCGCGAGGTCGCCCGGGACACCGCCGCCGAGCACATGCTCGCCGTGCTGTTCACCGGGCAGGGCTCGCAGCGTGCGGGCATGGGGCAGGAGCTCGCCGCCCGGTCCCCGGTCTTCCGGGAGGCGTTCGACGCGTGCCGGTCCCGGCTGCAGATCGACTGGGACGATCTGGACGCGACAGGCAATGCGCAGCCCGCGATCTTCGCTTTCGAGGTGGCGCTGTACCGGCTGCTCGAATCGTTCGGCGTGCGGCCGGAGGTGGTCGCCGGGCATTCGATCGGTGAGATCGCCGCAGCACACGTGGCGGGCGTCTTCTCCCTGGACGACGCGTGCACCCTGGTCTCCGCCCGGGCCCGGCTGATGCAGGCGCTGCCCGCCGGTGGCGCGATGATCGCGGTGCAGGCCACCCCCGACCAGATTCCGGCCGGTGTGGACATCGCCGCGATCAACGGCCCGGACTCGGTGGTGATCTCCGGTCCGGCCGAGCAGGTGGAGGCGGTCGCTGCCGGGTTCGAGCGGACCAAGCGCCTGGCGGTGAGCCACGCGTTCCACTCGGCGCTGATGGAGCCGATGCTCGACGAGTTCCGCGACGCCATCGCCGGCCTGACCTTCGCCGAGCCGCGCATCCCCGTCGCCATGACCGGTGACGTCACGACGCCCGAGTTCTGGGTGCGCCACGTCCGGGACACGGTCCGCTTCCACGACACCCTGACCGGGCTGACCACCCGTGGCGTTACCGCGTTCCTGGAGATCGGCCCGGACGGTGTGCTATCCGCGATGGCCACCGACGTGACGGTGATCCCGGCGGTGCGCCGGGACCGCGACGAGGAGACCGGTGTCGTCACCGCCCTGTCCCGGCTGCACGCGACGGGTGTGCGGGTGGACTGGGCGGCGTTCTTCGCCGGCACCGGCGCCCGCGCGACCGATCTGCCCACCTACGCCTTCCAGCACGACCGCTACTGGCTCGAACCCGCCGCGCTGCCCGCCGGTCCCGTCGCGGACCCGGCGGACGCCGAGTTCTGGGCCGCGATCGAACGCGCCGACTTCGACGCCGTCGCCACCGAACTCGGCCTGGACGGCGACGCGGTGTCGGCGGTGCTGCCCGCCCTGTCCGCCTGGCGCGGACGCCGTCGCGGCGCGGCCACCGTGGACTCCTGGCTCTTCCACGAGTCCTGGGTGCCGCTGACCGACCTGCGCCCGGCCGCCCCGCTCGGCAGCTGGGTCGTGGTGGCCACCGACGGCGACCCGGACGCCCCGGCGATCGCCGCCGCGTTCGGCGCCTCCGTCGTCGACTTCGACGACGTGCCGGCCGCCGGTGTCGACGGCCTGGTGGTGCTGCCCGGCCCGGACGGCGACGGCGACGTGCCGGCCGGTGTGACCCGGCTGCTGACGGTCGTCCAGCGCGCCACCGCCCCGGTCTGGGCGCTGACCCGGGGCGCGGTCGCCACCGGGCGGGCCGACGCGGTCATCGACCCGCGTGCCGCCGCGGTGTGGGGCCTCGGCCGGGTCGCCGCGCTGGAACAGCCGGCCCGCTGGGGCGGCGTGATCGACCTGCCCGCCGCTCTCTCCTCCGACCTGCCCGACGGTCCGTCCGCCGGCCTTTCCTCCGGTCTGGACGATCGGTCCCTGCGACGGCTCGTCGCGGTGGTCACCGGCGGCTCCGGCGAGGACCAGGTCGCGATCCGGGCCGCCGGTGTCTTCGGCCGCCGCCTCGTCCCGGCGCCGAAGACCACTGCCGAGCCCTACGAGCCCACCGGCACGGTCCTGATCACCGGCGGCACCGGTGCGCTCGGCGCCCGGGTCGCCCGGGACCTCGCCGACCGTGGCGTACCCCGCCTGGTGCTGGTCAGCCGCCGCGGCGAGGACGCGCCCGGAGCTGCCGACCTGCACCGGGACCTGACCGCACGCGGCACCGAGGTGACCGTGGCCGCCTGCGACGTCGCCGACCGCGACCAGCTGACCGCGCTGCTCGCCGAGCACCCGGTGACCGGTGTCGTGCACACCGCCGGTGTCCTCGACGACTCGACGATCGAGGCGCTCACCCCCGAGCGTTTCGACGCCGTCTTCCGGGCCAAGGTCACCTCGGCCCTGCTGCTCGACGAACTCATCACCGACGCGCACATGTTCGTGCTGTTCGGATCGTCGGCGGGCGCGGTGGGCAACCCCGGCCAGGCCAACTACGCCGCGGCCAACGCGGTCCTGGACGCGCTCGCCGCCCACCGCCGGTCCCGCGGCCTGGCCGGCACCTCGATCGGCTGGGGCGCGTGGGCCGGCGACGGCATGGCCGCCCGCGCCGAGGCCGGCAGCGCCCTGTCCCGGGTCGGTGTCGGCGGCCTCGACCCGGAGCTGGCGCTGACCGCGATGTGGCGGGTGGCCGAGGGCCCGGCCGCCGCGCCGCTGGTCGCCGAACTCCAGCAGCCGCAGCTTCTGACCGCGCTGCTCAGCCTGCGACCCAGCCCGCTGCTCGCCGGGCTGCCCGCCGCGCGTGCCGTCGCCGCGACCGTCGAGGCGACCCGACGGCAGAGCGCGGACGCCGGCTCGGACCTGCGCCGCACGGTGCACACACTGCCCGAGGCGGACCGCGTGGAGCCGGTGCTCGACCTGGTCCGCACGGTCGCCGCGACGGTCCTCGGCCACAGTGGCCCGGCGGCGATCAGCCCCGGCAAGGCGTTCCGGGACATCGGCTTCGACTCGCTGACCGCCGTCGAGCTGCGCAACGCTCTGGCCGGGGTCACCGGCCTGACCCTGCCGGCCGGGCTGGTCTTCGACTTCCCGACCCCGGCCGTCCTGGCCGAGCATCTGCTGGCCGGGCTGCTCGGGCAGGACGCCGGTAGCGCCACGACGGAGACCGTGGTCGTCACCGACGACGCGATCGCGGTGGTCGGCATGGCCTGCCGGTTCCCCGGCGGCATCACCACCCCCGAGCAGCTCTGGGACACCCTGGCCGCCGGCCGCGACGTGATCGGGCCGCTCCCGGACGACCGCGGCTGGGAGCAGACCCCCGCCGACTTCCGCGGCGGATTCCTGCACGGCGTGGCCGACTTCGACCCGGAGTTCTTCGGCATCAGCCCGCGTGAGGCCCTGGCCATGGACCCGCAGCAGCGGCTGCTGCTGGAGACCTCCTGGGAGGCGGTGGAGCGGGCCGGCATCGACCCGAGTTCGCTGCGCGGCAGCCGGACCGGCGTGTTCGTCGGCACCAACGGCCAGGACTACCAGCGGCTCGTGCTCGCCGCCCGGGAGGACATGGAGGGGCACGCCGGCACCGGCCTGGCCGCCAGCGTCATCTCCGGCCGGCTGTCCTACACGTTCGGGCTGGAGGGCCCGGCGGTCACCGTCGACACCGCCTGCTCGTCCGCCCTGGTCGCGATGCACCTGGCCGGGCAGGCGCTGCGCGGCGGCGAGTGCTCGATGGCCCTGGTCGGCGGCGTGACGGTGATGGCCACCCCGACCAGTTTCGGCAGCTTCGACAGGCAGGGCGGCCTCGCGCCGGACGGTCTGGTCAAGGCGTTCTCCGGAGACGCCGACGGCACCACCTGGTCGGAGGGCGCCGGCATCCTGCTGGTCGAGCGGCTGTCCGACGCCCGCCGCAACGGCCACCCGGTCCTCGCCGTGGTGCAGGGCTCGGCGGTCAACCAGGACGGCGCGTCCAACGGCCTGACCGCGCCGAACGGCCCGGCCCAGCAGCGGGTGATCCGGCAGGCCCTCGCTGCCGCCGGTCTGCGGGCGTCCGACGTGGACGCGGTCGAGGCGCACGGCACCGGCACCCGGCTGGGTGACCCGATCGAGGCCGAGGCGCTGCTCGCCACCTACGGCCAGGACCGGCCGTCGCCGCTGCTGCTCGGCTCGGTCAAGTCGAACCTCGGGCACACCCAGGCCGCCGCCGGCGCGGCCGGACTGATCAAGATGATCATGGCGTTCCGGTACGAGGAACTACCGCGCACCCTGAACGTCACCGAGCCCTCGCCGCACGTCGACTGGACCACCGGCGCGGTCCGCCTGCTCACCGAGGGCACCGCGTGGCCCCGGGGCGAACGCCCGCGCCGGGCCGGTGTCTCGTCGTTCGGCATCAGCGGCACCAACGCCCACGTGATCATCGAGGAGCCGCCCGCGGAACCGGCCACCCCGGACACCGGACGGCCCGCCCCGCGGTACGTCCCCTGGCCGCTCGCCGCCCGGGGAGCCGCCGCCCTGGACGCCCAGGCCGAACGGATCACCGCCGTCCCCGCCGACCCGCACGACGTCGGTCTCGCGCTGGCCACCACCCGGGCGGCCCTGTCGCACCGCGCGGTGCTGGTGGACGGCGCCGAGGTGGCCCGTGGCACGGCCGGCGAACCGGTCCCGGCGGTGCTGTTCACCGGGCAGGGCAGCCAGCGCCTCGGCATGGGCCGGGACCTGTACGCCCGCTTCGAGGTGTTCGCCGACGCCCTGGACCTGGTGATCGCCGAGATCGACCCGTACCTGCCGCGCCCGCTGCGTGACGTGATGTGGGGCGACGACGCCGACGAGCTGAACCGCACCGGGTACGCCCAGCCGGCCCTGTTCGCGATCGAGGTGGCCCTGTTCCGGCTCGCCGAGTCGTTCGGGCTGCGCCCGCGCTACCTGGCCGGCCACTCGATCGGTGAGGTGGCCGCCGCGCACGTGGCGGGTGTCTTCTCCCTCGCCGACGCGGCCCGCCTGGTCGCCGCCCGCGCCAACCTGATGCAGGCGCTGCCCACCGGCGGGGCGATGGCCGCGCTGCGGGCCGGCGAGGACGAGGTCCGCCCGTACCTGACCGACGGCGTCACCATCGCCGCGGTGAACGGCCCGGCCTCGGTCGTGGTGTCCGGCACCGAGGAGGCGGTTGACGCCGTCGCCGCCCGGTTCGCCAAGGTCACCCGGCTCGCGGTCAGCCACGCCTTCCACTCCCCGCTGATGGACCCGATGCTCGACGGGTTCGGCGAGGTGGTCGCCGGGCTCACCGCCCACGAGCCGCGCATCCCGATCGTGTCCACCCTGACCGGACGGCTCGCCACCGCCGCGGAACTCGCCCGCCCCGGCTACTGGGTCGAGCACGTCCGCCAGGCGGTCCGCTTCCACGACGCCGTCGGCGCCCTGACCGGCCTGGGTGTCACCACCCTCGTCGAGCTGGGCCCGGACGGCGTGCTCAGCGGCATGGCCGCCGAGTCGGTACCGGCCGGCACCGAGCTGGTGCCGGTGCTCCGGAAGAACCAGCCCGAGGACCTGGCCGCGGTCAGCGCGCTGGCCAGGCTCTGGACGGCAGGCCTGCCGATCGTCTGGACGGCCTGGTTCGAGGGCACCGGCGCCCGGCCGGCCGCGCTGCCGACGTACCCGTTCCACCGGCAGCGGTTCTGGCCGGGTGTCCGGGTCGGCATGCGCCCCGGCGGCGACCTGTCCGGCCTCGGCCTCGGCTCGCCCGGCCACCCGCTGCTCGGCGCGTCGATGACCGTGGCCGGATCGGACGAGCTGGTGCTCACCGGCCGGATCTCCGCGGCCGACCAGCCCTGGCTCGCCGACCACGTCATCGGCGGCACCGTCCTGTTCCCCGGCACCGCCTTCCTGGAGCTGGCCCTGCGCGCCGCCGACCTGGCCGGCTGCGAACGTGTCGAGTCGCTCTCGCTGGCCACGCCGCTCGGCCTGGCGCCGCAGCAGGCGGTCGCCGTGCAGGTCTGGGTCGGTGCGGCGAACGCGGACGGCCGCCGGGCCCTCGGTGTCTTCTCCCAGCCGGCCGACGACCCGTCCGGCTCGTGGACCGAACACGCGACCGGCTTCCTGACCGTCGCGGCCACCGGACAGCCCGACTTCGACGCGACGCAGTGGCCGCCGGCCGGCGCCGAGCCGATCCCGGTCGACGGCCTCTACGACCAGCTCGCCGACGGCGGCCTGGTCTACGGCCCGGCCTTCCGCGGGCTGCGGGCGGCCTGGCGGCACCAGGGCGACGTGCTCGCCGAGGTGACGCTGCCGCAGGCGGGTGACGAGGCCGCGATGTACGGCGTGCACCCGGCCCTGCTGGACGCCGCGCTGCACGGCATCGGCCTGGTCGAGGACGCCGGGCAGGGCCTGCCGTTCGAATGGTCCGGGGTGTCGCTGCACGCCACCGGCGCCGCGCTGCTGCGGGTCCGGCTGCGCCGCACCGGATCCGACTCGGTGGCGGTCACCGTGGCCGACGCCGCCGGTGGCCCGGTGCTGACCGCCGAACGGCTCACCATCCGTACCCCGTCGGCGTCCCCGCACGCCACCGTCACCTCACCGGTGCTCGACTCGCTGTTCCACATCGACTGGACCGTCACCGAACCGGCCGGGGCGCCGCAGCCGTGGACGATCCGCGGCGACGACCCGTTCGGCCTGGCCGCGCTGCTGCCGCCGGCCGACGGCGAACCCGAGGTGGCGATCGTCGCGATCACCGGCGGCGCGAGCCCGGAGACGGTCCACGCACTCACTAGCTCCGTGCTCGCCGAACTGCAGACCGCGACGCTCCGGACCGTGTTCGTCAGCCGTGGCGCGGCGACCGCCGGCGACCACGGAGTCACCGACCTGGCCGCCGCCGCGGCGTGGGGCCTGGTGCGCTCCGCCCAGGCGGAGAACCCGGACCGGTTCGTGCTCGTCGACCTGGACCCCGCGACCGATGCGGGCGACAGCGAGGCGGTGCGGCGCGCGGTCTTCGCCACCGACGAGACCCAATTGGCGGTACGCGGAACCACCGTGCTCGCCCCGCGCCTGGCCCGGCTGTCCTCCGCCCCCGCTCTGGTCCCGCCCCCGGACCGGGCCTGGCGGCTGGCCACCACGGCCAAGGGCAGCCTGGACGCGCTGGCCCTGGTGCCGGCGCCCGAGGAACTCGCGCCACTGGCCCCCACCCAGGTCCGGGTCGCGGTCCGGGCCGGCGGCCTGAACTTCCGGGACGTGCTCAACGCGCTCGGCATGTACCGCGGTGAGGCGGGCCCGTTCGGCGCCGAGGCGGCCGGTGTGGTCACCGAGGTCGGCGCCGACGTCACCGGCCTGGCCGTGGGCGACGCCGTGATGGGCATGATGTTCGGTGGTTTCGGCCCGGTCGTGGTGGCCGAGGAGCACTACCTGACCCGGATCCCGGCGGGCTGGACGTTCGAGCGGGCCGCCTCGGTGCCGCTGGTCTTCCTCACCGCGTACCACGCCCTGGTCGACCTGGCGGACGTGCGGCCGGGGGAGCGGGTGCTGGTGCACGCCGGTGCCGGCGGTGTCGGCATGGCGGCGATCCAGATCGCCCGCCACCTGGGCGCCGAGGTGTACGCCACCGCGAGCGAGGCCAAGCACGACGTGCTGCGCGGCCTCGGTATCGACGGCGACCACCTCGCCTCCTCACGGACCGTCGCGTTCGCCGAGAAGTTCGCCGGCGGTGTCGACGTGGTGCTCAACGCGCTCACCGGCGAGTTCGTCGACGCCTCGCTGAGCCTGCTGCCGGAGACCGGCGGCCGGTTCCTGGAGATGGGCAAGGCCGACCTGCGTGACCCGGCGAGCATGCCGGGCGTGGACTACCGGCCGTTCGACCTCGGGCAGGTCGACCCGAACCGGGTGCAGCAGATGCTCGTCGCGCTGGTCGAGCTGTTCGCCGCCGGCGCGATCGAGCCCCTGCCGGTCCGGTCCTGGGACGTGCGCCGCGGCGCGGAGGCGTTCCGGTTCATGAGCATGGCCAAGCACGTCGGCAAGATCGTGCTGACCGTGCCCGAGCCGTGGGATCCGGACCGTACGGTCCTGATCACCGGCGGCACCGGCGGCCTCGGCGCCGAACTCGCGAAACACCTGGTCGCCACCCGCGGCACCCGGCGGCTGCTGCTGCTGAGCCGCCGCGGCCCGGAGGCGCCCGGCGCGGCCGAGCTGACCGCCGGCCTGATCGAGGCCGGCGCCCGCGTGGACGTGGTGGCCTGCGACGTCGCCGACCGCGACCAGCTCGCCGCGGCGATCGCCGGGCACCGGATCGGCGCCGTGGTGCACACCGCCGGTGTGCTCGACGACAGCGTGGTGACCGCCCTGACCCCGCAGCGGCTCACACCGGTGCTGCGGGCCAAGGTGGACGCCGCCTGGCACCTGCACGAACTGACCCGCGACCAGGCGACGGCGTTTGTCCTCTACTCCTCGGTCTCCGGCGTGATGGGCGCCGCGGGCCAGGGCAACTACGCGGCCGGCAACAGCTTCCTGGACGCGCTCGCCGCGTACCGGCAGGGTCTGGGGTTGCCCGCGATCTCGCTGGCCTGGGGCGCCTGGTCGCCGGAGGCGGGCATGACCGCGAGCCTGGACGCCGCCTCGCTGCAACGGCTGGAGCGCTCCGGCATGCCGCCGCTGCCGCTGGACCTCGGGCTGTCGCTGTTCGACGCGGCCACCGCGGCCGACCTGCCGCTGCTGGTGCCGACCCGGATGGTGGCCGCTTCCGACCCGGCCCCGTTCCCGGGCGCGGTGCCGCCGATGCTGCGCGGCCTGGTCCGTACCCGCCGGGTCGCGGTGTCCGGCGGAGCCGCCACCAGCGGACTGGACCGGCTCAACCCGGCCGAGCGGGCCCGCAAGGTGCTCCAGCAGGTCCGCGACGAGGCGGCGGTGGTCCTCGGGCACACCTCCGGCGCCGCTCTGGACAGCACCCAGGAGTTCCGGCAGCTCGGTTTCGACTCGCTGACCGCCGTCGAGCTGCGCAACCGGCTCGGCGCCGCGTTCGGGCTCAGCCTGCCCGCCACGCTGGTCTTCGACTACCCGACACCCCGGCTGCTGGCCGAGCACCTGCTCGCCGAGCTGTTCGGCGACGACCAGGACGAGCACGACGACGCGGTGCAGGTGCTCGACGACGCCGTGGCGATCGTCGGCATGGCCTGTCACTTCCCCGGCGGGGTGCACTCGGCCGACGAGCTGTGGCAGCTCTTCGTCACCGGCCGCAACGCGATCGGGGAGTTCCCCACCGACCGGGGCTGGGACCTGGCCATGCTGGCCGGCGGCGACGCGGGCAGCAGCATCACCCAGCGCGGCGGGTTCATCGACAAGATGGCCGACTTCGACCCCGGGTTCTTCGGCATCGCCCCGCGGGAGGCGCTGCAGATGGACCCGACCCAGCGGCTGCTGCTGGAGACCTCCTGGGAGGCGATCGAGAAGAGCGGCATCGACCCCGGCTCGCTGCGCGGCAGCCGGACCGGCGTCTTCGTCGGGGCCGGTGGCGCCGACTACGCCCACCTGCTGCTCGGCTCGCTGGAGAGCCTGGACGGCTACAACGGCATCGGCACGCTGCCGAGCGTCACCTCCGGCCGGATCTCGTACACCCTCGGTCTCGAGGGCCCGGCCATGACGATCGACACCGCCTGCTCGTCGGCGCTGGTCGCGATGCACCTGGCGGCGCAGGCGCTGCGCGGCGGCGAATGCTCGCTGGCGCTGGCCGGCGGCGCGCAGCTGATGTCCGGCCCGGGCGCCTTCATGGAGTTCACCCAGCAGGGCGGCCTGGCCGCCGACGGGCAGTGCAAGCCGTTCTCCGACGACGCCGACGGCACCGCCTGGTCCGAGGGCGTCGGCGTGATCGTGCTGGAACGGCTCGCCGACGCCCGGCGCAACGGCCACCAGGTCCTCGCCGTGATCAAGGGCTCGGCGGTCAACCAGGACGGCGCGTCGAACGGGCTCACCGCACCGAACGGCCCGTCCCAGCGGCGCCTGATCCGGCAGACCCTGGCGTCGGCGGGCCTGAGCCCGGCCGATGTGGACGCGGTCGAGGCGCACGGCACCGGCACCAAGCTCGGCGACCCGATCGAGGCGCAGGCGCTGCTGGCGACGTACGGCCAGGACCGTGAACACCCGCTGCTGCTCGGCTCGGGCAAGTCCAACCTCGGCCACACCCAGGCCGCCGCCGGTGTGGTCAGCGTGATCAAGATGGTGCAGGCGCTGCGGCACGGCATCCTGCCGCAGACCCTGTTCGCCACCGAGCCCACCACCCGGGTGGACTGGACGGCCGGCAAGGTCGAGCTGCTGACCGAGAGCCGGGCCTGGCCGGAGACCGGCCGCCCGCGGCGCGGCGGTGTCTCGTCGTTCGGCATCAGCGGCACCAACGCCCACCTGATCCTGGAACAGGCGCCGGACGTGCCGGCCACGCCGCCGGCGCCGGTCACCGCGGTCCCGGCCGTCGTGCCGCTGCCGGTCTCGGCCCGGACCGCGGTCGCGCTGGACGCCCAGCTCGATCTGATCCGCGCTGTCGAGGCCGAGCCGCTGCACCTCGGGCACTCGCTGGTCGCCTCCCGGGCCGTCCTGGAACACCGGGCGGTCCTGCTGGCGGGCACCGACGGCGTGATCGAGGCCGCCCGCGGCACCGCGACCGACCGGCGGCTGGCGGTCCTGTTCACCGGCCAGGGCTCGCAGCACACCGGGATGGGCCGGGAGCTGTACGCCCGGTTCCCGGTCTTCGCGGCGGCCCTCGACGAGGCGTACGCGCTGCTCGGCGACGTCGACCGGGACGACCTGGACGCCACCGGCAACGCCCAGCCGGCGATCTTCGCCCTGGAAGTGGCCCTGTACCGGCTGATCGAGTCGTTCGGCATCGTCCCGGAACGGCTGGCCGGGCACTCGATCGGCGAGATCGCGGCCGCACACGTGGCCGGGGTGCTGTCGCTGGCGGACGCCTGCACGCTGGTGTCGGCGCGGGCGCGGCTGATGCAGGCGCTGCCGGCCGGCGGTGTGATGGTGGCGGTGCAGGCGTCCGAGGACGAGGTCACCCCACTGCTCACCGGCGGTGTGTCGCTCGGCGCGGTGAACGGGCCGCGCTCGGTGGTGCTGTCCGGTGTCGAGGACGAGGTCCTGGCGGTCGCCGCCCGGTTCGGGAAGTCCCGGCGGCTCACCGTGTCGCACGCGTTCCACTCGGTGCTGATGGAGCCGATGCTCGACGAGTTCCGTACCGTCGTGGCCGGTCTGACCTTCCACCCGGCCGCGCTGCCGGTGGTGGCCGCCGGTGACGTGACCGACCCGGAGTACTGGGTCCGGCACGTGCGCGACACCGTCCGGTTCACCGACACGGTCGGTACCCTGGCCGACGCCGGGATCACCGCGTACCTCGAGGTCGGCCCGGACGGGGTGCTCGCCGCCCTGGCCGCCGGGCAGACCGCCGACGACACGGTCGCCGTGCCGCTGCTGCGCAAGGACCGCCCGGAGGAGGCCGCCGCGCTGACCGCGCTGGCCCGCCTGCACGTGTCCGGGATCGACGTCGACTGGACCCCGGTCTTCGCCGGCACCGGCGCGCAGCGCATCGACCTGCCCACCTACCCGTTCCAGCACGAACGCTTCTGGCCGGCCGGCGGCGGCTCGCGGGGCGGTGACGCCACCGGCCTGGGCCTGCGCCCGGCCGGGCACCCGATGCTCGGCGCGGCCCTGTCGATGGCCGGCGGTGACGGGCTCGTCCTCACCGGACTGCTCTCGGCCCACGGCCAGCCCTGGCTGAGCGGGCACCTGGCACACGGCGAGATCCGGTTCCCGGAGAGCGGCCTGGCCGAACTCGCCGTCCGTGCGGCGGACCTGACCGGCCACGGCCGGGTGGCCGCGCTGACCGTCACCGCGCCGGTGGCCCTCGGCACCGACGCCGAGGTGCAGATCCGGGTGACCGGCACCGCGTTCACCGTGCACACCCGCCCGGCCGGCACCGACGCCGGCTGGACCGCCTGCGCCACCGGCGAACTCGCCGTCGACGCCGGGACCGCCGAATCGTTCGGCTGGCCGTCCGACGTACCCGCCGAACCGGCCGGCGACCTGCTCGGCGCTCCCGGCATGGAACTCGCCCCGCTGTTCCGCGGGGTCCGCGAGATCCGCCGCCACGGCGACGAGGTGTTCGCCGAGGTGGCCCTGCCCGAGGACGTCACCGACGCCGCCCGGTACGGCATCCACCCCGCCCTGCTGACCGCCGCCCTGCTGGCCGGCCCGGACGGGGTGCCCACCGGCTGGCGCGACCTGACCCTGCACGCCACCGGAGCCACCGTGCTGCGGGTACGGCTGGCCCCGGCCGGCCCGGACACGGTCGCGCTGACCGCCGTCGACCTGGACGGCGCCCCGGTGCTGTCCGCCGCCGCCGTCACCCTGACCGAACCGGCCGCCCCTCGGTCGGTGCGGACCGACCCGCTGCTGCGCCTGGACTGGACGGTGACCGAACCGGACGGATCCCCGGTGATGTGGGCCGTGGTCGGCGACCCGATTCCCGGGTTCGCCGCCCCGGCGGTGCCCACGCTCGCCGACCTGCCGATGGTGCCCGACCTGGTGCTGGCCCCGGTACGGGTGGACGGCGGCGCCGACCCGGCGTCCGCCGCACACGACACCGCCGCCCGGACACTCGACCTGCTGCAGGACTGGCTCGTCGACCAGCGGTACACCGGCTCCCGCCTGGTGGCGCTCACCCGCGGCGAACTGGCCACCTCGACGGTCGCCGGCCTGGTCCGCGCGGCCGCCTCGGAGAACCCGGGCAGCTTCCAGCTCGTCGAGACCGACGGCAGCGACGCCTCGCTGCGGGCCCTGGACCGGGTGGCGGCACTGGCCGACGAACCGCACGTGCGCCTGACCGGCGGCACGGTGACGGTGCCCCGGCTGGCCCGGGCCGGTGCGATGACCGGCGGACGGGACTGGGATCCGGACGGCACCGTGCTGATCACCGGCGGCACCGGTGGTCTCGGCGCCGAACTGGCCCGGCACCTGGTCGCCGCCCGCGGCGTCCAGCGCCTGCTGCTGGTGTCGCGGACCGGCCTCCAGGCCGACGGGGCCCCGGCCCTGCGCGACGAGCTGGCCGCGCACGGCGCCGAGGTGACCGTGACCGCCTGCGACATCACCGACCGGGACGCGGTCACCGCCCTGGTCAAGAGCATCCCGGCCGAGCATCCGCTGACCGCGGTGGTGCACACGGCAGGTGTGCTCGACGACGCCACCGTCGGGTCGCTCACCCCGGACCGGCTGGCCGCGGTCCTGCGGCCCAAGGTGGACAGCGCCTGGCTGCTGCACGAGGCGACCCGGCACCTGGACCTGGCCGGATTCGTGCTCTACTCGTCGGTCGCCTCGGTGCTCGGCGCGGCCGGTCAGGCCAACTACGCGGCGGCCAACGCCTTCCTGGACGCCCTCGCGGTCTTCCGGCACGAGCAGGGACTGCCCGCGGTCTCGCTGGCCTGGGGACCGTGGGACCACACCGGCATGTCGGCCGGGCTGAGCGGCCGGTCCGACCTGCCGCTGCTGCCGGTGGCCACCGCTCTGGCCATGTTCGACGAGGCCGGGCGGGGCGACGAGCCCCTGCTGGTGCCGGCCCGGTTCGCCGCCGACATGCCCGGCCTCGCCGTGCCGTCGGTGCTGCGCGGCCTGGTCCGGCCGGCCCGGCGCACGGCCGGTGGCCGGACCACGGCCACCGGGCTGCACCAGAAGCTGGAACCGCTGACCGCGGACGAGCGGGCGGCCCTGCTGCTCGACCTGGTCCGCGAGCACGCGGCGGGTGTCCTGGGGCACCCGTCCGGCGCCGCGATCGAGCCGGTCCGGGAGTTCCGGGCCCTCGGTTTCGACTCACTGAGCGCGGTCGAACTGCGCAACAGCCTGTCCGCGGCCACCGGGCTGCGACTGCCGGCCACGCTGGTGTTCGACTACCCGACCCCGGCCGTCCTGGCCGGGTTCCTGGGCACCGAGCTGTTCGGCGCTCCCGAGGAGGGGGCGGCGCTGCGCGGCGAACTGGACCGGCTGGAGGCCGCCCTGGCCGGCAGCTCCCAGGCGGACCTGGACTCCGCACGGGTGGCGGCGCGGCTGCGTGAGCTGCTCGCCCGCCTCACCGGCGGTTCCCCGGACACCGGCGAGAACGCCGTGTCCGACCAGATCAAGGCGGCTAGTGCCGCCGACATCTTCGCATTCATCGACAACGAGCTCGGCCGTGGCAACAAGGACTGAGCGATCTCCGGACGAGAAAGGCCTCTGACGTGCCGGAAGAAGAGAAGCTGGTCGAGTACCTCAAGTGGGTCACGGCGAACCTGCACGAGACGAGACAGCGGCTGGAACAGGTCGAGGCGGGCGCGAACGAGCCGATCGCCATCGTCGGGATGGCGTGCCGCCTGCCCGGCGGGGTGGAATCGCCGGACGACCTGTGGGCGCTGGTCGCCGGGGAACGTGACGGCATCAGCCCGTTCCCCACCGACCGCGGCTGGGACCTGGACACCCTCGCCGCCGGTGGCGCCGGCGGGCAGGGCCGCAGCGCCTCGCTGGAGGGCGGCTTCCTGGACGGGATAGCCGACTTCGACGCGGCCTTCTTCGGGGTGTCACCGCGGGAGGCGATGGCGATGGACCCCCAACAGCGGCTGCTGCTGGAGACGTCGTGGGAGGCGTTCGAGTCGGCGGGCATCGAGCCGGGCGCGCTGCGCGGCAGCCCCACCGGCGTGTTCATGGGCACCAACGGCCTGGACTACTCCACGCTGATCGCCCAGTCCCGCGAGGACGTCGGCAGCCACGCCGGCACCGGCCTGGCCTCCAGCGTCATCTCCGGCCGCCTGTCGTACACGTTCGGGCTGGAGGGGCCGTCGTTCACCGTCGACACCGCCTGCTCGTCGTCGCTGGTCGCGCTGCACTCCGCGGTCGCCGCCCTGCGCAACGGCGAGTGTTCGCTGGCTCTGGCCGGCGGCGTCACCGTGATGGCCACCCCGGTCAGCTTCACCGGCTTCAGCGTCGACGGCGGCCTGTCCACCGCGGGCCGCTGCCGGTCCTACTCCGACGCGGCCGACGGCACCAGCTGGTCCGAGGGCGTCGGCGTGCTCGTCGTCGAGCGGCAGTCCGACGCCATCGCCAACGGCCACCGGATCCTTGCTCTGGTACGCGGATCCGCGGTCAACTCCGACGGCGCGTCCAACGGCATCACCGCCCCCAACGGCCCGTCCCAGCAGCGCGTCATCAAGCAGGCGCTGTCCAGTGCCGGGCTCGCGTACGCCGACGTGGACGTGGTCGAGGGTCACGGCACGGGCACCCCGCTGGGTGACCCGATCGAGGCACAGGCCCTGCTGGCGACGTACGGCCGCGATCGTGAAGTGCCTTTGCTGTTGGGCTCGGTCAAGTCGAACATCGGGCACACCCAGGCGGCGTCCGGCGTGGCCGGTGTGATCAAGATGGTGATGGCGATGCGGCACGGGCTGGTCCCGCGCTCGCTGCACCTGGACGAGCCGTCCTCGCACGTGGACTGGGAGGCCGGCAGCATCCGGCTGTTGCAGGAACCGGCCGCGTGGCCGCGCAACGACCGGCCCTGGCGTGCCGGGGTGTCCTCGTTCGGCATCTCCGGCACCAACACCCACGTCATCATCGAGCAGGCCCCGGCGGACACCACCGCCGCCACCGCGTCGCCGGGACCGGTGCCGCTTGTCGTCTCGGCCAAGTCCGAGCGGGCCCTCGACGCCCAGATCGGCCGGTTGCGCACCTGGCTGGCCGCCAACCCGGCCACCGCGCCCGCCGACGTCGCGCTCTCCCTGACCGGGCGCTCGCCGTTCGCGCAGCGTGCCGTCCTGGCCGCCGACGGCACCGAACTCGCCCGCGGCACCGCCGCCGTCGCCGGGCGTCTCGGCATGGTCTTCACCGGACAGGGCTCGCAGCGCGCCGGCATGGGCCGCGGCCTGTACCGGCGTTTCCCGGTGTTCGCGTCGGCGTTCGACGAGGTCGTGGCCAACCTGACCATCGACTGGGACGACCTGGACGCCACCGGCAACGCCCAGCCGGCGATCTTCGCCGTCGAGGTGGCGCTGTACCGGCTCCTGGAATCGTGGGGCGTCCGCCCCGAGGTGCTGTCCGGCCATTCGGTGGGGGAGATCGCGGCCGCGCACGTCGCCGGAGTGCTCTCCCTGACGGACGCCTGCACGCTGATCTCCGCGCGCGGCCGCCTCATGCAGGCACTGCCGCCCGGCGGCGTGATGATCGCGGTCCAGGCCGGCGAGGGCGACATCCCGGAGGGCGTCGACATCGCGGCGATCAACGGCCCGGACGCCGTCGTGCTGTCCGGCCCCGCTTCCGCTCTGGAAAAGATCACGAGCCGTTTCGAGCGCACCAGGCGGCTGAACGTCAGCCACGCGTTCCACTCGGTCCTGATGGATCCGATGCTCGACGAATTCCGTGCGGTGGTCGAGGGACTGACGTTCCACGAGCCCACAGTGCCGCTGGTGTCGAACGTGACCGGCCGGATCGAGTCGGAGCTGTTCACCGACCCCGGCTACTGGGTCCGGCACGTGCGCGAGACGGTCCGGTTCGCCGACGGGGTCACCGCGATGGCCGCCGGCACCGTCGTCGAGGTCGGCCCGGACGCCGTGCTCACCGGCGCGATCGACGCCGATTTGGTGGTGCCCACCCTGCGCCGCGACCGGGACGAGGACACCGCCCTGCTCGAGACGGTGGCCGCCCTCTGGAGCACCGGAACCGACCTGGACCTGAGCGCCTGGTACCCGGGCGCCCACCGGACCGGCCTGCCCACCTACGCCTTCGACCACGAACGGTACTGGCCGCGCCCGCTGGCCCACTCCGGTGACGTCGGCTCGATCGGCCTCACCGCCGCCCTGCACCCGATGCTCGGCGCGGTGACCACCCTCGCCGACACCGGCGAGGTCGTCCTGACCGGCCTGCTGTCGCTGCGGGTGCACCCGTGGCTGGCCGACCACCGGGAATCCGGGCAGATCATCGTGCCCCCGTCCGGCTGGCTGGAACTCGCCGTCCGGGCCGGTGACCAGGTCGGCGCCGAGCACGTCCGCGACCTGGAACTGCACGCCCCGCTGGCGATCGGCGACCGGTCCTCGGCCGCCCTCCAGGTCCGGGTCGGAGTCGCCGGCGAGGACGGGATCCGCCCGGTGTCGATGCACTCCCGGCCGGAGAACGCCGACGGCGCCTGGGTGCTGCACGCCCGCGGCAGCCTCGCCCCGGCCGCCACCGAACCGGACCCCGGATTCGACACCACCACCTGGCCGCCGCTGCACGCCACCGGCGCCGACCTCGACGGCTTCCACGAGGTGCACGGCCACGGACCGGCCTTCACCGGCCTGCACGCGGTCTGGCTGCAGGGCGACGAGGCGTACGCCGAGGTGACCCTGCCCGAACCGGTCGCCGGCGACGCCCAGTACTTCGGCATCCACCCGGCCCTGCTCGCCTCGGTCACCCACGTCACCGGCCTGCTCGGCCTGGACGACGAACTGCGCCCCCGGTCCTTCCGGGGCGTCACCCTGCACGCCGCCGGGGCCACCACACTGCGCTGCCGCATCGTCCGGCAGGGCCCGGACACGGTCCGGATCGCCGCCGTCGACCCGGCCGGCGCCCCGGTCCTCACCGTGCGGGAACTCGGCCTGGAACGCCCGCCCTCCGCGATGTCCGCCGCCGAGCAGCTCCCGCTGTTCCGGATGGAGTGGCCCGCCCTGGACACCCCGGAACCGGCAGCCGTCCGGCACGCCGTGTTCGGCGACTCGGTGGCCGAACTCCCCTCCGACGTGGAGATCGTGGTCCTGCCGGTCACCGGCGACCCCGCCGACGTCGCCGGCTCCACCCACCGGATCGCCGGCCGGGTCCTCGACGCGGCACAGGCCTTCCTGGCCGACAGCCGGCTGTCGAACGCCCGGATGCTCGTCGTCACCGACGGCGCCGTCGCCGCCGACGAGGGCGAACCGATCCGCGACCTGCCGGCCGCCGCCGTCTGGGGCCTGATCCGGTCCGCGTACGCGGAGAACCCGGACCGCTTCCTCATCGTCGACACCCCCGACCCGGCCGCGTTCCTGCCGCTCGTGCCCGGTGTCACCGCCGACGGTGACCAGCAGTTCGTGGTCCGCGACGGCATCGTCCGGGTCGGCCGGATGGCCCGCCTCGCCTCCGCCGACACCCTGCTGCCCCCGGCCGGCGGCGCCTGGCGGCTGGTCCGCGCCGGCGACGACGTCGCCCTCGTCCCGTGCCCCGAGGTGTGGGAGCCGCTCGGCCCGTCCCAGGTACGCATCGACGTCCACGCCGCCGCCCTGAGCACCACCCGCACCGACGGCCCGCTCGGCTGCACGGTCGCCGGCATCGTCACCGAGGCCGGCGCCGACCTGCGCGGCTACAACCCCGGCGACCGGGTGATGGGCCTGGTCTCCGGCGGCGTCGGCCCGATCGCCGTCGCCGACGGCCGGTCCCTGGCCGCCGTCCCGCCGCACTGGTCCTGGACCGAGGCCGCGTCCGCCGCCACCGACCCGGACCTGGGCCGCCCGGCGGTCGTCGACGCCTGGGACGTACGCCGGGCCCGCGCCGCCCTCCGCGCGACCGAGAACGGCACCGACCCGCTGGTCCTGGAGATGCCGGTCCGCTGGCTGCACGACGGCACCGTGCTGATCACCGGCGGCACCGGCGCCCTCGGCCGGCACTTCGCCCGCCGCCTGATCGCCAACGGCGCCCGCAACCTGCTGCTGACCAGCCGGCGCGGCCCGGACGCCCCGGGCGCCGCCGAACTCGTCGCCGAACTGGGCGCGTCGGTCACCGTCGTCGCCTGCGACCCGGCCGACCGCAACCAGGCCGCCGCCCTGATCGCGTCCATCCCGCCGACCCGCCCGCTGACCGCGGTGTTCAACATCGCCGGTGTGCTCGACGACGCCATCCTCACCTCGCTCACCCCGGACCGGATGGAACGGGTGCTGCGGCCCAAGGTCGACGCCACCTGGAACCTGCACGAACTCACCCGGGACATGGGCCTGGCCGCCTTCGTGTCGTTCTCCTCCGGCGCGGGCATCATGGGCAACCCCGGCCAGGGCAACTACGCGGCCGCGAACGCCTTCGTGGACGCGCTCGCGCACCACCGCCAGAGCCTCGGACTGCCCGGCCTCACCCTCGCCTGGGGACCGTGGGACGACGCCGACGGCATGACCGGCTACATGGGCGAGACCGACATGCAGCGCATGCGGGCCTCCGGCATGCCACCACTGCAGGTCGAGGAGGGCCTGGACCTGTACGACGCGGCGATCGGCTCGTACTCGCCGTACGTCGCCCCGCTGGCCATGAAGTCCGGCCCGGCCGTCCCCGGCGCGTTCGTGCCGCCGCTGTTCCGCGGCCTGGTCCGGATGTCCCGGCGCGCGGCCGCCACCGCCGAGACCGGCGGCGTCACCCTCGCCCGGCAGCTGGCCGCCCTGACCGGCGGGGATCCCGCCCGGCTGCTGGTGGACCTCGTCCGCACCGAGGCCGCCGCGGTCCTCGGCCACCCCGACGCGACCGCCGTCGACGCCCAGCGCAACTTCTACGAACTGGGCTTCGACTCGCTGACCGCGGTGGAACTGCGCAACCGGCTCAGCGCCGCCACCGGCCTGCGGCTGCCGGCCACCGTCATCTTCGACAACAAGACACCCGACGAACTGGCCGGCTGGATCCGCGCGGAACTGGCGGTCCAGCAGGGCACCACCACCGGCCTGGCCGCACCGGCCGGTGAACCGGAACGCGACTCGGTGGAGCGGCTGTTCCTCGACGGCCTGGCCGCCGGCAAGGTCCGCGAGGCCCAGCGGATGCTCGCCACCCTCGCCGCGCTGCGCCCCACCTTCGAGTACGTCTCGGAGCTGGAGGACCTGCCGCTGTCGATGCAGCTCGCCGCGGGCGCCACCGGACCGCAGCTGATCTGCGTCCCGGCGCCGACCGCGAACTCCGGCCCGCACCAGTACTCCCGGCTGGCCGCCCAGTTCCGCGGCGAGCACGAGGTGTCCGCGCTGCCACTGATCGGGTTCGCCACCGGCGAGCGGCTGCCGGACAACCCGGAGGTGGCCGTCCGGGTCATCGCGGAGAGCGCGCTGCGGGCCAGCGACGGCAAGCCGTTCGTGCTGGTCGGCCACTCGTCCGGCGGCTCCCTGGCGTACGCCGCCGCAGGGGTTCTGGAAAGCACCTGGGGTGTCCGGCCCACCGCGGTGATCCTGCTGGACACCCTGAGCTTCCAGCACAACGAGGACGAGGGTGTCGACTACGGCGGCATGATGCAGCTCAACTTCGCCGGCGGCGACGACGCCTCCCCGGTGCGGCTGACCAACTCCCGGCTGTCCGCGATGGGCCGCTGGATGGTGCTGCTGAACCGCATGCAGGTCCAGCACACCACCGCACCGGTCCTGTCGATCCGCTGCACCCGGGAGAGCGTCGCGGGCAGCGTCGCCGACCTCACCCCGATCGTCGAGGGCGCGGTGGTGAGCCCGATCGACGCCGACCACCTGTCCCTGGTCCGCGAGGACTCGGAACACACCGCCGTCCTGATGCGGCAGTGGCTGGGAGCCCTCGCGGGGTAGGCGGCAGCCCTCGGAGATCCCCGAATGCCTAGGGTTTTTCGCAGTGCAGATCTTGCAGAGTGGGTCGGGCGGGAGTCCGACCCGCCTGGATCTCCGCACTCGAGAGGCTGCCGATGTCGAACGAGGACAAGCTCCGCGACTACCTCAAACGGGCCGTCGCGGACCTCCAGGACAGCCGGGAACAACTGCGCGAGGTGACCGAGCGCAGCCGGGAGCCGATCGCGATCGTCGCGGTCGGCTGCCGGTATCCCGGTGGCGTGCGCACCCCGGAGGATCTCTGGGAGCTCGTCGACACGGGCGTGGACGCGGTCTCCGGTTTCCCCCGGAACCGGGGCTGGGACCTCGGGTCGCTGTACCACCCGGACCCGGCGCACCAGGGGACCACCTACAGCACCGAGGGTGGTTTCCTGCACGACGCGGACCGGTTCGACCCGGCCCTGTTCGGCATCTCGCCGCGTGAGGCCCTGGCGATGGACCCGCAGCAGCGCCTGCTGCTGCAGGTCGCCTGGGAGACCCTGGAACGCGGCGGCCTCGACCCGCTGTCGCTGGCGGGCAGCTCCACCGGTGTCTTCGTCGGGACCGGGCACGGCGGGTACGACACCACCGCCGGCCGTGGCCACGAGGAGGCCGGCGGGCACCTGCTGACAGGTAACGCGGTGAGTGTCTCCTCGGGGCGCATCTCGTACGTGCTCGGCCTGGAGGGCCCGTCCATCTCGGTCGACACCGCCTGCTCGTCGTCGCTGGTGGCGCTGCACCTGGCGGTCCGGTCGCTGCGGTCCGGCGAGTCCGATCTGGCCCTGGCCGGCGGTGCGACGATCATGTCCACGCCGCAGATGTTCCTGGAGTTCTCCCGGCAGCAGGGTCTGGCGCCGGACGGCAGGTGCAAGCCGTTCGCGGCCGCCGCCGACGGCACCGGCTGGGCCGAGGGTGTCGGCATGCTGCTGGTCGAGCGTCTCTCCGACGCCCGCGCGAACGGACACCCGGTGCTGGCGGTGATCCGGGGCACCGCGGTCAACTCCGACGGCGCCTCCAACGGCCTGACCGCCCCGAACGGCCCCTCGCAGCAGCGGGTCATCCGGGCGGCGCTCGCCGACGCCGGTCTGCGGGCGTCCGACGTCGACGTGATCGAGGCGCACGGCACCGGCACCCGGCTCGGTGACCCGATCGAGGCGGCGGCGCTGCTCGCCACGTACGGGCAGGACCGGCCCGGGAATCCGGTGCTGATCGGTTCGCTCAAGTCGAATCTCGGGCACACCCAGGCGGCCGCCGGTGTCGGCGGCGTCATCAAGATGGTTCTCGCGATGGAGCACGGCCGGCTGCCGGCCACGCTGCACACCGACGCGCCCACCCCGCACGTGGACTGGACCGCCGGTGACGCCCGCCTGCTCACCGCGGCCGAGGCGTGGCCGGTCACGGACGGTCCGCGCCGGGCCGCGGTGTCGTCGTTCGGGGTCAGCGGCACCAACGCGCACGTCGTCATCGAGAGCGTGGAGCAGCCCGCACCGGTCGAGCCGTCGGCCGACTCCGGTCTGCCGTGGCTGTTGTCCGCGCGTACCGCCGCAGCTCTCCGGGCCCAGGCCGGCAACCTCGAAAAAATCGCCGACAAAGACAACAGCGACGACGTCGCCTACTCCCTGGCCACCAGCCGCGCCCTGATGGAGCACCGCGCGGTGGTCACCGGTGACCGCCGGGCCGCGCTGACCGCCCTGGCCGAGGGCCGCGGCGTCACCGGGGTGGCGGCCAAGCAGTCCCTGGCCCTGTTCTTCGCCGGGCAGGGGTCGCAGCGGGCCGGCATGGGCCGTGCCCTGCACGCCCGTTTCCCGGTCTTCGCGGCGGCCTTCGACGAGGCGGCCGCACTGCTCGGCGACGTCGACTGGGACGACCTGGACCGGACCGGCAACGCCCAGCCCGCCCTGTTCGCCTTCGAGGTCGCCCTGTACCGGCTGCTGGAGTCGTGGGGGATCCGCCCGGCGCTGGTCGGCGGGCATTCGATCGGTGAGATCGCGGCCGCGCACATCGCCGGGGTCCTCAGCCTGGCCGACGCGGCCACCCTGGTCGCCGCCCGCGGCCGGTTGATGCAGGCCCTGCCCGAGGGCGGCGCGATGATAGCGGTCCGCGCGCGGGAGGACCAGATCCCGGCCGGTGTCACCATCGCCGCGATCAACGGCCCGGACTCGGTCGTGCTCTCCGGTGAGCTGGCGGTGGTCGAGGCCGCCGCGGCGGGTTTCGAGCAGACCAAGCGGCTGCCGGTCAGTCACGCCTTCCACTCGGCGCTGATGGAGCCGATGCTCGCCGAGTTCCGTACCGTGGTCGACGGTCTCACCTTCCGGCCCGCCACTCTGCCGGTGGTGTCCACGGTGACCGGTGCGCTGGCCGGGCCGGAGTTCAGCACCCCCGGCTACTGGGTGGATCAGATCCGGCAGCCGGTCCGGTTCCTGGACGCGGTGCGTGCCGCCGAGCAGGCCGGTGTCACGGCGTTCGCCGAGGTCGGGCCGACCGGCACCCTGGTCGCGATGATCAGCGACTCGGCCGGCACCGCCCCGGTGGTGGCCGCCCTGCAGCGCCGGGACCGGGACGACCAGGTCACCGCCCTGTTCGACGGGATCGGCGCGCTGCACGTGGCGGGTGTCCGGATGGACTGGACCGCGATCCTCGGCCGGCACCGCACGGTCGGCCTGCCCACGTACGCGTTCCAGGAGGACTCGTTCTGGCTGATGCCGCCCGCGGTGACCCCGGCCGGTGACACCCTGACCTACGACTTCGGCTGGACCCCGGTCACGGCCACCGCCGCCGCCCCCGGCACGCGTGGCCGCTGGCTGGTGGTCGGTGACGCCGAGGACGGGCTGCTCGACGCCATCGACACGGTCACCGGCGACCTCGCCGAGGCCTGGCCGGTCGACGGTGTCCTGGTCACGCCCGGCGCCGACGCCCTCTGGCAGGTCACCGAGCTGCTGCAGACCCTCGACTACCTCGACCTGGACGCGTCGGTGTGGGTGCTCACCCGCGGCGCCGTCTCCACCGGCCCCACTGACCCGGTGACCGATCCCGATCAGGCCCGGATGTGGGGTCTGGGCCGGGTCGCCGCGCTGGAGCTCCCGCAGTGCTGGGGCGGCCTGATCGACCTGCCCGCCGACGTGGACGCGACCGTCGCGGACGCCCTGGCGGCCGTTCTCGGCGGGGCCGAGGACCAGGTCGCGATCCGGGCCGGGGGCACGCTGGCCCGCCGCCTGCGCCGCACCACCCTGCCGTCCGCCGCGGACTGGACCGCGCCGGCCCGGGTGCTGGTCACCGGCGGCACCGGCGCGCTCGGCACCCACCTGACCCGCTGGCTGCTCGACCATGGCACCGAGCGGATCGTGCTGGCGAGCCGACGTGGACCGGAGGCCCCGGGCGCCCCCGAACCGGACGACCGTGTCACCGTGGTGGCCTGCGACGTCGCCGACCGGGACGCGCTCGCCGCCCTGCTGGCCACCGAGACCTTCGACGGCGTCGTGCACGCTGCGGGTGTCCTCGACGACGGCCTGCTCACCTCGCTCACCCCGGAGCGCCTGGACACGGTGCTGCGCGCCAAGGCGCAGGCCGCCGCCAACCTGGACGAGCTGCTCGGCGATGTCGGCATGTTCGTGCTGTTCTCCTCGATCGCGGGCGCGATCGGCAACCAGGGCCAGGCGAACTACGCCGCCGCCAACACCTATCTGGACGCCCTGGCCGAGAGCCGCCGGTCCGCCGGAAAGCCGGCGATCTCGGTGGCGTGGGGACCGTGGGCGGCCGGCATGGGCGCCGACGAGGCCGCACACGCTTCGGCCCGCCGGCTCGGGCTGCGCCCGCTCGACCCGCGCCGGGCCCTCGCCGCGCTGGAGTCGGCGATCGTCGCCGAGCGGGCCACGGTCACCGTCGCGGACATCGACTGGCCGGTCTACGCCACCGCGATGACCGCGGCCCGGCCCGCTCCGCTGTTCGCCGACGTGGTCACCGCTCCGGCCCGCCGCGGGCCGGCCGGTTCGGCCACTGCGGACCGGGATCTGCTGACCCTGGTCCGCGAGCAGGTGGCCGGGGTGCTCGGGCACGCGTCGGCGGACGGTGTGGACGCCGGACGGGCCTTCCGGGATCTCGGTTTCGACTCGCTGACCGCGGTGGAGCTGCGCAACCGGCTGGCCGCCGCGACCGGGCTGAAGCTGCCCGCCACGCTGCTGTTCGACCACCCGACCGCCGCCGCGGTCGCCGCCTTCCTGACGGCGGAGATCACCGGCGCCGACGGTACGGGCCCGGTCGCCGCGGCCACCGTGGGCTCGGACGAACCGATCGCGATCGTGTCGCTGGCCTGCCGCCTGCCCGGTGGGGTGTCGTCGCCGGAGGACTTCTGGCGGCTGCTGGCCGACGGGGTGGACGGGGTCACCGGATTCCCGGAGGACCGTGGCTGGGATCTGGACAACCTCTACGACCCGGACCCGGACCACCAGGGCACGTCGTACGCCCGCGAAGGTGGTTTCCTCACCGACGTGGCCGGTTTTGATCACGGCTTCTTCGGCATCTCGCCGCGTGAGGCGCTGGCCATGGACCCGCAGCAGCGGCTGCTCCTGGAGACCTCGTGGGAGCTGCTGGAACGTGCCGGGATCGACCCGGACACGTTGCGCGGCAGCTCGACCGGGGTGTTCGCCGGTGTCAACTCCAACGACTACCAGGGCCTGATGGCGGGCAGCGCCGACGAGGTCGCCGGGCACCTGCTCACCGGCAACGCGATGAGCGTGCTCTCCGGCCGGGTGGCGTACACCTTCGGCTTCGAGGGCCCGGCCGTGTCGGTGGACACCGCCTGCTCGTCGTCGCTGGTCGCCCTGCACCTGGCGGTCAACTCGCTGCGGTCCGGGGAATGCGACCTGGCGCTGGCCGGCGGTGTCACGGTGATGTCCACGCCGTACTCGTTCGTCGAGTTCTCCCGCCAGCGCGGCCTGGCCCCGGACGGCCGCTGCAAGCCGTTCGCCGAGGGCGCGGACGGCACCGGGTGGGCCGAGGGCGTCGGTCTCGTCCTGGTCGAGCGTCTCTCCGACGCGAAAGCAAAGGGCCACGAGATCCTTGCGGTGGTACGCGGGACCGCGGTCAACCAGGACGGCGCCTCCAACGGCCTGAGTGCCCCGAACGGCCCCGCCCAGCAGCGCGTCATCAGGCAGGCCCTGGCCAACGCCGGCCTGGAACCGGGTGACGTGGACGCGGTCGAGGCGCACGGCACCGGCACCCGTCTCGGCGACCCGATCGAGGCGCAGGCGCTGATCGCCGCGTACGGCCGGAACCGCACCGCCCCGCTGCACCTGGGCGCGGTGAAGTCGAACATCGGCCACACCCAGGCCGCCGCCGGCGTCGCCGGGATCATGAAGATGGTGCTCGCGCTGCGCCACGGCAGCCTGCCGCGCACCCTGCACCTGGACGCGCCGACCTCGCACGTGGACTGGAGCGACGGCGCGGTCGCCCTGCTCGCCGAGCACACCCCGTGGCCGGCCGGGGAGCGGACCCGCCGGGCCGGTGTCTCGTCGTTCGGCATCTCCGGCACCAACGCGCACGTGATCATCGAGGAGGCCCCGCCGACTGTGGTCCCGGCCGGCCCGGCCGAGGACGGCCCGGTGCCGCTGATGCTGTCCGCGCGCAGCGCCGACGGGGTCCGCGCGCAGGCCCGTGCACTCGCCGCGCACCTGCGGGACACCGACGCCGACCCGCGCGACGTGGCGTACTCGCTGCTCGCCACCCGGGCGGCGCTGCCGCACCGCGGTGCCGTGGTGGCCGGCGGCCGCGACGAGTTGATCGCCGCGCTGGACACGCTGTCCGGCACGACCGTCGCCCGGGGCCAGGAGAAGCCGGTCTTCGTCTTCCCCGGACAGGGCTCGCAGTGGCCGGAGATGGCGCTCGGCCTGCTCGACGGGTCGCCGGTCTTCGCGGCCCGGCTGCGTGCCTGCGCCGAGGCGTTGCGCCCGTACACCGACTGGGACCTGATCGACGTGCTCCGCGCCGGTGACCTGGACCGGGTCGACGTGGTCCAGCCCGCGCTCTGGGCGATGATGGTGTCGCTGGCCGAGCTGTGGCGGGCCCACGGGGTGGAGCCGGCCGCCGTGGTCGGCCACTCCCAGGGTGAGATCGCCGCGGCCGTGGTCGCCGGTGGGCTGTCCCTCGAGGACGGCGCCCGGGTGGTCGCGTTGCGCAGCCGGGCGATCACCGCGCTGGCCGGCCGGGGCGGCATGGCCTCGATCGGCAGCCCGGTCGCCGAGGTCCGCGAGCGGATCGCCGCCTGGGGTGAGCTGCTGTCGGTCGCGACGGTCAACGGCCCGTACTCCGCTGTGGTCGCCGGTGATCCGGTCGCGCTGGACGAGCTGGTCGCCGCCTGCACCACCGACGGTGTCCGGGCCAAGCGGGTCGACGTGGACTACGCCTCGCACTCCGCGCACGTGGAGGCGATCGAGGCGGAGCTGCTCGACGTGCTCGCCCCGATCACGCCGCGGACCGGCGACGTCCCGTTCTGGTCCACCGTCACCGGAGAAGAGATCGACACCGCCGGGCTGACCGCGGACTACTGGTACCGCAACCTGCGGCAGACCGTCGAGTTCGAGCGGACCACCCGCGCCCTGCTCACCGACGGCCACCGCGTCTTCCTGGAGATCAGCGCCCACCCGGTGGTCACTCCTGGACTGCGGGAGACCATCGAGGACAGCGGGGTCACCGCGTCCGCGCTCGGCACCCTGCGCCGCGGCGAGGGCAGCCCGGCCCGTTTCCTGACCGCGCTCGCCGAGGCCCGCGGCCACGGCGTCCCGGTCGACGCCGGCACGCTGTTCCCCGGTGCGGCGCCCGTCGCGCTGCCCACCTACCCGTTCGCCCACCAGCGGTTCTGGCCGCGGGCCACCGAGGCGGCCGGGCCGGACGGACTGGACCACGCGATGCTCGGCCCGGCCGTGCACCTGGCCGGCGGCGACGGCCTGGTGGTCACCGCGACCTGGTCGCTGCGCACCCACCCGTGGCTGGCCGACCACGCCCTCGGCGGTGTCGTGCTGGTGCCCGGCGCGGCGCTGGTCGAGGCGGTCATCCGGGTCGGCGACGAGGTCGGCTGCGGCCGGGTCGACGAACTCACCCTGCACGCGCCGGTGCTCGTCCCGGAGCGCGGCGACGTGCGGATCCAGATCGCCGTGGACGCCCCGGACGAGACCGGTTCCCGCCCGGTCACCCTGCACGGGCGTACCGGCGGCGAATGGACCCTGCACGCCTCCGGCAGCCTCTCCGCGACCGCCGACATTCCGGCCGCCGACACCGGGGCCTGGCCGCCGGCCGGCGCCGAGGCCCTCGACGTCGGCGCGTTCTACGACGGGCTCGCCGAGGCCGGGTACGGCTACGGTCCGGCGTTCCGCGGAGTGCGGGCCGCCTGGCGCCAGGGCGCGGACATCCTCGCCGACGTGGTGCTGCCGGACACCGACTCCGGTGTCTTCGGCCTGCACCCGGCGCTGCTGGACGCCGCGCTGCACCCGGCCACGCTGGGCCCGCTGTCCACCGACGGTGGCGCCGGCATGCCGTTCTCCTGGACCGGGGTGTCGCTGCACGCCACCGGCGCCACCGCCCTGCGGGTGCGGATCACCGGCACCGGCCCGGACACCATCACGGTGATCATGGCCGACGGCGCGGGCCAGCCGGTCGCCACCGTCGAAGCCCTCACCGTCCGCCCGGCCGCCGTACCGGCGCCGCGCCGCGCCGACTCGCTCTACCGGCTCGGCTGGATCCCGGTCACGCCCGCCGACCAGCCCGCGACCGGCTTCACAGTGGTGCACGCCGCCGACCCGGCGGGTGTCCTGGAACATCTGCGGGCCGGTCACGACCACCTGGTCGTGGTGACCGAGAACGCGGCCGGCGACACCGTCACCGACGTGGACGCCGCCGCCGTCTGGGGCCTGGTCCGCTCGGCCCAGTCGGAGAATCCGGACCGCATCACCCTGGCCGACCTGGACGGTTCCCCGGCCTCGGCGGAGGTGCTGCCGCGCCTGGTCGCGACCGGGGAGCCCCAGTTCGTCGTACGCCGCGGTGAAGGTTTCATCCCTCGCCTGGAACGTGCCGCCGCGGGCCTGACCGTCGACGACCCGGCCCAGCCCTGGCGCCTGGACATCCCGGTCCGGGGCACCGTCGACAACCTGGCGATCGTGCCGGTCCCCGACGCGGGGGAGCCGCTGGCGCCGGGCCAGGTCCGGATCGCCGTCCGCGCGGCCGGCCTGAACTTCCGCGACGTCCTCAACGTCCTGGGCATGTACCCGGGTGACGCCCCGTTCCTCGGCTCCGAGGCGGCCGGCGTGGTCGTCGAGGTCGCCCCGGACGTCACCACCCTCGCTCCCGGCGACCGGGTGATGGGCATGATCACCGGCGGTTTCGGCACCCACGCGGTCGCCGACCACCGGGTGCTGTCCACCTTCCCGGTGTCGTGGACGTTCGCCGAGGCGTCCGCCGTCCCGGTGGTGTTCCTGACCGCCTTCTACGCCCTCAACGACCTGGCCGGGCTGCGGGCCGGCGAGAAGATCCTGATCCACGCGGCCACCGGCGGCGTCGGCATGGCGGCCACCCAGGTCGCCCGGCACCTCGGCGCCGACGTGTACGGCACCGCGAGCCTCGGCAAGCAGTACCTGCTGCGCGCCGACGGTTTCGCCGAGGATCACCTGGCCGACTCCCGCACCCTGGACTTCGAGCAGGCCTTCGCCGGCGGCGTCGACGTGGTGCTGAACTCCCTCGTCGGCGACTTCGTGGACGCGTCGCTGCGCCTGCTGGGCGACGGCGGCCGGTTCATCGAGATGGGCAAGACCGACATCCGTGACGCCGCGACGGCCGGCACCGGACGGGACATCGGCTACCGCGCGTTCGACCTGGCCGAGGCCGGGCCGGAGCGGATCGGCCAGATGCTCACCGAGCTGGTCGCCCTCTTCGAGGCCGGTGTGCTGCGGCACCTGCCGATCACCGCCTGGGACATCCAGCACGCCCCGGAGGCGTTCCGGCACATGTCCCAGGCCCGGCACACCGGCAAGGTGGTGCTCACCGTCCCGCGCGCCTGGAACCCGGACGGCACTGTCCTGATCACCGGCGGCACCGGCGAACTCGGTGGCCTGCTGGCCCGGCACCTGGTGGCCCGGCACGGCGTCCGGCACCTGCTGCTGGCCGGCCGCCGCGGCCCGGACACCCCCGGCGCCCGGGAGCTGGCCGCCGAGCTGACCGCGGCGGGCGCCCGGGTCACCGTGGCCGCCGCCGACGTGGCGGTCCGCGACGACGTGGCCGCCCTGCTCGCCCGGGTCGACCCGGAGCACCCGCTCACCGCCGTGGTGCACGCCGCCGGAATCCTCGACGACGGCACCGTGGACTCGCTGACCCCGCAGCGGCTGCACGCCGTCATGCTCCCGAAGGCCGGCGCGGCCCGGCACCTGGACGAACTGACCCGCGGCCACGACCTCGCCGAGATGGTGTTCTTCTCGTCCGCGGCCGGTGTGTTCGGCTCACCGGGCCAGGGCAACTACGCCGCCGCCAACGCGTTCCTGGACGGGCTGGCCCAGCGCCGCCGCACCGCCGGCCTGCCCGGCACCTCGCTGGCCTGGGGTCTGTGGGCGCAGGCCAGCGACATGACCCGGCACCTCGGCGACACCGGGCAGGCCAGGTCCCGGCAGGGCGGCCTGCCGATGTCCACCGAGGACGGCCTCGCCCTGTTCGACGCCGCCCTGACCGCCCGCCGGGCCCAGCTCGTCCCGGTCCGCCTCGACCTGGCCGGGCTGCGCCACCGCCCCCGCACCGAGTTGCCGCCGATCCTGCGCGGTCTGGCCGGTGCCGGCACCCGGCGCCGGGCCGCCTCCACCGGCGGCAGCGGCGACCTGCGGCAGCGCCTCGCCGGGCTGCCCGCCGCCGACCAGCGCCGGACCCTGCTGGACCTGGTCGCCTCGTACGCGGCAGCCGTGCTCGGCCACGCGCCGGGCACCGCCGTCGACTCCGGTCAGGCGTTCCGGGATCTCGGCTTCGACTCGCTGACCGCGGTGGAGCTGCGCAACCGGCTGTCCACCGCGACCGGGCTGAAGCTGCCGGCCACCCTGGTCTTCGACCACCCCAGCCCGGATGCCCTGACCGCCCACCTGCTCGCCGAGCTGACCGGCGACTCCGCGACCGTCACCGCCGCCCCCGCGCCCGTCGCCGCCGGAGCGGACGAGCCGATCGCCATCGTCGCGATGGCCTGCCGGCTGCCCGGCGGGGTCCGTTCCCCCGAGGACCTCTGGGCCATGCTGGACAGCGGCCGCGACGGTGTCGCCGCGTTCCCGGCCGACCGCGGCTGGGATCTGGACGGCCTGTACGACGACGTCCCGGACAGCCCCGGCTCGTCCCGGACCCGCGAGGGCGGTTTCCTGGACGCGGTCGCCGGTTTCGACGCCGGTTTCTTCGGCATCTCGCCGCGGGAGGCCCTGGCCATGGACCCGCAGCAGCGGATCCTGCTGGAGACCGCGTGGGAGCTGTTCGAGCGCGGCGGCATCGATCCCCGGTCGGTGCGGGGACGGCAGGTCGGCGTGTTCGCCGGGGTCTCCTCCAGCGACTACCTGTCCCGGGTCACCGACGTGCCGGCGGAACTCGCCCCGTACATCAACAACGGCAACGCGCTGAGCGTGGTCTCCGGCCGGGTGGCGTACACGTTTGGCCTCGAAGGCCCCGCGGTCACCGTCGACACCGCCTGCTCCTCGTCGCTGGTCGCCCTGCACATGGCGGTCAACGCGCTGCGTGCCGGTGAGTGCGAGATGGCCCTGACCGGTGGTGTCACGGTGATGACCTCACCGCGGATCATCGTCGACTTCGCCCGTCAGCGTGGCCTGGCGATGGACGGCCGCAGCAAGGCGTTCGCCGCCTCGGCCGACGGCGCCGGGTTCTCCGAGGGCGCCGGGCTGCTGCTGGTCGAGCGGCTCTCCGACGCCCAGGCCAACGGCCATCAGATCCTTGCTGTCGTACGCGGTTCCGCGGTCAACCAGGACGGCGCGTCCAACGGCCTGAGCGCCCCCAACGGGCCCTCCCAGCAGCGGGTCATCATGGCCGCCCTGGCGTCGGCCGGCCTGTCCACCTCCGACGTGGACGCGGTCGAGGCGCACGGCACCGGCACCCGTCTCGGCGACCCGATCGAGGCACAGGCCCTGATCGCCACGTACGGCCGGGACCGGGCCGCCGGGCAGCCGCTGCACCTGGGCTCGGTGAAGTCGAACATCGGCCACACCCAGGCCGCCGCCGGTGTCACCGGCATCATGAAGATGGTGCTCGCGCTGCGCCACGGCAGCCTGCCGCGCACCCTGCACCTGGACGCGCCCACCCCGCACGTGGAGTGGACCGACACGATCAACCTGCTCGGCGAGCCGGTCGCGTGGCCGGCGGGGGAGCGGACCCGCCGGGCCGGTGTCTCCTCGTTCGGTGTCTCCGGCACCAACGCGCACGTCATCCTGGAGGAGGCCCCCGCTCCCGCCGCGTCGATCGAGGAGCCCGCACCGCACGACGGCCCGGTGCCGTGGGTGCTGTCGGCCCGTTCCGAGAAGGCCCTGCGCGGCCAGGCCGAAGCCCTGCTCGGCGTGACGGGTGACCCGGCGGACATCGCCCGCTCCCTGACCGAGACCCGGTCCCTGCACGAGAAGCGCCTGGTGGCGGTCGGCGACGACCCGGCCGCAGCACTGCGGGCCTACCTCACCGGTACCCCCGACCCGCGCGTCGTGACCGGCTCCGCCGCCGGCCGGGACCGCCGGGTGGTGTTCGTCTTCCCCGGCCAGGGCGCCCAGTGGGCCGGCATGGGCCGGGACCTGCTCGGCGACCCGGTCTTCGCGGCCCGCCTGGCCGAGTGCGCCGACGCGCTGGCCCCGTACACCGACTGGTCGCTCACCGAGGCGCTCGCCGACCCGGACCTGCTGGACCGCGTCGACGTGGTGCAGCCCGCCCTCTGGGCGGTGATGGTCTCGCTCGCCGCGGTGTGGCAGGCCCGCGGGGTCCGCCCGGCGGCCGTGCTCGGCCACTCCCAGGGCGAGATCGCCGCGGTCGTGGTCGCCGGCGCGCTGTCGCTCGCCGACGGCGCCAAGGTGGTGGCGCTGCGCAGCCAGGCCATCGCCGGCTCGCTGTCCGGGCTCGGCGGGATGGCCTCGATCGCCGCGCCGCACGCCGACGTCCAGGCCCGCCTGGCCGGTTACGACGGCGTCTCGATCGCCGCGATCAACGGTCCCGGCACGGTCGTGGTCGCCGGTGACCCCGAGGATCTGGACGAGCTGGTCGGCAAGTGTGTCGCCGACGGCCTGCGCGCCAAGCGGATCCCGGTCGACTACGCGTCGCACTCCGCCCACGTGGAGACCATCCACGACCTGCTGCTGGACCGGCTCGACGGCCTGACCCCCCGGACCGCCGACGTCCCGTTCCTGTCCACCGTCACCGCGGACTGGGCGGACACCACCGAACTGGACGGCGAGTACTGGTACCAGAACCTGCGCCGCACCGTACGCCTGGAGGAGTCGCTGACCGCCCTGCTCGGCCAGGGCTACGACGTGTTCGTCGAGTGCAGCCCGCACCCGGTGCTCGGCGGCAGCATCGAGGACACCGCTGCCGCTGCCGGCGCCGACGCGGTGGTGATCGGCTCGCTGCGCCGCGGCGACGGCACCCCGGCCCGGCTGCTGACCTCCCTGGCCGAGGCGCACGTCCGCGGGGTCGCCGTGGACTGGGCGCTGCCCGGCCGGATCGTCCCGCTGCCGGTGTACGCCTTCCAGCGCGACCGCTACTGGCTGGAGCCCGGCGCCCGCCGCGACCCGTCCGGCCTGGACACCGTCGTGCACCTGGCCGGTGACGCCGGAACCGTGCTGACCGGCCGGATCGGTGTCGGCACCCAGCCCTGGCTGGACGCGCACCGCCTCGGCGACCGGGTGGTCGTGCCCGGCAGCGCCCTGCTGGATTGGGCGACGAGGGCCGGCGACGAGGCGGGCCTGCCCGTCGTCGGCACCCTCGACGAGGTCACCCCGCTGGTCCTGGACGGCGACCGGGACGTACAGGTGATCGTCACCGGCGACGGTGACCTCACCGTGCACGCCCGCCGCGACGCGTCCGAGCCGTGGACCCGGCACGCCACCGGCCGTCTCACCGCCACCGCCACCACCGCGCGGCCCGCGCAGGGGGAGGGGATCCGGGTCCGGGTCGACGACGCGTCCGGCTTCCGGCTGCACCCGGACCTGCTGGCCGCCGCGTTCGCCGATCGGGGCCTGCCGACCGGCTGGCGCGGGGTCACCGTGCACGCCACCGGGGCCACCGAACTGACCGTGCACACCACCGGCGACGGTGACGAGGTGGCAATGGTCGCGCTGGACGCGGCCGGATCACCGGTGGTCACCGCCGACGCCGTCACCCTTACCCCGGCCGACCAGGTCGTGCTCGCCGCGGGCGGCAGCGCGCCGCTCTACCACGTGGAGTGGGAGCCGATCACCCTCGACGGCGCACCGGACGGCACCGTCCGGGCGGTCGCCGACGTGCACACCGCTCTGGCGGAGATCCAGGAATGGCTGGCCGCCGACCGCGACGGCAAGCTCGTCCTGGTCTCCACCGACCCGGGCGTGCACGGCCTGGTCCGGTCCGCGCAGTCCGAGCACCCGGGCCGGTTCCAGCTCCTGGACGCCGTCCCCGGCGACGAGCGGATCGCCGCCGCCACCGCGTCGGACGAGCCACAGATCCGGATCCGGTCCGGCCGGGCGACGGTGCCCCGCCTGGACCGCGCGCCCGCACCGGCCGCCGACGTCCGGTGGGGCACCGGCACGGTGCTCATCACCGGCGGCACCGGCGGCCTCGGCGCGCTCGTCGCCGAGCACCTGGCCGGCACCCACCGGGTGCCCCGGCTGGTCCTGCTCGGACGGCGCGGCCCGGCCGCGCCCGGAGCGGCGGCCCTGCGCGACCGGCTCACCGCCCTGGGCGCCGAGGTGAGCATGGTGACCTGCGACGTCGCCGACCGCGACAGCCTCGCCGCGGTGCTGGCCGGCATCCCCGACCTGACCGGTGTCGTGCACGCCGCCGGGGTGCTCGACGACGGCCTGATCGAGTCGCTCACCCCGGACCGCCTGGACGCGGTGCTGCGCCCCAAGGCGGACGCGGCGATCCACCTGGACGACCTGACCCGGGACCGCTACCTGCAGCAGTTCGTGCTGTTCTCCTCGTTCGCCGGGGTCGCCGGTGGCCTGGCCCAGGCCAACTACGCCGCGGCCAACGCCGTCCTGGACGACCTGGCCGAACGACGGCGCGCCGCCGGACTGCCCGGCACCTCGCTGGCCTGGGGCTTCTGGGAGCAGCGCAGCGGCCTGACCGGTGACCTGGACGCCGCCGACGTGTCCCGGATGACCCGGGCCGGGCTGCTGCCGATCCCGACCGGCACCGGCCTGGCCATGCTGGACGCCGCCGTCGCCTCCGGCGAGGCCCTGCTGGTGCCGGTGCTGCTGCGGCCCACCGCCGAGTCGACGCCACTGTTCAGCCGGCTGGTGCGGGCCACCCGCCGGACCGCCGCCGCGACCGCCGGGACCGGGAACGAGGAGAGCCTCGCCGGCCGGCTCGCCCCGCTCAGCCCGGCCGAGCAGGAGAAGACCCTGCTCCGGCTGGTCGCCGGGCACGTCGCCACCGTCCTCGGGCACGCCTCCGCGGACGAGGTCGAAGCCGAACGTGGCTTCCTCGACCTCGGCATGTCCTCGGTGACCGCGGTGGAGCTGCGCAACCGGCTCAACACCGAGACCGGTCTGCGGCTGCCGACCACCCTCATCTTCGACTACCCGACACCCCTCGGCCTGGCCCGGCGACTGCGCTCCGAGCTGCGGCCCGGCGACACCGCCGGCACACCGGTCTTCACCGAGCTGGCCGGGCTGGAGTCCGCGGTCGGCGCGGCCGACCTGGACCCGGCCGACCGCGCCCTGCTCGTCGCCCGGCTGCGCGCCCTGCAGCACCGGCTGGACGACGACCTGACGGCGGACGCCGACGACAACGACCTGGACCTCTCCTCCGACGACGAGATGTTCGACCTCATCGACCGGGAACTCGGCCGCGCGTAGTCCACCCCCGCGCCGCGACCGAACAGCTCAACGAAAGGTTCCCTGACATGTCCAGCTCCGAGGACAAGCTCCGCGACTATCTCAAGCTGGTGACCGCCGACCTGCGGCGCACCAAGCAGCGGCTGGAGGCCGCGGAGGCCCGGGACGCCGAGCCGATCGCCATCGTCGGCATGGCCTGCCGGTTCCCCGGCGGCGTGCGTACCCCCGAGCAGCTGTGGCAACTCGTCTTCGACGGGGTCGACGCGATCGGCGAACTGCCGGACGACCGCGGCTGGGACGTCGAGAACCTGTACGACCCGGAGCCGGGCAAGCCCGGCAAGAGCTACGTCAAGCGCGGCGGTTTCCTGGACGGGGCCGGCGACTTCGACGCCGACCTGTTCGGCATCTCGCCCCGCGAGGCCCTGGCGATGGACCCGCAACAGCGCCTGCTCCTGGAATCCGCGTGGGAGGCCGTCGAGCGGGCCCGGATCGACCCGTCCGCGCTGCGCGGCAGCAAGACCGGCGTGTTCGTCGGCGGCACCGACACCCACTACGGCGAGCTGGCCCGGCAGGTCGAGGAAGCCGGCGGGCACCTGCTCACCGGTGGCGCGGTCAGCGTGCTGTCCGGCCGGATCGCCTACACCCTGGGCCTGGAGGGCCCGGCCGTCACCGTCGACACCGCCTGCTCCTCGTCGCTGGTCGCCCTGCACATGGCGGTCAACGCGCTGCGGTCCGGCGAGTGCACGATGGCCCTGACCGGTGGGGTCGCGGTCATGCCCACCACCGACCTGTACGTCGAGTTCTCCCGCCAGCGCGGCCTGTCCCCGGACGGCCGGTGCAAGCCGTTCGCCGAGGGCGCGGACGGCACCGGCTGGGCCGAGGGTGTCGGTGTCCTGCTCGTCGAGAAGCTCGCCGATGCCCGCCGCCTGGGCCACGAGGTCCTCGCCGTGGTCCGCGGCACCGCGATCAACTCCGACGGCGCCTCGTCCGGCCTGACCGCCCCGAACGGCCCCGCCCAGCAGCGGGTGATCCGGGCCGCCCTGGCCAGCGCGCGACTGTCCCCGGCCGATGTGGACGTGGTCGAGGCGCACGGCACCGGCACCCGCCTCGGCGACCCGATCGAGGCGCAGGCGCTGCTCGCCACGTACGGCGCGGCCCGCCCCGCGGACCAGCCGCTGCGCCTGGGTGGCATCAAGTCGAACATCGGCCACCCGCAGGCCGCCGCCGGTGTCGCGGGCATCATCAAGATGGTCATGGCGATGCGCCACGGGGTGCTGCCGCAGACCCTGCACGCCGACCAGGCCACCTCCGAGGTGGACTGGACCGCCGGCGCGGTGTCGCTGCTCACCGAGCGCACCGGCTGGCCGGTGTCGGAGCAGCGGCCGCGCCGGGCCGGGGTGTCCGCTTTCGGTATCTCCGGCACCAACGCGCACGTGATCCTGGAGAGCGCCACCAACGAGACCCCCGAGCCCGGTGCGGAGCCCGCGGGTGTGCTGCCGTGGGTGCTGTCCGCCCGCACCGGGGCCGGGCTGCGCGATCAGGCCGCCGAGCTGGCCGGTCACGTGGCGGCCACGGCCCCGCGCCCGGTCGACGTGGCCCGGTCGCTGCTGGACACCCGCACCCTGTTCAGCGAGCGCGCCGTGGTCCTGGCCGCCGACCGCGACGACGCGGTCACCGCGCTGCGGGCGCTGGCGGCGGGGGAGCCGTCCGCCGCGGTGGTCACCGGCACGGTCCGGCCCGGCCGTACCGCGGCCATGTTCACCGGGCAGGGCTCACAGCGCCTCGGCATGGGCCGGGAGCTGTACGCGCGGTATCCGGTCTACCGGGCGGCCCACGACGAGGTGACCGCGCACCTGGACATCGACACGGACGCGCTGGACGAGACCGGAAACGCCCAGCCGGCCATCTTCGCCGTCGAGGTCGCCCTCTACCGCCTGCTGGAGTCGTTCGGCGTACGGCCGGATGTGCTCCTGGGTCATTCGGTCGGTGAGATCGCGGCCGCGCACATCGCCGGCGTGCTGTCGCTGACCGACGCCTGCACACTGATCTCGGCCCGTGGCCGCCTGATGCAGGCGCTGCCCCCGGGCGGGGCGATGATCGCCGTCCAGGCCGGTGAGCAGGACATCCCCGAGGGTGTCGACATCGCAGCGGTGAACGGCCCGGACGCCGTGGTGATCTCCGGCTCCGCTTCCGCTCTGGAAGAGGTCGCGAGCCGTTTCGAGCGCACCAAGCGTCTCAACGTCAGCCACGCCTTCCACTCGGTCCTGATGGACCCGATGCTCGACGACTTCCGTGCCGTGGTGCAGGGGCTCACCTTCCACCAGCCCACACTGCCGCTGGTCTCCGGCGTCACCGGCAAGGTGGAGACGGCACTGTTCGCCGACCCGGAGTACTGGGTGCGGCACGTGCGGGAGACCGTCCGGTTCGCCGACAGCGTCACCGCCGCGAACGCCGCCCGGTTCATCGAGGTCGGCCCGGACGCCGTGCTGTCCCCGATGGCCGGCGGGGTGCCCACCATGCGCCGCGAACGCGACGAGGAGACCACCTTCCTGGCCGCCGTCGGCACGCTGTTCGCCGAGGGCGCGAGCGTCGTGTGGCCGTTCCCCGGCGGACGTGCGGTGGACCTGCCCACCTACGCCTTCCAGCACGAACGCTACTGGCCCACCCCCACCGCGACGACCGCCGACGTCGGCGCGGCCGGCCTGGAGATCGCCGGGCACCCGCTGCTCGGCGCCCGGGTCGACCTCGACGGCGGGGACACCCTGCTCACCGGCCGGCTGTCCACACGATCCCAGCCGTGGCTCGCCGACCACACCATCCTCGGCACGGTCCTGCTGCCGGGCACCGCCTTCGTCGAACTCGTCCTGCGGGCCGGCGAGGAGGCCGGCTGCGAGCGCATCGACGAGCTGATGCTGGCCGCGCCGCTGGAACTGCCCGCCCACGGCGGACGGCAGCTCCAGGTCCGGGTCGGTCCCGCCGACGGCACCGGCCGCCGCCCGGTCACCGTCCGGTCCCGCCCGGACGGCGGCGGCAGCTGGTCCCAGCACGCCACCGGTTTTGTCACACCCGGCGCGGACACCCCGGCCGGCTTCCCCGCGGTCTGGCCGCCGGAGGACGCCGAACCGGTCACGCTGGACGGCCTGTACGAGCGGATGGCCGACGGCGGCTTCGCCTACGGCCCCACCTTCCAGGGGCTGCGCGCGGCCTGGCAGCACGGCGACGACGTCTACGCCGAGGTGGCCCTCCCGGACGGCGCGAAAGCCGACGGGTACGGCCTGCACCCCGCACTGCTCGACGCCTGCCTGCACGTCTCCGCGTTCAACGGCCTGGACCGCGGTGTCGTCCCGTTCGCCTGGCAGGACGTCACCCTGCACGCCACCGGCGCCTCGACGGTCCGGGTGCACGTGGCCCGGACCGGCGACGACAGTGTCCGTGTCGCGGTCGCCGACCCGGCCGGCGCCCCGATCGCCACGGTCGGCTCACTGACCCTGCGCCGCGCCGCCGCCGCTCCGGTGGCCGCCGACGACCTGTACGAGCCCCGCTGGACCCCGATCACTCCCACCGCCGTCGTCACCGACGTCGACGTGGAGCACGTTCCGGCCACCGGTGACGACGTGATCGCCTCGGTCCACGCCGCCACCGCCTGGGCGCTGGACCTGCTGCAGAACCGCCTCGCCGGCGACCGTCGCCTGGCCGTCGTCACCCGTCCCGGCGATCTGGCCTCGGCCGCCGTCCGCGGCCTGGTGCGCAGCGCCCAGTCGGAGAACCCCGGCCGGATCACCCTGATCGAGGGCGAGCCCACCCCGGAGGCCCTGGCCTGCGACGAGCCGGAGGTCGCCGTCCGCGACGGCCGGCTGCACGCCCCGCGCCTGGCCCGGGTCGACGCGGTCACCCAGGAGCCGCCGGTGTGGCGCGGCACCGTCCTGATCACCGGCGGCACCAGCGGTCTCGGCGCGGCGATCGCCCGGCACCTGGCCGCCCAGGGCGTCACCGACCTGGTGCTGGTCAGCCGCCGTGGCCCGGCCACCCCGGGCGCGGACGAACTGCCCGGCCGGGCGGTGGCCTGCGACATGACCGACACGGCCGCCGTTGAGGCGCTGATCGCGAGCCTGCCCGAGCTGCGCGCGGTCGTGCACTCCGCCGGTGTCCTGGACGACGGGGTGATCGGTTCGCTGACCTCGGAGCGGCTGTCCGGTGTGCTGCGGCCGAAGGTGGACGCCGCGTGGAACCTGCACCGCGCCACCGAGGGCCGTGACCTCGACGCGTTCGTGCTGTTCTCCTCGGTGTCCGGCCTTTTCGGCGGCCCCGGCCAGGGCAACTACGCGGCCGGCAACACCTTCCTGGACGCCCTCGCCGAGCACCGCCGCGACCTGGGCCTGCCCGGCACCTCGCTCGCCTGGGGCCCGTGGGCCCGCGACACCGGCATGATCGGCACCCTCGCCGACGTGGACGTGGCCCGGATCGCCCGCAACGGCCTGCCCGAGCTGACCACCGCCGAGGGCCTCGCCCTGTTCGACACCGCCCTCGCCGCCGGCCGCCCGGTCGTCGCCCCGGTCCGTATCGACCTGGCCGCCGTCCGCAACTCCGGTGACGTCCCGTCGATCCTGCACGACCTGGTCCGCCCCCGGCGCCGCCGGGCCGCCGCCGCACCGGTGGCCGCCCCCGCCGCCCGCCTCGGTGACCTGGTGGAGACCGTCCGGGCCGAGGTGGCAGCCGTTCTCGGGCACGCCGCCGCGACCACCGTCGACCCGCAGCGCGCCTTCTCCGACCTCGGTTTCGACTCGCTCACCGCCGTCGAGCTGCGCAACCGTCTCGGCACCGTCACCGGCCTGCGGCTGTCCGCCACCGTCGTCTTCGACTACCCGTCGGTCGCCGCCCTCGCCCAGCACCTGCGCGACGAGCTGCTCGGCGTGCCGGCCGACACCACGATCCCCGAACCCGCCGTCCTGGCGCCGGTCTCCGACGACCCGATCGTCATCGTCGGCATGGCCTGCCGCTTCCCGGGCGGGATCACCTCGCCCGAGGGCCTGTGGGATCTGGTCCGGGACGGGGTGGACGCGGTCGGCGACTTCCCCACCGATCGTGGCTGGGACCTGGACCGGCTGCACAGCACCGACCGCACGGTGCCCGGCACCTCGTACACCAGGCACGGTGGTTTCCTGCACGAGGCGGCCCTGTTCGACCCGGAGTTCTTCGGGATGAGCCCGCGCGAGGCCCTCGCCACCGACGCGCAGCAGCGCCTGCTGCTGGAGACCACCTGGGAGGCCGTGGAACGCACCGGCATCGACCCGGTGTCGCTGCGCGGCAGCCGCACCGGTGTGTTCGCCGGTGTCATGTACACCGACTACGGCAACCTGCTCACCGAGGAGTCCTTCGAGGGCTTCCGCGGCAACGGCAGCGCGGCCAGCATCGCCTCCGGCCGGGTGTCCTACACCTTCGGTTTCGAGGGCCCGGCAGTCACCGTCGACACCGCCTGCTCGTCGTCTCTGGTGGCGCTGCACCTCGGGGCGCAGGCGCTGCGGTCCGGGGAGTGCGATCTGGCCCTGGCCGGTGGTGTCACGGTGATGTCCACGCCCAACACGTTCATCGAGTTCTCCCGCCAGGGCGGCCTCTCCGCCGACGGCCGGTGCAAGCCGTTCGCCGACGCCGCCGACGGTGTGGGCTGGGCCGAGGGTGTCGGCATCCTGGTTCTGGAA
>NZ_BOMG01000063.1 GCF_016862075.1 Actinoplanes couchii | reverse complement strand
CCGGAATCCCCGTCCGTTAGGGCGGAGAGAGGTCAAAAGAACAACTGGCTTCCGTAGCGGGAGACCACCAGCAGGGCCAGGATCAACAGCCAGATCGTCACCAGCACCGCGTCCAGGTCTGCGTCGATCGCTGCCTTCAGTGGGATCCGCCAGCGGGACGGCAACGGCAGGTTGTCGTCGCGCAGATTGACGTGGGTCAGGGTGGCGAAGACCAGCGTGGTGGAGACGGTGACCAGCAGGCACCAGGGGCACAACGCGCCGATGTGGAACATCGCCTCGTAGAACAGCCAATACGCGAAGATCACGCCGAGGGTGTAAACGGCCTGGGCCGCGCACATGAACCACCGCGGGAACCGCACCCCGCCCAGGCAGGCCACCGCGATGGTGATCACCACCGGTTCAGCGACCAGGCCCAGGAACGCGTTGGGAAACCCGAACAACTGCGCCTGCCAGGACTGAGCCACCGTGCCGCAGCTGATCACCGCGTTGATGTCGCAGGACAGGGCGGTACCAGGATCAGCGGCGAGCACCACCGCGTCGATCGACAGCACGAACGACGCAATCAGACTCAGGCACGCCGAGAACAGCATGGTCCCGAAGATCCAGCCGTCCGAGTGCCGCAGCCGCCGAACCACCGCCAGCCGCGCTACCACAGCAGACCTCCGGCCCATGGCTGCCCGCCAGCCGTTGCCAGCAGCAACGTGACCGACCATCGCGCCGTGGCTGGCCTCAACACCGTGGCCAGCCGCAACGTGACCGACCATTCCACCGTGGCTGGCCGCACCGTGGCACGCCGCCGTGGTGACGATCGCGCACCGGATGCCGGCCGCACCGCGTCTGGCCGCACCACGTCTGGCGGCACGGTGGCCAGACGCGCCCTGACTGGCCGTCGCACCGTGGCCGGCTGGGGCTGCCTTTGGTGCCGGCTGTCCAGGCCCGTCATGATGTGCCGGCCGCTGACGTGATCGCCTGGGTGAGCGGGCCCGCGTTGTAGAGGTCGCCCTCGTACTTCTGGCCATTGATCTTGACCGTGGGGGTGCCGGTGATGCCGGATTCGAAGGCGGTGTCGTTGGACCGGTTCACCCAGGTCGAGAAGATCCCGTCGTCGAGCACGTCGACGACGGCCTGGGGAACCCCGGCGGCCAGCGCCAGCTCGGCGATCCGGCTGTCGGACAGGCCCTCGCTGCCCTCCTCCGGCTGGTTGTCGAACAGCGCCTTGTTCAGCGCCATCAGCTTCTCCGGCGCGCGGTCGGCCACGGTGGCGACCGCGTTCGCCGCCCGGGTCGAGTAGCGGGTGCCCTCGGAGAACCGGTCCAGGAAATTCAGCGGATGCAGTTTCACCCGGGCGGTGCCGGCGGCGACCAGCTTGTCGATCTCGGCGTTGTTGGCCCGCTCGAAATTGCCGCAGTAAGGACACATGTAGTCGAGGTAGATCTCCAGCTCGACCGGCGCCGACGCCTGCCCGGTGACCAGCGCGCCGTCGGTGGCGCCGGCGGGGACGACAAGGGGGCCGGACGCGGCGGAGGCGGACCCACCGGCCGCCCGCACCACCATGAAGCCGATCGCCGCGACCAGAGCCACGATGACCACCAGACCGCCGATCATCACCGGGTTAGGCTCGCCCCGGCCGGCGATCGCCGCCTGGCCTTTGCGCAGGTCCTTGGACCGATTACGTGCCTGCTTGCCCACCGCTCACACTCCAGCCGCCCGATCACCTGCCGTCCGGTCCAGGTTGGCGGAGAACGGGCACGAGTACTAAGGCCAAAAGTCCGCAAAAGCTGAGGACATTTGTCTCTGGGCGGACCCGCCGGCGCGCTCGTAACGTCGAGGGCGGAAGCGAGGGATCACGATGAACACTTGGCATGTCAACGACGTCATGACCAGCGATGTCGTCTCCGTCGGACCGCACACCCCGTACCGGGACGTGGCCGATCTGCTGTCGGCCCGCCACATCAACGCGGTGCCCGTGGTCGACGCCGACCGGCACGTGCTCGGCATGGTGTCCGAGTCGGATCTACTGCGGAAGATCGAGTATGTCGGCGCCGAGCGTCCGCACTGGTTCGAGCGCCGCCGGAGGTCACAACACCGCAAGGCACGCGGCCGTACGGCGGGTGAGCTGATGACCTCACCCGCGGTGATCGCCCTCGCGGCCACGAGTGTGCGGTCGGCGGCCCGGCGGATGAACGAGTCGGGTGTCAAGCAGCTCCCCGTGCTGGACGACCTGGGCCGCCTGACCGGCATCGTCACTCGCGGTGACCTGCTCAAGGAGCACCAGCGCTCCGACGACGCCCTGCACGCCGACGTGACCGCGGCCCTCGCCGAGGCACTGCTCGCCGAGAACTGGTCGACGATCACCGCCCGGGTCGAGCGGGGCGCCGTCACACTGACCGGCCGGGTCGAGCGATGGTCTACGGCGTTGTTCGCCGAGCGCATGGTCCGCCTGGTGCCAGGTGTGGTCGACGTGACCGACGAGGTCGAGTTCGACGTCGACGACCAGGTGCTGGTCTACCCCTGACCCGGAGGTGACGTGATGCCCGTCCTCGCCATCAACACCTACCTGAGTCTCGCCATCAACACCTACCTGGGTGAGGTCAACAACCCCGGCCGGAAGGCCGCCGCGCCGGCACCGGCCGAGTTCGACCGGACGGTCCAGGTGATCGGCGGCCGGGTCCTGGCCGGAGTCGACGACAGCCCGATCAGCTACCTGGCCGTCGATCACGCCGCCGCCGAGGCCGCCGTGGTCCTGGCCCGGCATCGCCGGGGCACGCCGGCCGGCGGTCTGCTGGCGGCCACTCTGCAGGTGCTGCCACGGCGGGGTCACTGCCCCGTGTTCCTGGTCGGCTGACCCTTCATGTCAGCGGCTCTCCTGACAGCCGGCGTGCTGTTGTTCGCCCGCACGGCGCTGACCGTGGTGAAGCTCCTACCCCGCCACCCGCGAACGGAAAGGTGGTGATGCCCATCAACCCCCGAATCTCCCCGAGCTCAGATGATCCGACCCGGCTGGCGTGGCGTCTCTCGCCAGCCGGGCCACCTGCCCCGAAAGCCCCGACCGTTGGGCGCGGGCCCGAACGTTGGGCGCAGAGCCGGACATTGGGGCGCGGGCCTGGGCGCGGGCCCTGCCCGGCTTGGCATGGGCGTGGAGCGTTGGCCCGGCTTCGACGGAGCCGCAGTCGCGGGACAGCAGGGCGAGGCGCTGGGCGTGGGCCAGCTTAGGCGCTGGGCCTGGATGTGAGGCGTGGACTTGGACGCTGAGCACTCAGCGCGGGCGCTGGGCGCTGCGACCTTGGATGCTGGGCCTTGGGCGCTGAAGTCTGCCCGGGGGCGTGGGCACCACATCCTCCACTGCCACGACCACGGCCTGGGTTAGGCGGACATGGCGGTTGTGGCGAAGTTCGGTGGTCTGTGGAGTGGGGAGGGTGGGGGTGTGAAGTCTGCGGCTGGGCGGGGGCGGCTGAAGTGGAAGCCCTGGAGGAGGTCTATGCCCATGGCGGCCAGGGTTCGGGCGGTCGGCTCGTCCTCCACGCCTTCGGCTACCAGGGTCAGGCCCAGGCCGCCAGCCATGCGGGCCACCGCGTCCACGATCACCTGCTCTCGGCGGTCGTGTACGCGCATGATGAAGGTGCGGTCCAGTTTCAGCTCGTCCAACGGCAACTGGCTGAGCAGGGCCAGTGATGTGTAGCCGGTGCCGAAGTCGTCCATGGCTATCCGTACGCCGCAGTCCTGAAGGGTTTTCAGGCGTTGGGCGCTCTCCTCCGGTCTGGTCATCACCGCGCTCTCCGTGATCTCCACGATCAACGACGTGGGTGGCAGGCCGGTTCGGTGCAGGTGGCCGGTGATCGCGTCCACGAAGTGGTCCGAGGTCAGCACCGGGGCGGCCAGGTTGACCGCTACCGGGACCGGCCAGCCGGCCCGGTGCCAGGCCGCGGCCTGCGCGGTGGCGTCGGCCAGCACTCGGTCGGTGAGCGCGTGGATGATGTCGGAGCGTTCCGCGGCGGGCAGGAAGGCGCCGGGATACAGCAGGCCGCGTGTCGGGTGGGCCCAGCGGACCAGGGCCTCGAACGAGACGATCGCGCCGGTGTGCGCGTCCACCAGTGGCTGGTAGTGTAGGACCAGCTGGCCCTGGCCGACGGCGTCGCGCAACTCGGTCTGGACGCCCAGGTCCACGGTGTGTGGCGAGGGGCGGGCCGGATCCCACAGCTCGACCCGGGTGCGGTCGCGTTTCGCGGTGTACATGGCCGAGTCGGCGGCGGCCAGCAGCCGGTCCACGCCGCCGGTGCCGTCCTGGCCGGTGTGGGCGACGCCGATCGAGGCCTCGACGGTGATCGGTACGCCGGCCACCGGGAACGGGCCCTGGATGGTGTGCAGCACCCGAACACCTGCGTGCCGCAGCGCCTCGCCGAGACCGTCCCGGCCGTGCATCGCGGTCAGTGTCGCGGTGTCGAAGAACAGAACGAACTCGTCGCCGCCGAGCCGGTACACGGTGCCCTCGCCGCATTCCCGGCGCAGGGCCCCGGCGACGTGCTGGAGCAGCTCGTCGCCGGAGGCGTGCCCGAGGCTGTCGTTGATCTCCTTGAACCGGTTCAGGTCGACGATCGCGAGGGCGGCGGGCGCTGCGGCGGCGAGGGCGGCGGTGACCCGTTCGGCGAGCAGCCGCCGGTTGCCGAGCCCGGTCAGGTCGTCCTCCAGCGCCATCGTCCGGTAACGGCGGCTGAGGTGGTCGACGAGCGGGCCGACCGGTGCGGTGCCGAAGCCGTGTTCGCCGAGGTCGACGACCACCGGCAGGGCTTTGCGGCCGGTGGGCCGGGCCAGGGCGGCGCGGGCCGCGTCGTCCCAGGCGGTGTCGCCGGGCAGCACCAGGGCCGGTTCGCCGCACAGCACCCGGAGTTTCTGCCGGTGCAGCAGCGGGCGGCCGAAGCCGAGCCGCCCGGTCAGCGCGCCGTGCAGGTACGCCCGGTCCAGCAGGTGGATCCGCCCGCCGATGTGGGTGACGATGCCGGTCAGGGTGTCGTCGGCGCTGATCGCCTCCTCGACCCGCGGGATGCAGGTGTCCGGATCCCAGACGGTCGCGGGTACGGCGATGTCCGCCAGTATCGGCATGGGACCGGTCTCTCCTCGGGCGTCGCACGGTTCTGGTCCCCAAGGATCGGCAGAATCCGGCCCCGCCTGAGGGCACCGCGGGGCCCACCAGACCACCGGCAAAGGCACGGCGCGGGCGGGACGGGCCAGGCAGACCGGCCCCACGAGATTACCGGCCAAGACGCGGTGCAAACGGCAAAGGCCAAATGGACCAGCCCTACGAGGTCAAGGCACGGTACGAACGGGAAAGGTCAGGTGGGCCGGGCTTACGAGGCCGAGGCACGGCGCGGGCGGGGAAGGTCAGGTGGCCGGCCCTACGAGGCCTCCGGCAAGGACATCTCGGCCGGCGTACGGGCGGGAAAGGTCAGGTGGAAGCGGCTGCCCCCGCCCGGGTTGTCGGAGATCCGCACCTCGCCGCCGTGGCGTTCCACGATGCGGTGCACGATGGCCAGGCCCAGGCCGGTGCCGGGGTAGTCCTCGCTGCCGTCGGCCCGGGTGAACGCGGTGAAGACGGCCTCCTTCTGGCTGTCGGGGATGCCGATGCCGTGGTCCTCGACATCGATCCGCCAGCCGTCGTGCACCGGCCGGCTGCTGACCCGTACCCACGGCTCGCGGGCCGGGTCGGTGTATTTGACGGCGTTGCCGATCAGGTTGGCGAAGACCTGCCGCAGCAGGGTCTCGTCGCCGCCGATCACCGGCAGCTCCCCCACCTCGACGGCCGCCGGGCGGCTGAAGCCCTCGCCGACCAGGTCGTCGACCAGGCGTTTCAGGTCCACCTGCCGGGCGGTGATCCGCTGGTTGTCGGCGACCGAGAACCCGAGCAGGTCGTCGACCAGGGTGGACATCTGCCGGGCCGCCTTGCCGGCGCGGTCCAGGAAGTCCCGGTTCTGGTCGTCCAGTCCGGACCCCAGGTCGTCGCTGAGGAAGTCGATGTAGCCGCTGATCCGGGCCAGCGGGCCACGCAGGTCGTGCGCCACGATCCCGGCGAAGCCCTTGAGTTCGGCTTTGCGGCGGCGCAGCTGGGCTTCGACCTGCTCGCGGCGGCGGATGTCCTCGTGCAGGACGGCGGTGGCGGCGGCGACCTGGCGCAGCGCCCGTTCCCGGGAGGTGACCAGGGCGGCGGTCAGCGCCATCAGCAGCATCGTGATGAACGCGCCGAGCAGCATGGCGATCACGTCGGCGGGCGGGTTGCGGTGTGCGAGCAGGGCGGCGGTCGGGGCGACGGTGACCCGCCAGGAGCTCAGCGGGACGTTGATGATGCGGTTGCGGGCGGTGATCCGCGGGTCGACCCGGCTGTCCGGCACCCAGCGGGCCATCAGTGTCTGGTCGCCGCCGGTCACCGAGGTCAGCTGGACGGCCGAGGACCGGCCGGCGTCGGCGGCGACGGCCTGGTGCAGGAATTCGGTGCCGCGGACCCCGAGCAGCACCCAGCCCCGGAACCGGCCGTTCTCGGCCGGTGGCGAGGTCGCGAAGACCGGGGCGGCCAGCACGAATCCGGGGCCCTTCGGCTCGTCGCCGGTTCCGGCGTCCTTGAGCAGCACGTACGGGCGGCTGGTGATCACCTGGCGGAGCCGGCGGGCGGCGCTCAGTGCCTCGACCGCCTCGGGCACCACCGACAGGTCGGTGCCGGGCGACACCGGTTCGCCGTCGAACGACTGCCGGATCACCAGGAAGAGGTGCGACGATCCGTTCGCGGCGGGCCGCAGTTCAAGACCGGAGACACCACGGGCCCGCCAGTACGATTGGACCCCGCTGATCTCGGACTGCTCGGCCGGCACCACGTAGGCCACCCCGGTGACGCCCGGCAGCACCGCGCCGGCCAGTGGCCGGGTGGTGGCGGCGAACTCGGACGATTCGAGCTGGGCCTGCGCGCCCAGTGAGGCGGCCAGCTGGGCGAGGTGCTCGTTGTACCGGCGGGCCTGTCCGGCGATGGCCCGCACCACGAGCTGGGTCTGCTGGTCGACCTTCTGATCGGCCAGCCGTTCGTCGCCGCGCTGCAGGGCCACGACGACGGCGACGGTGCTGGCGAGGCTGATCAGGAGCACCGCCAGCAACGCCACCATCGAGCGACCCGGGCGATGACGCACCTCCTGATCGTAGACTCGCCGACCGCTAATGATCAGGCGTTTCGAGGCCCGGCGGAACAAGCGGAAGGGCCCGGCGGCACAAGTGGAAGAGCCCGGTGGAACGAGCGGAAGGGCCCGGCGGACGGCTCATGTCGGTGCCCGCGGAGCCGATTCAGGGGCCCGTGAAACGGTGGGCGAACTTCGAGTCGCGCGAGCACGGGCACCTGGCCCGCCAGATCCGGCACAACTTGTGGATCTTCACGGCGCTGACCGGGATGGGCCTGGTGCGGGTCGGCTTCGACTGGCCGGCGACCGGCCACTGGGTGCTGGCACCGCTGGCACTGGCGATGGTGGTGCTGGCCGGCGCGACCCGGCTGCCGCTGGACCGGCTGGCGGCCCGCTCGTGGATCCGGCCGGTGATGGCGGGCGCCTACGTGGCCGCTCTCGGCGCGCTCGCCCTGTTCGCGGCCGGTGACCCGGAGCCGACCGTGATGTTCGCGACCGGTGCGATGGTCACCATGGTGGCCGCGTCGACCACCAGCGGGGTCCGGGACGGGCTCGGGGTCGGTGCGGCGGGTGTCGCCGGCCTGCTGATCATGATGGCGCTGTTCGGCGGCGACCACGGGTACCTGAATCTCACCCTGCTGATCGTGATGGCCACGATGACCGCCCTGTGCGCGTTCACCACCCACAACCGGCGGCTGCAGCAGGAGCAGCGGGACGAGATCGCCTACCGGACGTCCGCCCTGCTGGAGAACGGTTCGGACGCGATCCTGGCGGTCAACGCGGCGGGGGTGGGTTACGTCAGCTCGTCGTCCGGGCGGGTGCTCGGCCACGAGGGCGGCGAACTCACCCTGGACTCGCTGACCGCGATGATCCACCCGGACGAGAGGGAGCGGGTCTCGGCGTTCCTCACCGAGCTGGCCGCCGCGCCGGCCCGGCACACCGCCCGGATCGAGTCGCGCAGCCGGCACCGGGACGGCGACTATCTCGATGTCGAGGTGATCGGCACCAACCACCTGGCCGACCCGCTGATCGGCGCGCTGATCCTGACGGTCCGGGACGTCAGCACGCAGAAGGCGCTGCGCGGCGAGCTGGACCGGCAGGCGATCTCCGACCCGCTGACCGGGTTGCCCAACCGGGCTCTGCTGCGCGACCGGATCGGCTCGGCGGTGCGCAGGCACACCCGTACCGCCGGAAGGGTCTCGTTGTTGTTGATCGACCTGGACGACTTCAAGAAGGTCAACGACACCCTCGGGCACCTCACCGGCGACGAGTTCCTGCTGGCCCAGGCCCGGCGGATGGCCGCCGCGGTACGTCCCGGCGACACCCTGGCCCGGCTCGGCGGCGACGAGTTCGCGGTGCTCGTGGAGGATCTCGACGAGATCGGCCTGCACACCCTGGCGCAGCGGTTGCTGGCCGCGGTGCACGAGCCGGTCCGCCTCGGCGACTCGGTGCTGACCGGCGGCGCGAGCATCGGCATCGCCACCGTGAAGGCCGGTGAGAGCAGCGACATCGATCTGACCGACGAGCTGATCCGGGACGCCGACCTGGCGATGTACGCGGCCAAGAAGGCCGGCCGGGACCGGGCCGTCACGTTCGAGGAGTCGATGTACCAGGCCGCGGTCGCCGAGGCGGAGGCCCGCACCGAGCTGGAACGGGCCCTGGACCGCAACGAGTTCGTGGTCGTCTACCAGCCGATCGTGGACCTGCCGTCCGGGCTGCCGATCGGGGTGGAGGCGCTGGTCCGCTGGCAGCACCCGGAACGTGGTCTGCTGGGCCCGAACGAGTTCATCGCGCACGCCGAGCGGACCGGGCTGATCGTGCCGCTGGGCGCCGGGGTGCTGCGGGTGGCCTGCCAGGAGATGGCCCGCTGGCACCGGGAGATCCCGGGCGCGGCCGCGATGCGGGTCAGCGTCAACCTGTCGGCCCGCCAGTTCCAGGAGCCCGGGTTGGTGGACATGGTGCGCGAGGTGCTGGCCGAGACCGGGATCGCGCCGGAGAAGGTGGTTCTGGAGATCACCGAGTCGATGGCGATGGAGGACGTGGACGCGACCGTGCTGGTCCTGCACCGGCTGCGGGACCTGGGGGTCCGGCTGGCGATCGACGACTTCGGCACCGGGTACTCGTCGCTGTCGTACCTGAGCCGGTTCCCGATCGACATCTTGAAGATCGACAAGGCGTTCGTGGACGGGATCACCGCCAACCGGGAGGACGCCGCGCTGGCCGAGGCGGTGGTCGGTCTCGGCCGGGCGCTGCGGCTGCAGACCGTGGCCGAGGGTATCGAGCAGGCCGACCAGCAGTCGCTGCTGACCGGACTGGGCTGTACCTACGGTCAGGGCTACCTGTTCGCCAGGCCGATCAGCGCCGACGAGATCACCGCCATGCTGCGGGAGATGCGGGCCGACTCGTGACGGGTTACAGCCCGTAGGGGGATCCGTTCATGGGCGCGGGGGCGTAACGTGTGCGACTCGCGACGGTGTCTCCTAGGGAGCAGCATGCCGCTCACCCCCGCCGACATTCACAACGTCTCCTTCACCAAACCGGCCGTCGGCCGCGGTGCGTACGTCGAGGAGGAGGTCGACGCGTTCCTGGACGAGGCGGAGCGCGAGCTGGCCCGGCTCCTCGCCGAGAACGGCGCGCTGCGCACGATGGCCGTGCAACCCGGCGATCCGGCCGGCGACTACGACGAGATACGTGCCCTGACCGGTCTCCTGCAGCGGATGGAGCAGGAACGGGACATGGCCGAGCAGCACGCGCGTGAGCTGCGGGCCGAGCTGGACCGGGCGCATCAGGGCGGGCCGCGGGCGCTGCCGGCCGGTGGTGGTGAGCTGCGAGTGCTGGCGATGGCCCAGCGGACCGCCGACGAGCACCTGCGCGATGCCCGGCGCGAGTCGGAGGATCTGATCGCGGACGCCCGGGACCGGGCCGATCAGCTGGCCGACGAGGTCCGGGCGAAGGCCGACGAGATCGAGACCGAGGCGGTCCGCCGGCACGCGGACGCGCTCGACGGCCTGGCCGCCCGGCGTGCCTCGGCGCTGGACGAGATCCAGCAGCTGACCAGTCTCGCCGCGTACTACCGGGAGGCTCTGCGGCGGCACGTCGAGGGTCAGCTCGCGGACGTGGACAACGCCCCGATGCTCGGACCGTCCTGAAAAAGGTAAGTAGGCCTCACGATAGTCCGGTGCGGCCTACGTTGATCTGGTGCCGACGTTCGCCGACCTCAGTGTCCGGATCAAGATTCTCGCCGCGGTCGCGGTTGCTGCCGTGGTCGCCGTCATCGTGGGTATCACCGGGTTGGTGGCCCTCTCCGACACCAGCGACAAGGCCAATCTGATCTCGGAAAGCAACGTCGCCAGCATCAAGGCGGTCGGTCAGATCAAGGCGTCCATCTCGCAGGGCCGGGTGGACCTGACGAATCAGGCGTTGTCGCCGGACGATGCCGTCGCCGCCGAGTTCACCGCGGCCTTCGAGGCCGACATGAAGACGTTCGACACGGCGATGGCGGCCTACCGGGCCAGCCAGCCGGCCGGCGCGCAGGAGACCATCGACCACCTCGAGGCCCAGAGGGGGGACTTCGCCACCCTGGCCCAGGAGAAGTTGCTGCCCGCGGGGGCCGCGAACCAGCTCTCCCGCTGGTCGACGATCCGGGACACCGAGGCGATGCCGATCGTCGAGGCGATGGCCGCCGACGTCACCGAACTGGACCAGTCGGAGACCGCGGACGCCGCCAAGAACGCCGCAGCCGCCAAAGCCGGGTACGAGTCGAGCCGTACCACCCAGATCGTGGTGTTGATCGTGGGTTTGGTCGCCGCCGTGGGCATGGGGTTCTGGGTGGCGACCCGGATCGTGAAGTCGCTGGCCGCGGTGCAGGACGTGGCCGAGGCTCTGGCGGCCGGCGACCTCACCCACAGCACCGGGCTGACCAGCAACGACGAGACCGGCAGGATGGGCCGCGCGCTGGACCAGGCGACCGCGTCGCTGCGGGACACGGTGCGGACCATCGAGAGTTCGGCGCTGTCGCTGGCCGGCGCGTCGGAGGAGATGACCAGCACGGCCGCCCAGATCGCCGGTTCCGCGCAGGAGGCGTCGCAGCAGTCGATGGCGGTGTCCAGCGCGGCCGAGGAGATCTCCCGCAGCGTCGACACGGTGTCGGCCGGCAGCGAGGAGATGGGCGCGTCGATCCGGGAGATCTCGCAGAACGCCAGCGAGGCGGCCCAGGTGGCGGTCGAGGCGGTCAATCTGGCCGCGACCACCTCGTCGACCATGAACAAGCTGGGCGAGTCGTCCGCCGAGATCGGCAACGTGATCAAGACGATCACCGCGATCGCCGAGCAGACCAACCTGCTCGCCCTGAACGCCACCATCGAGGCGGCCCGCGCCGGTGAGCTGGGCAAGGGGTTCGCCGTGGTGGCCAGCGAGGTCAAGGATCTGGCGCAGGAGACGGCCCGGGCCACCGAGGACATCTCCCGGCGGGTCGAGACGATCCAGTCCGACACCGCCGGGGCGGTCACCGCGATCGAGCAGATCTCCGAGGTCATCGGCCGGATCAGCGACTTCCAGACGACGATCGCCTCGGCCGTCGAGGAGCAGACCGCGACGACCGCGGAGATGAACCGCAGCGTCGGCGAGGCGGCCTCCGGGACCGGGGAGATCTCCCGCAGCATCACCGGCGTGGCCCAGGCGGCGCAGAACACCAGCCTGGGCGTCGCCGAGACGCAGCAGGCGATCGCGGAGCTGGCCCGGATGTCCACCGAGCTGACCACGCTGGTCTCCCGCTTCCGGGTCTGACCGGTTCAGATCAGGGTGCTCCAGTAGCTCTCGAACCGGACACCGATCAGGGCGGTCAGGATCAGCAGCCAGACCAGCGGGATCGTGCTGTGCACCCGCAGCAGCAGCTCGGTGGGGCGCCGCGGCGCGGGCAGATGACCGCGTTCGGCGTTCGCCAGCGTCAGATAGCAGAAGATCAAGATCATCACGACCCAGACCACCATGCAGTACGGGCACAGAGCGCCGATCCGGTACAGGCTCTGGACGAACAGCCAGTGCACGAAGCCGACCCCGAACAGCGCTCCCGCCTGCAACGACAGCCACCACCAGCGGGGAAGCGCCACCCGGGCGAGCAGGAGGGCGCCGGTCGCGGCCACCACCGGGAAGGCGGCCACCCCGATCAGCGGGTTCGGGAAGCCGAAGACCGCGGCCTGGTCGGTCACCATCACCGAGCCGCACGACAGGATCGGGTTGATCGAGCAGCTCGGCACGTACGACGGATCCTTGAGCAGCTCCACCTTCTCGACCATCAGCACGAACGCCGCCAGGGCCCCGATCAGCCCGCCGAGCGTCAGCACCCAGCCCAGCAGACGGTCGGTGAGGACGGCCGGCCTCACCGGTTCAGCACCGCGTCGACGGCGGTCTTCAGGCCCTCGTACGTCGGTTGCCCGGCGAACCGCTCGCCGTTGACGAAGAACGTCGGCGTGCCCTGGACCCCGAGGGAAAGACCGTCCTTCGCGTCCGACTCGACCCGGGCGGCGACGTCCGCGCTCGCCGCGTCGGCCTTGAACCGCGCCAGGTCCAGGCCCAGCTCGGACGCGTAGCCCTCGAAGACCGCGGCCTGCGACTGCTCCTGGTGGCCCCAGGTGTTCTGGTTGTCGAACAGCTTCACGTACATCTCGGTGAACTTGCCCTGCCGGGCGGCGGCCTCGGCGGCGTGGGCCGAGGTGTACGCGTTCGGGTGGCTCTCGATCGGGAAGTAGCGCACCACGTAGGTGATCCGGTCGCCGTACTCGGCTCGGAGCTGCTCGACACCGGGGTAGGCGGCGCCGCACGCCTCGCACTCGAAGTCCAGGAACTCGACGATCGTCACCTTGCCGTCGGCGGCGGTGGACAGGCGGTGACTGTCGGCGCGTACCACCTCGGCGGTCTTCGGGTCGGTCAGTTTGGTGGCCACCACCAGCAGGACCACGGTCAGGGCGGCGGCCAGGACGCCGAGGGTGACCTTGAGGTTGGTGCTCAGGCCCGGTGGACGGGTAAGCTGCCGGTTCTTGACACGATTTTTCGGCATAATTGTGCCTTTCAGGATTGTGCGCGGCGTCGCGAGAGCCACGACGGCGACAGGGACGTACCAGGAGAAAAAGGGTCTTCTAGACCCTGAGGACACCCGCGCTCGCCGGATCCACTCCGGGCGGCATGTCAGCGGTGGTGACCGGGAAGGCGCACGCCGGCGCGGGGCGCACCACCGGCTCGACGGCGACCAGGGACGGCTCACCGGCCGGGCCCGGGCGCGACGTCAGGATCGGCGTCCAGCCGTTGCCCAGCTCGTGGGTGTGCAGCCGATGACCGGTGTCACCGTGCTCGCAGAACTCCTGCCCGGCCACCACGGGCCGGGCCGGCACCGCGCCGTCCCGCGCATGCCCCTCGGCACCCAGCGGGAACAGCAGACTCGCGGCGAGAAGCAGCAGCGCCATGACCGCCGTCACCCACACGACCGACACCGGGCCGGGACGTTTCGGGGACGCGGTCATGCCCCAAGTTAAGCAGACCGGAAAGGCATCGAAGCCCCTCGACGAGGAGGTTCCCGGTCATGAGCATGCCGGAACGCGTCCGCACCGGGCTCGCCGGGACCGGCGGGACACTCGACGGCCGGCCGACGGCGTCCATCCGGGGCCTGCCACCGGCGTTCGAGAAGCTGCACTGGTTCCTGCTCCCGGCCGCCTGCCTAGATGGTTCCGCCGCAGGTCAGCGCGGCCCGGACGATGTGCACCGCCTCGGTGGTGCCGATGCCTAGGGCGGCGATGACGGCGGCGTACTCGGCGGCGGCGCGGTGGGCCCGCTCGCGCCCCTGCTCACCGTTCCCCGACACGAACGAGCCGGCCGCGCCACGGGTCTCGATCAGGCCCGCCTCCTCCAGCTCCTTGTAGGCCCGGCCGACCGTGTTGACCGCCAGGCCCAGGTCCGCGGCCAGCCGGCGGATCGTCGGCAGCCTCGTGCCCACGGCCAGCACACCGTCCTGGACCTGGCCGGCGAGCTGGGCCCGGAGCTGCTCGAACGGCGGGACGGGCGAAGCCGGGTCGATGACGATCACGCGGGTCACCGGGCGCCGTGACCGGCCAGGGCGGCGCGCGCGGTCCCGGCCGTGATCAGGGCGAGGGCGATCGCGCTCAGGACGATGAAGACGAGCCAGCCGATGTTCCACGGATCGAGGCCGGCATCGAAGACCGAGACGACCGGAAGAGACCACACCACCGTCGGTACGGCCACCTCGCGCGCGTCCTCGACACGCATCAGGAGGTCGGCCCGGCGCACCCACCGGTCCAGCAGCGCCAGGCCCAGCACCAGGGCGGTGACCAGGGCCGTCAGCGCGGTCAGTTGCACGCCGAAGTCGTCGGCCCGGAACGGCAGGGCGGAGATGTAGACGAGGGCCGGGGTCTACAGCAGGGCGTCGACTATCTGGGCCGCCCGCTTCTCGTGCTTGTCGTAACCGTCCGGGACACCCGAGCGCTGCACCGCCTGCGCCGCCTCGCCGAGGTCCTTGTCCTCCCAGTCGTCGATGGTGACCAGCTTGTCGTAGAACGCGTCCGCGGCGTACCGCGGGTTCATCAGCTGCTTCACCGAACCCCAGCCCTGACTGGGACGCTGCTGGAAGACACCGAGCGAGTCGAAGTTGTCGCCGCTGCCCTCATTCGGCCGGTCCAGTGAGCCGGGAACCGTCGGATTCGCCAGATTACGCAGGCTGGACTCCTGCATGCCGGTCATCATCGCCACCAGCATCGCCCGGCGCGGCAGGCCGAGATCCTGGGCGACGTCCACGATCACGGCGGCGTTGTTCATCTGCGTCTGATTGAGACCGGACACCGGTTCCGGGGGTTCCGGCGGCTTCGGGCTCGGTGACTTGCTCGCCTTCGCCGACTTCGTCGACGCGGCCGGTTTCGACGCCGAGACGGACGGCGCCGGGGTCGGCCGTTCGGCCCCGCGGGCGGCGGGTTCCGGGGCGTTGGAACGCTGCTGGAGCGCGGCGTCGACGGCGACCCGGGAGATGCCGGGCAAATCGGCCGGGCCGAAGGCGACCACACCGCCGACGGCGGCGCCGACCGTGGTCACCGCGACCAGCAGGGTGACGGTGCGGCCGGTTCGCCCACGGGCCCGGCGGCGGCCCTTCCGGCGTTTCCCGCCTTCCCAGTCCTGCTGGTACATGTCCGGGCCCGAACCGGGCAGCCCGGACTCCGCCTCGCCCTCGTCGAAGAAGGCGACCCGTTGCCGCGGGATCTCCCCTGTTCGCCGGTACCGACCGGGGTCGGTTGAATACTCCGCGTCGGACACGCGCTCAGCCACGTTCGGCTGATCCGGGTACGCCGGTGCCACGAACCGCCCCATCCCTCGTAACCACCTGCTCTTCTACAGGTCATTACGTCGGAACCGCCCGCCCGGATCAACCCGCGGAAGATGAAATCCGTTCCGTTCCGCCGGGAGCGTCACGGGACCGTCATGAATCTGAGTATTGGCTGACAAAGGTGGGGAGCAAGATCAGCGTCGCTGAACACACCTTGTGAACCGTGCGGGTGGGTCCGCTGCATGGCCCACCCTCTCGGCGCCACCTGGTACTCCTCCCCCGGAGTACCAGGTGGCGACACGCCCCTAGGGGCAGTTCGACGTCGCGGGACTTCCCGCCAGGCGCCGGCCGAGCCAGTCGACCGCCAGCGGCTGATCGGAGAGCAGCGGACCGAAATGGTTCAGCAGCGGACTCGCCGACCACGGGAGCACGACCGGGGCGTAGACCACCCGGCCGCCACGATCGCACCAGTCGGCGACCATCGCCCGGGCCTGGGCGTGCGGGACCAGGTTGTCGAAGACGCCGGTGGCGACCCGGATCACACCGGACGGTCTGCGGGTGCCGATCCGCTGATCGGTGATGAACTCCTCCAGCGCCGGTTCGGCGGCGATCACCTCGGTCATGGACTTTCCGCCGACGGTCCACGACGAACTGCGCTTCCCGGCGTAGGCGAGGATCGCGTCGCCGACACACATGGTGGACAGCCTGGTCAGGGCCGTCTGGCCGGCGTCGGAGAGATACCTGTCGAGGATCGGGCGCAGCGCCGGCTCGGACTGGGCGAAACCGTTGATCGACCAGCCCAGCGCCCCGGCGAGCTCACTGCCGTCGATGCCGCCGACGACCTCGGCCAGATCCGCCGGGGGTGCTCCGGCGTAACCGGCGGTCACCGTCACGTCCGGGGCGTAGGTCGCCTGCAACTCGGCCGCCGAGGCCACCGCGCCGCCACCCTGGCTGTAGCCGTACAGGCCGATGGGTTGGCTCGAAATGCCGGACAGGATCCGGGCGGCCCGGGCGGCGTCCAGGACCGCGTGACCGGAATCGACACGGTTGACGTAGGTGTGCAGCCGATCGGTGGTGCCCAGTCCCGGATAGTCGGTGGTGACCACCGCGATGCCCCGGATCAGCAGCCGGTAGATCGCCAGGACCTCGTAGCCGACCGACAGCGTCAGCTGATCGTTCTCGGTCCCGATGATCAGGCCCCGCTCCAGCGCGAGGGATGTCGAGCACTGGTCGCCCTGGCCCATCGTGCCGGGCGCCAGCACCACCAGCGGACGGGCGCCGCCGGCGGGCCAGGGCGCGGCGGGTTCCAGGTACGCCCCGGTGACGGCGACCGGGCCACCGGTGGAGTCGGTCGACTTGTACATGATCCGGGTGGCGCGGCCGGGCAGGGTGCCGTCGATGCCGGGCAGGGACAGCGCCAGCGGCAGCGGTTCGGTGCGGATCAGCGCGCCGTCGGCGGCGGGCAGCGTGGCCGGCGGGGTGTAGAACGCGGGAACCGGGACGGCGGCGCCCGCCTGTTCGGCCCGCGCCGGTTGGGCGGGGATCAGAAGTGCGACGAGCATGACTGCGGACATGACGGTACGCGGTGACATCAGCCCTCCACAGGCGGAGATGACAGATACGAATGTCGATGGAAACCGCGCGATTACCGGACGGTAACCATCGGAACCGAGAACCGACAGGGGGTCGCGTTCTCACTCCACGACGGGCGGCCCCGGCGGAACACCGTTACCGTCGAGACATGTCCGCCAGCGATGTGATCACGTACGAGACCAGCAACGACGGCATCACCCTGCGTGCCGCCCTGTCCGGTGAACTGGACCTCCGGGACGCCGACGAGGTCCGTGACAACCTGGCCGCGGCGGCGAGATCGTCCACGTACCAGGTGCTCCAGATCGACGTGTCCGAGGTGACCCTGATCGATTCGTACGCGCTGGGCGCCCTGGTCAGTGTCCGCAACTCGGTGGCGGCGGCCGGCATGAGGGTGACGCTGATCAACCCGTCGCCGCCGGTCGCCAAGGCGATCCAGGTGACCGGCCTGTCCGACGTCTTCGGGCTGCCGCCGCTGGAATAACCGGGTGCGGGGCCCGCCGGGGAGCGGCTAGCGTCGCCGCATGCGTACCAGTGAGGAGATCTATCACCGGGTGCGCTGGGATCCCCGGCTGGACCCGGCCCGGTTCGTGCTGGGCGTCGACGTCCGGGCCGCCGACGCCAAACGGGTTCCGCTGCCCGCGTTTGTGCCCGGCGGCGACATCCCCTGGCACCGGGTGCTGTTCATCGAAGCCGACGGCGAGCGGGTGTGGGACCGCGGCACCGGCGTGGACCGGATCGACACCACCACGGCCGGGCGGGTCCGGGAACCGCGCCGGCTCGATGCCCCGTTCTTCACCGCCCGCACCCCGCACTCCTGGACCGGCGGCTGGGTTCCGGCCCCTCCGGGCAGATCAGAATCGGTCACCACGTTGCGGGTGCTGACCTGGAACACGCTGTGGGACCGGTACGACGCCGACCTGATCGACACCGCCCGGCGGCGGCCGTTGCTGCTCGATCTGCTGGAACGTGCCGACGCCGATGTGATCGCGTTGCAGGAGGTCGAACGCGGTCTGCTGGAGCAGTTGCTCGCTGCTGAGTGGGTGCGCCGTGACTACACGCTGTGCACCGATCCGGCGGGTAAGGACGTCGACGACAGTGGGGTGCTGCTGCTCAGCCGGGTTCCGGTGCTGGAGTCGGCGCGGCATGTGCTCGGGCCGTACAAGCAGGTCACCGCGATCACCGTGGGTGGGCCGGTGGTGATCGCCGCGGTGCACCTGACCAGCGATCACTCCGCCGACGGGGCGGGGCGGCGGGAGGTCGAGCTGAGCGCGCTCGGCGGCGGGCTGGCCGGGATGGACGTGCCGGTGCTGGTCGTCGGCGACCTCAACGACGGCAGTGACACACCGTCGCGGCGACTCGGGATGCGGGACGCCTGGGCCGAGGTTCATGGTCCGGATGATGAGACGGTCACGTTTGATCCGATTCGGAATCCGCTTGCCGCCGTGGGGTCGCTGACCGGGCGGGGTGCGCGGCTGGACCGGGTTCTCATACGTGGTGCCGAGTTGAATCCGCTGGTGACGGGGCTGGTCGGGGATGCGCCGGTGGAGGGGCTCTGCGCTTCTGACCATTACGGCGTGAGCGTGGATGTCGCTGTCGGTGACGCCTCGATGGAGGATGTCGCTGGTCGGCCCGCTGCTTTTTCTGCCGGCTGGCCTGCTGCCCTGCCTGCCCCCCGGACCACTGCCCGGTCTGCGGTGGCCTGGTTGCCGCCGCGGGAGTTGTGGCCGGCGATCCAGGAGGTCCGGCGGGCGCACGATCCGCAGTTCGACCGGTGGCCGCCGCACGTCAACGTGCTTTTCGGCTTCCTTCCGGAAGCAGACTTCGAGGAGGCCGCGACACTCCTGGCAGGCGCGACGGCCGAGATTCCCCCATTTCAGACCACCATTGCCGGCGTACGTTCATTCACCCAGCGTGACGACGCCACCATCTGGCTCGACCCGGCATCCTCGGGTTCCGCATCGTGGGAGGCGGTCCACCGGGCAGCACAACGCCGCTTCCCGCAGTGCCGGGACCGAGCTGAGGGCTGGACCCCACACCTGACCGTGGGCCGGGATAGCAAACCATCCACCACAGCACGCGTGGACCACCCGGGCCCGTCAACCTCCGCCACTCGCGACGGCCGGGCGGGTGCATCGTCCGCCGCCGCGCGGGTGGGGCCGGTGACCGCGTGGGTCGACCGGCTCACCCTGCTGTCACGGCGTGGGGACGAGCCGATGGTTCCTCGCGCGGAGGTGATGCTGGGTACCGGTGAGGTGCGCTGGCTGCCGGAAGGTACCGGTGAGGTGCGCCGGCCGCCGGAACCGCCGCCGGAGCCGCTCCCGCCCGAACCCGTCACGGTTTCGGTGGCCGGGGTGATCGAGGAGATCCGGGCCGCGATTCCGGACGGGGTGGTCCACCTCGCCGGGTCGCGGCGTCTCGGCTGCGAATTGCCCGGCGCCGACCTCGACCTGGTGGCCGTCCTTCCTGCCACGGCGGGGCTGCCGGAACGACTCGCGGCCGCCGGGTGGTCGGTGCGACCGGTGATCGGGGCCCGGGTTCCAGGGCTGCGCCTGTCCCGGTCCGGCCTCGACGTCGACCTGGTCACGGTTTTCCTCGACGGCACAGGTTCTTCCAGCGGCACAGCTTCAACCCGTTCTTTCGGTGGTGCGGCTTCAACCGGTTCTTTCGGCGGTGCGGCTTTGGCCGGTGCTGGTGGGGCTCTCGGTGGTGTGGCGGTGGGGGACGCAGTGGCTCGGCGGGGCGAACTCGGCGACGCTTCGGCTATTGCACTCAGCGCGGTTTCCGATGCGGAGGCTGTGCTTGCGGCTACGGCCGGGGTGCCCGGGTTTGTCCCGTTGGCACGGGCGGTCAAAGGGTGGGCTCGGGCTCGTGGGCTGGATTCGGCACCATTCGGCGGGCTGCCCGGAGTGGCCTGGGTGGTGCTTGCCGCCCGGACCGCCATCGACGCCCGGAGTGCCATCGATGACGGCGGGCTTTCGCCGGCGGCGCTGCTGGAACGGTTCTTCGAGACGTGGGCTGCCTGGGACTGGGCTGAGCCTGTCGGTCTCCACGGTGTTGCCGCGGGGGATTTTCCCTCGTACCCGATGACGATTTTGACTCCGTCCTCTCCCGTTCGGAGTTGCACCGATCAGGTCGGTTCGGGAATTCGGGATCTGTTGGCCCAGGAGATGTATCAAGCCTGGGAAGGGCAGGCCCCCACCCCACCTCATCGGCGGCATCGGGACTGGGCTGTCGTTACCGTGGAGCCGGTTTCGGGTGAGTTGTTCGACGAGACTGTCGGGCGGTTCCGGGGGCGGGTTCGTTCGCTGCTGACCATGCTGGAGGAGGCCGGGATGGTTGACGTGCATGCTTGGCCTCGGCCGTTCACCGTTACTCCGGTTCGCCGGGACTATGCGATCGGCCTCGGGCGCCGGCCGCCTCCTCCTGGACTGCTGGCCAACTGGTCGGCCGGTCTGCCCGGGGTGACCCTCACCCAGGTCGACGGCGGATCGGTACCCACCCTGCGCTGACCGGCGCTCTCCCCGGGTTCCGACGACGCCCCGGATGTCAGCGGGCCGGGGCTGCGGGGGCCGGGGATCTGGTCCCGGTTATCGCGGAGATGTCGGCTGCGCCCTGGCCTGCGGAGGCTGCCCGGGTCAGTAGTGTGGCGGCGGCTTCGGCTGCCGGCAGGGGTTCCGGGGTGGCGGCTCGGGCCAAGTTCAGGTCCTTGGCTGCCATCGTCACCGCGAATGATGAACCCGGGCCGCCTGCCGCTCGGGTGGCCAGGGCTGCCAGAGGGCTCGCGGCCAGCAGGGCCAAGGCTTCGGGGCGGGCGACGCCGACCGCCCTCGCTACGGCTACCGCGTCGGCTACCACGGCCAAGCCGGTGATCGTCGCGGTGTTCAGGATCAGCTTGTAGGCCGCTCCCCTGCCCAGCGGACCGCACCTGTGCACGGTTCCCAGTGCGGCCAGGACCGGTTCGACCCGATCCACGGTGGCCGGGTCGCCGCCGGCCAGGATTCGGAGGGTGCCCGATGTCGCGGCTCCCACGCTTCCGGCCACCGGGGCGTCGATCATGGACACGCCTGCGGGCAGGCTGTCGGCTACCCGGCGGACTCCGTCGGGGCCGATCGTGGACATCTCGATCACCGTGGTTCCGGAGCGTGGATACGCCTCGGCCAGGACTGCCCGGACTGCGGACTCGTCGGTGAGCATGGTGATCACCACGTCGGCGTCTGCACAGGCCAGCGCGGGTGAGTCGGCCGGTTCGGCTCCGGGTACCCGGCGGCCGGGGGTTCGGTTCCAGGTGCGTACCGGGTGGCCCTGCTCCACCAGGCGGGCGGCCAGTGCGGTTCCCATGTGCCCGAGTCCGAGCACTGCGATGTTCAGCATGGGTCGAGCCAAGCACCGACGTTGGCATGTCACCAACGAATGTCTCGCATGGTTGCCATGCGGTCTGCGAATATCAGCTGGTGCAGACCGAACTGCTCCGGATCTTTCGTGAGGTCGCCCACCGCCGGTCGATCACCGCCGCTGCTCAGGCGCTGCGGTACACCCAGTCGACGGTGTCCCGGCAGATCGCCGCTCTCGAAGCCGACTTCGGGGCCCGGCTGATCGATCGTCTGCCCCGCGGCATCGTGCTGACCGAGCAGGGGCGGGTGCTGCTCGGCCATGCCGAGGCGGTGCTGGGCCGGCTGGAGGACGCCCGGCGGGACATGCGAGCTGTCGGTGACGCGTCTCTGGGCCGTCTGCGGGTGGCGGCGTTCGCCACGGCCCTGGTGGCTCTCGTGCCGCAGGCTCTCGCTCGGATCAGAGCGGAGTTCCCGGCTGTCGAGCTGAGCCTGGTGGAAGGCCTGACCCCGCGGCTGATCGAACGGCTGGCGGCGGGCGAGGCGGACATCGCCGTCCTCAGTACCGCCTCCGACCAGCTGCTCGACGATCCCCGACTGGACCTGCACCATCTGCTCGACGAACCGATGCTCGTCGCGGTGCCACGCGACCACCCGCTCGCCAACGGCACCATCGCAGCCAGCGGGACCGGCATCGCGGAGGTCGACGGGAGCGGCATCGTGGGAGTTGGCGGCACCGGCGTGGTTGAGCTGGCCGCGCTCGCCGGGGAGTCCTGGATCGCTGGTGGGGCGGGGCCGCAGGAGTCACTGCTCGCGGCCGGGATCCGGCACGGCTTTCGGCCTCGGGTCGAATTCGCCGCTGACGAATGGTTCGCCAAGCTCGGCCTTGTCGCTGCCGGGCTCGGCATCACCCTGCTGCCTGCGCTCGCCGCCCGCGCGGCGCCACCCGACATCGCCCTGCTCCGGCTGAACCCCGGCGAACTACCGCCCCGCACGGTGTATGCCGCCACCCTCGCCGGCCGCACCCGTTCCGCCGTGGTGAACGCGTTCCTGACCGAGCTGCGATCCGGCGCCGCGGCCATTCAAGAACGGTGAACCGCCCAACTATCGGCAGCAGAACAGACTCGGTGAGTGGGTCAGATGAGGCGGAAGCGTTTGGCCACGATCAGGGTTTCGTCGTTGATGGTCAGGTCGGGGAGTTCGGCGCGGATCTCGGGGGACGTCCAGAACTCGGTGTGGCCGGCCCGCCACTGGGCCACCGATTCGTCGCCCTCGCCCTCGTCCAGGACGTGCTGCAGGTCCACGTCGGCCAGGCGCAGCACCCGGACCTCGGTCAGTTCGATGGTCGCCACCGGGCGGTCGGTGGAGTCGATCACGGCCAGGCGCTGACCGGGTGCGGGCAGTGGTTTGCCGTCCAGTTCGTACCCGGCGAGCAGGGCTGTGGTGGTGGTCTTGGCACCGGACAGGACCGCGGCGACCAGCTGGTCCCGCAGCGGGCCGGGGAAGGCGAACTCCATCCGGGGGAGCTGCAGGGTCTCGAGTTCGGCGGCGCGGCGCAGGTCCTTCGGGCGGCCGATGGCGCGGCGCATGGCGATCAGGTCGGGCAGGGTTACATAGCGGACGAAACCGGCGGTCAGGGCGCGGTCCAGGCAGGCCGCGGTGTCCAGGCCGCCCCACGGCAGCGCGGTGGAGCACAGATCGCCGAAGACCCCGTCCACCGTGTACGCCACCTGCGGCAGGCTCAGATCGGGCAGCTCGGTGCAGCCGGCGGCGGTCAGCGCGGCCCGCAACGCCCGCTCTTGCGAAAAAGGCGAAGGCGGCGACGAGGACGACGACAAGAACGACGGCGGCGGCGCGGTTCCGTCCCACAGCAGGTCGAGGTCCTCGGTCGGGTCGGTGGAACCGTGCATGATGCCGGCCACCTGGCCGATGACCGCCGCGCGGGAACCCGCCTCGTGCAGCGCCCGCAGGAACGGGAGCATGTGCGGCAGGTTCTGTTCCAGGCACAGGAGGGCTGTCATGGCGTCAGGATATCGGCGATCATGCGGTGTCCCTGTCCCTCGAACTCCTCGTTGCCGACCGCGAACGCCCAGCAGGCGGTGCCGATCGCCTCGCGCACCCGGGTCCGGCGCCAGGCGTCCGGCTCGCGCGGGTCGGGCCCGTACCCGCGCAGGAACGCCTCCTCCAGGTCCGGGCGGCCGGGGAAGTCCTGCACCGCGATCCGGGTGAGGTCGGTCCACGGTGGGCGCAGCGCGGCGCGACCGAAATCGATGACGCTGACGATGCCCTCGTGCACGAGCCAGTTGCGGGGCTGCCAGTCACCGTGGGTGGGCACCACCATCGACGGCGGGGTGGGCCAGGCGGTGATCTCGGCACGCAGCCGCCGGACGGTGTCCGGGCCGATCCGGTGCGGGCCGTCGAGCAGCCGCAGCGACTTCTGGTTCTCCAGCAGCTCGTACCGGTCGTCGGCAACCGCGGTCTGCCCGTGGAACACCGCGAGCAACTCGCCGGCCTGCCGGAACGTCGCGGCGTCGCCGACGGCCGCGGTGTCCAGCACCAGCCGCCCCGGCAGATACGTGGTGACCAGCAGTTTCGCGTCGGTGTCGCCGTGCAGCAGCCGCGGCGCCCGGCCGTGGGCGGTCCACGGTTCCAGCCAGTTGCGGTGCGCGTGCAGCTCCCGCGCGATGTGATGATCGGCGTCGCCGCCGGCTTTCACGATCAAGGTCCGGCTGTCGTACGCCACCTCGAGCACCGTGGTCTGCACCAGGCCCCAACTGTGGTCCCGGACCACCTCGGCACCGGGCAGCCAGCGATCCAGCAGCTCCCGCTGCCGCGACGACCACAGATCCGTCATCGCAGCAGTTTAGGGCGGATCCGGTGCGCGGCGGCGATCAGTGCCACCGCGACCACCACGCCGATGACCGTCTCCAGCGCGCGGTCGGCCATCAGCGCGAGCAGGCGGTCCGGGGTGTCCGGGTGGGACATGCCGATGGTCAACGGGGTGATGAACAGCAGCGCCAGGGAGTAGTTGCGGGCGATCAGCAGCTCGGCGCCGAACAGCAGGACCGCGGTCAGCACGGCGATCTCCAGCGGGCCGGGCGCGTGCAGGAACAGCACCCCGGCGACCAGGACGCCGAGCAGGGTGCCGACCAGGCGGTGCCCGGCGCGCAGGATCTGGGCGCCGGTGCTGACGCCGACGACCGGGACCACGGCGGCGACCATCGCCCAGGACGGGTGCCGCAGGCCGGCGGTCAGGGCGATCGAGCCGGCGACGGCCGCACCGGCGAAGCAGATCGCGGCGTGAAGAGCAGTCGTCCTGGTCACCGCCCGTGACGGTTGGGGTGGATTCGGCGAAGGGCGGGCTGACCTCGTACGAAAAAAATCGCTTGAAGCCGTGACCGACAATGCCCACAGTAGGCCGACCGTGGAGAAGCCGGCCGGGATCGCGCTCGCCGCGCCGAAGACGAACACCGGGAAGAGGGCGCCCGGCGGGCTCCAGCGGCCGGCGTCGGCGAGGACGGTGGCGAGACCCGCGACCACGGCGGTGGCCAGGACCAGGACGATCCCGGGCACGGCCGCGGCGGCCAGCACGGTCGCGATGATCACCAGGAGGACCAGGACCAGACCCACCATCGCCTGTACGCGTAACCGCCGCCGTGGGCTGTCCGAGCGCGCGTAGGCGGCGGTGACCGCGCCGAGCAGCGCCCAGCCGGCCCAGGTCGGCTGCCCGGCCATGGTCAGCAGGACCGGCGGGACCAGGGCGGCGATCGCCATCCGCAGGGCCGGGTGGTGTGCTCCGGCGTGCGGGGCGACGTGCCACATCTGCCGCAGGGTCGTCGCCGTCATCGTCGCTCCCGTCCACCAACTGATTTACCAGTTAACTATCATGCGAGCATGCGTGACGAGGTCGACGAGATCCAGGAACAGTGGCGGCACTCACGGCCGGAGCTCGACGTCGGCCCGGCCGGGGTCTTCCTGCGGATCATGCGGATCTCCCGGCTCGCGCACCGGCACGCCGACGAGGCGCTCGCCGCGCACGGCATCGACCGGGCCGGGTTCGAGGTGCTGTCGGTGATCGTCCGGGCCGGGCGGCCGGTGTCCCCCGCGCGGATCGCCGACGAGCTGCACCTGACCCGGGCCGGCGTCACCAAACGGCTGCGCCCGCTGGAGACGGCCGGACTGATCGGCAGGCATCCGCATGGGCGGGACGGGCGCAGCGTGCTGCTCGACGTGACCGATTCCGGTCGTGCGGTCGTCGCTCCGGCGCTGGACACGATCCAGCGGCTGGAGTCCTCGTGGCTGTCGTCGCTGCCCGCCGGGGATCACGCCGCGCTGGAGCCGGCGCTGCGGCGGCTGCTGGCCAGCCTTCAGTCGATGTAGTCCGGGCTGGGCAGCGCCCGGTCCGGCAGATGCCGGAAGGTCGCGGTCACCGACTTCAGCAGATCCGGGGACGGCGGTACGTGGATCGACACCCAGCCCGGCGCCACGCCCTCGACCTCGGCGAGCTCCGGCCGGCCGACGGGCACGAACTGGTCGTAGAACAGCACGTCCCGGCTGCGCCGCGGGGGCGGCAGCGGCATGCCCAGCAGCGTCGCGCCCAGCGGGAACGCCACCTCCAGCCAGAGGTGCCCGACCAGGTCAGCGGCCGCCGGCTCGTACTCGACCACGATCCGGAACCGGAAGGGCGAGACTGGGAAACCGTCCGGTTCGAGGTGCCCCCAGATGCCGCTCCGCACCTTCTCGCCCCGGGCCACCGGATCGGAGTCGGCCTCGTCGAAGAGGTAACCCTCCTCCGGGCAGAACGGGGTGACCGCCTGATACTCCAGGGTGATCGGGTTGGGCCAGCTCTTGACGGTCAGCGCCACCGGACCGCCCGGCGTCTCCAGGACCAGCCGGTTCACCACCACCTCGCGCTGCTCCGGCGGGCCGAGCATCATGCCGACCAGCGGAAACGGCTCGTCCACCCGGACCGCGGCCGGCTCGGTCAGCGTCGAACCCCAGAGCGGCGGGGTCGCGGTCAGCCGCTCGATCTCGGCCTCGATCTCGGCCCTCTGCAGGCCGAACAGGGCAAGCCGGCGGCGGAACCACTCGTCGCCGCGCGCCCAGTGCCGGTGCAAGCGGGCCCGGCCGTGCTCACTGATCCGGTCGAGCGCCTCCTCCGGGAGCAGCTCGACACCGATCGCCCCGCCCAGCCGCTCGGCCAGGTCCCGGGAGATCGACGGATGGTTCCAGGCGTCGTCGTCGCTCTCCCGGCGCAGCAACCGGTACCAGACGCCCCGGGAGCGGTCGAGGTGGACATCCCGGTAGAACACGCCGGCCCAGGGGACCTCGCCCCTGGTGAAGTAGACGAGCCGGTACCGCTCGTGGAACTGGTAGGTGGCGACCTCGGCCAGCAGCTGGTGGTGTGAGCGGTACACCCGCAGCAGCCGGTAACCGCGGGCGCGCAGGTCCCGGTCGACGACCTCTTCGGTGTACGGGTCCGGGCCGGCCAGGAAGATCCGCTCGATCAGGCCGCCGTCCCGGATCAGCCACACCGTCCCGTAGTGACGGCAGCCGGTCGCCGCGGCGAGGTCGGCCGAGAGTTCCCCGAATTCGGACGGCAGCATCCGGCAATCCTGGCAACCGATCGGAAACGCAGGCGCACCGGGTTGGTGATCCTTCGTCGTGGCACCGGGCCGAATTCATCAGTGACACCGGGAAACACCACGAAGGGACAACTTCTTGCGCCAGATTCTTCGCCGCCTCGCCGTGACCGCCCTCCTCGCCCCGGTCGCCGCTCTGGCCGCCGCCACGATGACCGCGAACCCGGCCGCCGCCGCGAAGGTTTCCGAGCAGGCGCTCCAGACCCAGATCAACCAGCTCGTCAACGTCGAGCGGGCCGAGCACGGCTGTGGCGCTCTGAAGGTCAACGCGCAGATCACCGCCGCCGCCCGAGCCCACAGCGCCTACATGGCCCAGACCGGCAAGTTCTCCCACACCGGCAAGGGCGGGTCGCGCTTCTCCACCCGAATCAAGAACGCCGGCTACGCCAAGCCGTCCGCCGAGAACATCGCCTGGGGCTACCAGTCCGCCGCCGCCGTCGTCGACGGCTGGATGAAGAGCCCGGGCCACCGCACCAACATCCTCAACTGCAAGTCCAAGACCGTCGGCGTCGGCGTCGTCTACTCCGCCGGCGGCGCCCCGTACTACACCCAGGACTTCGGTTTCTGATCCGGCACGTGGCGGGCTGATCTCTCGATCAGCCCGCTTCGCCGTGTTCAGTCCTCGTCGTCGTCCTTATCCTTCTTCTTCTCCGCGGCCCGCTCCAGCGCCAGGTCCAGGGCGATCACGCTGCCGATGATCAGCAGCGGTTCGACACCCGGGGCGACCTGGACCGCGTAGGTGTCGCGGATAGTCAGCCAGCGCTTGGACACCGAGGCGACCTCCTCGCCGCCCTGCTCGATCACGTACTCGTGGTCCAGCAGGTCGCCCTTCATCTCCAGGTCGTCCGGGCCGGGCACGTCGATGGTGAACTTGTCCCGGAACGGGGTGAACAGGTTCTTCCGGACCTCGGCCGCCTTCTCCCCGCCGATCCGGATCTCGTAGGTGGGCCGCAGCGAGACCAGATGCCGGTGCACGGTGGCCAACTCGTCCCCGTCCGGGTTCTCGATGATCACCTTGTCCCGGACGCTGAGCACCTTGCCGTCCACGTGGTAGATCTTCGTGCCGTGCTCGTCCAGCACGTCGAAGTCGTCACCGATCGCGAAGAACCGTTCCCTGATCACATACATGGGTCGATCATCCCAGGTGAACCCCGACCCGGCCCGCCTGCCGCTCCACCCGGTCCCGCTGCTCGGTCAGTTCCCGCAGCCGCCACCTGATCCGCTCCGGCGACGGCATCGCCCCATCATGACTGCGCGGTGCTGCTCCGAAGAATCGGCGGATTCAGCGTTCGTTGTGTGCCCCTCCGGTAGAGAGCCGCCGGCCGCCCCAGTGGTGGGACACGCCGCTGGCCGGTAGCTTCGATGAACCCACTGCTACTCAACACCTTCCGGCTGAAGTTTCGGGGATCGAGCGGTCGACCCCAGACCACCTCGTAGACATTTCGAAGGTCGCCGATGGTGAAGGCCGGCCCACAGAAGGCCGTCGCCAGCGTGGTGAACTCCAACCGGGTACGGGCGTGTTCGACCGCGGCCGTCAGGATCTCGTCGTGATCGAACGCGAGCCACCCACTCGCTTCAGCGATCGGAACCCATGCCGCTGACGCTGCGTCCGAACCGGCTTCGGGGACCGGAAGATCAGGTGCTACGGCAAGGTAGGCGACGCTGACCACACGGCCTCGAGGGTCGCGGTCCGGCTCTCCGTAGGTGCCCAGTTGTTCGAGATGCAGGTTTCGGCCGTCAAGCCCGGTTTCTTCGCTCAGTTCCCGCACGGCCGCGTCGCGCAGGCCCTCGCCGTCCCGCAGGAATCCACCTGGCAGCGCGAGCTGCCCGAGGAAGGGCTCCTTGCCTCTCGCGATGACCAGCGTCTGGAGCGCGTTCTCCCGCACAGTGAGGATGGCGAGGTCGACCGCCAATCTCAGCACAGCATGGCTCCTGGCCGTCATACACGCAGCTTAACGATTAATGTCCTATTGACACAAACTAAGGTCAACTGTCGGAATGCCCGAGGCGGCTGGATCACGAACGGGGCACTTACTGTGCCTATGACAAGAAGCTAACTTGACCGCATGCGTCAGCATCGATGGAAAACCTCCCCTGTCGTCATCCTCACCGCTCTCGACCTTGAGTACGAGGCGGTCCGGGAGCGGCTCACCGAGGTCCGGCCGGCTCCTCCACTCTCGGGAACCCGGTTCGAAACAGGATCACTGCCCGGCGGCGTGGGGGATGCCGTCCTCGTCCTCGCCGGCATGGGCAACCATGTGTCGGCAGTCATCGCGGAACGCGCCATCAACGAGTTCCAGCCAGCAGCGGTGCTCTTCGTCGGCGTGGCGGGCAGACTGAAACCGAGTGTCGCTCTGGGTGACATCGTCGTCGCCACACACGTCTACGCCTACCATGGCGCGGCGGCCCGCATCGATGGTGTCAGTTCACGCCCCCGGGTCTGGGACCTCGATCATGGCATCGAACAGACTGCTCATCACATCAGCCGCCGTTATTCGCGAGAACGCCGCGATCGGCCGACGGCCGATTCGCCCCACGTACACTTCGGCCCGATTGCCTCCGGGGAGGTGCTGCACGACGCGCCCGAGTCGGAGCCGCTGACCTGGATCAGAAAACACTATGAGGACGCCGTCGCCATCGAGATGGAAGCGGCCGGATTTGCCAAGGCGGGTCAACTCAACTCCGTACCGGGTGCGGTGATCCGAGGAATCAGTGACGCCGCCGACGGCACGAAAGCGACAACCGACGGCGACAACTGGCAGGCTCACGCGGTTCGCAACGCCGCTGGCTTTGCCATCGAACTCGCGGCCGATCTGGCTGCCGCCGGGCCCCCGAAAGCCGAGCCGGTGAGCCCAGAGGATCGGGGATGTCGCGTAGAGACATACGGCGGGAGCCACGGTGCAGTGGCCGGTGTCATCAATGGTGGTGTGCACAACTCCTATCCGGGCTTTACCGGAACACCGCTTACCGGCGAACGGGGATGGTCTTGAACCAGCCACCGGTGAACCCGCGCGTCCACACCGAGGGTGGAAGACACGGGGCCGTGGCCGACACCATCCATGGTGGCGTGCACAACTACTATCGGCTTCCGCCGGAGAATGCACCGTTCGAGGAGCGACTGGAAACCGCACTCAAGTTTTTGGACTCCGGCCAGGCAACCACAGCACGACGGCTGCTGGACCGGCTCATCGTCGAGGCCCCGAATTCCGGTGAGGTCTGCTTCTACTGGCTACTAGCCTTCTTCGGCGGCCGTACCTACTGGGAGTTGTCCGCCGAGGAACGGGACCGGGTGACCGCGGAGATCAGGCGCATCGGCGAACTACCCACAAACAGCTGGTCGACCGGCATTGATGTCATTCGGCGTCTGGTGTACGCCGGCCGAGCACGGCCGGACGAGCCGGTCTCCGACTCCGGAATCGAAGCGGATCTCAACGGATTGCCGCCGATCGTCGGCGCCGAGATCCGGCAGCATTTGGAGCGCCTCATTCAGGGCTCGCTCAAGGACGAATTGTGGCAGGGAGACATCCAGCAAGCCAAGGCCGGCCGCACAGCAGGCGATCGGCGACAACGAGTCTGGAAGTTCTTCGAGCCGGACCCGCTGCCACCGAGGGTCTGCCCGGTGAGCGAAGTCGCTGTCTCACGTATGGCAAAGGCACTGCTGGGGATCGTCGCTGTTTCGGTGATCGGCGCGTCCGGAACCCTGGGCTCGCTCGTGATCCAGCGAGGTGATTCCCCCAGCGTCATCGTTCTGGCAGGAGCCCTGCTGATGGCAGTGCTGGCCTGGAGATCGGGAGTGAACTGGCGATTCCGTGCGGAGGCCCAGGGCACACTGGACCAGGAACGACGTACGATCCGATCCCGGGAGGGCTCTCCACGGCCCGGTGGTTTCGCTGACGAGGTGAACCAGCTCTACCTGGAATACCTTCAACGATTCGCCGCCGGAAGCGACCGGGAACGTGCGGCCTGGTCATCCGCCGCGTACATCCCGCTGTGCCGGCTTCGCAATGACCTGGTCGATGCCTACCGTGAACGGCCGGCAACCGCTGACCGGGTCAAATGGCTGATCCGGTTTCAGGTCAAGGACATGCGACGCCGATGGGTGCGAGGAGAAGCTCTCGATGCGAGGGTCCGTGTCCCCGTCATCCTGCGCCTCACCACCATCGTCTCGGCCGGCCTCACCCTGCCTGCCCTGGTGTGGGTGCTGCAGTCCGCCGTACGGCAGGATGCCCTCCGCGCCACCGGCGCTCTCCTCGCCCTCGCATTCGCCGCGGCGATAGCGGCCACCGTCGGCCTCCGAATCATGGTGGAACACGAGCATGCCCGGGCTGGAGGCGCCAGGCGGGAGCGACTGCTGACGGGGTACCGGGCCGAGTACCGGCGGTGGCAGCGCCGATTGGCCGACCGGCCCACGGACATGGAGATGGCGCAGTGGCTCGACTGCGATCGTCGTCTCCTGCTGGATCAGGCCATCCGGGAATATCGGCTGAAGTGGAGCGACATCCAGGCCTATGCCTCGCTGGAAGCGGGCGGCCCGCACAGCCGGAAGGCACGGGTGACCAACGGCCCCTGGCGATACTCGCGGTATCGCATGCTGGTGTTTCTGCTCACCTCAGACGGGATCCGGCAGCTCACCACCGACCTCGTATTCGAGGAGGGCGCCTTTCACCGGTGGGAACGTACGAACTATCGGTATGACGCGGTCGCGGCCGTCCAGGTATCGGTCGGGGACGAGGACGCCACCGAGTTCCATCTGTTCCTCGTCAGCGGCACCGACATCGAGGTGGAGGTAACCGAGAGTGGCCGGCCCGGGGCGGACGACGATCCACAGGTGCTCGTTGACGGAGCCGAGGACGCGACCGGGCTGCGGCACACGCTGTTCGTCCTCGAGGGTGTCGCCGCAGAGGGCCGGCGGTGGTGGACTGGGCCCGCGTATCAGCGCGCTGCTGAGATGCGAGCGAGCCCGCTGACCGATGATCCAGGGGTTGCGGCTCGAGTCGGTTGAGGTTGGATAGTCCTGGGCATGACGAACGAACTTCATGTGATCGGGGAGGTGGCGCGGCGGACCGGGCTTTCGGTCAGTGCCATCCGGTTCTATGCCGATGAGGGGATCGTTCCCGCTTCCGGGTTCAACAGTGCCGGGCATCGGCTGTACGACGTGACCGCGGTCGCGCGGCTCGAACTCATCCGGACGTTGCGTGAGCTGGGGACCGGGCTCGAGGAGATCCGGCGGCTGCTGGCCGGCGAGACCACGCTGCGGTACCTGATCGCCGAGCATCTGGAGCTGGTCGAGCGGCAGGGGCGGGAGCTGCAGGCCCGGCGGTCGGTGCTGCGGGCGCTCAACCGGGATCTGCCGCCGGTGGACCGGTCCGGGCTCATGCACCGGCTGGTGTCGATGAGTGACCAGGAGCGGGAACGGCTGGTCGACGACTTCTGGGCGGAGGCCGGCGCCGATCTGCCGGCCGACTTCGCCGAGCGGCTCGGGACGACCCGGCCGCGGCTGCCGGAGGATCCGACCGGTGAGCAGCTGGACGCCTGGATCGAGTTGGCCGACCTGCTGAAGGACACGGACTTCCGGGCGGCGGTACGGGACTATCTGCGCGAGACCCACACCGGGTTCCCGGGGGCCTCGGTGATGACGTCGGCTCCGGTGCAGGACTACATCCACGCCGGTCAGGGCACGATGACCCGGATCCTGGACGCCTACCGGTCGGGGCTGCCGGCCGGCTCGGACTACGCGCGTGAGCTGGCCGGGCGTCTGGCCGCCGAGAGTGCCGCGGCGGTCGGGCTGGACGATTCGCCGGAGCGGCGGGAACGACTGGCCGCCGCCTATCTGATGCTGGAGGAGATCGGCGACGGGTCGGACCACGAGCCGTTCCAGGCCACCCACGGTCGTTATCTCGAGCTGGTGACCAGGGTGAACGCTCCGGCTCCGAACCCGTACGCCGATGTGGATCTGAAGGGTTTGAGCGGTTGGATGGCGACGGCGCTGGGCCGCTGATCAGAACGGTTTGGTCTGCAGCCCGGTGAAACCGCCGGTGGCGACCATGCCGGTCTCGTCGCCGCGGATCTCGCCGCTCGGGCCGATCAGGTTGAACGCGCCGGAGTCGCCGTGCGCGGCCACCCGCCAGGTCTGTGTCGCGGCGCCCTCCCGGCAGGGTTGCAGGCTCAGCGGGACACCACCGGTGTCGGTCACGCACCAGCCGAGCCGGGCCACCGGCACGATGATCACCCGGTTGGCGGCTTTCACCGGCGCCGGGATCAGCGACATCTCGGCCGTGGCGGCGCCGGCGCTGCCGGTGAAGTCGACCACATCGCCGGGACCGACGGCCAGGCCCAGGCCGGTGCCCGCGTCGGCGACGTCGATCAGGACACCTTTGTCCAGGTCGACGCCGATCTGCCGGATCTGGTCGACGTTCGAGGTGACACCGCCGGTCCAGGACGGCATGGCGGTCGGCCCCGCCGGTGCGGACGGCGAGACCGACTCGGCGGGCAGGATCGGCTCGGGTGAGGACGAGCCGCGGGACAGGACGGCGCCGAGACCGGCGGCGGCGATCAGGACGGCGGCGAAGGCGGCTCCGGTCGCCCGGTTGCGCCGCCGCCGGTCGCCACGGCGGCGGATCTCGGCGGACAGGGCCGGCGCGGCGGTCCGCTGGAGGTGGTCGGCGTACGAGTCCAGGCCCTGCTGGATGCGATCGTCAGACATCGCGGTGCTCCCGGCCCGTGTCAAAAGTGGTGCTGCCCGAGTCGAAGGTGGTGCTGTCCGACTCGAGGGTGTCGGTCAGGTGGGCGGCCAGTGCCCGCCGGCCCCGCGCCAGCCAGGTGGTGACCGTCCCGGCCGGGATGCCGGTCTCCTGATGGATCTCGGCGACGCTCAGTCCGGCGATGTGGTGCAGGACGATCACCCGGCGCTGGTCGGCGGGGATCTTACGCAGTGCGGCGACGATCGCGACATGGTCGGGGCTGAGCGCCTCGACGCTCTGATCGAGGGTGTCGCGGTGGTGGGCCCGGAGCCGGTTGACGGCCTTGCGCCAGGTGCTGACCGCCTGGCGGTACGCGACCTGGCGTACCCAGGCCTCCGGGTTCTCGTACTGACTGATCTTGTGCCATCGGTTCCAGGCTCTCAGGTACGCCTCGGAGACGGCGTCCTCGGCCTCGGCCCGGCTGTTCACCATCATGGTGACCTGGGCGAGGACGCGACGCGAGGACATCGCATAGAAGCTGTCGAAGTCCTCGGTGTCGCGCAAGTCCCCGCTCCGGTTCAGTTCGCGTACAGGATGGTCTGGAGTCCGACCCGGCCCTTGCCGTTGGTGGTGATCTTCCCGTTGTCGACGCGGATCACACCATACATCCCGTGAAGTTCGAATTGTCCCGAGTCGCCCGCGGGCCGCAGCTCGAAGATCTGCTGCGCCTTGCCGGCCTTGCAGGTCTCCAGCTTCATCGCGGCGCCCTTGGTGTCCGCGACGCAGTACCCGGCGCCCAGGTCCTCGTTGTAGAACGGGGGCTTGATCACCACCCGGTTCTTGGCGGACGTCTGGGCCGGCTGGAGGAACATCATCGTGTTGTCGGTGCGCTTGGTGCCGTGGAAGTCCACGACGCTGTTCTTGCCGACCGACAGGTACCGGTTCTGGCCGTCGTCGGCGACGTCGATCAGCACGCTCTTCTGCACGTCGATACCGAGCGACTTGAGCTCGGAGAGGTTCGACACCGGCTTCTTGGTGGCCTTCGGCTTGGCGGCGGCAGCCTTGCCCGCGGCGGCGGCCGGGGCCTCAGCGGCGGGGGTGGTCACGACCGGGGCCGGCGTGGAGGTCGCGGCGGCGGGCAGCAGATCCACCGGGCTGGACGCCGGGGCCGGGGTTCCGTTCGCGCAGGCCGACAGGGTGACCGCGCTGAGGACGGCGACTGCTCCGAAGACGATGGAACGCATGGGGGTGCTCCTTGGTGGTGGGGTGTGTCCTTCTGATGCCATGGACACGCCCCACCCGGAGCCCTGATTTCAGAGAAAAGGTAACGGAAAGATAACGGCTGCGATCACTCGAAGAACTTGAGCCCGAACCCGGTGCTGGTGGTCGCGCCGGGCACGTTGGCCCGGCGGTAGGTGACACTCCCCCACCAGACGGCGGTGCCGGTGTACCAGTAGCGGTTCGACCAGGAGTACGGCGCGCCCTTGGCGACCGCGTGGTACATCGTCGGGAACCGGTTGCCGGACGGCGGGCTGGTGGCGATGTCCCCGCGCTCCAGGACGAAGGTGTGGTGGCCGGGGCCGTCGGCGTACAGCGTGGGATCCCAGCCGGACATCAGCTCCGAGGCGTTCGAGCCGAACAGGCAGCCGTTGCTCTTGTACCAGTCCCAGACGTAGGACGGGTCGCCGCCGGAGCGCAGGCGCAGGTCGGCCAGGCAGTACCTGCTGCTCCAGCTGCCGTTCGCGGAGTAGACGATGTGCAGCTGGCCGTTCGGGTCCAGGATCGGTTCGGGCGCCTCGTTGATGTACGGGTTGCCGACCACCCGCTCCCAGGCTTCCCGGGGCTGGGAGATGACGTACCGCGAACCGGTCGTGGTGGTGGGGCTGCTCATCCGTGCCACGTAGAGGTTCTGCTCCACGTTGGTGGCGCCGGACCAGCCGGACCAGACGAACCAGCGCTGCCCCTGGTAGGTGAAGGGCACGCCGTCGATGGCCCACCTGTCGTCCGGCAGCGCCACCTTCGTCGCCGCCGAGTAACCACTGGCCGGGCTGGCCGAGCTGATGTGGTACATCCGGTGGGCGGCGCCGGTGCCGGCGGCGAAGTAGATCCGGTACTGGCCGTCGTGGTGGACGATCTCCGGGGCCCACACCTCGCCGAGGCCCGCGGTGTCCCGCCAGACCTGCTGCTTGGTGGCGGTGGCGATGCCCTCCAGGGTGGACGCGGTGCGGACGGCCACGCCGCCGTCGACGGACTTGGCCGAGACGTACAGGCCGTTGACCTTGATGACGCTGGGGTCGGCACCGCCGAGGGTGGTGCGGGCGGCCGACGAGGGCTGCCCGACGGCCAGGGTGCCGACTAGGACGAGGATGCTGAGCGCGGTGAGCCAACGAGAACGAGGCATATGAAAACTTTATTAAAAATAAAGCCTCGGCAACAGTGCTCAGATCTCCGGCGTGACGCAGACGTAGACCGCCTCGTGCAGAGCCGCCGGGCCGAGCCGGACACCCGTCAGGAAGTCGGCGAGGGCGAGACTGGCCGCCGGATCGTACGGGCCGGTCCGGGGCGCGCCGATCTCCAGGTTGAAACCCACCTCGGCCATGATCTGCACCAGCGAGTTCGACTTCGTGCCGATGCGCAGGCCGGCGTGCTCCGGGTCGAAGGCGAGCTGGACGATGCCGTCACGCATCCAGAGGAAGTGCGAGCCGCTCTCCTCGGTGCTGTGCGCGACCAGGGTGGTGCCGGCCGAGAGCCGCTCGGCCCCGTCGTGCCCGAGGAAGTCGCCGCCCCACTCGACCAGCAGCACCCAGCCGGGCAGCTGGGTCAAGGCGACCACCCGCTCGCTCTCCAGACGCTCGAAGACCGGACCCAGGTCACCGGGCAGCCCGGCGACCACGTCCTCGGGGAGCCCGTGCACGACCAGGGGCCCTGGGACGGCCTCGGGGTTCTCGCCCCCGATCCGCCGGACCGCCTCGTCCAGCGCCAGGTCCCCGACCAGGGTCAGGCAGTAGGAGGCGGCGAGACGGGCGTACTGCTTGGTGAACCAGTCGTAGCGTTCGGCGGTGCTGATCATGTCTTCATCGTCGCCGGTGCGGGCGGGCCGCCCGGCGATTTGCCGAAAATCCACCGGCCTGGGGCTGTTAGCACTGTTTACTGATAGATGCGCCATCCATCTGTCCACTTAGGTTGATAGCATGCTCCGGTTCTGCCCGGCGCCCTGTGGAGTGAGATGTGAGCGACCCGGAACGCATCGGGGACTACCAGGTCGTCGGCAAGCTCGGTGCCGGTGGCATGGGTGTCGTCTATCTGGCCCGCAAGGGCACCGACCGGCCGGTCGCGGTCAAGGTGGTGCACGCCGGGGTCGCCGGGGATCCGGAGTTCCGCCGCCGGTTCCGCGAGGAGGTGGCCGCCGCCCGGCAGGTCCCGCCGTTCTGCACCGCCGAGTTGCTGGACGCCGACCCGGACGCGCCCGAGCCCTACCTGGTGGTCGAGTACGTGGACGGCCCCACCCTCGGCGAGGAGGTCCGCACCAAGGGCCCGCTGAACGCGGCGAACCTGCACAGCCTGGCGATCGGGGTGGCCACCGCACTGACCGCGATCCACGGCGCGGGCGTGATCCACCGCGACCTCAAACCGGGCAACGTGCTGCTCGCCCCAGGCAGCCCCAAGGTGATCGATTTCGGTATCGCCCGGGCCATGGAAGCCACCGAGAACCGGCTCACCCGCACCGGCGTCTACATGGGCACCGTCAACTACATGGCCCCGGAACGCTTCGACGAACCGGCCAGCCCGCTCACCCCGGCCGCCGACGTCTTCGCCTGGGGCTGTGTGCTGGCCTTCGCCGGGACCGGGCGGCCGCCGTTCGACGCGGGCACGCCGATGGCGACGATGGCCCGGATCGTGGCGGGCAAGCCGTCGCTGGACGGGTTCCCGCAGGGGCCGCTGCGGGAGCTGGTCGAACGGGCGCTGTCCACCGATCCGGCGGCCCGGCCGAACGCCCGGGAGCTGCTCGATCTCCTGCTGGGCGGCAAACCGAGCCCGCTCCCGGCCCCGGCCCCGGCCCCGCTTCCGCTCCCCGGGAAAGCAGAGGCGCCCGCGACGAAGAAGGGACGGAAGGTCGCCGTACTGGCGAGTGCGGTACTCGTCCTGGTGACGTTGCTCGGCGGCGCCGGGCTGCTCGCCCGGCGGAACTCCGCCCAGGCCGTCAGCCCGGTCGTCCCGGAGCCCGGGGCCCCGCAGAGCAGCGGTGTGGCCGCCGCGCCGCCGGTCCAGGCGCCGGCGAAACCCAGCGTCCCGGGCCCGGCCTCGGAGAAACCGGCCGTGAAGACGCCGAAGAGCCAGTCCCCGGCGCCGTCCCCGGCCGGGTCGAAGACGGCGAAGGCCGCGGCGGCGCCGGACAACCTGCCGCCGGCCCGGGGCGCCGGCAAGGAGGTCTACGGCCCGTACTTCATCGTCAACCTGGCCACCGGCTTCTGCGTCGACATCGACGGTGTCGGCGCCGGTGCCCCGGAGCAGCCGGTCCTCCAGGACCTGTGCAAGAAGGTCGACGAGGACAACCAGGAGTTCACGTTCGTCCGGCGCGGCGCCGACAAGGCCGGCAACCAGCTGTACTGGATCCGCAACAGCGACGACGGCCTGTGCCTGGACGTGCCCGGCACCGGCGCCGTCGACCTGACCACCCCGGTCACCGAGAACAGCTGCCTGGAGGGCGACAACCAGGAGTACCGCATCCAGTACCGGCTCGGCTCCGGCGGCCGCAAGTACTTCTGGATCATCAACTCGGCGACCGAGTACTGCCTGGACGTCTACGGCGAGGCCGACGGCGGCCCGGCCACCCACCTGACCCTGGTGAACTGTGTGACAGGCGACGACCACGAGTGGGCCCTGGTCCGCAAGGCCGACTGGTGACGGTTCAGAGGATCCGGGGCAGCGGCGGCAGGGCGGGCCGGTCCAGCCAGGCGGCGAACAGCTCGTCCAGGGAGCCGGTCGCGTACCGGGCGGCGTGCTCGCGGAACAGGGTGGTCGTCACGGTCTGGTGCCGGTGCTCGGCCACCCACGAGCGCAGCAGCGCGAAGAACGCCTGCTCACCGATCTTGGCGCGCAGCGCGTGCAGGGTCAGCGCGCCACGCTTGTAGACCAGCGGGTCGAACATCCGGTCCACTCCGGGGTCGGCGACCACCACGTTCGCCGGGTGCGCCGCGAGCCAGGCGTGCCATCCGGAGGCGTGCGCGTTGGTCGAGGGGCCGCCGGAGGCGCCGGACCACAACCATTCGGCGTACGTCGCGAAACCCTCGTTGAGCCAGATGTGCCGCCAGTCGGCGACGGTCAGGCTGTTGCCGAACCACTGATGGGCGAGTTCGTGCACGACCAGCCGCTCGTGGGTGCGCCGGCCGTCCAGGTGGTTGCGCCCGAAGACGGCCATGCCCTGGGCCTCGACCGGGTCGTCCAGGTCGTCGTCGGCCACCACCAGCACGTACTCCTTGAACGGGTACGGGCCGAACAGCCGCTCCAGGACGTCCATGATCTCGCCGTGCCGGCCGAGGTCGTGCTTGACCACGCCCCGCACCCGCGGGGTGATCGCGGCCCGCTGCGGCACCCCGCCGGCGGCCAGGTCGATCATCTCGTAGCGGCCGATCTGGACACTCATCAGGTACGGCGCGGTCGGTTCCTCCCGCTCGTACACCCAGGTGGTGCTGCCCGCCCCGCGCCGCTTGGACACCAGGTCGCCGGTCACCAGAACCGTGTACGGCGACGGCGCGGTGAACGTGACCAGGAACGACGCCTTGTCACCGGGCCGGTCGTTGCACGGGAACCAGGACGGCGAACCGTTCGGCTGGCTGGCCACCAGCACCCCGTCGCTGAGCTCGTCCCAGCCGATGTCCCCCCAGCGGCCGGTCACCGGGCCGGGCTTGCCGGAGTACCGGATCTCGGTCCGGATCGTCGCTCCGTAACCGATCGGGCGCTCGGGTTTGATCCGGAGCTTGCCGGCCCGGTGCTCGAACTTGGCCGGCCTGCCGTCCACCCGCACGTCCTTGACCTGCAGCCGGGCCGCCAGGTCGAGGGTGAACCGGGACAGCGGCTGGACGGCGCGCGCGGTCACCACCGCCCGGCCGGCCAGCCGGTTCGACACGATCCGGTAGTCGAGATCCAGGTCGTAGTGCAGCACCCGGTAGCCGCCGTTGCCGTGTTCCGGCAGGTACGGATCGGTCGAACGGTCGGCGCCCGGGGTCGCCCCGAGGGGGACGGGTGGGGTCATACCCGGCGGGAGGCCGTCACCGGCCAGGTCGCGACCGGGTTGCCGAGCCAGCGGCTGTCGTCGGGCACCGCGTCGCCGCGGGTGACCAGCGAGCCGGGGCCCACGGTGGTACGAGCACCGATGCTCGCGCCGGGCAACACGATCCCGTGCGGGCCGAGAGTGGCGCCCGCGGCCAGAGTGACCTCATCCATGCTCATGATCCGATCATGGAACAGGTGGGTCTGTACAACGCACCCCCGGTTGACGGTCGCGCCGTCACCGAGAGTGACCAGATCGAACTCGGGGAGCCACAGCGTCTCCAGCCAGACACCCCGGCCGATCTTCGCGCCCAGGGTCCGCAGCCAGAGGGTGAGCAGCGGGGTGCCGGCGGCCAGCCGGAACAGCCACGGCGAGGCCAGGACCTCGACGAACGTGTCGGCCAGCTCGTTGCGCCAGACGAACGACGTCCACAGCGCCCGCTCGCCGGACCGGAACCGGCCGACCAGCAGCCACTTCGCGGCGGTCGCCAGCAGCGCGCCGGTGATCGCGCCGGCGAACAGCACCGGCCCGGCGGCGGCCACCGCGATCCAGCCGCCGAAGGTCTGCCAGATCAGGGTGAGCGCGGCCAGCACACCGACGGCCAGCACGCCGGCCAGCATCACCGGGATCACCCGGCACAGCTCGACCAGGGCGCGGGCCACCTTGAGACGGGTGGGCGGGTCGAAGGTACGGCCGGTGTCGGCGGTCTGCTCGATCCGGCGCAGCGGCATCGGCGGGGCGCCCAGCCAGGACGAGCCCTTCTTGGCCTTGCGCGGCGCCGACGACAGCACGCCGACCAGGCCGCGTTTCGGCACCGAGCGGCCGGGCGCGGCCATTCCGGAGTTGCCGAGGAACGCCTGCTTGCCGATCCGGGCCGGGGCGACCCGCAGCCAGCCGTGGTCGAGTTCGTAGGTGGCGACCATGGTGTCGTCGGCCAGGAACGCGCCGTCGTCGACGGTGGTCATCGCCGGGACCGCGAGCACCGTGGAGATCTCGGTGCCCCGGCCCACCTTGGCGCCGAGCAGCCGCAGCCAGACCGGCGTGAACAGGCTGGAGTAGATCGGGAACAGCGCGACCCGGGCCATCCCCATCAGGTGCTCGGTGGTCCACACCTGCCAGGCGACCCGGCCCTGGACCGGGTGGAAACCGGTGCGCAGGCCGACACTCAGCAGACGAACGAAGATCAACACCAGCATCGCGTACGCGGTCAGATAGGCGACCGCCGCGCCGGGCACCGCAAACAGCAGCGTGTCGCTGGTGAGGCCCCAGCCGAGCAGGGCGAGCGCCGGCACCGCGGCGACGACCGGGAGCAGGCTGAGCAGCTGCGCGGTCAGGCTGTAGACGAGGGTCCAGGACCGGGCGCTGAACCGGGACTTCGCCGGGCGCTGCACGGGCCAGGCGGTACCGCCCTTGCCGCTGACCGGAACCGCCGGGGAACCGGCCCAGCGCTCGTTCGCCGGCACCGCGCCGGTGACCGTCGAGCCCGCGCCGATCTTCGCGCCCTTGCCGACCCGGGCGCCGGGCATCAGGGTGCTGCGGGCGCCGACCCGGCCACCCGCGCCGACCCGGACGGTGCCGACCCGGACGACGTCGCCGTCCACCCAGTAACCGGACAGGTCGACCTCGGGCTCGATCGCCGCGCCACGGCCGAGTTTGAGCAGGCCGGTGACCGGCGGCGCGGAGTGCAGGTCGACGTCGCGGCCGAGACGGGCACCGAGCAGTTTCGCGTACGTGGTCATCCAGCCGGCGCCACCGATGCCTGTCGCACCGGTGAGTTCGGCGAACCGCTCCGCGGCCCAGAGCCGCAGGTGGACGCCGCCACCACGCGGGTACTTGCCGGGGCCGACCCCGCGCAGCAGCATCCGGGCCACTCCGGCCGACAGCAGGATCCGCCCGGGCGGGCTGAACAGCACCAGCCACGAGGCGGCCAGCCACCACCAGGAGACCGTCGGCAGCAGCGCCGTCGCCTTGCCCAGCGCGGCCAGCACGGTCAGCCAGCGCAGGCCGACCAGCGCCAGCATCGGCAGGGTGAGCAGCGCCTGGACGAGACCGGCCCGCTTCGGCGTCGGCGCGACCTCCCGGCGGGCCGTGGTGGTGGTGTCCAGGCCCTGCAGCACGATCGCCATCTGGGACAGGCGCGGGTTCTGGTAGATGTCGGCCACCGACACCTGCGGGTGGGTCTGCCGGATCCAGGCCACCAGCTGGGCGGCGTTCAGGCTGCCGCCGCCGCTGCTGAAGAAGTCGGCGCTCGCCTCGGCCGGGCGGAGTCCGAGGATCTCCTCCCAGCCGCCGGCCAGCCACTCCTCGGTGTCGGTCAGCTCGTCGGGGTCGGCGGTGGTGATCGCGAGGGGCCAGGGCAGCGCGGCCCGGTCGACCTTGCCGGAGGTGCGGGTCGGCAGGCCGTCGATCACCGCGAGCAGCGGGACCAGGGCGGCCGGCAGCTGTTCCCGGATCCGGTCGGTGGCGGCGGTCGTGTCGAAGTCGTCGGGGTCGTGCGGCACCAGGTAGCCGACCAGCAGCTGGTTGCCACCGGCGGTGCGCTTCACCGCGGCGGCGGCACCGGCCACTCCGGGCAGGGCTTGCAGGGCGGCGTCCACCTCGCCCAGCTCGATCCGGCGGCCGCCGAGTTTGACCTGCTCGTCGCCGCGCCCGAGGAACAGCAGGCCCTCGGGTTCGGCGCGGACGATGTCACCGCTGCGGTAGGCGCGCGCCCAGTCCATCGACGGCAGCGGGGCGAACTTCTCGGCGTCCTTGGCCGCGTCCAGGTAGCGGGCCAGGCCGACACCGCCGATGACCAGTTCACCGGTCTCGCCCATCCGCACCGGTTCGCCTGCCGCGTCGACGACGACGAGTTCCCAGCCGGCCAGCGGCAGGCCGATCCGCACCGGGCCCGCACCGGTCAGCCGGGCGGCGCAGGCGACCACCGTCGCCTCGGTCGGGCCGTAGGTGTTCCACAGCTCGCGGCCCTCGACGGCGAGCCGTTCGGCCAGCTCGGGCGGGCACGCCTCGCCACCGAAGATCAGCAGCCGGACGTCCTCGAGGGCTTCGGCGGGCCACAGCGCGGCCAGGGTCGGCACCGTGGAGACGACGGTGATGCGCTGCTCGGCCAGCCACGGGCCCAGGTCGACACCGCTGCGGACCAGCGAGCGGGCGGCCGGGACCAGGCAGGTTCCGTGCCGCCAGGCCAGCCACATCTCCTCGCAGGAGGCGTCGAACGCCACCGACAGGCCGGCCAGCACCCGGTCGGCCGGGCCGAGGGGCTCCACGTCGTCGTCGGCCAGGAACAGCTGGGCCTCGGCGTCGACGAACGCGGCGGCGGAACCGTGCGAGACCGCCACCCCCTTCGGGGTGCCGGTGGAACCGGAGGTGAAGATGATCCAGGCGTCGTCGGTCAGTCCCGGTTCGCCGGTCTTTCCTTCCGGCGTACGTTTCATCGTGACGGTCAGGCCGTCGCCGAGGACCGCACACACGCCCGCTTCGGCGAAGACCAGCTCGGCCCGCTCGTCGGGGTCGTCGGCGTCGACCGGCACGTAGGCCGCACCGGCCGCCAGCACCCCGAGGATGCCCAGGTAGAGGTCGACGGTGCCGGAGGCGATCCGGATGCCGACCCGGTCACCGACGCCGATGCCGTGCGTGGTGAGGGTGGCGCGCAGTGTCTCGATCTCTGCGGCCAGCTGCCGGTAGGTGAGCATCCGGGAGCCGGTGTCGATCGCCGGGGAGTCGCCGTGCGCCTGCACTGTGGCGTCGAGCAGGTCGATCAGGGTGCGGCGCATCGGGGCGGACGGGGAGTGGAAGACCGCCGGCGCCTCGGGCGCCAACAACGATTCCGGCAATTCGATCAGCTGTAGATCGGCTGTCACGGTCACTGAGCGCGCTCCACCTTCACCTCTGGTTCACCTGCCGTTAGCGGCAACACTCGAAGTTACGAGGACAAGATGAACAAACACGCTCGAACGACAGATTCGTGTTGACCGACACACCGAGACCATCCACTCGCACAGGTCGATGTCACCCGTTCGGTCAGTCCGCCTGCACCCTGTTGCGGCCGGTACGTTTCGCCTGGTACAGACGCTGGTCGGCGCGGCCCATCGCCTCCGCCAGCGCGCCCGGCCCGGTGACCTCGGCCAGTCCGACACTGATCGTCACGTTCAGCCCGGGCTCGATGTTCTCCCACGGGTACGCCGCCACGCTCGCCCGCAGCAGCTCGCACTGCGCCAGCGCGTCCTCGATCCCGGAGCCGTGCAGGGCGATCAGGAACTCCTCGCCGCCGAACCGGGCCACCAGATCGGTCTCGGCGATCCGGTCCAGCAGGATCGCCGCGATCCGGCGCAGCACCTCGTCGCCGACGAAGTGCCCGTACCGGTCGTTGACCAGCTTGAACCGGTCGACGTCGGCCACCGCGACACAGACCGGCACCCCGGAGGCGATCAGCCGCGGCAGGCGCTCGTCGACCGAGCGCCGGTTCGGCAGGCCGGTCAGCGCGTCCTCGGTGGCCTGGCGCTGCCACAGCAGGTTGTCGGCGGCCAGCTCGGCGCTGCGGGCCCGGTGCAGCTCCGCCTCCAGCCGCGCGTTCTCCGCCTCCAGGCGCACGTTGTCCAGCTCGAAGTGGTGCGCCGCCATCCGGGCGCGGGCCGCGGCCACCTCGTTGTGCAGTTCCCGTTCCAGGTCGTGGAAATCCCGGTAGTGGGCCAGCGCGGCCATGAAGTCGCCGATCCGCTCGTGCGCCTCGGACAGCTCCCGGGAGATCTCCATCGCCATCGGTCTCTCGCCCGCCTGATGCGCCCGTTCCAGCGCCAGCAGCAGGCCCTCGATGGCCTCGGTGTGGTGGCCGCGCATCAGCCGGATCCGGGCCTGGTGCTGCAGCGCCGCCGACTCCAGCGAGCGGTACCCGGACCGGACCGCGATCAGCCGGGACTGCTCGACCAGGCCGGCCGCGCCGTCCAGGTCACCGGCCAGGGCCAGCAGCATCCCGTGGTTGTCGAGACTGATCGACTCCCGGTACGGGTGGTGCGCCTCCCGGGCCAGGCGCAGCGCCTCGGTCACGTAACCGATCGCGTCGACAAGCGTCCGGTCGGCGGCCTCGGTCTCGCCCCGGCCACGGAGCCGGGGGATCTCGTACACCGCGTTGTCGCTGACGTTGTTGAGAATGCAGAACCGGGCCTCGGCGTTCATCCCGTCGGCCATGTGCAGCGCCTGCATCAGATAGGTGGTGCTCAGCTCGTGCTCACCCATCCGGCCGTGCACCACGCCGGTCCGGTTGTGCACCCAGTAGAGCAGCTCCCGGTCGCCGAGGTCCTGCGCGATCTCCCGGGCGGTGGCCAGCACGTCCAGGGCCTCGTCGTGCATGCCGAGATCGATCAGCGGCATCGCCTGCAGGGTGAGCACCTCGCAGAGCCCGACCGGATCACCGAGGCTCTCCAGGGTCACCACCGCCGACCGGCAGGCCGCGATCGCCTCCTCCTGCTGCCCCACCCGCATCAGCTGGTTGGCCAGTGAACGCAGTGCGGCGGCCTCCCCCGCGGCGTCCCCGGTCGCGATGGCCAGATCCGCGGCACGGCGGGCCAGGTCGCAACCGGCCCGGTAGTCGCCGGCCAGCCGCCGTTCCTCGGCTCGCTCCAGCAGGGACTGAACCGTCAGGGTGTCACTGTCGGCCGCGTTTGCGCTGGTCAAGCCGTTCCCCCCTCACTCCGGGGCCCCGCGGCCGCCGATCGAGCTCGACGGACCATCGACCCGGCCGGTCCGGCCATGAGCACTTGTCGCGAACAGAATAGGGCGGCCCGTCATTAAGACCCGGCCGCGCCCTGCCGACTGGGCAGGCATGGGCCGTCGCGCGATCGAGGTGCTCCGCGGGCTGGTGGCCGCACTCGGCCTCGGCGTAGCCGTGGTGCATCTGACCGGACTCGGCGACACCGCCCCGCCCGTGGTCACCGCGGGCCTGACCCTCGGCGTGTACTTCGGGGCCACCCTGCTCCTGCTGCTGCGGGCGATCCTGATCCCGGCCCGGGCCACCGCCTGGGCGTGGATCGGCGCGGGGCTGTGCGCCTACTCGTCCGGGACCGCGTACTCCTGGGTCTACACCTGGGACGGCGCCGTACTGCCGTTCCCGTCCCTGTCCGACGTCGCCTGGCTGACCTTCTACCCGCTGGCGTACACCGGCATCCTGGCCTTCCTGCGGGAGCAGAACCCGCCCCGGCGGATCCTGCTGGACGGCGCGATCGCCGGGTTCGGTGGCGCGGCCGTCTTCTCCATCCTCGTCGTCGACGTGCTGATCGACCCGGCCGAGACCGGTGGCCTGGCACGCTGGATCGCGCTGGCCTACCCGCTCGGTGACGCCCTGCTGCTCGGCACGATGCTGGCCCGGATGGCGGTCGGCGTCTGGACCGGGCCGCCGAGCCTGCTGATCTCCGGCGGGTTCGGCGCCTTCATCGCCGCCGACACGGGTTACGTCATCATGATCGCCAACGGCACCTACCGGCCGGGATCCTCGATCAATCTGCTGTACGTGCTGGGCCTGGCGCTGCTGGGTCAGGCCGCCTGGGCCCAGCCCCGGATCCAGCCCGGCACCAGCGACCGCAACCCGCTCGGCATCTCGGTGGTGTTCGCGTTCGGCGCGCTGGGCGCCCTGCTCTACGGCACCCGGGCCCGGCTGTCGATTACCACGATCGTGCTGGCCGGGCTCACCCTGGCGGCGGTCGTGCTGCGGACCGTCGTCTCAATCCGGGAGCTGGAGGCGGCCGGCCACGTCCGGCACCTGGAGGCCCGCCGCGACCCGCTCACCGGGCTGGCCAACCGGCGGGCCGTGATGGAACACCTGGACGCGCTGCTGGCCCGGCCGTCGCCACCACCGGTGGCGCTGCTGCTGCTGGACCTGGACCGGTTCAAGTACGTCAACGACACCTTCGGCCACCCGGTCGGCGACCGCCTGCTGGAACTGGCGTCCCAGCGCCTGGCCGAGTGCACCCGGGCCGACGACGTGCTGGCCCGGCTGGGCGGCGACGAGTTCGTGGTGGTGCTCTCCGGCGCCCACCTGGACGAGGACACCCCGTCGCTGGTGGCCTCCCGGATCCGTGAGCGCCTGAGCGAACTGTTCCCGATCGAGGGCGCCGACATCAGCATCGACGTGAGCATCGGCATCGCCCGGCACACCGGCGGCGACGCCAACGTCCTGCTGCAGCAGGCCGACATCGCCATGTACGAGGCCAAACGGGCCGGGGGCGGGCACGCCTTCTTCAACTCCCGGCTGACTCCGCCGGTGCCGCCGATCCTGGCCGAGCGCTGACACCCGGGCGGCCAGCCGCTTTCGTCTGCCCAGCCACTCTCGTCTGCCCGCCGCTTTCGTCTGCCCAGCCGCTATCGCCGGCTCAGCCGCCCAGGATCACCAGTTCCGCCCGGCCGCTCGCGGTGCCGGTCTTCTGGACCATCATCACGTCCGGCTTCTTGTCGTCGTTCCAGTTGGTGACCAGGATGTCCAGGTGGGCGCTCGCGCCGGGGGCGGTGTCGAAGGTCGACCGGACCGTCTGCAGACCGGACGCGCCGTCCAGCACCGTCAGCTGGGTCGCGCCCGCCGTGGTGGTGGAGCGCTGGACCACCACCAGATCGGGTTTCTTGTCACCGGTCCACTCGGTGACGACGACCTGGCGGTCCGGGCTCTCCGGCTCGGACGTGACGATCGTGGGGGTCAGGTGACGCTGCAGGTTCGCGGCGCCGTCCAGCACCTGGACCTCCATCTTCTTCCCGGCCGTGCCCGCGGTCTGGATGATCACCAGGTCGGGGCGGCCGTCGCCGTTCCAGTCGGCCACACCGAACTGGTGCTTGTCGCCGGTCACCGCCGGGACCGTGCCGGTGGGCAGCAGGTAACGGCGGAACGACGACGCTCCGTCCAGGACACTGACCTGGGTCAGGCCGTCGCCGTCGGCACTGGACCGGCGGATCACCATCAGGTCGGGCTTCTTGTCGCCGTTCCAGTCGGTGAACGCGTACGCGTACGTCGCGTCGGTCGGGCCGAAGGCGGTGGCGCTGTCCAGCAGCAGGTTGGCGAACCCGCTGGCGCCGTCCATGATCCGGACCTCGGTCTTGCCGGTGACCGTGCCGGAACCCTTGACCACCGTCAGGTCCGGCTTGCCGTCGCCGTTCCAGTCGGTCAGCGCCAGCTCGTGCCGGTCGCCCAGCGGGCCCAGCTCGGCGCCCCGGACGATCAGGGCCTTCTGGAACGGGCCGGTCGGCGCGACAGGCGCGGCGGACGACGCCGAGGACGACGGCGTCGACGGGGACGCGGGGGCGGCCGACGGCTCCTGCACCGGGGAGCCCCACAGCCGGGACACGATGAGGTGGGCGTCGTGGACCTCGGGGGTGTAGGCGAGCGGGAACGCCGACACCTGCACCCGCTGGCTGATCGCGCCGATGTCACCGGCCATCCAGCGGTCACCCGGGTACTTGCGCAGCATCGCGCTGAGGAAGGCGTTGGTGGCGTAGACCGGGTCGATCAGCTGGTCGACCCGGCCCCACCCCTGCGAGGGGCGCTGCTGGAACAGACCGAGACTGTCGTGGTCCAGCGCCACGGTGTGGTTGTTCAGGGTGCTCTCGGCGATCGCGGTGGTGAGGGCGATCACCGCCGCCCGCGAACCCAGCCCCCGGGCCCGGACGGCCTCGACGACGGCACGGGCACAGGCGATGCGTGTCCCGTTGACCGCGGCCCCGAGCCGCTTGCCGTTCATCGACGGACGGACCTGGTCGGCGATCGCGCTGTCCGAGGCGGTCACCCCGCCGGCGGCACAGGGCGCGACCTTCGGCGGCGCCGCCTGTGCGGGGGCGGCCGGGTACAGCACCGCGGTGGCGAGGGCGACCGCGGACAGCACCCGCCGGCCCGAATGCTTTCCACTCAGGACTCTCACCATCGTGCTGTTCTACCTCCGCGCCGACTGTGTGCCGCATCAATGTTTCACACATCACGGTTCACCCGGAAGGCGTACCACTGGAGATCTTGACCTACCCTGGGGTCATGCGTTTCCAGCTCCTCGGGCCGGTCGAGGTGTCGGACGGCGGCGCCGTGCCACTGGGCGGCCCCAAACAGCGCACCGTGCTGGCCGCCCTGCTGCTGCACGCGAACCGGGTGGTCCAGGAGAACTCCCTCACCGACCTGACCTGGGGCGACAACCCGCCGGCCGGGGCACGCGGACAGCTGCAGCTCTACGTGTCGCGGCTGCGCAAGGCGCTCGGCGGCCGGGAGATCGCGCACCACGGCGGTGGCTACCGGATCGTGGTCGGCCCGGGTGAGCTGGATCTCACCGAATTCGACGAGGAGACCCGGCTGGCCCGCGCCGACCTGACCGCGGGCCGGGACACCGACGCGGCGAAACGGCTGCGGGCGGCGCTGGCCCTGTGGCGGGGCGCCGCGCTCGGCGGGACGAGCGGATCCCTGACCGACCGGGAGGGCCCGGCGCTGGCCGAGCGCCGGCTGACCGCGATGGAGGACCTGTTCGCGGTGGAGCTACGGCTCGGCCGGCACCAGCAGATCCTCGGCGACCTGCAACGGGCCGTCGGCGAGGAACCGTTCCGGGAGAGCTTCCAGGCGCACCTGATGACCGCGCTGCACGCCAGCGGGCACACCGAGGCGGCGCTGCGGGTGCACACCGAGGTCCGGGAACGACTGAGCACCGAACTGGGCCTGGACCCGGGCCGGCTGGTCCAGGGCGCGCACCAGCGGATCCTGCAGGGCGAGGTACACGACACCCGGCCCGCGCAGCTGCCCGCCGACATCCACGGCTTCGCCGGGCGGCAGGCCGAGATGCGGCTGCTGGACGCCGCCGCCGACCGGCCGCTGATCGTGATCTCGGGCATGGCCGGGGTCGGCAAGACCTCCCTGGCGGTGCACTGGGCGACCACCGTGGCGGACCGGTTCCCGGACGGGATCCTGCACGTCAACCTGCGCGGCTACGACCCGGGCGGCGCGGGCACCACACCCGCCGAGGCGATCCGCGGGTTCCTGGAGGCGTTCGACGTCCCGCCGCAGAGCATCCCGGTCACCCCGGCCGCCCAGATCGGCCTCTACCGGCGGCTGGTGGCGGGCAAACGGCTGCTGGTGCTGCTCGACAACGCCCGCGACCCCGACGACGTCCGGCCGCTGCTGCCCAACTCCCCCGGCTGCCTGGCCGTGGTGACCAGCCGGCACGTGCTGTCCGCGCTGGTGGTGACGGACGGCGCGTACCCGCTGCCGGTGGACCCGCTGAGCGCCACCGAATCCCGGCAGCTGCTGGCGGCCCGGCTCGGCGCGGACCAGGTGGCGGCCGAACCGTCGCCGGTGGACGAGATCATCGACCGGTGCGCCGGGCTGCCGCTGGCGATGACCCTGGTCGCGACACGAGCCGCGGTGAACCGGCGGTTCACCCTGGCCGCCGTGGCCGGTGAGCTGCGGGCCGGGGCGGATCCGCTGGACGCGCTGTCCAGTGTCGACCGCAGTATCGACGTACGCATGGTGTTCTCCTGGTCCTTCGACGGTCTGTCGGAGGACGCGGCGGCACTGTTCCGGCTGCTCGGGCTGCACTGCGGGCCGGATGTCACGGCGTCCGCGGCGGCGGCGATGATGGGGGTGCCGGTGCGCCGGGCCGGTGAGCTGTTCGCCGAACTCGCCGACGCGAACCTGGTCGTCGAGCACGTGACCGGCCGGTTCACCATGCACGATCTCCTACGCGCGTACGCCGGTGGGCGCCTGCCCGACGACGCCGGGCCGCCTCTGCGCCGGGTTCTGGACTACTACCTGCACAGCGCGTACGCCGCCGACGGCATGCTCTACCCGCACCGCGACGAGGCCGAACTGCCCGCGCTGGTGGACGGGGTCACGCCCGAGACGTTCGCCGGCGACCGGGACGCGGCCGCGTGGCTGACCGCGGAACGGCCCGTGCTGCTCGCCGCGGTCGATCAGGCGCTCGGCTCCGGGTTCCCCGCGCACGCGTTCCGGCTGGCGCTGGCCCTGGTCACGTTCCTGGACCGGCACGGCTGGTGGGACGAGGAGGTCGCCGCGCTGGAACAGGCCCTGGCGGCGGCCGGTGAGCTGGACGACCCGGTGCGGCAGAGCCATGCGATGCGGGTGCTCGGTACGGCGTACGCCCGGCTGGGTCGTTATGACCGGGCCGCGGAGTTGGCCGGCGAGGCCCTGGCCCTGTCCGAGCGCAACGACGACCTGATCGGCCGGGCCCGCGCGCACCGGGACCTGGCGATGCTGTGCTGGCGGGCCGGGCGGGGCGCGGAGACCCTGCACCACCTGCGTGAGGTCCTCGACCTGTCGGTGACGGCCGGGCTGCGGGCCGGGCCGGCGTTCGCGCTGTACCTGTTCGCCTGCGTGCACTATCTGACCGGCGAGCACGAGCGGGCGCTGGAGGTGTGCCGGGCGGCGGTGGCGTCCTACCGGGTGATCGGGGACCGGATCGGGGAAGCGGTCGCGTGGGTCGGCTGCGGTCTGATCAACGCCGCCCTGGGCCGCGACCGGGCGGCGGTGACCTGCCACGAGACGGCGCTCACGCTGCGCCGGGAAACCGGCGAGCGCCTGCTGGTGGCGGAGAGCCTGGTGTCGATCGGCGCCACGCACGCCGCCGCGGACCGCCCCGCCGACGCCCGGTCCGCCTGGCAGGACGCCCACCGCATCCTCAGCGAACTCGACCACCCAGACCAGGCCCACGTGGCCGCCCTGCTGGACCGCACCGGCTCTCCATAGGGCCGTCCCCTTACGGATAACCGAACGTGGGACGGTACGGGTGCCTCGATTGCGGTCCCCTCCGGCGCTGGGAAAGATGATTCCCATGAGTCCGGTCAGCAGAGGCAGAAAGAAGTCGAAGTCGCGAAACCGCGGCGGTCAGCGGGTGCTGCGGGCGGTCGCGCCGGTGCCCGAGATCTGCGACTGCCCGAGCTGTTCGGGCGAGAGCCCCGACGTGTCCGTCATCGTCGACGATCTCCTGCTCGACGGGGCCGACCTGCTCGGCGAGACGGAGCCGATCGAGGCCGAGCTGTTCGCCGCGGCCCTGCTGGGCGTCGGCGACCTGTCGGCCGAGGGCATCACCGACGTGCTGGTCGACGACTTCGTTCCGCTGCTCGAGAACGCCGGCACCCCGGAGGCGGTCGCCGTGCTGCTGTCCCTCGGCGCGGTGTCCGGGCGGCCGGAGGCCGGAGCCGCCGCCGGGCGCCTGACCGGCCGCGGAGTGCCGGCGCCGGCCTGGGCAGACGAGTTGCGCGAGCCGGTCCGCCCCGGTGACCTGCTGCGATTCACCGACGACGAGGAGGCCCGGTCGATCCTGGTCGGCGTCTTCGAGCGGGCCGGGCAGTCACACGGTTTCGCCGTCACCGTCGATCACGAGGACTGTCACGCCGCAACCGCCATCCTCCTGTTCCCCGGCGAGGTCAAGGAGCAGGTCACCGACACGATCCGGGCCGCGGCCCGGGCCGGCGACGTGGCCCTGAGCAGCGAAATCCTGGCGCCGGCCGAGTTCCGGTGGCTGGCCGAGCAGGCGCTGGGCGCCCGCGCCGACCACGACGCCGAGATCGACGACCCGGAGCAGCCGGCGGACGACACCGGCGACAGCGGGCCCGGGTACCACACCTCGGCCGCGTTGTTGCGCTCCCGCCTGCGGTCCCTTCCGGAGCCGGACCGCGAGCCCGCGCCACACGGCGACGAGCCGTTCTCCCCGGAGGACATCGAGATCTTCGCCCGGATCGTCGAGGATGGCCGCCGGACCGAGGCGCGTGCCGCCCGGCGGCGGGCCACCGCCGGGCCGAAACTGCCCGCCAAGCGGAAGATGTCGGACGGGCCGGCACCGATCCTGCAGCTCAAGGTGTCGCTGCTCGGGGCGAGACCACCGATCTGGCGACGTCTCGAGGTCCCGGCCGACACCAGCCTCGCCGTGCTGCACGAGAACCTGCAGGCCGCGTTCGGCTGGGACGACAGTCACCTGCACGCCTTCGAGACCGGTCACGGCGCCTTCGCGCGGTCGGCCGACCCGGATCTGGGTCACCGCCCGGAGAAACCGGTCACCCTCAAACAGGTCGCTCCACAAGCCGGCGCCCGGCTCCTCTACCGGTACGACTTCGGCGACGACTGGAGGCACCAGATCCTGGTGGAGAAGGTCCTCGACCGCCAGGATCTCCCCTATCCACGATGCACCGGCGGCCGGCGCGCCGCTCCGTTCGAGGACTGTGGTGGCATCTGGGGCTACCAGGAGCTCGTCGACGTCCTGGCCGACCCCGACCACCCCGACCACGCGGACCAGCTCGACTGGCTGGGCCTCGACTCGGCCGCCGACTTCGACCCGGCCCACTTCGAAGCCGCCGAGATCACCCGCCGGTTGACCGCTCAGCGATGACCGCCTCTCGGGTCACGCCGCAGCCTCGTCGGACCCGCCGGTCAGGGCTCCTCCTGGGTGGTGGGATGAGGTTCGGTGCGGGAGCGGGCCTGGGTCAGGGCTCTGCGTACCAGGATCTTCAGGGCGTTGCGGCGGGACAGGCGGTGGTCGTGGCCGGTCAGTGGCAAGTCGGCATCGGTGTGGGCCGCGGTTTCGGCGGCTTCGGTTATCGCCGCGTCGCACAGGGGGTTGCCCCGGAGGACACGTTCGGCCGCGCCGGCTCGGATCGGGCGGGGGCCCGCGTTCATCAGGCCTATCGCGGCCGTGGCCACCCGGCCCGCGGAGAGCGTCACCACGGCCAGGGCACCCGCCTGGGGGAAGATCGTGAAGCGGCGGTCCTCGGCGTAACCGACGCCGGCGCCGGTCGGCAGCGTCGGCAGGATCGCTTCGGCCAGCAGTTCCTCCGGGCGGCGGACGGTGGTGAACGGGCCGGTGAAGAACTGGTCGGCCGGCACGGTGCGGGAGCCGTCCGGGCCGGTCAGGCGCAGGCTGGCGCCGACCGTCACCACCAGGGCCGGCCACTCGGCGGCCGGATTGGCGTAGGCGAGACTGCCGATCATCGTGCCCCGGGCCCGGATCGGTGGATGCCCCAGATGGTGCACCATCAGCCGCATCAGGTCGCCGAGCGGGCCGTCCACCCGGCCCGATTCGAAAGCCCGGTGCCGCACGAGTGGGCCCACCCGCAGTGTCCCGTCGCTCTGGCGAAGAGTGGCCAGGCCCGCCACCTGGTTGATGTCGACCAGACGGCGCACCAGCAGGTCCGAGCGGCCCAGCTCGGCGGCCAGGCTCTGACCGCCGGCCAGCACCGCGGTGGAACCGTCGGCCAGCGCCGACAACACGTCGCCGACGGTACGCGCGGCGAGGTATTCGACCGTCCCGGGCATCACCGTTCGCCTCCACCTGACCCACCGGATCCAGGGATACCTCGGATCGACTCGATGATGAGCCGACGGACGACCCATTGTCAGCCGGTCGAGCCCCCGAGCGGGAGAGGGCGTCATCCGCACGGGTTAACCACGGCACCCCCGCAACGGCCGGGACCTCAGCGACCGCGATGAACGTGTTCACATAGTTCGTGCTGTGCATGCCGATCATGGTGCACGCCGCGGCGGGGGCGGGTCTGGAAGAAAACGACACCGAGAAGAACGACACCGGGAAGAACGGCACCACGGAGTACGGCACGGCGCGGGCGATCGCGCCGGGCGACCGGTCCGGGGTGCTGCATCCGGAGAACCTGGTCCGGTACGCGGCGACCATGCATCCCTTGACCGGCAGGCAACTGCTGGCGAACGAGGCGATAGACGAGATCACCCGGGCCTTCGCCGGAACCGCGCGGCCCGACGGGGATCCCGCGGCGGCAACAGAGGCGTGAGCGGCGAGGGCGAGGGCGAGGGCGAGGGCTGGAGCGAAGGCGAGGGCGAGGGCTGGAGCGAAGGCGAGGGCGAGGGCGAGGGCTGCGGAGTGTGCAGCGGGCGTTGCGGGAGACGGTGGGGCACGGGCCGGCCTGGAACCGGCGGTGGATTCGGCTGCAGGAGGCGGCCCGGCAGTTCGCGGTCGACGGGGAAGGGCGGGCCGCGGACATCGCGGCTCGGCTCGGGTACGCCGATCAGTCCCACCTGGTCAACGGGTTCCGGGCCGCCACCGGGCCGCCACCGGGCTGACGCCGGGTGAGTATGTCCGGGCACTACGACAGCAGAACCAGGCGTGGTGATTTCCGGTGCGATTCGCACCGGAAATCACCACGCCGGCGGGGTCCGGACGGCCGGAACACCACGTCCGGGCGTCAGGCGGAAGCCGGGGTCAGGACTGGCGGAACAGCCGGCTCGCCCAGTCCGACGACACCGAGCAGCGTGACACCGCGAGCAGGTGGTCGCTGGAAGCCGCGGTCAGGACTGGCCGGACTCCACGTTCAGGTGGTGGGTGGAGGCCGGGGTCAGGACTGGCCGGACACCACGTTCAGGTGGTGGGTGGAGGCCGGGGTCAGGACTGGTGGAACACCACGTGCAGGTGGTGGGTGGAGGCGGGTAGGCGGTACTGGGGCAGGACGCCCTGTCCGCAGGATGCGGTGCCCACGCCGGCCACCGCCGCGTCCACCGAGATCCAGGTTTCGGTGGCGGGTGGCAGTTCGTGGTCGTGGGCGGTGGCCGCGATCACCTCGCGGGACCAGGGGCGGATCGTGACCGGCACGTCCACGCCGGTGATCCGCAGCCCGGTGCCGGCCAGGTCCACGGTGGCGTCGTCGATGCGGCGGGCGCCGTGTTCCTGCGGGCGGACGGTCCGGACCGCGAACTCGTCCCGGTCCGCGCTCCATGATCCGTATCGGGCGCCCTGGCCGGTGTCGGGGTACTGCGGGCCGGGCCCGTGCCCGGTCCAGTCGACCCGGGACGTCGGGCGGTCCAGGCGGATGTCGACACCGGCGCGGGCCCAGTCGCAGGGCCACGCCCCGTACGGCTCGATGGTCAGGTCCAGGGCCAGGGCGGTGCCGTCGCTGGTCCAGCGCCAGGTGACGTCCACGCCGGCGTCGATGATCGGCGGGCCGCTGCGGGTCCGGACGATCAGGGTGTCGCCGTCGGTGGTGAGGTCGACGAGCCGGGTGCGCATGTCGTGCAGGCGGGCGGCGGCCCACCTGTCGGCCACCGGCGGCAGGTTCGTCTCGTCCCAGCCGATGCCGCGATCGTTCTCGGTCGGCGCCCGCCACAGGCTGATCGCCACGTCGTGCAGGTCCAGGTCACCGAGCCGGACCGGCATTCCGGTGGCCTGATCAAAAACAGCCGGGCCCAGAGTGACGCCGGACGAGATAACGCCGGACGGGGTGACGCCGGACGGGGTGACGCCGGACGGGGTGACGCCGGACGGGGTGACGGTGCCGGTCAGGGCCGGCCGGGTGCGGGACGGCAGGTGCTGGCCCCAGGCCACCTCGTGGCCGTGGTCACGGTGGCGGAGGGTGAGCGTCACGGTCGAGGCCGGATCGAACGGCAGCGGTACGGTCACCGCGGTGCCCGCCTCCACCTTCGGCAGCGCGAGCGCCGACGCGGTGCCGTCCACGGTCAGTTCGGCGTCCAGGTGGGACAGGTCCAGGCCGTGGTAACGGTTGACGATCGTCAGTTCACCGGGCGCCAGGACGACGGTGATCGGGGCGTACACCCGGGCCAGGTCCTTGAGGGCCGGGCCGGGGGTCTTGTCCGCGTGCACCAGGCCGTCGACGACGAAGCTGCCGTCGTGCACCTTCTCGCCGAAGTCACCGCCGTACAGCGAGATGGTGCGGCCGTCGGAGGTGACCCCGCCGTGCAGGGCGTGTTCCACCCACTCCCAGATGAAGCCGCCGGCCAGCCGCGGGTACTTGTGGAACAGGTCCTGGTACTCGGTCAGGCCGCCGGGGCCGTTGCCCATCGCGTGCGCGTACTCGCACAGCACGAACGGCAGGTTGCGCGGTGACGGGGCGCTGCCGGAGCCGAGGCGTTCCACCTCGTCGGTCATCGCGTACATCCGGGAGTACATGTCGGTGTAGATCGAGCGCCGGTCGCCCTCGTAGTGGACCAGGCGTTCCGGGTCGCGGGACTTGGCCCACACCGCGATGGCGTCCAGGTTCGCGCCGGTGCCGGACTCGTTGCCGAGCGACCAGAACAGCACGCTGGCGTGGTTCTTGTCGCGTTCCACGGTGCGGGTCATCCGGTCGGCGTAGGCGTCGGCCCACATCGGGTCGTCGCTGGGGTTGCCGCGCCAGCCGTTGAGTTCGAAGCCGTGCGTCTCCAGGTCGTTCTCGACCATCACGTAGAAGCCGAGTTCGTCGGTGAGGTCGAGGAACGCGGCGTTCGGCGGGTAGTGCGAGGTCCGGACCGCGTTGATGTTGTGTTCCCGCATCAGCAGCAGCTCGGCGCGGGCGGTCGCCAGGTCGACGGCCCGGCCCCGGTGCGGGTCGTGTTCGTGCCGGTTGACGCCGCGCAGCAGCAGCGGGGCGCCGTTGAGCAGCAGCACGCCGTCCTCGACGTGCACGGTCCGGAATCCGATGCGCAGGTCGGCGGATTCCGTGGCGGTCTGTACTTTCAGATCGTACAAAACAGGCGTTTCGGCGGTCCAGGGTGAGACGGACCGGAAGTGATGGGTCTCCCCCGGCACCAGATCGCCGAAGGCCGGCGAGGTCACCGTGGCGGGAGAGGCCGACGAGACCTCGACCCGCAGCGTGCCGGAGCCGTCCCGGTGGTCGTAGGACGTGTGCACGAACACGTCACCGAGCCCCCCGGAGGGGCGGGCCAGCAGGGTCACGCTGCGGAAGATGCCGGGCATCCACCACATGTCCTGATCTTCGAGGTAGCTGTGCGCCGACCACTGGGCAAGACGGACGAACAACACATTCTTGCCGGTACGCAGGACGCTCGACACGTCGAACTCGGTGGTCAGCCGGCTGCCGCGCAGCGTGCCGAGCTCCACGTCGTTGAGCCACACCGTGGCGGCGCCGTCCACCCCTTCGAACCGCAGCACCGACGGGTGGGCGAGCACCGCCGCGTCGGCCTCGAACTCGAGACGGTGGTCGGCGACCGGGTTGTCGTCCGGCGGGTGGGGCGGGTCGACGGCGAACGGGTAGGCCAGGTTGGCGTAGATCGGCGTGCCGTGGCCCTGCAACGGCAGGTGCCCGGGCACCTCGACCGGCGACCAGTCGCCCTGCTCGGTCAGGTGCCGGGGGCTGGGGTACCGGCGGACCTGCCAGGTGCCGTCCAGCGACTGCCGGGGCGCGTCGGTGTCCAGGTGGGCGCGGGCGGGCAGGCCGCCCCGTCCGGGCTGCGGGGAGGCCAGGTCGGCGAGGAACGATGTCACGGGTACGGAGTCTTCCTTGATCAAAGTCGGTCAGCGAGCACGAGGGCCCCCTCGACCGGAGGCGCCGTGAGGATCCGCAGCGTCAGGTCGGGGGCGTGCACACTCAGCCGGGCGGTGAGACGGGACTGCAGTTCGGTCTGGGCGGTGAGCACGCCACCGGCACCTACCACGGTATCGCCGCGAGCGCCCCGGCGGCGCAGTGCGGCCAGGTTCCGGGCCAGGACGTCGGCGGCTTCGTCGAGCACCGCGGCGGCGACGGCCGACCCCCGGCCCAGCGCGTCGAAGATCAGCGGAGCGTGGCGTCCCCACTGGTAGGGGTCGTCGGCGGAGACCGCGACGGCCAGTTCCGCGGTATCGGCGACGCGGTAGACGTCGCAGAGCAGGGCCACCGCCGGGTCGGCCAGCGCGGTGGCCGGGCGGTCCGAGTCGGCGAGCCGCAGACCGGCCCGGACGGTCTCCCGGACCAGGGCCGAGGCGCTGCCGGTGTCGCCGAGCAGCGAGCCGTGGCCGTCCGCGGTGAGCAGGGTTCCGGCGGCGTCGGTGCCGAGTGCGATGGCACCGGTACCGACGATCAGTTTCAGACACTCGTCGAGCCCGGCGGCCGGGCCGAGCAGCTCCGCGTCGTTGACTACGCGCACGCTGCCGGGCAGCCGCCGGGTCAGCTCGTCGACGGCGACGGCGCGCTGCTCCTCGGTGTCCAGATCGTGCAGGCCGAGCGCGATCCGGTACGGGCCGGGCACGGTCGTGGTGATCAACTCGACCAGCCGGGTGAGGTTGCCGGGGTCCTCGAAGAGCCGGCCGCGCCGCCAGTCCGCGGAGGGGACGAGCACGTCGCGGCGGGTGCCGCCCTCGACGACGGCGATGTGGGTCTTGGTACCGCCGACGTCGACACCGACGGTGATCTTCTCAGGCAACGCGCCGCCCCTCATGTGTTGATCTTCAAGGAACGGTATACCCGCTCGACCGGTATCGATCCGGACCCGACAAACGCTGGCACGGACGCGGCCGGAGGTGAGACAGTGCCATTGCACCAAGATCATGAGCGAGGAGAGCCGCACCCATGACCCAGGCCCGACTGACCCTGCACCCGGCGTTCCGGATCGGCGCGGTCGACCGCCGTCTGTTCGGCGGTTTCGTCGAGCACCTGGGCCGGCACGTCTACGACGGCATCCACGAGCCCGGCCACCCCAGCGCCGGCCCGGACGGTTTCCGCCGTGACGTGGTCGAGCTGGTCAAGGAGCTCGGCGTCACCACGATCCGCTACCCCGGCGGCAACTTCGTCTCCGGCTACCGCTGGGAGGACGGCGTCGGCCCGGTCGAGGACCGGCCGCGCCGCCTCGACCTGGCCTGGCACGTGACCGAGACCAACCAGGTCGGCCTGCACGAGTTCCAGACCTGGCTGGACCTGGTCGGCAGCGAGCTGATGCTGGCGGTCAACCTGGGCACCCGCGGCGTCGCCGAGGCGACCGCCCTGGTCGAGTACGCCAACGTGCCGTCCGGCACCGCCCGCAGCGACCAGCGCCGGGCCAACGGCCGCGAGGAGCCGTTCGGGGTGACCATGTGGTGCCTCGGCAACGAGATGGACGGCGACTGGCAGCTCGGCCACCTCAGCGCCGAGGACTACGGCAAACTCGCGTCCCGCAGCGCCAAGGCGATGCGGATGGTCGACAACCGGCTCCAGCTGGTCGTCTGCGGTTCCTCCAACCGCGACATGCCCACCTTCGGTACGTGGGAGCGAACCGTCCTGGAACACACCTGGGACGACGTCGACTACATCTCCTGCCACGCCTACTACCAGGAGTACGACGGCGACCTGGCGAGTTTCCTGGCCTCCGGCGTCGACATGGAGCGGTTCATCGCGTCGGTGGCGGCCACCATCGACCACGTGGCGGCGGTCAAACGCTCCGACAGGCAGATCAAGATCTCCTTCGACGAGTGGAACGTCTGGTACTTCACCCGCTGGAACGAGGTCGAGGGCACGTTCCCGATCGACGAGTGGCCGGTCGCGCCGCGCCAGCTGGAGGACGTCTACCACGTGGCCGACGCGGTCACCGTCGGCGGCCTGCTGATCACCCTGCTCAACAACGCCGACCGGGTGACCACGGCGTCGCTGGCCCAGCTGGTGAACGTGATCGCCCCGATCATGACCGAGCCGGGCGGACCGGCGTGGCGGCAGACCACGTTCTACCCGTTCTCGATCACCGCGGCGGCGGCCCACGGCACCGCCCTGAAGGTGTCCCTGGACGCGGGCACGATCACCACCGCGAAGTACGGCGAGGTGCCCGCGGTCGCGGCCGCCGCCACCACCGACGGCTCGTCGATCCAGCTGTTCCTGCAGAACCGCTCCACCACCGACGCCACCACGGTGACCATCGACCTGTCCGCCTTCGGCGAGTTCACCACGGCCACCGCGACCGGTATCTGGGACGAGGACCCCTACGCCGCGAACACCCTGGCCGACCCGGACCGGGTGAAGCCCCGCACCAACGACACGGTGAAGCTGACCGACGGCGTCCTGACCCTCGACCTGCCCGCGATCTCCTGGACCGCGGTCACCATCGCCTGACCCGGGACGAAGCCGGGCACCGAAACGAAGCCGGCCGAGGCTGAGCCGGCCGAGGCTGAGCCGGCCGAGGCTGAGCCGGCCGAGGCTGAGCCGGCCGAGGTGATGCCCGGCACCGTCAGGAGGTCACCTGGGCCAGGAGGCCGTTCATGGCCACCTCGCCGGCCGGTGGGCGGGGCTGGGGAGCGGCCTCCGGCCACCACCGGGACACCGAGCGGATGCCGGGTGGGAGCAGGGTCAGGCGTGGGTGGTCGAAGATCGCGGCGAACTCGCCGGCGTTGCGGATCTTGGACTGGGTGTCGGACACCGCCCGCAAGGCCGCGGCCTGCTCCGGGGACATGTGCTCGTCCGTGCCGTGCGACGCCACCACCCAGCTGCCCGGCGGGAGCGCGTCGACCAGGGTGGCGACGATCTCCCGCGGGTGGTCGTCGTCGCGCAGGAAGTGGACCACGGCGACCAGCAGCAGGCCGACCGGCCGGGAGAGGTCGAGGGTGTCCCGGACGGCCGCGTCGGCCAGGATCCCGGCCGGATCGCGCAGGTCGGCACCGAGACCGACCACGCCGTCCCCCGCGATCAGGTCCCGGGTGTGCGCCACCACCAGCGGGTCGTTGTCGACGTAGACGACCCGGGCGGACGGGTCGGCGGCCCGCGCCAGCTCGTGGGTGTTCGGCGAGGTGGGGATGCCGCTGCCGATGTCCAGGAACTGGCGGATGCCGGCGCCGGCCAGGTGACGGACCGCCCGGTGCATGAACCAGCGGTTCTCCTGGACGGCCAGCCGGGCCGCGGGCATCCGCTTCTCGATCTCGGCGGCGGAGGCACGGTCGGCCGCGAAGTTGGCGGTGCCACCCAGCCAGTAGTCGTAGCGGCGGGCGGTGTGCGCCACGCTGGTGTCGATGCTCGGATCCACCTGCCCAGCCTAAGCTCCGATGTGGACGTCGGGAAGTGATCAGAATCGGCCTCGCGACCGGAACCTAGAGTGTCCGGCATGCTCGACGATCTTGACGAGGACGAGTGGGACGAACTGCCGGCCACGGTGCTGACGGCTGACCGGCTCCGGGCGATGCTGCGGTCCGGCGACCCGGCCGTCCGCCGGTCCGCGATCCGGGCCGCGGCCGCCCTCGGCGATGATTCACGGTCGGCGCCGTCGGTGCCGGTGGGATCGTTGCTCGACGATCCCGACCCGGGTGTCCGGCACTCGGTTCTGCACCTGTTGCACCGGGCCGGGGCGGCGTCCGGCCGGTTCGCCGACCGGCTGGCCGCGGTCGCCGCCGGCGGTCTCGGGTGGGTCGAGCCGGCCGGCCCTGTCACCGGGCCGGACCGCTCCCCGGCCGGCCTGGCCACCGAGACGCTGCAACGGCTCGGTGACCCGCGCTGGGTGGCGGCCGCACCGGCCCGGATCAGCCTGCGCCGGGTGCCGCCCAACCTGGTCCGGTGCACCCCCGAGGTGCTGGCCGCGATCGGGGAGCGGCTGGTCACCCACCCGGCCGACGCCGGGATGCTGGCCGGGGTGCTGACCGAGGTGGCCCGCGAACGGGGCGCCGGCCACGTCGCCGGGATCGAACCGGAGCTGGTCGCCGCGCTGCCGCACGCCCCGCGCGCGATCGCCGGGCTGCTGCTGTCGCTCGGCCACGCGGATCCGGCGGTGATCCCGCACTGGCGGGCCCGGGCGAGCGAGACGGCCGACCTGAACGCGGCGCTGGCCGTGCACCGGGCGACCGGGGACACCGCAGTGGTCGTCGACGTGCTCCGCGCCGTCCTGTCCGGGGACGAGCCGCCGCCGGACTGCGAACAGCCCGCCCCCACCGGCCTGGACGGTCTGGATGCGGCCCTGCGCCCGCTGCTGGACCTCGCGACGCCGTACCTGACCGGCGCCGCCGACCCGAACCACCCTGGTCAGGAACGTCAGATCCTGGCCGCCCGGGTGGTGACGGCGGTGCACGGCCCGGGCGAGGTGCTACCGACGGTGGCGGCGGTGCTGACCGACGGGGACACGCCCGCCCGGCACGCCGCGGACCTGCTCGCCGACCTGGCACCGGTCTTCGCGGCCGCGGTCCGCCCGCTGGAACCGTTGCTGCACGACCTTCTGGGCGACGTCTGGTGCCAGGCGCCGGCGGCCCGCGCGCTGGCCCGGCTGGGCACCCCGGTGGCGGATCTGGCGCCGGTCCTGGCCGCCGCGATCGGCCGGGGCGCCGGGCTGGAGACGTTCCTGCTGCTCCGGGAACTGCACGCGGTCGAGGCGATCCCCGCTCTGGAGGCGTTGCTGGTCACCGACGAGCGGTGGGCGGGCGGCGGCTACATCGATGACATCGTCTGGCGTGACGAGCTGTTCCAGGACCGCCTGCGGGAGACCATCGCCCACGCCCGATCCCGGTGACACCTGGCGCGACCCCGTTGCGCCAGGTGTCACCCTGTCGGCGTCTGCCGGACGCCGGTCACCGAGACCCAGCGCGCGGCAGTCCAGCCGGGCCGGATGGTGTCAGCTGTCGGCGGCGGCCAGCGCCTGCTCCACCGCTTCGCGCACCCGGGCGTCCTCGCGCTGCTTGCGGCGGGCCCGCTGCTTACGGAGCAGGACGACCAGAAGGACGATCAACGCGATGAGTACGACCACCAGCACCGCGTACGTCCACGGGATCGCCCACGTGGTGGCGGTGGCGGTGACCGGTTCCAGCGAGGTGGTCGAGCCGGAGGCGTCGGTCAGCATCGGGGTCAGGGTGGCGGTGGCGGTCAGCAGCACCGCCGGAGCGACGTCCTGGATCGGGACGGTGACCTTCCAGGACTCGCCGGGCAGCAGCTCCGGCGGGGCGGCCACGGGGGCGGCGTCCTTCTTGAACCAGCCGAACGGGCCGGTGATGCTGACGGCCTGACGAGCGGTCTGCACGGCGTTGCCGGTGTTGTGGATGGTGTAGGAGACGGTCGCCGTGCCGTCCTGGTAGCCGGCGGTCAGGTCCTCGACGGCCAGCGCCGGAGCCAGGTCACCCGCCACCCGCAGCTTGATCTTGATGCCGAGCCGGCGTTCCACGTCGACGTTGGAGGTCTGGTCGGCCGCGGTCAGCGACGTGACGATGCCGCCCACGTAGTCGCCGGGGGTCGCGTTGGCCGGGACGGTGATCCCGAACGGCAGCTCGACGGTCTTGCCGGGGGCGACCGTCACGGTGCTCTGCTCCGACCGTACCCAGGAACCGACCGCTTTTGACTGGGTCTCTCCGGCGAGGAGGTCGAGCTGTCCGGCGTCGGTGGTGTAGCCGTCGGCCGCGTAGACCTTGAGCGTCACCGGCTCGGTGCCCTTGTTCGCGACGACCATCGCGTCCTTGGTGGTGGTGCCGGGGCTGACGTCGTAGCCGAAGCTCGACCGGGTCGCGCCGAGGCTGTTGGAGGCGGTGCGCACCGTCCAGGTCACGTCACCTTCGGCGGCGTGCGCGGGGACCGGCACCGCCATGATCATCAGGGTGGCCAGCAGCGCGGCGGCGGCGGTTTTCATCGGTACAGGCTCCTCAAGGAGATGGGCGGGCGCCGGGAAGCGCCCGCCCATCAGGGGGTGCGATCAGCTGCTCAGCGCGGTGATCGTCAGGGTGGTGCGGTAGTTGCCCTTCTCGACCTCGCCCGGGATCTTCAGATCCAGGTCGGCGCCGAGGACGGCCGAACCACGGGCGTGTCCCTGCTCCGCGTGACCGAGGCCACGGGAGACCGAGAGGCCCTTGCCGTCGTCGTCGTAACCGGAGGCCACGTCGGCTCCGGCCACGGCGCCGGCGCCGGCGGTGGCGAGATACGGACCCCAGCCCAGGTACGAGCCGGCGAACTTCTTCTCACCGTCGACGAAGTCGCCCACGCTCGCCGAGATGGCCCACGGCGAGAGGGAACGACGGCTGTCGGACACCTTGATCGGGTTGATCTTGCCGGCGGCGGCGAAGTACTCGCCGGCCGTCTCGACCGCGGTGCCGAGGTCGACCAGACCGTTGTGCCCGTCGATGGTCCACCCGAACTCGCCGGGGGCCGCCGTCGGGACGTTGACCTGGATCTGCTGGTTGTCGCCGTGGTACGGCCGCACCGTCACGTCGTCGACGATCGACCCGACCGGCTGACCGGCCGCCGCGGCGCTGCGGATGTTCTGCACGACCAGCTTGTCGTTGCGGACCTGAACCTTGACGTACGAACGCGCACGCTCCTGGTTCTGGACCGAGTTGTACCAGTAGTTGTCCGGGTTCAGCGGGTCGGCGCCGTTGCCTGCGCCGCTGGTGCCGGTGTTGTCCGGGTTGGTGATGTCGTAGTACTTCGAACCCGAGGCCGAGTTCGAGGTCACGTACAGCACGCCACCGGGCCCGGCGAAGACCTCGGACGCGCCGGGCTTCTCGTCGGGGTTGGCCTTCTGGCCGTTCTTGATCAGGTAGCTGCGGGTGTAGACGTGGTCGTGACCCTGCAGCACCAGGTCGACACCGAGGTCCGAGAAGGTCTTCGGGAAGTCGACCCGGCGCACCTTGGCGTCGCTGTCCTTCGCGTGCGCGGCGGCGGAGTAGATCGCGTGGTGGTAGACCAGGACGGTCCACTTCGCCTCGGCACCGTGCTGGTTGATCACGTCGGTGACGTACTTGACGTGCGCCGCGTCACCGCCGCCACCCTGCGAGGTGGCGTAGGAGTTGCTGTTCAGGTCGATGAACAGCGTGTCCTTGTGGATGTACCAGTAGTTGCCGCCCGACGTGTTCGACGCCGGGTTGCCGTTGGAGTAGTACGAGCCCGAACGGTCGGTGTTCGGCGTGTACAGGTGCTGCTCGTACGCCTTGCCGCCGACGTCGTGGTTGCCGATGGTGGCCATCCACGGGTACTGGCGCAGCTTGTCGGACGCCAGGAAGGCGTTCCACTGCGCCTCGGTGTTGGCGGTCTCCACCTGGTCGCCACCGGACACCAGCAGTTCGGCGTCCGGGTTGGCGGCCAGCGACACGTTCAGGGTGTCGGTCCAGCCGGCCTGGTCGTTGGCGACGTTCCCGGAGGCCCCGATCTGCGGGTCGCCGTAGAACAGGAAGTCGTAGTCGCCTTCGAAGTCCTGCGTCTTGAACGTGTACGCCGGCGACCAGTTGCCCTCCGAGCCCACCCGGTACGAGTACGAGGTGTGCTCGGCGAGGCCGGTGATGGTGGCGTGCCGGTTGAATCCGCCGCTGCTCGCGATGTTGGCCGAGCCGAGTGCGGCGAACGTCTGCGCGCCCGCCGGGAACTCGCCGCCGGTGACCGAGGCCGCCGGGGCGAGCTGGACCGACTGGGTGCTGTCCGCCGACGAGTACCAGGTCACGATGCGCTGGGTCTCGTTGGCGCCGACGCCGAGGATGACGGCGCTGAGCGTGGCCGGATCGGCGGCCTGAGCTGGTGCGCCCAGTGCGCCGACGGCCAGCGTCGCCACCCCCAGGATCACCCCGTTACGGGTGAGGTGCGTTCTCATCGGATTCCGTTCCGTGAATTGCTTCCCAATGGGAAAGGTGCGGAAGCGGTGATCAAGCTGGTCCAGCTCGATGAACCGGGCCTTAACAAGATCAAGATCATTGATGGCGTACGACGGAAGACCTCCGCCTCCGGTAGCCGACGACCACGATGGACACCGCCCCGGCCAGCAGGATCACGGCCATCGTGACGACGAGCACAGAGGATCCACCCACCGTCAGGGCCGGTTCGTCCGCGGTCAGGGTGGCGTTGCCCCGCTCGCCGCCGAGGGCATAGGTGACCCGGGTGGTGGTGTCCCGCACGTAGTCCTCCGACGCCGGGAACAGGGTGCTGCGCAACTCGTGGCCGCCGTCGCCGGTGCACGTCCAGTCCAGGATCAGCCGGGTGTAGGGCACCCCCTCCCGGACACCCATGCCGAAGCCACCGGCCCGGGCCGGCACACAGTCCTCGCCGCCGGCCGCCACGGTGAACCGCTCGGTCACGTACCCGACCGCCGCCGTGGCGTGCCCGTCCAGCGCGGCCGCCTGCGCCACCGTGTCCGCCGCCTCGAACGCCGCGGTGCCCTCCCGGAACAGCCCGTCGTCCTTGCGGTAGTCGGCGGCGGAGACCACGAACAGGTCGTACTCCAGTTCCAGTGTGGTGCGGACCCGGCCGTCCGGCTCCTCGGCGACGTCGGCGTAGACGGTGGAGCTGAACCCGTGGGCTTCGGCCGGACCCGCGCCGATACCGGCCCCTCCGATCCCTCCGATCAGGACGGCGGCGGCGAACGGGACCAGCAGACGGTGGAACGATGACATGCGATGGCACGCTGCACCCCGCGGGTTAACAAGATCAAGATGCCGGGCGAACCGCTGGCGACACTTCCGCGCCACCCCTGGACAAGCGCCGGATCCGAGGTAGGAAAGGACCCGTGCACCGCCTCCTCCTGGTCGTCCTGATGTCCGCCTGCGCCACCCTGGCAGCCTGCTCCGGCCACGACGACTGGTCCCGATCACGTCCCGTCCCGGCGCCGGCCGGCGCCCTGGGCCTGGGCTTCACCGACCCGTCGGCGCCGCCCACCCCCGAGGCGGTGATCACGCCGAGCCCCGGTTCGTGGTCGTCGGCGCGGCCGGCCGCCGGCTACCGGGTGGTGCTGCTGACCACCGGCACGGACACCCCCACCCAGACCCTGACCCGGGCGGTACGCGAATGGGCGGTCATGGAGGACGTCTCCCTGAAGACGGTGACCGCCGACCCGGCCGGCCCCGTGGACGCGGTGGTGGCGGCGATGGAGCTGCGCCCGGATCTGATCGTGACGACCGGCGCCGAGCTGACCGAGCCGCTGGCCCTGGTCACCCCCAGCCACCTGGACCAGCAGTTCCTGGTCCTGGGCACGACGATCCCCGAACCCACCGCGAACGTGACAGCAGTAGCCTGGACCGCGACCCCGGACTCGTTCACCAGGTCCCGCTGCGCCGCCGCCATCCGAGCCGGAACCGCGGCCGTCCTGCACGACGTGACAGGCGTGGTCCTCTGGCTCGACCGCTACTGAGCTGAACTCCCTCAACTCGGGACACGGCACGCCGATGGGCACGGCGCCGAGAATTCCGAAACCGGGAGGTCCGCGTGATCGGACAAGTGACTGCCGTCCGGGCGCCCGAGTGGGAGGTGGCGTCGTGGTTCAACAGTGGGCCGTTGACGGTGCACGGGCTTCGGGGGCGGGTGGTCGTGCTCGAAGCGTTCCAGATGCTGTGTCCCGGCTGCTACACGCACAGCCTGCCGCAGGCGGTGCGGCTGCACGATCTGTTCCGGGGCGAGCCGGTGTCGGTGATCGGGCTGCACTCGGTCTTCGAGAACCATGCCGCGATGACCCCGAAGGATCTGCTGCCGTTCCTGCGACGGAGCCGCATCGACTTTCCGGTGGCGGTCGACGCGCACCGCTGGGACGGTGAGATCGACTCCCCGGTGACGTTCGACCGCTACCGGATGATGGGCACCCCCACCACCATCCTGATCGACCGCACCGGGACGATCCGCTTCCACGAGTTCGGCCGCTTCGACGACAGCGCCCTCACCACCCGCATCCGCGACCTGCTGGCCGAATAACCCGACCGCATCCGCGACCCACCACCCGATTAGCCCTCCGCGTCCGCGATCTGCCGGCGAGTGGCCCGCCCGCATCCACCACCTCCTGGCACCTGGCCCGCCGCATCCGCGGCCTACCGGCGCTTGGCCCACCTTCCGCACTGCCCTGTATGGCGTACCTCCGCCGATGTTCGGTTTGCCGCGACGTCGGCGGGGTTACCGTGGGCGTGAATGCGGATAAAAGGGGTGATATGGTGCGTCGGCGCGATCTTCTTGCCGTGATGGCGACCGTCGGGGCCTCGGCAACGCTGCCGGCCGCCGCAACGGCCACGGCGGCCACGGCGACGGCTCCCGCGGGTGGGAGCGCTGCCGAGGACGTGCCGTTCGGCCGGTCCCCCACGGCGGCATTTCCCCGCAACGGCTCTCCGATCAGATCGTGGCCGCCCGCGACGACGACCGGGCGCCCGGGTTGCTGGTTCCGGCACTGGCCGGACGGGCCGACGCCGCTGCCGGACCGGATGCGATGGCGGCCGGCCGGCCCGCCCGCGCTGATGCCCTGGCCGACCGACTGTTTCTGAAACCGCACGACGACACCCTGGCCCACCACCGCGGACCGGTCGGCGATGAGCAAGCCGGGCAGGCGGGCGGGCGGGCGGTAGAGGGTCAGCGGTCAGCAGGCGGGGGCGCAGGCCGGGAGCGGCGTGGCGGGGCGGCAGGACGGGCAGGACTGGATGTGCCGGGACACCCGCGCCAGCAGGTGGCCCTCGGCGGCCCGGGTCAGGCCGGGGCAGCGGGGCCGGGCCTCGTACGCCGTCACCACCTCGTGCGCCCGGATCAGGTGGGCGCGCATCCGGTTGATCCGGACGGCCGCGTGCGGGCGGCTGACGTGCAGGGCGTCGGCGAGTTCGGCCCGGGTCAGGTCGCCGTCGAGTTCCCGGGACCACAGCGTCAGCAGCCAGCGGTCCTCGTCGCTGATCCAGCGGGCCGCCGCCCGGAACCGCCGGCGTCGTTCGTCGCGACCGGCCCGGTCCAGCGCCTCGTCGGCGACGTCCACGCCGGGGTCGGGCGGGTCGGGGCTGATCAGGGACATCGGCGGCGGCCGGCGGGCCCGGTTCTTGACCTGCCGGATCGCGATGGTGATCAGCCAGGCCCGGAACCGGGTGGGGTCGCGCAGGTCGGCGAGCTTCTCGACGGCCCGGATCATGGTCTCCTGGACCAGGTCGTCGGTGTCCGGGTGGCCGTCCAGGGCCCGGCGGATCACGTGGTAGGTGAGCCGCAGATGCCGGTTCAGCAGAACGGCGACGGCGTCGCGGTCGCCGTTCTGCCCGGCGGTCACCAACTCGGCGTCGGTGAGTTCCAATCCGACCACCTCCCCCACGCATTAGATAGACACCCATGCATGGCGGGAGGTTTTAAGATGATCTTTGGCAAATGCTCGGTAAAGTCCGGAGAAACTGTTGTCCTAGTTCCCCTGGGCGGCGGCGTCCAGATACTCCTCGATGTTGCGGTACCCGTCGCCGTCGGCGTCGCCGTTCTGGTCGGCGACGTTCGGGTTCAGGCCGTTGGCGCTCTCCCAGGTGTTCGGCATGCCGTCCCGGTCGGTGTCCCAGCCACTGGCCCGGCTGACCTGCCCGGCGTTCCACAGGTTGTTCCATTCGGTGCTGTTCGCGGCGGTGACGATGCCGCCGCTGGTGGAGCGGGTCTCGCTGACGATCCGGGTGTCGACCGGGTCACGGGACCACCAGAACGCGCCCGACCGGTTCAGCACGTTCGTCAACGACGCGCCTGCCGACTCGTACGACAAGTTGGGGATGTTGAATCTCGAAGAGCGCTGGGACGGGACCGACGGGAACTGGCTCCAGGTGGCCGTCTGGCCGTTGGTCAGGTTGCTGTCGCCGTCGTAGTCGACCACGTTGCCGGACTGGTAGATCGCCGTGCCGGTGGCGCCGGTGTAGACCTGTGATCCGCTGTTGTTGTGCCGCAGGTAGGTGTTGCCGACGAAGTTGCCGTTGGCGAGCTGGTCGGCGCCGCTGTACCCGGAGCCTTCGAAGATGACGTTGTTGCTCCACTCGACGTAGTTGACGGCGCCGGTCTCGTTGCCGAGCCGGGGCAGCCTGCTGACGTTGTGGGCGAACAGGTTGTGGTGGTAAGCGATGTTCGACCCGGTCACGTCGCTGCCGACCAGCGCGCCGTAACTGTGGCCGTTGTAGTTGAGGCCCTCGGAGACGATCGAGTGCTGCACGGTGATCTGCCCGGCGCCGTCGCTGGCGCTGATCCCCTCGTCGTCGGCCCAGCTCACCGACGTGTGGTCGACGATCAGGTTGTCGCCGGTGAGCCACAGTCCGTCGTTGGTGGCGGTGCCGGGGTTGGCCTGGTCCTTGCCGGGCCGGAACTTCAGGTGCCGCAGGATGATGTTCTTCCCGGTGACCTTGGTGGCCTGACCCATGATCGTGACACCGGGTGCGGGGGCGGTCTGCCCGGCGATGGTCAGGTTGCTGGTGCCGATGCTCAGCCAGCCCTGCCGGCCGGCGGGTGACAACTTGATGGTTCCGGCCACATCGAACACGATGGTACGTCCGGTCGACGGCGCCGTGGTGATCCCGTACCGCAACGATCCCGCCTGCGGGTTCGCGGCGTTGTCGGTCAGGTTGGTGACGTGGTAGACGTCGCCACCACGCCCTCCGGTGGCGTTCATCGCCGGTCCGGCCGCCCCGGGGAAGGCGACCGCACCGGCCGGGCCGGAGAGCTGGTTGAACGTCCACTGCGTCTGCGAGACGTCGGAACACGCCTGCTGCACGATCGGGTTGTTCCCTGCCGTGGACGCGTCCTTGTTCGTCATGCACAGGCCGGTGCCGGCGTTCTTGACCAGGTATTTCCCGGCTGCCGCGGAAGATGCGGTGAACGTCCAGGTCTGGTTCGCGCCGGCGTTGCAGGTCTTCTGGGCGATCTGGTCCGCGGCCTCGAGGCAGGAACCGATGGTGAAGCCGCTGCCCTGAGCGGCAACCTTGAACTGCTGCGCGGCGGCCCCGGAGGTGCACGCGACCTGGACGAGCAGGTTCGCGCTGGTGACGTTGAGGCATTTGCCGCTCGACGCGGAGACGAGGGTGTACGTGCCACCGGAGACCGGCGTGGCGGCGGCCGCGGGGCTGATCGGCCACGACACGGCCAGGACCAGCCCGGCGGCGAGGACGGTGCGGAGTCGCATGGGGATTCTCCTGGGGATGAGGGAACACCGATACAGACGCCCGGACCGCAGCCGGATAACCCGTTATCCCGGACTCGGCGCGACGTCTGTAGAACCATGCGCAGACTCATCCCCCTGGTCCTCGCGGCAGCGATGATCACCATCCCCACATCCCCGGCACGGGCCGCGGTGGCACCCGCCGCCGGCGGCACCTACACCCTCGTCTCCGGCTCCAGCGGCAAGTGCCTCACCGTGAGCAGCGGCAACCTGCTGGTCCAGACGGCGTGCGCCACCGGCAACACCGCGCAGCAGTTCAAGGTCACCGCCCAGGGCAGCGGTTTCACCATCGGCGCGTGTGTCGAGGCGGCGGCCCAGCTCGTACAGAACGCCTGCAGTGGAAGTGCCGTTCAGACCTGGACGTTCACCGCGTCCACCGCGGCGGCCGGGAAATACCTGGTCAAGAACGCCGGCACCGGGTTGTGCATGACGAACAAGGACGCGTCGACGGCGGGGAACAACCCGATCGTGCAGCAGGCGTGTTCCGACATCTCGCAGATCCAGTGGGCGTTCAACCTGGTCAACGGTGTGCCGGCAACGGCGACCGTGGCGAAGGACGGCACCGGGATGTACACCACGGTGCAGGCGGCGATCAACGCGGTGCCGTCCGGGAACACCACCCGGCGGGTGATCACCATCAAGGCGGGCACGTACCGGGAGCAGATCAAGGTGCCGGCCGACAAGCCGAACATCACGCTCCAGGGCCTGGGCACGTCGGCGAGCCAGACGGTGATCGTCTTCAACCGCAACGCCGGCGACTGGGGCGCGACCGGCAGCGCCACCGCGTGGATCCTCGGCAAGGACTTCAAGGCCACCGGGCTGACGTTCGCCAACGACTTCGACGAGAACTCGTCGGACACCGGTGACCAGGCCCTCGCCATGTTCTCCGACGGCGACCGGGCCGTCTACGACAACGTGCGGTTCCTCGGCGACCAGGACACGCTGCGGGTCGAGGACGGCAACCGGGCCTACTTCGTCAACACCTACGTCGAGGGTACGGTCGACTTCATCTACAGTGGCGGCACCGCGGTCTTCAACGCCTGCCAGATCTACGAGAAGCGCACGTCGGGTGGCCCGATCACCGCGGCGTCCACCCCGAGCGGGCAGACCTACGGCTACCTGTTCTACAGGTCGACGATCACCGGCGCCGCGAACAACGTGACCACTCTCGGACGCCCGTGGGGTCAGGGCGCCCAGGTCCTCTACCGCGAGTCGAACCTGAGCGCCACCGTCAAGACCGCCCAGCCGTGGACCGACATGGGCGACGCGACGTGGAAGAACGCCCGTTTCCTGGAGTACAGGAACACCGGCGCGGGCGCGACGGTCAACAGCAACCGCCCGCAACTCTCCGACGCCCAGGCGCCGAACTACACCCCGCAGAAATATCTCGCCGGTACGGACGGCTGGAACCCGGTCGGCTAGGTTCTGCCGCGATCGAACCTAGGGCGTCAGCACGATCCGGCCGAAGACCGCACCGGCGTCCATCAGGCGGTGTGCTTCGGCGGCCTCGGCCAGCGGCAGCACGTCGTGCACCACGGCGTGCTGCTCGCCCCGGGCCGCGGCGGCGAACGTCTCGGCGCGGGCCGCGTCCCGGACCGGGACCGGGACGCTGTCCAGGCTGAACGTGGCCACCGACCGGGACTGCCGGAAGCCGGCCAGCAGACGGGCGCCGAAGTCGGCCGGCGGCATGCCGGCCACCACGCCGACCAGAACCAGACGCCCGTTCGGCGCGAGGCGGTCGACGAAGTCCGGCAGGGCGTCTCCACCGGCGACATCGACAATGACGTCGTACGTCGTGGAGCCGCCCTGCCCGGACCGGTCCAGAACCTCGGTCGCCCCGAGTTCGCGCAGGCGCTCGCCACGTTCCGGCGAGGAGGTGGTCACCGCGACGGTCGCGGCACCACCGCGGGCGGCGATCTCGACGGCCGCGATGCCGATGCTGCCCGCCGCGCCGCGGACCAGCACCGACTCCCCCGGCGCGAAGCGCCCGTGGGCCAGGGCGAGCCGGGCGACCGGCCCGGCGCTGCCGAGGGCCACCGCGTCGATGGAGGTGATCCCGTCCGGGAGGGCGACGACGTCACCGATCCTGGCGACGGCCTGCTCGGTGTATCCGCCGCTGGTGCCGGTGAACGCCCACACCCGCCGCCCCCGCCACGACGGATCGACGTCCGGTCCGGCCGAGATCACCCGCCCGGCAACCTCGCTGCCGGGGATCAGCCCGGCGGTGAACCCGAAACCACCCAGCGTCCCGCGCCGGATGACCGCGTCGACCCCGCCGACCCCGATCGCCTCGGTTGCGATGACCACCTGCCCCGGCCCGGCCGACGGCTCCGGGACATCGGCCACCACCATCCCGGCGGGGTCACCGAACTGTTGAATCGTCACTGCTCGCATCGGGGCAAGCTAACCGGCGCCCACCCCACACCGGGTGGAAGTGAGAGCGGCTCAGAAGAACTGCCTCAGTAACCGACGGTGAAACGGCGGCCGGCGTGGGCCCGTTTGGTGATCTCGTCGACCAGGGCCACCGCGTAGTCCTCGTACGAGATGCGGGCGTTGCCGTCGCCGTCGGTGACCGGCTGGTCGTCGCCGGTCCGGTAGTCGCCGGTGCGGTCGCCGGGGGCGAAGTCGACGGGCGGCGGCGACAGGTACGTCCAGTCCGAACCGCCGTGCGCCCGGTAGAAGGCGAGCGCTTCGGCCTGTCCACGGGCCGGCACCAGGTACTCGGCCGGGAAGCCGGGCAGGTCGACGAACGCGGTCCCGTCCGGCAGGGTGAGGGTGGCCCCACCGCCCATGTGCAGCACGTACACCCGGCCGGCGGCGGCGGTCAGCACGGTGCGGGCGGCCTCGGTCCACGACTCGCCGACCGCGATCACCGCGGCGTCGGCCCCGGCCAGCAGGGCGCTCACCGACTGCGGGTCGGTGGCGTCACCCCGGACGGTGGCCAGCCCGGCGACCCGCGGGTGACGGGTGGTGTCGCGGACGACCGGAACGACGGTCAGACCCCGCGAGACGGCTTCGGCGACGATCCGCTGTCCACCGGTTCCGGCGGCTCCGAAGACGACGACGCTCATGATGTTCTCCTGGGGGAAGAAGTGGTGTCTACGCGTCCCAGCCTAGGAGCCTCATTCATGAAGACCCAGTTCACGTAAGGTCAGACCATGGACGGAATTGGACAGGTCGGTTTTCACCCGGCACGCTCCGGACAGTGGGAGATCGAGGTCGCCGACCTGGCCGATCTGATGCGCAGCCCGGTGCCGGTGCAGACCCACGCGCACCGGGCCGGGTTCCACAGCGTCTTCGTGGTCACCGCCGGCGCCGGTGGGCATCACGTCGACTTCACCGATCTGGCGTACGAGGCCGGCACGGTCCTGTGGATCCGCGCCGGCGCGGTGCAGCGGTTCCGTGCCGATCCGGCGGCGGCCGGGACCGCGGTGCTGTTCACCGACGTGGCCGCCGCGGACGGCACGGCCGTCCGGGACGTGCTGCGCCCGTCGGTCCGCAGCACCACGTGGCGACTGGCGCCGGACCAGCTGACCACGGTGTCCGCCCTGGTCACCGCCGTGCGGACAGCGAACCCGGAGCTGGGTGCGCCCCGGCACGCGCTGAGTGCCCTGCTGCTGCACCTGAGCGCGCTCCCGGCGGAGGACTCGGGGCGGATCGGGGAGATCGTGCGCGCGTTCGAGGAGGTCCTGGAACGGCACTTCGCCGAGCGGCTGACCACCCGGCGGGCGGCGGAGCTGCTGGGCTGGTCCGCCCGTACCGTCAGCCGGTCCTGTCTGGAAGCCTTCGGCCGGACCCCTAAGGACCTGATCGACGCCCGGGTGCTGCTGGAGGCCCGGCGGTTGCTGGCCGACGGCGACGACAGTGTGGCCGCGATCAGCCGCCGATTGGGATTCAGCGACCCGTCGGCATTCGGCCTGTTCTTCCGCCGCTTGGACGGGAGTACTCCGGGGGCATTCCGTCAGGCCACTTCCGGCGGCCCGATCGGCTGATATCAGGCCCCCGGGAAACGGATAGCATCCCGGAACCGGGAATAGGGAGTGTGTTCGTCGTGCCGGCTCGGCGTGTCATCGATTCGGAGGTATTGCTGCGCAGTGCGGCGATGCATTACCTGAAGCATTCGACGATCGACATGGATCTGCTGGCGAGTGAGATGTCGATCAGCCGGGCGACGCTGTACCGGGCGGCCGGCAGCCGGGACGCCCTGTTCGGTGAGGTGTTCTGGGCGATCGGCCGGATCTTCCTGGCCGAGGCGGGTGGCGAGGCGATCGGCACCGGCGCGGACCGGGTGCTGTTCCTGTCCCGGGCGTTCGCCGAGATGGTGACCGGCGCCCATCAGCTGCGGCAGTTCGTGGCGGCCGAGCCGCAGACGGCGGCCCGGGTGCTGCTGACCACCGCGACCGATGTGCACCACCGGGCGGTCGACGCCCAGCTCGGCATCTTTCTCGAATCCGGGATCACCGGGGACGTCGAAGAACTGCGACTGCGGTCGTTCCTTTATGTACGGCTGATGGAATCGGTGGTCTACAGCAGCGTACTCGGCGTGCCGGAAGTGAATTTCGATCTGGCCGAACCGGCATTGCGCGCGCTGCTCCCGTGAGGCGCCCCGGAGAACCGGAGCGCCCCCACCGGAACGGAACCGTCAGCCGCCCATCTTCTTGATGTCGGCGGCGCTCATCTCCATGGTCTGCGCGGCGGCCGGGGCCTTGACGTCGACCGGCGCACCGAAGCCGGAGTACGCGGTGACCGACTTGCCGGCCCCCTGGGCGACCTTGCTCATGTCGGTGGTCACCTTGGTGAGGTAGCCGTCCTTGACCTCGGCGGTGAACGGGATGGCCTTGAACTTGTCACCGGCCGACCCGACGGCGCTGGACACCGTCGGCGACTTGCTCATGTCGAGGGTGCCCTGGTACGAACCACCGGATCCGGTGACGTCGGAGGCGGCGGTGGACAGCAGCTTGGCGGTGCTGCTCGGGTCGTTCTGCTCGACGCTCAGGGTGCCGGTCTGCTTGCTGGCGTCGACGTGCAGCCACTTCTTGCCGTTGCCGGAGTAGGACGCGGCGATCGAGCCACCGGCCTTGAGGTAGAGGTCGTTGCCGACCCGGAGGATCTTGATGGTGCCGGCGTCGCCGAAGTCGGAGTCCATCTCGACCAGTTCGCCGGGCGCGTCGAAGGCGCCGTCGATGGTGACGCTGCCGCTCTTCATCGCGACCTTGGCCGATGTGGACGTGGTCTTCTCGGCGGCGGCGACCAGCTCGCCGAGCGCGCCGGCCGGGACCGGGGCGGCGTCGGTGGGTGCGGCGGCCGACGTGCCGGTCTCGGTGGTGCCGGTGGACGTGGAGTCCTTGGCGGCGTCGTCGCCGCAACCGCCGAGCGCGGCCACCACGGCCAGTGACAAACCGACGATACTCAAACTTGTCTTTTTCATGATTTTTTCTCCCCGCGTCAGTACGTCAGCGGCCCACCCTAGACGACCGGAGCGATCAACCCCGGTCGGGTGACAACCCAAACGTGCCAAACCAGATAGACATCAGTTGATATCCCGAAACATGGATGCAATGCTTTGGCCAACGGGAGCGCTCCCAAACCGATCCCCGAACGCCGAAGAACGGAGGACCACCGTGCCCCCACACGAGTCCCGTAGGACCGGCCTGGTGCTGGCCGTCCTGACCGCACTGCTGGTCAGCATGCTTCCCCAGCTCAGCAGCCCGGCCCAGGCGCACGGCACCATCATCAACCCGGCCTCGCGCGCCTATCAGTGCTGGCAGACCTGGGGAAGTCAGCACACCAACCCGGCCATGCAGACCCAGGATCCGATGTGCTGGCAGGCGTTCCAGGCCAACCCGGACACCATGTGGAACTGGATGAGCGCGCTGCGGGACGGGCTCGGCGCCCAGTTCCAGGCCAAGACCCCGGACGGCCAGCTCTGCAGCAACGCGCTGACCCGCAACGACAGCCTGAACCGGCCCGGCGCCTGGAAGACCACCAACGTCACCAGCAACTTCACGGTTCAGCTGTACGACCAGGCGAGCCACGGCGCCGACTACTTCAAGGTGTACGTCAGCAAACAGGGGTACAACCCGGCCACCCAGACACTCGGCTGGGGGAACCTGGACTTCATCACCCAGACGGGTAAGTACGCGCCGGCGAACAACATCTCGTTCAACATCAACACGTCGGGTTACACCGGCCACCACATCCTGTTCGTCATCTGGCAGGCCTCGCACCTCGACCAGGCCTACATGTGGTGCAGCGACGTGAACTTCGCCTGATGAGAGCTCGCCACGTAGGGGCCCTCGTGACCCTGCTGTCCGTGTCGGCCGGTGCGTACGCGCTGGCCGGCACGGACGAGCCCGCGGACCTGCGGGAGCAGATCACCGCCCGGATGCGCACCACCCTCGAACAGTCCAGCCCCGAACAGCACCAGCACGCCGGGCACGCGGCCGCCGACGGCGCGGTGGTCTGCGGCGTTCGTGTCTACGGCTACGAACCGGCCGACGCGACGACGATGAGCGCGGTGCGGACCGTCTACGGCTTCCACCTGTGCGGCGTGGCCGGCCAGAAACAACCGTGGGACGTGGCGGTCAAACTGGCCGGCCCGGTCATCCTCGACATGTCCACCGATCCGCCCGGAATCCAGGCGGTGGAGGCCACCGAGAAGGTCAAGTACATCGACCGACTGTGGCAGATGTTCCCGCCCCGCTACGCCGAACTCGCCGTCAAGGAGGCCCTCACCCCGCAGGAGATGACCGAGCTGAGACGCCGTTACGACGCCGCCGCCGACATCTGAACACTGAACTCGACGGTCCCGGTCTCGGGCACCGGCCGCCCGCAGTCGTCGACGGTGGCGGCCTGCTCCGGCCCGGCCGGCATCTCCACCACCACGGTCTGCCCGGCCGGCACCCGGACCCACCGGAATCCGCGCAGCTCCCGGGCCCGTGGCCACACCGTCGTGGTCACCCGCCGGAGGTAGAGCTGCACCACCGCGGACGCGTCCCGATCGGTCGGATTGGACACCGGAACCCGGCACAGACCACGATCAAAAGACGCGACGCCCAGCGTCAGTACGCCCGGTCCCCCACCCCCGAACGGCAGCAGCGGTCCGGGCCCGGCGTCCACATAGCCGTTCCAGTCATGATCCCGATGGTTGTAGTACACCGGCAGACTGGCAGCGTCCCGAGGCAGCGACACCGGCAGCCGCCCGATCATCTCCCGTCGCCCGAGCAGCGCGTCCGCAACGACGGTCCCCAGCGACGGCCCCGGGTAGAACAGATTCACACAGGCCCCCGCGGTCTCCAGAACCTCCCCGAGCACATGCGGCCGCCCTTGCACCACCACCGCCACGATCGGAGTACCGGTGGCAGCGACCCGGCGCAACAGTTCGTATTGCCCGTCCCCGAACCGCAGGCGGGCCAGGTCGACGCCCTCCCCCGCCGTCATCTGCACCGGCGGCCCGTCCGTGCTGGTCAGGGCGGCCCCGTTGACGTCGAACGAGGTCTCCACGTCGCGGGCGCTCGATCCCCCCAGACAGAGCACCACCACATCGGCGTCCTCAGCCAGAGCAACCGCACGATCCACACCAGTGGTGTCGCCGGTGGCGATGTCGGCGCCGGGCGCGACGGTCACGGTCCGCCCGGAAGCCCGCAGCGCGTCCGTTATGGTCACACCGACCCCGGGCCGTTGCGGCGCGGTGTAGTCCCCGAGCGCATGCCGAATGGTGTCGGCATGCGGGCCGAGCACCGCAATCCGCGAACCCCGAAGAGGAAGCAGCCCTTCCCGGTCATGCAGAAGAGTGACCGCCCGAGCAGCAATCTCAGCCGACAGCCGCCCGGTCAGCCCTGGTTCTGGCGCCGCTTGACGCCGTCGCTGGCTGCGCCCCTCCTCCTTGCCCGAATTTCCCGAGGTTTCGGAAATGTCGGTAAGGATGGGGTCGTCGAACAGGCCCAGCCGGAACTTCAAGGTCAGCACCCGGGTGACCGCCGCGTCCAGGTCGTCCATGGTCGCCAGGCCTCGGGAGACGGCGGTGTCCAGGTGCGGGAAGACCTCGTCCCACAGGCTCATGTCGATGCCGCTGTGCAGGGCCAGGGCGGCGGCGGACACCGGGTCGCCGGTCAGGCGCAACAGGCGGTCCAAGGCGGTTCCGTCGGCCATGATCAGACCCTGGAAACCCAGGGCGTCGCGGATCACGCCGGTCAGCAGGCGGCGGTTGGCGGCGGCGGGCCGGCCGTCGACCTCGCTGTAGGCGGCCATGATTCCGGCTGCTCCGGCCTCCGCGGCGGCCCGGACCGGCGGGAGGTGGATCTCGGCCAGTTCGCGCCAGCCCAGTTCGGTGGCGGCCCAGTTCCGGCCGCCGATGGTGGCGCCTTGGCCGGCCGCGTGTTTGAGCACCACCGCGAGGCGGTCCGCCGGGATCGTGCCGTCGACCGCGTGACCCTGCATCCCGCGTACCACAGCCGTGGTGAAAAGCGCCGCGACCTGAGGGTCCTCGCCGAACGTCTCCTCCGCCCGGCCCCATCGGGGATCGCGCAGCACGTCGAGTGTGCTGACCAGCGCGACGTGTGCGCCCCGGGCCCGGACCTCGGCGGCGACGGCGGCGCAGGCCCGCTCGTAGAGGTCCGGATCCCAGGTGGACGCGGCGGCCAGCGCGACCGGCAGGATCGTCCCGTCGATGGCCTGATGCCCGTGCGGCACCTCTTCGACGAACAGCGCCGGAATCCCGAGCCGTGACTCGGCGACGATGGTCCGCTGGATCTCGGCGCTCAGCGCCGCGCCCTCGGCGGCGCCGACCCCGGTGGCCAGGGTCTGCCCGGACCAGGCGTCGGCGCGCTGCAGCCCGTAGACCGCGCCGATCCCGCCGAACCGCCGGGCCTCGTCGACCAGATACGGCGTGGCGGCGAAACCGTCGCCGACCCGCTGCCACGCCTTCCACCCGTAGAGCCGTTGGTTGACCTGCCCGGCCTTCTCGATCAGGGTCATCCGCCCGAGCAGATCCCGAACCCGATCAGAAACGGACAGCGACGCGTCCCGATAGCTCATCCTTCGAACATGTCCGTGTCACTGACCGCGCTGTAGACGCCCGGCGTGTTCGATTCGGCCGGCGGGAGGACCGTCGCGAAGCCATCGCCGGAGAGAGCCAGCGCGGGCCGTTCGCCGCGGATCGCCGCGTCCATCCAGGCGGTGAAGACGGCACCGCCCGGAGCCAGATCGGCCCGGTTCACCTTTTCGTCGAACACGATTGCGGTCGTACGAGGGGTCGCCCCGCCCGATTTAACCGAAGCCGCCACCTCGGCAAAGGCCTCACCGATCGGCTTGACCGCGCCGTCGGCGTCGAAGAGCCCGAGCGAATGCTCCAGATCCGGGAAGTCCGCGAGCCCTCGCCGGACGTCGTGCGAGCACCACCAGGTGACCCCCCACAACGCGTCGGACTCGGCAGCCGCCAGCACGGCCTGCCGGCAGAACTCGGGCGCGTCCGCGGCGTCGAGACAGTTCAGCGGCGCACCGACCTCCTGCAGCCACACTGGCCGGTTCCGGTCAAGTGCGAACGCCCGGGACAGCTCGATCAGATACTCGGCGTGCCTGATGCTCTGCGGCGACATCGCCCCGTAGTGCTGCGCCGTCCCGTTGAAGATCCACGAGTGGATGGCGGTGACGTCGCCCTGCCGGCTGGCGTGGGTGGGCCGGAACGGGTGCCCGTCCTGGTACCACACGGCGTCGTACTCGGCGTGCACCCGCAGGCCGCGCCCGTCGGCCGGTACCGCACCGAGCAGCGTGTCGATCCAGGCGGTGACCTCGTCCGGGGTGGCCGGCATCGGGGTCGGGTGCGGCCGGGAGGAGAACTGGTTGACCTCGTTGCCGAGGGTAATGCCGAGGTAATTCGGCAGGTCGGCGACCGACGAGTGCAGCATGGCGACCAGGGCGGCCTGCGCGTCGATCGCGTCCGGGTCGGTGAACATGTTGCGCCGGTGCCAGCTGGACAGCCACGACGGCACGAAGTCGAAGCTGGACAGGTGGCCCTGCAACGCGTCCACACTCGCGTCGAGCCCGGCTTCGTCGGCGAGTTCGGCGACCCGGCGGACGTCGGCGAGGGCCTGTTCGCGGATCAGGGTCCGGTTGGGTTGCAGCACCGGCCAGAGCGGCAGGATCCGGACGTGGTCGAGGCCGAGGCCGGCGATGCTGTCCAGGTCGCGGCGGATGGCGTCCCAGCGGGGGGACAGCCATTCGAAGAACCAGTCGCCGGACGGTACGTAGTTGACGCCGAAGCGGGGGGTTGTCACGTGGTTCAGCCTTTGATTCCGCCTGCTTGCAGGCCTTTGAAGAAGTAACGCTGGAGCATGGCGAAGACGGCGAGGATCGGCGCGAGGGCGATGATGGTGCCGGCCGCGACGAGCCGCGGGTCGGAGATGAACGTGCCGCGCAGCCGGTTGAGCCCGAGGGTGAGGGTGTAGTTCTCCTCGCCGGAGAGCACGATCAGCGGCCACAGGAAGTCGTTCCAGGCGCCGACGAACGAGAAGATCGCCACGACCGTCATCACGCCGCGGACCTGGGGTGCGCAGATGTGCCAGAACCGCTGCCACACCCCGGCGCCGTCGATCCGGGCCGCCTCCTCGAGTTCCATCGGGATGCCCTGGAAGGCGTTGCGCATCAGCAGCACGTTGAGGGCGGCGACGCAGGTCGGCAGGGCCACACCGAGCAGGGTGTCGGCGAGTCCGGACGAGCGGACCAGCAGGAACTGGGCGATGATGATCGCCTCGATCGGGACCAGCAGGGCCACCACGAACAGGGCGGTGACCAGGCCCCGGAACCGGAAGGTGAGCCGGGCCAGGGCGTACCCGGCGAGGGTGGCGCCGACGATGTTGCCGCCGACCACGATCAGGGCCACGATCACCGAGTTGAGTACGTACCGGAAGACCGGCACCCGGTCGAGCACGTCGCCGTAGTTCCGGATGGTCGGGTCGGACGGGATGATCTGTGGCGGCTGGGCGTAGAGGTCGTCGCCGATGCCCTTGAACGACAGCGACAGTTGCCAGATCAGTGGCCCGGCGAGCAGCAGGAAGAAGCCGAGCAGGATGACGTACCGGAAGAACCTGGTCATTTGTCGCCTCCCCGGTTCTGGAACCACAGCTGGGCGGCGAGCAGTCCGCCGAGGACCACGAACATGACCATGCTGATCGCTCCGGCGTACCCGGTCTGCGCCTGCAAGCCGGTGCCCTCCTGCTGGATGAGCATGGTGATGGTGGTGTTCTGGCCGCCGGTGCCCCCGGTTCCGCCGGTGAGCACGTAGACCTCGCCGAAGACGCGGAACGCGGACACCGAGGAGAACAGGCCGATCAGCGCCGACGTGGAGCGCACGCCCGGCACCGTGACGTGCAGGAACTGGCGGATCGGGCCGGCGCCGTCGATGGCCGCCGCCTCGTACAGCGAGCGGTCGATGTTGGCCATCGCGGCCAGGTAGATGACCATGTAGTAGCCGAGGCCGGTCCACACCGTCACGACCATGGCGCTGATCAGGGTCAGCCAGCGGTCGCTGAGGAAGCCGATCGGGGTGTCGATCGCGCCGAGCCAGCCGAGCAGCTGGTTGATCAGGCCGCGCTGGTCGAGCAGGTTGGTCCAGATCAGGCCGACGATCACCGAGGACATCACGACCGGCAGGTAGAACGCGGTCCGGAAGAACCCGAGGATCCGGGTGGTGCCGTTGACCAGGGCGGCGAGCACCAGCGGGGCGGCGATCATCACGGGCACGACGCAGATCACGTACAACGTCGAGTTGATCATCGCGATCCGGAAGCGTTCGTCGCTCCACAGGCGTACGAAATTGTCGGCTCCGATGAACTGCCCGGGTTTGAGCAGGGTGGCGTCGGTGACCGACAGTGCGAGGGTGTTGGTGAACGGGAACAGGATGAAAACCACGACTACGGCCAGGGCGGGCGCCAGGAACAGCCACGGCGCCCACCACCGGTCGTGGGTCCGCCCGATGGAGGCGGAGGTCATTACTTGGGCAGGTTCTCGTCGGCGTACTTGACCGACTCGTCGAGGGCCGCCTGCACGTCCTTCTTGCCGAGGACCGCCAGGGCGATCTGCTCGCGCAGGAAGTCGACGCTCTTGCTGGAGAACGCGGCGGGCCAGTAGACGATCGCCTCGGACACGGCCTTGGCCGACTCGACCCGCAGCTTGGTCTCCGGGGTGCCGTCGTCGGTGGTGAAGTAGGCGTCGTCAAGCGCCCCGGTCGCGGACGGGAAGATCGCGGCCTGGTTGCTGAAGCCGAGCTGGTTGGCCTTGTTGGTGGCGAACTTGGCGAACGCGACAGCGGTGGCGGTGTTCTTCGACTTGGCGTTCACGGCCAAAGATTCGATGTACATGTTCGGCTTGTCGTTGGTGACGTGCGGGGCGATCGCCACGGTCTCGGCGATCTTCGGCGCGGTGGCCTTCAGATCCTTCAGCGTGTACGAGCTACCCGGCAGCCAGCCGACCTGACCGGCCTTGAACGCGTCGACCTCACCGGTCTGCAGCTTGTTCAGGGTGGCCTCGGTCAGGCCGCCCGCCTCGAACAGCTTCTTGTAGTGGTTCACCAGTTCGGCGCCCTTGGCGTCGTTGAAGGTGAACTTGGTGCCCTCGGCGTTCATCAGCGGAACCCCGTACGCGCCGAACGTCTCGATCGCCGGCAGCCGGCCCACCATCGTCTCGCCGCTCTTGCACTTGGCGGCCATCGCCTCACCGGCGGCGAACAGGGCGTCGTAGGTGGCGGGCAGGTTGTCCTTCGGCACGCCGCACTTGTCCAGCAGGGCGGTGTTGTAGAACGACGGGCCGGTGTTCAGGTACCACGGGTAGGCGTAGATGCCGCCACCGAGCGACGCGAACTTGTTGGCCTCCCACGCCTTCGGCAGGTAGTCCTTGGCCGCGTCTGGGTCGGTCTTCGACAGGTCGAGCAGCATTCCGGCGTTGGCCAGGGTGAACGCCGCCTCCGGACCGATGTCGACGACGTCCGGCAGCGAACCGGCGGCCGCGTCGGCGGACAGTTTGTCCTGGTAGCCCTCCGGCGGCTGGTCGATCCACTTGACCGTGGTGCCCGGGTTGGCGGTCTGGAAGGCGGTCACCAGGTCGGTGAAGTACTTCTCGTAGCCGCCCTTGAGGTTCCAGGTCTGGAAGGTGATCTCACCCTTGACCTCGCCGGAGACGGTCGCGGTGGTGTCGGCGGTGTCCGAGCCACCGCCGATGCCGCAGGCGCTGAGGGCGAGTGCCGCGACTACCGGAAGGGCGAAACGTGCTGTTCTACGAAACATCGATCACTCCTTGATGGGGGAAAGGCGCAGAGTGGTGATCTGGAACGGGCCGAGGATCAGCCGGTCCCCGGTGGCTTCGAGGGGGCGTTCCAGCAGGTCGGTCTCGACGATCGAGGCTGGGAAGGTACTGGTGAGACGGGCGACGGCCCGGCCGCCGCGGGTCTCGTGGACGCGGGCGATCACGTCGCCGCTGCGGTCGTCGGCGAGCTTGATCCAGTCGATGACGGCGTGACCGGATTCGATCTCCAGCCCGAGCAGCGGCTCGACGTCGGCGAGCGCTTCGAGCCAGGGCGCGTTCAGGTCGTCGGCGGCGGCCCGGGTCACGGTCTCGTCGCCGGCCACCACCGCGAACCGGAACGTGTGCCGCCCCCGGTCGGTGTCCGGATCCGGGAACCTCGGGGCACGCAGCAGCGTCGGCCGGATGTCGGTGCCACCGGGAATCCGGCGGACGTCGCACCCGTAGGTCGAGTCGTTGACGACACCGACACCGAGCCCGGGTTCAGCGACGTGCACCCACCGGTGCGAACAGACTTCGTACTGCGCCTCGTCGGCCAGGGTGTTCTCGTGTGTGGGCCGCTCGATCGACCCGAACTGCGTCTCGTATTTCGCCCGCAGAGTACGCACCGCCACCGGAAGCGAAAGCTTGAGCAGATGCTCAGTCTCCTGCCAGTCAACATCAACGGTGATGTCGAGCTGCGCCGCCGCCGTGCCAGCCGCCCCGCTCGCCGCCGCCCCGCCAGCCGCCGCCCCGTTCGCGGCCGCGGCGGCCACCCCCTCCCTCAGCCGATATTTCACGATAAACGTGGATTTGCCGGTTTTAGTGGTGACAGTGATGGCGTCCGACGTGGCTGTCACCGTCGGCTGCGGCAACGAAGTCTCGTTGCGGAGGACGTGCCGATCCAGGTCCCAGGCGTCCCAGCGCACCGGCTCATCCCGATAAAGCCTCAGCACGCCCAGGTCTCCGACGTTCAACTGGCGCCCGTCGCGGAGATCAACAAGGCTGCTGACGCGCCCGCCGCCATCAACCTCGACCCGAAGAATCCCGTTATCAAGGATATTTCCGGCAGGCTTGGCCCAATCCCCCTCGCGAGCCACCGACCAACCGCTGATCTTGCCCGGCTCGCCGCGACCCACCGGCAGCAGACCCTTCAGATCAACTTCCAGGTTTCGGTACCTCTCCCGAGCCTCCCGATGCACCCAGGAGATCGACGAGCCCGGCAGGATGTCATGGAACTGGTGCAGGAGCACCGTCTTCCACGCCTCGTCCAACTGCTTGTAGGGATACGGCACCCCGTCCCGAACAGCGGCGACAGTGGCCAGATACTCGACCGTGCGCAGCAGCGCCTCGGACCTCCGATTCCCCTGCTTCATCGCCACTTGCGAGGTGAGCGTCCCCCGGTGCAGTTCGAGGTACAGCTCCCCCGCCCACACCGGAGCGGCGTCACCCAACTCGGCCTCAGCGGCGGTGAAGAACTCCTCGGGACGGCCGAGTTCCACCCGGGCAGCGCCTTCGAGATCCGCGAACCGATGGGCGCGAGCCACCATTTCCCGGTTGGGTCCGCCACCGCCGTCCCCGTACCCGAAAAGCAGTAGTGAATGGCTGGAAATGGCCTTGTCCCGGAAATTGGAAACGGCGTGCTTGAGCTCAGCGGAGGTGACCTCCGCGGCATAGGTGTCGGCCGGCGGGAAGTGCGTGAGGATCCGTGTCCCGTCGATGCCCTCCCATTGGAAGGTGTGGTGCGGGAAGGTGGTGGTGTCGTTCCAGGAGATCTTCTGGGTGAGGAACCAGCGGTACCCGGCTTGACGGGCGATCTGCGGCCACGCCCCGGAGTACCCGAAGCTGTCCGGCAGCCAGACGACTTCACTCTCGTGTCCGAAAGTGTCCATGAAGTACCGCTTGCCGTAGGTGATCTGCCGGACCAGGGCCTCTCCTCCGGGCATGACCGCGTCGGACTCCACCCACATGCCGCCGACCGGCACGATCCGGCCCTCGGCGACCCGCTGCTTGACCCGCTCGAACAGCTCCGGGTGGTCCTGCTCGACCCAGGCGAACTGCTGCGCCGACGACATCGCGTAAATCAGATCGGGATCGGTCTCCATCAGCGTCAGCACGTTGGTGAGCGTGCGGGCCACCTTGCGCCGGGTCTCCCGCAGCGGCCACAGCCACGCCGAGTCGATGTGCGCGTGCCCGACCGCTGTCATCCGGTGCGCGGTCGCGTGCGCCGGCCGGGCCAGGGCGTCGGCGAGCGCTGCCCGCGCCCCGGCGACGGTGGGCGCGTCGAGGGCGGCTTCCACAGCGGTGAGCACCCGCCAGTAACGGGGTTCGTCGGTGCTGAGGTGCGGCAGCAGATCGCCGGTCGCCTCCAGGTCACGCAGCAGCGCGAAGATTTCCGGATCAAAGGCGCAAAGACCGGCGGACACCAGCTTGTACGGCTCCGGCTCGCCGAGTCCCGGTTTCTCCCCCAGGTGCGTCTCGATGAACGGCGGCAGGCCCAGGAGCAGCGGGTTCGCGGCGGCCTCGACGTAGAGGGTGAAGCTGCCGTCGTCGGCGAGCACCCCGGGGGCGGCGCCGGGGCCGGTGAGCCGGACCCAGCCGTTGCGCGGGTGCAGCGCTTTCACCGCGACGCCGTCCGGCCGGTAGGCGAGGCCTTCGGCGTGCCCGCCGACCGAGTGGTCGAACCAGCCGAGGTCGAGGACCAGCTCGACGGGCAGCTCGCTCGCCGGGACCTGCCCCTGAACGCGCAGCCAGGTGGTGCCCCAGGCGGGCGCCCAGGTGTCGCCGACGGTGAACGGCTGGAAGTCGCCGTGCTCGATCGCCCGGGCGGCCGGCACCGGTTCGCCGTCCCCGTCGACGCGCCAGGCATCGATGGTCACCTCGGCGAGCGGGGTGTGCAGGCGGGGGCGGATCCGGTCCCGGACCACCCGCTGCAGGCGAGCCACGACGTGTGACGGGTTCAGGTGCATGGCCGAACACTAAAGCGCTTTAGTTCCGTAGTCAACGGGTCGTTACGCCAGCTGCGACACGGAGATGTCAGCGCTGCCGGGTGCTCTCCCGGATCACGATCGTGGGCTGCTGCGCCTCGACCGCGGGCTCGGGTTCGTCGTGCACCAGACGCAGCAACTTACGGGCCACCGCCTCGCCGAAAACGGTCGGATCGCGCTGCACCGCGGTCAGCGACGGCTGCAGCGCCATGCAGATCGCCGAGTCCTCGCAGCTGACCACCGACACGTCCGCCGGCACCGACAGCCCAGCACTGCGCAGCGCCCGAACTCCCGCTACTGCCAGGACTTCGTTGTCGAACACCACCGCGTCCGGGCGCTCGGAAGCATCGATCAGCTGCCGCGTCGCTGCCACGCCCTGCTCGTCGCTGTAGTCGGTGCCGACCACACCCGGCGTCGCCAGGCTGCCCGCCGCCGCCTGTTTGAACGCCGCGATCCGCCGGTGCACATGGAGAAGATCACCGGGCCCGCTGACGTACGCCAATCGCCGGTGTCCGGTTTGGTGGAGGTGATCGACGATCAGCCGCATCGCCTCGGCGTCGTCGACCATCACGCAGGGCAGCAGCTTCTTCGGGTCGGGCCCGCCGGCCAGCACCGCCGGCAGGCCCAGCTCGGCCAGGAACGCCGGTCGTGGATCGCCCCGGCGCAGGTCGCTGATGATCACACCCTCGACCCGGCGCTCCTCGCTCCACCGGCGCAGCACCGCCAGCTCCTCGTCGACCGAGCGGGTCATCTGGAAGAGCAGGCCGTACCCGCGGTCGCTGAGCACCGACTGGGCGCCGGTCAGCAACCGCAGGTAGAAGCTCTCCATCCCGAACTCCTGCACGTCCCGGGTGAGAACAAAACCCACCGTCATGGACGTGATGCCGGCCAGGTTGCGGGCCGCGTGGTGCGGGGCCCACTGCAGCTCCTTGGCCAGGGCGAGGACCCGCCGGCGGGTCTCCTCGGAGACCCCCGGACGGTTGTTAAGGGCGAACGAGGCCGCCGATTCCGAGATCCCCAGCCGGGTGGCGAGGTCCTTCAGGGTCGGACGGGTACGGCGCGGCGGCATGCATCCTCGTTCGCTTCGGCTCAGGGAAGGTTACTTACCGTACCGCGTACGACAGTGGTGGCCCTGTTTCCGGCGTAGTCCTCGATCGTGACGGTGACCCGGGACGTGGCCGAGGCCATCGTGACGGTCAGCGCCGCCGAGGTGGTGCGCCCGCGGATGATGTACGGCTTGGCCCCCGACGAGTAGGTGGTGGCGAACGTCTTGGCCACCCCGTCCTCCTCGACGTAGAGCTTGTACCAGTCCGCGGTGGCCGGGGTGTGGAACGTGAACCGGTTCCCGCTGATCGTGACGAGCGACGCGGGGTACGGCTCGATCACGGTGTCGGCGTGCTCACCGCGGTAGGAGACCGGCGTCCCGGCGGCCGGGGCCACCGTGACCTTGAAGTGGCCACCCTTGACCGGCTGCCCGGTCAGCACGGTCGAGGTCGACCCGTCCGGCACCGGTTTCCCCTGGACCGTGAAGTTCCGGGCCGGGTTCTGCCACTTCACCGTCACCTTGCTGCCGGACGCGGTGGCCGTCACGTCGCCGGGGCCGGTGGTGAAGTCGTAGGGCAGTTCGGCCGGAGCGCTGACACTGCCGTCGTGACCGATCGCGATCAGCCGCAGCGTGCCCTTGGCAGCGGTGAAGCGCTTGACGTAGAGCACGTCGTCGTAGATGCCGCCGAGGTATTCGGTGCCGTCGTAGACCGCGTACTCGGCGACGTCCTGGTAGGGCGCCAGGTTCCAGCCGAGTTCCAGCTCGTCGGTGCCGGTCAGAGCCGCGTCCAGGTGGAAGCCGGACGGTTTCCCCGGGGTGTGGTCGGCGCCGTCGGAGACCGTGATCCGGCCGACGTTCAGCTGGTAGCCGCTGATGCCGGAACCGGCCACGACCAGGCCGATGGTGGCGATCTTCCGATTCTTGTACGCCCCCAGATCCAGCGATGCGGTGGTCCAGCCGCTGGTCTGAACGCCCGAACCGGTGATCGGCAACTGGACGACCGTGGTCGGCGCGTCGGCGAACGTCACCGCGGCCTTGAGCTGGGAGGAGTCGGTGGCGGACACCTTGCGGTAGACGACGTCCAGCTTCGACTTCGCGGTCACGTCCAGGTCGGTGCGGTACAGCTTGAGGTAGTCGTCACCGGTCAGATTGCCGCTCAGCACCAGGGAGCTGCCGCCCTGATAGGCACCGATCTGCTGGTACGTGAAACGGTCCGGCTTGGTGCTCCGGGTGCCGTAGTCGTAGTCGACACCCAGCGAGCCGGTGTGGTTCCACTGCCACGTGACCGGGTGATCCTGGACGTTGATGTTCGACCATTCGCGGGTGCTGGACAGGGCTCCTCGTTCCACGTACTCCAGGCCGTGCCCGGTGTTGAACGTGGTGTCGAAGACCGGGCCGCTGATCGACGAGCGCTCGGCGACGTAGGACTTGATGCCCTTCCAGGTGCCCGCGTCCTGGGCGCCGCCGGTCGAGCTGCCGGTCCACCAGCGGCGTTCCCGGTCGTACGCCTTCCACTGGTTGGCGTCGTCCTCCTTGCCGGCCATGTCGGCGTGCACGAAGTCGGCCCCGAGGGTCGCGATCGAGTTGGCGCCCGCGTTGTCGTCCAGGTTGTACGGCTGGTTGAACTGATACATTCCGGCCTCGAGCCCGGCGAACACGGCCTTGTGCGGGTCCAGTCCGAGCGACTTGGCGTGGGTTGCCGACGCGGCCAGTTTCGATCGGCTCCACCAGTAGTTGAGGAACATCGAGTCGCTGACGTCGCCGATCTGCGGATCCCGGACGAACGGGCTGTTGCTGGCGGTGAACTCGTTCTGGTAGACCCGGGCACCGGTGGTGTTGTGCACCGAGTCGTAGAACTGCACGTACAGGCCGGCGTCCTTGATGATCTTCAGGAACCGCTTGTACCGGGGGATGTCGGCGGGCGCGACCGACGGCTCCTCCTGATTGATGAAGTAGCCGTCGAACCCGTACCACTTGGCCAGCTCGATCAGCTTGCGGGCCACCGGGTAGTCGCCGTTCGCATCCTGCTTCAACAGCTCGGTGTAGGTCTGGGTGCCCCGATCGTTCTCGGACAGGAAGATCGTGCCGAGCGACTTCACGCCGTTCTTGTGGGCGGCGTTGGTGTAGGCGGCGTTCGGCAGGTTCAGCATGCCGAACTCGAACCACTTCTCCCGCCAGTCCAGGTTCGGGTCGTACATCGACTCCGGCACACCCTGGGTCGGCATGCCGTGCCAGGACGCGTAATAGTCGGTGTACTGCCAGAAGTTGAAAAGGTACGCCGAGAACTCGTTGTTGTACTGGTAACTCTCGAAGAACGCGTTCCCGTAATCACCGGCCAGCGTCAGATTCTCCACCGACGGGTCCAGGGCCGGGTTGGCCTGGGTCGCCGCGATCGGGGCGACCCGTGGCTGCAACGGCACCCGGGAGCGGGTCAGGTCACCGAACAGGTCCGACTGCGGGGTCCATCGCAGCAGGTCAGCGGCGGTGTAACCGTGCTGGAACGGCTGGTTGGCACCCTTCGCGGCGGCGCCCGTCCAGGGCAGGGTGTCGGTCGCCCCGGCGGGCGAAGGGGATGCGGCGAGAAGAACGAGAGCGGCGGCCGCAGCGACCGCCGCTCTCTTGCGCTGACGTGGCACCAGGCACCTCCGGCGGGTAGCTAATGCGCTTTAGCGTAGGCAAAACCGCCTATGTGTACAAGGTTCTTATCTCTTGTCAGGCGTACTGCCGGTTCTTGCCCCTTGTCAGGCGCACTGCCGGTTCTTGCCCCTTGTCAGGCGCACTGCCGGTTCTTGTTGATGCAGGCGGCGATCCGCTGCATGGTCCGGGTCGAGTTGACGTTGACGAAGTCGTCGTGGTCCGAGAACGGGTTGTGGTTCTCTTCCGGGAACGAATCCAGGGCGTACTGTCCCCGGCGCTGGGCCTCGCGCGGGATGTCGTAGGAGATGGTGATCCGCAGTTGGGGGATCGCCACGAAACCCTGCGGGCAGGCGCCGGTCTTCGGATCCGCGAAGGCCACGTGCTTGCGGTGGTTGTCGCTGTCGGTGTTCACGCCGTCCCAGCAGCCCGGGAAATCGTGCACCCGCTGGACCCGGCTGCCCTGCGGGTAGATCGGGTAACGGTCGGTGATCCGGTCGGCGAAACCACTGCACGACCAGGCTGCGCGGGCATTCGCCGGGCCACGGCTCGTCGGCTTGGCGTCACCGGTCAGGGCGCGCAGGAACCTCGGCATCGGGACGACAGTCGTGGTCGGGTTGCCACGATATTCGATCAAGATCTTTGCCGGTCGTACGATGCCGCCGGTGTTGCCCGGAAGCTCGAAGTCCCTGCCCTCCGGGTCCGGCAGCGCGCTCGGGGCAGTGCTCGGGGCAGTGCTCGGGGCAGTGCTCGGGGCCTCGCTCGGGGCCTCGCTCGGGACCTTGCTCGGGGCCTTGCTCGGGGCCTTGCTCGGCGTGTGGCTGTGCATCGCGGCGTGCATGCCGTCGTAGCTGATGTCGCAGTCGATCAGCGAGATCAGCATCCGGTCTCCCGTGCTTCCCAGTTGCTTGATCAACCGGGATCGGCTCTCCCGCAAGCCGTCCAGGACCCGCTTGTTGAGGGCGGTGTCGATCCGGCCCGCGCTGGCGGCCATCCGCTTGTCCGCGGCGGCGTGCAGGCGATCCAATTCGGTCAGGATCTTCTTCTGGGCGTGGGTTTCGGTCAGGATCTTCTTCTGGGCGTGGGTCGGGGTCGCCGGCAGCCGATCCCGGACCGAGGGGCAGACCACCACCGGCCGGGTCCGGGACAGGGCCTGCTGGACCTCGGCCTTCGGGCGGACGCTCCGGTCGATCCGGACGACCGGCCAGAAATATGACGACCGGTCGCCGTTACGGCAGGTGGTGCGGGAGGCGGCCAACTCCTCGTCCGACGAGAAAGCGGTGATCGCCAGGTTGCCGACGAAGTCGTGCAGGTGTTCGGCGCCGTTCTTGATACCGGGCTGCGCCACCGGGTTGTCCGGGCTGAACTTCCGGTTCCGGTTGGTGCCGCAGTCCACCGTGAACCGGCCGGTCGACGCCCCCTCCCGAGGCTCTGGGGTGACCACATTCGGACGCACCTGCTCGATCGGCACATACTGGTCCAGACCGGTGGCAGCATCGGCGCTGCCCTTGCCGCCACTGGACACGAAGGTGACAGTGAGCGCCCCGGTGGCGGTCAACACCGCCGCGGCCAGGGCCAGCGCTCTAGGTTTACGCATCGAACTCTCCTCGGGGATCTTCGGGGGACATTTCGGATTTCAGAACCGGCCGGTCA